>JAHCLO010000009.1 GCA_026125285.1 Verrucomicrobiia bacterium | reverse complement strand
GGCATCATATCACGTAGCATTTGGATTTCCGAACGTATCCATGAGGTCTGCGACGCCCAACTTTTCCGGCGCGTCATACTGCGGAACACCCCCGGCGCTATTCCAACGCTGAAGATGAGAAATAATCTTCTTCTTGCCGCAGGCGGGACAGACATAGCGAGGCGACCGCTGCTTCGCGCCAGCAAGAAACAGTAGTGCATGCTTCTTACACCGCCGGCATCTACTGATAAAGTTCATCTGGTAAATCGGCTGTAAACTCCCCCTCGCACGCGGCAACGCGACCGAAAGCCCCGCAAAATCTTCTAGCTGGTAAAAACTCGTGTTCCCGATGGACAATTTTTCCAAGCTAGGCATCCGACTCAATGGCTGCAAACGATCGCGCTCGGGGACGACGCCAAGTATCTGAACTATCTCCAGCCGCCGCAAGGCAACCAGCGGCTCGAACGTCTCAACCAAGAGGTGGCGGTTCGTGCCATCCCACCCATTCGTCGTAGTTAGGAAAAGCGCACGCAAGTTCGTCAGAGAACTCAATGGTTCGAGTGAACGAATCCGGTGAAAATGGTTCAGGGACAACACCTCAATCTTCCGGGATTGCTCTAGTGCCGCCAAAGATTCAGGGTCAACCAATCTGAGCGATGGTCGGCCGTGATACTTCTTAAGGTCTTTGGCTGAGAGCGCACTCATGATGCCTAACGACGAATATAGGTTATCCGAAGTTATTCAACGGCGGGGCGGTGGGCCGCCGGGAATCCCCCGCCGCACCGACGGTGAATAACTTCGTCGCCGCGAACGCGGCGCGGGATTTCCGATGGCCACGGTTTGTCATCTGTTTTATCCCTGAACCGGTTTCCCGCCCCGGCGGGCCAGGTCTGCGAACGACCAGTCGCTTGAACGACTTTGAGCTTACCGACCGGCCCGTCGGGCGGGGCTTGACCCCCAACGACTACTCGAGAGGGCGTCTGCTAACTCAGCAACGACTCTTCTATATTGGCGTCGCCAGGTCAAGCCCGCGGGAAGCACACACACACATCAACGAAAGGCAACTCGTGACTCCTGCTCCCTATGACCTGATCCTGGGCCTGGATCGCGCCGACCAAAAGGCCGACCTGTGCCTGATCGAACCCGCCACCGGCCAGCGCCGCACCGCCGTCGTGGCCACCGCCCCCGAGGCGCTGTGCGAATGGCTGGCCCAACTGCGGCAGCAACATCCCGCCGCCCGCGTCGGCTTGTGTCTCGAACAACCGGCCGTCCATCTCATTCCGTTCCTGGAGGCCTACGCTTGGATCACCCTGCATCCGATCAACCCGCTCACGTTGCAGAAGTATCGCGAGGCGTTTGTGACCAGCCGGGCCAAGGATGACACGAAGGACGCCGAGTTCCTCGCCGACCTGTTGTTGAACCATCACGCGCAGCTCCCGGTCTGGGCGCCGCAGGACAGCGAGACCCGGGCGGTGCAACAACTCGTGGCCCATCGCCGCGCGGTGGTGGACGAGCGCACGGCGTTGGGCAACCGCCTGATCGCCCTGTTAAAACAGTATTTTCCGCAGGCCCTCACGCTGTGCGGCGAAGACCTGTGGCGGCCGCTGGCCACCGCGTTCCTGCTCAAATGGCCGAGCCTGGGCGCGGTACAAAAGGCGAAGCCGGCGACGGTGAAACAGTTCTATCACCTCCAGGGCAGCCGGAGCACCACGTTGCTGGAGGCGCGCCTGGCGCTGCTCCAACGGGCCGTGCCGGTGACCGACGAGACCGCCGTGATCGGCAGCTTCGTGCTGCGCGTGCAACTGCTCGCGCGCGAGTTGCAAGCGGTGGTGCGGACGATCGCCGAGTTTGATCGGCAGATTGCGGCGGCGTATGCGGCGCATCCGGATCGGGCCATCTTCGCGAGCCTGCCGGGGGCCGGGCCGGTGTTGGGGCCGCGGCTCTTGGCCAGCCTGGGGGCGGATCGCGAGCGGTTCGCCGCCAGTGCCGCGCAAGTGCAATGCTACACGGGCGTGGCGCCGGTGACCAAACGCAGCGGCGGGAGCGAGCGGATTCACCGGCGCTACTGCTGCCCGAAGTTTCACCGGCAAAGCTTCCACGAGTATGCCAAGGAAAGCATTTTGTGGAGTCGGTGGGCGGGGGCGTTTTATCTGCAACAGCGGAGCAAAGGCGCTCCGCATCACACGGCGGTGCGGGCGCTGGCCTACAAGTGGCAACGGGTGATCTGGCGCTGCTGGCAGGACCGCCAACCGTATGACGAGGCGCGGTATGAGGCGGCGTTGCGGCAGGCGGGCAGTCCCGTGGTGGCGTTGTTGGACCGCGTGGAACTGGGGAAAAGCCCCTGGAAAAACCCGGCGAAGAAAAGTTAAAAAACTCCTTGTCGGATTACCTCAGAGGTGAGCTCACCGATCTGGCGTCGAAAACCTAAAACCAAAGGACACGAAATGAACTCACAAAAAGCCACCGCGCACCGAACCCAAAAGGCGGAAGCCAGATTCGGTGCAGCGCCACATCTTTGACATCTCCAATCTTCACCTTCTGCGGCAAGTAGTAGTGGCAATCCGCAACACGACACTCGGCGTGCGTGTGCTCTCCGCACTGCCGTATGGTAAGCGGACTGATCTCTCTTCTATCAAAACAGCGTGGACAAATCCATGTGCCATCTTTTCGGTCATATCTCAAACCGCTGGCGTCTCTGGGATATGCCTTCTTGCGATACTCAGCAGAAAACGAATGGCGAATCCAGAAAGTGTATGCCCATGACAGAGTCGCAACTAAACCTAGTGACACTGATAATCCTAATAGTGCTTTTGGGGATAGCGTATTCAGTATGGTCTTTTGCAATGCGGAAAGCGACTCATTGGTGGCAGGTAGCAGCAGCCATCCTAGCAGCACTAGCAGTGATCCCCACAGCAGCGCTCTTAGCTGCTCTTTTAGGAATGTTTTCATCGTGGCATTACGACAATGAGCGCGGCATGTGGTCTAACATTTAAGTGAGCGACAGTTGCATTGGGGTGTTTGTCGCCATATCATTTGCGGCAAGAATTGACCATCATGCAACCCCTTGTCAAGCCATGAGCTCCCCGGAGCAGCCCCGGTTTTTGTCGCCTAGCACGCGGCAAAAGCGACAGCGGCCCCTGGGGCGGCTGCAACCCAATCCCAAGCTCCCGTTGCGCCAGCAGGTCCACGAGGTCATGCGGTTCTTCCATTATTCCAGCCGCACCGAGGAGGCCTACTGGCAATGGGTCGTGCGGTTCCTGCGGTTTCACAAACGGCCCGGGGTGGCGGGCGCGACGGCCTGGCGGCATCCCAAAGACTTGGGTGCGGCGGCGGTGACGGCTTATTTGACGCATCTGGCCACGGCGGGGCGGGTGGCGGCGGCCACGCAGAATCAGGCGTTGAACGCGTTGATCTTCCTTTACGCCGAAGTGCTGCATCGGCCGCTGGGGGAGTTGGGGGATTTTGCGCGGGCGCACCGCCCGGCGCGGGTGCCGGAGGTGTTGAGCCGGACGGAGGTGGCGCGGGTGCTGGAGGCGGTGGAGGCGGATTACGCGCTGCCGTTGCGGCTGCTCTACGGGAGCGGACTGCGCCTGATGGAATTACTGCGCTTGCGGGTGAAGGATTTGGACCTGGAGCGGAATCAGATCGTGGTGCGGAATGGTAAAGGTTTCAAGGATCGGGTGACGATGGTGCCGGAGTCCTTGCGGACGGCGCTCACGGAGCACCTGCAGCGAGTGCGGGGACAATGGGAGGGGGATGTGAAGTCGGGCTATGCGGGGGTGTGGCTGCCGGAGGGGTTGGCGCGGAAGTATCCGAGCGCGCCGCGGGAGTGGCCGTGGCAGTGGGTGTTTCCGGGTTGGTCATTGACGAAGGGCCGGGTGCGGCCGGATGCGCCGGCGCATGGGAGCGGGCGGTGGCGGCATCATGTGCTGCCGGAAAACTTGCAGCGGGCGATGAAGGCGGCGTGCGCACGGGCGAAGCTGAACAAGCGGGCGACACCGCACACGTTGCGGCATTCGTTCGCGACGCATCTGCTGGAGGGCGGCACGGACATCCGCACGGTGCAGGATTTGTTGGGGCACAAGGACGTGGCGACGACGCAGCTTTACACGCATGTGATGCAGAAGCCGGGGCTGGGGGTGCGGAGCCCGCTGGATGGATGAGATTTTCCCCACCCAGGTTCGCGCTGGGAACCCCCGAACCGTAGCCGCCGACGTGAAGCGGATTCCCCTGGGTTGCAGCGTTGTCCGCCTCCTGACGTCGGCGGCTATGTCCGCGAGTTCCGGTACAGTGGTTCGCGCGGACAAAGCTGTCCGCGCTCCGAGCGGCGGTTCGGGGGCAGGGTTCAGCGGCTGGTCCGGCCACCCAATCGGCGTTGGAGTTGCGCCGCGTGCAGGTTTTGCGGCTGCAGTTGCGCGGGCGGAATGGCTTCGAACCATTTCCCTGCCAGATTCGTTTCCGATGGTTGCGCGGTTTCCAATCCCACAAGGTTGATCACGGGCGGCCCGAAGCCGGCGGGCGGGTAGCTCAAAGGGCGGGCGGAGCGGATGTTCCAGAAGGTGCCGCGGGCGCCGCAGTGTTGGCCCAGGGCCGCGCCGCCGCCGCATTTCCACAGCCGCGTGCCGGCGCCGGCATCGAGGTCGGTGAACAGATTCTCGTTTGGCGCATAGCGATGATGATCCAGGCTCAGGTCCGCGCCGCGGCCCCGCGAGATCACGTTGCCGGAGCAGAAACCGCTGACGGTGAGGTCATGGATGAAACGGGTGCGGAGATCGAAGTTGGTGAGCAGATTGTCCGTGCCGCCGAGGGAGACGCCATGATGGCCGTCGCAATCCTGTTTGTCGCGCGGGCGGGCGGATTCCAACACCAGCCCATCCACGGTGTTGAAGGCACCGCTGACGAACGGTCCGCTGTCCGCGTTGACGACGCGCACGTTCCGCACCCAGCAATGGGCGACGCCACTCAGCGCAATGGGGTTGAAGCCGAGTTCCGTGAAGTGACCCCGGTAGGGCGTCAGCGGATACTCGAACGTGAGGTGTTCCACACCGCTCTCGGTAACGCTCGGCGCGAAGGTGCGCAATTGCGGCTGCCATTCCGGCCGCAAATCACAGCGCAAGGGCCGGTCCAGGGTCACGCGGTCGCCGCTGATCGCGGTGATGCGACTGACCAACGATACGCGTGCCCGCCCATTGAGATTCTCCACCGGCCCGGCGTCCCCGCCATACAGATGTACCGCCAGGGTGTTGTCGGGTGTGTCGGATTGATAGACTTCGATTTCTTGTCCCACGCGCAGATTGGCCGCAGATGCGACGGTGACCACTTGATCGCCGCGCTTCGCCGTGCCGGTGATGTCCGTGAGTTTCTTCGACTGAAAACTACCCCGCACGGTGACGAAACCGCCGGACCAGGAGTAGTTCGAGGTCTTCTGGCCCGTGGTCGTGGCGCCCCAGTTCGGCTTGATGTCGTTCAATGGCTTCGGAAAGAAGAGCACGGTCTGCTCCGGCCCTGCGCCGCGCAGGACGACATGGGGCCGGGTGATCTCCAGCAGTCCCGTGATGCGATAACGGCCCGGCGGCACTTCGATGGCGCCGGACTTCACTTCGGCCAGTGCTTTGAGGAAGGCGGCGGTGTCGTCCGTCTCGCCATCGCCTTTGGCGCCGAAATCCTTGACGCTCACCCCGCGCGGCACGGTAGGCAGCGGTTTTTCACCGCGTTGGTAGCCGGCAAAGGAGAAATCCGGCAACCGGCTTTGCGGAGTCCACTTGGCGCCGCGTTCGCCCCACAGTTGGGAGTGTTGTCCGGAAACCGGATTGGCCGCGACCCAGAGCAGACAGAACGCGGTGAGGAGCGGAACGTGGTTGAAGGAGCGAGGTGTTTTCATTGGTTCATGCGCTTACCTGCAATTCATCCCAACGCCAACCAGCCGCAGCCAGCCAACCCAAGGGCCGGCGGCCCGACCCGCCGCACCAACCGTGGAGCGCCTGGCGTGGCGCCGGGTCGCTAAAGCACCGGATCGCTGCCATCAATCATCTTCACTTGATTGTGGGCGAAGTATTCCTTGGTCAGCGCCTTGATCATTTTGCCGCGCTGGTCGTAAAGCCGTTTGAGCTTGCGCGGTTTGTGTTTGGCCAGGGCGTAATGGGTGAAAATCGGCATGGCGATGGTGGTGTCCGTGTAGCAAACGACCGCATCGGGCAGCTTCGTGGGGTCCACCTTGCCCCAACTCACGGCTTCACTGGGCGTGGCGCCGGAGAGACCGCCGGTGTCGGGCCGCGCATCCGTGACCTGGATGAAGAAGTCCTGGCCAAATTCCTTGATGCGCAACACTTCCTGGATTTGCGGCTCGGTCTGGAGCATGAAATTCTTCGGGCTGCCGCCACCCCACAACACCACGCCGCTGCGGCCGCCGCCGCGCTTCGCGGCCAACACAAAGGCGGTGGTTTCATTCACGTCAATGCTCGGGTTGACGCGGAGTTTGCAGCCGCGCAATTCCACGCCGGCGACGTTCATGCCGATGGTCGAGTCGCCCGGCGAACTGGTGTAACACGGCACGCCGGCGCGGTAGGCGGCCGCCATCACGGACACGTCCTTGAGCTGGTTCTTGCGTTCCCATTCGGCGGCGTACCGGCCGATGAGGTGATGCAGTTCGGCACTGCCCATCTCCTTCTGAAACTCCGGCTGCATGAACATCTCGCGCAGCAAATCGTCCGTGGTCATCAGACCGTCGGAGTAGGGAATCACCACGTCGTAGATGCGCACGAGGTCGTTGTCCCGCAAGTCGGTGTCGTCGAATTTGAAGCTGCCGGCATGAACGGGGTAATTGAGCGCGAAGTGGAGGTCGTGATACAGGTTCGCACCGGTGGAGACGATCCAGTCCACGAATCCGGCTTTGATGAGCGGAATGATGGACGAGCAACCGAGCCCCGCGGGGGTGAGCGCGCCGGAAATGCTCATGCCAATGGTCACGTCCGGGGCGAGCATGCGTTCCGAGAACAACTGGCAGGCTTCCTTGAGCCGGGCGGAGTTGTAGGCGAGAAATACTTCATCCACAATGTAAGTGAGCTTCTCCTTGCCGGTCAGGTTTTTCGGTTGGATGCGTTTGCCCGCCATGTATTTCTTTTTGTGCGGGCACTGCTTTTCCTTCATCCATTCGGGCATTTCGGAGAGGTCTTCGCGATTGCGGATGTGGGTGCGTTCAGTTCTGGCCATAAGTCTATATCGTAAAAATTTGTGCGACTCACGATACGGAGGTTTGTCCGCTTGCCAATCCTTTAATTCAGAATCGCTCTACGCCACCCAAAAATGGTGATCAAACAACCGGCTGGCGCGGGAAGTTTCAGTCCGCAGACTCGCGCTCCAGTGCCGTCAGCACCTCGGGATCGCGCACATCCACCCAGCGGCCCTGAATTTCCAGGCCGGCGATTCTGTGCCTGGCGCCGAGCATGGCGATGACGGCATCGGTCAATTCATATTCGCCGCGCGGCGATTTCGCCAGCCTGGCCGTGAACTCGAAGACCAAGGGCTGGAAGATGTAGATGCCGGCGTTGTACCAAACGGGATCGCCGGGTTTGAGCCAGCCCTCGCGACGCAGTTGTTCCAGTTGCTCCCGCGAGGGTTTCTCGATCAATCGTTTCAGGCAAAATTGTTCGTCAAAGAAGTTCAGTCCACCGTGGGTCACGTCCTCACCGCGCGTGACGGTGATAACGCCAGAGTAATTGTCTTCCGCGAACCGCTGAACCATCTGCTGATACGTCTCTGGCTTCACCAGAATGTCGCCGTAGGTCAGGAGGAACGGCGAATCACCCACGAAGGCCTTCGCCACTTCCGGCGCTTTGCCTGTGCCGTTCTGGACCTCCTGCCGGCCAAAAGAGATTCTGGCGTTCCACTTCGCGCCGTCGGCGAAGTGTTTCTCGATCACTTCCGCGCGAAAGCCCGTGACGATAAAGATGTCCCGCACGCCCGCGCTGAGGATCCCGGTGACGATATGTTCGAGTATGGGCCGGCCCTGCACCTTGAGCATGGGTTTGGGAAGCTCGTTGGTGAGTTCCTTCATGCGCGTGCCCTTGCCGGCGGCCAGAATGACTGCTTTCATGCTTCCTCAGGATGAACGAGGTTTCCTCCAGATGGAAAAGGAAAATTCTTCTGGCCCGGAGAATCAAGACTTGCACAATGCCAGCCAGTGATCCCGATGAAACCGAGTTACTTTCCCATCACCATGGCCGAAACATTCTCTCCCGGAACGCGAACAGCCATGTCCGCGCGAACTGTCAATGCGGAACACGCGGACAAGGCTGTCCGCGCTCCTTTGCGTTGGCGACGTTGGAGATTTGTCCTCCCAGTTGCCATGTTGCTGGCGAGTTATGATGTGGCCATCCCTGCCGGCAAACAACTGACCGGTGTTTATGCTCCGGCGCCCACGCCCGCTCTCGCCCCGGCCGAGGCTGAGAAGAAATTCGTGCTGCACGAGGGATTTGAAGCACGCATTTTCGCCGCGGAACCGGACGTGGTCAATCCCGTCGCCATGACCTGGGACGAGCGCGGACGTTTGTGGGTGTTGGAGTTGCACGAGTATCCGATGGGCGCGAAGCCCGGCGAGAAACCGCGCGACCGCATCAAGATTCTGGAGGACACGAACAACGATGGCCGCGCGGACAAAGTAACCGTGTTCGCCGACGGCTTGAATCTCGCCACCGGCCTGTTGCTCGGCAACGGCGGCGTCTATGTTGGGCAGGCGCCGCATCTGCTTTTCTTGCAGGACACCAATCACGACGACCGCGTGGACAGGCGCGAGATTCTGCTGACGGGTTTTGGTTTGGAAGACCGGCACGAGTTGCTCAACGGATTCACCTGGGGACCCGACGGCTGGCTCTACATGACCCATGGCGTGTTCACTCATTCCAAAGTGAAAATTCCCGAAGCCACCGAGCCCGGCGTAATCATGAACGCCGCAGTAGCGCGCTTCCATCCACGCACGAAGAAGTTCGAGGTCTTCGCCGAGGGCACGAGCAATCCGTGGGGCGTGGACTTCGACCGTTACGGCAATGCTTTCGTCAGCGCGTGCGTAATTGATCACCTGTTTCATATCGCGCCGGGCGGCTCGTATCAACGGCAGGCGGGCGCTCCATCGAATCCTTACACCTACGAACTGCTGCCCAGCATCGTGGACCACAAACATCACATGGCGGCCTACTGCGGCATCTGCATTTACCAGGGCGACCAGTTCCCGGAGGAATATCGCGGGCGCGTATTCATGGGGAACATCCACCAGAACGCCATCAACCACGATCGCTTGATTCCGAACGGGTCGAGCTTCAAGGCCGTCGCGGAAAAGGATTTTCTCACGACGAGCGACGGCTGGTTTCGACCGGTGAGCCAGCAGGTCGGCCCGGACGGCGCGCTGTGGATTGCGGATTGGTATGACAAGTATCCGTGCTATCAAAACGCGATGGCCGATCCCGAAGGCGTGGACCGTGAACATGGACGGATTTGGCGGGTGGTCTATGTGGGGAAGGAAGCTGGGAAGACGATTCCGCCGCGGCCGGAGGTTAAGATGGATTTCAGCAAGTTGGGCGGGACAAATCTGGTGGAGTTGTTCAATCACCCGAACGTGTGGCAGCGGCGCATGGCGCAGCGGATTCTCCAACAGCGGTTGTCCGCCCGGCGAGGACGTGGTGGGCCAACCGAACCTGGCGTTCATCCTGCCTTGCTGAACACACTGGATGGCAAGAAATCGCTGGAGGCAAGCCTGGCGGCGTTTTGGACCATGCAGGCATACGGCTCAGGAGTTCCACGTTGGATTTACTGGTCTGAAAGTGTTGTCGTGCCGGAAATGTGGCTGAGAAAATGGATGGCCGCCTGGCACATTATTGCGTTGGAAGATTATTCGGCGGAGGCGATTTCCACCCTCGAGAAGCTGGCTGCGGATGCGGACCCGCGCGTACGGCTTGCGGTCGCCACGGCTGTGCGCCGATTCGTTGCCGGCGCGTTGACGGTGAACGATGGCGTTTATACCGAGGCGCCGGTTGGCGGAGTGCTGGCCGCACTCATCAAATCCTCCGCCGACGCCAAAGACCCGCTGTTGCCCTACATGATCTGGCACGCGAGCGAGCCGTTGCTGGCGCACAATCCGCAGCCCGGCTTGGACTGGCTCGCGGAGAACGGCCCGGCCACGCTGCCCTTGAGCGGCATCCTCACCCGCAAAGCCATGCGCCGGATTTGCGACACGCGGGACGCCGCCAAACTCAATCTGGCCATGGATTTCCTTGCACGGATCGCGGACAGCAGCGCCGAACTGACGACCGCCGCGCTCGATGGTTTGCTCGAAGGTCAGAAAGGCCAGGCGTTCCTGCCCACGGTGGACAGCTCCGCGCTGTTGAACAAACTTGCCGCGAGCGCGAACAGCACCATCGTCGAACGCACCCGGCAACTCGGCGCGTTGTGGGGCGAGGCGGGTGCGATTCAGCAGATGTTCGCCATGGTCAACGACCGCAACGCCGGCCTCAACGAACGCGCCAAGGCGATTCAAACCCTCGCGAAACTCAAGTCGCCCGCCGCGCGCGACGCCGCCCTCAAACTGGTCACGCCCCAGAATCCGGATACTCTTGTCATCGAAGCCCTTCGCGCCTTGAGTGAGATCGGTGGCGACACAGTGGGCCAGGACCTCATTGAACGCTGGAAGACCTTCAGCCCCGGCGTGCGACAGGTGGCGGGCGAAACGCTCACCTCACGCTCACGCTGGGCGGGCAATCTTCTTTCCGCGGTGGAACGCCAGGTCATCTCCGCCAGCGAGCTTTCCGCAACCACGATTCGCGCGCTGGCCTCGTTCGTTCGGGCTGATGACGAGGGATTGCGGCGCCGCTTCGAGCAGAGCATTGGCCGCGTCCGGTCCACCGATGCCGACAAACAGAAGATCATTGAGGCGAGGAAGCAAATGATCTTGAGCGGCGGCGAACCAGACTTGCAAGCCGGGCGCGAATTGACGAAGCAGCATTGCCTGGTTTGCCACAAGCTGAATGGCGAAGGCGCAGACGTGGGACCGGACCTGACCGGTTCGGGCCGCTCGACGCTCGACGCGTTGCTGGCCAACGTGATTGATCCGAATCAAGTGATCGGCAAAGGATTTGAGAACGTGGAGATCGAAACCCAGGATGGCCGAATTGTGAGCGGGCGTTTGGTCGAGGACAGCGCCGCGCACGTGAAGCTGCTGGCGTCAGGTCCGAAAGAAGAAATCGTTGCCCGCTCGGAAATCGCGCAAATGCGCGTGAGTGAATTGTCCGTGATGCCCGAAGGTTTGGAACAAATGCCGGACGAAGATTTCCGGAACATGATTCTCTTCCTGCTGAATCCGCCGGTGGAGAAATAGCGCACCCCACTTTTATTACCAACCGGGCGGCGACTGTGATGCGCGGCGGCTGTTCGGCACAAGGTTCTATTTCCCGTCAACGCGCGTCCGCCAACCCGGCCGACTGCTGCTGGATGATCTTGTCGCGCGTGAGTTCAAAATTGCCCCGGATGCGCAGCGCTGGCGCATGGTCACTGGTGCGGGCACGCAACTCCACTTTGTAACTGCCCAGCGGCAGATCACGTTTGAACTCCGGTCCTTGTCCAAACAACAGGACGGAGCCGTCCGTGCGTTGCACCTGCCATTCGAAGGCCGAGAAGGCCGGACTGCTGCTGCTGCCGGATTTCAATCTCAAGCTGATTTCCACCTGGTCATTAGCCGGCGCTTTGGCGGTGCGGCTGGCTTCCAGCGTATAGCCGCCGCCAACGGCCACCGACACCCTCGTCGGGTCTGCGCTTGCGGGCGACGGCGATTCGGGCCGACGCGCCGACACATCCACCTGAACCTCGTTCGTAGCCGGCTGTGTGATCCAGTTGGTCTTGAACACCAGCACGGGCTCCCAGTTGGTCAGGGTCAGGGTATGCAGGTTGGTGTGATAACGGGTCACCCGATTGGTTTGCGTCAGAGCTACCACGACGGTGTTTGTCAACGTCTGCGTCAACAAATTGGTTTGGAAAACCACGACTACATTGGTGCGATAGGCCGGATACACATTGGTGCGATAAACACTGATGAAAGTATTCGTGGGTACATACACCTCGATGCGATTGGTGATCACTTGCGGCACCGGCACGGCATGAACCGTCGTCACCACCTCGATGCCGGGTGGTGTGAGCGCGGGGTTGCTGTCGGCGTAGCCTGACCTCGGGATCGCGAGCCAGCAGGCCAGGCCAAGCAGGCCGACGACTGTATGGCTGCATCGGAATGAATTCTCCGTATTCATGATAACTGTTCAGCAAACCTGTTCAGCAAACTTCGCCGGCGGACGGCATCGGGGTTGTGCCGCCGTCGCCCGAAAGCGAGTGATCCCACCAGTCGGGTGGTTAAGATCGCCGCCAAACCCGGATGCCTCCATTCAAGCCAGTCTTCATAGCAGCTTTTTGGCCATGGAATTCTCCTGTACCGAACGGGTGAAAGTTTGGGCCCGCCAGTCCGGTTGGGCTTCGGTCCCTGCCAGATTCTTGGGCATCAGATGCTCATTTCTGGCCGGGGAGACTGCGGACGGCGTTGGGTGTCCGCATCGGCGACCGTGTTGCCCGGCATGAGTCACTGGCGTTGATTCTGCTGACTTGCCGCCAGAATTACTTTTGGCGATGAAGAAGCAAGGATGGTGGTTGGCGGCAATGGCGTTGATGCTGGTGGCAGGGCGGGCGGACGCCCAGCGCATCAACCACGAAGGTCGAATCCTTGGCAACCTGCCACTCGTGACCAACGCCGTGCTGTTCAACACTTCGGAGGCCGATGCCATCGTTTCGGCCATGCAAATCCTCCCAACAACCAATCCCTGGAATGAAGACATTTCACATCGGCCGGTGTTGTCCAACTCCGACGCGATGATCGCCCAAATCGTTGCGGATCTGGCGGCGGATCGGCGGACCTTGCGCGCCTTCTTTGAAATGAACTACGTGTTGGTGCCGGATTCGCAATCGCTGGTGCCGATCAGTTTTATGCTCTATGGCAATGAATCCGACCCGAGCCCCTACCCCATTCCGTCCAACCTGCCGGTGGAAACCTGGCCGCGGTTGACCGGCTCATTGACGCTATCGCAATGGCAGGAGGACGTGAACGGCACGGGTGGCGACCGGCACGCGATCATCGTGCAACCGGGCAGCGGGTTGATTTGGGAAACTTGGCAGGCCAAACGCGTGGGAGCGAACTGGCAGGCCAGTAACGGCGCCCGGTTCAATCTGAACACCAACGGCCTGCGGCCGCTTTACTGGACGTCCGCTGATGCCGCGGGTTTGCCTATGTTCCCTGCGTTGGTGCGGTTTGATGAGGGCGAGCGCGGCGTGATCGAACATGCCTGCCGCATCGTGGTCAAGCGCTCCCGGCGTGAATTCATTTATCCCGCGACGCATTACGCCTCCAGCACTCCGGCCACGGAAACCAATGTGCCCGCGATGGGCCAGCGCCTGCGGTTGAAGTCATCGTTCGTCATTCCTCCCACCTGGACCAAGCAGGAAAAAGCCGTGTTGACGGCGCTCAAGAAATACGGCGCGTTGGTGGCGGACAACGGTAATTTCTTTTCCATCTCCGTCACGCCGGACGACCGCTGGCCAGCCAACGCGTTCAGCCATCTTTCAAGCGTCAGCATCACCAACTTTGAAGTCATCCAGACGACAGGGCCGAGTGAAGGTCCGCGGTCACCGGGAGCACCGCAGGCTCACGCGGGCGTGGATCGCACTGTGCCGCTGGGGCAGCCCGTGACGCTGGCGGGCCACATAGCATCCACGGGGACGCCACCGGTGGTGCAGTGGAAGCTTTATTCCGGCCCGGGCACGGTGGCGTTTGACGATGCCAGCCGCACGAACGCCACCGCCACCTTCAGCGCGCCCGGCGTTTACACGCTGATGCTCAGTGCCAGCAATGGGGTCCACACGGTGGCCTATGATGCCGTGGTGTTGACGGTAGTCCCGGCCCTGACGCTGGCGATCACGCGCACCGGAGGCCACTTGAACCTGACGTTCACCGGTGGTGCGCCGCCGTATGTGGTGGAGCGCTCAGAGGCTCTGCCCGCCGCCGCCTGGAGCGGAATTGTCACAACCGAGGTTCAGAACGTGACCCTGCCCATCACCGGGTCGCAAGGATTTCTCCGGGTGCGCGGAAACTGATGCCGGGCGCGCTCCGTTTCCTGGCGATTGAATTCAACCCCGGCAGTCGTCATAATCGCCACGATGAAAATCCTGGAGCTCAATCACGTGGCGTTGCATGTCGCCGATCTCGAGAAAAGCAGCGCGTTCTATCGCGAGGTTCTGCAACTGGCCCCGATCCCGCGTCCGGCTTTCACCTTCGAGGGCGCATGGTTTCGGTTGGTCGCCAACCAGGAACTGCATCTCATCGGCGAACGTTTCGGTCCGGTGCTTTCCCGCCGGCGTGGCAACCATTTTGCCGTGAAGGTGGACGACTTGGCAGCGTGGGAGGCGCATTTCAGGAAAGTCGGCGTGGAATTCCGCCCTCGCAAACAGCGACCGGATGGCGCCTGGCAGGTTTTTCTATCCGATCCGGACGGGCACGTGGTTGAATTGTTTACTCCACCGGCCGCAACAGAAGCGTAGAAGTTGATGGCGACCGACGCATCCGCACCGACGCGGCGGAGGGCCTTAGAATCCCATCCGGGCCAACTCCGTCTGGAGCGCCACTTGAAATTGTTGCACGTCCCCGGCGGAGGGTTTGTAGCCTGGTTGCTTCGGAATCACGCCCAAACGCCCGGTCTGATCCAGATACCATTCCGCCTGGTTACCGTCGCTGAACGTGACCTTGCCACTGACCAACGCGCCTGGGCGCGCGAGATGGTCCACCGTCACCGCAACGCGACCGGTGCCCGGCGCCGGCAACGCCGGTTCGGCAGCCGGCATCCCGGCGGTGGCTTCCGGCGGATTGGGTTTCGCGGCTGCGTCACTTGGCGAGCCAATGGTGGCCGGCGGTTTGGGCGGATCGGGATCCTTGAGCGTCAGTTTCAGGTCGTCCACCAGCAGGCGCACTTCCATGTAAGTGAGCCGGAGTCCCAGTTCGGCGGCAAGCCGCGTCTGGATGTCGGAAAGCTTCAATCCTTCCGCCACCCATGCGGTGACGGTTTGCCGTTGTGTCAGGTCCAAATTCATAGCTTGACTGGCCACTATTCTGCGGGCTTCCGGCCGGATGGAAATGAAATTCTAACTTTATACAGACAGCCGCGTACAGTTTTGCCAGATTCGCCGACGAGATCATGCGAACAAAGAGCGACATTTTGCGCCAGTTGGTTGATCCCGGAGTGATCGCGGTGGTGCGCGCCCGGAAGGCCTCCCAAGCTTTGCCCATTGCCGAGGCCCTGCTGGCGGGCGGTGTGATCGCCGTCGAAATTACCATGACGACGCCCGACGCGATTGCCACCATCCGCGAGGTCAGCGACAAACTGGGTGACCGCGCGCTGATCGGCGTGGGCACGGTGTTGGACGTCACGACCTGCCGCACGGCGATTGCCGCGGGCGCGCAATTCGTCGTCAGCCCAATCTGCCGGCCGGAACTGGCGCACATTGCGAATGTCGCACAACGCGCCGTGATGCTGGGCGCCTACACCCCCACCGAAGCGCAACTGGCTCACGAAGTCGGCGCCGACTTTGTAAAGATTTTTCCTGCTGACGGTCTGGGGGCGAATTACATCAAGGCGCTACAGGCGCCGCTGCCCCACTTGAGAATGGTCCCGACGGGCGGGGTGGACTTGGATACGATTGGCGACTTCTTCAAGGCCGGCTGCGCGGCAGTAGGCGCGGGCTCATCGCTGATCACCAAAGAGATTCTGGAGCAGGAAGACTGGGCGGATTTGACGCGCCGCGCGGCGGAGTTTGTGAAGGCGGCTCGGGCGGCACGCAGCCGGTTGCCGGCTTGATTCGCAACGACGGCTTCCGAACAATAGTCAAGCCTTGGTCGTTTCGCGCATCTTGTTTCTGGTTCGCGCTACGCTTTTGCTCTGAACGCACTTTCTCCTTCGTTCGGGGAGTCACTGGTGAAACAATATGTGCAGCGGTGCGGGCGCCGTGGCCGCACCATGCATGGATTCAGGCTTATGCAGCATTTTTCAAAAAGCTTCTTCGCAATCGTTGCCGCCGGCCTCGGTCTGTTCCCTTGCCACGCCGGCAGCCTGGTGGGTTATCTCCGTGACCAAAACTGGTATGCCCAGTACCAGAGCAATCCTCTTGGTGTGGGCTATTATGAATTCGCACTGAACGCCAATGCCAACGGCAACAGCGCGCTGGGCGGCCATGCCGCGAGCGACGTGTTCGGGCGTTTCCAAATGGATAATCTCCCGGCCGGCAACTACACTCTCGCCTCATGGGACGTGTGGTGGCGCCCGGCGTTCGCGTTCAATGTGGCCGTGCCCGCGGTTGGTTCTTCGCCCACCGTTGATTTGCGCCTCAAGGCCACCATGTGGGGTTATCCCGCTTTCTGGGACGACACGGGTTATTACGAATTCGGCCAGACCTTCGAGGCCAACGGGCCGGTGACGATGATTTATTTACGCGATCCGCTGAACACCGCGTTCGCGCGTACGGTGACGGTTCACGAAAGCGGCCCCGGCGGAGCGCAAGTGGGTGTGGCCCGCAGTTACGGCAATGGAGGCGATCAACGATTGATCTACGGCTACGGCCAGATGCCGACGGTAGCCGGGCAGACCTACTATCTGCGGTTGCGCACGCCGGCCGTGGCGACCAAGGCGGTGATCATGCAGATGGACCCGCGTCCGGATTTTTCCGATCCCATGCCCGGCGGCTGCCTCTGGCTCGGCAACGGCGGCACGCCCACGCCCTTTCTCGACCGCGATCTGGGTGTGATCATCATGTCGGACGACGATGGCCTGATCACCGGCTTGTTTGCGCGGCCCGGTGGAACGATCTGGAACAGTGCCACGAGCGTGGGCCAGACTTTCATTGCGCGCGGCGTGAACCTCATCAGCGCGGCGTTCTGGCTGGCAGACCCGGCGGTGGCGGCCTACGTCGTGCGCCTGCTGGAAGGCGGACCGGGCGGCGCTCAAGTGGGAACAACCAAACGCGGCAAACCCGCCCGGGTCACCGCCGATCCGCAGATGATCGTGGCCTGGCCGCCGGGTGAATGTCCGCTCACTCCCGGCGAGACCTATTACCTCGAGGTCACCCGTGATGGCGGCGGGACGTTCAATGCCGTCTATGCGAATCCCTCGAATCCTTTCGCTTTCGGTCAGGCGTATCTGAACGGCAGCCCGGCCGCCGCGAACGTTGACCTTGCTGGTACGATCATGGAGGAGGCCAGCCCGGGCAGCGCCGCACAACCGCAAGTGCGCATCACCAGCGATCCGGTCGTGCCGGAAGTGTTCCGCGGCTCGAACACGCTCACGATCCGGTGGAACACGGATATCCCGGCTGACAGCGTGGTGCAATACGCCGTGAACCACCCGCCTTACACGCTGGGTTGGACGAACAGCGAATTGCGGCTGGTGCATGAGGCGACGCTGACCAACCTACTGCCGCACACGCTGTATCATTTCCGCGTGCAATCGCGCCGGCTTGACCATCGGCCGGCGGTGTCGCGTGACTATGTAATCTGCACACTTCCGATCGGAACTAATCTTTTGGCGAATCCAGGATTCGAAATCGGCTCGGGCAGTGGTCCGGCACGCGCCGTGGTGGGCTGGACGACGGGCGGTTCGGTGGACATCAAAGCGGCAGATGGCGGCTGGTTTTGGGGACTCACACCGCGCAGCGGCGGATGGTTGCTGCAAGGAGCGGTGAACGGCTCTGCCTCCGATGGCTACATCTACCAACGTGTCACCGGCCTGACGCCCGGACGCGATTACACGTTCAGCGCGTGGGTGCAGACTGCGATGCGCGAGAACGACACCTGGAAATACGACGTGTGGAACAACCGCGACCGATTGATCCACATTCGCCTGGGTATTGACCCGACCGGCGGCACGGATACCAACGCCACCAGCGTCGTGTGGACCCCGCGGATGTACAGCCATCGGCGCTACACCCAGCTCGCCACCAGTGCCGTGTCCCAAGGTTCGGCGCTGACGGTGTTCGTGCGCCTGCAGGGCGCCGGCGGCCAGTGGCATCTTTATGGCGTGGACGACTGCGCCCTCACGCACGAAGAAAACCCGCTGCGGTTCAAGGCGGCTGATTGGAGCGACGGCGTGTTCCGCGCCACTCTCGCCGGCAACCCCCACCGCACAAACGTCGTGGAACGCACCACCAACTTCCAATCCTGGACGCTCGTGACCAATGTCGTGAACCTGACCGGTGAAGCGACGCTGGAAGACCGACCGCCCGGCGGTGACACCGCTGTTTTCTACCGCGCCCGACAGTCGCCATGACCTGTGGACAGGCGCATCGCCTGCCCCACCACAGACCGCACGATGAGTGAATGAGCGCCAGTCTCAGGACAATTTGACGCTCCGATTTTTGACTTTCCGCCGCATCCGGGCCACTGTTGCTTCACTCATGAATTCAGTCACAAGCCGTCTTGTTATTGTTTGCTCCCTGCTGGCTTTGGGTTGCTCGACCACGCTGGCGAACGGCCCCTTGGAACGGGTGGCCAATACCACCCTCACCCATCTCCCAGCTCAACCGCCTCAGTTTGGCTACAGCGTGACCAATGCCTTTTCTGGCCTCACCTTCAGCCAACCGGTCGGGATGGCTTCGCCGCCGGGCGAAACCAATCGCCTGTTCATTCTCGAGAAAGGCGGGAATATCGTCGTAATCACTAATCTCGCGAGTCCCAATCGCACGGTGTTCATGAATCTTCCGGTGGTCACGAGCAGTGAGTCCGGATTGCTGGGATTGGCCTTCCATCCAAACTACGCGGCCAACGGCTACTTCTACGTTTTCTATTCGCGCAACCTGACCACTTCTCAGGGCAGCGGACTCCATCAGTGCATTTCGCGCTTCGAGGTTTCGCCCACCAATCCGAATCAAGGTCTGCCGGCCACCGAGCAATCCCTGATCCGCCAGCGCGACACGGCCGCCAACCACAATGGCGGCGACCTGCATTTCGGCCCGGATGGCTACCTTTATGCCTCGGTCGGCGACGAAGGCCCGCAATACAACGGCGCCGGACACGCTGGCATCATCACCAATCATTTCTTCTCAGCCATTCTGCGCCTGGACGTGGACAAGCGTCCGGAGAATCCACTGCCCAATCCGCATCCGGCCAACAGCACCAACTACCACGTGCCCGCGGACAATCCCTACCTCGGCCTGACCCAGTTCAACGGCGCGCCGGTCAATCCCGACGCCATTCGCACGGAGTTTTATTCCATTGGCTATCGCAACCCCTGGCGGATGTCCTTCGATCCGGCCACGGGATTCCTTTACGTAGCCGACGTGGGGCAGGACCAGTACGAGGAAGTGAGCGTCATCACCCACGGCGCCCATGCCGGCTGGCCCTACTATGAGGGCAATCTATTGGCCCGCAGCCTTTACCCGACGCGCCTCAACCTTTTTACGAATCCACCGCCCGATTTGACTTTCCCCATCCAGGCTTATGGGCACGGCAGTGGACTCTTTCAGGGCAACTCCGTCAGCGGCGGCATCGTTTATCGCGGTAATCGCATCTCGCAGCTTTACGGTGCGTATGTCTTCGGCGACTACACCAGCGGCAACATCTGGTTTCTGCGCTATGACGGCACCAACACCGTTCCGTTCCAGCGCATCGCGGGGGCTTCGGGACCGGTGGCCTTTGGCGCCGACCCGAGCAATGGCGACGTTTTGATCGCGCAGATCAACAACGGCCAGATCGGGCGGCTCATTTACAGCGCCACCGCATCCGGCGCGCCGCTGCCACCGACCCTGACTGACACCGGCGCGTTCAGTGATCTGGTTTCACTCACCCCGAATCCGGGGATCGTGCCGTACGATTTGAACGTTCCATTTTGGTCCGACAACGCGATCAAGTCGCGCTGGTTCTCCGTACCGAACACCGACCTTGCGATCACGTTCAACCCCACGGCCAATTGGTCGTTTCCCACCGGCACGGTTTGGGTCAAACACTTTGAACTGGAACTGACCAATGGCGTGGCGACATCCCGCCAGCGGCTCGAAACGCGTTTGCTCGTGCGCAATCCCACCGGCGTTTATGGGATGACCTATCGCTGGGACGCCGCGGACAACGCGACGCTGGTGCCGGAAGCCGGCCTGGACGAAGCGTTCACAATCAATGACGGTGGCACGTTGCGCACGCAAGTGTGGCACTATCCCAGCCGCTCGGAGTGCCTGGCCTGTCACACGCCCCAAGGTGGCTTCGCGCTCGGGTTCAACACGGCGCAACTGAATCGTGACTTCGATTATCACGGCACGATCACCAACCAGATCGAAGCCTTCCGGTTGGCGGGCTATTTCAGCAATGAGGTGACGAACCGTCACCTGTTGCCGGCGCTCGCGCCTGCCGCCAGGGAGGACGTGAGCCTCGAATTCCGCGCCCGCTCTTATCTGGCGGCGAACTGTGTATCCTGTCATCAACCCGGTGGTCTGGTGTCTTCGCGCTGGGACGCGCGCCTCAGCACGCCGGGCCCGCAAGCCGGCATCATCAACGGTTTGCTGCACAATGATTTTGGTGATCCCCACCACCGCGTCATCGCGCCCGGTTCGCTCGCCAATTCCATTCTGTTCCAGCGCATCGCCAAACTCGGGCCCGGCCACATGCCGCCGCTGGCCACCACGCTGGTGGACCCGGAGGCGGTCAATCTGCTGGCGGCGTGGATTACCAACGACCTGGCCGGTTACCAGAGCTTTGCCGATTGGCAAATTGCTTACTTCGGCTCGACCAACGCCCCGAACGGCGGGCCAGACGATGACTGGGACGACAACGGCGCGAGCAACTACCTTGAATTCCTGACCAGTACAAACCCGACCAACGCGCTCGATGCGTGGAGTGTTTCCATTGCTCTTAGCAACGGCGCAGCGCAGATCGTCATTCCGCAACCCGCCAATCGCGGATTTGAGGTTCAGCGCACGACAAGTTTGTTTGAGGCCGGAAATTGGTCGCCCCTGAACACACCCGCCAACGCGCCGTTCTTTTCCGTATCGAACCGCACGGCCATCGTGGCGCACCCGCTCGACTTCGGCACGAACGCCTTTTACCGGGTGCGGGTGTTTGAACCCTGAACTCTGCGAGGGCATTGTCTCCACAAAAGCCCCGCCAGCATCACGAGCCGACGCAAGCTTCCCGATGCTATGGCAAGGCGGCAAAGAACATGAGTAATCTCCGAAGGTGCTTTGCCGGGCATGGACAGCGCGAGCGGTTGGGTACAAATTGCCAGTGAGCATGACCAGCGAGACTATCATCAATGCCGACTCGCCGATGAGCGACGTGTTGGCGGCTTTTCCCGGCGCGCAGCGGGCGTTGTTCCGCCGCTATCACATCGGTGGGTGCAGCAGTTGCGGCTTTCGTTCCGACGAAACCCTGGCGCAAGTGTGCGAGCGCAACGGTGGGTTGGACGCCGCCGAGGCGCTGGCGCACATCCGGTCCAGCCACGAACAGGACGCCAAACTCTTGATCGCGCCGCGCGAACTGGCCGAGTGGCGCCAGCAGGATGCCTCGGTGCGTTTACTCGACGTGCGATCACGCGAGGAATTTGAAGCCGTGCATATCGAGGGCTCGGTGCTGATGTCGCAGGACACAATGCGGCAGATCATGGGTGAAGGCAGCAACACCCGTCCGCTGGTGATCGTGGACCATCAGGGTAAGACCGCGCTGGACGCGGCGGCGTATTTCATGGGGCACGGTTTGCAGAACGTGCGCTGCCTGCGCGGCGGAATTGATGCCTGGGCACAGGAGGTGGACACGGGGATGCGGCGGTACAAACTCGGATGAGTTCATTTGGCAGGGACCTCGATTTAACCCACATTCATTACCCCGCTATACTCAAAGTCGTCTCAGAAGACGGCGGCTGAACCCGGATTCGACTGAAAACGAATGAAGGTGATCGTGAGTCATCTGAGCAGTTGGGAATGTTGCTTGAGCCAGTGTTCGGCCGCTTGGAAATCCGGGCAGACCCGCTCCACTTCCCGCCAAAACCGGACGGAGTGATTCATTTCCCGAAGGTGACAAAGTTCGTGGAGCACGATGTAGTCCTGGACCTGGGATGGCGTCTGGATGAGCCGCCAGTTCAGGGAGATCGTCCCGCGCCGCGAGCAGGAGCCCCAACGCGATTTCTGGTTGCGCACGGTGATGCGGCGCACCGACAATTGGTGCAGCGCGGCATAGTGCAGGACTCGCGGTGGCAGTTCCGTGGCGGCCACCCGCCACAAGTGTCGCTCGATCGCGGGGCGAAGGTCAGCCTCGGCGTCGCTGACCCGCACAATTTCTCCGCCCAATTGGATGAAGCCGCGCTCCCCGTTCCTTCCCGCCTTGATGCTGACTGGCACACCGCGAAACAGAATCTGTGTGCCGATCAACCATTCCTTCGGGCGGCTTGAATGCATGGCCAGGCGCTGAAACTGTCGCTCCAGCCAGGCAGTGTTGCGTTCGGCAAATCTCTTGGCTTCCGCCGCCGAACCGCCGCGCGGAATCGTCACCCTGGCGGCACCGTCCGGCTGGAGGCGAAGCACATAACGGCGTGCGCGCGGATTCCGCACCAGCGCCAGCGGAATCAGGCGTCCACTCACAACCAGAGCCTCCGTTGGAGCGGCCGGTCGGTTTGGGCTGAGGATGAACTCACACGGCACGCACGCAGTAAACGCCGGTTGTCGAAGCGCGGCAAGCTGTTCGCAACGACTGGCCGCGAAACTTTAAGCCGCCCATCCGTGAATCTTGGCGCCCGGCGGAATGCCGTTCAGGAATAGCCCGGCCTTCAAGCAAAACACGTTTAGGAAGTCTGCTTCTTCGCCGGCGGTTCGGCGGGTTTGGATTTGGCCAGCACCCAGCCCTTGAGGGCAAAGCCCAGGCCGCACCCCACCGCGAATACCAGCCAGAAGAACACGGGGCGCCGGTCATCGAAACCGTGCGCAAGGTTCATCCCAAAGAGACTGGCGACGGCAGTAAGCGGAAAGAACAGCGCGGCAAGAATGTTCAACCGATGGCTGGCGTGCAGGGCCTGCTCGCTGAGCCGCGCCTGTTCCTCGGCTTTGCGCGCCGTGCGATAGTGGATGGCATTGCGCACGTCTTCGTTGAGCAGATCGAAGCTGCGCTGCAATTCGTAAGTCTGATCGCGCATTTCAAGGAGGAACGCGTCGCCCTTGACGGCCTCGCGCGCGGTTTGGAGCGCCTGATGCAGGTTGCGGGCGGCCCGCACCAATGGTGTCAGCCGCTCCAACAGATCGAACAGTGTGCTGACGTCCGCCGCCTGTTCATACTCGGCGGTGAGTTTCGCTTCAATCTCCGCGTAAGACTGAACGTGCCGCTTCAAGCTGCCCGGCCCGGGGCCGCCGCGATTGAACTGCCATTCGCCGGTGGGGTTGCGCCAGAACAGGACGCCTTCGCGGGCACGGTCGTCTGGGCCGGGGGCTTTGTGCAGCACCAGAACCAAATGTCCTTCTTCCACGATGGCGCGCTGGCGGCCATAACTGGTTTGACCCAGCCGAATGCGGATGGCTTCGGGAACGGTCCAAGTTGGGGGAATGATCATAGTGTGTGTCCGGTTTAGCTTCAGGCGGGACAATGTCCGGCGACTCCCGCACGGTCAACCTTGAAATGGACACCGTCTGAACACCGCTCACCAAACGAGCCAGTAACAACCTATCAGCATCGCGGCCACGGCGCAGGTGCTCATCAATCCGCGATAAATCTTCGCGCTGTGCGCGGCGAAGCGGCCCGCCATCGCGCCCATGATCCAGGAAAACGCCGCCATGGAGGCAATCGTCCCCAGCGCGTAAGCAATCAGGTAGGCAGCCGCCTGTGTCCGTGTGGGCAGCGCCAGGACCGGCAGCACCCCAAGGAAATGCGAACTCCCCGCCAGGCCGTGCAAGACGCCGATGCCAAAGGCCGCGTGCCGATGTTGATGCGCTTCCGGGCGCTCTTGGTTGTCCGAGTGGGGATGGGCGTGGGTGTGGATATGCACATGCCGATCACCATCGTGTTCGTGCTCGTGAGTATGGACGGAGTGCTTCAAAGCCAGGCGCAAGGCCCAAAAGCCGATACCGAACAGCACCACGCCGACAAGGCGTTCACCCCATGCGGAAAGCAAATCCACGGGCAGCAAGTCGCGCAGCCAGAGAGACAGAAGACCCACGAGCGCCACCCCGGCTGAATGGCCAAAGCCCCATCGTGCGCCCGCCAGCCAACTGCGTTTCCGCTGCCGCACCGCCAGCGGCGCAATAGCCGCCAGATGGTCCGGCCCGGACCACACATGCACGGCCCCGGCGATCAATCCAGAAATTGCTGCGATCATAAGTCTGCCATCCCGTCCGACATTGACTGTGCGGGATTCTCAAGCCGGGTGCAAACAAACCTCACTCCCCACGCCCCCCGGCGCCGAGTCCGATTTGCCCAAGCCGACCAGCGTCACCACACGCAGGTTGTTGAAAGCGACGCACTTCTTGCCGTGCAAAGGCGAAACGAAGGCGAACGACCGGCCGCAAATCTCACTGACCGGCGGCGGTTCTCGGCAAGCGGCTCATGATCAAGTGGGTCACGGCTTTGACCGCCAATTCGATGGGGAACACCGGTTTGGCGATCAAATCTTGACCACCCGAGATCACACTGGTGGCACGACTGGCAAAATCGTTGTGGGCGGTAACATAAACGACCGGCGTTTGGGCATACCCCGGCAGGGTGCGCAGCTTCCGGCACAAATCGAAGCCGGTCATGTGCGGCATTTCAATGTCCAGCAGGATCAGGTCGAACCGATACTGTTTCAGCAACTCCAGACCGATCAATGGGTTGTCCGCCGCACGGACGTTGAGATGGGTCCGTTGCAGTGCCGCCACCGCCAGACGATTGGAGAGCGGATCGTCATCCACCACCAGCACCTGCCCTTCCAGCGGCCGCTCCGGCACGGCTTCGCGTTCATGGCCGAACAACAGCTCCAGAAAATCGAGGGTTCGGGCGATGGTGTTGAGCGTGGACGCATCAATATGAGTGGGTCGCTCCAGCAATCCAAACAGCAGGGCTACCAGTGCGCCGCTCAACATCGCGATCCGGTGGCAGCCTGCCAAACCCGCCAGCGTGGTCACATAGTGGAGTTTCCGGCAGAAAGTATCGAGTCGAATAGCCTGTTGGCCGGGATCGGGGCTTTCCGTGAACTCCAAGTGGAGCTGGCGCAATGCGCGCAAGGTGGCCGGGCCAGATTCCAGGAATTGCTGCCGGATGCGAGCGCTGGATTCCGCCGCGCTAACGGGCGCTGCCGCCGGCTCGGTGGAATTGGCGGCTGGCGCGGACATGGAGGTTGGCTCACTGGCCACCCGACTATTGAGTATCTCGCGGACGGCCTGTACGAGAATCTCCGGAGTGCATTGGGATTTGACCAACGCCCGTTGAATGCCCTGACTGGTGGCCGCGTCCGCCAATTCGCTCATGAATGAATTCGTGAAGATGGCCACCGGAAGTGATTTAAAATCCGATTCTGAGCGGATGAACTTGAGCACTTCGATCCCGGAAAGTTTGGGCATCAACAAGTCCAGAACCACCAGGTCTGGCCGGCTGGCACGCAACGCTTCGGTGGCCGCCAAGCCGTCCGCGGCGGTCTCGACGGCAAAACCCTCGCGGAGAAATCTCTGGCGGTAGATTTCGAGCACCGTCACGTCGTCATCCACCATTAGAATGTTTGGCATAGTTCGGTTCCAAGGACGCTGAGACAATCTGTTGCTCTCACCTAACCCAGTACGGCGTCACTTGCAAGGCCCATTCATTTTGTTGCCAGCAAAGCTGTCCCATCAAAAGACACGCGACCGTGGCTTGACGGGGGAATTGCGCCAGCGCGATGCTGGCCCGGAAGATGACAATTATTCGCCACACTTGGGCCGTGGTTTGCGGGCTGGCGCTAGGAAGCGCGCTCGTCGTTGCCAGTTCGCCGGAACCTGCCATGGTCTATGCGTGGTTCAAGGGAGATCACGGACTGGGGATTGCCGCCGACCAGTATTCAGTCACGACGTGGACGAACCTCGGCACTGCTGGCACGAACGCCACCGCCACCGTGGCCTTGCGTAACTTGAACCGGCTCACCCGCAATCCGCAAAAACTGCATCTCCTTGCCCCGGACGGAAGCAACACGGCCGCCGTCCGTTTCAGCGGCACCGATGGGATCTGGTCGGCCAAGGCGGATTTCGGCATCCTTTCCAGTAACCGCACCCTCGTCTTCTACGCCCGGGTTTTGAATGGGGAGAACCAGGGATTTCTGTTCGACGCCACCTCCTTCACTCCGGGGCTGATGCGCGCCCAGGTGAAGACGGGTTATTGGCATCTCGGCACATCGGGAGGGACCAACAGCAGTTATGGCCCGGCTTTGGGCAGTCCGACCAGTGTTGTTCTCACCAATGTCTGGCAGGTGCATACCTTCATGGTGGTGACCAATGGCGGCGAGGCGAAATTCCAGCATTTCATTGACGGCGCCCAAGCAGGCGACGTGGCGGTGGCCACAAACGGTTCACTCAGTGGCTTGATGATTGGCGCGAATGCGGCGCAACAGTTCGGCCTTAGGGCTGACGTGGCGGAAGTGCTGGTCTTCGACCGCGCGGTGGATTACGCCACCCGGGCAAGCGTGGAGAGCTATTTATCCAACAAGTGGAGGGGAGTGATCGAAGACCCCAACCCGCCGCCGCCACCCGCGCAGGACTTCGTGCCGGTCTTTGTCGCCGGAGAGTCAGGTTACAATTGCTTCCGCATTCCGGCGCTGGTCACAACTACGAAGGGCACGGTTATCGCCGTGGCCGATGGCCGGCTCACCGGCTGCGGCGACATCCCCAATCCGCTCGATCTGGTTGCCAAGCGGAGTTTCGATAATGGCAGGACTTGGGGCCCGTTGCAGGTCATCGCCAATTACGGCAGTGATCCCCATGATCGGGACACGTATCCGCAGAACGGGTTGACCAACATTGCACGCGTGGCCGGGGGCGATGCGGCACTGTTGCTGGACCGCACCAATGGCCGCGTGTGGGTCCTTTACGACAACGGCGCTTACGCCGCCGGCCAGCCCTACAACCGGGTCATCAAACTGGAAATGCGCTACTTCGACGATGATGGCGCCACATGGTCGCCCGGGATGGATATTGAGGCCATGAATCCAGGACTGCGGCCGGCCGGATCTGAATTTCTTGCGGGACCGGGCAACGGCATTCAACTGGAACGTGGGCCGCACGCCGGTCGTTTGATCTTCCCTGCCTACCTGCACGGAAGCGGCGGGTTCGCGACTCTGATCTACAGCGATAATCACGGGCAAACGTGGCAATTAGGTGGCAACGCGGGCACGGGCGGCGGCGAGATTCAAATCGCCGAAACCGCCGACGGCGGACTCCTCGCCAGCATGCGGGACAATGGTTTTCCCGGCAGCGGTATGCGCTGGTTCAATCGCAGCACCGATGGCGGCATCACCTGGGGCAGTCCTTACACTCAAACCGCCAATCAATCGGCCATTCCCGATCCGGCCTGTCAGGGCAACGTCTTCCGCCTGACAAGCACGAATGACAGCAACGCGAGCCGCCTGCTCCATGCGAACGCCGCCCACACTTCATCGCGTGTGAACATGACGTTGCGGCTCAGTTATGACGACGGTCAGACCTGGCCGGTGAGCCATTTGGTGTATGCCGGCGGCTCGGCGTATTCCTCGGTAACACGGTTGGCGACCGGCGAGGTCGGGCTGTTCTTTGAGAAAGACCCCTACGGCAGTCTCTACTTTACGCGCCGGTCAGTGGCGCAAATCAGCGCCGGCGCGGATACGCTGCCACCTTACACCACCTGGGCCGGCGAGCGATTCAGCCCGGCACAATTGATGGATCCGGCCATCTCCGGCCCGGGGGCGGATCCGGACGGTGACGGGTTCAACAATCACGCGGAATTTGTCGCTGGTACTGATCCACTGGACGGTGAACACTTTCCCCAACTCAAACTGCAGTCCTCCGGCCCTAATGCGCCTCGCCTCAGCTTCGCGGTCGCCTCCAACAAGAGTTACACCGTGCAATTTCGCGACGCGCTCGCCGCGGGGGCTTGGGAGCGCTATTCGGACATTCCAGCCCAGCCAACCGGTTCGTGGATGGAGATTCCCGTGAGCACGACGAACGCAGCCGGGTTCTTCCGGCTGGCCACCCCGCACTTACCGTGAGTGAAAAACTCATTCAATTGGCCGGAGTCTATCGCGTTGCCCTCCTAGACGACGTGATCCCCTTCTGGCTGCGCCACGGCCTGGACCAGGAACACGGTGGCATCATCACGTCGCTCGACCGGGATGGCGCGATCCTTGACACGGACAAGTCGGTCTGGTTCCAGGGCCGCGCCGCGTGGATGTTCGCCACGCTCCACAACACGATCGAACGACGACCGGAATGGTTGGCAGCGGCGCGCAGTTGCCTCGAGTTCAGTCGCAAACACTGCTTTGCGCCGGAAGGGAAAATGTATTTCACCGTCACGCGTGATGGCCAACCGCTGCGGATGCGCCGTTACGTGTTCAGTGAAAGTTTTGCGGCCATCGCCAACGCCGCCTACGCCAAAGCCTCCGGCGACGCCCGCGCCGCGGAGGATGCCGTGAACATTTTCGCGACTTATCTGCGCTACAGTTTCACCCCCGGGGTGATGTTCCCAAAATTTGAAACGACCCGGCCCCTGCAGGCCATCGGCCCGCACATGATTGGCATCGTCACCGC
This sequence comes from Verrucomicrobiia bacterium, assembly GCA_026125285.1. GTDB lineage: Bacteria > Verrucomicrobiota > Verrucomicrobiia > Limisphaerales > JADLHS01 > WYBW01. The sequence goes on along the minus strand of JAHCLO010000009.1, from coordinate 166,699 downwards.
CCAGGAATTGCGTGCCAATCTGGGCGATGTCACCGTCGCCGACCGCACCTGCACGGAGTGGATTGATTACTGCATTGCGGCCATTGAACGTGATTTCGTCAAGCCGGAGCTTGAAGCCGTGATGGAAACCGTGGGCGCCAGCGGCGAAATCCTTGACCACTTCGATGGCCGCACCCTGAATCCCGGACACGCCCTCGAGGCCGCGTGGTTCATCATGCATGAGGGTAAACTGCGCGATGACCGACGGTTGATCCGGCTCGGACTGACCATGCTCGACTGGATGTGGCAGCGAGGGTGGGATGAGGAATACGGAGGATTATTCTACTTTCGCGATCTGCGCGAACTGCCGGTGCAGGAGTACTGGCATGACATGAAATTTTGGTGGCCGCACAACGAAGCCATTATCGCCACGTTGCTCGCCTGGCAACTGACGGGCGACGACAAATACGAGCGCTGGCATCAACAGGTTCACGACTGGAGTTTCAAATACTTCGCCGACCCGGAGTTCGGCGAGTGGTATGGCTACCTGCATCGCAATGGAAGCATCTCGGTCCGGTTGAAGGGCAACCTCTGGAAAGGTCCGTTTCATCTGCCGCGCATGTTGTGGTACTGCGGGCGGCTTTGCAGTGAAAACCCGGCCAAGTGAATTGATATAGCAGCAGAAGGTTCAGGTTCGCGGGCGAGGCGTTGCTCCAGTGCGCGTATGCCTCGCTGGCCGCTCGCTCCAAGCCGGCTTCGTCAAAATCCGTTATGCTTTCTGGCGGGTGCGAGCTTCCGACCGCTGCCGCCTCCAGAACCTCGTGGTAAAGCGTGACTGACGATTCTGCTTCGCTCAGACCCGTGTGGATGAGCCGGCGAAGCTCCCGCCAACGATTCGCGTTTGGGCGACCGCCGCGCGCTCCAAGGCATCCAGCAAAGGTCTCTCGGCGAACCCAACGGCTTTGATGACAAACCCGCAGTGAAGCCGAAGGTCAACGAATTGGCCGAGGTCAATCATCCTCATCCTCGACTTTGGTAATCGCCCAGTCGGGATAGGGTACTTGCGAGCCTTTCATCGCGTGCCAGAGGATGCGGTTGTAAAGGTCCTCGGGGCAGGCATCAATCTTGTGCAGCGGCAGGCGCGCCGAGGCGTAGGCGTTCTTGCGCAACAACGGATCGTGAATGGCCTTCGGGTCGGGATTCATCTGGTCGAGCGGGATGTTGTTCGGCACCGCGGTGAACGGCGTGAAGTCGGGCGTGGCCGTGAAGCAATCCGACATGGGCGTGGCGGTGGCGTCGAACTGGTTCATCGGCGGCAGACCCAGCATCAGTTCCATCGTGCGCAGCAGACTCGTTTGATTGTATTGCGTGCTCACCACCGCGCCGCGCTTCGTGTAAGGGCTGAGGACGTAAGCCGTCGTGCGATAACCGCTGACGTGATCCCAGCCGGCCTGCGGATCGTCCTCAATCGCGAAGATACACATTTCCTTCCAGAACGGACTCTTGCTCAACGCCTCGACGATCTGGCCGAAGGCGAGGTCGTTGTCGGCCACGTGCGCGGCAGGCGTGGGCGAACCGGCCCGGGTGCCGCTGGCGTGGTCGTTCGGCAGACAGATGACGATGAAATTCGGCAGGCTGCCGGCCTCTTCGTATTCGCGCAGTTCCTTGATGAACTCGCGCGCGCGGAACACGTCCGGGATGTCCATGTCCCAGCCGACCGTGTTGGTGCAAAGATAGGGGCGGATGGATTCAATCATGGGCCGGCTCCAAATGGTGATTTCGCCCGCGCCGGTCGTGAAGTTCTTCCAATGATCGGCGAACTTGATCGGCCCTTTGCGGTTGGGATCGGTCCAGCGCTTTTCCGTTCCGGCAAACTCGCCATAAATGCGCAGGCTTTTGCCGTGCGCGAGCACGTTGTCCCAGATGAAACCGGCGGGCGAATAGGCCAGCGCGTCCACGTCGTCGTCCTCCATGCCGTCGGGATAACTGCGCGGAAAGCCGGCGAAGGATTTCTCCATGTAATCCGTGGTGATGCCGGTGTCCGACCATTGATGGCCGTCCGCGCTCAAGATGCCCGAGCAATAAGTGTTATCGAGAAGGACGAATTCGCGCACCATCTTGTGTTGATTGGGCGTGATGTGTTCGCCAAAGATGCAGAGCGAGGGATCGCCGTTGCCTTCGGGGATGTCTCCGAACACCTGGTCGTAAGTGCGATTCTCTTTGATGATATAGACGACGTGCTTGAACACGCTTGGCTCGCCGACGCGTTCGGGCACGGGGCGCGGCGGTTGGTTGGGCCGGGGCGGGAGTCTGGCCTCCTGCAACAAGCCGTAGCGCATGTTGTCCAAGGAAACCTGTGTCATGGCGGCCAGGTCGCGTTTGACCGGCACGTTCACCAGCGACAGCGTGCCGAAGTAGTTATGCGAGTTGAACTCGACCTTGTCGCCGGGCTTGAGCCGCCGGGTCGAGCCAATGCCTTTGATGTTGGCCACGCAAAGCTGGTTGAGCGACGGATGAAACGCTATGGCGCCTGGAAACCAGCCGACGGGAATCAGGCCGCGCGGCTTTGATGCGCCCGGCTTGAAATTCACCACGGCCACGGCGTTTTGCGAACCGTTGCAGACGAAGAGCTGCTTGCCAGACTTGTCGAACGCCAGGGCGTTGGGCTGCGCGCCGAACAAGTCCGCCGGGTGCTGGCGCATCCAGACCGTTTCAACGATCTTGTCCGTGCGCGTGTCCAGCACACTGAGGGTATCACTACCGGCATTGGCGACGACCAGCCAATGGCCACTTGGCGAGAGCGCCATCGCGGAAGCGTGCAGGCCGGTGAGAATTTCGGATTTCGGATTTCGGTTCTGTGGCGTGGAATCCAGTTCAATTACCGACACCGAACCCTCGCTGGCGATGTGGCGCACCGGATCCACACGCACCAACGTGCCGCGACCCGCCGGGCCGGTGACGCTCTGCGCGTCGGGTCGCCGTCCGCCCCAGTTGCTCACGTAAGCCTTGCCTCGCACGAGCACGACATCGTAAGGCGCCACGCCCACGTCCCACTTTCGCAGCAGCGTGCCGCTGGCGGCATCCAATTCCAACAACCGATTCGACAGGTTGCCGCACACATAGAGTCGCTTGCCATCGGGCGACAACGCGAGCCCGGAGGGAATCTCGGCCTTCCGCCGCGGCGCATCGGCTGAAGGCAGCGGGATCGTGAACAGACCGACGACGTTCTGGTCCTCTTGCACGCCGAACACCTTGACGCTGCCGTTGACGTTGGCCAGGTAGATACGCCGCCCATCCGGCGAAAATACCAGGCCGGTGTAACTGACCTGCCCATCCTTGTCCGGCTCGAGGATGTGGCTGGAAACCGCGTCGGGCGCCGGGTCCTGGTCCTTTTCCGAGGGCAACAACACCCGCTGGCGAATCTCGCCCGTGGCAGGATTCACGACCACGAGTTCTTTCGTCTTGCCGGCGGTCACCAGCAGTCTGCCGTCCGGACTCAGCGCGATGGCCTGGGGCCGCAAGCCGGGCAACTCCACCTGCACGCCGGCGGGGGTGAGCACCTGATTGGCCGGTGTGTACCAGCGATTCGTGCCGAACTGGCCGACGGTTGCGGTGGTGGAGAACTCGCCGCGCGGTTTGTCCGCCGAACGACAACCCAGCATTGTGAGGAGAGCGAGTGAAACCCAAAGCGACGCTCGGGCCGAGGAATTCCAAAGAGTGCCCATGGCCGGAGCATGTCACTGGACCCTTGGGCTGGCAACCTTGCTTTTGATCAGTTTTCCGTTGCCAGCGGCAGCGGCGCAAAACGCGAACAATCGAGCAGCGGCTCAAGGCCAAATGGCGCGGCGTTGATAGAAGCGAGGTTGAGTCTGCCTTCGTGGATTTGCAGGCAGGCGAAGCCCTGAGCGTGGCCCGCGTAAACATCGTTGTGGGCCGATACCACGCCCGCTTGCCAGTCATCCGGCCACAGGCTCAAGCCGCGAAAGTAGTGGTGGCCATTGCGCTCGACGTGTTCGATGCCGAGCAAGGCCATCAGCGCCAGGTCTTGCAGCAACGCCACCGGTCCGAGATTGCACAAGTCTTCTCCCGTCAAAACCACGCGCTGGCCGGCGCGGCGGAGTTTTTCCAACCGGCACGCATTGGCCATGCCCTTCACAATGCCTTTGCAGTTCTTATGACTCGTTCCGGCGTAGCCGAGCGAAAGCGCGCGTGGCAAATCACCGAGTTCGCCGTCCGACTCGTCAATGATCAGCGGCGGACGCTCCGGCCAGGCGCCCAACGCGGTCCCGGCCTCGTCGCTCAAGGCGTGGTCGCGATGCACCGGCTGCTCGACCACAATAATCCGTTGCCACAGGCTGCGCAGAGTCGCGTCGGCCGACGCCTGCTGCCAGAACTCACGAAACGCGGCGAAGTTCTGGAAATTCTCGTTGCCGTCGAGGGTGACGAAATAATCTCCACCTGTCTCGCGCTCCAACAGATTATTCAGTTCGCGTAATCGCGCCACATCTCGTTCGGCGTCGGCGAACAGTTTGACTTTGAAATAACGCAAGTCGTAGGCGCGGATGGAGCTTTCCAAATCCTGCGGCAAACCGTCGTCCACCCGCTCGTCGGCGGGAATGTCCGCGGGCGACAGCGCATCACCAAGGCCGATCGTGTGACGCACGAAGCAGGATTCAAGCGGAGTGGCGGGCAGCAGGTCGCGCGGCTGCGCATCGCCGAGTTCCGGGTAAACCTCGCCCAACCGCAGCCCCAGCCGGCTCGCGGCGATCATCTGATGCAGCGGTTGGCCGGCGACGCGGCACAAGCCATCCAGCACCGCGCGCTCGACCAGGGCGACACCGAGATTGGCCAGCAACGGCGCGAGTTTGCGGGACTTCGCCCAGTGGGTTTGCTGGCGATACAACTCGCGCCAGAAGTCGAAGAACGAAATGGGCGCGTGCGCAATTTGCTCCCCCAACCGGGCGGCGTGCCCGATGACTTCGAGCATCTCGGGCAGGTCCTCTTCAAAGGTGGTCGTGGGATTCTTCGTGAACCACTTGGGCGGCAATCCCTCGCTCGTGAGGCCGAAGGAGGATTGGTTGCCCGCCGTGACGCGCGTGCGGACGAACAGGTGCGGCACCTCCGTCATGCTCGCGATGCCGTAGCGAAACGGAAACCGCGTCCGCGTGTGTTGAACGAAGAACTCGAAGGGAGAGAGCGTGAAGTAATCAGCCATTGGTTGTGTTTGTCAGCCGTCGCGATAAAGCTAAGAGTACCTCGCGGCCTTTCACTGCATATATGCCCGATAGAACCGCGCTGGTTGGTCGCCAGCTGCAGGATCAAGGAACTGATACGGGCTGGCCGGTAAATTCGTCAGGGAAAGCAGATTGATCCAGTTGGTCTCCGCTAGGTTGGTGTTGAATTCCACGACGAAGTTGTTGCCCAACCTGCCATACAGATTCAGCAGCGGATAACCTGCCGAGAATTGCAGGGTCAACGACGGCGGGAGGAACACCGTCAACAATGCATTGGAACTCGTCACACTGCTAAAACCATTGACCACCTGCACACTGTAATTGCCCGCCTGATTCGTTCCGACATTGCTCAATGTGTAGGACGAAGAATTTGTTCCCGCAGTGGGCGAACCCACAGGTGTTCCATTAAAAAACCATTGAAAGATAAACGGCGGCGCGCCATAGGCAGTGACATTGAAAGTTACGGTTCTCCCCGCCACCACCGTCTGACTTTGCGGCTGTGAGGCGATGAACGGGAAATTGTTCACCGTCAGCACTGCGTTGGAAGTGGTCACGCTGCCGGAAGCATCGCTCACGACGGCATTGTAGATTGCCGCATCCGCATCCGAAACACTGGTGATGGTCAGCGTGCTGTTGGTTGCGCCTGAAAGGTTGCCACCATTGACGAGATTCGTGCGGTTCTTTTGCCACTGGTAGTTCAACGATTCCGGGCTGAACCCTGTGGCGGTGAAGGTCGCCGTGCTGCTCGCATAATTGGTCTGGCTATTGGGCGACACTACCACGGTCAACGCTCCGTTGGAACTCGTGGCACTGCCCGCCGCATTGGTGATCGCAACAGAATAATTTCCAGCCTTGTTTGTGGCGACTGAGGGAATTGCGTAAGTGGCGTTCGTGGCGTTAAGCAGGTTTGTCCCGTTGAATCGCCATTGATAACGAAATGGAACCGTGCCGGTGAGTGACACGCGAAAAGCGACGTTCGTTCCGGGCAACACCAGCAGATTTGTCGGTTGAGCCGTGATGACCGGCGGGTCTATCACCGTCAACGTCGCGTTGGAACTCGTCACGCTGCCGTTTGCGTTGCTGACAATGACCGAATAACTAGCGGCGTCGCTGGCTGAAATGTTCGTGATAGTTAGAGCACTTGTGGTTGCGCCGTAAAGGTTGCCGCCATCAACGAGATTCGTCCCGTTCTTCCGCCACTGGTAACCCAAATGGCCGGTACTTCTTGCGCTGACGAGGAATGTCACGTTTGCACCAGCATTATTGGTCTGGCTTTGCGGTTCGACCGTGATCAATGGTTGCGAAGCAAACAGTCGGAACACCGTCCCCATTCCAGTGGGATCTGTCGAATTAGTGATGCCGCCCGCCGCTGTCGTGCCGTAGAAATCACCATCATTTCCCAGCGTCAGCGCCGCCCGCGGAAGCGACCCATTGGTAAAGCCGAAAGTAACCAGCGTGGTGAGAGTGCCATTAGTCATCACTTGGAACACCGTCCCCCAGCCGTAGGGCTCTGTGGAATTGGTGATGCCTCCACGCGCAGTCGTGCCGTAGAAATTACCATCATTGCCCATCGTCAGTCCGCCCTCCGGATACGCCCCATTGATGCCAGTTAACCAGACCAGCGTGGTCACCGATCCGTTGGTCGTGACTTTGAACACCGTCCCCATGCCAGTCCTCCATGTGGAATTAGTAATGCCGCCATACACAGTCGTGCCATAGAAATGGCCGTCATTGCCCAGCGTCAGTGCGGCATACGGGTTCGCGCCGTTGGTGCCGGTGAACGACACCAGCGTGGTCACCAATCCGTTGGTCGTGACTTTGAACACCGTTCCCATGCCGTCGGGGTATGTGGAATTGGTGATGCCGCCATACTTGGTCGTGCCATAGAAAATGCCGTCAGGACCCAACGTGAGCGCGGCATACGGATAAGCGCCGTTGGCGGAGTTGAAAGCAACCAGCTTGGTTAACGTACCACTCGTTGTCATTTTGAATACCGTCCCCATGCCGTAGGGGGATGCAGGATTTGTGATGCCGCCCCCATAAGTCGTGCCGTAGAAATTGCCGTCATTGCCCAGCGTCATCCCGGCCTCTGGATTTGCTCCATTGGTGCTGGAGAAAGAGGCAAGCGTGGTCAATGTGCCATTAGTTGTCACTTTGAATACCGTCCCCATGCCGTATGTAAATGTGGAATTAGTGAAGCCGCCCCAATAGGCCGTGCCGTAGAAATGGCCGTCATTTCCCAGCGTCAGCGCGGCCCTCGGAGACGCCCCATTGCTGTTGGAGAAAGAAACAAGCGTGGTCAACGCGCCATTAGTTGTGACTTTGAATACCGTGCCTTTGTCGCTGCCAAAGCCGCCGGGAGTTGTGCCGTAGAAATTACCATCATTCCCCAGCGTCAGTTCTGCTCGCGGAGTCGATCCATTGGTGGAATTGAATGAACACAGCGTCTGCAATGTCTGCGCGCCAACCAGCGAAGCCGTTGCCAGGATCAGGAACGCAATTGCAGATTTGAGCGACATCCTTAACAACTTCCCGGTTCGTTTCGGTTTCACAGCAGTCCATTCCTAACCCGAAGCCGGTGTGCGGACAAGAATTTCTCCTGTGCGCGCAAGGGTAACGCAAATTGCATATAGTGGTGCATGCAAGGGACAACGACAGCCTTTGTTAGACGACAAGTGCATGCACTTAAAATGGGATGCTGAGCGACGTGCGCCGATATTCCGTAACCTTCTCTTCGACGGCATGGAATTTCAGCCATCCGGCTTCAACGAGGTCGTCGGTGGCCTGAATCACTTCGTTAAGGTCAATAGCCCTGATCTGGGATGGCGGTTTCGCGTTATAAAGGTGTGGCAGATAATCGCCTTCAGTCTCCGTGACTCGCAGAATGCTGAGACCCTTCGGCGTCGAAACGTCACAAAGCTCAATCTCAAGCAAAAGTCTCTTGGCGTTATCAGGCAAGGCCGACGACTCTGGTTGCGCTTTAGAATGTTCCAATTGCGCCTGAGAATATGCCGCCTTCAATCGGTCATGCTCCTCCTGCAACGCGGTTACTTCCCGCCCAATAAAGGCAATCTGGCTGCGAATTTCATGTTTCGGTGCGCTGCCGTTGTCAACCATCCGGTCGAGATCGTCAATGTGTTCCGCGAGTGTTCTCATGATTCTAATAGAACATGGTGCTATCTGTTACGCAAACTGCGTCATGGAGGTGGAGAAACTCCTCCAAGAAAACGCTGCTCAATTTCGCGCTTCAAGAACTCAAGCAAGGTTTGGAAAGTCCAAGAAACGCCCGGCTTGATAATATGATCTTTCGCCTTCTTCCAAATCTTACTGTCGCGCGTTGCGTCCAGAAAGTCATGCCCCGCCCAAGTGAGTCTAAAGATCAAAACGGTGTCTGGCGTTTTAGCATCAGGACTAAATGATGCACAAATAAGCCCTGCATCTCCCATCTGCGCCAAATTGTAAAGGACATCCTCCCTCGAATAATCGGCAAGCTCTCTCGGCGCTTCGCCGCTTTCTTGTTGCAGAAGCAACAACCGGATCAATTCCATGTCTCGTTTCATAGTGGAGCGGGGCGCACGTTAGATGGAGCGATGTGGTTAGCCCGCGTCTTAGTATCTCGTGACAGCATAAAGAACGAATGAAACCACTGCGCAAACCAGCGACAAGCAACAAATGGTGGCGCTCGCTCTGTAACGCAATGGCAAAGTTACGTGGACTGGAATATTTCCGCCGTCCGGTTTTGATAATTCTCGTCCCAACAGTTTTGTCGCCTCGGTTTGCATCCACACTTCGCCGTGTAATGATACTGCGCCGAGCAAGATACCAAGTCCAAGTGATACCCATGCTACTTTCATGTAAACCAACGGTATCCCTGCCAACTGCTTGTCCGAGTGAAGTGAAACCATAACCGTCAATGCTCCTGAAGCCAGCAAAACAAGGCTGCGCATCCAATCGTAATGCTTCTTGTTCCGTGATTCAACGGCTTCTGACAGCACTTGGATATCTTCAGGTTTCATCGCGGTCCAACTATTCATGTAGATGAAAAACTTTCCATGTTATTGACTATTAGCAGCCAAACATGGAAAGCCTTTGCGTCGTTCACAGTCCGAGATTGTGGCAGGGGAAAACGCCGGTCAAGACAGTGCTCTGAGTTTACTCGCATTAAAAAAGCGCCTCCGCTTCCGAAGGCCGCTGCGAGTTTGCGTAAGATTTTTCGCGTGTGCGGCAATTTTGCGGTCAGCGGCGCTGCGGTTCAGTATCCAGAAACCACAGTTCGGATGGCCGAGACGCAGGCGAATGAAGCGTGAAGAATGTAGAATCACCAGCCAGCGCTACGCGGCCATCAGACCGGCGGGCAGATACCGGGCGCTGTCCAGCAATCGCTTTGGAATCCGTTTTTGCGGCCCTGTCTTTTTCAGCAGAGGCTTGATGCCAAATTCATCCACGCCCACCAGTTCAATCCCCACCACGTCGCCGTTTGCGTCAAAATCCACCGTGACAATGCAACCCTCCGTGGTGATGGGCTGCGTTCGCGCGACCTTTTTTGCTGAAGCGCACGTAGGCAGCATGAGCCTCCGAATCCAATTCCACGGCCAGCGGGTTGGCTGCTCTCAACACGATGGAGTGATTAGTTTTCATGTAATCTAGACGGATTTGGCCGCGCCAAATACAAATCGCGACCCTTGACCAGCGCGGCGATTTTGCGATCGGCCACGCTGCGCTTCAACATCCAGAAACCGCAATCCGGATGCACATAGCGCACGCGGTTTGGGCCCAGCACCTTTTCCGCGCGTTCGATGGCCCGGGCGATTTCCTCCGGCGTTTCAATGTGGTTCGCCTTGATGTCCACCACGCCCATCCCGATGCCGATGCGCGCTTCCACGTTCTTGAGCGCCTCCAGATCGGAGGGTGGACGATGCGCCAGTTCCAGCACGAGGTGATCCGTGTGGAGGCTGTTGAGAAAAGAAATCAGCGCCGCCCACGTGCCTTTTTGAATCGTCTGTCCGCCGTAATTGCCGAAGCAAAAATGCACCGCCTTTTCCACCCGCACGGCGTCGAGCACGCGGTTGATGGCCTCGGCGGCCAGCGGCGCGTCGGCGGGATTGCCCGGAATGTTTGCCTCGTCCACTTGCACACAGGCGCAGTTCAACTCGCCAACTTGTGCCGCCAGTGCGTCCGCGATGGCGAGGGTCAGTTTTGTGAAATCCCGGTAATATTCGTCAAGCAACGTGCGCGCGAGCATGTAAGGACTGGTGAGCGTGAACTTGAACGGCGCGCCCGCCACACCGGCGGCGCGGGCGCAGTCCTCCGGCAGGTTCAACGCGCCTTCGGTGATCGCGCCGGTGACGACCGCCGCGGGTTTGAGCCGGAAACGCATTTCACTCTTCGCGCGAAACGCCGCTGTGTCCTGCCGCCCGACCTCTTTTCGGATGCCGCCGAGTTTGTGGACAAAATACTCGATCATCCCGTTTGTGTCGGGGTGGTTCACATCGAAGCGATACAGTTCGCCGTCCGTGGGCAGATCAATTCCGGCTTGTCGCTGAGTGTTGAATACCACCCGCGTGGCGTCGAGGAGTGCCTGCTCGCTGGGCAGCGCCGCCAGCCAGTCGGGAACGGGATAGGAACCAACCGTGGTCGTGAGGATGCGGGGCGACTGGCTCGCGGTCATGCGCAGAGAATAGCGGGCGCTTCCGGCGTAGCAAGGTTGACCGGACAACATTTAGAACCCAGTCAGAATCAGCATGGCCAGTGCGTTCGAACCTCGTAACCGTTCGCTGCCATAAACACGAAGCGTCCCGGATTCGCGGATGTGCCTTGCCACTGCGCGTAACCTGCCAGGTACTCTTCTGCGACCCACCGCGTCAGTCCTCACCCGCCGCGTTGTTCCTACGTAGCCGGTTCTGCGTGTACACTCGTATTCTCAGACCGTTGGAATCTTGAGTTAAATGCAGCCTGCAAATGCGCAAGATTCTCATCGCCGACGACGACGCCCGGATGCGCCGGGTGATCCGGGATATCATAGCCGGCCTGGGCATGACGGTTTGCGAGGCCCACAGCGGCGCTGAAGCCTTCGGTCTCTATATGATCGAGCGGCCGGACTGGGTACTCATGGATTTGCGGATGAAACCAATGGATGGTTTGCAGGCCACCACCCAAATCAAAGCCCATTCTCCGGAGGCCCGAGTGGTCATCGTCTCCCAGCATGATGACCCAGAACTGCGCAGGGCGGCGGCGCAAGCCGGTGCCTGCGCCTATGTCCTCAAGGACAATCTTTACGAACTGCCGGGGATTCTCACCGGAATGTCACCCGCAATTATAGCCAAGCAAGCGAGTGTGGCGGAATCAGGAACAGTCAGCCCATCTTGAACAGAACCGGGGGAAATACCGTGCCAGCCAGGCCAACCATAAAGACGCAATTCGCGAACCGCGTACGCGCACCAAAGGAGAGGTGCGTGACGACCGAACGGAGGTGCCGGCTTTCCTCGTTGGGCCGTTGGGTCATTTTGTGTTTGTTGACCCTGTGCCGCTCGTCGCACGTCGCCGCTGCGACGAGTTATTCGCTGGACTGGGACGCCATCGCCGGCGGGGGCGGCGTGAGCACGGCGGGCGACTACACGCTGGTGGATATCTTGGGTCAGCCGGACGCCGGCACCGCCACACATGAGGCGCTGCGCTGGGAGGCTGGCTTTCTCCCCGGACTCAACCTGCAACCCGCGGGGAATATGACAGTCTGGGACTTTGACGAGGACACCTTGTTAAAAGGCGCGCTCACCGGTTCGGACTGGGACGGTGATCGGCTGACCTTCACCTTGGTCAACCGGCCCACTCACGGGGAACTCAAGCTGTCAGCCGAAGGCACGTTTACCTTTACGCCCGAGATCAACTACAACGGCGCCGACAGTTTCACCTTCAAGGTCAATGACGGCGAATTCGACAGCCCATCCGCCACCGCCACGCTCACCATCAATCCCGTGAACGACTCCCCGACCGTCGTTTGCACCCTGGCAGAACAAACCGTGCAATACAGCGACGCAATCATTGACGTGACCATGACAGCCACCGACGTGGATTCTCCTGGCTCCGTCCTGGCGGCAACCGCCGAATGGAAAAAGGACGGCGGCTCGTTCACAGCCGGACTGCCCGACGGCCTGGCACTGGCCTTGAGCACCACGACCGACGATGGCCGGACTTGGACACTGTCCGGATCGGCGCGAGTAGCGCCCGGAAGGTATTTGATCCGCTTCACCGTGACGGACGATCAAGACGGTGTCGTCACCACGAGCGTTACCCTCACGGTGACGCCGGAGGAGGCGCGGGCCAACTACACCGGTGCTCTCTTCGCCTCAACCACTTCTCCATCGAGCGGCGCCGCGATTGTGACGTTGAGTGCGACGATCCAGGACATCACGGCCGTGCCGGACGATCCAGCTTATGATCCCAACGCCGGCGACATTCGTAACGCGACCGTAACGTTCATAAACCTCGACAACAACACAATCATCGCGAGGGACGTGCCGGTCGGTCTCGTCAACCTCTCCGACCCAACAACCGGCACGGCGACTTACAACTGGACGATCAATATCGGCACTGCCGACTCAATGTCCTTCACCATTGGCAGCGTGGTGAGCGGATGGTACACCCGTGATGCCTCGGAGGACGATACCGTCGTCACGGTATCCAGACCCCTTGCCACCGATTTCATCACGGGTGGCGGCTACCTGCGGCTCGAGTGGTCGGCGGGCTTATGCGCCGGGGATCCCGGAAGCAAGGCCAATTTTGGGTTTAACGTGAAGTTCAACAAATCGGGCAAGAACCTCCAGGGTAACATCAATATTATCGTGCGGCGCGCCGGACGGGTCTATCAGGCCAAGGGCAACGCGATGAGTTCGCTCTCCGTTGCGGGCAATCGAGCCACTTTCAATGGCAAGGCCAGCATTATGGACATTACCGATCGGTTGAACCCGATCTCCATTGACGGTAATGCGACACTGCAAGTGGTGATGACCGACCAAGGCGAGCCGGGCACATCTGACTCGATCGCCATCACCGTCTGGAACAAGAAAGGCGGCTTGTGGTTCGCGAGTAACTGGAATGGGACCGCGACCACGGAGCAGAACCTGGCGGGCGGCAACCTCGTGGTTCGGTCGGGCGCCAAGGTGAGTCTGGCGGGCCTCCCGGTGCTTGAAACCAAGGACGAGCCGCTTCGGCTGATGATTGAGCGATTCACGGATCCGCCGGTGGTTGACGCCCCCTATCCTTTCGTGCTCCGTTTTTCGGTCACTCCCAATACCGATTACGCAATCGAACGCTCCTTCGACCTCGCGACGTGGTTCCACCTCACAACCGTGATGAGTTTCAGTGACGTTGTAGAGTACTTCGACGAAGCCGATTCTGCGGCAGGCTGCCAGTTCTACCGCGTGCGCGCCGCCAACCGCAACCCAGGCCAGTTTCCGACCCTAAATCCCAGTGCGCCATGAAGCCTTTGAAGCCAGCCAGTTTTGTTTTGGCCGCTGTGCTCGCCAGCGGAATCGTCCCGGTCCGAGCCCAAAGCACTGCCTTCACCTACCAGGGCCGACTGCGCGATAACACCATCCCGGCCGTGGGGGTATTCGATCTGCGCTTCGCTCTCTACGACGCCGCCACCGACGGGAGCAAGGTCGGTGCAGATGTCACGACAAACAACGTGCCCGTTACCAATGGGCTTTTCAGCGTCATGTTGGACTTCGGCGTAAACGCCTTCACTGGGGCGCCGCGCTGGTTGGAAACATCCCTGCGCGCAAGCGGTGCGACGGGAGATTACATCCTGCTCATCCCGCGACGCGCGCTCACGGCCACCCCCTACGCGCTCTACGCGCCCAACGCCGGTACCGCCGCCACCGCGAGCAGCGTGCCCGCGCCGAACCTCACCGGCACCATCCCCCTGGCGCGGCTGCCGGGTGAAGTGGTCACCAACAACGAAGCCGGCTTGAACTTGAGCGGCACCTTCACTGGCAACGGCGCAGGTTTGACGGAGGTGGATGCCGACCTCCTCGATGGACAACACGGTGCCTTCTACCAAGATGCCGGGAATCTCCTCGCCGGCACCCTCGCCGATGAGCGGCTTTCCGCCAACGTCCCGCTCCTCAACGCCAACCAAGTCTTCAGCGGATCGAACCTGTTTGCCGGAGACAGCCTGTTCGCTGGTGTGGCCCAGATGACGAATGTCGGCAATCTCATCATTGGTACTCACGCTGGAGACGGGGCCAGCCTGTCGAACCTCAACGCCGCCCTCCTGACCGGTACCGCCCCCAAAGCCACCGATTTCACCGGCATTCTGGCCGGGGACGTAAACGGAACCCAAGGCAGCACTGTGGTGGCGATGGTGGGAGGCGTGACAGCAGTTGAGGTGGCTTCCGGTGTCAACGCGGCGAACAACGCAACGGCAGCCAATGTATCGGACACCATCGTCAAGCGAGACGCCACGGGCAGCTTTGCAGGAAACGTGGCGGGCGCTTTTTCCGGGGATGGTTCGGGGCTCACCAACATTCCGGCTTCAAGCATCGTGGGCACTGGCGGGAGTGGCGGTACACTATTGCTGCCCGCCGGCATCACACTCGTTTCGCTGCTGCCGAACGATCCCTGTCTGCTCGCCAGTGGTTGTGCCTTGATGATGACCGTCCCGGCACCGCCTTGGGTCACCAGCGCGGCTGCGGGCAGTGCTTCCGCCCGCTTCGGACACTCCGCCGTCTGGGACGGGAAACGCCTGATCATTTGGGGCGGACGGCCGCTGTTGGGCTCTGCTTATCTCGATACCGGAGCCGCGTATGATGCGGATACAGACAAGTGGGAAGCCGTGTCCACGATAGACGCCCCCGTCCCTCGTTGGGGACATACGGCCGTCTGGACCGGGACTGAGATGCTCATCTGGGGTGGCAATGCTGCGAGCGGACCGCAGAACACGGGCGGACAATACCAGCCTGATCGCCAACTTTGGCGGTCTATTCCGGTGAGCGATGCGCCAAGCGCCAGGACTGACCATGTCGCGGTCTGGACGGGCGGGCAGATGTTCATCTGGGGTGGCCAGAATGTTTCCGGGTTGCTGGGCGACGGTGGATTCTATGCCCCGGACACCGGGCAATGGTCGGGTGTCACCACCGACGGCGCGCCAGCGGCAAGGATCGGAGCGACCGCAGTTTGGGCCAATAACCGGGTGCTGATCTGGGGAGGAGAAGGCGAACCAGGGTTCTTGAACAGCGGCTCACAACTGCGCTTCGACACCAGCACTCCTTACTGGTTTGGCATGACCGCGGATAACGCTCCGTCGCCTCGGCGCGGACACTCGGCGATCTGGACGGGTGACCAAATGATCGTCTGGGGTGGCCACCGAGCCGGGGTGCCTTGTGGGGATGGCGCCGCTTACGACCCGGCAACGGATTCATGGGAATCGCTTCCCACCACGGGCTCACCGACCGCCAGATTCAATCATGCGGCGGTGTGGACCGGTCAGGAGATGCTCATTCTGGGCGGCAGTAACGGCGCACGCGAATTCGCGACCGGCGCCGCCTACAATCCGCTCACGGGCGTTTGGCGGTCGTTGAGCAGTTCGGGTAACCCCATCGCGCGCACGGAAGCGACCGCAATCTGGGCAGGTACAGAAGTGTTGGTTTTTGGCGGTCGAGCCCAGGGCATGGCCGTTGGGTCCTTGCAGCGGTTGGTCCCGCAACCTGTTTGGTACTTCTATCGCAAGCTATGAAAATCACAGACCTCAGTGAAAAGCCTGACCTCCAGGGTCCACGATCCGGAGCGCAGACCGGGCGTGCCCGCTGGCTGATCTTCGGCGCGTTGTTGCTCACGCTGTCCGCCCCGGCCCAGTGGATCACCCAGTCAATCAGTTTGAAAGCGGGTTGGAATGCAGTCTATCTGCACGTTGACGTGTCGTATGACACGCTGGACGAGTTGATAGCCTTCGATGCCAGCAATCCCATACAAGAAGTCTGGCTCTGGACGCCCACGCCTACCACGATGCAATTCGTTCAGAGTCCGCAGGAGCCGGTGGATTCCGGCAGCCAGTGGGCCAGTTGGAAGCGGTCCGCTGCGGGTGGTGCCTCGCGGTTGCAGCGGCTGATCGGCAACGCGGCTTACCTGGTGTACGTGGACACCAATACCGTCTCCTACACTTGGATCGTCAAAGGCAAACCCGTCGCACCTCAGTACCAATGGACCACCACGGGACTGAACTTCTTGGGGTTTCCCACGATGCCAAATGAGCCACCCAGCTTCGAGGCGTTCCTGAGCCTCTGCCCGGAACTGCAGCAGAATGCTGAAATCTATCAGTACCCTGGCGGTGAATTGGGTCTCAACAACCCGGCGCGCGTCTTTGCATTGCGCACCACGCCGGTGACGCGCGGCAAAGCCTTCTGGATCCGCTCGGGCAACCTGTTTAATCGGTACTTCAGCCCGTTTGAAATCGTCTGGTCGGGCAACAACGGGATTGATTTCGGCCAGAAGCTCGGAGTGAGGAGCTTCCGATTGCGGAATCTTACTGCTGGCGCGCTAACGGTCACCGTCCACCTGTTGCCGTCGGAGTCGCCGCCGACGGGTCAAACCAGCATCATGGGGACGCCTCCGCTGCTGGTCCGCGGCAGTTTGAGCACGGTTGATCTGACCTACGCCTTCACCCAGCTTGCAACCACCAACTCCCATAGTTGGATGCTGCCAGCAAGAGGCCAGAACGGGAGCGAAATCGAGGTTGTGCTCGGCTTGGATCGCTCCATGATCACGAGCGCCCCCGGGGAACTGCTGGCCGGGGTGCTCCGGTTCACCGATTCGCTGGGCATCGCACAGGTGGACGCACCGGTGACGGCCACGGCCGGTTCGAGTGCCGGATTGTGGGTTGGGGGCGTCACGGTGCATCAGGTCGGCGAGTATCTCAAAACTTATGCGCGCTCGGGCACGGGCCTGGCCGTTGACACCAACGGACAGTATATTGTCACGGGAATAAACACCAACCTCGGCGCCGTCGGCCGCCCCTTCCCATTAAGGCTGATCCTTCACAATCCGGAAGCCGGCGGAAACGCCGTTCTGCTTCAGCGGGTTTATTGTGGCATGGACGCCAACACCAACCCGGTGGTGGCCACCAGCGAATCCGCGCTCAACTCGTATTACCTGGCCCAGGCTCGCCGGATCAGCGCCTCGCACCTGCCGTGGTCTCGCGATAACGCTCCGTGGTCATTCGATGGGCCGTTGGCCCTGAGCAGCACAATTACCGCTACCGTGCCACTGGATTTCAACGATCAGGCCGCCAATCCCTTTGTGCATACATATCATCCGGATCACGACAACCTCGACTCAAAGTTCGCCGCACCGTTGGATCAGGGCGCGGAATCCTACTCCGTACAGCGGGTGATTCAGTTGGAGGTCGTAATGCCCGGAGAAGATTTTGCCAGCCGGACGGAGACCGGTCAGATGCTGTCTGGCCGTTACTCCGAAACCATTACCGTCCTGGGTCTGCCTCGCGCGGGGAACACCAACGACACCCGGGTGTTCGAGACGCGCGGGACCTTTGGCCTGAACCGGATTGCCGAAACCCCAACCCTGACCACCGTGCCATGAATAGTAACCGCTTGAGCCGTTGCCAATCCTCGACCCATGACGATTTAACCACCGTGCCTATGAAAACCACATCCTGTTTCCCGCATTCTCATCAAAAATCGCAATCGCTGAACTGCAATATGAAAGACATCAAACCTGTGTTCTGGCTGTGCTGGGCCGGCGTCGCGCTGGCCCTGGCCCTCACGTCCATTCCCGTTCGGGCCGCCAACAGTTCTCCGCCCAACCTGATGACCTACCAGGGCTATCTGGTGGATAACAACGGGACGCCGCTCGGGAATACCGCGCCCAAGAACTATGATGTGGTCTTCCGCATCTGGAAGGACCAACTCTCCACCGCTGCGGGCGATCGCCTCTGGGCGGAGCAGCAGACCATCACTATTGACAAGGGCTACTTCAGCGTGCTGCTGGGAGAAGGTGCCGTGTGCTCCGGGGAGCCGCGGCCGGCGCTCTCGACCCTCTTCACTGCCGGCGATGCCTCGGACCGGTTCATCGAGATCATGGTCAAGGGGATTGGTACGGGCGGCACCGATGTAACGATCACCCCGCGGCTGCGCTTCCTGACCTCACCCTACGCCTTCCTGACGCAGACGGCGGTCAACGCGCAGAACCTGGTTAACAGCTCCTACGGTCAGGTCGTAAATGTCTCCGGCAGCAATGTCGGCATTAACAAGGCCGCCCCAACTTCCGCGCTGGATGTCAATGGCACCGTGACGGCCACCACCTTCTCGGGTAGCGGCAGCAGTCTGACTTCCCTCAATGCGAACAACCTGAGCAGCGGCACGGTGGCCGACGCGCGGCTCTCGGCCAATGTGGCGAAACTCAACGCCGCCCAGACCTTCACCGCCAACAATACCTTCGCGGGCAATGTCACCATGAACGAGGACGTGCAGATCGGCACCGGTTCCGGCGACTATCAACACTTGCAGATCGGTGGCGGCAACTCCTGGGGATATCTCTACGGCGCTTACACCCCGCTCGGTGACGGCATTCACCTGGGCTACAACTATTACTTTGATAAGAATGGCATAGGCCAATGCTTCAGGACCGCTGGCGCGACGTCACGCCTGACCGTGGGATATGGCGGAATCGCGCTGGCCACCGGCGCCGCCAACACGGCCCCGGCCACACGACTCTCTGTGGATGCCGTCGGCAATGTCGGCATCGGCACGACCACACCTGGGTTTCCGCTGACGTTCGCCAACGCCCTGGGTGATAAGATCAGCTTTTACGGCCAGTCTGGCGCCCATTACGGCATCGGCATTTCAAACCAAACCCTGCAGATCCACACCTCGGCAACCAACAATGATATTGTCTTCGGCTCCGGCCAGAGCACCAACCTCACCGAGACGTTTCGGTTCAAGGGCACCGGCGAACTCAAGGTCGCCGGGGACGCGCCGATCCAAATCAAAACCTATATGCTGCCCAACATCGCCGCCGCCAATAACGACAGCGGAACCATAGTGACCACCACGTATCCAACGAACGCCTGGTCTGCCGTCGTGGTCGGCTGGAGTGTCCAGGCAGATGTCAAGGAAAGCAGCTCAGGCCAGTACGCGGTCAGAGCTGTGAAAGGCCTCCCCTCCCCATTTCTTAACCCGACCACGAACTGGGGAGTTTACGTCGCCTTTCACCACCAAGGCACGGATGTGGTCAACATCGCTGTGGACGTGATGTTCATCAGGAAGGAACTGGTCAGCGACATGCGATAACCCATGTCTGCGTGTTATCAGCAGTAACACCGATAGTGACTAACCATGAATGTTTCCTGCTTTTTGACCACGAACCGTTCGGGCGGCGGCTTCACCGACCGCGCCGGGACGGACACCAAGCTTACAAATGCGTCCACGCCGATGCGGATTCGAGGCACAGACCCGACCTGACCGAGAAAGGACCTTTATGCGAAACGTCTGGAAAATCCCTTTGCTGTTAGGCTTGATTCTCACCGGTTACCAGGCCCGGGGCTACACGTCACTGGAACTCCGGCAGGAACTCACGCCCTACAATTTTCTCTCGCAATCAGGCGTGCCGATTTCGACCTCCGTCGGGAATCCGCCAGGCTCGAACGGTCAAATGCCCACCGGAGATGCCGGCAATGAGAGCGAAGGCTCCACCGCTGAACCGCTCAGCACCCAGCATCTCTTCCGGGGTTTTATCTCGTTTGGCGCCGTTCCGGGGCTGCGCTTGGCCGACTGGCAGGCGGTCAGCAATTCGGTGCCGCTCCACAATGGGGCCGCTGCTTTTTCCGGCAGCGTCGCTGAATTGATGCGGTTGCCGGTGGCGAAGTCTGACTCCACTGTGCTCATGGTGCTGCGCCGCGTCCAAGTGGGAGCCCCCTACTTTACGCGTCAGTTGAGCTTTGCTTTCGGCAGCGTGGTGTCCGTGCCGATCACCGATTACAACGGCATCGCGTTGCCCGCCGACACCGACCCGGACAGTTACTGGCTGGCCGAACCCTACAGCACGAACAATCATCAAAACACGGGTTATTATTGGAGCCCGAACGCCCGGCAAATCTTCGCGGTTCAGGCCGGCCCCATCAGCATCACCTGGCGCAAGGCGGCGGCGTACACCGCATCCACGGTCCCGACATCTTATCAAAACCCTGGCGGCCCCAGTTTCCAAACCAACGGGTTGAGCATCTATCTCCTGTACACCGCCCGCTACGTGGTCTCCGGCAGTGCGGTCAAACCTCCGCGCATGATGTTCTGGACCGAACGCGAATTTCGCGACCTCGGCAAACCCATCGCGGTGCCTGGCGCGCGCGTGGGCGGAGTGACCGTGGTCTATAATGACAATTTCCCCCGGACAGTGGCGGAGGAATACCGGGGTCCGGGTTACACAGCGCCCACCGATGGCAGCACGAACCAGCTCCTGCAAGAGTTGCGCACGTTGTGGTACGACCAGCAACAGCGCTATATCTACGCCTACAATTCCGAAGGCCGCGTCTTCATGGAGTTGCTGGGGGATCTACGTTCGGATGGGCAGACACGCGTGCATCTGGGTTTCGAGATTGTGGACGTATTCAAAGCGCCTTATCCCATGGACGTTGACGCTGATTTGGGGGAGCGGCTCCGGCCGCCGCCACCCGGTACGGTGGAAGAGTTTCACCCCGAGCCTGTTCTGCAGTATTCGGGTCAGTCGTTCGCGTACCAGCATAGCAAAGCCGGCACGGCCACCCTCGAGCTGTACGGCACTCGTGAAACGCAGAACCTGAATGACTACCTCGTGCATTGGATGGAGGAGGGCGACCAGGGCCTCCGCTGGCCGCGCTATCTGGCTCGCTACCATCTCGGCTGGCCGGCCGACATCTCCCGCTACAGCCTCTACCTGCGCCCGCTGGTCAACCGCGAGGACGAAGCCAAGGCTACCGCCGTCCGACTGGACACCGCCAATGTGCCCGTCATTGAGTATCAGGATCCTTTGGATCAACCGCGGGCGAAATTGACCCCGGATTTCAAGTTCTACACCTGGCTCACGACCAATTATCCAGCCCACCGGACCCTGCTGCGGTTCAGTTCCGGGGCGGACATCGCATTCGAGCGGGTCTTCTCCTTTCTCAGTCCCAGTCTCAAGACGGCGGATTTTGCCAGCAGCGTCGCTACGTCCCTCAGCGCGTGGGATCCCACCAACGCGGTCTTCCACTGGCCCGATCCGTTGACCGCACCCCGCGTCGAAAACCTGACCGCCAATGTGGGCCAGCGTCTCAGCCCGCCCAGCGGCGAACCCAATACGGCGGGGTTCTACCTGGCCGGCCATATCAACCAGAGCGTGGGCACTTCTTTTGACGTCAACGTTTACTTGGATCCCTTCGTTGTGGGTTTTGACGCCGCGAGCTTGGGCGCCATCATTCCGGTCAACGCCATTCCTGGCGCAAACACGCTCGAGGTCTGGTGGTTCCGTTCCAACACCGTCAGCGCCGGACCGAATGCGGGCAATAATCTGCTGGGGTTCACCACCGTTTATTGGCCGTCGGTGCTGGCAAGTTATACGCTCCAATGGCCATCGGACTCTCCGAAGATCGTCCTCGCAAGCAAGCTCGGCAGTGGAACACTCACCTCGCTCCAAGCCTTGGGAAGGATTTACCATCAAAATGACTCCGCGTTGCCCGGCTACAACCCGAACGAGGAACATGCGATCATGTCTGGCGGCACCGCCTTCGCCACCCGGGATGACCTGAACCTCACCAACAGCGCCAATTACTCCTCCGCCCCGTTCGTCCTGTTGGAATTTCTGGCCGAAGATGGCCGTCCCGCCATCCAAGCCTTCCACGTTGTCCGCGAAGATCCATCGCTGGGTTACGTGTTCGATTACATCGTTCCCGCGGGCCAGATTCTCCAGCCGCCGCCCCCACTGATGTTCCTGGGGAAACCCGTGGTTGGCACTGGTGACAATGCCATCAACTGGAACCAAGAGCCTACGCAGCAGGACGGAGACCTGCCGGGAAATTGGGACAGTAATCGCGATGAGTCGGGCCCTTATCACCACTACAAACGATTTACCTACCGCGACCGAAACGAGAACTACTGGGTTTATCGCGGTCCTCATGCCGGCCTCCCCGCCCTGCAATTTGGGAGGTACGATACCAACACCGGCACGTTTGCGGCATTGCCCGGGGCGACGGCAGTCGTAAATCAGGCTTTCGAGTACCATGTCCATGCCTCCCGCCAGGCCGAATTCCTGATCCTGTCAGTCAGTGGATCAGACGCCCTTTGGCTCAACCCCTCTGGCTTGTGCCTCCGAGGTACTCCCACCAATGCCGCCAGCCACACCGTGACCCTCATCCTGACGGATCGGTATGAACAGACCAGCGTCACAAATACCTTGTCGCTCAACGTGGTTAGCAGCGGCAGCGTCGTCGCCCAGGGACCATTGGCGATTACCTGCACCAACACCTATTCGGGTTCAGTGGTGGTCTATTCAAATCGGCCACCGTTCCTAGCCGTCTCGCCCACGTCCTCAAACAGCTTCACGATGAGGTACTACTACAAAACCGAGCCTAGCTTCGCCTGGCCCGGCGTGGCGAGTCCTCCACCCACCGGCACGATTGCGCCCTATCTGCGCGCAGTGAATTCCGGCACGGGCCAATTCACCGGCGGCGACGGCACCTCGACGGATACCACCCCTCTGGACATTGTGTATCGGCCGATCTGGCCGGAGCGCGAGGCCAGCGGGCAACCAGTGCCAACCCTCAATTACGGTGCCACCCTGACCAAGCCGGCGAACGGGTTGCCGGGCGTACGCGACATGGCGACAGCCTATTTGTATTACCAACAATCAATCGCCGCCGATATCACGAATGTCGCAGTCAGCACGGTGCTCCATGATCCCACGCGCGCGAAATACTCCAGTCTCGCCCCCTCCCTCGCGAAATTGCCCGGCGGGGTTAACGCCGAGTATTACCAGGGCAAGTACTACTTCCCGAATCTCCCGCCGCACCTGGCCACCCGCGTGTTTTATGACCCCAGCCGGGGCACGAGCGGTAGCTTGGTGCTTAAAGGCGAGTTTAAGGATGAAGTCATGGGGGCCAGCTACCTATTGCTCAACGTGCTGCGCGGCTCGGATCTGGAAGCGGTCGCGGCGTTGTGCCCCAATGGTGATCCGGATTACGACAATTGGGTGGCCCTCGTCGCTGGCCTGGCGACGGACGTGGAAACCTTCTACGAAGATCCCGGCAGACCGGGTACTTACGCTCCCAATCCTAGCCTGACTGTCTCCGTGCCGGTTGACATGCTGGCGGAAGTGACCAGCGACAATGTGGCGGTTGATTCCTACGCGTTGAGCCCGACGGGTCCCGGCAGCGGCTACGTCACCCTGCTCGAAGCCAGCGGCACGGCGTTCACGCAGCCGGGCGACCCGGTCGCAATGCATGTGTTCAAGATTGGCGGGTTGCTTGACCCCGGCGAACTGAAGGTAATCGCCGCTGCCAATCCGCTGAGTGAGTTGATCACGTTCCAGCACACCGCCGACCTGGCAGGGCGCTTTGACGAGTACGCTTATGAATGGAAGATCGCCGCGCCGGTGGATGGAGTGCCACCTGCGCGCGATGACACCATGTCCAGTTACTCGTCCTTGGCCGACATCCAAACCAACCTGCCACGCTACATTCTGGGCGGCGCCGGGGTGCAGGCCCTGGGCGATAACTACGTCGTCATGCGCTACTGCGCCACAAACACCAGCCACCCGCTGTACGGCGTCTGGTCGGCGTGGACAGCACCAGTGCTGGCCGAGGGGTGGATCAAGCGGGTGTTGGCCGGGCTGAACCCCTTCAATCAGCGAATCCGGGATCTCTACAACAACCAGGTCAACACGGAAGTCAGCATGCTGGCCCAGGCCGGCCATCGCTGGGAAGGCGACATCGCGCTCAACCTGGATACGATGAACGACTATGGGTTGATCGAGATTTATGAAACTGTCCTCCGCCGGGGGCGCATGTTGAGCATTGACTCCGGCTACAACTACGGCCCCGCCAATGATGCCCTGTTGCTGGCCGCCGGTTATCTCAACGATCTCTACATGATGGTGGGCCATGAAGCCTGGGCCGACGCCGCCAACCCGACGATCGGGATTGGCACCAAGGACAACACCTACGGAGACATCGCCACGGCGCTCTTTGCCTTCAGAGGGCAGGAACCCTCCCTGCTGGAGGAGGAACTGGCCCTGTTGCGCGGTCGTGACGACTTCCTGCAGCCGGGCGTGGAAGTGTCCCCGGTTTACAACCGGATGGTCTGGAATTACACCCGCGGTATTGACGCCGGCGAGGTGATCTACGCGCTGAACTACAACATCCTGGACCAGAACACGGATGGCGCGGTGGACGCGCTCGATGCGGCCGTGCTCTACCCGCAAGGTCACGGTGATGCTTACGGTCATTACCTGACGGCCCTCAAGGGCTATTACTCGCTCTTGATGAATTCTTGCTTCGACTGGGTGCCGCGCACCGAGGCGGTAAATGTACTCGGACAGCCAGTCCAGGTGGATTATCTGGACGAGCGCAAGTTTGCGGCGGCCGCAGCGGCCCTGGCGCGCGCCGGCCAGCAGGTGTTCGATCTAACCTGGCGCCGCGACTACCAACCCGTTCGGAGCGTCGGCTGGCAACATTTTGCCACTTCGAGAACCAATACGCAGCGCGCGGTAACCAGCGCCCGCTATTGGGGCATGGATCATTGGGCATCCCGCACCGGCCAGGGAGCTTATCTCAACTGGGTTATCGGCAATGCCATCCTGCCGGACGTGGATCCCAACCCCCTGCACGAGGGGATCCAAAAGATTGATCGCACCACGGTCACCGAATTACTGGAAATCCCAGCAACGGCCCAAGCCGTGCAATTCGCTCTGGATAACGCCGAAGGCGGCCTGTCGCCTTTGGGACTGCCGGAAGGCGGCCTGGCGTTTGACCTCAATCCCTCCGCCGTGGTCGGCACCGACAACGGCACGCACTTCGAGCAGATTTACCAGCGGGCGAAGGTAGCCTTGAACAACGCGGTCGCGGCCTTCGACGATGCCAAGGACGTGACGCGCCTGATGCGTTCGGAGCAGGATTCCCTTGAGGACTTTCAAACCGCGGTCGAGAAACAGGAAACCGCTTACAACAACGCACTCATAGAGCTGTATGGCACGCCTTATCCCGAGGACGTGGGGCCGGGCAAAACCTACCAGCAGGACTACAATGGGCCGGATATTGTTCACTACATGTACGTTGAACTGCCGGAGGCGGCGTTCCCACCGCTTTGGAATTACACCACTCAGCAAGTCTTCAAAGTGGATATCCAGGACCTGCCCGGAGATTGGGTGACGAATCATCGCACGGATTTCGATTTCTACCTCACCCGGGCAAATCCCAACTACACCAACGAGGTGCGGTATCTCGAGTTCAATATCGGCACGCATGGATTCTATGACAAGCCAGCGCAGTGGACGAGCAGACGGTACTCGCCGGGTCAAATCCAGCAGGCCATCTCCCAGTGCATTGCGGCTCACGCCGCGCTACGGCAGGCCATGTGGGACTCGGATGGTGCCAAAGACGATTTGGACAAGGAGATTCAACTCTTCTACGCCGGAATCGAAAACCATGATAAGATTCGAGATTACAAACTGGGCCTGGAGATTGCGGAGGAAACCTTGCACGCTGCCAAATTCGCGGACGAACTGTTCCAAAAGAGCCGCGAAATTGCCGAGAAAATAGAGGCGAAATGGTCGGACGCAATCAAGGAGTCCCTGCCGGGGGTGATAATCACGGGTCTGGCGTTCGGGGGCGATCTCGCCGCGCCGGCTCGCGGTGCTCTCGAAAGCATTGAGGCGGGCGCTGTCTCTGCCTCTGAACTTGCCGGCTACATTTCTACCTTCGCGGTGAAGTCATTGGAATTCGCGACCGAAACGACCAAGCGTTGGATTGAGTTCGGGGCGATTCAGCCGCTGGAATGGCAGAAGGAGTTGCAGTCGAAAGTCCTGGAACTGGGCAACAAACTCGGCAACTTGCAGGGCAACCTGTGGAAGATCAACCAGCAGTTGCGGGCGCTCGAGGACGCGCAGCGGAATTACCGGGCGTTGGTGGCCCAAGGTGACCGTATCCAGGCCGAACGCGAGACGTTCCGCCAGCGGGCGGCCGCGGTAATCCAGGGATACCGCACGCGCGACGCGGCCTTCCGCATTTTCCGCAACGAAAAGCTCGAGCGTTACAAGACGCTCTTTGACCTGTCGGCAAGATATTCATTGCTGGCCGCCAATGCCTATGATTATGAAACCGGCCTGCTCCACACGGATGCCGGACGAGCTTTCGTAAATCGCATTATCAACTCGCGTTCGCTCGGCGTGGTCCGCAATGGCGAACCTCAATACGCCGGCGGCAACGCCGGAGACCCCGGCTTGTCAAGCGCGCTGGCAGAGATGAAAGCGGATTGGGATGTGCTGCGCGGGCGTTTGGGCTTCAATAATCCTGACGCCTATGGCACCACCGTTTCACTGCGGACCGAGTGCCTTCGCATCCTGCCGACCTCGGACGGGGATGCGAACTGGCGGGATGTGCTCCACCTGGCGCGGATGGCGAACGTCCTCGACGACCGGGATGTGCGCCGCTACTGCATGCAGATTAACAACGGCGACGGCTTACCGGTGCCGGGCATCGTCCTGACCTTTGGCACCACGATTTCCGATGGGAACAATTTGTTCGGCCAACAATTGGCCGCCGGCGATCACGCCTTTAGTCCGAGTTCCTTCGCGACCAAGATTTTTGGAGTTGGCATTGCGCTCGAAGGTTATCGCGGCATGGATGAGCCCGGCCTTTATTCACCGCCCGACCCATCGGATTGGTTCCTGGATCCACTGGGGCTTTCGGCCACCCCTTACATCTATTTGGTTCCGGTAGGTGTGGATTCCATGCGCAGCCCGCCCTTGGGAGATGTCAGCACCATTCGCACTTGGGCGGTTGATGATCTGGCGATTCCGATGCCCTTCAACATTGGACAGTCAGGCTTTTCCACCGCGCCGCTCTGGCAAACCAGCGAATCGCTCAGCGAGCCGCTGTTTGCCATTCGCAAGCACCAAGCCTTCCGCCCCGTGTCCAGCGCCTCTTTCTTCAGCCGTGATCTCTATGGCTATAGCGGCACCCTGCAGCGGTCCCAGTTTACCAACAACCGGTTGGTAGGCCGCTCGGTCTGGAATAGCCAGTGGAAATTGGTCATCCCCGGCCGCACCCTGCTCAATGATCCGAATGAGGGTCTGGACCGATTCCTCCAAACCGTGACCGACATCAAACTTCATTTCGTGACCTACTCGTACTCGGGCAACTAACTCTCCTCTTGATATGAAAGCGCTTCGTTTGCTCTGCTTGAATTGCGGCCTGGGGCTCGCGGTGTTCTTCCTCGTCAGTGCCGGCATCACCTCGCTGGAGGCCTATCCTCCCGCCCCTTACCACACCCTCTACGGCACCGTCCGGGATGAGTTGGGCAATCCGCTCATAGTGACCAATGCTGAAGTGGTCTTGGAGACATTTACGGGGGTGCGGCTGAATTCCTTGGTCGTTCCCGGGCTCAGACCTGACGCGAACTACCGGCTGCAAGTGCCCATGGACGCCGGCCTGACGACGGACGCGTACAAACCGACCGCGCTCAGGCCGACCGTGGCTTTCCGGCTAAAAGTCAAAATCGGCTCGACTGTTTATTGTCCGCTCGAAGTCGTTGCGAACTACTCCAACTTGGGCAAGCCAGCTCAAAGCACACGCATGGATCTGACGCTTGGCGAGGACCTTGATGGCGACGGTTTGCCTGACGCGTGGGAACGAGCGCTCATCGCAGCATTGGGCGCCGAATTGACCATTCACGACATCCGACCGGAGACTGATGATGACGGCGATGGCCTGAGCAACCTCCAGGAGTATCTGGCGGGAACCTACGCCTTTGACCCCCAGGACGGCTTCTGGCTCGACATCGTGGGTGAAGCCAACGGGAATCCCGTCCTGGAGTTCCTGGCGATTCGCGGTCGAGCGTACGCCTTGGAAACCTCGGCGGATTTGCAGACCTGGAGCCCGGCGCAATTCCGCCTGCTGACGGACGGCCCCGAAGGTCCGAGGCGGAGTTGCTTTCAGGCGACCGCCGTTTGCTTCCAGCGCATCGAGGCCCTGCCGTCCGATGGGCAAGCCGTTCAGCATCTCTTCTATAGAGCTAAGATCCTGCCTGGTGACCTATGACCAAGAAACCAGTTCTCATCATCTTGGCGCTGATTCTGGCGACCGGAGTGCTGCTGATTCTTTCGCGGCCTCGCAAGACTTCACCCCCCGAGGTTACTCAGAGCCAGTTGGTCCTCCGCGAAGACTCGTGGTATCGCCAGGGGGAGGACATACCGTTCACTGGCGTGCTGGTCGAAACCTACGAGACCGGCGAGCGGAAATCGCGGTCGGAGATCGCCGAAGGACGGCTTGAGGGCCGGTCTGAAAGATGGTACACGAATGGGCAACCGCAGCGCCTCGAGTATTTTCACGCCGGGGTTGCCCACGGGTTGCGAACCAAGTGGCACCCCAACGGCCGCAGACTGTCCGAGGTGCAAATTATCCAGGGTCAACTTGAAGGCACGTTCCGGCGCTGGTATGAGGACGGCACCTTGCATCAGGAAATCCTACTCGAAAACGGCAAGCCGGAGGGCATTGCGCGCGCCTATTATCCCAGCGGCTTTCTCCGGGCAGAGGCCCGCCTTAATCACGGGGAACTGATCAGTCAAGAATTCTGGAAGGATGGGGAGCAAAGCGGCATTGCGCCGGCCGCCATCGCCCGGCAATGACGCGCTGAAGCGTGCCGCGCCATCCGATTTGGAATTCGGAAGTCGGAACGACCACGACTACAACTGCGCTTTGTGATCGAACGCGAAACGGAGGAGGCTATGACTGCCGCTCAAATTCAGTTTGTGGGAGATGTTCTGGCGGTGCGTTTCTACCGTGCGAACACGGCTGTGCAGGATTTCGGCGATCTCCTTGCTGGTGCGGTCTTCGGAGATCAGTTTGAGAATCTGGCGTTCAGTGGGAGAGAGCTTGGCCAGGCCGACCTTCTGTTCATGCAGGGCCTTCCAAGCCGCGTTGCGCTGCACCAGCGCCGTCGAGAGCGCGGGGCAGATGTAACAATCTCCGCCAGCCACACGGTGGATGGCCTGGAGCAGTTCGGCGATGGCGTTTTCCTTGAGTAGATAACCCTTGACGCCCAGGTTCAACGCTTCGTGGAGCAAACCCTCCTCGGCGTCCATCGTGAGGATGATCAACTCGACGGGCAGTCGCCGCTGCGACACCAGGCCGCCCAACTCGATCCCGCTGCGCCGGGGCATGTGGATGTCCAGCACGGCCACGGCTGGCCGCAGTTCCTGGATCAACCGCCAGGCTTCCTCGCCATCACCCGCTTCGCCGACGAGACGCAACGCGGGGTCGCTGGCGAGAATGTCGCACAAGCCGCGCCGGAAGATGGGGTGGTCATCGGCGATAACCACGGTGATGGAATTTGTTGGGCGCATGGTGACATTCCGTTCTGGCGCTTGATCAAGTTCTTCCTCCTGCGCTAGCGCTCAACTTCGTCTTGCCCATGGCCAGGAAGTAAGAGTAGGAGCGAGAGCAAGATCAAGAAGTTTTCAACGGCACTTCAATTGTTAATCGTGCGCCTTGACCAGGTCGCGACCGGATTACAACGCGCCCCCGCATCATCTTTACGCGTTCGGCGATTTCGTGGAGACCCAAGCCACGTTGATCGGGCGCGAGGGATTCCACCTGCTGGGGATCAAAACCGCGGCCATTGTCTTCCACGATCAGGTGCAGATGGGTCCGATCCCTGGTCAGTGTGACTTGAACCTGCGACGCACCGGCGTGCTTGAGGACGTTGTTCAGGGTTTCCTGCAGGATCCGGAAAAGGTTGACCTCGAACTCGGGCGACAGCAGACCGTCCACGTCTGTTAGCTTGAAGTCCATGGCCAGGCCAGTGGCTCTCGCAGCCTTGTCGGCGCAGGCTTGGACCGCTTTGGTGAAGCCCAATTCCTCCAGCAGCCCGGGGCGGAGATCGTGCGCCATTTGCCGGGTTTGTTGAATGGCCTGCCTGGCTGTGTCGGCAATCTCTTTGAGCCGTGTCACTGTCCCCGGCGGGTTCTCCGGCTGGTTGAGGCTCAACTGGGCCTGGCTGGCGATGACCAACAAATCCTGACCCAGCCCATCGTGGAGTTTACCGGCGATGTCCCGACGTTCGCTCTCCTGGACGGCGACCAACCGCCCGGCGAGTTCGTACGCGGAAGTTTCGGCGGTGCGGCGGCGGGTGCGCTGCACGATCAAGCCTAAAATGGTCACCGCCTGCGCGATCATGATGCCCAAGGCGCTCAAGATGTACCAGCGGTAGCGCTGCCACACGGAGGGTTGCCGGAACCGCACCACACTGCCAGGGGGCAAACGGCTCTCGCTGATGTTCCAGCGCTGCAGTTGGCGCCAATCAAATTGCGGCGGGCCGGGGCGAATCACCGGGGGCGCGATACTGCCCGGCGGCTCACCACGTAGGACGCGGGCGGCCAGCCGGGCGGCTTCCTGGCCCAGCGCGCTGCCGGAAACCAGGCTTCCTCCAACGATCCCGTGGCCAAGCTGTTCTTCCTCCGTGCCGAACACGGGCGCATTGGCAACCGCGCACAGCCGCTCCAACGCCTTCAACTGTTCATGGGGCACCCCGGCGGCATCCACCAGCAACGACCCGTAGGCGATGGCGGAGCGGGGCGGCAAGCTGGCCATGTGCCGGCACATTTCCGGGAAGGACAACTCGTTGAGCCAGATCATCTGCAGGCGGTTGGTGTAAGGTTGAAACGCTTGTCGGCACTCAGCCACCCAGAGCTTCTCGTGGGGTGAGTTGCCGAACACCAGCGCGAGGTTGGTGGTGGCCGGGCACAACTGCGACAGGATCTCGAAGCACGCTGCCACGTCGAGCTGCGCCAAGACCGCCGTGTCGTTCGAGCCGAGCGACAAGGTCGGTAACATCCGTTGATCAATCCCGCCGATTACGACCGGCGTTTCGGGAAACAAATCGGCGCGATGTCGCCACCAAAACTGCGCCGCAGGGGCCGCGACCGGCACCACCAAATCCGGTGCTCGCCTTGCGTACAGCGCCCGCAAGTACTCAGCAAACGCCGTCTCCGCCTGGGGTTGGTCAGCCCGCGCGGTTTCCAATGCCGCCTCGTGGAATTCAATCGGCCAGGAGAACAGTTGGGCTAACTCCTTCTTGAAGGCCGGTGGGACGGCGTCCCACACCGCAAAGTCCCGCCCAAACGATTCCAGGATCAACACGCGCTTCGGATCGCTCGGGGGGCCGTTCTCCTCGGCAAATGCCGCGGCCGAGAGCAACACTGTCAACCCAGCCACCAACCCTGCCCACTGGGTCGGCCTCCCCGATGGCACTTGCCCCTTTGCCCTCAGCTTCATCGGTTCGAGCTTACGCGTTTCTCCAAACCCCTCAATCGGAATCGCCGACTCTCGTAATCGCTAGCACTGAAGAACTTGGGCTAACTCGCACAGGCCATAATGGCGGTGCCTTGGATAAATTGGCCCGTGACCATTCCAACCACCTGGATATGCGTGCGTTCCCAGTGCTCACCTCCGACGCGCACTGAGGCGAGAGGTTCGCGCATCCCGCAGTTACTGGTTCACATGCACCACCTTGGCCGGCGGGAAGCCGTTGAACCATGTCGCCGAGGCGTTGCTGTAAGCGCCGATGTTCTCGGCGTAAACCAGGTCTTCGATTTCCAATGCCGGCAGCAGTTCGGATTGAGAGATGCAGTCCAGCCCGTCGCACGTTTGACCAAACACAGCGGAAACCTCGGTCTTGCCCTTGCGAAACGATTTCAGGTGGTACTGGCAATGGTCGAAGATGATGCCGGAGAAGGTGTGATAAACGCTGTCGTCAATGTAGAAACACGGTTTGCCCTCGCGCACGGCCTTGCCAATGACTCGCGCCACAGAGGTGGCGGCGGTGGCCACGAGAAACCGGCCCGGCTCGGCCAGAATCTGGATGTCCGGCGCGAACAAGCGGTCAATTTCGGCGTTGATGACCCGGGCCAGTTCGCGGAACGGTTTGACGTGCCGGTTGTAGGGCGCGGGGAAGCCGCCGCCGATGTCGAGAATCTTGATTTCGTGTCCGCGCTCGCGGCTTTCCTTCATCACGGCCGCGGCGGCGTTGAGCGCCTGGACAAAGTTCTGGAAGTTCGTGCATTGGCTGCCGACGTGGAAGCTCAACCCCTCGACCACGAGGCCGAGCCGAAACGCTTCGAGAATCAAATCCACCGCTTCGCCGGTCTGGCAGCCGAACTTGTTGGACAGCTCGCACTGCGAGCCGGTGTTCGCCACGCCCAGCCGCAAAACCACACCCGCGTGCGGAGCGTATTGTTTGATCTTCTTCAATTCGGCCAGGTTGTCATAGGTGACGAGCGGTTTGTATTGATCCAGCGCGACCAGCGTCTCCTTCGGCTTCGTCGGATTCGCGTAAATGATTTTGTCCCAAATGAAATCCTGCTGCTGCCTGGCGGGAAGGTCCTTGATGTTTTCATAAACCATCATGAACTCCGGCATCGAGGCCACGTCGAAGCTGGCGCCGGCTTTGTAGAGTGTGCGAATGATGGCCGGCTCGGCATTGGCCTTGACGGCGTAATAACACTGGACCTTGGGCAGGTGACGGCGGAACTCGGCGTAGTTCTTCCGGATGACATTGTGGTCAATGATCACGAGCGGCGTGCCGTGCCGTTTCGCCAGCGACTGAAGTTGTTTCTGCGTCATGTGCGCGCGGATTGTTGACTGGCGCCAGCGCGACGTCAATCCAAGGGACTACCACCTCCATCATACGATGAACTGCGGTCACCTCCGGCGGCTTGATCTCCGCAACTTGGGGTGAGGATTCTCCCAACCCCTGTTCGCGCTGTGAACCCCTGAACCGTGCTGTGGGGCAGGCTTTCCAGCCTGCCGGTGCCCCGGACTTTCCAGTCCGGGGTGCCAACAGGCGACTAGAAAGTCGCCCGCACCGGCAGACAGGAATGTCCGCCCCACCCCGCGAGGTTCAGGGTGAGACTTCGCCAAATCCAGATTCGCGCTTTGACTCCCCGAACCGTAGCCGCCGAAGTGAGGAGACGGGTTCCCCTGAACTGCAACGTTGTCCGCCTCCTCACGTCGGCGGCTACGAGCGAGGGTTCAGGGTGAAGGGCCAGCAGGCGCCGGGCGGTCCTGCCTCAAGGCTCCGCCTTCAACTCATCATAGCCCATGAGCCGGATGCCTTTCTTCCGGATGGCCGCTTTCACTTCTGGACTGGTGAAAACCCTGGTCACCGCCGCGCGATCCGCCGCCACGTCTTCGTAACCCTTGTGACCGATGGCTTGCATTTCAGGGACATCCAACCCGGGATGTTCCACGAACAAGTAGGTGCCGGGCTCAAGCCCTTCCAGATGCTTGACGAATTGCACGATGCGCTCCTCGGCCGTGCGGGCTTTGCCCCAGCCGGCGAAGCGCTTCAGTGGCTGCGAACCGCTCTCGGTGTCGAGACGATACTCCCGGGCCAGTTGTTTCACCAGTGCCGCCAAGGAAGGGTCCAGGCTGGTGAAACCCATGTGGGCGCTCAGGTGCGAGATGCGGGGCAGGTGACGGATCGCAGTTTCAATCTGCGCGCGCAACTCGGCTTCCACTTCGGCAAGTTTCCAGGCCGATTCCTTCAATGAGCTTTTCGGCGGTAGCTCTGGATTCGGCCACACCATGGGAAAGAAATAACCATCCGGGTCCACCAAGCTTGGCGCGAGCGTGAGCGGCCGCCACTTGAAGTTTGCCCATTCACTGGTGAGGACCAGGTGAATGCCAACGTCCAGGCCGGGATTCTCGTTGAGCAAGCGCACGGCTTCGGGAAACCAAGGGCACGGCACCATGAGTTCCACCGACCGCACGATGCCCTCGCGGTAGGACTGGATGCAGGCCAGATTGGCGGCGTGGGTCGAGCCAATGTCATCTCCACGCACAATCAGCCGGATACCGTCAGCGGCGGGCACGCTCAAGGTGAACAGGAGCAAACCTACAACACAGGACGTGCTCCAGCGAAATCTCCGGGAAACACTCTTCATAGAAAAGATCTCGTACGACCGGATCGAGGATCAGTCGAGCCAAAAAGATTCCGGCAGATTTTGGATTCCCGACGGGCAGTCTTCTCACCCGTGCATTGCGATACCAAACGAACTGTTACGCCGCTGTGGAGCATTACTAAGACTCAGAAGTTTGGAAACAGGCGGTTGGGGTCGGTAGGGCGCGTCACTCCGTGCGCGCCGCAGTCCACCGCCCGCTGGCTGAACGGCGCGCACGGAGTGACGCGCCCTACCACGTTGCGCAATTTGTTTGTCGCAGTACGAGGAGTGCCACGCCGCGCTGGCCAAACCGAACGACGCCGTTCGTCAGCCAGACCTTCTCACTCACGCCGTTGCGCCAGACGTAATGTGCGGCGGATCTTTCGTGCGACGTGGTGTAGCATTCGAGAATCGCCTCTTTGACGAGCACGCTCACTCGCCGGAACGCCTTATCGAGAACCGAAGCTGTTGGCGGAGCGGCGAGCAAAGCCTCCAGTTTGCCCGACTTCGATCCGATGCGCTCCAGCGGGCCGGCGCGGGAAAGCTGGCGGATGTCCGCCGGTTCACATGGCGTGGGTTCGTGTCGTTGTGGTCCTGGCGTTGAAATCCGTTAGTGTGGTTTCCGTCTTCGCCAGTCAGAGTAACGAGACTCTCGTAATGGGCATTCCGCTTGAGATTTGCGGACGGAAGCCGGGCAATTGCGGCGCCCAATAATTGAATCACACCTCAACTTTCGCCCAGAACAGTGACCACCACCGTCCGCTGGCGTGGCTTGATGTCACATTCGAGGTGAAAGATCTGCTGCCAGGTGCCGAGCACAAGCTGGCCGCCGCGCACCGGCACGGTGAGCGAGGGGCCGAGCGTGGTGGCCTGCAGGTGCGAATGGCCGTTGCCGTCGTGCCAGGCGCGTTCGTGCCCGTAATCGCGGCTCGGCGGAAACAGCTTGTCGAACATTGCGGGCAGGTCATCCTCCAATCCCGGCTCGAATTCAATCGTGCCGATGGCCCCTGTGCTGCCCACGTTGAACACCTGCGCGATGCCGGTGTTGATTCTTGATTCGTTCACGATGCGCCCCACCGCCTCGGTGAGATCATGCATCTGGCCGTGATGCGTGGTATGCACCGAAATGTCTTTCTGGTAAACCATGCGTTTGGTGTAGCGGAAAGGTGCGCGGAGCGCGAGCGGGTAAGACTTGCATCCCCGCCGGGTTCCGGTTTTCTAACGACATGAACTGGCCACGCTCAAACCCTGTCTTTCGTTGCGGTTTATTGATGCTTGTGATGCTGACGAGCTTTCTGCTGCCACACGCTGCGCCGGCCCGGGAGTTCCTGGTCTATTTCGGCACTTACACCGGGCCGAAAAGTCAGGGCATCTACGTTTCACGCTTCGACGCGCGCACGGGCCGGTTGTCCGCGCCGGAACTGGCGGCGGAGACGCAGAATCCAAGTTTCCTCGCCGTGCATCCGAACCGCCGTCAGCTTTATGCGGTGGGCGAGATTGGCGACTTTGCCGGCAAACGGACGGGCGCTGTCAGCGCCTTCGCGATTGACCCGCGCACGGGAGGGCTGACGCTGTTGAATCAGCAATCCTCCGGCGGCCAGGGGCCGTGCCATTTGTCGCTGGACACGAAGGGCCGATTCCTGTTGGTGGCCAACTACGGCGGCGGGAGTGTCGCGTCGTTGCCGGTGCGGCCAGATGGGAGTCTGGCCGAAGCCGTTTCTATCATTCAACACGCGGGCTCCAGTGTGAATCCGAAGCGGCAGGCAGGACCGCACGCGCACTTCATTGCCATGGACCCGGCCAACCGGTTCGCGCTGGCGTGCGATCTGGGCCTGGACAAGCTGCTGGTCTATCGGCTCGACGCGAAGAACGGTGAACTGATCCCAAACGATCCGCCGTTCGCCGTGGTGGCGCCCGGGGCGGGCCCGCGGCAGCTTGCGTTTTCGCGCGACGCCAAATTCGTTTTCGTGCTGAACGAACTTTCCTCCAGCCTCACCACATTCGCCTATGTGGCGCGGCGCGGAATGCTGACGGAACTTCAAACCCTTTCCACACTGCCCGGGGAATTCGCCGGCAACAATTCGTGTGCCGAGGTGGAAATGCATCCCTCTGGAAGATTCCTTTACGCTTCCAATCGCGGCCATGACAGCATCGCAGTGTTCGCGGTGGAAAAGGCAACCGGTCGGCTGACGCTGGCCGAGCACCAACCGACGCGGGGCAAAACACCGCGGCATTTCGCGATTGACCCGACGGGCCGCTGGTTGCTGGCGGAAAACCAGGGCGACAACAACGTGGTCGTGTTCGAGGTTGATAAGAAGAAGGGCAAGCTCCGGCCCACCGGTCAGGTGGTGGAAGTGGGTTCGCCGGTTTGCGCGGTGTTTGTGCCAGCAAGATGAGCGCTTCTGAGGCAATGCGACGCCTACCCGTCACGGCTTCTTTTTGAACAAATCGGTGACACTCTTGGTCGCCTTGTCAACCGCATCCCCGGCGACTTTGGTAGCGGCATCGGTAACGCCTTTGGTGAGTTCTTTAACTTTGTCACTCGTGGCGACTTTGGTGGTGACGGCGATGACCTCGTTCAAGACGACTTTGGTGAGTTCGGCCGAGGTAATGCCTTCGCTGCCCTGGCCCAAGCCGGTCAGGTGAATGTCCGGCAGCGGCACGGTCACGCTTTGCCCGCCCATGCCGGTAAGACTCACGTTCACCTTCGCGCCCGTCATTATGAAGTCATCTACCTGCAACTTCTTGCCCGGCTTCGCTTCCGCCGGCGTGCCGGTAGCAGGCGCGTCCCCACCGGTGGCGGCATTTACATTGTCGAGAATCTGGCTGAGATTGTTGCCGCTCAGACCGCCCTCGAAGGTGACTTCCGCCGCCGCCACGCGGATGGATTTAACAATCACCTTGTCCGACAGCAGCGAGCCGGGACTGACGGCCAGACTGGCGTGACCGATGTTGATGGCATTGGGTGTCTTGTAGCCTTCCGGGTTGCCCACCACCAGGCCGTTGACCTTGCCCGAACCGGAAAGCAGGGACAGCCCCACCTTGTCGAGTTTGACGCTGACTTTCGTGAGCTGCGGTCCAATGGTCTCCACGCCTTTCTTGACCGCGCTGTCGAGGAAGAAGCCCACCGCCGCCACCACCACCACGGCGAGGATCACCACGGCCAGGAGTCCAAACATCAGGAGCTTTTTCATGGGTGCAACGTTTAACACCAAACCGGCTGGGAGAGCCAGAGATTTCTGGAAGTCGGGACGCGGGTCGGCCGTGCCGGAAGTTCACCGAGCCAGGAGCGACTTGACCAATTCGGCGAGTTGCTTGGCGGGGTAGGGTTTGGCCAGAAACGCGTCGGGTTTGACGGGTGAGTTGCGGTAAATCGTTTCATCCACCGTGCCGCTGACCAACAGGATTTTCTGCTGCGGATTGATCTGGCGACACTCGCGGATGAGGTCCATGCCATTCATGTTGTGCATCGCGAAATCGGTGACGATCAGGGCCGGACGCGGGTCGGCCAGGGAAAAGGCGCGGACGGCGGTGGCGGGGTCACGGAAAGTCCGCACACGGCAACCCAGCGGCTCGAGCACCATGACGACGAGTTCGAGCAGCATTGGCTCGTCGTCAATGGCAAACACCAGCGGCTGATTGGCATCGCTCGGTGCGTCGTGGTTGGCATCTGGTTGGCTCATGCGGAACCTCTCCCGCATAGTTATCCTCTCAATTCTCCCGGCTGGCAAGCGGTGTTTGCAGAAGCCGCCGCCCATTTGACCCGACACGGGTCGGGCAAATTCCCGTTGCACCCCTGCAATCGCCGCCGTAGTCTCGTTGGCGAACGAATTGCATCACGGCAAGCACGCACCCGCGTTGGCTGTTATGAAAACCAAGAAAACCTCATCGGGCGCCAAAACGAAAACGTCCGCGGGAGCGCGTCCGGCGGCGCGCAAGCTCGCGGTCAAAAAATCATCGTCCCCCACCCACCGCACGCTCGCGGGGCGCAAACCGGCTGTCAAATCCCAGCCGGCTCCGCTCAAGGCCGCCAAGGCCAAAGCGGTGAGGCGCAAAGTCCCCCCGCAAATTCCCGCCATCCTGCTGGACTCGGAATCCTCCGTGCCCGTGGTGAGCGGGCCGGGAGAAAAGTTCGCTCTCGGACCCACCCCGCCGGTGCAGCACTTTGAATCCGAGGCCACGGAGTTACCCACGGCCTATGGCACGGGGCGGTTGTTCCTGACCGCACGCGATCCGCATTGGCTGTATGCGAACTGGGACCTCACGCGTGAGCAGCAGGCGCGGTACAATGCGCTCTCGGTGGACGGCCACTTGTTGTTGCGTATTTACGTGGGCGCCGTCCGCGGGGAACCGATCTCCGAAATTCACGTCCACCCGGAATCACGCCACTGGTTTGCGCACGTCGAACGCGCCGAAACGCGCTACGCCGCGGAACTCGGCTATTACGAAGCGCCCCGCCAATGGATCACCATCGCCACCTCGGGGGCCACGTTGACGCCGCCGGACACCATTTCGCCGGACACCACGGTTTCCTTTGCCACCATACCCGTCGAAGTGTCCTTCGCGCGATTGGTGGCCATCGTTCAACGCGCGGCCTACGAAAACATGCCGTTGGCTCAGGCGGTCGAAGAGCTTCGCAAGAGCGGCCATTCCGCACTGCCGCCGGTGGCCGCGACTCCGGTTGCCGAATGGACCCCCGCCCAGGAACGCGCGCTGGCGGCCGTCATCAATGTGGACCACGTGCGACGCGTGTGGATTGGTTCGCTCGAAATCACGGAACTCATCCGCCGCCAGCTCGAGAGTGAAATCTCTTCCCTGGGCGTGGCGCAATTCGGGCTGCCAAGTTCGCCTGGGGGCGCGGTCACCAGCATCTCCAGTCCGTTTGGCGGCGAACTGGCGCGTGAAAAGGGTTTCTGGTTCAATGTCAACGCGGAGTTGATCATTTACGGCGCCACGGAGCGCGATGCCACGGTCACCATCGGCGGCCGGAAAATCAAACTGCGCCCCGATGGGTCTTTCAGTTACCGGTTTGCGTTGCCGGATGGACGGTACGATCTGCCCGTGGTGGCGGTGTCAGCGGATGGGACGGACGGACGCGCGGCGGAGTTGAAGTTCAGCCGGCAGACGGAAATCCGCGGCGACGTGGGGGCGCATCCACAGGACCCGCGGCTCAAACCGCCCACGCCCGAAAATGTCTGAGCCAAACCTGATCAACCGGGATGAAGAACACCTTCGGCTGCTGACCATCTTCTTCTATGTCTGCGCGGCGATGGCGGCGCTGTTCGCCTGCTTTCCCATCTTCCACCTGGGACTGGGACTGGTGATGGCGCTCAAGCCGGACGTCTTTGGTCTAGGAAACAACCAGCCGCCGCAGTTCCTCGGCTGGTTCTTCGTGGCCTTCTCCTCTGCGATTATCTTCGCCGGGTGGGTGTATGCGGCGGTGCTGGCCTGGGCGGGCCGTTGCCTGGGCCGGCACAAGCATTACACCTTTTGCCTCGTGGCGGCTTGCATGGCGTGTTTGTTCATGCCCTTCGGCACCGTGTTGGGAATCTTCAGCATTCTGGTGCTGGTGCGGCCATCGGTGAAGTCATTGTTTGAACCCGGCACCAAATCCGCCGTGTCGCCATGAAGCGCCATCACCGCCTGGGCTTTCCCGATCCGCGCGTCGTACTCTGCACGCCGCACCTTCGCTTTTCCTGACCATGCAAGGTTATCTCTCACTTGTTCTCCACGCGCACCTGCCGTTTGTGCGCCACCCCGAACACGAAAAGTTTCTGGAGGAAAGCTGGCTCTTCGAGGCCATCACCGAAACCTACGTGCCGCTCATTCAGATTATGAACGGCTGGCTCCAGGACGGCATGAGCACGCGCTTGACGCTGACACTGTCCCCGACGCTGTGCGCCATGTTGCGCGATCCGTTGTTGCAGGATCGTTACACCCGCCATCTCGACGGACTGATAGATCTGGCGGAAAAGGAAATTCACCGCACTCACTGGGACCGCGCGTTTCGTGAACTGGCGTGGATGTATCACAACCGGTTCACCGGCATCCGCGACACCTACCACGCCTGCGGACGCGATCTTGTGGCGGCCTTTGGCAAGTTGCAGGAACTCGACCGGCTGGAGATTATCACCACCGGCGCCACGCACGGTTTGTTGCCGCTGCTGGCCGGGCATCCGCCCTCCGTGCGCGCCCAAATTCTGATCGCCCGCGATCATTATCGCGAATGTTTCGGCCGCGACCCGCGCGGCATCTGGCTGCCCGAGTGCGCCTACTTCGAGGGCGTGGAGGGGTTCCTGCAAGAGGCGAATCTCCGCTGGTTCATGGTGGACACGCACGGCGTGCTGCACGCGCGCCCGCGTCCGCGTTACGGCGTGTTCGCGCCCGTTTTCACGCCCAACGGCATCGCCGCCTTTGGCCGCGATCTGGAATCCTCCCGCCAGGTCTGGAGCAAACATGAAGGCTATCCGGGCGATCCCCGGTATCGCGACTTCTACCGCGACATCGGCTTCGATCTCGATTTCGACTACGTGAAGCCGCATCTGCCTTCGCCGGAACATCGCGGGTTCACCGGGATGAAGTATTTCAGCATCACCGGCGCCGGCGCGGAAAAGCACGTTTACGACCGGCGCGCCGCGCTGCACGTGGCGGCGGAACACGCCGGACATTTCCTGGCGGCGCGCGTGGCACAAATTCAGAACGTCAGCGGCATCCTCGACCGCCCGCCGCTGGTGCTCGCACCCTACGACGCGGAGTTGTTCGGCCACTGGTGGTATGAGGGGCCGGAGTTCCTCAATTACTTTGTCCGTAAGGCCCACTACGACCAGCAGACCTTCACCCTCATCACCCCGGAGGATTATCTGCGGCATCATCCGACGAACCAGATCGCCACGCCCAGTCCGTCAAGCTGGGGCGAAGAAGGCTACTGGCGCGTGTGGTTGAACGAGAAGAACGAATGGATTCATCCCCACCTGCAAATCGCCCAGGAGCGGATGAGCCATCTGGTCCAGCGCTTCCCCAAGCCAGACGCGTTGCGCGAGCGGGCCCTCAAGCAGGCCGCGCGCGAACTCCTGCTCGCCCAAGCCAGCGACTGGCCCTTCATGCTGCGCACGGGCACCAGCCCCGATTACGCGCGCCAACGCGTGAAGGACCACTTGCTGCGGTTCATCGCGTTGCACGATCAGTTGACCAGCACGCGCGTGGATGAACGGTGGCTCGCCAGTATCGAGAGCCGCGACAACCTGTTTCCCGGAATCAACCTCGATTACTGGAAATGACGCTGCCATGAATTGGAGCTTGTGGCAGCGACCGCAAATCCCCGAGCGACGCGTTTCGAAATGAGCTAAAAACACAAACCTCCTGGGAAGGGCAGACGGACAATGCTACCGGAGACACTGGTTACAGGAGCAACCCCGCAATTGTGGCGGTCAAGTAACTCGCAAGCAGGCCACCCAGCATGGCTCGCAAACCAAGCTTGGCCAGGTCGGCACGCCGGCTGGGCACAAGTGAACCGATGCCCCCGATCTGGATGGCAATACTCGCGAAGTTGGCAAAGCCACAGAGCGCGTAGGTGGCGATGGTGAAACTGCGCGGATCAAGGGTTTCCTTCAAGTCCTTGAGCGTGAAATAGCCGATGAATTCATTTAGCACGATCCGTTCACCCAGCACCTGGCCGACCGCCAGGCAATCCTTGCCCGGCACGCCCAGCAGCCAGGCGAACGGTGCATTGAGCCAGCCAACCAGGCGTTCCAAGGTGATGGGGTCCACCACGCCGAGGCTGCGTTGCGGCCAAGCGATCAGGAAATTTGCCAGCGCCACGACGGCGACGAACGCAATCAACATCGCCATGACATTCAGCGAGAGTTTCATGCCCTCGCTCGCGCCATGACACAGCGCATCCAGACCGTTCGCCGTCTCTCGTTCCACCTTGGCGGATGCGCCGGCGGCCGTCTCACTCTTTTCGGTTTCCGGCAGGAGGATCTTGGCCATCACCAACGCCGCCGGGGCGCTCATTACCGAGGCGGTGAGCAGATGGCCGGCGTCCATGCCGAACGACACATAGGCCGCGAGTACGCCACCCGCTATGGTCGCCATGCCGCCGGTCATTAACGCCATGATTTCGCTCTGGGTCATGCGGGAGAGATAGGGACGCACCACCAGCGGCGCTTCGGTCTGGCCCATGAAAATGTTTGCGGCTGCCGCCAGACTTTCGCTGCCGCTGGTTCCCATCACGCGCTGCATGACCCAAGCCGCACCGCGCACGATGAGTTGCAACACTCCCCAGTGGTAGAGCAAAGCGGAGATGGCCGAGACGACAATGATCGTGGCTGACACCGTCACCACGAAAATGAACGCGTTGCCGGGCCCAAGCTTCTCGGTCAGGAGCACCTCGTTGGCGAGCGGGCCAAACACCATCTTCGCGCCCTCAATGGAAACTTCGATGAGTTTCTGCGCCGCCGTTTGGGCGAAAGCAAACACCTCCCGGCCGGGCTGCGTCTTGAGGATGAGCAGGGCGAAACTCAATTGCAGCGCCAGGCCGCTGAGGACCGTCCGCCAGGGAAACTGCTTGCGGTGATAGGACAGCGCCCAAGCGAGTCCAACGAAAACCACCAACCCCAGCAGGCTGACGAACTTGAGTTCCATGGCGCGGACGTTAATGAGATGGCGATTTCGAGTCGAGGTTTGAGTAACCAGAGACTTCTGCGGAACTTGCTTCTCAAGATTCCCCGACCCCCCCGGGTGGTCGCGCCAGGTGGAAATCCCGCCCGCCCCCGAGCTTTTTATTGACTGGCTCGGGTGCTATCCGTCCTAATCTGCTCATGGCAACCGCTCATCGCTATCATCGTCCGGTATTTGAAGACGCTCTCGAAGCTTGGAAGACCTTGCTGCAGTCGCGCGGGTTTGCTACCGAGTTGGTTTGGATTCTCCAGGAGAATCTTTGTTTCGAGCAGGATCCGGCCGGGGCGGCGGGCGTCAAGCTGGGGTTCCAGACACGGTTCACTCCCCATTCGGTCGAGGACGCGAAAGTAGCGTATCATCATTTTGCCGAGACGGACGAGCGCGTGGTCTTCTATCGTCTCGGCGCGAACCGCGGACGCTCGGTCTGCCTGCTGCTTTGCGATGCCTGGTTCGAGCCGAAAGGCGAAGCCGACGGATACGTGCGGCGCGACGACTGGCTGATTTCATTTCATCCCGGCCATGCTGAAGAAATTGAGGAAGTCGCGGATGAGAACCGCTGGCGGGAGCGCGTGGTGCGCGGTCGCCCGTTCAGTGCGGTGGATTTCTGCATGACCCTGGCCGCGCTGCACGAATTGAAGGCGCACGGCCGGGTGTTGTCGCCGGATGAACGGTTCGGCCTCAAGATTCTCCGGTCCATGCATCGGGAGTGATTCCTGCCATCTTCCCTGCCGGAGCTTGCGCCATGCACCGCCTCCGCTCCGTCGGGGACAGATTTGTTACTGTTGACCGCTTCCCGTTGATGATGAGATGACCTTAAAATACCGAGGCCAAAGCCGTGCCCGCTGGTCCGCTACAGATCATCCAAGGTAACTGTTGCCAACTGTGGCCTGGGCGAACCTCCGCTCTCACGGAGACGGTGGCGGCCGGACACTGACACGGAAGAATCGGGCGGGGGGCGCTTCCGAAAACACACTTAGATCCAGTTCAAAGACGGCTTGGTAATTCGTTGCCGTGATGGGCAATGCCGGGTGGTCCAGCGACGCAAAGGGACCGGCCCAAGACGCTGCCGTTTCGAGGTCGTAGCGGAAACCCGGCGCGGCGTTCCAGTTTAGGCACAAGGTTTGCGGAGTCCTCAGGCTGGCGCGAAGGTGCGGCGGACTGACCCGCGGGATGGCCGCTTCATCGAAGATCACACCATAGCGATCCACGGCCTGGACCTGCAGGGAGTCGCCCTTGATCGAAGCCACCAAGTGATGAAAACGCACCTCGAAGCGCTGGCTCAACTCATCCCGCTGGGCAAGCCCATAGAGGGTATAACCGCCGCCGCCGGTGACAAAACAGTGGATGCCATTGGTGGGCGCCAGCCGCTCATAGCAGTGATCGTGGCCGCTGAAAACGACCTGCACGCCGTATTGCGAGAGGACAGGCAGCAGCCACTCCTGCAACTCCAGCCGGTCATAAACTCCGTTGCCGTCGTAATCGTCCCAGCGGTGTGCGGCGGAACTGAACAGCGGA
This sequence comes from Verrucomicrobiia bacterium, assembly GCA_026125285.1. Taxonomy (GTDB): domain Bacteria; phylum Verrucomicrobiota; class Verrucomicrobiia; order Limisphaerales; family JADLHS01; genus WYBW01. Next base: position 122,120 of record JAHCLO010000009.1, on the reverse strand, counting down.
CAGTGCAAGAGCACAATCCGCCACGGACGTGTGGTGGCGGCCAAGTCGTTGGTCAGCCATTGAAGTTGGGCGCTGCCTGGGCGCAGCGCGTAAGGCGCCATGCCCGCAAAGTTGGCCACCGTGGGCACGAACAGCGAGACGAAGTGCGCGTCGCCGTGGTCAAAGGAGTAGAAGTGGGGTGTGCCCGTGGCGCTGTTGGTGGGCATGCGGAACGTTTCCAAATACGTGGCCAGGAGGTCGGAGGTGTATAAGTCATGATTGCCGGGCGTGAAAAAGAACGGCATGCCGCGCATCTGCGGCGCGTAAACACTTAGACAACGCGTGTCCACCAAGGCGCGAGTAAGCGCCGGATAAGCGAGGTCACCCGTGTGCAAGACCAGGTCCACGGCGGCAGTCGCCAGATAGGAAGCGACGTCGTACTGTGAGAGCCAGCCCGAGCCACTGTCGCCGAACACCGCAAAAGATACGTCACCGGCTGTTCGCAGCGTGCGAAAGCGGTACACCGGCGACACTGCCTCTTCGTCGTCCGCCGCGCTCCGCACCCGATAATACCAATCCGTGTCCGCGGCCAACTCCGTGAGCCGTGCGACGTGGTTGGTGGTGGGTGTGGTGTCGGAGTAAATCTGGCCGAGCGCCGGAGATTCGCCGTATTCAACCACGGTGGTGGCTGGCACTGGAGTACGCCACAGGATGTGGCACGCTTGCGTACTGACGTTCTGGACAAACGGACCACGTTGAAAGTTGGCGCACAGTTCCGCCACCAGCACGAGTTGCGTTGCGGGCACGGCGTCGCCGTGCAATTGAATCGCCAACACGTTTGTTCCTGCCACCAGGACATCCCGATGTTCGCTGACGTTTACCTCTTCGGTGGCGTTACGGTCATGGGGTGTGGCCACCGCGTCGAACGCTGGCGGATCGCCCTCGACTCCGCGCCGGGCAATTTCGCGTCCGTTCAGATACGCGACAAAACCGCTCACGTAATCCACCCGCAAGATCAACCACTGGACCGCCGTGGGTTCTTCGAGGGTGAATCGTCCGCGAAAGCAAGCTGCGGCCAGGTTCGCGCCGAAGAGATAAGTAGCCTCCCCGCCGACATTGCTGAACCCGGAAAGCCCGGCGGACCACGCCGCATCGTTGAACTCCGCGTCGCGCCAGTCCGCGGCCAGCGGGGGCGATTCCGGGCCAAAGACGCGGAAGCGCCACTCGGTCGCCACTGGGAGCAATTGCGGTTCGACGGCGGGAAGCCAGAAGGGGGTGAGGAGCAGCGCGGAGGCGGCAATCCCGGCACCATTCGCCAGACGGCGCGAAAACTTGGGAGGCTGACGCACTCGATTCATCACGCGTGGCAGTGTGGGGAGAGGCCAAAGGCATGTAAAATCCAATCCCCTTGTCTGGTGGTTACCCCGGTGTAACCAGCCTTGCCCACTTGAGCCACGCAATGTCGGCTACCAGCCGGGGCTGCTCTATGCCGCTGTGCAATCTCCAAGCCAGCGGTACTTGTTATTCTTAACGGGCGGCAGTGGTTTCAACGTTCAGACTCGTCCTTCACCGCGGAAAGGATTACACCGTTGCGCCATGCAATGCTCGACTCGCAAACTCGCCACGTCCGCCGGATTGCTCGCGCTGCTCGCTCAACCTGCGGCGTTGGAGGCCACCACGGGCGGCTTCAACATTCGTGACCATGGCGCGGTGGGCGACGGCATGGCACTGGACACGGCGGCGATTCAGCGAGCCGTGGACGCCGCAGGCGCGGCGGGCGGCGGCCAGGTTTTGTTTCCCCCAGGACGCTATCTTTCCGGCACCATCCAGTTGCGCAGTCACGTCACACTTCAGTTCGCCGCAGGCGCGCGACTCATCGGAACAACCAACCTGACGGCTTATCAGCAGCCCCAGGTACCGGCTTCCTTGCCCGAATCGAAATGGGGCAAGTGGCATCGTGCGTTGCTGTTGGGTGAAAACCTGCAAAACCTCGCGATTACCGGCGGCGGCACCATTGACGGCAACCGTGTCTTCGATCCGACGGGCGAGGAGAAGATGCGCGGTCCGCACACGGTCGTCTTGGTAAACTGCCGCGACGTGACCGTTCGCGACGTGACTTTCGTGGACTCGGCCAATTACGCCATCCTGCTTTTCCTGACTGACGACGTGGACATCCACAACGTCACCTTCATCGGCGGCTGGGATGGCATTCACTGGCGCGGCGCGCCTGATCGTTGGTGTCGTAATGTGCGCATCACGAGCTGCCGGTTCTTCACGGGCGACGACGCCATCGCGGGCCGTTATTGGGAGAACACACTCATCAGCGATTGTCTGATCAATTCGTCCTGCAACGGCATCCGGCTCATCGGTCCCGCGCGAAGGTTGACGATTGCGAATAACCTGTTTCGCGGCCCCGGGGAACGTCCGCACCTGACCTCGCGCGAACGCCAGCGCACCAACATGCTCTCCGGGATCATTCTCCAGCCCGGAGCGTGGGACAAAACCGAAGGGCCGCTGGACGAGGTATTGCTGGCCAACAACACCATGCAAAACGTCGCCTCCGCCGTGACGCTCTGGACCAAACCCGGCAATCCCGTCGGGCGCGTCACGGTACAGGGCCTCAATGCCACGGGCGTTTACCGCGCCGCGCTGTCCGTCGAAAGTTGGGCCGAGGAACCGATTCGAGAAGTGATCTTTCGGGGCGTGACAGTCGAGTTTGACGGCGGCGGCACGGCAGCAGACGCACGGCGCGAAGTCAAAGGGCCGGGAGTGGACGCCCGCCCGCTGCCCGGCTGGGGGCTTTACGCACGCAACGTGGCAACCCTCACCTTGGAAGACGTACGGCTGGCGCTGGCGCAGGACGATCTCCGCCCCGTCGTGTTTGCCGATTCTGTTGGCACGCTGCGTCTGGAAAACTTCCATTTCCCCGCGGCAGCGAACGTGGCTGAGAGCATTGTGACCACCAACGTGCTGAAACTCGTGAAGTAAGTGCGGCGTGCAAACTTTGTCCTGAAAACGACGATTCAACCACAAAGAACGACAGACGCTTCTATGTTGTTGCTGTGATCAATTGGGCGGGCTATCCTTTCAATCCCAGTCCTCGGCGCGCCTCGTAGCTGAATGTCTTCGCTCACTGCTGCTCGCGGATGAGCGGCAGAAGCTGAGTCAAATTCAGCGAGCCGGCCTTGTCGCGGATGGCAGCGGCGTAATGGCCGTGCAAACCGTGCGCCTGTTCGGTGAGCGAACCGAAGAGCGAGCGCATTTCGATCGCGGACAGTTTCCGTCCACCTGCGTAATACTGCACGGCCATCTTCCCCAGCGCCCAGGTGGTGGCGAAAGTCATCGCGGAACCGGCAACTTGCTTGCCCACGGACCTGAGCATGCCGCCGCCGACTTTGCCGAGCAATCCGCCCAGCAGTTTGCGCGCGTAGCCTTCGACCACTTGCGAGGTCAGACCGACGCCCGCCGTGGCCAGCAAATCCTTAATGTGCCCGCGGTTTAGTTTATAGCCGTGCGCCTTGCCGACACGATAGACCATTTTCATCTGCAACGGGATGATGGCCATGGTGGCCAGCGTTTCCGGCAACAGTTCCAATGCCCCGTTCAGGATGGCGTAGTTCAAAATCATCTTCTCCAGGTCCGCTCCAACCACCGTGGACGCAGCTGTGGAGATGGCTGCTGCGGTTGCCGGGATGACCGGCGGCGCACTCAGCGGTTCAGTCGTAAGCTGATCGGCCTGGGTTTCAATGGTTGCGGTGGCAGCGGCGTCCAGTCTGAGTTCGCGCCGCAACTGCGCGAGGAAGGACTTTTCTGCTTCGGAAAGCGCATCGTCCGCTTCGCAGACGCATACGGCCATTTCGTAGGCAAGCTGACGCTGCGGCGCGGACGTAAGCGCCGCCGCGGCGCTTTCAACTTTCGCCTGGCCGAGCAGCACACGATGGTAGAGCGCGACGGGTTGCAGGTCGCCATTCGGCAGCGATTCGGCGATGCGCTTCAGTTCGGCGCGCTCGACGTCGTTTTGCCCGCCGTCGGCGAACGCCGCGAGCAGACAGAGGGTGAGCACGGATTCCTGTTCGTTTCGATTCATGATGAATTCAGGCGCTGAACGGCTTGGGTGAAATGGGCCGCCCGATGGGTGGTTGAATCACCGGCGGGACGGCGATCACCGGCGGCAAAGGCGGCGGGGTGGTTCGTGGCCGGCGATGGCCCAGCGCGGCGCGGATCATGAACAGTTCGCCGACGTTCTCCGCTGTCAACAAACCCACGAGCACGCCATCACTAATGACCGGAAGAGTTCGAGATTTTTCCGGACGTACACGCGCCAGCGCGGATTCCAGCGCTTCGTCAGGCGACACCATGTCGTAATCAGTCACCATCACGCTCCCCACTGTGACGGCATCGCCGCGTTCCTGCAATGCCCGAAAGAAGTCGGTATGCAGCAGCAATCCAACTGTGCGACCGTTTTCGACCACGGGAAAGTCCTGTTGCGAACCGGCCAGCAACAGGCGCGCGGCGGCGGCCAGCGGGTCGTGCGGTGAAAGTGTGCGGAAATCCGTGAGCATGGCTTCGCGCACACGCACGCCCTGGAACGAGGAACGCATTTCCACGGCGCCCGCTTCCTGACTGGCGCCAATCCACACGAACAGGGCGATCAGCAGGAGCATCGGGTTGACAAACAAGCCAACGAATCCAAACACGACGGCCATGCCTTTGCCTGTCGCGGCGGCGATGTTGGTGGCGCGCGCGTAAGGCAGATGCATGGCCAGCAACGAGCGCAACACACGGCCACCATCCATCGGGAAAGCCGGCAGGAGGTTGAACAGGACCAGGAAAATGTTCACGAGCATCAGGCGTTGAGCGAACCCACCATGCAGCGAGCTGACCTCGAACAGTGGCTGCCATTTGCCACTCAACACCAACCCGGCAAAGAGCCCGGTCGCAATGACGACATTTACCACCGGCCCGGCCAGCGCCACGACCAGTTCCTGCGCCGGTTTTTCCGGCATGCGTTCCAATCGCGCCACGCCACCGATGGGCAACAGGGTGATGTCTTTGGTGGCGACGCCGTAATGCCGCGCCGCCAGCGCATGTCCGTATTCATGCAGCAGGACGCACAAGAACAGGCAGGCAAAAAAGGCCACGCCGATGAAGGCGGCAGCGAGGCTTTGGTCTTTCATCCAGTACGCCACGCCAATGAATCCCAGCAAGAGCAGAAAGGTAACGTGAACGAACACATCTATGCCGAGGATGCGTCCGAGTTTGAATGACCATTTCATAATGCTGCCTGTGTCTTGATTGGTTTTTCGCCAAGGTTGAAGGCCGGTTATCGTCGCGCGTGGCCGTTGCGCCCGGTGCGCACCTTGCCCACCGGCCCCTGCAGGTTGCTGCGCAGCCGACGCTGCCGCTTGAAGGTGCGACCGTTGATTTTGTCGTTCAGGTCCGCCATGACTTTTTCAAAGGCGGCCCGGAGCGTGTGGTCGCGACCTTCGGTAAACACGTCCGGGCCGGGGGTGACCAGATGCACATGCACCCGGTAGGCGGGACTGGCCTCCCGCCGGTGTTCGAGGCGGATGTTCGCCTCGTCAATCTGCAGCCTCGGCTGCAGGGAGAAAATGCGATCCTCCACCCACGCATCCAACGCGTTCGTGGACCGAATGCTGAAATGCTGCAAGGTCAGTTTCATATTGGTTCTCCCGGCATCAGGTTTCCACTCACTGATCAACGCCAGCCGAATTCCTTGACGTCCATCTTCCACCCGTTCCCGTCGGTGATCCATAGCGTGCGCTCCGAGAGGACGTATCTTACCTCTTCAATGTCCACAGAATCGGGGAGGACGTTTACGATCACATCGCCGGAGCCGATCGGGACCAGTTTGGTCCGCCGGTCGGGCCGCTTCAGGAAGACATGCTTGTTGAGGTCGTCATTCACGAATACGTACCCCGAGGCGCGCATGATTCCGTCTTCGTAGGCTTCCACCGTGCCGACAAAATGGCGTCGGATGTCCTTGTCGAAACGCCGGCGGTGAATCACCAGAACGTTCTCACCGCGTTTGAGTATGGCTGCTTGCATGATGTCTGTTTTTCTTTTGCGTGGTTTCGTTTGCTCCGGTCATTCGCGCGAACGCCCGCCCGTGAGCAGCGGCAACAGGTGCCACAGCAGGTACACCAGCGAGGTGATGAACGCCGCCACGTAGGTCCAGGCCGCCGCATCCAGAACTTTGCGCACGGCGGTGGCTTCCTCGCCCCGCTCGATCATACCGAGCCCGGCCAGGAGTGCCTTGGCACGGCGTGAGGCGTCGAATTCGACGGGCAACGTGATCAGATTGAACATCATGATCACACCCCAGGCCACCGCCATGATGGCCGCGCCAGTGAGGGGCTGCAGCAGACCGGTCATGATGCCGAGGAACGGCAGGAACATGACCACGTAGTTGGCGTAGGTGGTGATGCCCACCGCCGCCATGCGCCAGTGCAACGGCTTGTAGGCCATCTGATGCTGGATGGCGTGACCGCACTCGTGCGCCGCGACACCCAACGCCGCCGGCGAACGGCCATGGAAGTTCTCGGTCGAGAGCACGAGCCGCTTGTGGATCGGATCGTAATGATCACCCAGGATGCCGTCCTGATGGGTGATCTCGACATCCCGGATGCCGGCGTGACGCAGAATCTGATACGCCGCCTCGCCCCCTGTCAGTCCGGACATCACGATGCCCTGGTTGTAACGGTGATAAACCGATTTCACCCGTGCCGCCGCCCAGAGCGACAGCAGCAACGTTCCGATGAATAGAATCCAAATCATATTTCGCGCTTCAGTTTGGTTGTTCATGCGCCGTCCGACCCGCTCCCCGCGGAGCGATTGGCCGTTCGGCGACTGCGGGCGAACCGTAGGCGCAGGAAGTGGACTCCACCAATATGAGTTTCCGAATCGTCGCTTAGGTTAATCCGAACCCGGACGATGAACCTCGCAACGGGCAGGGAAGGTGCAGGAAGGTTGGCTGCCGCTACGACGTCGGCAACTTTTCTGCCCGGCGGGCCAGCGCCTTGACCATCCCGCTGAAGATCACCGCGTGAATGGGATAAAGCAGATACCAGTAAAGCAGTCCGGTCAGTCCACGCGAAGCGAAGAAGGCGGTTTGGGTGAGCCGCGCGCGGCCGGCTTCCTGGGGTTCGGCGCGAAACTCCAGCCAGGCGCGGCCCGGCACTTTCATCTCAGCCCGCAGGCGCATCAGGCGTCCCGGCTCGACGGCTTCCACTCGCCAGAAATCCACCGCATCGCCCACGCGGACCTCGCAGGGATCGCGCCGGCCGCGGCGCATGCCCACGCCCCCGAGTAACCGATCCAACGCGCCGCGCAGTTGCCAGGCCCAATCGAGACAAAGCCAGCCGGTCGCGCCGCCGAGTTGACTGAAGCTGCGGTACACAGCTTCGGCCGGCGCACTCACCACGCGTTGGCGACGTTCGAGAATCATCCCTTCCTGCGTGGTGAGCTGCACCGGGGTCACATCGCCCTGACTGCTCGACAGCGCGTCACTCCACGCGGTTTCAACGTGTCCGGTCTCGAGATTCTTCAGCGCCAGGCGCACGGCGGTGCAGTAGTTCATCGGGTGGATGTTTGGGAACAAGCGCCTCGCGGAGTCGTCGCGCACCACCACGTCATTGCGCAGCCCCTGGATCAATGGCTGCGCAATGGCCGCCGGCACCGGAGTCACGAGGTGAACCCAGTAGGACGAAAGCCGCGGGGTCAGCACTGGTACCGGCACCAGCCAGCGTTTCAACCCGCGTGCTTGCGCGTATCCGCGCAACATGTCGCCATACGTCAGGACATCCGTGCCACCGATTTCGATCACTTGTCCGGTGCTGGCCGGCGTTTCGAGTGCGGCGACGAGGTAATCCAGGACGTTGCGGATGGCAATGGGTTGGGCGCGGGTGTAAAGCCAGCGCGGACAGATCATCACGGGCAGGCGCTCGGTCAGGTAGCGGATGATTTCAAACGACAGGCTGCCGGAGCCGACAATGACGGCGGCGCGAAATTCAGTGACCGGCACGCCGGATTCGCGCAACACCGCGCCGGTCTCCTGACGGGAACGCAGATGCGCAGACAGGGCGGTGTCCGGATCACCCAATCCGCCGAGATAGAGGATGCGTTGAACGCCGGCTGCTTTCGCCGCCCCGGCAAAATTGCGCGCGGCCAGCACGTCGCGTTGCTCGAAGTCAGGTCCCGACGCCATGCTGTGGACCAGGTAAAATGCGGCGTTCACACCCGACAACGCCGCAGTCAGCGTTTCGGGCCGGAGACAATCTCCCGAATGCAATTCCACCTGAGTCAGCCACGGACGCCCTTGAAGTCGCGAGGGGTCACGCACGAGGCAGCGGACGTGGTAACCGGCTTCAAGCAGACGCGGTACGAGCCGGCCACCGATGTAACCGGTGGCGCCGGTGACCAGCACGGTGCGCCGCGAATTCATGAGGGACAACGAAGGCTCTTCGCTGGAAAACCGCCTTTAACTGACCTTGCGCTTCGGTTTCCAGTCCTCCAACACCTCGAAGAAAGCCTGCGCCTCGGCGTCCTGGGGATTGATCAGCAGGCGCTGTTTCATGCGCAAGGATTCGATTTCCGTCACGTCCTCCTGCTCGGCCACGTAGTAAATCGGTTTGGGCCGGTCGCCGTAGATGGCGTAGCAATACCAGTTCATCAGGAATGGTTCGCCATTCTTGCGGTAGTTCCAGGTCTGGCCGTGAAATTGTTCCCGGTTTAGCAACTTCTGTTTCAGCCCGGATACGACGGCGCGATCCGTGTGTTTGCCTTGCAGGATGCGCGGCGTTTTGCCGGCCAATTCACCGCGATCGTAGCCGGTCATCTTGAGCCAGGCGCGATTCACATAGATGATGCGCGGCCCGGCCGGACCTTCCAGCGTCACGTCCGTGACCATGATGCCGCGGCGCAGATTCTCCAAAACGACCAGCCAATCAAACTTCAGTTGCATAACGAGTCTCCGGTTTTCGACCAGGGCGGACCGCCCTCGTCGTTGTCCAACCGGGGTTCCCACACGGAATTGCCCGGGAAACGGCGTTGAGGCTGCCGACACCGTTACGCCGATGCCCCATTCACCAGACTCATGGTTAGCGCAGTAATGGTCGCCTTGCGAATGTTTCAATCTCGCCTAGTTTCCGCAGGATGACGACAACGACGGCTGCTTCGCTTCGACTGCGCCCCAGCCTCAAAGTTTTGGGGTTGGCCGGCTGGTTGTTGCTGTGCTTCGCCGCCGCGGCGTTCGGCGGTCTCTTCATGCCGGGTGCATGGTATGCGCAACTCCAGAAGCCGACCTGGAATCCGCCCAACTGGATCTTCGGTCCGGTGTGGACGGTGCTTTATACCATGATGGCAGTCGCCGCGTGGCTCGTTTGGGGTCGGGGCGGAGTGGCGGCGCAACGCGGGCCACTCGGCTGGTTTCTGCTGCAACTGCTGCTCAACGCCGCCTGGTCCGCGCTCTTTTTTGGACTTCACAATCCCGGCCTGGCCTTCGTGGAAATCGTCCTGCTCTGGTCTGCCATCCTCAGGACATTGATTGCGTTTTGGAAAGTGCAACGCGTCGCCAGCCTCCTGTTGTTGCCCTACCTCGCGTGGGTCAGCTTTGCGGCGGTATTGAATTTCACCCTGTGGCAACTCAACCGTTGAGCCTGAATCTCCGACACGCCGCCTTGCTGGCGTTGGCGCTCGGCGCCGGCTCGCTGCCCACCCTCACTGGCCAAGCAATGAAAACGAATTCGTCTCCGGAAACCATCCTGTTCGATTTCGCACAGACTACGAATGCCACCTGGCAAATCGTCAACGACGACGTCATGGGCGGCGTTTCCACCAGCAGCTTCCGCATCACAAATGGCGTGGCGGTGTTTCGCGGCGAAGTGTCTTTGGAAAACAACGGCGGCTTTGCCTCCGCGCGCACGCTGCCGACGCCGCTCGAAGTGAGCGCCGCGTCCGGGTTCGTGCTCCGCGTGCGCGGCGATGGTCAGCGCTACAAATTCACCGCGCGCATGGATTCGAGTTTCGATGGCCCGCTTTACCAGAATGCCTTCGCCACGAAGCGCGGTGAGTGGCAGGAGCTCCACCTGCGGCTGGAAGATTTTGTTCCCACCTTTCGCGGGCGCGTGCTGTCAGGCGAAGCACTGCTCGACGTCCGCAAATTGACCTCGGTCGGATTCCTGATTTCCGACCAACAAAGCGGTGCGTTCCAGCTTGAAATTGCGCGGATCACGACCTCTCCGGTCGTTCCAAGCAAAAGTTAGACAAAAACGCCTCGCGCCCGCCGAATCGCATCCCACTGATTCCATTTAGTGGCCTAACATAGGGTTTATTGTGCATTTTTGCGTGTTTCAGAATTGTCACAATAGAACTTAGACATAAATTTGACAGACTACAAAACCGGCTACAACGTCCGCGCAGATTCGGGCGCCGCTGGGCGGCGAGCCGACCAAGTAGCATGAGACTCGAAAAGCAACTGACGAAACCGGGAAGCGGCCGCCTGAGCAAGGTTCGGTTTGCTCGGCCCACGTATTACCCAGTGGTGATTCGGGTCTTGAATCAACAAACCTCCGTTACCCCAAAACAAGAACCATGAAGACAACAATTCGTAACCTCACCCTCGCGGCTTTGACCTTCGCCGCCGCCTCCCTCCCCTTGGCCCAAGCCTACGACAAGCCCGCTGCCCCGGGCGACATCGTGGCGGTGGCTTCGAGCGCTGGGAGCTTCAACACCCTCGTCGCCGCCGTGAAGGCTGCGGGCCTGGTTGAGACTCTGCAAGGCGCCGGTCCGTTCACGGTGTTCGCCCCGACCGATGAAGCCTTCGCCAAGCTGCCCAAAGGCACGGTCGAAGACCTGTTGAAGCCCGAGAACAAGCAAGAGCTGGTGGCGATTCTGACCTACCACGTCGTCCCCGGCAAAGTCACCGCGGCTGAAGTCAAGACCATGAAGGCCAAGACCGTCAACGGCAAGGAACTCAGCCTCAAAGTCGCCGACGGCAAGGTGTCCGTGGATAATGCCAGCGTCGTGAAGGCGGATGTCATGGCCAAGAACGGCGTCATTCACGTCATTGATCACGTCGTGCTGCCGCAATAACCAGAAGCCTCGCTCCCCACCGCGCCCGGAGCACTGGCCTCAGGGCGCGATGGGTCGAACCAAAACCCAAACAGAACAAAAATCATCATGAAACAACTCATCAACGTCTTCAGGGCTCCGCGCTGGCTGGCGATGATCGTCAGCGTCGGAATGTTGCTTACGGCCGACGCGGCCCAGGCCCACTCCCGCGGTGGCGGCAATCTCATCCAAAAGCTGGAGCGCGACGGACGCTTCACCACGCTGCTGGCCGCGCTCGACATTGCCGGGCTGAAGAGTACCGTGGCCACCGGCGGGGCGTTTACTGTGTTTGCGCCGACGGACGACGCGTTTGCCGCGTTGCCGCCGGGCACGGTGGAATCGCTCGTCACCAACGTCCCCGCGCTGCAGAACATCCTGCTCTATCACGTGCTCGGCGGCCGGACGTCGCTTCATGAACTGCTCCAACAGAGCACCGCGACGACGCTCCAAGGCAATCCCATCCTCGCCTTGCGCGAGGGGCTCAAAGTGCGGATCAACGGGCAAGAAGTGGACTTTCCGTCCTTGCCCGCTTCGAATGGCATCATTTACCCGATTGAGGGTGTGCTGATCCCGCCGGCGAACGACATCGAAATCAACAGCCTCGTGGATGTGCTCGCTCTCGATGGCCGTTTCACGACCCTGATTGCCGCGGTGCAAGCCGCTGGTCTGGCGGATGCACTGACGACCGGTGGACCTTTCACGGTGTTTGCACCAACGGACGATGCCTTCGCGGCCCTGCCGCCCGGCACGGTGGAATCGTTGATCACCAACGTCCCCGCTCTACAAAACATCCTGCTCTATCACGTGCTGGGCAAGGAGGCACCTGCGGTCAAGTTGCTGGGGCGGCGTTCGCTGGAAACATTGCAGGGTGAAACCGTTGACGCCTCCGTCAAGCGTGGCGGGCTGTTTGTGAACGAGTCCAAGGTGCTCAACCCGGATGTGAATACCCCCAATGGGATCATTCACGTCATTGACGCCGTACTGCTGCCCCCGCCGCCCAAGCCCAATCTGCTCGAACTGCTCAAGAACGACGGGCGGTTCAACACCCTGATCACGGCCCTGGAAGTGGCAGAGTTGGATGCCGTGGTCGCCTCGGGTGGGCCTTTAACGATCTTCGCCCCAACGGACGAAGCCTTCGCCAAGGTGCCGGCGGACGTGCTGGCGGACTTGCTCGCGGATAAGGACGCGCTGACAAGCGTGCTGCTCTATCACGTGGTCAGCGGCGACCAGTCCGCCAAGGAACTCTTGCGCCAGCGCAATGTGGAAACGTTGCAGGGTGCGGACGTCAAAGTCTATCACTGGCGTGGCAAAGTCTTCGTCAACAAGTCGCAGGTGATTGCCGCGGACCTCGAAGCCAGCAACGGACGCGTCCACGGCATCAATGCAGTCTTGCTGCCGCCGGCCCATTGAAACCGACGCAGTTGAGTTTGGGACAAGCAACCAAACCCAGTTGCATCGGAGCGCAGGCAGTGAGGCGAAGAGTTTGAAGCTCTTCGCCTCAGCCTGTTGCAGGCGGCGAGCAGAGCATTGGCATTGCATCACTGATAATCCCCTGCTTCCCAATCTCCCGTGTTTAGCGTTGATTACCACCAGTGGCCGCTGGTTTCGATCTACATTGTCATCCTCGGGGTGTTTATCTACGGCATACTGAGGCCGCGCCGGCGGGTGGAGTGGCGTGCAGCCGGTGTCGCGCAAGCCTTCGTGGTGGCACTCTATGCAGAGATGTATGGTTTGCCGCTGACCATGTATCTTGTGGCGTGGCTGACGGGTCGAACTGAATTCGCTCAAGACCATTTTTTCGGTCATGCTTGGTCGTATCTGTTTGGCTGGGGCGAAACCGGTGCGATCGTCATCGACATCACCGGGCAAATCCTGATCGTCACCGGAGCTACCCTCGCATTGGCGGGCTGGCGACAGATTCACCGGGGCCAGGGAGCCATGGTTACGAGCGGGTTGTATCGTTTCGTCCGCCACCCGCAATACACTGGCTTCTTCCTCTTTCTCATCGGCAGCATCGTCAACTGGCCAACGCTCCCGACGCTGTTGATGTTGCCCTTGCTGGGGTGGACCTACTATCGCCTGGCCCGCAGGGAAGAAACGGAGGCCGAGTCCGCCTTTGGCCAAGCCTACCGCGCCTATCGGGCGCGCAGCGGAATGTTCCTGCCACGGCTGCGCCGGGGTGCCACCGGGTAGTGTTGCCTTGGGCGTAACTGCATTCTGCCGCTCGTTGCGATTCGATTGGACGGCTGCGGAGTTCGGCAGCACCATGAGGCACGATGGACTGGCTCAATTACCACCACCTGCGATACTTCTGGACGGTTGCCCGTGAAGGCAGCATCAAAAAGGCTGCGGAGAAGCTCCACGTCTCCCAACCTTCCATCTCGGAACAAATTCGCGAACTGGAGGAGTCGCTGGGCGAGAAATTGTTTCGCCGCGAGGGCCGAAACAACGTGCTTACTGATGCCGGGCAGATCGCGTTCCGTTACGCGGAGGACATTTTTTCCTTCGGACAAGAGTTGGTGAATGCGATCAAGCAGCGACCGACAGCGAAGTCGCTGCGCCTTTACGTCGGCGTGGCTGATTCCTTTCCGAAACTGGTGACGAATGAGGTCCTGGAACCGGTGTTTGCCATGCCACAGACCGTTCACGTGATTTGCCGCGAAGGCAAGCTGGAGGATTTGCTGGCGCAACTGGCCGCGCACCGGCTCGACATCGTGCTGGCTGACGAACCAGCGTCCAGTAGCACGAATTTCAAGACCTTCAACCATCCGCTGGGCGAGTCGGGGACAACGTTCTGCGGCGCAAAACCCATGGCTGCACGATTGAAGAAAGGTTTCCCAAAATCACTTAATGGGGCTCCCGCGTTGTTGCCGACTGAAAACACGGCGCTGCGCCGCTCACTGGAGGCGTGGTTTCGTGAGTGGAGTATCCGCCCGCAAGTGGTGGCGGAATTCGAGGACCTGGCGCTGATGAAAGTGATGGCTGCAGAAGGCCGCGGGTTCATTGCGCTCCCGTCGCTGGCCACGGCTGAAGCCGTCAGCCGCTATCATTTTCAGGTTATCAACACGGTGGAGGAATGTCGCGTGCGGTTTCACGCCATCACCGCCGAGCGCAGGATCACTCATCCGGGTGTGGCGCTTATAACCGGCAAATTACAGGCCGATCGGCGGCCGGCTTCTGACTCAGGACTTTGGCGGTGAAAGTTCGCGAATACGGATGTTCCGAAACCAGGCTTCGTCGTTGTGGTCGGTCAGCATGATGCGACCCTTGATCTTTTCACCGAAACCCGGCTCGTCCTTGAACTTGGTCTTCGCCACCGCGGCTTTGACCTCGGCGCTGCCCAGCTCGTATTCGAGCACTTTGATGCCGTTCAACCAGTGTTCCACATGGTTGCCGTGAACCAGGATGCGCGACGTGTTCCATTCGCCGGAGGGTTTCAGTGGCGAGGGTACGCTCAACGGCAGCACATCGTAGAAAGTCGCGGTCTTTTGTCGCGGGTCACGAACGCGGGAGTCGTCTATCATCTGATACTCAGGACCGGGCGCCGAAGGCCGGGCCTCGGTGACGAGATACTTGATGCCGTTGTTCGCCCTGGGCGGCAGTTTCCATTCCCACTCCAGTTCAAAATCCTCGAATTCCGCCTCGGTGACGATGTTGCCGCCGCGCGCGCCCGAGACTTTCTTGAGACAACCCTCCTCCACGACCCAGCCCTCCTTGGGGAATCCGGTTTTCCCATAGGCGCGCCAGCCGCTGGTCGTTTTGCCATCAAACAAAGGGTTCCAGTCGCCTGGCTCGCGCTCCGCCGCAGCAGCGGTCAGTCCCCCGCAAACCAGGAGCAACGCCCCGAAGCCGAGTTGAGTGGTCAATGTTCGTTTCATAGGCCGGCCCATTCCCCGGTTTGTTAGGTCAGCCCGCAAGAATGGTCAATGGAAAACCTGGTGGGAAAACCGGAGGTCGTTGCAGCCAGACACTGGAATTCCTGTCCGTGCCATTCCCAATTTGGTCCGAGTTTTACGTTGCGGATCCAGACACTTGCTCTTACTGTGAAACCAGAGAGACGGCCAACCAAACCTTGCTTATGTATTTTGGCGTCGATTACTACCCGGAACACTGGGTCCATCCTTATGGCGGAACTCCCGACAAGCCTGAAGCAGCGTGGGAACGGGACGCGCAATTGATGGCCAAGGCGGGCATCAACGTCGTCCGGCTTGGCGAGTACGCGTGGGGCCTCTGTGAACGCGAGGAAGGTAAATACGACTTTGCCTGGCTGCGGCGCGTCATGGACATCCTGGCCAAGCACGAAATCAAAGTGGTGCTGGGCACGCCCACGTCCGCGCCGCCGGTCTGGCTCGCGCAAAAGCATCCTGAAATCCTGCCGGTGGATGAATGTGGCCTCCGCAAACACGAAGGCACGCGCCGCGCGGTCTGCCTGGCAAGCGACGTCTATTGGGAATACGCGAAGAAGATTGTCACCGAAATGGCCCGCGCGTTAGGCGATCACCCGCAAGCGATCGCGTGGCAAATTGACAACGACGTGGGCGGTCTGCAAACCGAGGCCTCCTTCAATGAGGAGTCCCGGCGCGAATGGCATCTTTGGCTGGAAGCCAAGTATCAGACCATCGCCCGGTTGAACGACTGTCTCGGGTTGAGTTACTGGGGGCAGGTCGTGACTTCGTGGGACCAGGTGCCCATGCCCAAACGCACGCCCACCATGCACAATCCCGCGCTGCTGTTGGATTGGAGCCGCTTTTGCAGCGACACGATTGTGCAGTTCATCAAGATGCAGGCCGACGTGCTGCACGAACTTTGCCCGAACCTGCCCGTGACCACCAATCTCCGCGCGTTACAGCGATTGTTCGACCACTTCGACATGGCGGAGGTCGTGGATTTCGTTTCCGTGGAAACCAAAACCGCGATCACCGGCCGATCCAGCGAACTCGCGGCAGACATTGACATCCTGCGGTCGTTGAAGAAACAGCATATCCGCACGCCAGACGGGGATTGCGGTTTTTGGGCGATTGAGCAAAAGGCCGGCCAGGTCAACTGGCACGACGTCAATTCGCTGGTGCGTCCCGGCATTCTGCGGCTGTTCACGTATCAACTGATTTCCCGCGGCGCCAGCGGCGTGCTGTACTATCACTGGCGTCAGCCCCGTATCGGGAATGAGAAATTCTACGGCGCCGTCCTGCCGCATCATCTGCACGAGGACAACCGCGTTTACCGGGAAATCTCCCAGATTGGCGAAGAACTCAGACTGCTCGCGCCCGTACTCCAGGACACCAAAGTGGTGCCGGAAGTCTGCATTCTTTACAGCCACGAAAACGACTGGGCCTTGCAGCAACCGATGCAGCCCAACAAGCACTTCAACCTGCGCGAGCACATTCAACTCCTCTACAATGCGCTCCACGATCGCAACATCCCGGTGGATTTCGCCCGCCCCACGGAGGACCTGTCGAAATATCGCCTCGTGTTCGCACCCTCGCTGCACCTGATGGCCGGCGGCGAGGCGGACCTGCTTAAGCTCTACGTTCAAAACGGCGGCACGCTGGTTGGCACCTTCAACACCGGGCTCGTGGACGAACATCACATCGCCCCGGACACCGGTTACCCGCATGACCTCACCGACGTGTTCGGGTTGGAAGTGCTGGAATTCGATCCCCTCCCGCCGGGTGAGGAGAACCATCTGGTCTTCAAAGGCAATTTCCCCACCAACCACATGCACCCGGCGCGTTTGTGGTGCGACATCATCGAGCCAAAGGAATGTCAGGTCGTTGCCACGTACGCGAAGGACTTCTACGCCGGCCGACCCGCCATGACCGTGAATCCTTTCGGGCTGGGCAAGGCGGTTTACCTCGGCACGCAAAGCCACCAGTTGTTCTACTACGACCTTGTTGCGTGGTTGCGGCAGATGTGCAACCTCCACCCTTTGCTGAAGGTGCCGGACACGGTGGAAGTCAGCCTGCGCCAGAAGGACGGCACCAAGGTTTACTTCCTGCTCAACCACCAGAACTCGTCCGTGCGCATCCAGTTCTACCAGCCGATGCACGATTTTCTGACCGGCAACACCTTCTCTGGCAATTACGACCTGCCGCCGCACGGCGTGCTCGTGCTGGATGAACACCCGGAAGCGAAACCGGAACCGGCAACGGAGCCGGCCGCGGCTGTGTGATGGCTTTGCTGCTTGAATTCGAACTTTCTCCCGAGGTCAATCCCGCCGGGTCCGGCGCGGACGCGAAAAACATCAAGCGCAAGAACTCGATCAGGATTAAGAACCGGCAGTTGATACTGACAGGATGATGCCGCCCTTTCCCAAACACATTCCGCCGCGTGGTCCCGGTCAGCGGTCCTCGCGTCAAAAGGTGCTCGCGCAATGGCGCGGCGTGGACCTCGCGCCGTTGGAAGCCGCGCAAGCCCTCCGCGCCCGCAGCGCGCACGACCTCATGCCCAAAGTGTTGTCCGGCTTCCGCATTGACCAGCGCCGCGGCGAGGCGGAAATCGTGCGCGTCTGGAACAGCCTGCTTGATCCCAACATCGTCGCGCACGCCCAGCCCGTTGGTTTGCGCAAAGGCACGCTGTTTGTGAACGTGGACAGCAATGTGTGGCTCAGTGAAATCGTGCGCTACCGGCGCAAGGAAATCCTGGACCGCTTGCAGCACAGTTTTGGGCGCGAAGTCATCACGCGCATTTCGTTTCGGGTGGGGTGAGAGAAGATGGGTATCCGTAGCCAGTTTGCGTTGCCGATCTGTTTGCATCCTGCGTTAACCTGATACGAAACTCGTCCAGTGTCGTCCCCTCGGATTCGTCCGTAAAACCATGGCTATTTTACGGCATGTTTTCAGAATGCGCTTCTGGTTTTCCAGCACCGGAGGTGCGGGAGAGAGTAGCCCACGGCGTCAGCCGTGGGTGGGGTATCGTTCATTCCCAAGCCCCGAAGGGCGACAGAAAATTGGAGGTTTGAGGAAGGTATCGCCCCTACGGGGCTAGGTCGTCTCTCCCGGGGGCCCACGGCTGACGCCGTGGGCTACTCTCTGCCGCTGCTCCGCAGCTAAAACCGGTTTTGCAGGCATGTCCTATGGTCAGTCCCTCCATTCTTGGTGATTTTGCCAACACCTCTGAAGTCAGATGTTCTGCATCAGCTACCTTCTTGACTACGATCACCCATAACTCGCGTTCACCAAACAATTGCCGGCTCGACGCAGGCCGACTCATCCGCAAGACTGCAAACGCCATGTTGAGCACCAGCAGTTCTGCAAAATTCTTCTCCCTCGTATTGTTGGGTTGGATGCTACCGATGACGATTCCGGCGCAACCGAACGCCACGCGACCTTCGCCGCTCATGGTCGCGCCACTCGAGAAGCTCAAGGAACAAATCCCAAAAACACTCCACGCCACACGACCCGATTACGTGGTGTTCGTGCCGCAGGTGACGGATGCCGGGGTAAGCGACACCGGCAACGAACATTTCCACGTGTTCGATGGCCCGGACGGTTCGGTCATGGCGGTGTGGACGCAGAGCACGTCGGAAGGCCAGCCGGATCAGCACATCGTCTTTGCGCAAAGCACGGATGAAGGCCACACGTGGTCCAAGCCGCGCCTCATCGCCGGGCCAGCCAAACCGGGTCAGGGTCAGATGGCAAGCTGGCAATTGCCGCTCGTGAGCCAGTCAGGCCGCATTTATGTGCTCTACAGCCAGCACATCGGCAAGTTTGACACCTTCCCCCACACCACCGGTCGCATGGATGGAGTTTACAGCGATGACCACGGGAAAACCTGGTCCGCGCCGCAAACCGTGGCGATGCCACGCAGCCCGCGCGACAATCCCGACCCGTCGTTTCCGGGCAACTGGATCGTCTGGCAAAAGCCGCTTCGGCTCGCCAAGGACAATCGTTATCTGGCCGGATTCACGCGTTGGACCAGCACCGCGGTTAAGAAGAATCCCACACCGTCCTGGATTTCACTCGATGCGCGCGTCGAGTTCATGCGCTTTGACAACGTGGATGAAAACCCCGAAGTCGCGGATTTCAAAATCACCTGGATTGCTGCCGGCACGAATGCGCTGAGTGTGCCGTTCCCCGGGCATACTGACATCAGCGCGTGTCAGGAACCTTCGATTGTGAAACTGCCGGACGGACGGTTGTTTTGTGTCATGCGCACGGCCGCGGGAAGTCCGTACTGGACGCAAAGTCGTGACGGCGGCGAGACGTGGACTGGGGCCAAGCCTCTTTTGCGGAAGGACGGCGGCGTAGCGTTGAGACATCCGCTCTCGCCGTGCCCGATATACGATCTCGGCGGCAACACCGCCGGCAGCGGGCGCTATGCGTTGTTCATTCATAATCACGACGGCAATTATCAGGGCTACAAGCCGGCGGACACCGGCCTGCATCGTCGGCCGGTATATCTCGTCGCCGGACATTACGAAGCGGGCGCCGACCAGCCGGTGTGGTTTGATGAACCGAGGTTTTTCATGGATCACGACGGCGTGGCGCTGGGGCCGCCGGGCCAACGCGGACGTCTGGATCTGGCCATGTATGCCAGTGTCACGGTGCGGAACGGCAAAACCGTTTTGTGGTATCCGGATCGGAAATTCTTTCTGCTCGGAAAAGTCCTTGCCACGAACGGCAACCTGACGATGCCGGAGGGCCGTTATCTTCCGCTGTGGAACAAAGACACCTGCACGTTGACGGACCTGGCGCTGATTTACCAGGGCGGCACGCACCGGCCCCAGTGGAAGGCGGAACGGCTGGCGCCCTATGTGAGTTATCGCGATCCGCACGGCGGGAAGGAGCAATGGTTGTTCGACAGTTTTCTCCTCATTGAATTTCAGGATGGCAAGCGCATGACGTATCAGCCCGACCCCCGCATGACGCCGGCGCAGAAGCCGCACTGGAGCTGGCTGTTGGAAAGACATTTTTCCGAAGCGGAAGGCATTCCCTTGCTCGAAAAGGTTTGCCGCGAAACCGCGGCACGCATCGGCCCGCCACAGCGCCGACGACAAGTGCTCCTCACGCTGCCGGTGCCGATTCCCGGTCAGACCAACTGGGGCGAGTTGAAGGGCCGCGCACTTGATTTCAACCAAGCCGCCGACCGGCTCGCCGCGTGTGAATGGTATCTCGACGCCGCACTGGCCAAATGGAAGGAATTGTCGCCGCAGCAATTCGATCTGGCCGGTTTCTACTGGGTGGACGAAACCGCGTTGCGCAATATGGAATTTGTCGCGCAAGTCGCGCAAAATGTCCGTGAGCGCGGCCAGCGGTTCTACTGGATTCCGTATTGGCAGCCGGGCCGGCCTATTGGTGACTGGCGGGCGTGCGGCTTCGACGTGGTTTGGCAGCAACCCAATCATTTCTTCCATCCGGAAGTGGCGGATGCCCGGTTGCAGGAAGCGTGCGACTTCGCGCGCCGCCACGGCACGGGCATGGAAATGGAATTTGATGCGCGCATGATCACCCAACCCGCTGTGTTCGCCCCGCGCTTCGATGCGTATTTGGATGCCTTCGCGCGCAACGGGGTGAAGGAGACGGCGACGATAGCCTATTATGAAGGCGGCGGCGCGGTGCATCAACTCGCCGGTTCGGACAAGCCGGAGGTGCGCCGCTATTACGACCGCCTGGCGGAGTTCATTCTGCACCGGCAATGGCTCGCGGACGCGAAAGCGCAGGCTGACCGCTAAATCGGCGCACGCGCAGGCCAATTCGGCACTTGCACGCCTGACTCTCACGGGCAAAGATGCGCCCGCATGTTCCAACGTGATCCATGGTTGACGGTTGTTTTGCTGGCGTTGCTGGGATTTCAACTCTCGGGCTGTGCCCTGCCGCGACGGGAGATTCCCGGCCACCTGCGCCCCGCCGTGGATGCCGCCATCGAGAAAGTCCGCCCGGCGTTGGTGCGGATTCGCGTGGTTTCCACGGACTACAGCGATGGCCGTGAAATCAAAGTCCAGTCGGTCGGCAGCGGCGCCATCATTACCGAGGACGGTTATCTCGTAACCAATCATCACGTGGCCGGCCATGGCACGCGGATGTTTTGCACGCTGTGGAACCGCGAGGAAATCGAAGCGGACCTCGTGGGCACGGATCCGCTCACGGACATCTCCGTCTTGAAGTTGAAACCGAAACTACCCCGCAGGTTTGCCACCGTCGGTTTTGGCGATTCCGCCAAGATGCGCGTGGGCGATCCCGTGCTGGCCATGGGCAGTCCGATGGCGCTTTCGCAATCGGTCACGCTGGGCATCATTAGCAACACGGAAATGATGATGCCGCGCTTTCAAGGTTCGCGCAGCCGCTTCCGGCTGGACGGAGAAGACGTCGGTGCGCTGGTGAAGTGGATCGGACACGACGCGGCCATTTACGGCGGCAATTCCGGCGGACCGCTGGTCAATCTCGCGGGCGACATCATCGGCATCAATGAAATCAGTTACGGCCTGGGCGGCGCGATTCCCGGCAACCTGGCCAAGGCCGTCGCCGATGAACTCATTGCCAGCGGCAAGGTCCGGCGTAGCTGGGTGGGGGTGGATCTTCAACCCTTGTTCAAGAGCGCGGCGGAGGAGCACGGCGTGTTGATCAGCGGTGTCTATCCGGATTCGCCGGCGGATCGCGCCGGCTTCCAGGCCGGAGATTTGCTCCTGCAACTGGCGGATACGAAGGTTGACGTGCGTTACGACGAACAGATGCCGGAACTCATGCGGTTGACCACCAGTCTGCCCATCGGACAACCCGTTCCCGCCGTCATCAAGCGCGGTGGCGAGTTGCTCAACGTGCAGGTGGTGCCCGACGAACGCGGCGAAGTGTACCCCAAGCAACAGGAACTCAAGCAATGGGGTCTGACCGCGCGCGATCTTTCGGTGTTCATGGCCAAGGAAATGAAGCGCGCCAGCCTGGACGGCGCGGTGGTCACTTCCGTGCGCGCCGGCGGTCCGGCCGGCGAAGCCAAACCGGAACTGCGGGACTGCGACGTGATCGTGGAAGTAAACGACACGCCCGTGAGGAGCGTGCGGGAGCTGGAGGAACTGACCCGGAAGTTGACTGAAGGCAGGACCGATCGTGTGCCCGTGGTGGTAACCTTCGAACGCAAAGCAGCGCGTTATCTCGCCGTGGTGCGGATCGGAATTCAGGAATTGCGCGATCCCGGCCTGGAAGTCACTAAGGCCTGGCTGCCCGTGGAGACGCACGTCATCGGCCGCGAGATCGCCACCCAACTGGGCCAGCCCGGCTTGCGCGGTTTCTACATCACGCGCGTGTATCCCGGCACCACCGCGGAGACGGCGGGACTTCAGGCCGGCGACTTCATCGTGTCGCTCGATGGCGAGCGTCTGACCGCCACCGCCGCGGAGCATGAAGATGAACTGGCCACCCTGGTTCGCCAATACGACATCGGCAAGACCGTCGAATTGACCGTGCTGCGCGACCAGGCCGAAAAGAAGATCAACGTGGAACTCGCCCGCTCGCCGCGTTTGAAACGCGAGATGAAGAAGTACCGGAATGACGATTTTGAGTTCACCGCGCGCGATGTTTCGTTCTTTGACGCGGCAGAGGAACAGTGGGACCCGGATCAAACCGGCGCGCTGGTGGAAGACGTGAGGTCCGGGAGTTGGGCGGAACTTGGCTCGCTCCAGAGCGGCGACCTGATCCTGCGCGTGGATGGCCTGGCCATCGAGAATGTGGAAACGCTCCGCAAAACCATGGAGCACATCGTGAGCGCCCGAAAGACGGTTGTGACAATGAAAGTGCTGCGGGGCGCCCGCACAACGTTTCTGGAACTGGAACCGGATTGGAAAAACTGACCCCTCAACGCGAACATTATGATGAACTGCAACCGCCTCCCCGCCCTGCTCACCCTCGCCGCGTTGCTCGCGGCGCCCGTCCACCCTGGCCGCGCCGATGAATTCACGCAGAAAGGCCGGGCGGTGTTTGAAAAGAACCTGGCCACCGTGGTCACCGTGCAAATCGTGCTCAAGATCACGGTTTCCGCTTCCGGCCGGAGTTCCGGCCCCAACGAAACCCGCGCGGAAGTCACCGGCTCGGTCGTGGACCCGTCTGGGCTGACCGTACTGGCGTTGTCCTCCCTGGACCCGAGCAGCTTGTACGACGTGCCCGGTTACAGCATGGAGATCGAATTGAGCGACGTAAAAATCCTCCTGCGGGACGGCACCGAAGTGCCCGCGGAAGTGGTGCTACGGGACAAAGACCTTGACCTGGCTTTTGTCCGCCCCAAGTCCAAACCTGCCACGCCCATGCCCGCGATTGATCTGGCGCAGTCGGCATCCGCCCAAGTATTGGACCAGGTGATCACCATCAACCGGATGGGCCGTGCCGCGGGCCGCACCCACGCGGCGTCCGTGGAACGCATCAGCGCCGTCGTGCAAAAGCCGCGCCTGTTCTACATCCCGGACAGCACGATGACCGCCACGCGGCAAGGGTCGCCGGCGTTCACCCTGGAAGGGAAGGTACTCGGTGTGTTTGTGATGCGCGCGGTCAGCGGCCAGGGTTCCGGCTCGGTTCGCGACAACGTGACTTCCATCATCGTGCCCGCCGAGGACATTCTGAAAGCCGCCAAACAAGCCCCCGAAGCCAAGGGTGGCGAAGAGAAGTAGGAAGCCTCCGCGGCTTGGGGCAGACCAGCGGTCCGCGCCCGGATCGGTTCGTCGCATGCCGGTTTTGTGGCCGGTAACGGGCGGTTCTATCGGGTCAGGCACTTGATGCTTACTCGCCGTCGGCGCACGGAATCGTCCGGGCCTTGGAGTAGTGTCCCGCAAATTCAAATTTGAATTTCGCACCCTGAAACTTAGTATGCGCGGCGATGAACCCCTCGGGTTATCGAGTTCGCCGGGCCACTTTGGATGACATTGGCCCATTGCGGGCGCTCTGGGAAGCCATGCGGTTTCCGGTGGCGACCCTCGAAAAGCGCCTGACAGAGTTTCAAGTTGCCGAGGACAGCGAAGGGAAGATTGTCGGCGCGCTCGGTTTCCAAATCACTGGCCGGCAGGGGCGGATTCACAGCGAGTCGTTCAACGATTTTTCCCTGGCGGAGCCACTCCGTCCCCTCCTGTTCAGTCGCCTTCAAGGACTCGCCACCAATCACGGCGTCGTCCGGATGTGGACGCAGGAGAGTGCGCCGTTTTGGACCCACAACGGGTTTCAACGCCCCGCCGCCTCGGTGATGGAGCGTTTTCCCGCGGAGTGGGATCGCGCTTCCGCCGAATGGCTCACGCTCCAGCTCAAGGACGAGGAAGCAATCACCTCGCTGGAGAAGGAATTTGCCATGTTCATGGAATCGGAGAAACAACGTAGCGCCCGCACCCTGGATCAGGCCCGAACTGTCAAGAAGGTCGTTACATGGCTGGTATTCCTGGTGGCGATGGCCATTTTTGCGGCAGCGGCCTATGTCTTCTTCACCCGGCGTGGGGTGGTCCTACCTCCGCCTTGACGCCGGATTGAAATCATCGGCGTGGTAGGAACTGCGCACCATGGGACCGCTGGCCACGTGCGCAAACCCCAGTTGGCGTGCCCTATCGCCCAGTTCGTCGAATTTTGCCGGAGGCACGAACTCCAGCACCGGCAGGTGCTGCAGCGTGGGCTGAAGGTACTGGCCCAGGGTGAGAATATCGCAGCCCGCTGCCCGCAGGTCCGCCATGGCGGTCAAGACTTCATCTTCCGTCTCGCCGAGACCGAGCATCAAACCCGACTTGGTGTGAATGGCTTCGCCCCGTCGGGCCTTGACCTTGCGCAGGACGTTGAGCGAACGGTCGTAAGTGGCGCGGGAACGCACTTGCGGGGTGAGCCGGCGCACGGTTTCCAAGTTGTGATTGAAGATGTCCGGGTTGGCCGCCAGCACAAGTTCAAGGTCCGGGTCGCGGTCGTTGAAATCCGGCGTCAGCACCTCAATGGCGATGCCCGGATTCAGCGTGCGGATGGCATGGATGGTTTGGTGGAAATGTTCCGCGCCGCCATCCGCCAAGTCGTCACGCGCCACCGCAGTAATGACGACGTGCCTCAGTCTCATGCGCCGGCTGGCTTCGGCCACGCGTCGTGGCTCGTCGGGCTCGAGGGGCAGCGGTTTGGCCGTGCTGATGGCGCAGAATCCGCAGGCGCGCGTGCAACGGTCGCCCGCGATCATGAACGTGGCCGTGCCCTTGCTCCAACACTCCCAGTGGTTCGGGCACTTCGCGCTTTCGCAGACGGTGTGCAATTTGAGTTCGTCCAGCAGACTGCGCGTGCGCGAGAAGGAATCCGAGGTGGGCAGCCGGGTGCGCAGCCATTCCGGCAGGCGTGGACGCGGTTTGAGTTCAACGGGCGGCAGGGTGGGCATCTTCATTTTCCAAACGCGACCAGAATTCCGCCAGTTGTTCCGGGCCAAAGTCGGCGAGGATTCTTCCGTCCACTTCGATCACCGGGGCCAACTCCTGGCCGGACAGCCGGATCATCTCCGCAAACGCCGCTTCATCCGAGATCACGTCAATCGCTTGATAACGGACGGCGTGGTCCTTGAGCCAGCGTTCGGCTTTATGACACCACGGACAATAAGACTTGATGAACAGACGAACTCGTTTCGATTTCACAGCGTCACTTTCAGGGCGGCGGGGGAATAATTCAATTCCCGGGGCAAAATAGTAGCGCGGCTTTACGTCGCGTTAATCTGGGCTGAATACTGCTCCGGCGACAGCAGGCCGGACAGTTCAGCGGCGTCCGTGAGTTTAAGTTTGAAGAACCAGCCGCCAGCGTATGGCTCGGTGTTGACGAGCGATGGATTGTCCACCACCGCCTGATTGACTTCGAGGATCTCCCCGCCTATCGGTGCGTAGATATCGCTGGCGGTCTTCACCGACTCGACCACCGCACACGCTTCGCCGGCGCGGATTTTACGCCCTACTTGGGGTAATTCCACAAAGACCACGTCCGTAAGTTCATGCTGGGCATGATCGGTGATACCCACGGTGGCGGCCTCGCCATCCACGCGGACCCATTCGTGCGACTTTGCGTATTTCAAATCGGAAGGAACGTTCGACATGCGGGAATTGAGTCAGGGCGCGGGCGTTTGGTCAAACAGGTTTTTGCCGCGATGAAGTTTATCCGGCCATAAAGCTCCGGCCGCAAGCAATCCAGAGCGATTTTGCAGGGTGGGGAGATCGGCGGGTAAACCCGCGAACGCACTCAGCCCGCAGCCGGCTCGCCCTTGAGAATCCAGTCGTAGCCCTTCTCCTCCAGTTCCAGCGCGAGGTCTTTGCCCCCGGATTTCACGATTCGGCCATCCACCAGCACGTGAACAAAATCGGGGACGATGTAGTTGAGCAGGCGCTGATAATGGGTGATGACGAGTTGCGCGCTGTCGGCGCGTTTAAGTTTGTTCACGCCGCCGCTGACGACCTTGAGCGCGTCAATGTCGAGGCCGGAGTCCGTTTCGTCCAGAATGGCCAGCCTGGGTTCCAGCACAGCCATCTGGAAGATCTCGGCGCGTTTTTTTTCGCCGCCGGAGAAACCCTCGTTGACCGAACGCTTGAGGAGGTCGTCCTTCAATTCGAGCAGTTTCATCTTTTCCTTGACCAGCGCGAGAAATTCCATGGCATCCAACTCCGGTTCGCCCCTGGCCTTGCGGATTTCATTGAGCGCAGCTTTGAGAAAATAGGTGCTGTTCACCCCCGGAATCTCGACCGGATACTGAAACGCGAGAAACACCCCCTCACGTGCGCGCTCCTCGGGGTCCAGCGCGAGCAGGTCTTTGCCCTGATAAAGCACTTCGCCGCTGGTGATGTCGTAACCGTCACGACCCGCGAGCACGGCGGCCAGGGTGCTCTTGCCGCTGCCGTTGGGCCCCATGACGGCATGGACTTCGCCGGCGTGGAGCGTCAGGCTGACGCCTTTGAGAATTTGTTTGCCCTCAACACCCGCACTGAGGTTTTTGATTTCAAGAATTGGTTGTCTCATCTGTTTCACTAACTGTTGCCTTTCGATAGATTTGGCCTTAGAGCGGCGAGAACCCCAACCGTAAGCGACACCGCAAAAAATACTACGATGCCAGTTCCCCAATACTTCCACCACGGCTGGAATGCCAACGACAAGGATACTTCAGAAACGGCTGGTAGCGTGGACATGAAGTCACACACCGCAAAAAACAACCACGAATAAACGAAACCACAGCCGAAACCCCGGCGAAGACCCTTTTTGTAGTTGGGAAATTTCATCTGCTAAATTGTTGCCAGCGGATTATCCCACACTGCCTTCCAGACGCACACCCAGAAGCTTCTGCGCATCCACCGCGAATTCCATCGGCAGTTCATTGAACCCTCGCGTGCAGAAGCGGTTCATGTGCGTGCAGCTCTCTTGACCGCGGTTTTCCGGCCCGGCTTGCTCAAGTCAATATAGCGATGCCCGGAGGTTTTTTGGCGTTCGCGCAAATCGCGGAACATGGCGTCCACGTCATAGTTAAACTTCGCGGCGAGCCGTTCCTTCACCTTGCGGACTTCCAGGACAATGGGGCTTTCCCAAGTCTTCGTTTTCATAGAATCATTCTGCCAGCAATTCTTCAGGCGTGCAAATCGCCGGACAATCGCAGCCGTGCGCCGCGCAAATCTCCCGCAACTTCCCATACATCGTCGCGTTGGCAATGTGGGTGCAGTTCCACGTCAGCAGGAAGTGCATTCCGTGGGCTGCTGACAAGGCAATGTGCGCTGCATCGCGCGCCGCCCTGACTGGCAGCGGCCCGCCATGAATCAACGCATGGGTGAGCGCCCGGGCTTTTTCGCTTCCCGTAAGCCGAACGAAAGGCTTTATCAATGCCAACCGTTTGATCGCCATCGCTGCCTCGCCCGCGGCAATTTCATCCGTGACCACGTCCGAAACAAAAATTTCAAAATGAGCCGCGCGCTTCTTCCACCAAACACGCGTGCATTCTTGTTGTCCGGCCAGGATGGCATCACGGCTTGGCCGCGCCACAAGGTAGCTGCGAATCGTGCTTTCGAGATAAAGCTTCGGTTTCATTCCCGCTCAATCAACCTACGCTCCCTTCAAGGCTCACGCCCAGAAGCTTCTGCGCTTCCACCGCGAATTCCATCGGCAGTTCCTTGAAGACTTCCTTGCAGAAGCCGTTCACGATCATGTTCACGGCATCCTGCGTCGCCAGACCGCGCTGGTTGCAGTAAAAAATCTGATCCTCGCCGATCTTCGAGGTCGAGGCCTCGTGTTCAACCGACGCCGACGTGTTCTTCACCTCGATATACGGAAACGTGTGTGCGCCGCATTTCGAGCCAATCAACATCGAATCGCATTGCGAGAAATTCCGCGCGTTGGCGGCGCTCTTCTGGATCTTCACCAGGCCGCGATAACTGTTCTGTCCGCGCCCGGCGGAGATGCCTTTCGACACAATCGTGCTGCGCGTGTTCTTGCCGATGTGAACCATCTTCGTGCCGGTGTCGGCCTGTTGGCGGTTGTTCACCACCGCCACCGAGTAAAATTCGCCGATGGAATTTTCGCCCTGCAAGATGCAACTGGGATATTTCCACGTGATGGCGGAGCCGGTTTCCACCTGCGTCCAGGAGATTTTCGCGTTGCGCCCTTTGCACAGGCCGCGCTTAGTCACGAAATTGTAGATGCCGCCGCGTCCTTCCTCGTCGCCGGGATACCAGTTTTGCACGGTGCTGTATTTGATTTGGGCGTTGTCGAGAGCGACCAGTTCCACCACCGCCGCGTGCAACTGATTCTCGTCGCGCATCGGTGCCGTGCAACCTTCGAGGTAGCTCACCGACGAACCTTCGTCCGCCACAATCAGCGTGCGCTCGAACTGCCCGGACTTCGCGGCGTTGATGCGGAAGTAGGTCGAGAGCTCCATCGGGCAGCGCACGCCTTTGGGGATGTAACAGAATGAACCGTCCGTAAACACGGCCGAGTTCAGCGACGCGTAAAAGTTGTCCGTGTAGGGCACCACCATCCCGATGTATTTCTTGACGAGATCGGGGTGCTCCTGAATGGCCTCGCTCATGGAGCAAAAGATCACGCCCTTCTCAGCCAGTTGCTTCTTAAACGTCGTGCCGACGGAAACGGAATCAAACACGGCATCCACGGCCACACCGGCGAGCCGCTCGCGCTCGCGCAGCGGGATACCAAGCTTCTCGTAAGTCTCCAACAGCTTCGGATCCACTTCGTCCAAGCTCTTCGGACCTTCCGCCTGTGTCTTCGGCGCGACATAGTAGGTGATGTCCTGAAAATCCACGGGCGGATACTTCACGAACTGCCAGGTCGGCTCGGTCATGGTCTGCCAGTGGCGAAACGCCTTGAGCCGCCATTCCGTCATCCACTCCGGCTCTTTCTTCTTGGTGGAAATCAATCGGATGATGTCCTCGTTCAGGCCGGGCGGAGCCGACTCGGTTTCCACGTCCGTATAAAAGCCGTACTTGTATTCCTGTTTGACCAGGGTCTCGATGGTTTCAGTGGCGGTGCTCATGTTGCAGAACTGTTTGGTCGTTACTTTGTTCCCATTGATACCAGGCCTCGACAACGCATCGCGTCGCCCAAACCGCCGAATGCTGTTGAACAGTCTTCGGAGGAACTGTTGGAGACATCTCCACATTGCACTTTCATTTCTTTTTTACGCAATCGGCGCAAAAGCCGTGGACGGCGATCTCGTAGTGATCAATCTTAAAACCCTTCGGCCCGGGCATGGAAGTCGCCTCCGGCGGCAGCGCCACATCGAACACCGCCCCGCACTCGTCGCAGTAATAATGACAATGCTCTTCCATGTTCGGACAATAGCGCGTGGCCCCGCGCTCGAGTTGCACCTGCCGCACCAAGCCGCAGGCGACGAGCGCGTCCAGACAGTTATAGACCGTTGCGTGCGAAATGTCCGGCATCTGCCGCTTGGCGCGCTGGAACACTTCTTCCGCCGTGGGATGATCCCGCTTCTGGAGCAAAACGTCATAGACGCACCGGCGCTGCGACGTGAAGCGAAACCCGCTCGTCGCCAGCCGCTCGCCCAGTTCGTGGTCCAAGGTATGGTTCTCCACCGGATTCATCGCACAAGGCAGTCTAGCCGTTGGACGGGCGGAGTCAATAATTGGAATCATTCTAAATAAGGGCAGCGCAACTCCGGTTTCGCTTGTGGTAGCCTTTCGCTTGTCGCCGCGCCCGGCGCCTGCCCCTGCCGTATCATTCTGCTCCCATCATTTTGAACGCCTCCCTTTCCCTGGTCACTCTTGGGGCAGGTCAGAACAATGGGGTCAAAATAATCAGCGTGACTTTGCATAATCGTGACAACTCGCGCTTGCCGTCGGCCTAGCCTCAGTCACAAATGGAAGCGCACATGGCTGCACCGACTCCACCACGCAAACCGACCTTCCTCTGGCAGGGCTTGCTGATAGTCCTGCCGGTGGCGGTGCTGG
This sequence comes from Verrucomicrobiia bacterium, assembly GCA_026125285.1. Classification (GTDB taxonomy): domain Bacteria; phylum Verrucomicrobiota; class Verrucomicrobiia; order Limisphaerales; family JADLHS01; genus WYBW01. Next base: position 91,648 of record JAHCLO010000009.1, on the reverse strand, counting down.
CCGCCGTGGGTTTCCTCTCGCTGCGCCAGGACCGGCGGCTGGCCGAACGCGAAGCCGCCGAACGCGCGCAGGCGGTTGCGGACGATCTCCTGGAAAGCATCTGGACCGAACTGGCCGTGACCAACCTGTCTGGCCGGTTGCACTTCACCATTGACGCGGTGGGTGAACTGCTCTTTCCGCCACCTCACCCGTCCATTCCCATCCCTCGCCCCTTCGATCTGGCCGAACTTGATTCAAACGGCACACAACTCTGGCTCGCGGCGCAAAGCACGAGCGACAACGAATACAACCTCGCTTCCGCTGAACAAGTTTGGCGTGATTTTATCAGGACCGACCCGCCGGAACGGTTCGCCGCCGCTGCGCATCATCGTCTCGGCCTGTTGTTGCTCCAACAGCAGAAACTTGCGGAAGCGGCGGAGGCGTTGGGCTTGGTCGCGCGAACCTCTCCTGGTGCAGTCGGTGAAAGCGGCCTCCCACTACAACCATTGGCGCAATGGAAATTGCTCGAACTGGCAGCAACCACGACGAACGACTTGTCGCTGACGAATCTCGTGTCGGCGGAGTCGTTCTACTCCAATGTCGTCTTCCATCCGAGTCCGCTGACGCCATTGTTCCTGCGCACCCCGCCGGATCAAGAAGCGGAACCCGCAACGATGTGGAGACAAAGACACCTTGCGCTTTGGGAGATGCACGAGTGTCTGCGCGATTTCTATGCGGCGGCCAAACCGCACCTGGTTGGCGATCAACAAACCAGCCGGATTTCATCCCTGCCCTTCACCAACACGACAAGGGGCAGGCAATTCCCGCGCCTGTTTTGGTTCACCCTGCCGGAAGGGTGGCGCCGGGATTTGCCAGCTTCTTCCGCCGATGCGACTCCAACGCATTTCAACATTCACGACCGCAATTGGCTGGCCGTGCGATCCGACGGGAGCAAACCCGGGTATTCATTCCTTTGCCTGAGTGAACAGCACGTCCACTCGGCCTTAAGCCGGCTCCTGAGCGGCGCGAAACTCATTCCCGATTTCTTCGGCGTCGGCGTTGAACTGGGTGGGCAGAAGCTGACCCTTCCCGACAGCGATCTCCGGCTCTGGCACTATCGGCATCGCGGCGGAAAGACTGGCCACGTGGAAAAGGAGTACCAAACTGACCTGACGGGCGGCACATTCGAGATCGCGACCCGCACCCTGGCGTCGGCTGCGAAGTTGGAAGCAGGCGGGCAAATCTTGGCGGTCAGGGTCTATCTGACCAGTCCAACCGCGCTCTTCGAGCGGCAGCGCACGCGCACGTTCTGGTTCGGACTGCTGATCGGATTTTCGACCGTTGCCGCGTTCATCGGGCTGCTGGCCGCGCGACGGGCGTTTCTGCGTCAGCACCAACTCGCCGAAATGAAATCCAATTTCGTTTCCAGCGTCTCGCACGAATTGCGCGCCCCCATCGCGTCCGTGCGCTTGCTGGCGGAAAGCCTGGAGCGCGGGAAGATTTCCGAGCCAGCCAAGCAACACGAATACTTCCGTTTCATCGGGCAGGAATGTCGGCGACTCGCCGCGCTCATCGAGAACGTGCTGGACTTCTCGCGCATCGAGCAGGGGCGGAAGCAATACCAATTCGAACCGACGAATCTCAGCGCGTTGGTGGAACAGACGGTGAAACTCATGGAGCCGTACGCCGTGGAACGCGGCGTGAGGTTGGAGTTGAACCCGATTCGTCAGGGGAATGTTTGTCAGGGGAATGAGCACGCGGATGAGGAATTCTCTGTTCCCCATTCCGCTGACGATCATTCCCCTGACTCTGCGGTTCCCTGTGAACTGAACATGGACGGTCGCGCCATGCAACAGGCGCTCGTCAATTTGATTGACAACGCCGTCAAGCATTCCCCCAAGGGCGAGACGGTGACGGTGGAGTTGGGAATCCGAAATCCGAAATCCGAAATCCGAAATGCCGCCGCGCCCCTCAACCCTCAACCTTCGACGCTCAACCTCTCCGTCACCGACCACGGCCCGGGTATCCCGGCGGCTGAACACGCGAAGATTTTTGAACGATTTTACCGGCTTGGCTCCGAACTGCGGCGCGAAACCCAGGGCGTGGGCATCGGTTTAAGCATTGTGAAACACATCGTTGAGGCGCACGGTGGCCGCGTGCGGGTCGAGAGTCAACCCGGCAAGGGCAGCCGGTTCGTGATTGAACTGCCATTGACCCCACAACCCAATGACGAATGACGAAAACCGAATGACGAAGGAGCTTCTTTCAGAACCCTGTAGCAGCCGACGTGAGTCGGCTCAAATACTCAGGAAGTCAGAGCGAACTCATGTTCGCTGCTACACTTTTGAAAGCGCCTCGAAGGAAATCCGAATTCCGAGTGACGGCTGTTATGCCGTGCCCAAAAACTTCGTTTGGGGCTTCGGGCTTCGTCATTCTATCGTCATTCGAGCTTCGTCATTCGTCATTTTCCTACCATGTCACGCATCCTGATCATCGAGGACGAAACGCCGATGCGCACGGCGTTGGCCGACGTGCTCGAAGGTGAAGGCTACCGTCCGCTCACCGCCGCCGATGGCGACATCGGCCTGCGGAAGGCGCTGGACGAAAAGCCCGACCTCATCCTGCTCGACATCATGATGCCCAAGCTCGATGGCTTTGCCGTTTGCGCCGAGTTGCGGCGGTTGGGGAATCCCGTGCCCGTGCTGATGCTCACCGCGAAGGGGCAGATCGAGGATCGCGTCACCGGCCTGGACGCGGGCGCGGACGATTACCTCGTGAAACCGTTCAGCACCGAGGAGCTGCTGGCCCGCGTGCGAGCATTGTTGCGTCGCACGCGTAAACAGGGCCACGCGCCGCGCAAACTCAAGCTGGGCGACGTGGACATTGATCTGGCCCGGCAAACTGCGGTGCGCGGTCGGAAACAAATCCATCTCACGGCCAAGGAATTTGCCATGTTGCGACTGATGGCCGAGGCCGAAGGCGAACCGGTGTCACGAGAGAAATTTCTGGATGTCGTGTGGGGCTACGCGGCGTTCCCCACGACGCGCACGGTGGACAATCACATCGCCGGCCTGCGCGCGAAGCTGGAGAAGAATCCCGACGTCCCGCGCTGGATCAAGACCGTGCATGGCGTAGGCTACAAAATGGAACTGCCGCAGTGACGGCCACCAAGAGGAGCAAAATGCACCAAAAGGAAACCGACGTGACGCGGCAGTTCACATTCGGAGATCGGTTCACTTCCCGGGGAATTTTCCTTTTGCGCCTATTGCGCCTCTTCGTGGCGAATTTTGCAAAAGTGTGACAACTCCAAACTCGTGAACGAGCGATGATGCAAACATGAAAACTGAGCGTGGGTGGACTCAAGCAAGCGTGGCCTCATTCTTATCGCCAAAACGCAAAGGTGCGAACGCGCAAAGAGAATGCCTCTCTGCCCAGGCGTCTTGGCGTCTCGGCGTCCTGGCGTTGATTCTCATGCCGCTACTTCTCACGGCGGCGACCAACGATCTCACGTCCGCGCTGCAAAAGGGACTGTTCGAGGAGGAAGCCAATCACAATCTCGACGCGGCAGCGCAGGCGTATCAGGCCGTAAGCGCGCAATTCGACAAGGATCGCAAACTGGCCGCCACCGCCATCTTCCGTTTGGGCGAAGTGTATCGCACGCAGGGCAAGACGAACGATGCCGTCGCCCAATACGAACGCATCGTGCGCGAGTTTTCGGATCAGGAAACGCTCGCTACATTGAGCCGGCAGAATCTGGCGGGCATCGGGCGCGGTCGCTCAATATCAACCGCCGCGGTAGCATCCGAACCTTCGGCGCAACTCATTGCGGCCCGCGCCGAAGTCGCGTCGCTGGCAGCGGAACTGGAGCAACTGAAGTCATTGTCCGCCGAGGAGCTGCGACTCACCGTGCCGCACAACTATCCCAATCCCACGCTGACCGACCTGATGAAGCAACTGGCGGCAGCGGAACAGACCCGCGTAGGTTTGGAGAAGGATTTCGCGCCGGAACATCCTGAAATCGCTCGCGTAACCGCGCAAGCGCAGTGGCTGGAGAAACAAATCCAAGCGCAAGTCTCTGGAACGGTTCGCGCACTGGAAGTGAAGCTGAACACCGCCAAGGCTGTGCTCGGGGAACTTGAGAAATACTCGAGTGCCGCTTCTCCCCCGCCCGCCTCAAGCGAAACCATCCAAACCTCCACCGACGACGAGGAAAAGGTAAAAGAGATTCGCCGCCTCCAGCAGGCCTTGTTCAAATTGCGATGGCCGACGAAAACTCCCGAACAGGTGCGCAGGCAGATTGAGGCGGCGAGGACAGCGCAGCAAGAGAAGATAGACGCAGCGACTGACCACATGGAGAGCCTGCGAGTTGAACTGCGCGTTCCAGATGACATCGCCGTCATGGATGCTGACAAGGCAATGGACGATCCGCGCCTTGTTCAGTACCGAGCCTACTTCGAGGCCAAGAGCACGCGCGATGGCGTGCGCCGGTTTGGACAAGTCCTGTATGAGAAACTGGCAACGGAAGAGATTCAGCTCGATCTCTTCCGTCATTACGACGCGCTGGATAATTAGCCGGATTGCCCTTGCACGAGTATGCGTTGACGGAAGTGAGACACGGGCTGACAGGTAGGCATACTGCGGCCATGTCGGACTGCCTGAAAAAGAGCGTTCGCGTGGTGGTGCGCACCGAGTCACGAGAAATCCGCCTGGCTCCGATCTTCTGGGAATCCACCCCCAAGCGCGCGTTGGAACTACCGGAGGTCAAGGCGCTGCTCTTGTCTTCATCCGATCTCTCACGCGTGAAAGTCTCCCGAACCGACGCGGTCACGGGCAAGGTGACAGAATTTCTCGTGAATGCCAGGCGCGAAAGCGCACCAGGCCTGGACCTCTGGTTACGCGACGGCGACGTGATCGAAGTGCCGGACAAACCGTGACGACGCCCAAGAGCCAAAAACCAAACACCGAACACCAAGAAACCATCAACTGACAATTTCGAAGGTCGTTCAGAGGCGTGGTTTGGGGTTTGAAGGTTGGAATTTATTTGGTGTTTGGGTTCTGGATTTTGATGTTTGATCTCGTAAACTCGCGGCGATGCTCAACTACATCTGGCTTGGGTTGATTGTCGCCGCCGTGTTGATCGGCGGTTACAACGGCGCGCTGGAGGCCGTGTCGAAGGAGGCGTTCGACCGCGCGGAATTTGCCGTGATGAAGCTGGCGCTGCCGCTGGCGGGCATCATGGCGCTGTGGCTGGGCGTGATGCGGCTGGCGGAAAAGGCGGGCTTGATCCAACTCCTCGCCCGCGCGTTGCGACCCGTGATGCGCCGGCTCTTTCCCGACGTGCCCGCGGAGCATCCCGCGATGGGTGCGATGCTGATGAACATGGCGGCCAACATGCTCGGCCTGGCCAATGCCGCCACCCCACTGGGCATTCGCGCGATGAAGGATTTGGAAACGCTCAATCCCCGGCCTGGTGTGGCGACGAATGCCATGTGTACGTTCCTGGCCATCAACACCAGTTCCATCCAACTGGTCCCGGCCACGGCAGTCGGGGTGATGGCGGTGGCGGGTTCGGTCAATCCCTCGGCCATTATCGGCACGGCTTTTCTGGCGACGGTTTTCTCAACCATCGCCGGCATCACCTCGGTGAAACTGCTGGAGAAACTGCCGGGCTACCGGCTGCCACCGCTGACTAAACCCGAGGTGGGCAGGGCGGGCAGTCCTCTGCCCGCCGATGCCCAGAACGACGTCGGCGCGCACGGAGTGACGCGCCCCACCGACATCGCACCGCTTGATTGGATTGGCGGCGTTGTGCTCGCGGCGTTCTTCGGCTTCTTCGCGTGGGCGTTCTTGCGTTTCGGTTTCCCGGAATTGTTCGGTCACGCGGCACCGGCGAATCACGCAGGCCAGAATCTGTTCAGCCGGGCCGTGAATACGATTTCACTGCTCTCGATTCCCTTCCTGCTCTCGTTCTTCCCGCTCTACGCGTCGTTGCGGAAGATCAAGGTGTATGAGGAGTTCGTGGAAGGGGCGAAGGAGGGTTTCCAGGTGTCGGTGATGATCATGCCGTATCTGGTGGCGATTCTGGTGGCCATCGGGATGTTTCGCGCGGCGGGCGGCATCGAGATGCTGACCGCCTGGCTGAAGCCGGCGCTGGATTGGGTGGGCTTCCCCACGGAGATCGTGCCGATGTGCCTGGTCCGCCCCCTCAGCGGCAGCGGCACGCTGGGCTTGTTCACCGATCTGGTGAAGGAGTTCGGCCCGGACAGTCTGATCGCGCGCACGGCGGGCACGATTTTTGGCAGCACGGAAACGACGTTTTACGTGATCGCAGTTTATTTCGGCGCGGTTGGTGTGAAACGCACGCGCCACGCGGTCCCGGCGGGTTTGATTGCCGACGGCGTGGGCATCATCGCCTCGGTCATCATTTGCCGGATGATGTTTGGGTGACAGGCGGCGATTCAGACCTTGAACGCGGCGCGCGGCGACGGGTCTATTCGTCATAGAAAGGCCCATCATGAACTTCTCACGAGCAACATTTGTCCTGCTGGCCGCCGCGCTGGTTCTCATGGCCGCCGTCCACTGGCGAGGCCGCACACAGGATCGGGAAGCTTTCGAAGAGTCACGGAACACACTGAACGAGTTGCGAGGGCAAATCGAATCGCAAAACCAACTTCTGGCGGATCTGCGGCTGAGGCTTGCGGAGCAGGAGCTTCGTTCCTCCGTTGCCCCTCCGCCGGCAACCGCAACAGACGCCGTCAATGAACCCCTGAATCGGATTCTGGCAATGCTGCATCAGCAGTCCAACGCGTTGGACATGGTTCAGGGCCAACTACCAGTGATCCCCGCTGAGTCACCCGAGCAACGCCGACTGCGCGCGGAGGCTAATTTTGTCATCTTGAAGGAGCGGTACGAAGAGCAGCAACACAAGCTGAAATCCGCCCTTGATCAACTGGACGCGCTACGAGTTTCGCTGGGCGTCCCGGATGAAATCGCAACACTGAACGATCCGCCGGCGGCTTACGATTCAAGGCTGGTGCCGTATCGTGCGTTCTTCGACGCGCGCCGCTCTTATGAGGAAGCGCAGCGCTTTGGGCGAATCCTGGAGATGAAGCTGGCTGCGGAACGGATTGACGCGACCCTGCCGGTTTCGCGGTAAGCCGGGAGTTACCTCAATCCTTGCTCCCCGAATCACGGAGGGGCTACGTTGCCCGGAAGCTGCCCCCCGAACGGCCGCGCAGATTTCATCTACGGCTCGTTACCGCAAGGCAAGGGAAGGAACGGCGGAGGAATGGAAGCAGAATTACTCCTTCGCCGATGATTCCTCTACCGTAAAAATTGTTTTCGGATTTGTGGGTTCGGCGGCAGCCTATGGGTGAAATGAACGAGCGCCGAACCGATTTCGAGTTGCTGCAACGCTTCGCCCGCCACGGCGAACAGACGGCCTTCGCCGACGTGGTGCGCCGCCATCTCGATCTCGTCATTGCCACGGCACTGCGCAAGCTGACGGAGCCGCACGCCGCACAGGAAGTGGCGCAGAACGTCTTCACCGTGCTGGCGCGCAAGGCCTGGCAGTTCGCGCCCGATGATTCCCTCCCCGCCTGGCTGCACAAGACGGCGTTGCTCGAATCCAAGTCCTGGCTGCGTGGCGAACTGCGACGACGACGACGCGAACAAACCGCCGCCGAACTTGGCACGACCATGAAAACCCCGGACGACCAACCCGCGTTCAACGCGCTCGTGCCCTTGCTGGACGAAGCGTTGCTGTCCCTCCGCGAAAAAGACCGCACGGCGCTGCTGCTGCGCTTCTATGAGAGCCAGTCCTTGCGCGACGTGGGCGCGTCGCTCGGCGTGGGTGAAGATGCGGCGCAAAAGCGCGTGCGGAGTGCGTTGCAGAAGCTATCGGATTTCATCCAACGCCGTGGATTCAGGACCGCGACGGTGGCAGCGGCGATGGCGGCACTGCAACATACAGCGGCGTCCACGCCAGCCGGCACGACAGCAAGTGTGACGAGGGCTGCATTGCGAACCCCTGCACCGACATTCGCGGGTCTGCTCGCGTTGTTTGCGTTGTTCATGAGTCTGACGCGAGTACAAAAGGTGGCGGCAACTCTCACTGTGGCCGCCTTGTCCATAACCTGGCTGTGGTTTGGCAAGCACGGAGGCAATGGGGCAGATTCGCAGGCTGAAGTGAGCGCCGGTGAAACCGTCGTTGAGGGCGTGACGCGTCGTGAAATCGCAAGACGACTTGCGGGCGTGGCTCTGTTACCCGAGCAGGTTGTGGAAGCCGATCCGCAACGGTATGTCGAAATCTCCGGGGATGTTGAATTCACCTCCCATCCCGGGAGCGAGACTGGCCACATCGTAACCGGAAAGTCTTTCCGGAAGTTTTCTTTCGTATGCATCACAGGAACCAACGAGTGGTGGATCCACCATGATTTCACGGGGGGTGGCGAAACGAAGTGGCATTTCGACGGCGGCAGCGTTTATCAGAGCATTCGAACAGCCGAAGCGGAAACGGGGGCGATGAGAGACCAGCTTGCCTGGACTGTGCCATACGAGCAGGCAAAGACCAATCTCGGGATACACATCTGGCCGTCACTCGACGGTCATCCGCTGGGCGACATCGCAGTAAATATTCCCTGGCTCGCGTTTTGTTCGGGAACATACTTAAAGCGCGAAGGACGGCTTATTCCTCTTCCTGCCGCAATCCTCCGCCACACGCGCGATCGTTTCGCGTACACCGACCAGACCGAGACTTTCAACGACGCGCTCGGACTCCCGCGAACGATAGATCTCTTCACCTCTAAAGCGCTGCTTGAAGCTTCTGAAGATGTGTTCGAAGAGGAAGCCTTCTTCGGGACCCGATACGCGGCGTGGAAGAAGAAAATCGTGGCAGAACTTGAGGAGGGCGTGCTTACCTTCCACTACGCTGCGACCGATTGGACAAACTTCTTCGGTTGGATCTTCCCAACAAAGTTCGAGTTTTTCCAAGAAGGCCGGAAATATGAGCAAAATGGCGATTGGTTCTGTCGTGGCATCGGTAGAGTGAAGTCCATCCGCGAGTCAACCAAACCGGGAAATCTGTTTGTGCCGACCATGCAGCAGACCATCGTGGATTGGCGTTTCCGGGATGCAACGAGCAAGGTCAATGCTCTTATCTACGTAACCACCAATGCTTTCGCGTCGCCGACGAACGACCCCGCGCTTCAAGAAAGATTTGCCAAGAAGATGGGACAGATGAACCGCAGGCGGTGATGGATTGACACAATGAACGGCTCAACTAACCTCCATGCAGTTATCACCCGACCCAGATGAAGGCATTCTGTCATCAACTCCGAAATCTCAAAGCATCCACCACCCGACAGCTCACCGTGGCCATACTGTTTCTCGGTCTGTCGCTTCAAGCTGCGGAACAAACGGCGAGCTCGCGATCGGTCGCGCCGAGCATGGGAAATGCACCGACCCAACGTTTCGTGGCCATCACTGCCGAATTCGAGCAATTCGAGTTTCCCTCCGGGGACCTCCAACATCCCGTGAACTTGACGAACCTGGCCTTCTCAGTGGTTTGCACCACTGGAACGAATGAGTGGCGCATGGATTTAAGCTTTTGGAAGGGGATGAAGACACAGCTATACTTCGATGGGACCAACATCTATTCCAACGATATCTTCGCGTCGGGGAATTCCCGAGTGAGCGTCTCTTCACGTCCGTCTTACATCGGATGCCCACTGGGTGCGACGATGCATAACATGCCCTGGTTGGCGTTCTGTTCCGGGAACTATCTGAAACGCGAGGGACGACTGATCCCGTTGCCGGTGCCGACGATGATCTTTGGCGCCCTCGCCTCCCCTGACAGCCTCGCCTATTCTGACAGGACACTGACTTTCCAGGACGACTTGGGACTGCCACAAACTGTGGATCTGTTCGCCTCCGACTCACTCTTTTCTGCTTCGGTCACAAACGGCGTCTTTCAAGGCAACCCAGACGTAGAATTATGGAAACGTGGGTCCACAGGCTTCAAATGGAATTTCCCAGAAGGCACTCTTCGGTTCCATTATGCCGTCACCAGGTCAACAAACTTCTTAGGATGGAATATACCGATGACTTTCGACTGGGTTCGAAATGACTTTGAACATGGCGCCTTGGTACCGCGAATGGGTGGCAGGGGAAGGGTAACATCCATTATCGCCTCAACAAAGCCAGCAAGCGTCATTGTGCCAGGCGCAGCGAATCAGACCATTTGGGACTATCGCTTTCGTGATGCCGGCGTGCTGAGCCATTACGAGCGTGCGATTGAGTACACCACTACCAACAGTTTCGCCGCACCAATGAATGATCCAGTCCTCCAAGAAAAACTCGCAGAACGGTTGGCTCGGGTCAAACGCCCATGACGGTTTCACAGCATGAACATGCGAGTGGAAACATTGCCAAAACTGTTGAGATCGCCAATCGGCGGTTTACAGTTCGTCAACCAATCACCCTGCGTCGCATGAAAAGACTGTGCAACCGAAACCGCCCTTTCTCGACGGTTCAACTTCTGTCTTTGTTGTTCCCACTTCTTCTTTCTCCTGTTTCACAGGCAGCACAGTTTGTGGAACTCACCGTTGAAATCGCCTTCGATGGTTGGGATGGTTGGCTCTTCCGTGACCGCCTGAACAACGGCAAGGGTCTGCCTTCCAGAAACAACCCGCCACCCAGCATTTTTACGACAAATCATCCGGTGCGATGCGTCGTCGGCACCAATGAATGGCTGCTGGAGTTCACTTCGGAGAACGCGCTCACGACGTATTGGTTCACCGGCACGAACATTATTGAGCACACAGAAATCACCAAAGAACTGCCGAACCGACCTCGGGTGGGTGAGCGTTTCACAGAGTGGCATCCATCGAACGACGGCAATCCCGGCCGGCCGGTGAGGGTGGCGGACATCATGGGCGCGGGCAGTTTTAGCTGGCTGGCGTTTTGTTCAGGGCCGTTTCTCCAGCGCGAAGACCGTCAGATTTACCCGCCGGGGCCGTTTTGGAAGTATTCCAATCTCATTTACTCCGGATGGACGGACCGAACCACGGTCTTTAACGATGGCTTGGGTCTGCCAAGAAGCCTGGACCTCATCGCGACGAACAATCAACCGATCTTCCAATACCAGGTCCACCGCTCGACGAATGTGCTGGGCTGGAGTTTTCCGTTGGAGTTTTATTGCGTTCAGTATCTTCCCACGGGGACGAATCTGTGGAAATTGGACTTTACGGCAAAGGGAAGGGTGACGGCCATCGGCCCCGGATCGAAACCGGAGATTCCAGAAGAACTTTTGAAAGCTGGAGAGAAATGAAAAGAAGGCCAGTTAGGTGGGAATTCTGGCAGGCATGGTTGAGGGTCGTGGCTCTCGGCTGCTGCCTTCGATTGCCAACCGTTGCTTCGGCACAGACTGCCATCCCTCCGTTTGTCGCCGAGGGACGGCTTTTGACTCAGGGATTCAGAACCGACACGAACCTCAATTACCGGACGGATGCGAGTGTGGTTTTTCTTTACAGCAATGGGTGGTGGCAGGTTGAAGCCAGGTTCACATCCTTGAATCTAGTAAGTCCAGTCTTGGTCAACTCCATGAAGATTCCGGACGGAACCCGTTCCTACATCATTACCGAGGGCAGCACGAACAAGGGCCTGACGACAGTCGCCAGTGCCTGCCCGAGTGCATTCCCGCCGCCCGGAAAGACAGAATTGTTGGTGCCCTGGCTGGCCCTTTGTCCGCATCCCGAGCTGCCATTGATTGACAGCAAACGAATGCGGCGGTTCATCAGCCTGCCGGACTGCCTTCCGAACGTCTTCAACGCGCCTCAGAATGAGGGTTTCTATCAAGCCTCCTATCTCGCCCCCGAGAATACGTTCCTTTCGGAGTTAGTGATTGCGAATAACGGGTTCAGCATCGAATTGAACGTCTTCAAAAGCGGTGTGGAGGACAAGGGCGAGATTATGCGGTATCCGCCGCCATTTGAAAATGGGTACAACGAGATGCAATACCGGGTCATCGAAACAACGAACCTTCACGGCGTCAGGTTTCCCGTTCGGGCAATTTGCCAGCGCTTTCTCCCCAATTGGGAACGGAAAGACCCGAATGATCTGCGCGCTGTGTCGCAATCCGAATTGACCGTGACCAGGATCAGTTTCTCCGCAAAAGACATGGCAGGTCGAATCGTGGCGCCTGCGAGAATGATCTCGGATGACGTCCGCCCGGGCGTTAACATCGGTTATTTCGTTGATGACGATCAATGGAAGCCGGTTTCCGACCCGGAGATTATCCGGAGGGCTCGTATCGCCCGGCAGCGAACGGGGGTTTCGGAGTGAGCAGTGTATGTATTCCCGGGCAACATGAATGATGAATAAGAAAAACCCATCAACCTTCGTTCGTCTGGTTTGCTTCGGTTAAATTCAGAAGCGAGAGACAGCCGGGACGGACTGTCCTACGTGGCCGCAATCTCCTGCGGGCCTTTGCCGCCGTTGACGAGGAACAGCACCGCCATGCGGACGGCAATGCCGTTGGTCACCTGCTCCAGAATCAGCGAGCGGTCGCTGTCGGCGATGTCGCTGTCAATTTCCACGCCACGGTTGATCGGGCCGGGGTGCATGATGAGAGCATCGGGTTTGGTCTTCGCGAGCCGAGTTTTGTTCAGGCCAAAGAGGGTCACGTATTCGTTCAGGCTCGGGAACATCGTCTTGCGCTGACGTTCGTGCTGGATGCGCAGAAGGTTGATGATGTCGGCGTCGCGGATGGCTTCGTCCACGTTATGCGTGACGCGGCAACCCATTTGCTCGAAGGTCTTTGGAACCAGCGTGGCCGGTCCGCACAGGGTCACCTTGGCGCCCAGTTTTGTGAGCGCCCACACGTCCGACCGCGCCACGCGGCTGAACAGGATGTCCCCGAGAATCGTGACGTTCAGTCCTTCGATATTTCCTTTGCGTTCACGGATGGTGAAGACGTCGAGCAAGGCCTGCGTGGGATGCTCATGCGCGCCGTCGCCAGCGTTGATGACGTGGGCGTTGAGCACGCGGGCGAGAAAATGCGGCGCACCCGCGGCGCTGTGCCGGATGACAATGAAGTCGGCATTGAGCGCCTCCAGGTTCTTGGCGGTATCCTTAAGGGTCTCACCTTTCTTCAACGAGGACGCCTCGGCGGTGAAGTTGATGATGTCGGCGGAGAGGCGTTGTTCGGAGAGTTCAAAACTGATGCGCGTGCGGGTGGAAGGCTCGACGAACAGGTTGACGACCGTCCGGCCACGGAGGGCCGGGACTTTTTTGATGGCGCGCTCGCCCACAGCCTTGAAGGCCTTGGCGGTGTCGAGCACGGTGAGAATTTCCTCCGCCGAGAGCGATTCGATGTCCAGCAGGTGTTTGCGATGCCAGCTCATGGTCGTTTCTCCAGCACGACTTCGTCCTCCATCCCACCCTCGCTCAACCGCACGCGCACATTCTCGGTGTGGGACGTGGGCACATTCTTGCCGACGAAATCCGCCTTGATGGGCAGTTCGCGGTGGCCGCGGTCTATGAGCACCGCCAGTTGAATGCGCGTGGGCCGGCCAAAATCGTTCAATGCATCCATCGCCGCGCGAATGGTGCGGCCTTTGAACAACACGTCGTCCACCAGCACCACCGTGCGTCCGGTCACGTCGAAGGGAATGAGCGTCGGGTGTATCTTGGGCGCGATGCGCTGGTCGAGGTCATCGCGATGCATGCCGACATCGAGTTGCCCGACGGGCACGGGTTGATTCCAGATGTTGCCAAGGATGCCGGCCAGCCGTTCAGCCAGGGGCACGCCACCCTCCTGAATGCCGATCAATACCACCTCGGCGGCCGCGTCATTGCGCTCGGCGATTTCGTGGGCGATCCGCGTCAGGGCGCGCTGGATGGCGCTGTGGTTCAGGATGACACTGGACTCAGACATAAAAAATGCGAACCGGTCGCCGCGACCGGTTCGCCATTGAGTGGTTGGTTTTCATGTTGCCGCCTTGGCGACCTCACTGGGCCGCCTTAAAGGAGCGTTCAGGGCAAATAACTACTGGTTTGCGGTTTGGCGGGCTTTGCGCCACTTGGAGCGATGCCGGACAATCCAGTCCGTCAAGGCCCGCTCAAAGCCGATGTCGTGGCCGGCTTTCTCCGATTCAATCCACTTGTGCCTGAGGATTTCATCGCGTTCCGCCTGAAACTCACGGTAGAGCGAAGAGTTCTTCAGCACTCCGTCACCGTTCGGAAGGTCTTTGTTCTCATCCGACATAAGCCGAAAGTCCAAATTCGATTCTCAAGGCAAGCTACGCCCGCACCCGCCCGGATGACAACCCTATTCTTCATCAGGTAAACACCCGACTCTCCGTCCGTAGTGACCGCTTGGGGGAAATCTGGTCCAGGAGCGGCCTGCTCCTGCAAGTCATCCCAGCTTCTGCCGGACCGCCTCCGCCACCCGCAGAAATGCCTGGCCCGCCGCTTGGTCGGGCGCCGATACCACCACCGGCACGCCCCGGTCGCCGCCCTCCCGGATTTCGCTGAAGATTGGCACCTCGCCCAAGAAGGTGGTCTTTTGTCGCTCCGCCTCCGCGCGCCCGCCGCCGTGACCGAAGATTTCGATGCGTTCACCGCTTGGCGCGGTGAAGTAACTCATGTTCTCCACGATGCCGAGAATGGGGACATTGACTTTCTCAAACATCGCGATGCCTTTGCGGACGACTCCAAGCGAGGCCTCTTGCGGCGTGGTTACAATCACCCCGCCATCCAGCGGGACGGTCTGACAAAGCGACAGCTGGGCGTCGCCCGTGCCCGGCGGCAGGTCCACCAGCAGAAAATCCAGTTCGCCCCAATCCACCACGCCAATGAATTGCTGAATGGTGCGCTGGATCATCGGTCCACGCCAGATCACGGGTTGGTCGCCGTCGAGCAGGAAGCCCATGCTCATCAGCTTCACGCCGTGACTCGCCGGAGGAATCATTTTTTCATCCGCGCTCAAGCCGGGCCGTTCCTTGATGCCCATCATCAGCGGGATACTGGGGCCGTAGATGTCGCAATCCAGCAAACCCACCTGTGCTCCAAGGTGTTTGAGGCCGCAAGCGAGATTGACCGAAACCGTGGACTTGCCCACCCCGCCCTTGCCGCTGGCCACGGCGATGATGCGTTTGATGCCGGGCACTCGGTTTTGGTTGGCCCAGGGACTCGGGGTGCCACTCGCTGCCGCACCCGTACCGGTAGCGGGTTGCTTGACCTCTACATAGGTGTGCTGCACTCCGGGCAAGGCTTTCAAGGCTTGCTCGCTTTCGGTCTTTATTTGTTGCGCCGCGTTGGCGTTGGCAGAGGTCAACTCCAGTGAAACACTGACCGCCCCGTTGGCGACGCTGATTCCTTTGATCAAACCAAAGGAAACGATGTCGCGCGAATAGCCGGGGTATTTGACGGCCTTGAGCGCGTTCTTGATGTCATCCTGCGTGAGTGTGCTCATGAACCCGGCCAAGTTGCCAGCCCTGACGCTGAACGCAAGTTTCGTTCAGTTTTGTTCAGGGTTGTGAGTCGTCACCCATGAAGGCGACCGCGCCGTGGAAGAGTTGTTTTGCTGGATGTCACAGCGGTTACGTCAGCCGCATAGGCATTACCACGTAAAGAAACGGTCCATTTATCTTCACCACGCCGGGGCTGAGTTCATCAATTAGTTCGATGAAGACCTCGTCGTTGGGCAGTGCGTTGAGTGGATCAATCAGGTACTTCGGATTGAAGGCGATGGCGATTTCTTTGCCCTTGTAGTTGACGGCAATACTTTCCTTCGCCTCGCCTACCTCGGGGGCGTTGGCGGTGATGGCGAGGTTGTTGTTGCCAAAAGCCAACTTGACAGAATTGGCCTTGTCACTGGTCATGATTTCGGCGCGGCGGAGCGCGTGGAGGAATTCTTCGCGTGGCAGGGCAACACGTTCCTTGGTTTCTGATGGGATTACCTGACGGTAATTGGGGTAATTGCCCTCAATCAGCTTGGTGATAATCAGGATGGAAGCACCCTTTTCGTCCTTCAAAGTGAAGGCGGCCTGATTCTCACTGTACTTGATCTCAACTTCACCCTTTTCCTGAAGTAAACGGTTCAACTCATTCACCGCCTTGGCGGGAACGATAAACTCCCCCTGGCTCTGTTCCGGCACATCCACCTCCTCATCCACCAGCGCAAGACGACGTCCATCAGTGGCCACCATGGTGAGTTTGTGATCCTTGAGACTAAGGAAAATTCCATTCAACACGTAGCGCGCTTCATCGGTGGAGATGGCAAACGAAGTCTTGCGCATCATGCCCTTCAGTGTGGATTGCGGAATGGTCACCTTCTTGTCGTCCTTAAACTTGGGCAGGGGAGGAAACTCATCCGCGCTCAGACCGTGGATCTTGTAGAAGGAAGGACCACAGCGCAGGCTACAGAGGTTCTTGTCGTCCACTTCCAACTCAATTTCCCCGCCGTTCAACTCCCGTGCGATGCCAAATAGCTTTTTCACCGGCACAGTGGTAGCCCCCCCCTTGCCCACTTTGGCCTCCACGCCACTGCAAATCGTCACATCCAAGTCCGTGGCCGTAAACTCCAATCGCTCTCCCTCTGCGCGCATCATGACATTGGAGAGAATCGGAAGCGTCGTGCGGGTGCTGACGACATTCTGCACCGCTTGAAGTCCATTCAGCAGTTGGTCCTTCGCAATCGTGAGGTTCATGTGTGCTTACTATAGATGGTTCTTTTTCAAAAAAGACTATTCGTATTAAGGCGTGTGAATAAGGCAAACAATTCCCGCTGTCAATGTCACGTCAACGACTTACGTCCACAGGGAACCGTAAAGCGTCGCGGGATGCCAGCTTAAAAAGTGACGAGTTATGCACGTTGTTCACAGGCGGGCGGCATCGTTCACATCTGGTTGGCAGGCTATTGGTGCATTATTCGGGATGTTGTGCGCGGCGGATGATTTGAGGCAGGAGGGAGGCTGCGTGTTCCACTTCCTCCAAGGTCGTGTCCCGACCGACGGAGAGCCGAACGAGAGCATTGGCCAGCCTGCGCTCATAGCCCAAGGCGGATACAACGTGGGACGGTTCCAATGAACCCGCAGAACATGCGGATCCGCTGGAAGCGCAGATTCCTTCCAGGTCCAGCCCTGCCAGCAAGGCTACGCTGTCGGAATTATGCACCACGAATGCAAGGGTATTGGCCAACCGTCGCTGCTGGGAACTGAGGATTTCAACTCCACCAACACCCTGTAACACCTGTGCCAGCCTTTGTGTGAACTGACGCATTATTTCCGGGCTAAACACCGGAGCGCGGATAAAACGCTCACAAGCCTCCGTTAAACCGATTATGGCTGGCAGATTCTCCGTCCCGGCACGGCGTTCATTTTCGTGTGCACCGCCGAACTGGGTTGGATTTGGGTGCAAAGGCGAGCGCACATACAGCAGACCGGCACCCTTAGGTCCGTGAAACTTGTGCGCGCAGACAGCGACAAGGTCCGCGTGGAACTGTTCGATGGCCGTGAACGGCTCCTTGCCAAACCATTGCACCGCGTCCGTATGGAAAACCACGCCGTGCTTCCGGCACAACGCTCCCAACTCGGCAACCGGTTGAATCGTTCCAATTTCATTGTTGGCCGGCATGATGGAGACCAGGATCGTGTCCGGGCGAATGGCTTTCTCAAGGTCCTGTGGGGAAATCAAACCCTCGCGGCTTACGGGCAGGATCGTCAGTTCAAAACCTTCGTGTTCGACCAGATATTCACAGCAATGCAACACCGCATGATGCTCGATGGCTGATGTGATCAAGTGGCGGCCCTTGGATTTCAGGCGTCGCGCCGTGCCGAAAATGGCCAGGTTGTTGGACTCGGTACCGCCACTGGTGAAAATGATTTCGCTTGGCTTGCAGCCCAAAACATGCGCGCAACGTTCACGCGCCTCATCCAACAATACCCGCGCCTGTCGGCCAACGTGATGCACGCTGGAGGGATTGCCCCACACTTCGCCGAGAAACGGCAACATGGCTTCCCGCACGGCTGGGTCGAGCGGCGTGGTGGCGTTGTAATCGAAATAAATCGTGCGCGGCATGGGTCAGTAAATTGCGGTTTCGCTCTGGAATCCGGGTGGTGGCGAGTCCGGCCGCGCAAACCGGTCTTCCGACCAGGGATCGGCCGTGTTCGAGTAGCCGCGCACCTCCCAGAAGCCGAGAATGTCCCGATCCAGAAAGGTAATCTCGCGGATGAATTTCGCGCCTTTCCACGCGTAACGCTTGGGAATAATCACGCGCGCCGGCCCGCCGTGCTCCTTGCTCAGAGGCTTGCCGTTCCATGAATGAGCGATCATCACATCGTCATCCAGGCAAACCTCGAGCGGATTGTTGGTCGAGTAACCGTCGTAACTCTTGAAGAACACATGCGTCGCTTCCGGCCTGGGTTTGACGAGTTCCGCCAAAGTGAAAAACGCCACCCCTGCAAATTCCATGTCAAACTGACTCCAGGTCGTGACGCAGTGGAAATCGCTCACGTCCTTGAATTGCGGCAGCGCCATGAACTGTTGCCAGTTCAGGGTGACCGGATTCTCCACTCTCCCGTGAATCTTAAGTTCCCAATTCTCGAGCGGGATTTCCGGCTGGATGCCCAAATCCAACACGGGGAAGTTCTGGACCAGACGTTGGCCGGGAGGCAGACGGTCACCGGAGCGCGCGGCGGGGCGAAGCTTGCCGGCCATCTTCTGCGCCCAGCGTTCCTTGGCGGCGATGTATTTTTCCTTCATCTGCGGGCCAAGCATACAGCAGCGCGCGGAGGCCGCAAAAAGAGTTTTCGACCCGCCGTCGTTGGCATAGCCTCCGGCCATGTTCAAACCCGCCGATTTGTTCGACCTGAAGCAAACCGACCACGCCGCGCTGTTCGACGGTGTGGAATTCGCGTGGGACGCCCTCAAGCGCATCAAGGATTACATCAGCGCCAACCTCCAACCGGCTCTCCACAACCGATGCGAAGGGGTCGCCTACATCGGAAAAGACGTGTTCATCGGCGAAGGCACGGTAGTCGAGGACGGCGTAATGATCAAAGGGCCGGCCCTTATCGGAAGGAACTGCCAGATTCGGCATAACGCCTATCTGCGCGAGCACGTCATCGTGGGAGATGGGTGTCTGGTGGGCAACGCGTGTGAGTTGAAGAACGCGGTGTTGTTCAACGGCTGCCAGGTGCCGCATTTCAATTATGTGGGTGATTCCATTCTCGGCCACAAAGCCCACCTTGGGGCGGGCGTGGTGCTGTCGAACCACAAGGCGTTTCCTGGCAACGTCACGGTGGAAGTGGACGGCGTGCCGCTCGACACCGGTCTGCGGAAGTTCGGCGCGCTGTTGGGCGACGGCTGCGACATTGGCTGCAATGCCGTGCTGAATCCCGGTAGCATCATCGGTCGTGGCGCAGTGATGTATCCGAACGTCAATTGGCGCGGCCATCTGCCGACAAACATGATTGCAAAGAACAAGGCGGAGATTGATGTGGTCGTGCGCAGGCCGAGGGAGATCGTTTGAAAGGTGGGCGCGTATAGCAGGTCAGGGGTCTGAATTGTAATGGAACTAGAATGATCTCCGTCGTTGAACCCCAGCCCGCCGGCGTGGATTTGATCGCGCACGTGGAAGAAATGTTCTCGCCAACAGGAATTCTGTCGCGGGCGAAGAACTTCGAGTTCCGTCCGCAGCAGCAGGAGATGGCGGTGGCCGTGGCAAAGGCGCTGCAAAACCAGGAGCACCTTGCGGTCGAAGCGGGCACGGGCGTCGGCAAGTCGCTCGCGTATCTGGTGCCGGCGATCTTGTTCGCCGTGGCGCACAAGAAGAAAGCCGTGGTTTCCACGCACACCATCAATCTTCAGGAACAACTCACCGAAAAGGATCTGCCGATGCTCGCGGGCGTGCTGGGCGCTTTGCCGAAGCCAGTGAAGTTCAACTTCACCATGCTCAAAGGCCGCGCGAATTATCTCTGCACGCGGCGGCTGCAAAAAGCCATGCAACAAAGCGGCAACCTGTTCACTTCGTCTGAGGCGCAAGAGTTGCAGCGCATCTACGAATGGTCCAAGGAAACCAAGGATGGGAGTTTGTCGGATTTTGAGATCGAACCCGATCCCAAAGTGTGGGGGCAGGTTTGCTCGGAGCGCGGATTGTGTTCTCCGAAGATCTGCGGGTTTCAATCGGATTTTAGCAAGGATCACGAGGTGTGTTTCTTTCAACGCGCCCGCAACCGGATTCTCTCCGCCGACGTACTGGTGTTGAACCATACGCTGTTTTTCACGTTGCTGGGTGGCCTGCAGGAAGAGCCGGCAGGCGGCATCTTGTTCAAGAACGACTTCGTCATTTTCGACGAGGCGCACACAATGGAGAGCGTGGCCTCGCGGCACATTGGTTTGAGTGTGTCGAGCGGGCAGGTGCGCTACGCGTTGAACCGCTTGTGGAATCCGCGCACGGAAAAGGGCCTGCTCGCCACGCTTCGCCAGGGCGGCGCCGTAAAACTGGTGGCGCAATTGCTGGAGGAATCCGACAGGTTCTTTGAAGCAGTCGAGGCGGCTTGCGACGAGTTGAATCAAGAGCAAGACCGAGTTGCGTCTGCCGCGAATCGCAGCCGCGGATCAGGCCCAAAGCAGCGTGCGTGGTCCGAATTGCGCATCCGCCGCGCCGAGTTGGTCAAAGACAACCTCACCCTCCCCATCCAGCGTCTTCGGGAAGCCGTGAGCGATCTGGTCAAACTGAGCGATGACAAGGATATGGGGCAGGAGTTGATCGAGTGCAACCGGCGCCTGGGGGAATTGAAATTGGAAGTTGCGGAATTCCTCAGCCAGGCGGCGCAGGATCATGTGTACTGGGTGGAGCGTGCCGGCAAGGCGCAACGGAGTCTGGCACTCAACGCGGCGCCGGTTGATGTCGCGGATTTCTTGCGGCGGCGACTGTTCGGGAGCGAAACGAGCGTCATCATGACCAGTGCCACGCTGGCGACCGTAGGACCGGCGTCGCGCCCGCCTCCATTTCCAAAAGAGGAGTCAAAGAAGTCGAAGGCCGGTGCAACGCCGATCCCACGGAAAGACGCGCTTGCCTACTTTGCCCGCCGCGTCGGCGCGGAATCCGCCACCCAACTTCAGGTTGGCACGCCGTTCGATTACATGCGGCAGATGAGGCTGTTGGCGGTGAGCAAGATGCCCGATCCCCGCGAGCGAGGTTACGCCGACGCGCTGGAACATTGGATCGAACATTTTGTCAAACAGACTCACGGCAAGGCGTTTGTCTTGTTCACGAACTACAAACTCATGCAGGAACTGGGCGAACGCATGCAGCCTTTCTTCAATCAGCTCGGGGTCGCGCTCTTTGTGCAAGGCACGGGCACGCCGCGCTCGACAATGCTGGAGAAGTTCAAGGAAGACGTGGACTCGGTGCTATTCGGCACCGACAGTTTCTGGCAGGGCGTGGATGTGCCGGGCGAGTCATTGAGCAACGTTATCATCACGCGCCTGCCATTTGCCGTGCCGGATCATCCGCTGATCGAGGCGCGCATCGAGGCGATTGAAGCGCGCGGCGGAAATTCGTTCAGCGAGTTCTCGTTGCCGGAGGCGATCTTGAAGTTTCGCCAGGGCGTGGGCCGTTTGATTCGCACGCGGGCGGACACCGGCATTGTGGTGGTACTGGATAACCGGATTCTCGCCAAGAAATACGGGCAGAGTTTTATAGACGCCCTGCCACCGTGTCCGCTGCAGGTGGTATGATTCGGCGACTTGGCCGGGCCATTCGTGCGCCGTCCTGTCCGACCTTAAACACTTTCAACATAATCTTGGAACAGCAGCGTGAACAGCCAGGTGCGGGTGTTGGCTGGGAGCGGCCGTCCGCGGTTCTGGCGCAACGCCCGCTGAAACGTGCGTTGGGTCAAGACCATTGCCTGACCGGGATTCCCGCAAAGCTGCGCGGCAAACCGAAACACGGGTTTATAGTAGCGTTCAACAAGCTTGCTAATTCGGGTAGGATTGGCTGATTTCATTGCCGCAGAAAAAGCTAACCGCGTGCCAGTTAGGTTTGCGCCCGCAAGTTATTCCCCAGATTGCGCGGGGCTCCCCTTGCTGCGCACTCCAGATACGGTGTGTCTGGCTGCAACCTGCTCAAATCGCCGCACTCAGCCGCGAGCCCCGCAAGCCTTCCCTCGCTGCGTGCCGAAGTTCCTGCTGCTCCGTCCATGCTGAATCAGCGCGCGCCTGCGTACAGGTTCGAGACATTGTCCATTGCCGACAGGCCACGCGTGCCGGGCTTGCTGGCAACCGATCGGCGAACTACAGAATCCGCCGCGAGCCCATCGGTTGGGGACCATCATTTCGCTGAGGCGCTGGCGCAGAGCGGCAAGCAGCAAAGAGAGGAGCGCCGTGGGGATTTGGTTGTTATCCGACTTGGACGCCGCCCACGCAGGACTGGAAACGCAACTTGAAATTCAGCGAAGCGTCCTTACTCTATGCATCGGGGCGGCGGCGCAGGGGCGGCCGAGCCAACACAGTTTCACCGCCAGCGAATCGCATGAGCAATAATCGCCGGACATGGCAGTCGTTTGAAGAAATGCACAAGGCCGCGGTGGCGGGCGACCCGCAGGCGCAATCGTACCTTGGCGCCTGCTACCAGACCGGTCAGGGCACCAAACAGGACTATCAGGAGGCGGTGAAGTGGTTTCGCCGTGCTGCCGACCAGAACGATCCGGTGGCCCAGTGCTATCTGGGCTTCTGCTTCCTGGCCGGCCAGGGGGTGCCGCAGGAATATGGCGAAGCCGCCAAGTGGTTTCGTGAGGCCGCCGAACAAGGCGATCCAGCGGCACAATTCAATCTCGGCATGCTCTACGAAACCGGCCAAGGAGTGCCGCAGAACTACGCCGAGGCAGTGAAATGGTATCACTCCGCCGCGGAGGCTGGTGAACCGCAGGCCCAATTCAACCTCGGAGTATTCTACGAACAGGGCCAGGTCGTCCCGCAGAACTTCACCGAAGCCGCCAACTGGTATCGCCGGGCCGCCGAACAAGAAGTCGCCCCCGCTCAGTGCAACCTGGGCTTGTGCTACCAGACCGGTCGCGGCGTGCCGCAGGACACGCAACAGGCGGTGCGCTGGTTCATCCGCGCCGCGCGCCAGGGTGACAAGACGGCGCAGCACAATCTTGGGGTTCACTACGCTTCGGTCGAAGCCATGCAGCAAACGACCAGTGAGTCGGCTGCGGACGCGACCACGGAGAAGGAGCCAGAGATTTGAAACTCCGCGAGGTCTGAGCTTAGTTGAGTTCCTTCACCCGAACGTTGCGGAACTCCACCTTCATTTTCAGCCCGCCGTGAATCTGCAAGCCAATCGGCGCGGGCTCGGGATATTTCGGATTCACATACTGCACCGCCTGCTGGCCGTTGATCCACACCGTGAAGGTGTCGCCTTTGGCCTCCAATCGAAACTTGTTCCAGTCATCTGGCTTGAGCAGTTTCTCGAGGTTTTTCGCCTGACCGGCCTCGGGATAGCGTTCCGCGCCGCCGGTGTAAAACGAGCCGGTCAGATCGCGCTTGAGACTGCGCGACACGCCGAACTGCAATTGCAATTGCGGTTTTCGCAGCATGATGCCGCTGTCAATTTCCCCGATCCAGCGGGATTCACATTCGATGACGAAATCGCCGTAGGACTTCTCCGTCCAAAGCATGCTGCCCTTGAGTTGCTCGTCGTTTTCGCCGATGAGCACGCCGTCCGCGACCTTCCAGAACGGATTCGGCTCCGGCACTTTCCAGCCGGTGAGGTCCTTGCCGTTGAAAATCGGGATCAGCCCGTCTGAGCCGGCGGCGGCTTGAGCGGTGGAAACCAGGCCGAGCACGGACAGGGTGGCAAGCAGTCCCGCCGCGCCGCGGGTCAAAGCCTGGAGCCGTTGGTGTGTTCTCATAATTGGTGTGCGTTTGAATTTGGTTGTCGGTGCAGTCCGTGCCTCCATTCGAGCGGCAGTCCGGCCAAAATGCAATCAAAAGGTGGCACTTTGATCCTGTGCGTTTGGTGAAACCCTTCGCTACATAAACCCCTGATCGAGCAACGGGGAAGGAGCGCCGATCTCCGATCCGGCCCGTGTCTCCATCCCAACGCGCCGGATCGGTGATCGGCGCTCCGATTCTTGGCGCTTCCACTTCTGGTTGACCGGCAAAGGACCTGATTACCGCCGCAAACCCCCCAGGCTTCCACGGGAAAACACTTGTCGCCCGCGTGCGGAGGCATAACCTCGATGCCGATGAACATATCGCTTAAGCCGGCTTCTCCAGAGTGCGGCGCGCGGCCCCAAACCGATCCCCATTGACACACACCATGCCCAAGAAAGTTCTCATCATCACTGACGACTCCGGCGAATCGCTGGAGATTTACTACGCGCAACATCGTTTCCGCGAGGCGGGCTACGCCGCGCCCATTGCGGCCACGAAGAAAAAGCTGCTGCACGGAGTCATTCACGACTTCGAACCGGATTGGAACACCTACGTCGAGCGGCCCGGTTACCGTATTCCCAGCGACCTGACCTTCGCGCAGGTGAAGGTGCGCGAGTATGCGGCGGTGCTGTTGATTGGCGGGCGCGCGCCGGAGTTCCTGCGGCACGACCCCAAGGTGATCCGGCTGGTGAAGGAATTTCATCGGCAGGGCAAATGGATATTCTCCATCTGTCACGGTGTGCAAATCCTGGTAGCGGCGGGCCTGGTGCGCGGGCGGACGCTGACGTGCTATCGCAATGTGCGGTTGGAAGTGGAACAAGCCGGCGGCAAGTGGGTGGACAAGGAAAGCGTGGTGGATGGTCGCTTGATCACGTCGCAAACCTGGGAAAGCCATCCCGAGTTTTACCGCGACATCTTCGCGCAACTGGGAAAAACTTGAATCATGTTCTCGTGTTCGGGCAAAAAATGACGAAGACTTTCGAGATTTGGCGCAGCGACGCAAAACCGATGCGGCCAATGTAAACATGGCGGCGCGATTGCGAAGCGAGACGGTGATGACGTTGGAATGGATTGCGGAACGATTGTGCATGGGGTGTAGGCATCTTGCCAATGCAAACGAGACCGCCCACATTCGGCGCTTAAATGCGCTGCAGCTCAAGCGCAATCCGATGGTTGGGCGCGGTTAAGCGAACAAACTGAATGAATTACCTGCGAGAGTACCATTTAGCTTCTGAAGACTCATTGGCGTGGGACAAGATCTACACCTTAATCTTCACCCGAGACGGAGAGATGTTTGTGCGGATGATAAAGGAGTTCGAGCAGCCCTATAAGACTGCGGACGTTGAGGAGATTCAACCCCAGCACTTCGCCAAAACCATCGTGAATAGCACGCGATTGAGTGAACTGGTTGCCAAGAAGCTCGACGAGATGCTTCCAGCCGATGCTGCATCCGTGAACTCACCATTATGAGCCGAACGACGCTTCAGGAGCTCTGTCGGCAAGCAGTGCTCAGCGATTTGGGCAAGCTCGACGATATTCCTTATGAATTGGCCAACACTGTGGCGAACGTCTACTATCGCTTTTTCGCAGCGGTGAAAGCATCCGATGAACCGTTCAAGTCCATCGAACAGTCGTCATCCGCAACCGCTGAACTCCGAAGAGCTACCGTTGACTTTGAATTCGCACCGAAAATGGTGCAGGAGCTGAGGAGGATAAGGTCGCGGGGGGCGCACTCCAGCGTGGTTAACGCAGCCGCCGAGTTCTTCCTTTCGCAACTCAAGTACAGGATTAAGGATGCCCCGGAAAAGTCGCTTGTCATGCTGAAGGTCGAGCGTTTCCTGCACAGGCACAAGGTGAACGAGATAGCGGGACTCGTTGACGTCTTGGAGTTACGCTGACAACCATGGTTTCACTGTTTCAAAAGCAGCTTAAGAAATGAAACAACGTTGTTTGTTATTTCAGGGGCTTGCAATAAGAGCGGCTTCCAAGGTCAAAATTCCGCCCGGAACAGTGGGTGTTCATTGAACCAAAGGCGACGAGCAAAAGGGAGCAATCGTGACCCCGGACGACTCCGCGAGTCGGCCACCTTTATCGCCCACCCGCACACAGCACAAACATCAGAATCGCCGAGGCGGTCCCGTCCATCGTGGGTTCGTTGGTCGAGTAATCCTGCACGTCGTCGTGGTACACGGCCAGTTCGCCTTGAAACGCCGCCAGCGGGTCCGGTTCGGTGATGGCCACGCCGCGCAAGGATTTGAAGATGCGCTCATACATCAGGCATTGCGTGACCAGGGCCACGAGGAGGTTGTTCGAGCACCAGATGAAGGCACGCCCGCGCGATAGGGATTCTTCGCCCCCTTTACGGACGAGCGCCGCCCGGATTGGCGTCCTTCATGGTTTTCATGGCCTCCAACATCAATCGCCCGGCTTCCGCCATCTGTTTCACCGAAGCAACGGTCTGATCCAGCCGCTCGAGTTCCATGACGGGGATCTGGCCGGGTTGGAAGGGCATGCGGGATCGGTCGGCGGAAGCCTGCCGGGTCTGAACCTCCCGGGCAAAGGCGGCGGTCATCTCGGCGAGTTTGACCTGCTGGTCGGGCGTGAGGATGGCATTGAGTTGAGCCGTGGTTTCGGGGTCCAGCAGGAACTGGGAGTCGGCGTTCTGGACGGGCCTGCCTGTGATATAGCCAGTCATTTGCTGAAGCATGTTGCGGGTTTGAAAGGTGATTTGGTCGTATTCGTCCTGCGTGATTTGATTTCGGGCAAGGGCATCGCCGGCGAGCAGCATCTCCATGATCTGCTCCGGCTCACTCCGCATCGCTTGCGTGAGGTCCTCAATGGCCGTCATCCGCTTATTGACGGCGGACTGGATCACGGCCGCCGCCTGTTGGTGTTGCTCCTCGGTGAGGCCGAGTTGGCCGGACGCATTGCGCAGCATCTCCTTGCTGGCGGCTTCGGCCAGCGACGCGGCTCCGGAATTCCGTGCCGCCGTGTTGGCCAGTTCAACTCCATCATTGATAACGCTGGTGAGATTGGAGGTGATTTTGCTGGAGAGGGTGGTTTTCTCCACTCCGTATCTTTGAGCGAGACGATCCCAGGCGCTGATCGGCGGGGGAGGCGCTGCGATGATGGCCGGCCTCGCTGCTGTTTCCTCCAGTCTCGGCGGCGCGACCCGGCGCGGTAGCGAATCCCGGGCTGGACCACTCACCGTGTCCTCCATCGTGGAAGCTGCCGAGTCCGTTGCCGCTATGTCTCCGGATTGCTTGGCGCGATCGGTTAAAACATACAGCGCAGCCGCCCCAAGGAGCACGCCGACACCGAGAATTAGAATCTTCTGGTTCATGTAATTGATGTCAGGTTTGCGGCGAGACAACCACAAATCCCGCACCCTGCGAAATCGCAATTAGCCGCCACTGTTATCTACGCGGAGCACACTGCCTTGGTTACACTGGGGAGAAGTTTTTTCCTCGGATGCGAACGGAATTGTCGCGTGACGTGTCCGGTCCCGCCCAAGCACCGGGGCCACACGCGCCCGATGGGTTCGGCCATGTTCTCGGAACACGCCTGGCAGGAGTTCGCCCGCAGTTTCAAGTTCTCCATGCGCGAACTACAGATCGCAAGGGGCATTTTTGATGACGATTCCGACGTAGGCATCGCACAAAGCCTTGGCATTTCGCTTCACACGGTTCATACCCACGTCGAGTGCCTGCACCGCAAGCTGGCCGGCATGAACCGGCGGCAACTCCTGCTTCGCGTCGAGGAGTTCCTGACACTGACTGTCTCGCCGAAGAATGACCTCCCTCCGCTCCAAACTACTGGCAGAAACAAAAAAGCCGCCCTACTCAGGGCGGCTCAAAATGATCTATCGTTTGCTTTACTTCTTGCGGCGCCGGGCGACGTAAATCCCCGCAATGCCGAGGATGCCTAAGGCAAAAACCGAAGGCTCTGGGACTGCCATCACCGTTACATTATCAACCAACCCAAAAAGCAAATGGATGGCATTTGGATCGGTGGAACTGGTTGCGTTGACATCCGAGTACATAAATAGAATGTTCTCCCCAGCGAGTGTCACTGTGGTCGTATCAATGGTCGCAATGAGCAGCCCGTCAATGGACCACGTAATCGTATCCCCCGCTTTCACGATCGAGACATCGTGCCAGGCAAATGCGGGGGCGCCCGCCGCACTTGTACCTGTTTGTTGAGGATACAGGGCCGTCTGTGCGGCCGGAGGCGTGTTTTCGCCCAGCGACGCGTAATAGGCAGCCGTGTTGTTGATTGCCCCGCCCGGAGCGGCATAGACCTCGTTCCCGGCCGCATAGCTGGTCGGCGCCGCGGTTGAGTATGCGCGGTAATCCGAAGCGCTGCCCCCGTCACCGGTGGTGGCAAACCAAACGCCGTCCTTGGTGGCGGCCCCCGGCCACTGGGCCGTCGTCCCGGTGGAGCCAATGCCAGCACCCGTTAGCTGGGTGGAGCCATTTCCTCCCGCGGGCGCCGGGCCATTGAAGTTGATCCACAGGTCAAAGCGCAACTCGTAATCGCCCGAGAAGGACTGGCCGGTAGGCGACACGCTGAAGCCGCCGAAGATGTTATCCGTGTGGTTGGCGTACATCTTTAGTCCGCGGGTTGTGCCGCCGGAATTCGGTGCCGATGGAATCCCTACCGTGCTGTAGTCGAAGAAGAAGTCAGCGAATTCATCGCTTGGACCGCCATTCACAGTCCAGTTCGCTGTGGAATCCACGTCGAAGTTATCTTGGAACAGTATCTGCGCCGAAGCCGGGACGTGGGCGATGCCGATAAGCGCTCCACAGGCCAGTGAAAGAAGTGTTCTAAGTTTCATAAATGAGTTAGTGTGCGACGCTTTTACACCGGACCAGTGAATTGGAGCAAGAAAAAACTTGATCAGAATTTCACGGGATTGGTTCAAACGCTTCGGCGCATCCTCACCGCCAAAGTTCCGTTTTCCAGGGGGCGGCGAACTCCCAATGCTGAAGCCAGCCCCACCCGACTTCCGTCCGCTGGATGGCGACTGAACGCGATCAGGCGCGGAAACTCGCGGTTGCGTTGTCGCCACTGAATTGGCAGGCGGTTTGACAGTTGTTTTTTGTGTCATCTATACTCCGCTCCGTTGGCCAGTTCGGGGCAAGTCCATGAAAGCGCTCGCACTCAATCTCGTAATCGCGGTCATCTGGTTGCTCTTGAGCAGCCGGCGGGCGACGGCGGACTTTTTCATCGGGTTCGGCATCGGGTTCGCGATGCTGGCAGTGTTCAACGCCGTGTTGCCGGGGGCGGTCGCATATCCGCGGCGCTGCCTGGCGTTGGTGCGCTTTGGGTTGATCTTCGCCCGAGAATTCGTGATCGCCAACCTGAGCGTGGCGCGCATCGTCTTGTTTCAAAGCCGGGAATCCCTCCATCCGAATTTCATCCGCTACGACGTCAGCGGCCTGCGCCCCGGCGAGATCCTGTTACTTTCCTACTGCATCACTCTGACTCCCGGCACCACCGCCGTCCACGTAAGTGATGATTTCCGCACCCTGGTCATCCACGCCTTGGATGCGGATGCGCCGGAGGCGATCCGCCGGCAGATTGACGAACGGCTGAAAACTCCCATGCTCCGTTTCACCCGATGATTCAGGCTGTGCTCATCTTGTGTCTGGGCGGGCTTACGCTGGCCATTTTGCTGGGCTTGTTCCGGCTGGCGCGCGGACCGACGGTGTTGGACCGCATTCTGGCGTTTGACCTGATCGCCACCAGCGCGGTAGGGATGGTGGTATTGCTCTCGGTATTGTGGCGGACGGCGGTTTACTTGGAGTTGATTTTGATCTTCTCGCTGCTGGGCTTTGTCAGTACGGTGGCCTTTGTGTTTCATCTTCACCGAACACGGGAACAACGGCGGATCAAGGCCGCGGCAGACGCATGTGCGTCCACGCCCCCGCCTCGCTGGCCATGAGAGCGTTGCTCACAGAAATCTTCACCGCCCTGATGCTGTTGAGCGGCGTGGGGTTCATTTTGATCGCGGCGATTGGCGCGGTGCGGCTGCCGGATGTGCTATGCCGTTCGCATGCGGTGGCCAAAGCCAGCACCCTGGGCATCTTCGCCATGTTGCTGGGCTTGTGGCTGCATCTGGGCGCGGAAAGCGTGGGGTTGAAGATTTTGCTGGCGATGTTCTTCCAGGTGATGACGATTCCGGTCGCGGCGCACCTGATCAGTCTGCTGGCTTGGCAGTCAGGGATGGGACGCCCGGAGCAGACGCCGCCGGCGCCGCACCGGCCCGCCCGCCCGCCGGATTGAGTCGGTCTGACTTCACTCCATGTTGCTCCAACTCTGGCTCCGGCTCGAACGCTGCTTTCTGTATTACTCGATGCGGTTGTTCCGTATTCGTGACAACACCGAGCGCGTGGCGCGCGGCTTCGCGCTGGGCATGATCATCAACTTCTTTCCTACCTTCGGTTTCGGCGTGCTGGTGTCCGGTTTCTTCGCGCGGTTGCTGGGTGGCAACATCGTTTCGGGTTTCGTGGGTGGCGCAACGCTCACGCTGCTCTGGCCCTTCCTGTTCTACCTGAACATGATTACCGGCGGATGGTTGCATGGCCGTTTTCCGATCAAGGACCCCAATGAAGTCACCGAGTCCACCATCCGCGCGTTGGTCTGGGGAAAAACCTTTACCACTGGGGCCGTGGTCAACAGTCTGGTCGTTGGCCTGGTGGTTTACGGGGTGTTGTATTGGCTTTTCAGCCGCTACCGCGCCCACGGCCTGGCTCGTTTGTACAAGGTCATGAAGAAACATCAACGCAACCTCACCGCCCGCAAAGCCCGTCGCGCGGCGCTTCGCCGCCCGTGAAACTGGTCATCGTTCATTACCATCTGCGACCCGGCGGCGTTCGGCGCATCATTGAATTGGCGGCACCCCATCTGGTTCGCACCAGCGAGCGCCGGGTTACCAGTGTCCTGCTGGCCAGCGGCGAATCGCCCGATCGCAAGTGGCTGGAGCAATTCAAGCGCCTGTTGGGCCGGACGCCGGTGGAACTGTTTATTGAGCCCGCGTTCTCTTACTTTTCCGAACAGCGCCAATCCGCCTCCACCCTGGGCCGGCAGATTGACCGAGCCTTGCGGCGGTTGCTCACCGCCGGGCGCGGCGAAGAACTCATCGTTTGGGCGCACAACCTCGGTCTCGCGCGCAACCTGGTGCTCACGCAACAACTCTCGCGTCACTGCCAGGCGCGTGGCGTGCGCTTGATGGCGCATCACCATGACTGGTGGTTCGACAATCGCTGGCAACGCTGGTCCGAGTGCCGGCGGGCGGGCTTTCACTCACTCAAGTCGGTGGCGGAAGCCGTTTTCGACTCCAACCACACGCATCACTTTACAATCAATCACGCGGACGCCGCCGTGTTGGAGCGCCACGCGCGCGGCCAGGTCACGTGGCTGCCCAATCTCGCCGAACCCGAACCGCCGCCTGCGCGGAAGAAAGTGCGCGCCGCGCGCGATTGGTTGAGCCGCCGCCTGGGAACGGCAGCGCCCGTGTGGCTGTTGCCGTGCCGGTTCCTGCGCCGCAAGAATGTGGCCGAAGCGTTGTTGCTGACGAGATGGCTGCGGCCCGACGCGTGGCTCGTCACCACCGGCGGCGTCAGTTCCAGCGATGAACAGGCCTATTTCGACCAACTCCACGCGGCCGCGCACGCGCATCATTGGCGGTTGCGGCTCGGCGTGCTCGCCGGCGATGAAGCGCGCAAGCCGGCCATGCCCGAATTGCTCGCCGCCAGCGAGGCGGTCATGTTGACCTCGATTCAGGAAGGGTTCGGGCTGCCATATCTCGAAGCCGCCGCCACTCGGCGACCATTGATCGCCCGCGCGCTGCCGAACATTGCACCCGACCTGGCGCAATTTGGATTTCGCTTCCCACAGGGTTACACAGAAATCCTGATTAGCCCGACGCTGTTTGACTGGCGGGCCGAACGCGAGCGGCAACGCCAACTGTTCCGCCGGTGGACGCGCGACATGCCCGCAGCGGTGCGCCGGTTGGCGCACGAACCGCCGTTGACCGCCCGCGCCCGCCCGCCCGCTGCCGTGCCGTTCAGCCGCCTGACGCTCACGACGCAAATCGAAATCCTCGCGCAACCGGTCGCGCGTTCGTGGGACGCCTGCGTGCCGCTCAATCCATTCCTCGCCACGTGGCGGCGGCGCGCGGCGCGCGGAGAACTGCAAGTCTCACCCTGGCCGCACCGGGCCGTCCACTGGCTCGGCGGCGAGAGCTACGGCCGCAAGTTCTGGAGCGCGGTTGCGGCGGAGAACCGCCCGTCGGGCATTCATCCGGAGAAGTGCCAGGCCGACTTCATCCGGCACAAGCTGCACCCTGAATATCTTTATCCGCTCTTGTGGAGTTGCAACTCATGAGAATCCGCGCCGTCATTTTCGACATCTACAAAACGTTGCTTGAGGTGCAACCGCCCCCGGAGGATGCGGAGGCGCGGTGGGGTGCGCTCTGTGCCAGTGTCTTGGGAACGCCGCCGCGACAGGATTTGAACCGCTTTGCCAAAGCCTGCGAAGTTGTGATCGCTCGTGAGCACGCGACCGCACACCGCGCCGGCATCCGGTTCCCGGAGATCTACTGGCCGGATGTAGTGGTTGAGGTTTTACCGGAGCTGGGCCGGCTAAAGCCGAAGCAGCTTGAAATGTTTCTTGTTGCACACGCCGGGCTTCAGCGCGGCGTTCGGCTCATGCCCGGCGCTGCCGACGTGCTCCGGGCGCTGGGGCGGTGGAAGGCGCGGCTTGGTCTGGTTTCCAACTCTCAACCTTACACCTTGTGGGAACTGGATGGCTCGTTAGCTGGCGCTGGACTGAAAGCCAAGCTATTCTGCCGCGAACTCAGCTTGCTTTCATTCGAGCTCGGCTTCAGCAAACCCGATCCCCATGTGTTCCGCTTGTTGACGGCGCGGTTGCGTGGACTGGGCATCACCGCCGCTGAAACCCTCGTGGTCGGCGATCGTTTGGACAACGACATTGTTCCGGCGAGAGCCCAGGGATTTCAGACGTGGCATTTGAACGCAGCCTGCGGCACTGAAACGCGCACCGGCGATTGGTCGGCCCTGGCCACGCAGCTTCAGTCCCAATTCTGAATTAACGCTGCGTTCACCGGCTGGCCACGAGCGTCAGCACCACCAGCGCGGTGATATAGACTCCATAAGTCACCAACAGGGTGCCGCCTTCACGACGAGTCACGCGCCGGTCGGTCAGCAGCATCCACAACAGCAACGCCATCACAACGAGCAGCGCGGGGAAATTGAACAACTGCGTCAGCCGGTCAATCTTCACGTCATGGAACACCGCCGCCAGGCCGACGATGAGTGTCAGGTTGGCGATGTTTGCGCCCAGCACGTTGCCTACCGCCAGATCGGACACGGATTTCCGCGACGAAGAAATGGCCGTGACCAGTTCCGGCAACGACGTGCCCACGGCCAGCACGGTGAGGCCGATGATCATGGGCGGAATGCCCAATCGCCCAGCCACGCTCACCGCGCCGTCCACCAGCAGTTTGCTGCCCAACACCACAATGACGGCGCCCACGGTGAACTGCACTGCCGTGCCCGGTTTCGAGGCGAACCACGCCCAGCGCGTGGCAGCAACCTCGTTTTCGATGGCAGTAGCCTCCGCGATGTCCGCCGGCTGGCGGTTGCGATAGTGCTGCCAGAAATCCCACGCGAAATAGCCCGCGCCCAGTGCCAGCAGCAACGCTCCCTGCCAGCGGGTTAACACGAGGTTCAACGTCAGGATCAGCAGCAACGCCCCGCACGCGAACATCGCAATCAGCGGCGTGCGCAACGCGCGCGGATGCACGTCCACGTGCTTGAGGGTGGCGGTGACGCCGAGGATCAGGCCAATGTTGCAGATGCAGGAGCCGACGGCGTTACCCACTGCCAGCCCGGACTCGCCCTTCAGGCCGGACATCACGGAGACGACCATTTCCGGCGAAGTCGTAGCCAGGCTGACCAGCGTGGAGCCAATGACCACGCGCGGCATTTTCAGAAACTCCGCCACCCGCACCGCCGCCGCGACGAAGACCTCGCCGCCTTTCACGATCAAAGCCAGCCCCACCAGCAGCCAGATGATGTCCATGAGCATGGCGCATTTCTGAACCATGAATCGCAATCAGGAAAGGCAAAACCGGCGACTGGCCCGGGAATTGGTCGCGGTTTCTCGCATCCAGGGTCGGTTCGGATGTTATCCAGTTTTCACTGTAGCCGCCGCCGTCAGGAGGAGATTTCTTCCTTCAGTTGGTGAGGTCCGCCTCCTTACGTCGGCGGCTACGATTCAGTGGGTCAACGCGCGAAGATCCGCCGCAAAGGCATCCACATCCTCGGGTGTCGTGTCCCAACTGCACATGAGCCGCGCTTCGTCGGCCTCGCCGACGTGGGTGTAGAACTTCCAGCCCCGTTCATACATCCCTTGCACGACCGGCTTGGGGAGGCGCGCGAAGACGACGTTGCTTTCGACTGGGTAGGCGATTTGGATTTGTGGCATCCCGCGGAGGCCCGCTTCGAGTCGTTCAGCCATGTTGTTGGCGTGCCGCGCGTGCCGCAGCCACGCGCCCTCCTGCAACACTCCCGTCCATGGTGCGGAGAGAAACCGCATTTTGGACGCAAGCTGGCCACCCTGTTTGCAGCGATAGTCGAACTCACGCGCGGCTTCGCGATTGAAAAACACCACCGCCTCGCCAATGGCAATCCCGTTCTTCGTGCCGCCAAAGCACAACACATCCACCCCCGCCTGCCATGTGATGGCCTTGGGCGCGACGTTGAGCGCCGCCACCGCGTTGGCAAACCGCGCGCCGTCCATGTGAACGCGCAGGCCGTAGTGGCGGGCGACATCCGTCAGCGCCTTGACTTCGTCCACGGAATAAACCGTTCCTTCCTCGGTCGCCTGGGTGAGGCTTAGGGCGCGCGGCTTGGGATAATGGATGTCCGTGCGTTTGTTGACCGCGGCGTGAATTTCGGTTGGATCAATCTTGCCGTTCTCGCCACCGAGCAACAGCACCTTGCTGCCGTTGGCAAAAAACTCCGGCGCACCGCATTCAGCCACCTCGACGTGCGCCAGCCGGTGGCAGAGCACACTGTGGTAGGACTGGCACAACGACGCGAGCGAGAGAGAATTGGCGGCCGTGCCATTGAACACAAAGAACACCTCGCAATCGCTTTCAAACACCTCGCGGATGAGATTGGCGGCTTCTTCGGTCCACGTGTCGTTCCCGTAACTGACCTCGTGACCGTGATTGGCCTCGGTCATGGCGGCCCAGGCTTCGGGGCAAATGCCGGCGTAATTGTCACTGGCGAACTGACGGCGGGTGCGGTTGGCAACACTCATGGCCAGAATTTAGCGGATGCAGCAACGGAGGAAAGTTGGAAGAAGAGACCACGTTCCAGATGCGGTCATCAGCCCCGGCGCCGTGACAAACATACTTCGCGACAAGTTAGGGTAGTCGCTCCGTGCGCGCCCTTGGGAAAGCCAAGCTCCGGTTACAGGGCGCGCGGGGGCAAACCGGGATGGAGACTGAATGTCGGAGCCAGCCCTCACTCAATTGTTACTTCGCGCTGAATCCCAAACTTCTCAATCCGCTTCCGCAGGGTCGCGCGCGTGATGCCGAGCAGCTTGGCGGCGTGGACCTGGTTGTTGTTGGTTTCTTTGAGCGCCTGGATCACCAGTTCGCGCTCAACGAAGGGAATGATTTTTAACTTCGGGTCGCGCCGGGCCAATTGGAACAATTGCCGCGCCAGGGCGGCGCCATCGCTCATACTGCCTTCACCCGGCGCCGCTGATGCCGCTGTCGTGCTGCTGCTGGGGCCATGCCCGCTGATGTCGGCCGGCAGATCGCCCAACAGGATCGCGTCGCCTTTGGCCATGACGTGCGCGTGGCGGATGGCGTTCTCCAGTTCCCGGACGTTGCCCGGCCAATGGTACTTTTCCAGGGCTTTCAGGGCGCTGGTCGCCACGGACTTGGGCGGTTGCTGCTGGTCGTGCGCCAGTTTCTTTAGAAAATAGTTTACCAACAGAGGCAGGTCCTCGCGGCGCTCCCGCAACGGTGCGATGTGAATCCGCACCACGTTGAGGCGGTAGAACAGGTCTTCGCGGAATTGCCGGGCGGCGACGGCCTGCTCCAGCGGCTTGTTGGTGGCGGCGATCACGCGTACGTCCACCTTGAGGGGCGTGTTGCCGCCCACACGCTCGAAGGTGCCGCTTTGCAGGACCCGCAGGATTTTCGTCTGCGTGGGTGGCGTCATGTCGCCGATTTCATCAAGGAAAATCGTGCCGCGGTGACATTGTTCAAACTTGCCGATGCGCTGGTTGGTGGCGCCGGTGAACGCGCCGCGTTCGTGGCCGAACAGTTCGCTTTCGAGCAATTGTTCCGGGATCGCCGCGCAGTTGACGGCCAGAAAGGGCTGCTGACTGCGTTGGCTGTGATGATAGATCGCCCGGGCGACGAGTTCCTTCCCGGTGCCGCTTTCGCCGGTGACCAGGGCGGTGGCGTCCGAGGCGGCGAGTTGGCCGATGAGCTTGAAGACCTGCTGCATGGCGGGGCTGCGGCCCACGATGCCCAGTTCGTAATCCTCCGATTCGAGCAGCGGCTGGTAGGACACCACCTGTTTCATGTCGCGCGCGGCCTTGAGCGCGTTGGCCACGATCTCCTTGATCTTCGGCACCTCGAACGGCTTGAGCAGGTAATCGTACGCGCCCAGTTTCATCGCCTCGATGGCCATCTGCGTCGTGCCGTAGGCGGTCATGAGGATGACGAGGAGCTTGGAATCCATCTGCCGGATGCGGCGGAGGGTTTCCAGGCCGTTCATGCCGCCCATGCGGATGTCCATGAGGACCAGGTCCGGCTGGAATTGGGGAATCAGCTTCAACCCTTCCTCACCGCTGGAGGCGGTGGCGAGTTCGAGGTCCGGCGCATCAAAAATGCGCCGGAACGAGTACTGCACGTCCGTTTCGTCGTCAATCAACAGCAATTTGCTCATCGGCGGACGAGGGTAGCGGGTTTTTGCCCATTGGCAACCTGCGCGAAAACCTACCAGAATGCGACCGGCTTCGAGGCTTGGCCCGAATTCGCCCATGGAATTGGCCGACATTTCCAGGGTGTGATCCCCAAGCTCTTCATGAACCCTTCGCTTGTAGCCGCCGAGGTGAGGAGGCGGACAACGCTGCAACTGATGGGAATCCGCTTCCTCACGTCAGCGGCTACGGTTTGGGGATTCAAAGCGCGAATCTGGATTCGGCGAAGTCTCTCCTCGGGTTTGGGTCTGGCTCTGTTTTGCCACACAATCAATCTCCACCTTGATCGCGTTCCACAGGACGGATTGCACGGTGGTGCGCGCGGGCAACACGGCAACGTCCCGAAAGAACTCCCGATACACAGTGTTGAAACGGTCAAAATCCTCGATGTCGGCCAGATGCACGGTGCATTTGACCACGTCATGGCGGGTGCAACCGGCCGCGCCGAGAATTCTGTCCAATTGCCCCATGACGTGGCGCGTTTCGTCTTCGATGCTGCCGCGTACAGCTTGGCCAGTTTGGGGGTCCACCGGGCCAATCCCGCTCACATACACCCAGCCGTCCACCGCCACCGCGGCGGAATACACTCCCGTGGAAGTGGCCCGATCGGGATGCCGGATTTCTTGCTTGGACATGTTATGGGCTCGCTCCGGGTTGACGCTGGCTGAGTAAAGGCCGAAACGGTCTGGCTTTCAATGCCAATGGCGCACAGTGCAGCGGTTCGAGGCCGGTGCGCCTCCGGTTATCCGGCGGGTCGGTAGCCAAACAACCGTTTGGCTTTAATGACTTCCAGGATCACCGGCGGCACGAGTCGTTCCCAAGTGGTATCCCCGGCTTTTATCTTCTCCAACACGTCGCGCGAGCGGATGCGCAGAAAGTCGGCATTGGAATTCTGGATGTCCAGGAGGTAACGATTCTCGAGCAAGTGGGCGTGCAGTGATTTCAGGTGCGGCGGCACTGGGTAATTGGCCGCCGTAACCACCTGCCCGGTGTTGAAATCGAGGCTCGGATACACATAGAGCCGGCTGGAATTTTTGAACAACTGCCCCAATCCGCCGAGCAGTTCGCCCTCGTTGTGGTTGTAGTAGTGCTCGTCGAAGATCTCGCCCAGCTTGGACGCGCCGAGCGCCAGGCCGATGGGGCGTTGCGTGTAGCGCGAGAGATAGGCGGCCAGCCGGTGGAAGCGACGGAAGTTCGACACGAGCACCGTTTTGCCCAAGGGCGTGAGCGTGTCGGCGCGATCCAGGAAATCATGCGGGTCAATCGCGTCATCCGCGGTCAAGTGGCGCAACGTCATCTCCATGAGCACCACGGGGGTTTCGCCGTTGAGTTCCGGTTCACGGACAAACTGTTCCAGCGCGCGTTCCAGCACGTCGAGCGTGGCGTTGGTGACGGGCCGAAAACTGCCGCGCTGGACGAGCACGGGCTTTTTGTACAGCGCCTCGTCCCATTGCGCCGCCTCGCCCGCGGCCGTGAACATGGCGGCTTCCGTCAAGCCGTGCCGGACCAGTTGCAGCGCCATGAGGCGGTTGTCCACGCCCGCGAACGCCGGGCCAGAGAACTGGATCAAGTCCACCTCCACGCGCTCCCAAGTGAGGTTGTCGAGCAAAGCGCCGATCAGCGCCTCCGGTTCGCGATGCAGATAAAACGCGCCGTGAATCAGATTCACCCCAATGATCCCCAGGGCCTCCTGCTGCCGGACGTTCTCTTTGTCCAACATCCGGACGTGGATGAGGATTTCCGAGGCCGGCCCGCGTGACTCGGTTTGGAGCCGAATGCCCAGCCAGCCACGCCCCAACTCCTGCCGGCTGAAACTGTGTGTGGCCACCGTGTTGGCGAAGACGAAGAAGTTGCATTTGTCGCCGCGCGACGGATCGAGTCGTTGCAGCAGCAGATCGAATTCGTAATCCAGCATGGCCCGCAACCGACGGCGACTCACGTAGCGGTCGCTGGGGCCGTAGATCGCGTCGCTGACCGCCATGTCGTAGGCGGACATGGTCTTGGCCACGGTGCCCGCGGCGCCGCCGACATGAAAGAACCAGCGCGCCACCTCCTGGCCGGCGCCGATCTCGGCAAATGTGCCGTAGCGCCGGGCATCAATGTTGATCTGTCGCGCCTTTTGCTGCGTGCTGTGGGTGTATTCGTCGTTCATGGTCTGGCCAATCGCATGTTGCGTGGCACCGATACCGCAAAAGCCGGTGCGGTGAAACTTCTTTCAGCCGGAATTCCTCCTGCTACAAGTGACCACTCCGCTCGTGCGTCATCCTTGGCGCACGAGCAAGAGCTTGATCCTGGCCCAAGGAAACTAGGTTTCACCGACAACAGCCTGGGTGTCGCCGTGTGGCTCAAGTCCTTTGGCAAACCAGCCGCCGCCAGCAGGTATCTCCGGGAAAGTGCGGAGCACTTGCCGGGTTAGTTCGGTAGCGGGATCGGGTAATTGCCTGATTGCGACCTGGCCCAAATAATGCCATCGTTTCCCCGGCAACTTAAAACGCGAGTCGCGTTTCTACCATGAGCGAATTCAAGTTTGCGTGTCCTGTTTGCGGCCAGCACATCGAGTGCGCGTCGGATAAAGGTGGCACGCAAATGGAGTGTCCCACCTGCTATCGCAACATCGTCGTGCCGCAGGTGCGTTCGGGCGGGGCGTCGCCGCTGTTGCTCCGAGGCACCCAGGTCAGCACGCGACCGCCCCTCCGCGTGGCGGGCGCGGAGTCTGCGGACGCACACGTTGGCCGACGGATGTCGCCACTGGCCGCCGTTGCGTTGGTGTTGGTCCTCGGTGCCGTTGGGGCGGGGGCATATTTTTTCCGCGACCAACTCACGAAGGTCGTTCAGCGTCAAGCCCCATCGCAACCCGTTGCACCAGCGTCGGACACCAATTGGACGCTGCAACTGGCCTCGGTAAAGATCCCTGAAACGCCGGCCACGGGGCGGATTCATGGACGGCGCTTTGACCTTCAGCGGGCCACGCTTCAGGGCGGCACGTTGAGCCTGCGGCAGGGCGCCACCTGGCCGCCCGAAGCGGGCCTGACGATTCTCTTGTACGCGAGGCAGGGCGAGGACCTGGCCGGCAAGGTAATCAATCTCGAAACCAACCGGGTCAAGCCGCCGCGCGTCATCCTTCGCTGGAGGGATGAGCAGGATCAGCCGGTGACCGAGCATGTCCGGGAAGGTTACGCGCTGCGGCTGGAATTCGGCCAGGTGACCGGCAAGCGTATGCCGGGTCGGCTGTATTTCTGCGCTCCTGATGAGAAGCGCAGTTATGTGGCGGGAACCTTCGAGGCGGAAATCCGCAAGCCAACACCAACCAAGGCCCCCTGACGCAGTGGTTTTCCGGCCAGGCAGGGCCGGGCGATCGAATCCAACTTCCATGGCCATCTGGCAGGTCCAACGGCCACTCCAACCTTGCCAGCGATAATTCTTGGCCAAACACTGGTCACGCGTGAATGTCGAACTCATCAACACCGGCAGCGAACTGATGCTGGGCCGCGTCCTTAACACCCATCAGCAGTGGCTCTGCCGCCGCTTGGCGGATCTGGGTTACGTGGTCACGCGTCAAGTGGCCGTTGCCGACACGGGACCGGACATCGAACAAGCAGTGCGCGAGGCACTGGCCCGCGCCGACCTTGTCATTACCACGGGCGGGCTGGGGCCGACATCCGATGATCTCACGCGGGAGTTGATCGCGCAGTTGCTGGGCCGGGCGCTGCGCGAGGATGCGAGCATCGTGGATCAGATCGAGCGGTTCTTCGCAGGGCGAAAACGCCCGATGCCCGAGCGCACACGGGTGCAGGCGATGGTGCCGGCCGGAGCGCTGGTGTTGCCGAATCCACAGGGCACGGCGCCGGGCCTGGCCATGGAGGTGCGGCCCAATCCGTATCGTCGCGAGGGCACAGCCAGTTGGCTGGTTATGCTGCCGGGGCCGCCTCGCGAATTGCGGCCCATGTTCAATGAAGTCGTCGTACCGTTGCTCGGTCAGGTGTTGCCGCCGGAGAGCGAGTTCGTATGCCGCAGCCTGCGCACCACCGGCGTGGGAGAATCGGTGGTGCAGGAGAAAATTGGCGGACTACTGCAGCCCCTGGTGGCGGCCGGACTGGAACTGGGTTACTGCGCCCGCAGCGGGCAGGTGGATGTGCGGCTGGCCGCGCGCACTCCGAGTGCGCGACTGCTCGTGCGGCAGGCCGAAGGCATCGTCCGCGAGAAGATTGGCCGGGATGTTTATGCGGTGGATGATGAGGAACTGGAAACGGTGGTGGTGCGCGGCTTGACGGAGCGAAAACAAACGCTGGCGCTGGCGGAATCCTGCACCGGCGGCGCCCTTGCGCATCGCATCACCAATGTGCCGGGCGCGTCGGCGGTGTTGCTGGCGGGCTGGGTCACGTACAGCAACGAAGCGAAGCAGAAGTCGTTGGGAGTCCGCGCCGAAACCCTCGCGACCCACGGCGCCGTGAGCGAGGAAGCGGCCAGGGAAATGGCACTGGGCGCCCGACAGCTGAGTCAGGCGAATTTCGCCTTGTCCGTCACGGGGATTGCGGGTCCAAGCGGTGGCACGGTAGCCAAACCCGTGGGCACGGTCTTTGTCGGATTGGCCACGCCAGAAAAGGTTTTGGTGCTGCGCAATTTCAATCCCTACGACCGTGAGACGTTCAAGCAAGTCACCACACAGCAGGCGCTGGAGGTCTTGCGCCGGACCTGCTTGCTCTGAACGCAACTGGACGTCCGCGGCCTGTGAGGTGACTAAACGGGTCGTAAGGAGTTCATCGCCAGCCAATGCCGGTCGACGCGCGCTACGATTAAACGAAAAAACCACCGGCGAGGGTTAGGCCCCGCCGGTGGTGGTGCAATCAAGTTTGTCGGTTACCGCTACTTGACCAGTCGGAAGTAGCGGCTGTTGCCGGTTGGCTGGATGGTTGCCTGGTTCTCGTCACCCACAGTGGTGTGCGGCACGGTGTCCGCGTAGGGCCCCGTGACAGTTGCGGCGGATTTGAGTTCGTAGTCCGTCGCAGAAGCGGGCCAGGCGATGATCAGGA
Organism: Verrucomicrobiia bacterium; assembly: GCA_026125285.1. Lineage (GTDB taxonomy): Bacteria > Verrucomicrobiota > Verrucomicrobiia > Limisphaerales > JADLHS01 > WYBW01. Next base: position 49,655 of record JAHCLO010000009.1, on the reverse strand, counting down.
CGCCGTCTCCCACACGAATCCCCAGTTCTGGCTCGGTGGCCGGGCCAGTCACGTTCAAGTCATCCACAATCATCCCCGCCTGATTCGCGCCGCGGAAGATGCGGATTTGGCGGAAGCTGTCCGAGGTGGCGGTGTAGAAGGGAATGGGATCAGCGTTGATCTTCTCGCCATCAATGAAGAAGTCATACGTCCGCGCGACATAGTCCAGACTCATCGTGAGCCGGTACCATGTGTCTGGGTCTGCCGTTCTTCCGGTAGCCTGCCACACGCCGGTGATGGCGGTGCCGTAGTCAATGCTCAGGAGTGGTCCAAAGCGGAAGGCGGCGGCTCGCGTGCCTGCGGCGTTCTCCATCGTGAGGAAGACGTTGCCAATCGCGTTGCCCGCGGCGGCTGATAGTGGTCGCACCCACACCTCGAGCGTTACATTCTGCTCTGTTTCGAGACCGGTGATGGAACGGATGGACGTGGTTGCCAAGGCCGGGCCGGTTATCAAGAGCGCCTGCGAGCCGCCATGCACCGTTTGCCCCGCGGTGCGGCCGGAGGTCGTCAGCACGTCGGCGATTTGCGTTTCGGTGAGAACGCGCACAGCGTTGTCATTGAAATCGTTGGACCAGCCATCCTGGTCTTTCAGAATTCCGGAGACGTAGGTGGGCGCTTCAAAATCAAACAGTTTCGCACCCAGATTGACGGGCAGGCTCAACCGGGCCGCATAGGATTCCGTGGCGCCGACGGCATTGGTAACAGCCAGGAAGTAATACCCCAAATGCTCGGCGGTGATGTTGTCCAAGGTGAGGGTGAGTCCGGTTTCGCCGGGCAACGCGATGCTTGCCTCGTCCGCGAGATTGGTGCGGTAGCGCCATTGATACGTGGCGGGGCTGGCCGAAGTCGGCGCGGCAGTGAACGACACGGTGGCACCGAGGTTGGTGGCCACATTGGCGGGGTGCGCCGCCAGAGAATCGAAGGTGGGCAGGCCCGGAATCGCCGGATAGTCAATCGTGGAGTTGGTCAGGGCCACATTATGGATCATGACCCGATCCAACAAGCCGCGGAAGTAGCGGGTTTCGCTCTCCTTGCCAATCGTGATGCCGGGAGTGGCGGTCGAACCGAGCGCGCCGGTGGCCGTTCGGTTAATCGTCTGGCGCAGTACCCCGTCCAGGTAGAAACGCATCCGCAAAAAGTCCTCCATCACCACCGCCACGTGATGCCAGCGCCCGTCATTAGGGATAACCACGCTGGAGGCAAAGTCGGTGTTGCCGTAAAGCGTGGAGTGCAAAGCGCGGTTGGCGTTGATCGAAAGGGAAACGCGCGGCGCCGGGCCACCCGTGAAATAAATCACGCGACGTTCTTCCATCGGACCGGTGGGCAGCTTGACCCAGGCTTGCAGGGTGTAGTTGGTGCCGTTGGCATCCAGGTCAATCGCACCGCCGGAATCGGGCGCGAAAGCGGATTCAAAGACCGGTGGCTTGTCCGTAAGGAACGCCAGCGCATAGTCGCCCGCCAAGCCGGTCGGCGTGTCGTTGGTCCACACCGGACTGGTTACTTCGGGCAGGAAGGTTGAGGACTGCATCGTGGGCAGCGACGGCGAGAGGGAGTTCATCGCGGGGAAAGCCGCCTCATTGAAGCTGTAGTTGACAAGGGTGTTGGCGTTGACGGGCTTGGGGTTGGCAGCGTCCGTGTCCAACTGATCCGCCGTAAGCAGCGCGTTGTGGATACGCACACGGTCCAAGGAAGCCACGACGTTGTTGCCCAGACCTTCCGAGGCGATGCTGAGATAATTGTGCAGCGTGGGGCGGGCCGCCAGGGCCGTGTATTCGGTCAAGGAATGTACGCCGTTGACATAAAAATGCACACCCACACCTGGCTCCCAAGCCGCCGCCAGATGCACCCATTGATCGGTGATAATCAACCGTGCGGCGGTGTTGGTGATGTCCGCAATGCCGTAGAGCGTGAACACCTGCGAACCACCGCGCATGCCCATCTTGTAGGAGCCGCCGTACGCGACGATGCCTTCGTTGGGCTTGAAGAAGGCGCCATTGATGTTGAGCCAGCACTCGATCGTGATCGGCCCATTGGTGATGTTGAGGACGCGGCTGGCTGAATCGTCCGCGACGAGGAAGCCATTACCGGACGTGGTGATGGATCGGTCGCCGCCCAGGCCCGAGGGCGAAATGTCGGACAAGATCACGGCATCCGCCACCGGGTCCTGTTGCGTGCCCATGGTGGCGACCAAACCGCTGGCAGTATCGGTGAGGGTCGGACCGTTGCCTTCGTTGAAGGGGAAGTGGACGATGGGTTGCGCGGACGCGCTGGACACAATCCAACTGGCCGCGACGGCCAGCAGACACATTTTGGAGTTTTTGAGCATTGAGTGCATGATTTCTTCTGGGTTTGGGAGGTTCAGGATTCAGGGAGGAAAGCTTGCTCGCTGGCCGCTTACTTCTTCTGGGAGGTGCGGATTAGGAGCCACTGCAGGTCCTGACTGTTGGGCGCCTGGATCCGACCCGAGGGATTGGGGGTAAGAAACGGCGCATCGCGCCATTTCTTGATCTCGGCATGACCGTCGGCAAAGGAGAATCCCGCGGCATTGTTATGCTGGATGCCCGGATGATCAATGATCTGCATGGCTCGCTGATTGTCGTAGTTCGCCATGTCGGTGACGAAGAAGGCGTCGTTGATGGTTTGGGGGCGCTCATCCAGCATCACCCAAGTCATGGCCGGGTTTTTCATCTGTCCCAGTTTGCGAAACACCATGAAAGCCTCATGCGGCCAGAGGCCATAATAATTATTGGCCACGGAAAAGCCGTCGCCTCCGACCAGATGGTTCATGGCCATGCTGCGAACTTGGGGGGTGCGATCACCGGGGCATTTCCAGATTGTGAGTCCCCGGCCCATGTACTTGACCAGTGGGCTTACCTCCAGATAGATCGTGCTCAAAGGATCGTTTCGCATGTGCCCTTGGACCCAGGTGTAAGGCGTGAGGTTATTGGTGGGGGTGGTGCCGCCGAAGGCGTAAAGCAACTGATCGTTGCTGTCATCCGCGTACATCCGCCAGGCGAACATAAGCTGGCGATGGTTGTTCATACAGTAGATGCCTTGAGCTTTGGTCTTCGATTTGCTCAAGGCGGGCAGAAGCATGGCCGCCAGAATGGCAATGATGGCAATCACCACCAGCAACTCGATCAGTGTAAAACCCAGCCTGCTTGAACGGATAAACTGGAGCTTCGCTTTCATAGGCGCACAATAATACAACCCTCGGCTGGTTGCCAGCCAACTCTATATCAGGCGGCAGTTGGTTGGTTCAAGGTGATTTTGCCCCAAACAATCACTTCCTCTTAGGCTCGGGCAACTCAAGTTGGGCGTTCAACATGAACTTCCGCTGACGAATGGAAGGTCTCGGTCGAATCAAGCGCGCCCGCAGCGGGGTGACAAGTGCTCAACCTTTCTTACGGAAATAATTGATGGTCGCCCGCAGGCCTTGCGTGAGCGTCACCTCGGGTTGCCACTTCAAGACTTTGCGCGCCTTGGTGATGTCGGGCCGGCGTTGTTTGGGGTCGTCCTGCGGCAGTGGCTTGAACACCATGCGGCTGCGCGAGCGGGTGGCACGGATGATGGCCTCGGCAAACTGCACCATCGTCATCTCGGTGGGGTTGCCAATGTTCACGGGCAACGCGTACCGGCTCATCATCAGACGGTAAATCCCCTCGATCAAATCCGACACGTAGCAGAAACTCCGGGTTTGCGTACCCCGGCCAAACACCGTGATGGGTTTGTGCTTCAACGCCTGGCCGATGAACGCCGGTACCACGCGGCCATCGTGCATTCTCATCCGCGGGCCGTAGGTGTTGAAGATGCGCACGATGCGGGTTTCAACGCCATGCTCGCGGTGGTAGGCCATTGTGAGGGCTTCCGCGAACCGCTTGGCTTCATCGTAGCAGCCGCGCGGGCCGATGGTGTTGACGTGGCCCCAGTATTCTTCCGTCTGCGGATGCACCAGGGGGTCGCCGTAGATCTCGGAAGTGGAAGCGAGCAGGAAACGGGCTTTTTTCTCCATGGCCAGACCGAGGGCCTTGTGGGTGCCCAGCGAACCGACTTTGAGGGTTTGAATTGGGAAATTCAGGTAGTCCACCGGGCTGGCGGGCGACGCAAAGTGCCAGACGTAATTCACCGGGCCATCCAGGAAGAGGAACTCGGTGACGTCCTGCTCGATGAACCGGAAGCGCGGATTGCCGGCCAGATGGGCGAGGTTCGCCACGGTGCCGGTAATGAAATTATCAATGCCGATTACGCGGTGGCCGCGGGCCAGCAGCAGGTCGGTCAGGTGCGAACCGAGAAAGCCGGCGGCGCCGGTGACGACGGAGATGGGATGCTTGTGTCTCATGATGGCGAAATGACGGAGGGGTGGGTTACAGAGGTTTGATGGTGTGCCGATCCGATGATTGGCCGTGCTGGCTGGCCTTGAGGAGTAGTGGCTTCAAGGCGAAGTGACCTCATTTCGCGCCAGTGCCGGTGAAGACCACGGGAACCGTACGCCAGAGAATCTTGAGATCGAGCCAGAGCGACCAGTTATCAATGTATTCGAGGTCCAGGCGGACCCAGTCCTTGAATTCGACGATCTGGCTACGACCGCTGATCTGCCAGAGACAGGTCAGGCCGGGTTTGACGCTCAGGCGCCGGCGATGGGCCAGATCGTCAAAGCGTTTGACTTCGTCCACCGGCAGCGGGCGCGGACCGACCAGGCTCATTTCGCCGCGCAGGACGTTCAAGAGTTGCGGCAACTCGTCAATGCTGTGGCGGCGGAGGAATTTGCCGATGGGCGTGATGCGCGGGTCTTTGGTGACTTTGAACACCGGGCCGCGCATTTCATTCATGGCCTCCAACTCGTGCTTGAGCTGCTCGGCGTTGGTGATCATGGTGCGAAACTTGTAAATGGTGAACGGCGCGCCGTTGAGTCCGGAGCGGTGCTGCCGGAACAGGATCGGTCCAGGGGAGGACAGCCTGATCAAGAGCGCAACGACGGCAAACACCGGCGACAGCAGGACCAACATGGTTAATGCGCCGAAGAAATCCAAACCCAGCTTGAGCACGCTTTGCCATGAGTACTCCGGGGTCGAACGGAAGACCATCACCGGCCGGTCGTAAAACACATCGAGACTGGCCCGGGAAATCTGGGTGCTGAAAAAGTCGGCCACCACCCAGGCCTCCACGCCCTCGAGTTCGCAGGCTTTGATGATCCCCTCGGCCTGCTCGAAATAAGCATGGCGGGCGCTGAGGATCACGCCGTTGATGGAATGTTCGTGCAGCAACCGCAGCAGTTGTTCGAGGGTGGATTCATTCAGCTCAAGTGCGGCGACGATTTCCATGGAGGCGTCCGGGCGGATGCGCAGTTCCTCCCGTAGCTTGGTCGTGTCCTGAGCCGCGCCCACGAGGACGAAGCGCCGACGATACTGAGCCTGAGCGAGCTTGCTGCGGTAAAACCACAGCAAGGCTTCCTCTTTGAGGTAGATCAGGACGAAGCTGATGATGCCGAAGGAAACGATCACGCCGCGCGCCACGGTCAGTTCGAAGAAATACGCGGTCAACACCAGCGCCCCGGTGATGAGTCCGCAGCCCCGGAACAACGGCCAGGCAATCGCCCGGCGCTGGCAGAGCATCGGCCGATTGTAGAATCCCTGCGACTCGAGCACGAACAAGGCGGCGGGAATGAGGATGACGTACAGCCAAAGAAAAGTCTCAAACGGACTGGGCGCGGTGAGGTTCAGCCACGCGATGATCTGCCGGTTGGCGCGCAACTCATAGGCCAGCCAGAAGCCCAGCACGAACAGCAAGGCATCCATCCATTGATGGACTTGCACTCGCAATTGACGATCTCGCTGTAACATGACTCAACTCAATCCCAAGGACTCAGCCGTGCGGGCGAAAGGGCTTGTAACAAATCGTGAAGGCTCTTGCAACCTCGGCGCGCCGCAAGTTGCGTCGGGTCAATTACCGATTCCGCTAGGGTTGGGTGGCGGCCACGCGCCCGGCAGGCTTCGGTACCAATTGAATCTCCGGCACGGAAGCCGCGATCAATTTCTGGAGGCGTTCGAAGGTGGCGTCCTCCTGTCCCGGCAGACAAACGGCGAAGTACGTGACGTAGGCCCAACGCTGCAAGACGCCCGTTTGGATGAGTTCTTTCGCCATCCACCACATGCGTTGCCAGTGTTGCGCCGTATAGGCGTCCTCGGCCACAAACCAGTACACGTACACGCCCCGCAGGGTGACCGTCTGGCCCTGGTGCTGGATGCGTTTCGTCACCAGGAGTTTCATCACCGGCAGATCGTACTCCTCCGGTTGCGTGATCCGCACTTTGTCTTCGCGGGAGGCATTCGCATCAATGCTCCAGCCCGCACCCTCGAGGCAAAACTGCGGTTTGTGCAGGCTTGTCCGGTCACCCTTCATCAACACCACGGTCGCCTGCACCCAGAAATCGTCCGGCGCCTGGTAGCGGCGCCCCCCGAAACTGGTGTCGCGCGGCAAAGTGTTCAGCACGATATCCTGCTGATCCACCAATTCGGATTCATAATCCAGGACCCGCTCGGGGAGCAGGACCACCTGGCTGCGGTTGGTGGTGACGGGGTCAATTTTGACGCCGGGCTGCCCGAGCCTCTGGCTGGTCTTGAATCGGCCAAGCAGGCCGGCGGCACTGCCGATCAAGAGCAGGGTCACGGCGGCGAGAATCCATTTCTGTTTGTTCATACGGTTGAAGGAGTTTGCGCGGGACTGGCCGTGACCGGCGCAGTCGCTGCGGTTCGCCGCTCGAGCCAGCGGCCCAACAGGATCAAACCAAGAATGGCGGGCACATAAGGCAACAAACTGAACCACGTGCTGTCATGCACGTAACTGCCGGCTTCCTGTCCGAAAAACTCGCCCGCCAGCACAATCAACATCAAGCGCAGCGTGTTGCCAATCACCGCCAATGGAAACGCTGAACCAACGATCAGCAGCCGATGCCAGGCCGATTTGAACATCACAAAGCCGTACGCGGTGGCCAGCAGAATTACGGCCACCAGACTCCGGATGCCGCTGCACGCGGCGGCCACGTCGTATTGATAAGTGCCCAGCCCGTCGAACAACTGCGTGCCGGATCGGATGACACTCATGCCCAGCACATCCGTCGCCAGATGCTGGACGATGGTGGTCACCATCAACCGCAGCGGAAACGTCACCACTTCGCTTAACGATCCCAAGGGCACCATGAACGCGAACAGAAAGAAGGGGAAGAAACTCGCGCGCAACCAGCGCGGCCCCCAAGTCAGTCCCATCAAACCATAGATGCCCCCGAACAACGCGATGATGGACAAGCGAGGTTGTTGGACGAGGTAACCCACCAGATGCAGTGCCAGCGCGCCAACGACCAGCAGGAGCGCCGGTGACCAGAACCGCAACGGTTGCGCCAGCAGTTCCTTGCGCTTCCACCAGAACAGACCCAGCACCAGAAACGGGATGAGATTGCCATGCGCGTCGTCGGCTGCGGGATGGACCTCGTTATAGGCGTTGTACATCCAATAATACAGCGAAGGGGTGTTGATGTAGCCGAACGTGGCATTGCCCAGGAACTGAAACAAGGCCAGCCAAGCCGCGAGCAAGGTAAAAAACAGACCCTTGTCCGGCAGTTGCCGCCAGCAGGCCTGGAATTCGGCGGAGAAGCCGCCGCCGGGATCGGGTGTTTTTTGCTTTTCCATAATTGCCCGCACTTGATTCACGATAATGGATACCTAAAGGGCGCATTTCGCTCAATCTATTTCGCCCTTTAATTCCTTGAGGTTCGGCCACACTGATCCCTTCGCGAAGCTGTCCGCCGATGAGGTATCCCCCACAAGGACGGCTTTTTCCCGCCAGTTCATCGTTCTGTGCGTCCCCACGCCCGGCCGCGCAAGCCATCGAATAGCAAATAGAAAAGGAACAACGAATTCCATTTCACGTAACGCGGCCCCAAGCGCCGCGGTTCGGAGGCCAGGCGGTACAGCCAGGTCAACCCCCGCCCTTGCATCCAGGCTGGCGCGTCCGGTTTCAATCCTGCGTTCGCATCAAAGGCGAAGCCGACCGTCAGCACCACGCCCCGGTGAAGCAGATGTTTATGCCGCCGCGTCCACGCCTGCTGCTTGGGCGTGCCAAAGCCCACCCATAAGAAGTCCGGTGAGAGCCGGTTGATATCTTCCACAACCTGCTTTTCCGCGTCGCCCGCCAGCACCCCCTCCGTGTTGCATGCTCCATGGAAGCCGCCAGCGAACTCAAGGTGCGGATTGCGTCGGGCGAACATCTCGCGCAGCCGCCCGCCGCACTCTTCCGATCCACCCAACAGATAGTGCGTCGTCCCCGGCGGCGCGGCGGCCAGAAAGCGTTCCATAAAGGTGGGGCCGTAAACGCGGTCGCCCATTCGCGCCCCCGCGCGGTTCAGGCACCACACCAACGGCATTCCGTCCGGCACCAAGTGATCATAACCGCGCATCAACTCACGGAACGCCGGATCGTGCCGCATCTGGGTTACGATATGCGTGTTGGCGAACTCCACTGCCACCACCCGCGGCTGCCGCGCCCAAGCCAGGCATTGCGCCGCCAACTGGTCGTAATCCATGACCAGGAGTGGTGTTTCGAGCACGCGCAAGGTGTTCATGATTGATCTTGGCCCGACCCGCGGACGGGGGCAGCCGCCAGATGCGCCCGACTGGGTGCGAGGTTCAAGAAAAAAACTTCATCATGCGTCGGATTCCGGCTAAGTTGACCGCATCCACTATCGCTTGATGGATTTGATGGAGTTTTTTGCCCGAACCGTGTCTGATCATTGCGTCAAATGAAACTGCTTGTATTCGCCCACACGCCGCCTCCGCATCACGGGCAGAGTTACATGACTCAGCTCATGTTGACCGGCTTTGGCGGTGACCACCGGACGGGCAGACACCGCCCCGTCCCCCGCAATACGGCCGGCGACGTTCACGGCATCGAGTGTTACCACGTCAATGTGCGGCTTTCGCGCACCTTGGAGGATATTGGGGAGTTTCACGGCACCAAGTTGTTCCTGTTGTTGCTGTATTGCCTGCAAGCCATCTGGTGCCGCTTCCGCTACGGAGTGACCAGTTTCTATTACATCCCGGCCCCGGGTAAACGTTCGGCGTTGTACCGGGACTGGCTCGTCATGTTTTTGTGCCGGCCATTTTTCAAGCGCATTATCTTTCACTGGCACGCGGCGGGTCTTGCCAAATGGCTGGAAACGGCGGTGCAGATTCGGACCCGGGCGGTCACGTTCAGTTTTCTCCGGCAGGCCGCCTTAAGCATCGTGCTGTCCAACTACAACCGCCCGGACGCGGAAAAACTCTTCGCCCGGCACATTCGGACGGTCGGCAATGGCATTCCGGATCCGTGCCCGGATTTTGAGGAAACCGTCCTGCCCCGTCGCCGCGCGCGTTTTGCGGCACGCCAACGTTTGCTGGCTGGAGAGTCACTCGCGGAGAGCGACGCCCAACGCGCGGGCGGGGACCCGGAGATTTTTCGGTTACTCTTCCTTGCACATTGCACGCGGGAGAAAGGGCTGTTCGATGCCCTCGAAGGCGTCAGCCTGGCCAATGCCCGCCTCGCGACCGCGGACTCACCGCTCCGGGTGCAACTCACCGTTGCGGGCGAGTTCGTAGTGGCCAAGGAGCAGGAGGAATTCCATCAGCGCATTCTCCAGCCCGATCTGCAAATTGCCCTCACCCGGCGCGGTTCAACCCCGGCGGCGCGCCGGAGTTGCGTGAACTACATCGGTTTCGTCAGCGGTCAGAAGAAAAGGCAGGCATTTGCTGAGAGCGATTGCTTCTGTTTTCCCACCTATTACTACGCGGAGAGTTTTGGGTTGGTCGTCATCGAAAGCATGGCGTTTGGCATGCCCGTCATCACGAGTCACTGGCGTTCGATTCCTGAACTCCTCACCAAGGACTATGCCGGACTCATCCCGCCTCGTAGTCCGCAGCGAATCGCCGAAGCCATTTTGCGGATGCTGGCGGAGGAGCAGTCCGTTGCGTTGCGGGATCATTTCCTCCAGCATTTTACCATCGAGCAACATCTGGCCAAACTGGCGGCCGCCATTCGCGAGGTCGAAGTTTCGCCCACCACGCCTTCTGGCGTTCCCGCCTTGGCGACTCGCTGAAGCCGCCGGCCGCAAATTCGTTGCGCGCCAACCTTCCGTCATTACTCTGGCCGGGTGAAATTCGGCGTCCTGCAGCTTGACTCGACGATTGGTGATTTCGACGCCAACCGGCGCAAGCTGCTGGCCGGTTACGAACACGCCTGCGGTATGGGCGCGGAATTTGTGATCGCCCCGGAACTGTTTCTCTGCGGCTATCCACCCCGCGACCTGCTGCTGCGCGCAGATTTCATCGCGACCAATTTGGACACGCTGGCCGACACCGCCAGGAACGTGGGGACGATTCCGCTGGCCGTGGGTTTCGTGGACACGAATGTCGCCCGCCCGGGACGCTCGCTGCGCAACGCTGCCGCCGTGCTGCACCATGGAGCGATTGTCTGGCGACAGAACAAATCCCTCCTGCCCACCTACGATGTCTTTGATGAGGACCGCTATTTCGAGCCGGCGGCGACGGATGGCGTCAAGCCCTTCAATTTCAAAGGGCACAAACTGGGCATCACCATCTGCGAGGACATTTGGAACGACGAAGATTTCTGGCCCGAACGCCGGTATCGCCGCGATCCCGTGAAGGAACTCATCGCCCAGGGCGCAGATATGATTCTGAATCTTTCGGCTTCCCCGTGGTGGTTGGGCAAGGACCGAACCCGCCTGGCCATGCTTCAGCGGGTGGCGCGCGACGAGCGCGTGCCGCTGGTCATGACCAATCTCGTCGGCGCCAATGATGAATTGATCTTTGACGGCAACAGCGTCGCCTTCAACCGGCTTGGCGAGATCACTGCGGCCGGCAAACCGTTCGACGAGGACGTGTTTGTCGCCGATACGGAGGGCGACGCGCGAGCGGCCGAAGGGCCGCAGTCTGCACCGGAGGAGCAACTCTTCCGCGCGCTGTCGTTGGGACTCCGTGATTACGTGCAGAAATGCGGATTCAAGTCGGTGATTGTCGGTTTGTCCGGCGGCATTGATTCCGCGCTGACCGCGGTGCTGGCAGCGGACGCCTTGGGCGCGGACCGGGTCATGGGAGTTTCCATGCCGGCGCGGTACTCGAGTGCGGGCAGTTTGGCGGATGCGGAGGCACTCGCGCGGAACCTGGGAATTCGCTACGAAGTATTACCCGTCGAACCGGCTTTTGAAGCCATGGAACGGCAATTGGCCGGAGTGTTCGCCGGCACCAAACCCAATGAGGCAGAAGAGAATCTCCAATCCCGGCTGCGCGGCGTCACGCTGATGGCGCTCGCGAACAAATTCGGCGCGCTGGTGCTCACCACGGGCAACAAGTCCGAGGTGGCCGTAGGCTATTGCACACTCTACGGTGACATGTGCGGTGCGTTGGCGGTGATTGCGGATGTTTTCAAAACCGAGGTGTATCGGCTCGCGCGCTGGGTGAACCGCGAACGAGTCGTCATTCCGGAATCTTCCATCACCAAACCTCCCAGCGCCGAACTCCGCCCCAACCAGACCGACCAGGATTCGTTGCCGCCGTACGAAACTCTCGATGCGATCCTGGAGGCTTACGTGGTGCGCAACTGGAGCAAGGCGGAGATCATCGCGCGCGGCTTCGACGCCGCCGTGGTCAATGATGTGATCAACAAAGTGACCTTCAGCGAATACAAACGCCGGCAGGCTGCGCCCGGTTTGAAGGTTTCGCCACGGGCGTTTGGGATGGGCCGGCGGATTCCCATTGCGCAACGTTTCCGGCCGCACCGATGAAGTTTTCCATCGTCACCCCCAGCTTCAATCAGGGCCGCTTCATCCGCGACTGCCTCGAGAGTGTAAAGGCGCAGACCGGCGTGGAATGGGAGCACCTCGTGCAGGACGCCGGCTCCACCGACGATACCCACGCCGTGCTCAGAGAATATCCCCATCTGCAAGTAAGCAATGAACCGGACGCGGGCATGAGCGATGGCATCAATCGCGGTTTCCGGAAAGCCACCGGCGATTGGGTGATGTGGCTCAACACGGATGATTATCTGCTGCCCAACACGCTGGAAAAAATCGCGGCCTTCGCGGCCCGCCACCCGGAGGCCGATGTGATTTACGGCGATTGTTTGTTCGTGGATGAACAGAAACGTACGCTGCGCCGCAAACGCGAACATCGGTTCGACTTCAGCGTCCTCCTGTTCTATGGCTGTTACATTCCGTCCACCTCCACCTTCATCAACCACCGCATCATCAACGCGGGCCACTTGCTGGAAGTGGGTTACAAAGTCTGCATGGATTTCGAGTACTACGTGCGCTTGAGCCGGCTGGGGTATCGCTTCGCGTATCTGCCCGAGGCACTCGCCGCGTTTCGCTGGCACGAAACCAACACCAGCAGCGTGCAACTCCAGCGCCGGCGAGAGGAACGCCTGCGCGTGCAGCAGGAGCACCTGGTGCTGGCTGGCCGCAAACCGCCATGGAGCCGCCATCGCCTGGCGCTGCTCTATCGCGTCTATCAGGTGAAGCGCGGCCTCTTGCGCTTATGCGCCCACGGGTTGAAAGCATGAATGTCGCTCCCGCGTCACTTCATCCACCGCATGATCTGACGGTTCTGGTGACGGCGGTGTTTGCGCGGTGGCGCGCGGCGGGCATCGCGTTTCTCGTGCTGCGCAATTACGAAAGCCTGCCCCGGGAAACTGGCAATGATATTGATGTATTGGTGCATCCCAAACAGTTGGCCAGCGCGGAGCGGACTCTGTGTCAAGCGGCCCAATCCGCGGGTTACCGCCTGCACAACCGCGTCGAATTTGCGCCCGTATCGCTGTTCTTCTTTCATCCCGATTCGCTCCAGCAAATCCAGTTCGACCTCTTCCACGAACTGGCTTGGCGCGGATTCAAACTGCAAGACCCCGGCGCGCTGTTGGAACGCCGGATCGAACGGGATGGATTGGCCGTGCCGCATCCGGCGGATGAAGCGGTGAACAGCCTTGTGACCCGTCTGATGTATCAAGGCGCGGTTAAGGAAAAATACCACGCCGTCATACGGGCGGGATTTCAAAGTCATCCCGCCGAAACCGCCGCCCAGTTGACCGCGATGTTTGGCGCCTCGCTTGCGGGGAAGCTGACAGCCGCGGTGGCCCAACAGAACTGGCGCGCTATTGCCGCGCTTCATCATCCATTGCGTCGGCAACTGATCTGGCGGCGCCTCACCCGCGAACCCGTGAACACCTCTGCGAGATGGCTGAAGGATTTGTGCCGGTTCGCGGGGCGTCTCCGGCATCCGCCCGGCTGGACCGTGGTGCTGGTGGGCGCGGATGGCTGCGGCAAATCCACCGCGGCGGAACAGCTCGCGGACGCCTTGCGCGGCACGTTCCATCCGAACAAAAGCCTGCGCGTACACTGGAAGCCGGCGGTGTTTCTGCGCCAACGGCGCGCCGCCAGACCAGCGACCACGGCCCCGCACGCTTTGCCTCCGCGCAATGCGCTGGTTTCACTTGGGTTGCTGGTTTATCACTGGATCGAGTTCTGTGTTGGCGCGTTCGTTCAATTTCTGCCGGCACGCTTTCGCAACGGTCTGGTGCTGATTGACCGGTACCATTACGACTTTGTGGTGGATCCGCGACGGTTTCGGTTGGCGGCATGGCCCCGCTTGGCACGATTGCTTTTCCGACTGCTGCCGAAGCCTGACCGCGTTTTCGTCCTGGATGCGCCGGCAGAAGTTCTCCAGAGCCGAAAGCGTGAAGTGCCACTGGTCGAAACCAAACGCCAGCGTGAGGCCTACCTCAGTTATCCGGGGGCGCTGCCGTGTGCCCGCATCGTGGACGCGAGTCAATGCGCCGATGCGGTGGTTGCCGAACTGACGCGCGATACGCTCAACCGGCTGGCCGCCCGGCAGGAGCGCCGTCAGCTTCCTCCGGCAACTGGAGTTTCGCCATGAACTTCACTCCCCGCCCCGTCGTATGAGTGTCAGGACTTCAGCACCCTGGCTGGAGTTGTTCCCGCCGCCGGCAGCCGTCGCTCGGGCAATACCGGTTCGCTTTCGGCTTCTGTGCCGACGTGCCGAGCCATTGCTCTTGCTGCCGCCCGCGCCGCGCCTTGCGTGCGCGAGTTTGTCGCTTTATCCCGCCCAGACCGCAAAGGCAAGGCTTGCCCGGTCGTTGGTGAGGCTGGGCTTGCAACTGCGCCTGCCTCTTCTCACGCAGTCAGTGAACCTGGAGGTTGATGCCGCGTCCAGCTTCACCCGATTCATGACGAGTGGTGAATCCCTCAAAGCAATGCCTGCGTGTGCGGTGTTGTTGGGGAATCCGCACGCCGCCGGTCGCCGGTTTGTGGTGCTGGTGCTCGACGCTGCCGGAACGCCGGTCAAGCTGATCAAGGTTGGCGTCGGCGACGCTGCGGTCACCTTGATCCGACGCGAAGCAGCCTTCCTCAAGTCGCAGCCGATTCACCGACTGCATGCCCCGGCACTCCGGCAAGAGTATTCAGACGGTGGTCGCGAGGCGATGGCGTTGGAGTATGTGCCCGGCACCACTCCGGGCGACAAGGACTTTGCGGCGCTGGCCCCGTTGCTGGAATCGTGGATTCAGCCGGACCCGCCCTGCCGTTTTCTGGAACTCCCAGCAGCTCAACGCCTGCAGGCTGCGGCAGCCGCGCACCCGGCTTGCGCCAAGATCCTGTCATGCTTGACGGAAGTTCGATTGCGGCCCGCGGTGTTTCACGGAGATTTCACACCGTGGAATGTTCGCGTGCATCCCGCCACCCGCCAGTGGACCGTGTTGGATTGGGAGAGAGGGGAATCGTTGGGACCGCCGACTTGGGACTGGTTTCACTTCGTGATCCAGCAAGAGATTCTCGTGCGGCACACCCGGCCCGCCGCCGTCCTACGCCAACTGAACGCGTTGCTCCACGGATCGGATTTTGGCCGGTACTCCCGGCACGCGGGCCTGGGGGAGAGTGCCACAGCGCTGTTGGCGGCTTATCTCGCTTACGCCTGCTTCGTGGTCAGACAAGCCGAGGGTCAACATGAGCTTGAAGCGTTGCTCGACCTCCAACTTTCGGAAATGAGGCATTGCCTCCGATGATGGTCAGCCAGCGGTCAACCGGCCATCTGCCATTCAATGCGCGCGGCTCGACCGAAGCTTGCTGCTCTTTCCACAGCGGATTAGCCTAGCCCAAGCTTGATGCCGCCACGTTTGAAAGTCCTGATGTCCGCCTACGCCTGCGAGCCGCATCGCGGCTCGGAACCGGAGGTGGGCTGGCAGTGGGCTTTGCAGATGGCGCGCTTTCACGACGTGACGGTGGTGACGCGCGCCAACAACCAACCGCCAATCGAATCGGCACTTTCAAGTTACCCCGATCCGAAGCCGGAATTCATTTATTACGATCTGCCCAATTGGTTGCTGGGGCTTAAGCGTCGCGGCTTGCCGGTGTCAGTATATTACGCACTGTGGCAAGGGAGCGTCCGGCGTCACCTCGCCAGCCGGTTGACCAACTTCGATCTCATCCACCACGTCACCTTCAACTCGTTTCGCCAGCCCGGATTCTGGTGGTCGTGCGGCAAGCCAGTCGTCCTCGGTCCCCTCGGAGGTGGACAGATTTGTCCGTGGCGTTTCCTGCCCACCTTTGGCCGCCGGCTGCTCCCGGAAGCGGCGCGGTCCTTGAGCGTCATGGGCAGCGCCGTGCTGCCGAATCTGTATGCCAGTTTCTCGGCGGCCACCGTCATCCTGGTGGCCAATCGCGACACCGCCCGCCGCATTCGCGCCGCCTCGCGATCAAAGATTCAATCCCTGTTGGAAACCGGGGTTGCGCGCGAACTCATCCTATCCGCCGAATCGCGCGCGGAGGATGGCACCGTGCGGATGATCTGGGTCAGCCGGCTGGAGAAGATCAAAGGTGGCTCGCTCGCCCTGCGCGCGTTCGCCCTGGCCTTCGCCCGGGAGAAGAAACTCCGCTTGAGCATCGTGGGTAGCGGGCCGGAGCGTGCGCGCCTGCGGCGGCTGGCGGTGACGCTGGGCATTGACTCCGCGATCACCTGGCATGGAGCAGTTCCCAAGACTGACATTCCCAAGTTGCTGCGCACCCACGATGTGTTTCTGTTTACCAGTCTGCGCGACACCTCGGGCAATGTGCTGCTGGAGGCCATGGCGGCAGGGCTACCCGCCCTCACTTTGTTACACCACGGTGCGGCGGAGATTGCCACGGATGAAACCGCCCTCCGCATCCCACCGACCCGTCCGGCGGAGACGGCGCAGGCCATCGCCAGTGGAATTCTGCGTCTGGCGAATGCACCCGACCTGCGCCAGCGGATGAGCCGTGCCGCCACGGCACGAATGCTGGCGGAATTTTCCTGGGAACGAAAAGGAGCGCAGATGAGCGCCATCTACGAGCAGGCCGTGCGGCAGTTTCAAGCCCGCGCCTGAAGGAAATCCCGCACTTGAATCGCCACGTCCTCCTCGGCGAGGAGGTCCATGCAGAGGGGTGCCGGGAAACGGCAGTAATCGGAACAGGGTTTATAGGGACAGGCTTTACCCTCGATCCACTCGCTGTGGGGATGCAAGGGCGCAAACCACTCGGGCAGTTGCGGCCCAAAGATCGTGAAGGTGGGTACGCCGCAAAACGCCGCCAGATGCCCGGGGCCGGAATCGTTGCCGACGAACGCGGCGGCCCCGTTAATCAACTCCAACAGCGCCGCGACAGTTCGGGGCGTGCGGACGTCGGCTTCTCCCGCCTGCAACCACCACTGACGCTGGTCGGGATCACACGCTACCACCACCCGCCGACCCTGCTGGCGGACGCGGGCAACCAGTTGCCGATATCGCTCCAACGGCCAGACACGCACCGGTTGGCCCGCGCCGCTGTGTACCAGCACCCAACCGGACCGCGGCGAGGTGGAAATTGGAATGCCCTCCCGTTCCGGCAGTCGCAGTCCCAAGTCGCGACCAATGGTGCGCCAGTACTCATAGCGGTGTTCGCGGGGATCAGGTTTCGCCAAGGGATGTGTCAGGAGGTAATGGCTTTGCATCCGGGGAAATCCCAGGCGTTTTCGCGCGCCAGCCAGGGTGAGCAGAAAATGGTCGCGCGGGTCCCATCGCGCGGAAAGCCCTACTTCAAATCGTTCCGTAATCAACGTCCGCCCCAGGCGCGCCATGCTGCGCCACGGCCAGCGCCATAGTTTGTACTTGCCGGTGAAAGCGGTCCACGGGGCAACGAACGGCAGTATGCGCACCCCGGGCCAGAGGCGGGTTTGCAGCTCCAAGGCGTACGGCTTGGCCACCAGGGTTACGGCGTACTGCTCGCTGGCCGCCCGCAGGAACGGTGTGGCAATGACCAGGTCGCCCAGCCCCCACAATTCGATGATCAGGAGTTTCGGTTTCACGAAGTCTTGCGTCCGATCAGGTATGCCGACCAGCCCAACCAGTGGACGCGCGCGGTGAATTTTTGCCGGCTCTCCGGCAGGAATGTAAAGAAAGGATGGGCCGCGGCGAACAGCCAGTTGCGCGAGATACCAGCGGCTTCCGCGTGCAAGCCGGCAGATCGGGCCCACTGGGCCAATTCGTCGGTGGTGACGAGGCGGGTGTGCGTCGGGTCATCGTAGAAATTGAGCGTGAACCGGCCGCGCAAACTGGGCAAGGCCAGCGTTTTTGGATGCGGCGTTTCGAAATAGACCCGGCCACCCGGCTTGAGCAGGCGCACGATTTCGCCTAGGAGCGGCGCCGGATCGTGGAGATGTTCGACCAAGTGCATGCAGGTGATTGCGTCCATGGCATCATCCGGCCAGGGTAAAGACTCACGCTCGAAGTCAGCCTGCTGAAACTGGCAGCCGGTGGGATAGCGTTCCGGTGTTCCCAGCTTGTCCGCGGCATACAACTGCAAGTCCGGCCTCAGTTCGGCGATGTGTCCCAGCGTTTCGCCGTCGGAGGCGCCAAGGTCCAACAATGTCCCGTGCGCGGGCGTTTGCGCCACAAATTGGGCCCGCGTATCCAGCCACGGAACATGCCGGAGATAGGTCCAGTTCATCTTCGATCCGTCCGTTGAATTACCGAGGCGAACGAAAACCGCCGATGGCTGCTGCTCACCGAACATATCGGACGCGCTGGTGGCTCGCCAAAGGGGTGAGCGCGACGGTACTGGTAATTCGCGTCCCCGCGGGGACCTCGGTGGCCAGGCATGATTTGAAATGCTGCCATCGGGCTAGTGGTCCAAGCTCGCTCCCCGGCCATGGTGGTATTTGGGAATCACTTTCATTGCAGCGACATTCTGCCAGCAATCTAGGGCGGGCCGATCTGGTCTCACAGAAAAAAGTTGCGGCGTGAATTGGCCCGGATTGCCGCCCCAGGTTTCTACGTGCGAAAGAAAAGCCACCACACCGCCAGCAACATCGGCAGCATGTAGGGCAGACTGTATTTGAAGACGAACCCCAGGAAACTCGGTGTGCGGATCCTCTGGTGATCGGCAATGGACTTCACCATGAAGTTCGGTCCGTTGCCAATGTAGGTGCAGGCGCCAAAAAAAACCGCGCCGACACTGATGGCCACGAGATAGCCGTTGGACAAACCATTGCCCAGCAGGAAGGCGACTTCCACCGCCCGCAGATTGACACTTCGGGCGGCAAGTTCAGTCGCGTGATGATGCTGCAACACTTGGAGTGTGTTGCGGATTTCCTCCGCGTGCGGGCCGGTGAGGGTGGCCAGGTCCGTGCCGCCGTTTTGCACCAGCACTTGCACCTGTTGCACAACCTCGGCATCCACGAAACTTCCGAACACGGCGCTGAGAAAACTCAGATACGTGGGCGCGTTGTCCAGCACGCTCGATAAGGCTCCAGTGCCCCAATAGAATAGTCCCGGTGCGGGATTGGCCCCCAGCAGACTGCGGGCGTTGAGCCCCAGCCAATCGAGCGCCGGCATCATCGTCGCAAAGATGCCGATGAAGAGAATGGCGACCTCTTGAATGGGATGAAAATTGAATTGATTGGCGGCGTGAACCTGCGGGCGGGTGGTGTAGTAGGAACCCAGTGCGGCCGCCAGCATCAATCCTTCGCGCAGGAATAATGGATGGTTGATGAACACCGCTCCCAGAATGACGGCCAGGAAAAACAAGTTTGCCAAACCGTCAAACCGCCACGTTTCCTGCGCGGTTTCCTTCTCGCGCACGGCCCGGGGCGCCCGGACGAAGTTCAATCGGTCCACGACATAGAACATCGCCAGCAATACACCGATGCCCGCTGCCCACATCGGCCAGCAGTGCGTCGCCACCCACCAGAAGGGAATGCCTTGGAGATAACCCAGGAACAGTGGCGGATCGCCAATCGGCGTCAGACATCCGCCCACGTTCGACACGATGAAGATGAAGAAGACAATATGATGCGCCGTGATGCGGTATTTGTTCATGCGAATCCACGGGCGGATCAGCAACATCGAAGCGCCGGTGGTGCCGAGCACGTTGGCGATGACGGCGCCGATCAGGAGAAAGACCACATTGGTGGCCGGCGTGGCTTCACCTTTCACCCTGATGTGAATGCCGCCCGAAACGACATACAGCGAACCGATAAGGGCAATGAAGGAAACATACTCGTGCGCCACCGCGAGCACACGACTCGTGGCCTGCAATCCAAACAAGTAATAAACGAGCGTGATGGCGCCGAGACCGAGGGCCACTTTCGGATAATGTCGGGTCCACCACCGCCCGGCCACCAAGGGCGCCAGGGCGATGGTGCCCAACAATACCCCAAAGGGCATAATCATCCAGGGATTGGGACTCGGCGTCGCGTGAACCATCGGGCGAGAGGCTAACGGCTGGCGCGAAATCCGGTCAAACGCAAACCTACCATCCACCGCTATTTCGACTGCGCATCCGTCGGTCCTTTCAGCCGACGCTCGCGTGGGAGACGTCAAAATGACGCGACGAGGAGCCGTGGGTACAGACGCCGAGCCTCACTCGGCGTTTGTGCCCACGACTCCCCGCGCGCAGACGCCCGCGTTAACAATCAAGGTGCTCATGCGGCGAGCAGTTCCCGGCTGCGTTCACGTACCCCCTCCTGGCGCCGGGCGTGTCGCACCGCAGCCAGTGCCTTTTCCTCGAACAGCACCGGAAACACCAGCAGTGGGTAGGCGGTTACCCAGGCCAGCGCCGCAGCTTCATTGGCGGCACGGCGCAAGGGCGCGTTTAGCGCCGGCTGACTGCTACGCGCGAGCCGTTCCATGAGCAACCGGTTCTTCAGCAGTTCCAGTTCGGTTTCCTGGAGTGCGCGGAACGGTGCGGCTGGCACCGGTTGCACCTCGAACCGGGTCTCCGGTCCGAATCGGGTGGTCACCCTTCCATAGTTTGCTTTCATCGTGTTTCCTTTCGGGGAGTCCTGACAGTGGTCAGGACAAATTATTCAACAAAAAACCCGCGATTGACTGGCAATCGCGGGTTTCTTGGAAAGTCTGGTGTCTTTTGCCTATAATCCGGAACCCGCGCCGCCAATTGCCAAGAAGCCACGATGCCAGAGGGCGATAACGCCACTCCCGGACGTGGTTGGCTGCATTTTGATGAACGTGGTATTCATGTCGTGTCGCGGCATAGAGAACAGTATCCGGGGTCAGGTGTCAAAGTGATTCTTGGCGGAGCTGAGTAGCCGGCCACCCCGGTCCTTGAGGAGTTCCCTGTTGGGCCAACTTCCCAGCCGCAATCGGTGATCTGACTGGCACTGCGATAAGCAAATTGCGCAACCTGGTAGGGCGCGTCACTCCGTGCGCGCCGTTTAGCAAGCGGGTAGCGGACTGCGGCGCGCATGGAGTGACGCGCCCTACCGACCGCGAGCGCATGGTTCCAAGCTTTCGAATCCCCGCACAAGATCGAACTCTGTCCTGCGCCGACAAGAAGCGAATCGTTTTGATCGCGTTGACACACCACCGTCGTCTTGATGTCAACCTGACTGGCCGGGATTCAATTCACGCACCGCGGAACCACGATACCGCTGCCTGCCTTCCGCCTGCCTTTCGGGTTGCGACCGGGAGGCGCACAGTCCAACATCTCTCGCGGAACCGAACCGGCTTATGGCATATCAGGAAAAACAACTCCAGGAGATCTCCAAACAATTCCAAATCTACGGCGAGATTCTTCACGCCGAAACCTTCAAGATCGGCCACATCAACGAAACCTACTCCGCCACCTACGATCAGGGCGGCATGCGGGTGCGTTACATCCATCAGAAGATCAACAAGGGCGTGTTCAAAAACCCCGTCGCGGTAATGAAGAACGTCATGCGCGTTACCACGCACGTTCGCCGCCGGCTCGAAGCCCAGCAAGCCCGCGACATCACCCGCCGCTCGTTGATCGTCATTCCCACGCGCGACGGCCACCCGATCTACCGCAGTCAGGATGGTGAGTTTTGGCGCACGTTTGTCTTTGTGGAGGGCGTGCAGACCTACGAGGCTGTCCAATCGCCGGAGCAGGCCTTTCAGGCGGGCCGCGCGTTTGGTGAGTTTCAGAGCATGCTGGTGGACCTGCCGGGCGAGCGGCTGAACGAGACCATTCCCGATTTCCACAACACCCGCAAACGTTTCACCGCGCTGCAACAAGCCATTCAGAAAGACCGCTTCAACCGCGCCAAAGATGCGCAACCAGAGATCGAATTTGCCCTCCGGCACGAGCCCATCGTGGACGTCATTCTCAAGGCGATGGCCAAAGGCAGAATTCCGGAGCGCGTCACGCACAATGACACCAAGTTCAACAACGTGATGCTCGATGCCGTGACTGGTGAAGCCAAATGCGTGGTGGACCTGGACACGGTCATGCCGGGCTGCGCGCTGTACGATTTCGGCGACATGGTGCGCACCACCACCAGCCCCACGCTCGAAGACGAGCCGGACCTCTCCAAGGTCAAAATGCTCATGCCCATCTTCCGTGAACTGGCCAAGGGTTATCTCGCCACCGCCGGCGAGTTTCTGACCGAGGCGGAGAAAGCCCTCATGGCCTTCTCGGGCAAATTGATCACCTTCGAGATCGGTATCCGCTTCCTCACGGATTTTCTCAGCGGCGACACTTATTTCCGGATTCACCGGCCCGATCACAATCTCGACCGCTGCCGCACACAGTTCAAACTTGTGGAATCCATCGAGCAGCAGGAAGCCGCGATGCAGAAATTTGTGGATCAACTCGACGGCGGCAAAAGCAGGAAGTCGTACGGCGGAAAACCCTCGCGCACCAAGTCGCGTTAGCCAAAAAGCCGCCCAATCGAACCTCCGTCGTACCCCAGGCCGGCGTCACGCTGACTCTTTGCCACCAGCTTGAAAGCCACCGGGAGCATTGTACTACTTCTGCGCCTCGAACTGCTGCTTCAGTTTCTCATACAGCATTCGTTGATCAGCTTCGCTCAAGTCTTCGAGATACTCTTTGATCAATTCGTTGGCCCGGAAAACTTGAGCCCGGTTCACCGCGGCTTCAAACTCCGCCTCGCTGTTCCAGAAAGCCTTGCCCGACTCGAACATCGCCCACGGCTTGGGCCGCATGTTGCCGTCCTTCTTGCGGTACTTCACCCCGTCCACCAGCGTGGACTTGCCCACGAAACGCCAGGTGCGGTCAAAAAACACCCGATCGCATTGGATCGCGTCGCCCGCGTCCTCGTAACGCACCCACACAGTAAAGGCTGCCGCAAAAAACGCCTTGCGATTGGGATGATCCCGAAACGTGCCCATGTCATTCTCGGGATTCGTTGAACGGCGAGCGGATTTGATGGAAATCTCGATGTGTTCGTCGCCCAGAACCAGACCGAGGTCCGCGACACGGTTCTTTTCCCGACCCGTCGTGCCGGGATCAAAATGTTCCATCCGCAACCCGGCCACCTGCCCTGGCAAGACCTCGCCGAGCGCTTCTATCGCCAACTCCTCAAACTGCCGCCATACGGTGGTGTAACTGCCTGTCAGTGGGGACGCCTTCAGTCGGGCAGTGAGTTCCGCCGCGATGGTTTCCTTTCGGGCATCCAACTGTGCCGCGGCTTCGGCGGCGGTGGGCCTCTTTGCGGGTTGGGCAACGGTTTCGCCGCTCAAGGCGAGCGCGAGACACAGCAGCCCCAATGCAGCGAAGCGAGGCAGTGCAACGAAGCGTGTCATGGTGGTCAGGGATTCGCAGAGGGCAGGCGCAGCGGTGTGTCCAGCGGTTGCAGGTCTGCGAGTTCTCTTTCACCGGCGCCGGCGCGAAGTTTTTGCAGGCGCTCGCCGCTCGGGCGCACCATCCGTTCGTAACTGCCCACGGCATCGTTGAAGGCGCTGTTCGCCCGCTCCAGGCCGGCGCGGATTTTGTCAAAATGCTCGGTGAACTTCACCACCCGCGCGTACAACTCCTGCACTGCCTCGGCAATCTTCTGCGCGTTCTCCGTCTGCGCGTGTTGTTGCCAGCTCACGCTCACGGAACGCAACAACGCAATCAACGACGCCGGCGTGGCCAGCAAAATCCGCCGGCCGGCCGCCCACACGATCAAATCCTGGTCGCCCTCCAGCGCGGCGCTGAACAAGGACTCCGCCGGCAGAAACAACACCACATAGTCCAACGCGTTCGGAAACTGGCGCGGATAATCGCGATCCGCCAGCGCCCGGATGGTGGTTCTCAGCTTTGCCGCATGAGCCGCGAGCGCCTCCGTGCGCTTTGCGGGTTCGGCGGCGTCCATGGCGCTCAGGAAATCCAGGCCCGGCACTTTCGCATCCACGATGATCACGCGCTCGCCGGGCAGGCGGACGATCAAATCCGGTTTGCTGTCGCCTTCCTTCGTTTGTTCGCTGAAATCGCAATGCGCGCTCATGCCTGCCGCTTCCACCACGCGACGCAACGTTTCCTCACCCCAGCGCCCCCGCGCCTGATTCGACTTGAGCACCAGGCGGAACTGTTGCGTCTCCACGGCCAGGGTTTGACTTTGCCGCGCCAGGGTTTCGAGTTGCTTCTTCACCTCGCCGAGTGCGCCCGCTTGCGAAGTTTCACTCTGTTGCAACCGTCTTTGATACGTCTCCAATTGTTGCTTTAGCGGCTCCACCAGCGTCTTGATGGCTTCCTGCCGTTGCGCCAGATCGCCTTTGGCGGTTTCCTGAAGTCTGCCAAGACTCTGTTCCGCCAACCGCAGGAATTCCGGCGCGGTCTGCTTCAACGCCTCGGCGCTCAATGCGCGAAACGCCTCGCGCAAGTCCATCAGCGCCTTGGCCTGGGATTCCCTGGCCTCGACCAGCGCGCGATCATGCAAGGCGCGCTGCTCGTTCAGAAGTTTTTCCGCGCCCGCTTGATTTGCCTGCGCCGTGGCGAGCGAAGTCTGGAGACTGGCCACTTCTCCGCGGGTCTGGTTCAATTCCCTCTCACGCTGGGCGAGCTGTTGGCGTAGTTCATTCTCCAGCCGCTGATCCAACGGAGCGGCGGAGGACTTCCCGCGCGCCACGAGCCAGCCAATGAGCCAGCCAAGTCCGGCACCAAAGAGGAACGCGAGCAGTAGTTGGACGCCCAGTGGCATGGTATTCAGGACTCCTTCAAGCAAACCGTAGCCGCCGACGCAAGGAGGCGGAGTTCTGCGCACCCCAGCGGATCCGCCTCCTTACGTCGGCGGCTACAGCCGGAACCATGATTGAAGATCGTCGCACCTTGCTCATGTCAGCGGAGTCCGTGGAACAGCTTTTTCTCGTAATCCGCAACGATCAGACGTTTCCCCCTGGCCACCAATTTGTGTCCTTCCGCCCGCAATCGTCGCGCCACCGCCTGCACCCCGCCGGGATACTTGGGATTCACTTCACCGCCGGTCTTGAGGGTGCGCCAGTAAGGCGTGATGCGCTTGGCGTCTTCAGCCTCCGCCTCGGCGGCGGCGTGCGCGGCAATCCAGGAAAAAATCCCGGTGGTGATCGGGCAGGCAAAATCCGCCCGATGCCGTTGCGCCAACGCGGTGCGGAGTTCGTTGATGGTCGCCAGTCGCCCCTTGGGCACCTGCTTCATCAAAGCATCCACTTCGCACGGCGCGGGAATGACCATTCTTCCCGTGCCCCAGCGCGTTGACATCCGGCCCGTCACCGGGCCGACCTTGGGCAGGCCCTTGTCATCCGCCAGCTTCTCGCGCCAGGACTTTTTCATACGTTTACGAGGTTCGAGTTACGACTTGCGAGCGCGCTTCGGTGCGCGGGCTTCGACCCGCTTCCAAGCCAGACTAAATTGCGACACCGAAGCGACGTGAACGCCGCGTTCCAATCCGGGCTCGGCATGAATCATTCATCGTCAATCCCAAATTCAAAAATGCGCCACCACTTCAATCTCCACGTTTGCGCCCTTGGGCAACGCCGCCACCTGGACGGTGGAACGCGCCGGGAAATCGCTGGTGAAATACTTCGCGTACACCTCGTTCATGGCCGCGAAGTCTCCAAGGTTCGTCATGAACACCGTGCTTTTCACCACGTTGGCAAACGTGAGTTTCTGATCGTCGAGAATCGCCTTTACGTTTTGAAGCACGCGCTCGGTTTGCGCCTTGATGTCGCCGGCGATCAAATTCCCCGTGGCCGGATCAATCGGAATCTGGCCGGCGCAAAAGAGCAGATCGCCGAGGCGGACGGCGTGATTATATGGACCGACAGCGGCGGGGGAGTTCGCGGGTTTGATGATTTGTTTGGTAGCCATAAATTCTGCGCAACGTCTAGCCGCTTTGCCCCAGCGGGTCAAGGAATCCAGTGATCGCTGCTACGCGCTGATGGAAACGGAAGCGAAGATTGTGACTCTGTCTTACAATTGCCAATTGCCTTACATTGTGAAGGGCCACGACAAGGGCAACACCTACAAAGATGCCGCACCTACGGCGCTTGCCTTTGTTGCGCCTCTGCGCGCGTTGTTAAAAGCACCGTAGGTGCGCCATCTTTGTAGAACCAACGCGAAATTGATTCCCAAGCTCCGTCAGGAGCGGCATCATCGGGCAGCGACGGACGTTCACGCGAGCCAGCGTCCATCAGACGATGCCGCCCCTGACGGGGCTGGATATTTGTCGGGCTGGATTTTCTACAAAGATGCCGCACCTACGGCGCTTCTCAACCTGACTCATCGCCGATGGACGGCCCGTCCCTCTTGAAATGGACTATGAGTCATGTCGGAATCCAACGGAACCCAAGACCGGCGCGCACGGAGTGACGCGCCCTACCAAGTCATTTTGCGTCAAACCGGACTTCGTTTTCCAGCGTTTCAAACTCGCCATCTTCGTGGACGGCTGTATCTGGCACGGTTGCCCCAAACACGCGACGTGGCCGGTACTTCGGGCGGCGTGGTAGCGGAAGAAGCTTCTCGGCAACAAGCGTCGCGACGCACTGGTGAATCGGACTTTGCGCCGCGCCGGCTGGCGCGTGGTGCGGATTTGGGAATGTAGTCTGGCAAAACAGCCTGGCCGTTGTGTCCGCCGGGTGCAACGAGCGATTGGCCGCGCTTGAACGGGACCGCGTCCTCCGCGTAGCATCGCCGCATGTATTCCGCCTCCAAACGCGCGCGCCAGATTCGCTTTACCGCGGGCGGTCTGGTGGTGTTGCTCGCGCTGCTGGGTTTGTTGCTGATCCCCGAACCCGCTCCGCCCACCCCGCAGGGCGCGGGCAAGGCAGCGTTCGTCTGGAATCGCAACACCTTCTGGACTGCGCTCGAACAACAGTTCCAAGCTGCTCGCAACGCGGAAGCCGACCAACTTGCCGTTGCCATCAACGCCACGCTCGGGGAACTCGAGAGCGACCTGGATTTTCTCGCCGCCAACCCTCTGCCGCCAGGCGACGCGCGGTTTGGGCGTTTGGAGACCAATTGCTTCCGCCTCGCGCCGATGGTCGCCGCCAATCCCGCGCGCTTCGGCGACTATCTGGAAACTTGCGCCCGACTGCGGCGCGAAGTGAAACGGCAATCCGAACATTGGGACGTCCAGCAACCTGAAACGCGCACGCAAGTTTATCGCCTGCTCTATGGCAGCCGCGCCGCTCTGGAGGAGGTGATGCTGCAACTACCGCGAGAGACCTTCTCCACTCTCGCTGCCGGCGAGGATGAACCCTCGGCCACGCCGTCGGCCCTGGTTCAGGGCGTGCGACTGCACAGCGGCGACATTCTACTCTCCCGAGGCGGCGCGGCCACGTCGGCGCTCATCGCGCGCGGCAATGATTTTCCTGGCAACTTTTCCCACGTCGCTCTGGTGCATGTGGACGAAACGAGCGGCGCGGTTTCCGTGATTGAATCGCACATTGAGAGCGGTGTGGGCGTCAGTTCCCTTGAAACCTATCTCGGTGATACCAAGCTGCGCATCATGGCGCTGCGGCTGCGCGCGGACTTGCCGCAACTGGCGGCTGACCCACTGTTGCCGCACAAGGCCGCTTCGCAGGCGATGCGCGAGGCCACCCGCCGGCATATTCCTTATGATTTCGCGATGGATCACACCGATCCCGCCAAGCAATTCTGCTCGGAAGTGGCCGCTGCCGCCTACCGACCGCTGGGCGTGAAACTGTGGATGGGTTTGTCGCATCTTTCGACGCCCGGCGTGACGTCCTGGCTGGCGGCGCTGGGCGTGCGGCATTTCGAGACGCAGGAGCCATCCGACCTGGAATACGATCCGCAACTGCGCGTGGTGGCCGAGTGGCGCGACCGGGAGACGCTGTTCAAGGATCACGCGGACAACGCGGTGATTGACGTGATGCTTGAAGCCGCCGAAGCGGGCGAGCGGTTGGGTTACGACTGGTATCAACTGCCGTTTGCCCGCCTGGCCAAAGGCTACAGTGCGGCGAAGAATGTGTTCGGCGTGATTGGACCGATTCCCGAAGGCATGAGCGCCGCCACCGCCTTGCGCGTGCAGCGGCTCAAAAAACAACACGCCGCCATCAACGCGCGCCTGCTCCAAAAGGCAGAGGCGTTCCAATCCGAACGCGGCTACGGGCCGCCCTATTGGGAACTTGTGCGGCTGGCCCGCGAGGCGAGAGATGAACGTGCCGCCGACCGCTAACGTGAGTTTTGGCTTGCCTCGACGGTAATGGTGTGAGACGGCAAGCGGGAAAGATTTGATTCCATCAATGCCATGACACCATTCATCCCAGGCCGCGCATGAGTGTGCTCAACATCGCCATCATTGGCTGCGGCGGCATCACGCTGCAAAACCATCTGCCCGGTCTCGCGCTGTGTCCAGAGGTGAAAGTAACCGCGCTATGCGATACCGACGCCGCGGCGTTGGAGCGGGCGCGTCAACAAACCGGCATTCCCCTCACGTCCACGCGCCATGAGGACATCGTGCGACGCGACGACATCCAGGCGGTCATCATTGCCACGCCGAATTTCACTCATGCCCCCATTGCGCTGGAGGCCATCACGCACGGCAAGCATCTGCTCTGCGAGAAACCGCTGGCGTTGAACCATGCCGATGCCCGGGCGATGGCGGAGGCGGCGGATCGCGCCGGGGTGCGGCACATGACGGCGTTCACGTATCGCTTTGTGCCGGCGATGCGTTATCTCGCGCATCTGGTGCAGCGCGGGGATCTCGGTGAGCCGTATCATTTCCGTTCGTGCCGGCTGCAAGACTGGGGTACGCGCGGACTGGGCTGGCGCCAGGTAAAGAAGCTCGCCGGCACGGGCGAACTGGGCGACATGCTGAGTCACCGCATTGACTTCGCGCATCTGCTGGTCGGGCCCATGCAAAGGCTTGTGGCAAGTTTGAAGCAATGGCATCCGGTGCGCGGCGGCCAGTCCAACGATTTGGATGATTGGGTGGCCATCCTGACGGAATTCCGATCCGGCGCGACGGGCGTGCTGGAAAGCAGCAAGCTGGCGAGCGGCCGCAACGAAAGCTGGCGCAGTCTGGATTACGTCGAGCTCAATGGCAGCGAGCGTTCGTTTGTGTTTATCACCGGCGACTGGAACAAATTGCAGACCGGCAAGGTTGGAGGTCCGGGCCTGGAAACCATCGAAATCCCCCGCGAATTCTGGAAGGTGCCCGGCTCGCCCCGCGACGAGAATCAAGGCGACCCGCTCGTGACGTTCCGTTACGACCAGGCGTGGGAGTTTGTGGACGCCATCCGCAACCAACGGCCCTGCGCACCCAGTTTTCACGACGGCGCGCAGGTGTTGGCCGTCATGGATGCCGCGGTGCAATCGGCAGAGACGCGGCAGTGGGTGGACTTGGGCAACGAGCCGGATTGACCGCCAAGGTGGTTGTTGAAGAATGAATGGCTTGTCGGCACATGGTTGCTTTGCGTTCAAGAAAGACACGGTAGGAGTGTGACCGGACGGCCAGATTAACCGCAGAGGAAGCAAAGGGCTTCGCAAAGGTCGCCGAGGTTATGAAAGAGAACGAACTGTCAAAAATCATCATTGGCTGTGCTATGAAGGTGCATTCCAGATTGGGTCCTGGACTGTTGGAATCGGCGTACGAAGCCTGCCTGGCGTATGAACTGAGCAAGGTAGGACTTCGCTTCGAGCGGCAGAAGCCCATGCCGTTGATGTACGATCAAGTGAAGCTGGATGTGGGCTATCGCCTCGACCTGATCGTCGAGAGCCTGGTGGTAGTTGATCCCAAATCGGTGGAGTCATTGACACCAATCTTCACTGCACAGATGCTCACCTACCTGAAATTGAGCGGCTGCAAGCTTGGATTGATCATCAATTTCAACGTCGAACACTTGCGCGACGACATCAAACGGGTTGTCAGAGGGCTATAGCTTTGCATTCCTTTGCGAGGCCCTTGGCGTCCTTTGCGTTGAAGCAAGAGGTGGTCGGAGTGTTACCGGACGGCAAGCTTTAACGCAGAGATCACGAAGGGCTTCGCAAAGGTCGCCGAGGTTTGCGGCGAAGAGTGCTTATGAACAAAACAGCAGTGATCACTGGCGCGGGCAGCGGCGTGGGCCGCGCTCTCGCGTTGAAACTGGCCGCGCAAGCGTGGCGCGTGGCCATCGTCGGACGCCGTGCGGAGGCCCTTGCCGAAACCGCCGGCGTTCACGCCTCACACATTACACCGCACGTCTGCGACGTAGGCGATCCGACCGCTGTTGCGGAAATGGGGCGGCGCGTCCTGGCCGAGCTTGGCGCCGTAGAAGTGCTGGTGAACGCCGCCGGCATCAACGCTCCCAGACGCGCGCTCGAAGTGTTGTCGCTGGAGGATTATCAGCGGATGATCGCCACCAATCTCAATGGCGCTTACTACTGCGTGCAGGCGTTTCTGCCCCAGATGCGCGCCCGCCGCAGCGGCACCATTATCAACCTTGTGTCCGACGCCGGCAAACAGGCGTCGCCCAAGGCCGGACCGGCTTATGTCATGAGCAAGTTCGGTCTCGCGGGCCTGAACCAAAGCATCAACGCCGAGGAACGCGCCCACGGCATCCGCGCCTGCGCCATTTTCCCGGGTGATATTGACACGCCGCTGTTGAACCAGCGGCCGCACCCGCCGGACGCCGCTGCCCGCGCCCGAATGATGCAGGCCGAGGACGTGGCGGATTGTGCGCTGTTCTGCATCAACCTGCCGCCGCACGTCATCGTGGAGGAGATGTTGGTGCGTCCGAGGTAACGCGACAACCCCAGCCATGGACACGATGCACCCATTCAAACTTGGCACCCTGGCGCTTGCCCTTTTGCTGCTCAACGGGTGTGTGACCCGGAAACTATGGGAGGAGCGCGCCTTTCGCCAACCGGCCACCCCCGCCAATCTCACACTTGCCTTTGATCCACGCCGCCAAGACGTGTTGGTGTGTTACGACGAGTTTAGTGACCGTTCGTTCAAGAGCCGGCCGCGCGCGTTTTATCTGTCCCGGAACCGCGCGCGATTGGAGGCGGGACGCAAGCCGAATTTTGTCACGCCGGGCCGCGCGGCGAACCTTGCGGCGGTGCCGTGGCAAACCACCGAGCCGCCTCTGTTGGCAGATGATCCGGCTGAAGAACTTCAGGCGGTCCTGACCGGGACGGGCGACGGCTTCACGCTCTATTCGGGGACCCATGAAGTGGGTGAATACCATTTGCCGGTGTACGCGGATGGCGTGCAACGCACCGGCCAGATTCTCCTGACGCCGTTCGCCGTCGCGGCGGATATCATCACGGCTGCCTCCGTTATCGGTCTCATCGCGTGGGCGTCCGGCGGCTTGAATTCCTATTGATCCGAGAGTGCCGGCACAAGAAAGCCCGCAACCGTGAAGGCTGCGGGCTGTCGGAAAAAGTGATGCGCGGCTAGGCTCCGTTATCGCCGATGGCTTCCACGGGGCAACCTTCCTTGGCCTCCTTGCAGCGGTCCTCCTCCTCGGGCGACTCCGGTTGTTTATAGACGAACGAATAGCCGCCGTCTTCGTTGCGTTTGAAATTATCCGGCGCCGTTTCACGGCACAGGTCGCAATCAATGCATTGGTTGTCCACGTAATACTTGCCGGAAACGTTTTCGGGGTATCGGTTTGCCACGTCAGCCATAAATTTATCTTTCGTTGAAGAGTGTCTCTTACGGGGATGCAAAATAGGCCCCCGGCCCCCGGCATGGCAAGTCTCATTTGATTTCGCTTTGGACTTTTCATCCGCCGCCGTGCTCGTACGCTCATCCACGAAACGATTGTCCTCATGCGCAGAACCAAAATAGTCGCCACGCTCGGTCCGGCCACGGACTCCGCCGCCATGATTGCCCGCTTGCTGGACGCGGGCGTGAATGTCTTCCGCCTCAACATGTCGCACGCCCGGCACGACTGGGTGCGCCGCGTGGTGGCGGACATCCGTTCAGCCGCGGCCACGCGCCGGCGCTTTGTCGGTGTGATGATGGACACGCAAGGACCGGCCATCCGCACGGGCGATTTGAGCGTGCCGCTCGATCTTCAGCCCGGGCAGAAGTTTACCCTCACCGTCCGCGGCGAACGCAGCGAGGAGGAACATTCCGTGGATGTGAACTACGCCAACTTTGTGAACGACATCAGCGTGGGCGACGTGGTGCTGATTGACAACGGCAACATCCAGATGAAAGTGCTCGGCAAAGCGGGGAATCAGGTCGAGTGCGAAGTGCTCACCGAAGGCAAGCTGGGCAGCCGGCGGCACATCAATTTGCCGGGGGTCAAAGTGAGTTTGCCCGCGTTGACCGCCAAGGACATCCAGGATGTGAAGCTGGGTCTTGAATTGGGCGTGGATTTCATCGCCCTGTCCTTTGTGCGCGAGGCGCGCGATCTGTTGCAGCTCAAGGAACTGTTCCCGGAGGGCCAACCGCCGCCCTTTGTGATTGCCAAGATTGAAGACCAGCAGGCGGTCGCGCATCTGGACGAAATCGTGCGCGAAGCCGACGGCATCATGGTGGCGCGCGGTGATCTGGGTATCGAAATTCCCTACGAGGAACTGCCCATCGTCCAGCGCCGGATCGTCAAGACGTGTCTGCTGGTCGGCAAGCCGGTCCTCGTGGCCACGCACATGCTGGAGAGCATGATCGAAGCGCCCATGCCTACGCGCGCGGAAGTGACGGACGTGGCCAACGCGGTTTTTGAACAGGCCGATGCCATCATGTTGAGCGGCGAAACCACCGTGGGCAAATATCCGGTCAAATGCCTGGAAGTCTTCAACCGCATCGCGGAACGCATTGAACGCAGCGGCGGGGCCAATTTTTTCGAGGACGCCAGCATGACCACGCCGCGGCAGAAACTGGTCAAGAGCGCCGTGGTGATGGCCAACGAACTCAAGGCCGCCGCCATTCTGGTGATCACGCGCAGCGGCAACATGGCGCGCTATGTCAGTTGGTTGCGGCCCCATGCGTCGCCCATTTACGCGCTGTGTTCGGGCGAGCACGCGGCCAGCGGGCTGACCCTCAGTTGGGGCGTGACGCCGTTCGTGGTCCCGTTCGATCTCATCAACCCGGAGAACACGATTGAAGCCGCGCTGACGGAACTGACCGGACAGGGGCAGTTGCAGCCGGGCGCCACGGTGGTCATCATTGGCTCGATTGTAGTCGGGGAGCAGATCGTGGACGCGGTGCAAATGCGCGTGGTCTAGTCGCAGGCCGGAACCGCATTATTCTGGTACACATTGGCGCTGGGTTGGGGCACCCGCGCGGTTGCGAAAAGCTCTGAACTTCCTAGGGAGAGAAGGTTCTGCAGCCCGTGGCGCATTCAGAGCCCCTGGACTGTAGCCGCCGACGTGAATCGGCTTTGAATTCTTCCCCGGGTTCAGATGGAGCGGACTCACGTCCGCAGCTACAGGACCTGGGGAGGAGTGCTGCAAAATCCGGGCGGAAACTTCGCCCGGCTGGCAAAGCCAGTTCGGCGGACAGGCAGTGGCACGGCGGGCGCTTTCCGACTCCCATCATGGAAACTGCGTACGTTGCTTGTGACTTGGGCGCTCATCGGGGTCGGGTTCTGCTGGGGAATTTGCACCAGGGCAAATTGCGACTCTCCGAGATTCATCGGTTCGACAACGCACCCATCCAGGTGGGCGATGATTCGCAGTGGGACATTGCCGGGCTGTATCACCAAGTAATGCAGGGATTGGCCGAAGTTGGGCGGGCGGACGAACCCATCCACAGCATCAGTTGCAGTTCCTGGGGTCATGATTACATGCTCTTCGACTCCGGCGGTTCGCTGATCACGCCCACCCATGCCCAGCCCACTCCCCGGGCCCAAGCCGGCATGCGCGACCTCCTTTCCCGCATCCCTTCGGAAACGATCTACGAGGAAACCGGAGGCCAGCCGCAACCGCACAGCACGCTGTTTCAATTGGGCGTCGAGAAACCCCGGCGTCTGGCCAGGGGCAACCGGCTGCTGCCCGTGGCGGATGGTTTCAATTTCCTGCTCTCCGGCCAGGCTGGTATTGAAGGCTCGATGGCCGGCACCACCCAGCTTTTCAATCCCTTCCAACAGGTCTGGTCGGATCGGCTCGTGAGCGCCCTCCGTTTGCCGCCGCATTTGCTGCCGCCGGTGGTTCCTTCGGGCACGCTGCTGGGACCCCTGCGCGACAGTATTGCCGAGCAAATCCGGCTCGAAGACGTGAACGTGGTTTCCTCATGCTCCCACGCACTGGCGTCGGCCATTGCGGGGCTGCCCGCTCACCCGGATGTCCCTTGGGCCTTCTTGCAGCCGGGCACGTGGGCGCAGATGGGCGTTGAACTGCCGCATCCGCTCGCAAGCCCGCTGGCCCGTCAACTCGGCTTCGCCAACGAAACGGGCTATGGCGGCACGGTGCGGTTCATGAAACCCACCGTCGGCCTCTGGCTCGTGGAAGAATGTCGGCGCGCCTGGGCCGGCACGGAATACGATCTGGACCCGTCGGTCATTATGCATCTGGCCGCGCAAGCGCCGCCGTTCGAGTCTTTGATCAATCCCTTGGACGAGCGGATTCTTTCGCCGGGCGACGTGCCGCAAAAGATCAAGGCGTTCTGCAAGGAAACCGGCCAGCCGGTACCGCGCAAACCCGGCCCCATCATTCGCTGCGTGCTGGAAAGCATTGCCCTGAGTTATCGGCGGACGCTGGAGGAAATCCAACGCGTGACCGGGCAACGGATTCAGCGGCTCTTCGTCCTGGACGGCGGCTTCCAGAATCCCTTGTTGACCTCCTTCATCACCAACGCCCTGCAAATTCCGATCGTGATCGTGCCGGAAGAATCCACCGCCGTGGGCAACGTCCTGCTGCAAGCCATCGCCTTGGGGCATCTGTCCTCGCTCGAAGTTGCCCGCCAGATCGTGAGTGACTCCTTCCGCTTCGAAACGCTCCACCCGCACGCGACCGTCTGGAACTCCGCCTACGAACGGCTGGAACAATTCACCTGATCCACGTGCCGAGGGCTTTTCGATTGGGGCGCAGTTTGTCTGCGCGGTGAGCGTTGCCCATCGGCCTTTCCGTGCCGCATTGAATCTTCTCGCCTCGCTCTCAAGCCGGGAGCATTTTGGCTTCGACACCGTCCAACGGAAGGACATTATGAAATGGCGCCTGATTACCGCACTGTTTGCGACCGTTGTGCTCAGCGGCTTCGCCCAACCCACCCCCGCCTCGCCGCCGGATTACGCACAGCTCAAGCGCGACGCGGAGCAGCTTTACGCCGACGGCTCTTATGCCAAGGCGCACGAGCTTTACGCGCGGGCGATGCTGATGTCGAACCTCACCTCGAACGAAGCGCGCTGGGTGTTCTTTCGCAATGCCGACACGCTTTGGCGTTCACAGGCGGGCACGCAGACCGCGGACACCACCAAACTCGATCAGGCACGCGCATGGCTGGAGCAATCCCTGAACGAAACCCAGCGCGTCGAAGATCGGGACCAGACGTGGGCGGAGACGCAGGAGTCGCTGGGCGATTTTCACTGGACGCGACGCAACCAGCAGAATTGGGGCGCGGCCTGGCCAAGTTATCAGCAGGCGCTGGATTGGTGGGCCGGCGCGCGCGACATCGAACGGGCGCGTGAGCGTTACCTAGGAATGATTTGGAAAGCCGTCAGCCCGCCGGGCGTCGGGCGCGAGCGCTATGCCGGTTATTGGGGCGCGCAACTTCCCCTCGAGGTCCTCGACAACGCGCTCAAGATCGCGCCAACCGGCAACGACCAGGCGCGCGCCCACTTCTTCATCGCCATGAACCTGCGCAACCAGGGCGGGAATTGGGAGCGCCGCGCCCGCATGCCGGAACATTTCGAGGGCGCGCTGGCGCTCGGCAAGCAGACCGACTGGTATGACGATGCGCTCTACCATTACGCCGAGTGGATGGCGAACCAGGGCCGCGCCATCCCGCTGGCCGACGGCAACTGGCGGCAGGAGCCGGACTTTCCCAAGGCGCTCGAACTGTTCCGCCGGCTGGTAAGTGAGTTCATCGAAGGCGAAACCCGTTATTGGCAGCAGGCCCAGCAACAGATCAGGAACATCACCGAACCGCAACTTGGCGTGAGCGTGCCGCACATCTTCCTTCCCGACTCGGAGATCCAATACCACCTGAATTGGCGGAACGTGAAACAGATCGAACTGGCGCTGTATCCGGTGGAGTTCAACCGCGACGTGGATTTGACGCGGTTGGACGAAAGACGACGGATTGACTGGTTGACTTCCATTGATCTGAGCAAGCGCGAACGCCTCAAATCGTGGACCCATGACACCAAGGACGCGGGCGATCACAAACCCGGCAGCGCCGCCGTTCGCCTGGACGAGAAACTCAAGCCCGGCTCGTATGTGTTGGAGGCCAGGGCCGGCGGCAAAGAGGTGCGCGAACTGATTCTGGTCACGGACGCCGCGCTCGTGCTGAAAACCTCGGGCCGACAGGCGTTGGTGTATTTCTGCAACGCGCTGCACAGCGCCCCGCTGGCGAACGCAAAAGCAAAACTCTGGGAACGCTGGTACGATGGCAGCCGCTGGCACGCCCGCGAACAGACCAAGGAAACGGGCGCGGACGGCATCGCTGTGTTTGATCTGTCCAATCGGCCCGAGCGCGGATTGGAGCTGTTCGCCAGTGCCATTCTCAACGACCGTCAGGCGTTCAGCCCCGGCAACAGCTACTGGCATCGCGGCGAGCAGCAGTCCTGGCGCATCTACGCCTTCACCGACCGCCCCGCTTATCGCCCGAAAGAAACGGCGAACTGGAAGTTCACCGCCCGCCGCTACAATGGTTCGGTTTATTCCACACCGGCCAACGCGACGGTGGAATTTGAGATCACTGATCCGCGCGGGACGAAGGTCACGGCGGACAAGGTCACGCTCAATGCCTTCGGCAGCGCGTGGGGTGAACTCGAACTCACGGAGGCCATGCCGCTGGGCGAGTATCAAATTCAATTCTGGGACGACGGCCGCAAGAACGGCATTGGCGGCGCGACGCTGTTCCGGCTCGAAGAATACAAACTGCCCGAGTTCAAGGTGAGTGTGCAAACACCCGAGGAAGACGGCAAACGCAAGGCGTTCCGGCTGGGCGAAACCGTCGAGGTGACGGTGCAGGCGGACTACTACTTCGGCGGCCCGGTGGCCAACGCGAGCGTCGAGGTGTTGGTGCGGCAAAACCCGTTCTGGCACTCGTGGCGCAAGCCCCGCGACTTCCCCTGGTTCTACGAGGACATGGACAGCGGCCCGGGCCGGTTTGGTCGCTGGTATGGCGGCGGCCAGATTGTGAAACGCGAAACGCTCAAGACTGACGCCACGGGCAAGGCCACACTCACCTTCGAGACGCCGGCGAACGCGAATCAGGATTTCGAGTATCGCATCGAAGCGCGCGTCACCGACGCCAGCCGGCGCGAGATCGTCGGCAACGGCAGCGTGCGCGTGACGCGGCAGCGCTACTACGTTTATCCACAGGCCGAGCACAATTTGTATCGGCCCCAAGACCGCGTGCGCGTGGACTTCAAGGCGCTCGATGCCAACGGGCAGCCCGTGCAGGTCGAGGGCACGGTCAAGGTCACGCGCGACTATTGGTGGGAAATCTGGATCAAACCCGACGGCACGGAGGTGAAGGGCGACGAACTCAAGTCGCTTCAGGCGAAACACAAAATCTGGCCGCCGCCACCCGAGCGCCCGGATCAACGGGATTGGCGGCTCAAGTTCCGAGGTTACGAGCGCGACGAGATTCTCACGCAAACGCTCAAGACCGATGCCGAGGGTAACGCCCTGCTCACGTTCACCCCGGAACGCGAAGGCTACTATCGCATCGCCTGGGCGAGCGACGACCGCCTCTCAAATCTCAAATCTCAAATCCCAAATCCCATACGGGCCGAAACCACCGTCTGGGTCGCCCGCAACGCCACCACCGACCTCGGCTACCGGCACGGTGGCGTGGAGATCATCGCGGACAAGGACACCTTCCGCGCCGGCAGCGAAGCGCCCGTGATGCTCGTGGCCAATTCGCCCGACCGTTACGTGCTGTTCACCGTCGAGGGCGAGGAACTGTATCACTATCGCCTCGTTCATCTCACCGGCACAGTGAAGTTGATTGACTTGTTTGTGGACGAGAAATACGTGCCGAATGTGTTTCTCAGCGCCGCGATGGTGAGTGACCGGCAGATTTTCACCGATACAAAACAAGTCATCGTGCCGCCGACGAAGCATTTCCTCACCGTGGACGTGCAGCCCGACCGCGCGCAATACCAGCCGCGCGACGAGGGCACACTGACCATCACGACGAAGAATGACGAAGGCAAACCGGTGTCCGCCGAGGTGGCGTTGAGTCTGGTGGATGAATCGGTGTTTTACATCCAAAGCGATTACGCGGGCGATCCGCGACAGTTCTTCTACGGCACCAAGCGCGGCCAGCAGATCCAGACGCAGGCCACAATGAACCAGAAGCGTTACGCGAAGCTGGTTTTGGGCGAGAAGGACGAGTTGATCGAGGAACGCGAGCGCATGGCCCGCGAGCGGCGCGGACGGGAGGAGGCTTGGCGTGACGATGAACTCCGGGAGAGCGACCTTTACGCGACAAAATCGGCCGTCGCCGCGGACCGGGTTAGTCTTGGCGTTCCAATGAGGTCCATGGGAGGTGGTGGCGGGGCTGCCCTCACTGCGCTTTCAGGCATGCCCGCGCCAGCCGCCGC
Organism: Verrucomicrobiia bacterium; assembly: GCA_026125285.1. Lineage (GTDB taxonomy): Bacteria > Verrucomicrobiota > Verrucomicrobiia > Limisphaerales > JADLHS01 > WYBW01. Next base: position 11,165 of record JAHCLO010000009.1, on the reverse strand, counting down.
GCCCATGACGCCGGTCGGCGCAGTGGCTGAAGAAGCTGCCAGACAGCCGGGTGAACCACCCGGGGATGATCCCGCTGTCCAGGTCCGCACGGATTTCCGCTCCACCATGCTTTGGCGGCCGGACGTGAAAACGGATGCGAACGGACAGGCGACCATCAAGGTGAAATATCCCGACTCGCTTACGGGTTGGAAGGCGACCGCGCGCGCGGCCTCGGCTGAAAATCAATTTGGCATCGCCAGCGCCACCACACGCACCAAGCAACCACTGATGGTTCGCCTGCAAGCGCCACGCTTCTTCGTCGTGGGCGACAAGGTCACGATCTCGGCAGTGGTAAACAACAACACGGACAAAGAGCTAAGGGTTGACTGCTCGCTCAACGTCAATGGCGCAAAGGGCCTATCAGTCGAGGGCACCGAAACGGACAAAGTGGGAGTATATGGTTCGTTCATCAACGTGCCAGCCAATGGCGAGGCGCGGCTGGACTGGCGGGTCGCAGTTAGAGCAGCCGGCAACGCGACTCTCAGAGTGTACGCCAGCGCAGGCACACTTTCCGACGCGATGGAAAAGACCTACCTCGCCCACGAACACGGCATCGAGAAGTTCATCGCCAAATCCGGCAAAGTCCGCGGCAATGACATCACGGTGAAGCTGGATTTGTCGAAGGAACGCAAAGCGGGGTCAACTTCCCTGACCGTTCAAGTCACGCCGAGCCTGGCGGTGACGATGCTGGATGCCTTGCCCTACTTGATTGATTACCCCTACGGCTGCACCGAACAAACGATGAGCCGTTTTCTCCCCGCCGCCATCACGGCGAAAACGCTGCGCGATGTCGGACTCGATCCCGAGGACGTGATGGGGCGGGTGTTCGGCGGCATTGAAAGCCGCACGACGGGGGCGCCGGCCGCGCCGCGCCAGGGGACGCAGAAGAACCTCGCGGAACTCGACAAGATGGTGAAGGCGGGGCTGGAGCGGCTTTACGATTTCCAACACAGCGACGGCGGTTGGGGCTGGTGGAAGGAGGGAGAGAGCGATCATTGGATGACGGCTTATGTCCTTTGGGGAATGTTGCTGGCCCGTGACGCCCGGATCACGGTCAAGGAAGACGTGCTCAGTCGGGCGAGGGACTTTCTGGCGAAGGAAATTGTCGAGGAGGAGGAGAATCCCGATATGCAGGCGTTCATGCTGCACGCGCTGGTGGTTTACCATGCGCCGTTCCAGGACCGGATGCCAGGCGCGTCCATTCCCAAGGCTCTCGACAATTTGTGGTCCAGACGCGATGCGCTCAATGCCTACACCCGCGCGTTGCTCGCCTTGAGCGCGCATCATCTCAACGATGCGGCCAAGGCCAGAGTGCTGATCGAGAACCTGGAGAACGGCGTGAAGCGCGACGAACGGCCCGACACCTCGGTGTTGATTGGAGGCCAGAACATTCAACATTCCACACTCAACACTCAACACTCAACGATGGGCACGGCCCATTGGGGTGAGGACGGCATCTACCGGCGCTGGTCGGACGGCGGCGTGGAGGCGACGGCGTTTGCCTTGCGGGCGTTGCTGACGATTGACCCGAAAAACAAGCTCATTGAGCCGGTCACGAACTGGCTGATCAAGAATCGCCGCGGGGCCCAATGGAGCAACACGCGCGACACCGCCATCGTGGTGCTGGCGATGAACGATTACCTGCGCGTGAGCGGCGAACTCAAGCCGGAACTCGAGTACGAGTTGTTCGTGAATGGGAAGTCCGTCGCGAAGAAGAAAGTCGCCGGAGAAGATGTGTTCAACGCGCCGAGCCGGTTTGTCATCGCTCCCAATCTTGTGTCAGACGCGAACGAGGTGCGACTGGTCCGACACTCGGGCGACGCCCCCATTTATTTTTCGGTCGAAGCGAAGTTCTTCAGCCTCGAAGAACCGATCACTGCGGTGGGCAACGAGATTTTCGTGAAGCGCGAGTATTACAAGCTCGTCGGCCGCCCGACGCTGCTCAAGGGCTACGTCTATGACAAGGAGCCGTTGCGCGACGGCGAGTCGGTCAAGAGCGGCGAGCGCGTCGAAACGCTCATCACCATTGAGGCCAAGAACAATTACGAGTACCTGGTCTTCGAGGACCTGAAGCCGGCCGGGTTCGAGGCGGTGGAAGTTCGCAGCGGTGAATCGCTTTACGCGCGCGAACTCAAGAGCGGCGCGGTGGAGCGGAAGTTTGGCAGTTCCGCAGCGTCCGACCCGCCTGACTTGTCTGGCATGTCCCCTGCCGCCGCGCGCCGCGCCGTTGCGCTGCCACGACCGCCAAACGTGAGGGAGCAAACCGACTACACCGGCCGTCAGCGCTGGGTCTATCAGGAGCTGCGCGATCGCAAGGTGGCGCTGTTCGTTGACAAGCTGCCCGAGGGTGTCTGGCAAATCCGCTACGATCTGCGCGCGGAGGTGCCGGGGGAATTTCACGCGTTGCCCGTCCTCGGCCACGCGATGTATGTGCCCGAAATTCGTGCCAACAGTGCCGAATTGCGAGTCAAGGTTGCTGAATCCACCCCGTGATTCGCAGCGCTGCCTGAGCATGGATTATTGGCACGCGTTGCGCTTTGTAGAGGGAGACCTTGCTGCGGTTCTTGGGTGTCACAGAACGTATGAGGACAGTTCGCCAATCAGGGCTTCGGCGGTTTGCCGCCGGTGGGCGTGATCGTACACCCCGGAGACATGGCTGTCCTGATTTTGACACGTTTCCAAGCGCAAAGGCCGTCACCCGATGAATTGGTGGAACAACATACGCCTCAAATCGAAGGATCCGCAGGTCCGCTGCAAAGCGATTGAAAGCCTGGCGGATTCGGCTGGCGCGCAAGCCACCGGCGCACTCGTGGCGAGCTTGGGCGACGCGGATGCCCAGGTGCGCCGCGCTGCAGCCAAGGCGCTGGGCAGTGTTGACGACGAGCACGCCGTGAATCCCTTGATGACGGCGTTGCGGGATACAGACGAAGGTGTGCGCGAAGCCGCAGTGAATGCCTTGGGTCGGCTGGGCGATGCGCGGGCCATCAACCCGCTGCTCTGGGCGCTCAAAGACCACGCCAACGGTGTGCGCGCCGCCGCGGCCACCGCGCTTCAGCATTTGGGCTGGAAACCCGCCTCCCAGGAGGAAACGGCGTTCTTTGCGATTGCCAATGGAAACACGCGCGCGGCGGTCATGGCCGGCCAGTCTGCGGTCGCGCCACTGGTGGCGGAACTCAAACATGACACCAGCTTTCAGCGCCGGGCCGCCGCCGAAGCCTTGGAGCGGGTGGATGATCCGCGCCGCGTTGGCCCCTTGCTCGTCGCCGCGCGCGACTCCGATGCCACGGTGCGCGTTTCCGCGATTTACGCCCTGGCCCGGGAAACCGCGAATGAAGTGGCGGCCATGCTGGTCAACGCCCTCAGCGATGCCGACCCGCATGTGCGACTGGCGGCCGCCGAGGTGCTCGCCAAACGGGAAGACGCGGCGTACGTTCCCTGTTTCCTCGATCTGTTGCGGGATGCCAACTTTGAAGTCCGCCTGACCGCCGTGCGGTTTCTCTCCAAAACGCAGGAATCGCAGGTGGCCGAGGCGCTGGCGCCCTTGCTCCAGGACCCGGACAACGACGTACGATACACGACCGCTGTGGCGCTCGGGGTCGTTGGCAGCCCGGTGGCCATTGCCCCATTGGTGATGGCGCTCGTTGACGAAGAACGCACCGTCCGCCAGGCGGCAGAAACTTCGCTCAACCAGCTTGATCCCAACTGGACCGGGTCCGAAGCCGCGCAGCAAGCTGCCGCGGAACTTGAGTCCTCGCTGAACGATCAGCGCGCCTGGGTGCGCTCCGCTGTCATGCAGGTGCTGGCTCGGTTGCGGCCTGCGGCAGCTTGATGGCGCCACATTCCCTGCAACTTCGCGGTGTAAGTTCGCATTGGCACTGGCGCGGCCTTGCCGTAGGCTGGGCGCGAAAGAGACACTTTCACGCTATGTCAAAATGGATTCGCTCTGGTTGGTCGCCGTGCCGCCGCTGGCTCGCGGTCATGTTACTTTCGAGTGCCGCCTCGCTCCCATCGTTGCGGGCGCAACAAGTCCCCGTTCTCGAAAAGACCCTGCCCAACGGCTTGCGCGTGCTGCTGGTGGAGCGCGAGGATGAAACGACGGTTTCGGGCGGCTGGGTGGCGCACGTCGGCAGCGCCAACGAACGACCCGGCATCACCGGCATCGCGCACCTCTTCGAGCACATGATGTTTAAAGGCACGCCCACCCTTGGCACCAAGGACGCGCAGCGCGACCTCGAAATCATCGCCGAACAGGAACACGTGCGCGAACTCATGCGACAGGAAGAACGCAGACTGCGGGCGAAGCTCCGGCGTGGCGAGGTGGACGACCTGCTCAAGCCGGAAAACCAAACCGACCGCTACCGCGAACTGGAGAAGGAATTTCAGAAACTGGTCGAAGCCCAACGCGAACTGCTCGTGAAAAATGAGTTCGACAAAATCTACCGTTCGGCCGGCGCGTCTGGAATGAACGCGTTCACGAGCCAGGACATGACGGCTTACTTCGTCACCGTGCCGGCCAACAAGCTGGAACTGTTCTTCTGGATGGAATCGGAACGCCTGTTACGCCCGGTCTTCCGCGAGTTTTACGCCGAGCGTGACGTCGTCTTCGAGGAACGCCGTTTGCGCACCGAAACGCCGCCGTTGGGCAAGTTCGAGGAATCCGTCAACGCGATGTTCTGGGAATCGCATCCCTACAGTTGGCCGGTCGTGGGTTGGCCCTCCGACATCCCGGCCATTTCCAAACGGCAGGCGGATGAGTTCTACGCCACCTACTACGCGCCGCAGAACCTCACCCTCATCCTCGTGGGCCGGTTCAAGGCGGACGGAGTCCTGCCGTCCATCGAGAAATACTTTGGCCGGATTCCCCGTGGTGAAAAGGACGCCCCGGACGTGGTTACGCTGGAAGTGAAACAGGTGGGCGAGAAACGTTTTTACGGCGAGGCCGAAACCAATCCCCAAGTGGACATCCTTTGGCATACCGTCGCCTTTGGGCATCGCGATTCCTATCCGCTGATGGTGCTGGGCCAGGTGCTCTCGACGCGCACGGGACGGCTGTACAAAGGACTGGTGCTTGACTCGAAGGTCGCCACGCAGGCCTTCGGTTACCAGAACTCGATGAAGTGGGCGGGTTGCTTTAATGCCGGCGGCGAAGCGCGCGAAGGCCGCACGCCGCAGGAAGTCGAAGCGGCCATCTACGCCGAACTCGACAAACTCAAGAACGAAGACGTGCCGCCCGAGGAACTGCAGAAGGTGAAGAACAACTTCGCCGCGGGTGAATATCGCAAACTCACCTCCAACATGGCCATTCTGATCCAACTCATCCAACACGATGGCCGCGGCAACTGGCGCGAGATCAATGAGGCCGGAGCCAAGTTCCAGGCCGTGACCGCCGAGGACCTGCGGCGCGTGGCCAACACCTACTTCACCAAAGAAAACCGCACGGTCGCCATTTACACGCGCAAACCCGCCACCGCCAAAACCGCGAAAGCTGAACAATGAAGATTTTCCGCCCATCCGTTTTAGCCCTGGCCGCTGGGCTGGCATGCTCGTGTCCCGCCAACCTGGTATTGGCCCAGAACCAAACCACGCCGGCAACCTCTGCCGCGGAAATTCCCGATCGCCCGGAGAAACTGACCTTTCCGCCATTCGAGTTCCAGCCGCCCAGGCCCGAACCCCATCGCGTGTCATTGCGCAGCGGCCCCGTGGCTTACGTGATTCCGAGCCGCGAACTGCCGCTCGTCAATGTAGCCCTCTACATCCGCACCGGCGATTGGGTCGAGCCGGACGGCAAGGAGGGCTTGACGGACATCTGCGGTTTTCTGCTCACGCGCGGCGGCACAGCTTCGCGCTCGGCCCAGGACCTCGAGGAGCGCCTGGCGTTTCTCGCGGCGCAACTCAGTTCCAGCATCCGCGGTGCGGAAGGCACGGTGAGCCTGAACCTGCTCTCTAAAGACCTCGATGAAGGCCTGGCGATTCTCCGCGAAGTCCTCACTCAACCGCGCTTCCAACAAGACCGCATTGACCTCCAGAAGCAACAGATGTTTCAAGGCATGCAGCAACGCAACGACGATTCCGCCTCCATCGAGAGCCGCGAGGCCAACTTCCTGGCTTACGGTGAGAAGTTCTGGGACAACCGTTGCCAAACCGCAGCCTCCGTTGAATCCATCACCCGCGATGATCTGCTCGCCTTCCACAGGCAATGGTTTTGGCCGTCAAATTTTGTGCTGGCGGTGAGCGGTGACTTCGATCGTGACGCAATGATCACGAAGCTGGAGGCACTGTTCGCGGATTGGCCCTGGACCGGCACACCCCCGCCTCCCATCCCGCAGGACATTCAGATGGCCACCCCCGGGGTCTATCTGGTGAACAAGGACGTCAACCAGGGCCGCGTGGCCATGATGCTGCCCGGCATCATGCGCGAGAATCCGGATTATTGGGCCATCATCATCATGAACGACATTCTCGGCGGCGGCGGCTTCACTTCACGCATCGTCAATCGCGTGCGCTCCGACGAGGGCCTCGCGTATTCCGCCGGCTCGAGTTTTCCCGGCGGCGTCTATTTTCCCTATGTGTTTCAGGCGGGTTTCCAATCCAAGTCCCGCACGGTGGCCTACGCGGCTTCCATCATTCTTGAGGAAATGAAACGCATCGCCGCCGAACCGGTTGCCGACGAGGAACTCGACAACGCCAAGCGCGGTTACATTGAACGGCTGCCGCGCAGCTTCGCCTCAAAGGGACAGGTGGCCAACATCTTCGCCTACGAGGAATTCACCGGCCGGTTTGCCCGTGAGCCGGACTTCTGGCAGCGCGTCATCCCTCGCATCCGCGCCGTGACGCGCGAGGACGTGCAACGCGTGGCCCGGAAATACCTGATCCCGGAACAACTCGTGGTCTTGGTGGTGGGCGAAAAGGCGGAGATTTTGCTGGGCCATCCCGATCACCCGGTGAAACTCACGCACCTGGTGGGCGGCAAGTTCACGGAACTCCCTTCGCGGGATCCACTGACCATGAAACCCCTGCCACTGGGCGGCGCCGCGACCGGCAACTAACCGAAACCTCTTGTCATCGCTCCCCGGCGAATCGGCCTTTCACCCGGCCGGGCTGCACCACGCTGAAAAGTCCATCTTTGCTTGCTTACCGAAGCGAGCAAGTTAGCGAGCAATTTGCTCTTTCAATCTGGCGGGGGAGTGGTTCAATGCGGTCAGCAGCCCTTTATGACAGCGCGCCTGACCACCGTACTTTTGTCGGTTTGTAGCGGACTCTTGACTTCGTCTCTCCCGGCGCAGCCCGGCGCCAACAACCTCGTCCTCGATCTCGACGGCACGGACAGCTACGTCGAGTTGCCGCCGAGCCTGTTCACCAACGAGGTCGTCACCGTTGAGGGGTGGGTGAAGTGGCGGGAATTCAGAAACCATTCCCGGGTGTTTCATTTCGCGGATGCCTCCCTCCATGTCACCGTGATGAATCGCGGCACCAGCAGCACCTTGTGGTTCGAGCAATTTGCCCGCCCTCCATTTGACGACCTGCGCACGACGAGCGTGCCGGAGGTTCTGCGCCTCGACGAGTGGCAGCATATCGCGGTCGTGGCGGGCACCAACCTGCTGCGGATGTATCTCAACGGATCGTTGATAGCCACCGACTCCCAGGCTGTAAACTGGCGACCCGATCCGGCTCCGCCTCAGAAGAATCTCCTGGGCCGGAGCCTGTTCAAGGATGCCAGCAACGCGGGCAGCGACGCCGATTTCAATGGCCAGATGGACGAAGTCCGCATCTGGGTCGGAGAGCGTACGGCCGAGCAGATTCGCGAGAACATGGCGCGCAAACTCACCGGCGGTGAGCCGGGTTTGGTTGGCCTGTGGAACTTCGACGACCCGGCCAACCCGGGCCGCGACAGCTCGCCCGGCGGACATCACGGGAGATTGATGGGGCAGGCTCAGGTGGTAGCGACCGATGCGGGGACGATCGCGCCTTGGCCGGTGGAGTCAGTGCTGGAACTAGCGGGCGATGGGGGTCACGTCGAACTGCCCTCGGGAATTTTCGCAGGCCTGACCGAGGCCACGGTCGAGGGTTGGGTCAAATGGTCGGGTTTTGGAAGGTATTCCCGGTTCTTCGATTTTGGCCAGGGCGGTCAGTTGATGGGAGTTTACAATGTCGAAAACACCGCCACGCTGGCCTTCGAGACTTCGCTTTCCAATTACACCACCCTGGACCAGGCCCGGGCAACGAATCATTTGCGACTGGGTGATTGGGTGCATATCGCTGCCGTCTCGGGCCCGGGCGGGATGAAGCTGTATGCGGATGGCGAGTTGGTCGCCACGCACCCGAGTACCAACTCCTTCGCGACGATTGGGAATGGCCGCAATTATCTCGGCCTGCCCAACACGCACGATTTCATTCTGCCCAATTGGAACTTCACCGACGCCCCATTCCGCGGGCAGATGGATGAAGTACGCATCTGGAACTCGCAGCGCACTGCAGAGGAGATTCGCCAGAACCTGGCGCGCAAACTCACCGGCAGGGAGTTAGGTTTGGTGGGACTGTGGAACTTCGATGACCCGGCCAATCCTGGCCGCGATGCTTCGCCGGGTGGACATCACGGAACGCTGATTGGCAATGCACGCGTGATCCCCGCAGCCGACCGAGTGCGGCTATCTTCCGTGGCCGAGAATCTCGTCCTGACGCTGGATGGCGAGAGCAGCTTGGACACCGCAGAGGCGCTGGTTCCCACCACGGGGGATTACACGGTGGAGTGTTGGGGCTTTGCCCCGGCTTCGGCCCGCGGAGCGTTCCGCCACCTGGTGGACCAGGACCGACAGTTCTATCTCGGTACGAACCCGGAGGGGAGAATCCGCGTCGGCGATTCGTGGGAGGACACCGGTGTGCCCTACCCGTACGGCGGCTGGCATCACTTTGCGGTGGTTAAACACCGCGCCGGCGCGGAACTCTATATTGACGGCGTCCTGACGGCCAAAAACGACCTCCCGTTGAGATCGCCCACCGACATCACCACGTTTCGTATCGGGCAGAATCGTTATGGTACGGAGCGCTGGATTGGCTTTATAGACGAGGTTCGCGTCTGGAACGTGGCCCGCAGCGCGGAACAAATCCGCGAGAACTACCTCCGCAATCTTGCCGGCACCGAGCCGGGGTTGGTAGGCTTGTGGAACTTCGACGATCCCGATAATCCGGGAAGGGATCTTTCCCCCGGCGGTCATCACGGCCAGGTGGTGGGCAACGCCAGGAGCGTCTCGCAGAGCCGGCCGGGCCTCGCGGAACCGACGATAACGGTTGTTGACGAACCGCTGGCAGCGTTGGTGCCAGTCGAGCAACGCGTGACTCACCTGCTGCGGCTCGATGGCGACAACGGCGCGATGATGGTGGAGGCGCTCGCGGGTTTCGCCGGCGGTAATGAATCGCACACAGTGGAAGCGTGGCTGCGTCCGCATATCGCGCCGCCGGAGCGGAGCTGGCCTTTGTTGCTTGGCCAATCAGAGCCGGGCGCGGGATCGCATCACTGGCTGCTCCATTCCGATGGCCGAGCGCGGGTGGGGAGGCGCACTGGCAGGCAGGTGACTGCAGGACTTCCGTTCGGGGAATGGACCCATGTCGCGACGACGTGGAATTCGACCAACCGCATCTATACGGCCTATGTCAACGGCCAGGCCATCGGCACCACTTCCGCCGGTTCGGTGCAGTTCGATCTGCAGGGCGTTCCCCTGTGGATTGGCCGGCGTGAACTCGACCGAGCTTTTCCCAACGACTCGAATTTCTCGGGCGACATCGCGGAGGTGCGGGTCTGGAATCGCGCCCGGTCGCGCGAGGAAATCCGGGAGGACCTTTCCGGCAGCGTGCCCGGCCGAGGCCCCGGCATCACCGGCTTCTGGAGTTTTTCGGATGCGGCCAACCCCGGCAAGGACTCCACCACGAACCGCAATGACGGCGTGCTCACCCGCGGCGCCCAGGTGCTGCCGATCGATGCGCCGTTGCCGGGCGATGAGATTGGAACTGAACCCGTGCTCGCGCTGGATGGCACGAACAGTTACGTCCAGTTGCCCGATGACATCTTCCAAGACTTCAATGCGGGTACGGTCGAGGCGTGGGTGTATCCGAACCACTGGAACGGCATCCAACGGTTCTTCAATTTCGGGGTGTATCACAACGACATGGGGCTGGGCAGGATGCGGAACAACCAGGGCCTGCATTTCTTTGTGAGTGAACGCTCCACCGGAGGGGCGGAGACGAGTTTACAAGTGGAGTCGCCGTTGCCCGTGCGGGAGTGGCTGCACCTGGCGGCAGTGAGCGGCCCGGGTGGGATGCAAATGTATCGGAATGGAGTGCTCCTCGCCTCGAACACGTTTAGCGGATCGTTCAAGCGGACGAGCGGCAAGCAGAACTTCATCGGCGCCTGGCATCATTGGACCGGACAGGGACTGGAGACTTTCGATGGGCGGATTGCCGAGGTCCGCGTCTGGAAGGTCCGCCGGACCGCCGAACAGATTCGCGAGGTCATGTTGCAGCGCTTGAAGGGCACCGAGCCGGACCTCGTGGCTTTGTGGAGTTTTGATCAGGTCACCAACAACGTTGTCCCCGACCTCGGCCCCGGTGCGCATCACGGCAAGCTGGTCGGCAACGCCCGGGTCATACGCTCTCGCGGGCCGCTGCTGAATGACCAAACGGTGATGCTTTACGGCAAGATCACCGGGGCGGACGGCAGGCCCGCCGCCGGGGCCGAAGTGACCGTGTTCGCAGATGGAGTCGAAGTGCAGCGGGGAATGTCTCAGCCGGCGGGCCATTACCGGTTGCGATTTCCTGCCAGCGCTGGTTCGTTGCGGATCGTTGCGTCCTTTAGCAATACCCTGGCAGCCGTCACGGTGCCGGCGCTTACCGGGGCCGGGCAGCGCGAGGTCAACCTCACCCTCCTGTCACCGGGCAGCGTATTGGGTCGCGTGACGGATGCGAACGGCCAGCCGCTGGCGGCGGTGCAGGTGCAGCTTTTCAAAGCCGAAATCCGAGGGGGTCGGGGTGAGAATCTGCCCAACCCCAGTTCCCACTTTGAACCCCGGGACCGTAGCGGCGAAGGCGGCGGGGCGCGCCCACCCGACGGGGAGGGGGGGGGGGGGGCGGCGGC
>JAHCLO010000008.1 GCA_026125285.1 Verrucomicrobiia bacterium | reverse complement strand
AGCGGGTTCGCATCTTCGGCCACGATGATGACGCTGGCCGCTTGGCGGTGGAGCGCTGGGCGAAGCAACTGGAATCCGTTGGCGTGGACGCGGACAGCTACGCCAGAGTCGAAAGGATGCTGCCCTGAATGCATCCAACATATACAAGCCCGGCAGAGGGACAACGGTGGCCGGCGCGGGGCATCTTGGCGCGGATGGTGATGACTCGAATCCCTTCCCACTTCATTGTCTTCTGCCGGCAGCGGCGGACATGGCGCGGGCAATCGCCCTCACGGAACGCACTCCCGAAACCTTGGCCGGATGTTGCGTCTTGGGGATCATGTCCGCCTCCATCGGCGCGGGCCTTCAAATCACGAGCGGGCCAAACCGGGTGACGCGGGGAAATCTCTACATCATGCCTAGCCCAGAATCCGGCAGCGGCAAATCCGAAACCCTCCGGCACGCGGCAAGCCCGCTATTCGTTCACGAGCGAGACGCGGTAGAACACTGGCAAGTGAAAAGCTTGCCCAGCCTTCATGCGGAAGCGGAGTTGCTGGAAAGCGAAATTGGCCGGTTGAAAAAGGAAGCGAGCAAAGGCAAGACCGGAGTGGAACGCGAAGAAATACGCAACCAACTACAGTCCAAGAAAAAAGCACTGGCTGAAGTCGAAGCAAAATTACATCCGCCGCGCCTGTGTTGCGAAGACGTGACTTCGGAAAAACTGGCCGTGATGCTCGCACATAATCAGGAACAACTCGCCAGTCTGTCCCCGGACGCGGGCGCCATCGTAAACAACTTGCTGGGCCGGTATTCAAAGTTAGACCGCACGGATGAAGGCATCTATTTGAAAGCCTTCAGCGGGGATAATTGCCGGGTGGATCGGCAAGGGCGCGAACCTGTATTGATTCAGCGGCCCTGCCTAACGGCCCATTGGCTGGTGCAACCTGACAAACTGGAAACCTTGCTGGCGAAAGCTGAATTGACAGACGGAGGCATGATACCGCGGCTGCTGGTCTGCCACACCCGCGCCATGCCCCGGCCTATCGTGGACGGCGTGGCAGGCATCCCAGCGGCCACGGCGAGCGCTTGGGCGATGCTCGTGGGCAACTTGATTAACACTTTCCGCATGGCCGATGAACCCGAGACTATTGAACCCACGGAGGAAGCCCGGCAGGAGATGAAGGTGCATCACAATGGCATTGTGAAACGGCGGCTTGCTGACTTGCGGGACGTGACCACTTACGCCGCCCGATGGAATGAACAAGCGTGGCGGATTGCCGTTTGTCTTCATGCGGGACTTCACGGTGAACACGCCGGCAAACGGACACTGGCAGCGGACACAGCATCGAGTGCTATCACCCTGGCTGATTGGTTCGCGGAGGAACAGCTTCGTATCCTGGCCCGCGGACGGCACGCAGCCCGCCGCGTCAAGTGGGATGAAGTTTTGGCACTGCTGGCGGGCACTCCCAAAGGCATTACGGCGCGGGACGTATGCAGGGCGCGGATCGTAGGCAGCGCGGATGAAGCCCGCGCCTTGCTCGCCCAAATGGAAGCCGACGGGGAAGTGACGGGCAAGGATTCAAAACCCGAATCCGGCGTACACATCACCCGAACATTCACTAAGGCGCGGAAGTGAAACAAACATTACTAGCCCGTGACACTTGTGACACCCGTGACAGACGCGGACGATTGTCACGTCTGTCACGAGTGTCATGCGTCGGGGAAGGAATTGCGCGAGAAGGAAAGGGGGCTTTTATGCGATTGTTGGCTTCAACGGTTTGACACTGGCCAGCACTACGCGATTTTACTTTATGCCACGCTTTGCTTCCGCAAATGCCGCCGCAATGGCCGCACGTTCTCATGTTGCCCGAAGGATGCCACGCCACAGCGGGGAGGCTGCGGGGGAGTTTGTCCCGCAATGCCCGCACAGTTGCGACGATCCTCTAGCTCGTGAACTCACACGCGCGATTGAGGAAACGCTGGCGGAATTACGCGCGTGCAAGGTGGCGAAGGACCGCGCCAGCCTCGCCCAAGCATTGCGTAATCTGCGCGAGACGTATCATCTGGTGACGGGTGAGGCCCGACCGGGCATCCGCAAGGGGGGAAGGCGGGCGTTTGCCCATGACCACCCAATGTATCCTGCCCCAACACCGATTGAGCCGGAGCCAATCGGGTCGGAGTCGGAGAGGGAAGCCGGGCAGTGATGGTGCTTGATAAACAGGGGCAGGTTTTCTTCCATTCCTGGCGTTATCACGCAACCAGCAAATCATCAAAGCATGAACTCGAAAATAGACTTCAAAAGCGCGTTGGGCGGACTGGCAGTAGGCGTCCTCGCCATGCTCGCTATCGGCGCGACGGATGGATCGTCAAATCGAACCGGCAGGTTCCAGACGGCAGGCGGAGCGGGTTTTTTCATCACAACGGATACTGTAACCGGCCAGTCGTGGTTTGCGAATGTCTCCGCAGCAAACATGACGCATGTAGATAAGGGGTTCTTTGACAAGAAGCCAATGGAGTAGCGTCGCACGGTTGCAGTCGCTTTACCGCAAATCTGTCCCGGAAAACAGAGGCGCAATGTTGGCGTGAAGTGACGGAGAAATGGCGATGTCGGGCAGGGAATAATCCCGAAATCTTGAGTAGTCAGGCGAGCACGCGCGGTAGCTTGGCAATCGGTTCATTGGTGAGGCGGCTGCGGATTCACGAACGACGGGACGCGCTCGACGTCTTTCCGCAGGGTTTCCAATTCGTGATGGGTGTATCGCTCATGCACGTTGCTTTTGTGGCCGGAGAGTTTCATGCGTCGTTCCTTGCTGACGCCGCTGTTCGCCATTTCGGAAATGGCCGTGTGCCGGAAGGAGTGAAAGCCCAGCGTGAACACTTGCCGGCCCTTGCCCTTGGTTTTCTCGGTGCCCGCCTCGCGTTGAATTCCCGCCTGTTCCATCAGGCGGGTGAACGTGGTGCTCAGACCGTAGAAGCCGGAGATTTTCAACTTGCTCAGGGTGGGGAACAAAGGGGCGTCCGGGCGTTTGCTCTTTACGGGCAGGTTGAGCAGGTAGTTTTCAACGTCGGTGTGCATGGGGATTTCCGTTTTCACCGGTTTGGCCCCGCGCCTGACTTTCTGAGGAAAGAAGGAAATGGATTTTCGCCCAAGATCAACGTCGGCCCAAGTCAGCTTGGCCGCATCGCCCAGCCGGAGCCCGTGACAGACGCCAATCAGAATCATGCCCTGCCATTCGGTGTCGGCGACTTTGAGCAGATCGGAAATTTGCTGGCGGGTGAACGGGCTGCGGGTGGCGGAGTTTTCGGGAAGCGTCTCGACCGCGTCAGCGGGATTGGACAGCATCAATTGTTGCTTGCGCGCGGTGGTGAAGGCCGAGCGGATGACACCCAAGGCCAGGTTGGCCGTCTTGTTGGCTTTGCCGGCCTTCACTTGCTGATCGCGGAAGGTTTCAACATCGTGGGCCGTAATGCTGGCAATGCTCAAGGCGGAACGATTTCCAAGATGGGTGAGAAAGGCGTTCACGGCGTCCCGGTAGATGCGTACGGTGCTGTTCGACTTGGTGAGCGCCTTGGACGCGACCCAGCCGTTGAGAAAATCCGTCACGGTGGGGAACTTGATGGCTTCGCCGGTGGTGCGCTCGTAAATCTCCCCCAGGACCTTGCGGACGTGAACTTCCGTCAGGGAGCCTTCGCGGCCCTTCCGGGCAGCGCGTTCCCAGCCTCGACAAATCTCCAAAGCTTTGTCACGATCTCGTTGCTTAGTGGATTTGCATGAACGCCTCCCATCAGCACATAGGAAAACGCCACGGTAACAGCTATACTTGCCGCGCGGCTCTTCGTGCCGGCCAGCCAAGGCGAATCACCTTTTAAGTCATAACAACAACATTTACGCTAAACCACATTGCCAAATGCAAAACAGCTCAGGAAATCTCACCAGTCGTCTCGCCGTCTGCAGTTGGTCGCTGCAACCGGCCGCTCCCGCTGAATTGATCGCGCGCCTGCAGGCTACGGGCATCCGGCGCGTGCAACTGGCGCTCGATCCTTTGCGCGAAACGCCCGAAGTCTGGGGCGCCACCGCCGCGGTGCTCAGGCAGAATGACATCACCATCGTCTCCGGCATGTTCGGCTGCGTGGGCGAGGATTACACCACCCTTGACACGATCCGCCTCACGGGCGGCATCGCTCCCGACACGACTTGGGAACAAAACTGGCGAAACCTCCAGACCATTGCCGCCATCGCCAAGAGACTGGAGTTGAAACTGGTCACGTTCCATGCCGGTTTCCTGCCCCACGACGGAGCGAACCCCAATTTCGAGAAACTCCGCGACCGGCTGGCCCGGGTGGCGGATGTGTTCGCCGCGCGTGACATCGCGCTGGCCTTGGAAACCGGCCAGGAAACCGCCGCCGTCCTCGTGGAGTTTTTGGATAAGCTCGCGCGCCCGAATGTGGGTGTGAATTTTGACCCCGCCAACATGATCCTCTACGACAAAGGCAATCCCATCGAAGCCCTGCGCACCCTTGGACCGTGGATTCGGCAGGTCCATATCAAGGATGCGATCCGCACGAAATCCCCCGGCACTTGGGGCGAGGAGGTTGTGGCGGGAACGGGCGAGGTGGATTGGGCAGCGTTCTTTGCGGCGCTCGACCAGGTTGGCTTTCAGGGCGATTTGTGTATCGAGCGCGAAGCCGGCATGCAACGCGTCGAGGACATCCGCGCCGCCCGGGAATTGATCGAACGACTCTCCGCCTGACTCGTCACCCACCACCAGCTCAGATTCATTCTATGCCAACCACCAAAGCTGAAAACTCGAATCGCAAAGTCAACGTCGCCATCGTGGGCCTCGGTTTCATGGGACTGACCCACATCAAAGCCTATCAACAAATCGAACCGGCACGGATCGTCGCCGTGTGCGATGCTGTGCGCCTGCCCGTCAACGGTGTGCTCGCTGGTGTGAGCGGTAACATCAGTGGCGCGGACGCCATTGATTTGGGCAGGGACGTCAAGGTTTACCAGAGGCTGGAAGATGCCCTGGCGGACTCGGAGGTGGAATTGGTGGACCTTTGCGTGCCCACGCCCCTTCACGCACCACAGTCGCTGGCGGCGTTGCAAGCCGCCAAGCACGTGATCTGCGAGAAACCGTTGGCGCGCACTTCTGCCATTGCGCGGGAAATCGTGAGCGCGGCGCAGTCGGCCAAAACCTTTTTCATGCCGGCCATGTGCATGAGGTTCTGGCCGGGTTGGGCGTGGCTCAAGGAACTCGCCGCCCAGGGCACCTACGGTAAAATTCTCGCCGCGCGGTTTCGTCGAGTTTCCGCTCCGCCGGGATGGAGTCGCGACAGCTACTTCAAAGGCAACGATTCTGGGGGCGCGCTGCTGGACCTCCACATCCATGACACGGATTTCGTGCAATTCCTGTTTGGCCGGCCGCACAGTGTATTCTCCACCGGGTTGAGCCGCTTCAGTGGTGCCATGGATCACGTGGTCACCCAGTATGAAGTGCCCGGCGGCGCGACCGTTTACGCCGAGGGTAGTTGGTTGTTGAGCCAGGGCTTCAATATGTCCTACACGGTGATGTTCGAGCGTGCGACTCTTGACTTCGACAGCGCCCGTGGTGCGGACGCCTTGCGCGTGGACGAAGACGGCCAACCCTCGCGCACCGTGAGATGCGAAGGCCCGGACGGATACGCCGGTGAACTCCGGCACATGATTCAATCAATCCTGACCGGCCAACCACCCACCATCGTGACTCCCCAGGACGGCTTGAGCGCGGTGGAAATCTGCGAGGCGGAGGAAGCCTCCATCAAGAGCCGGCAAGTGACGCACCTCTGACCGGCGAAGACCGGCGGCTCGAAGGTCTGCGCGTCTGGCTTACGCATTTGAATTTGTGGCTGCGTGGCGCGCGCTGGGGCTTTTCACTGAAATAGCATTGGCGCGAACTCGTTCAGGTACTCCCGCCACTTGTCCCAGGTGTGCGCGCCATCGGTTTCCCGATAGATGACGTTGAACTGGTGTTTCTTGAACATCTCAACTGTGGCACGCGTGGTTTCCACCAGGAAATCGTCTTTGCCGGTGGCAAACCAAAACAGTTTCAGCCCTTCTTTGAGCTTGGCATTCTCCAGGACCGCTTGGTGGCGCTCCGCGAAACTTGGTCCCTGTGGGCTGCCGCCAGGTCCGCCGCCTGTTATTCCGAAGATACCGGAACTGTACACTCCCAAATAGGCGAATCGCTCCAGGTTTGGAATTCCGAGATTCAGCGTGTGCGCGCCGCCCATGGAGAGGCCGGCCATGGCGCGGTGCGCACGATCGGTGAGAACCCGATAACGCTTCTCCATTTGCGGCATGATGTCGGCAACGAACTCCCGCTCGAATTCGTCGGTGAATCCCATCCCGAAGCGGAACGGTCCGGTGTGCCCATGCGGCATCACCACGACCATCGGCTTGGCCTTTCCGGCGGCGATCAAGTTGTCGAGAATGAATCCGGCACGCCCGACCGTGCTCCACGAATCATCCGAATCAAACGCTCCGTGCAAGAGATAGAAGACTGGGTACCGGGTGGCGCTGGTTTCGTAACCCGGCGGCGTGTACACGTGGAGGCGGCGAAACCGCTTGAGCGTTGCCGACCAGTAAGTGATCTCCGAAATCGCCCCGTGCGGGACATCCTTGGTGTCCATGAAATCGGCCCCCGGCACATAAACGAGACTCCAGGTATTTTCGTTGGATTCGCTGGTGGCTGGATTGCGCGGGTCAATGACCGCCAGTCCGTCCACGTTGAAGTTGTAGCGATACGCCCCGGGCGCGAGCGGTCCTACCGTCACTTCCCACACCCCGTTGGTCAACTTGGTCAGCGGCGTGGACTGGCCAAAACCGGTGCCGAGGATGTCACCGCTCCCTCCGAGTTGCACGACTTCCGCTTTGGGTGCGTAAATCCGAAAAGCCACCTGCCGATCCGCCGAAATCTCCGGGGAAACCACGCGGGGAGGTTGGGCCGGCCGGTTGGGCGCTTGACCGAGGACCGTGGTAGTGGACAGCGCCGCCGTGATGGCCGCCATCGCCAGGCATTTACAGTTCAGGATGCAATTCTTCATGGTTTGGATTTATTTGAGATGCGAGCATGTTTTGCGAGCCCACGCTGCGCCGTGTCCAAAGTCAAACTCCGGCGACTTGGCGTGCTGCTCGCTCAAGTGGTGATCAAAGTAGTGTCCCTCCCTGCGCCATTCAAGAGCAGGCTTGAGCCAACCGCCCGAACGGATGTCAGACGTACCGCGCCATTGAGCGACCTGCACGGGAATCATGACTTGAATTTTCGCAATCAAAGGTGGGGCTGAAGTGCCAGGTTCTATCAACAGAACTCTGGAGTTGAACGCCACTGAAGCGCCGCCTTGTCGTCGCGTTGTCCGCTGGGCTATGCTACGGCGCATGGAATTTGTGCAAAGCGCCCGCACTTATGTGGCAGGCCATCGGGGACTGGTCGGCAGCGCCATCTGGCGTGAATTGCAGCGGCAAGGCTATCGGCAGTTGATTGGCCGTTCGCACGCCGAACTCGATTTGCTCGATGCCGTCGCCGTGGAGCAGTTCTTCGCCACCGAGCGCCCGGAATTTGTCTTTGTCGCCGCGGCGCGCGTTGGCGGCATCCAAGCCAACGATACCCGACCGGCGGAATTCCTTTACGAAAATCTGCAAATCCAAAACAACCTGATCCACCACGCTTGGCGGGGCGGAGTCAAGAAGCTGCTTTTCCTGGGCAGTTCCTGCATTTACCCAAAGCATGCCCCGCAACCCATGAACGAGGATCACCTCCTCACCGGCCCGCTCGAACCCACCAATCAGTGGTACGCCGTGGCCAAGATTGCAGGGATTAAGATGTGCCAGGCCTACCGCCGGCAGCGCGGCTGCAACTTCATCAGCGCCATGCCTACGAACATGTACGGGCCGAACGACAATTTTGATTTGCAGTCCTCCCACGTCTTGCCCGCATTGGTGCGCAAGTTTCATGAAGCCAAAGCCAGCAACGCGGCCACGGTCACTTGCTGGGGCACCGGCACGCCGAAACGGGAGTTTCTCTACGCCGATGATCTGGCCCGCGCTTGTGTGTTTCTCATGCAGCACTACAGCGCGGAACAGTTCATCAATATCGGATTCGGAAGCGATGTCACCATCCAGGCGCTCGCCAATCTGGTTCGGGAAATTGTGGGTTTCCAGGGCGAGATCGTCTGGGACGCTTCCATGCCCGACGGCACCCCGCGCAAGTTATTGGACAGCTCGCGATTGTTCGCCTTGGGATGGCGGCCGCAGGTGGAACTCGAAGCCGGGATTCGACTGGCGTACGAGGATTTTTTGCGGCGGTTCGCGTAAGCCGTATGGCTTTGTTTGCGTGTGGCGCATGTGCGCCAACCCCAATCACTCTGAACTGAAGTTCACTCGGATCAGTCCAAAGAACGTGTAAGGATCCACGAAGACCACCGGCGCTTCGGAATGCTCCTCCTGCACGATTCGCAGCACCTGCGCATACCAAGCGGGTGACTTGAGGATGCTGCGCGCCCATAGAAAGCCGGCTTCGCCCTTGAGATTGCCCGCCTGTTTCACGATAACCGCTGCCGCCTGCGCCGCCGAATCCGGCAGGTCCCGCTCCGGGCAAGTTGGCAGGTCACCGATCAGTCGTGGCCCTTTCTCAAAATGGGTGCCGCAGCCATCGGGACTGAATTGGCGATACGCCACGAACTCCCGTGCGGTGGAAGCCCCGCTGGCCCCGTCGAGCACAAATCCGGTGATCGTCATGTCCCATTGGCGAAAGTAACGAAGGTTGTGCTGCGTCCAAGCCTGCAGTCCGGAAGGCAACTTCGAGTCCGGGCGCACCGTGAGTCCGAGCGGATTCAAATAGCCCGCGCCAGAATCGCCGGCGATAAAGAAGTCGTTGGTGGTGGCATGCCGATAAGCATACGCCAACGCTTGGGGCGCGCGGTCAGCGAGATTGGGATCGAAGGCCCAGCCGAGCGGAACGCGACCGCGCTGGGGATCCTTGAAGGACGCCGGGACCGCCTTGTAGAGCCAGGAGGGCGAATCGTAATCACCAACGTAGTGACCGACGAACAGTTTCGTGGCGACCTTGCCCTCAGCGCCCACGAAGCCCGCGGTTCGCCAATCGTGAAGCGTGGGTTTTCGGTTCGGTTGTGGGTAGTGGTCCTTGAGCGGGTAGTGCGCAAAGAATGACGCATTGGCCATGGCGCCCGGCCCGGCGGCGTCAGCTTCGTGATAGGCATTGAATTGCGAGATCAGTCGGGTGAATTCCCACTCCGTCGGAACCCCATCGTGTTTCCCGGCACCGCCGTGAGTGGTGTACTTGTACGGCCAGGGAGGAAAACCGCCAATCTTGATGATGCTCTGTGGCGCGCGGCCATACAATGCACGCAAGATTCGAAGCATCGTCTGCTTGTCTAAGCCCAAGGTTTGGCTTGGATCATCCACGGGCGGCTCATCCGCCCACGGTGAGAGGTCAAAAAAGAATGCGCGACGGGCAATGAAATAGTCATGGTTTGACAGCGTGTGCAAGTCAGCGGGACCGTTCCGGGGACGCTGCATCCAATAAGCATCAATGTAGTAAGCAGCGAATGTTGGATCACATTTGCCGGATTCGATGAACTGCCGTATGGCCCAGCGGTAGGCATCCACTTTGGCGCTGCCCGAGGAAGGTTCGGCGGTATCTGGAATCGTTCCGTGGCCCGTGAACCGGGAAGTGCCATCCGAATTCACGAGCCAAAGTCCGACGGGCAGGCCCAGGCGCATGGCAAGCAGTGCATACACAGAGTTGGTGTCCGTGCTGAAGCGCACGGGAAGCAAGTTGTCGCAGCCTGCGGCCGTGGAAGCCAGACTCGCGGTCGCGGGCACGGCCGGATCGTACACGACCAAACCTTTGATTTGATCGCGGAACAAATTCACCGCCGCCTCAAGCGAGGAGATTGGAACGATCTCGGTTTCACGCAACCAGCCGTCTTCTCCCCGCAGCCAATCGAGCCAGAACTGATCCGTCTCCACACCAAACTCCGTGCAGTAGCGGAGGTAGAAGCACGGCTCCTTTCGGTTAACGATGCCTTGCAGCGCCGCCAGCGCATGCATCGTGTCCCAAGTTTCGACAACACTTTCCGCGCGGCTCAGGTTCAAGTTTCGCATGGGTCGGGCGTCGAACAAGTGAACGGTGGCAGGCGGCGCGGCGGTGGACGCAAAGGATGCCCCGATTAACAATGCCAGGACAAAGGCACAGGCCCGTGCCGGTCTAATTGTTGGTTTCATAATTCGCTTGGACGCGGTTCTTTCAACAACGGATCATGCGCCCCGATCTCGGATTGAGTAACGACTCCCATCTCTGGGGCTGCAAATGCCAGCGCCCACTGGAGGCACAACCGTAAGGGCCAGTTCTCAAAGCGGACGGACACAATCGTCTGTTCCCTTCTGCCGGACAGCAAACCAGACTGCAAGGTGAACCTTTGCGAAACTGGATTCGACTATTGACAGCGGTTCGCTTGCCTACCAACCATGACTCCTGTGAATGTTACTTCAAAGCCGCTTGCTTCGCGCCGGGAATTTCTCAAGACCACGAGCCAACTCGCCGCCGCCTCCGCCCTGGCGGGAGTTGCGCTGCCACATGTCCACGCGGCGGAAGACAACACCATCCGCCTGGCGCTGATCGGCTGCGGTGGACGCGGCAACGGCGCGGTCGCCAACGCCATGTCCGCCGGCGGTTTGGTGGTGGGAGATGACGCCGGCACCAAGCGCGCCTTGGGCACCGGGGCTGGCGGCCCCGTGAAACTGGTGGCCATGGCGGATATTCGCCAGGATCGCCTCACTCAATCCTACACCACGTTGCGGCAGACGTTGGGTGAGTGGATTGACGTGCCCAGGGAACGGCAGTTCCTGGGCTTCGACGGTTATCGCCACGCGATTGATTGTCTCCGGCCCGGCGATGTCGCCATGCTGACCACGCACGCCGCGTTCCGCGCACCTCACTTGGAGTACGCGGTGCAGAAAGGGGTCAATGTGTTCATGGAGAAAGATTTTGCGGCCGATCCCGGCGGCATCAAACGCATCCTGCGGGCAGGAGAGGCAGCGGAAAAAAAGAACCTCAAGATTGCCGCCGGTCTCATGTGCCGACATTCCTCCGCGCGCCAGGCGCTCATTCAACAGATTCGGGATGGCGCCATGGGCGAGGTGCAACTCATTCGCGCATACCGCATGGATTCCGGCTACTTCATGCCGCCGTTCCCGCGCGGCCAGAACGAATTACTCTGGCAACTCAGCCCCGGCCGGCCTTACCAGTTCCTGTGGTCCTCCGGCGGTGTCTTCATCGAACTGATGATCCATCAGATTGACGAGTGTTTCTGGATCAAAGATGCCTGGCCAGTTTCCGCCCACGGGGTTGGGGGTCGCTTCGCCGGCAGCATGGATGCCAGCCAGAATCTCGACAGCTACTCCATCGAATACACGTTCGCCGATGGCACGAAGGCGCTCGTGACGGGCCGTTATCTTCCGAACTGCCAGGACGATTTCGCCACGTTCGTGCATGGGACGAAATGCGCCGCGAAATTCTCGGGCAACATTCATGCGCCGACCTGCTGGCTTTATCAGGATCAGCGGATCGAGTCGGGCACCATCGCCTGGCGGGCGCCCCGGGAAGCCATCAATCCGTGGCAGGCCGAATGGGATGTGCTCTTGAGCGCCATCCGTAATGACCAACCGCACAATGAAGCCCGCCGCGCCGCGCTCTCGAACCTTGGCGCGATCATGGGCCGGGCGGCGGTCCATTCCGGCAAGATCATTACCTGGGAGGAAGCCCTGGCCTCCGATTTCACCTTCTGTCCCAACGTGGATGAACTCACCGCCAACAGCCCCGCGCCCGTGCAGGCGGACGCGCAAGGCCGCTACCCGGCGCCCATTCCCGGCAAAACGGTGGAAATCTAGTGGCCGGCACGCCGACCGCTATTGGCCCAGTTGGCTCCCTGGCGTCTGAATAAACACGCTGCCATGATCCACAGAAACATTCTGGTGGCCCTTATGACCGGGACCTGCCTTGGCCTGCTGCCTGGTTGCGCCACCGGACCACGCGCCCGCTTGCAGCATCAGATCGGCGAGTCGCTCGTGTTTGTCGGCGAAGAAACAGCCGCGCTCGCGCATCTGCCCGCACGCAGTCAACCCTTCCGCCTGCGCAGCACCTACCTGCCCGGCGCGGGCACGGTGGAGTACGAAGCAGGACGTGATTTTGTCTTGGACATCGCTCGCGGTACGTTACAGCGCACACCCGATTCCCACATTCCCGATTTCCGCACCAACATCCTTTACGGCCAACTGGAATTTGATCACTCAAAGTTCCCGGGCTTCGGCAATACCCACTTCTTTGCGTTTGCGGATTACTCGCTGGCCAAATCCGTGAACTGGCCCGTGCAGGCATCTCAACTTGACTGGCTGACGCAGACGCGGGCGAAACTTGCCGGCGGCGAACTGGTAAAGATCGTGGCGTTCGGCGACAGCATCACAGCAGGCGGAGACGCCACCCGCCCCGATCTGATCTTCTGGCAACGCTGGGCCGATGAATTGCGACGCAAACATCCGGGGTCGCATGTGGCAGTCATCAACGGGGCCACCGGAGGCGACTCCACTTCACAGGGGCTGCAACGCCTCCAGGCCAAAGTCCTGGACCACAAACCTGATCTCGTGCTGGTGGGCTTTGGCATGAACGACCACAACCGGGGTGGCGTGCCGCTGCCGCAGTTTGAACTGAATCTCAAGCAAATGATTGACCGCATCCGCAGCGAGACGCAAGCGGAGGTGGTTCTGTTCTCCGCGTTCCCCCCGAATCCACGCTGGAAGTTTGGCTCGCAGCGAATGGCGGACTACGCCGCCGCCACGGAACGCGTCGCCCGTGAGTCCGCCTGCGCTTACGCCGACGTGTTCAACAACTGGCAAGCCATGGCCGCCCGCAAGAAGCCGGAAGATTTACTCGGCAACAACATCAATCACCCGAATGATTTCGGGCACTGGATTTACTTCCGCGTCCTCTGCGAACTCGGACTTTGACGGGCATGGGTCTGCCCAATCGCTGACCCGCGCCTTCGCACCTTGTTGCCCGTTCGCTTCACTTCGCCGCTTCCACCGCGGCGTGGAAGGCCCGTTTGTGCGGTTCGCCGGCCTCGGCGTAGTGAGTGACGCCCTCCCGCTCGACGATCTGGCAAAAGCGGGCGTAGGTGCCGTCCTGTTTGGCGATCACGGGACTACGTTTGCACTTGAGATACATGATCGGCAGGCGGGCCATCTCGACGCGCTGCCGGATCGCTTCCGTGTCGGCGACGGCTTCGGCCTGGTCGAACAGAGCTTCGGACTGCCGGACAAAGTCGTCGGAGAACAGCTTGTCGTCGTGTTGCAGCCCAAGGTGGATGTGTGTCGCCGGCGTCAAGCGGCCATGGAGCAGATCGAAATACGCCCGCACGAATTGGCCGGCGCGGCCATAGTAACCATGCATGAAGTCGGCGATGATCGGCTCGACCTCGGCCTCGGGATTCCACAACAACCTGGCGATGAGATAAGCCCGCAGTTCGGCGAATTCGCCGCCGCGGCTCTGGTAGGCGGCCTGTTCCATGATGCCGATGGCCTTGTGATCGCGGAAGAACCGGATGTTCGGTTGGAGCACCCGGAAGTTTGGAAAGGGCATCACATAGTGACTGAAGTTCACGACGTAATCCCAGATGTAAATATGCGGCGCAATGGCCGCCCAGCCTTTCATGTCTTCCACAAAGGACTGGTTCTCGGGACAGCTCAGGAAGTCATGTGCAAAACAACATTCGATGCTGCAAAACCGGACGACGACGTTCTCGCGCGGCTTGAGAGTGCGGGGCGGTTTGCGCGTGTAGCTGTAGGCGAGCGTGCCGATAAATTTGTCGGGAAACTCGGTCCTGACGCTGTCTGCAACCTGATTGACGAATTGAATGATCGGTCCGGACTGGCTGCCCTCGCGCTCCACGACAGCCTCACAGTCGGCGCATTGACAAGGGTTGCTCCAGTCGTTTTGTGACACGTCGTAGATCAGGTACTCGGGGAGTTCGCGCATCTTCTGCTTAATGCGCTCGGTGATGATGCGGAGCACGTTTGGGTTGGCCAGACAGAGTTGGGCGTGGTCGGCGGTGCGCTTGCCGTCAAGCAGGCTGTAATATTCCGGATGGTCCTTGAAGAACTCCTCCGGCGGCATCAGCGGATAGAACGTGTGGACCGACCAGTAGCACTCCAGCCCTCCAGGTTGTTGGCGGAAACCCATCGCGCCGTTGACACGATTGCGCACCGCCCAGATCGGGTCGAAAGCTTCGTAGTAAAAGTCATTGCGGACACGGACGCCGGGGTTCTCGGAATGATTGAGCCAGGTGAAGGCGTAACGTGCCCTCTTGGGCGTAACCGTCACCCTGGGCGTGTAGAAACGCACGCCCATTTCGCGTTCGAGGAACGACATCACGCCGTACATGGTGCCGCGGTGCCGCCCTCCCCAAATGATGAGCGTCGGACCGATGCTCCGGTAGGTGAATGATTCATCTTCGGCTTTCGGAGGCTGGACATCCGGAGCGAGTAACTTTTCCGAATGGCGATTCCAGCCGATGACTATCGCCCTGTCCAATCCGGGATGGCCGTCGTCCGTTTGAATCTCCAGCGCGGCGCCGCCGACCACCTTGAGCCAATGCTGCAACTCGCTCGCAGCCCACTTCTCTGATTCGGAAGCTTCGGCGCCCACAATGATGCGATAATCACTCCGGCCTTCTTCAAACAGGACATGTTCCACGCGCCGGCCGGCGGTGAACGGCAGGGTCAACTCCTGCGTCGCTCCCCCGACCAGCGCCGCGTTGATGCGCAATTCATACTGGGAAAACCGTTCGGTATCCACACCGATCGAAAGCTCACCGCGATTATTCCAATCGGAGGTCCACAGCACCCGTTCCGGCGACGCTGCGGAAGCGACCTCGAACCTCGCCGATCTCAACACCGCGCCCAGCAGCCCCTGTGATTGACGCGCGCGGATGACCGGCTGGCCATCCTGGCGCGATACCACCTCGAAAAGCCGCAGCCGCTCGGCCATCAGTTCGCGGGAAAGCGGCAGCAAGCGGCAGGCGAACGCCCATCGGTTGCCCCGCTCCTCGATCTTCAGGAGGAGGTGATTGCTCCCCTGGCGCAACGCCACCGGCACGAGGTTGTGATCCATTTGCAGGCCGCGCGGGCCGGGACTGTCCAAGACAGGCTCGCCATTGAGCCAGACGCGGACACCGTCGTTGCTGCCCACGGCGAGGATGCAGGCCTGCTGTTTCGGTGACTCGATTTTGCGGTAGGCGTAGCCCACCACGCGGTCCGTCTTGCTGATGGCCACATCGAGATCCATGACATCGCCCGACGACACGTGATGCACCCATTCACATGAACCGCCCGCAAAGGAAATCACCTGTCCAACCACCGGCCTTGCGTTGGCTTCACCGCCAATGACCTGAAGGAAGTCCGCATACATTCCCGGCAAGCGGATGGCCTCAATGTCCTGCTCGGCATCCGTCAGGGCGGGAAACGGGCCGCACAACAACCACTCTCTCAAGTAATGGCCAGTGGGTTCGAGTGGCCGTCCAGTATCCTCCGCGGACACGGAAGCGGCCAAGACGGAAAACAGCAGCAGTCCGGCAAAGTGAATGAGTCTGGGCATGGTCGTAAGTCCGGCAACCGGACCAGTTCCGGATGCGAGAACCTGGGCGAAGAATGACCCGGCGTTTCACAGAGGTCAACCAGGACCGCGAGCGTAACCGCGAGCAGCTCTGAAGGAATCGCCACCGTTCATCTGCACCACCCGAATTGAGTTCTTGCACCTGATTCAACCCGCCTCGCCCCAGCTTCGATTCGCCGTTCCGAGCGGTGGGGCTCAACCGGAGAGTTTCGTTATCGCTGCAATTCGATCACACCCCACAATCCGAGTTCGGGCACTACCACGCTGGCTTGTTGAACCGACAGCGGGATGGGCGTCGCTCCCGGCGCGAACAGTCTGGCTTTCGTTGCGCCGGTCATTCCGAGCGCAGCCAGATCCAACGTGAGCCGGATATCCTTGAGCGGTTGCACCTTGTCACTTGTCGGCTGGTAGTCCCAGTTGACGAGATGCACCACGGCGCCGCCAGGCCTCACACGGGGAAACGCACGGATGGCACTCGTGGCTTCGACCCGCACTGCGGGCACGACTCTGGCCAATGCCTGTTCGACCGTGTCGAATCGCTGCGCCGGCTTCACCGCGGCCAGCATCGCCCGGTCCAGCGCGGAGAAATCTCCGGCCTCCAGCACAAGCAAACTGGTTGCCTGCCGAAGCAGTTCCGCCGACAGCGGATGGTCCACGATTTCGTTGCCGCCCAGCGCAATGCGGTAGGACAGGTTGGCGGCGGCCAACAGATTGCACCGACGGATGATACTGTTGGCGTCGCGGTCAAAGGTGCGTTGCGAGAAAGCAACGGTGAGATCGGCATGATTCTCGTAGCCGTCAAACAAGGCCGCGTGCTGGCGAACGAACCGGTACCCGGGAGCAAATTTCTCCTTTGGACCGTCGTACCAATGCGTGCCTTTCTGCGGCGTGTGGCACCATTGCCGGTTTGGCGCCATCAGACTGTGACCGGCGGCGTAACTCAGCGCGACCCAGCCTTGAACCAAACCCGGCAGATTCTGCTCCTTGATGAAGGCCCAGTCGCCCCCGCTGGCGGTGGAGGCGAGCGGACGGCCGACAGCGTCTGCCAGCCGGTAGGCCACGAGCGGAGCGTCGCTGAATCGCCGCGCTTCGGCGTGGTGGGGAATCTCGGCGCTGAAGAGATCGAGACTCGGGTAATCGGCGAGATGCGGTCCCCAGAGTAAACAGGCATTCGCACCGATGGGCACCGGATGGCCGGCGGTGCGGGCCGCCAGTTCTCGCAGTTCGGCCATGAATTCAGCCGCGCCCCGGAATTGGTAAACCCGCCAATGATGCCACAACGGATGCTGGTTGGGCTTCCGCCCAGGATTTTCCTTGAGCCAATCGCGGACGACATCCCGGTAGTTGAAGCGGCCAGGCTCATGGACTTTGATTCTTCCCAATTCGTCCGGCGGCAGGCTTTCCAAGTAGCCACGAAACTCCGCCACACACCGGTCGCAGAAGCAGCCACCCTCCCAGATTCCGCCGGCGGTGCCCAAGTGGTCGTCAATATGCACTCCATGGGCGCCGGCTTTTACGGTTTCGACCACGCGCTCGGAAAGATACTGGCGAAAGCGGGGTTGCCGGGTGCAGCACCACCAAAACGGAATCCCCTTGTGCTGATGATCGGTCAACCAAGGAACTTTGTAGGGTTTGCCTTCCACGTCGCGGCAAAGGCCCGCTTCGTAGTCTTGCGGGAACCGTTCGTAGTAGCGGCTGAACTCAGTGACCATCCCGACGCTGCCAAAGAATTTCAGTCCCTTTGCTGCTGCCAACGACTCCGGCGTCGGCTTCCCACCCCAGGCGAGAATCGTGGCACCGTAATCCTGGTACGTCTCCCGCCCAGCTTGATACATGAAAACGACGTCGGAACGCTTGAGAACTGGCAGCGGCGCCGGCGCGCTGGGCGACATAACCGGGACCAGCCCCAAGGCAACCATGACAACCATCTTCCTCAACCCCATGAGCCGATTCTCGGCCGAAGTCGTCCCGGGCACAACTTCCTTTTGATTCATTTGAAGTCAGGCACTCTGAAACGCGAGCATCTGCTGCCGCTGCATTATGGAGTGCATCTTCCGCGCCCGTGGCGCAGCACGGCTAATTGCCACGCTTTCCCCGCTGCCGCCTGTTATTCCAACTCCTTCCCGTTCAGCGCCGGATTTCCATTCAGCGGGTTGTTGCGCACCACAATCCCATCCTCAAAGCGGACTCGGTATTCGGAAAAGGCCGGATTGGGTTCGGGGTAATCCGTGCTGATGAATTGCGCCCCGCTGGCCAGCGCCCGTTCCCTTTGAGTCGGGTCGTTGGTCCGCGCCTGAACGGTGTCGGCATCCGCGCGAGTGCGAACCAGGAATCCGGCTTGCACAAGGCCCTGGATGCGCTCGAAACCGGCGACCGGATCATTCACTTTCATCCAGGCAGCCGCGGGGTGCGCCTCATCTACGCTGACGAACATCAACCGGCCCTGCAGCGCTGGATGATTTTCCAAGTAGAGGTCGCGGACTCTTCCGCCGTTATCCAAGGCGAACATCACCTTGCCGCGCACGGCGTCCAGTCGGGGCCACCCCCGCTTCGCCAGCGCCGCCGGCAGCGTGCTGAATGTCCCGCGAATGTCGTCGGGCTTCAGAATCTCCCGCCGCTTGAACACCGACAGGATTTCCGCCTCCACGGCGGCCAGTTCGTCCTCCCCGAACGGAACGGGCTGCGTAAACTCGGGCGCCATGGCTTCGTCCTTCAACTCCACAAGGATGCAGATGGGAAAGTGCCGCGGATGCTGCGCGGACCATTCGCGAACCTGACGCAAGGCCGCCACAAACGTCAGCGTGGTCGAGCGAAAGTCAATGTCCTGCACATGCAGGACCTTGAGGCCCGGCTGCCGGAGCAGCCCGCTGGGATCGTGATTCGGGCCAGTGGGCAAACCCAGCATGGCGGCGATCTGGTTTCCGCGCGGCTCGGCATAAAGCCCGCCCTGCGGATCGGCGAAGAGGTCCAGTTCGATCTGCCGAATACCCAACCGTGCAAACTGCTCCGGCAGCGGCCGATGGCTGTACTCCAGCGTTTGGGCCAGCCCCGGCCGCCGCTGGTTCATCAAGGTCAGCAGCGAATCATGCGCCACCAAGTGATAGGAATTGTGTGTGCCGATGACTTGCACCTGATTCATCCGCACTGCCGGAGTACAGGACGTGGCGAGGAGACCGGTGGCAGTGGTGACCAGAGCGAGAAGGAGTGAGCGCAACATAATGGGCGGCGTTTCGGCCTGGCTTCCGCAACCGTCAGGCTGACCCATACTCCGGGTCTGCCTCATCCTTTTCAAGCGAAGATTCTTCTGAGTGGCCGCACAGCACCGCCAACTTGGGTAACCCGCCCTCAGCGATCTTTTATGCCTTCCACCCTGTTCGCGCGCTCTTCGGCAATTCCCGGCACCAACTGGTTCTCCAAAAACTCACGGGTTGGCCCGAGGCTCTCCCTACTTGACCGGTGTAAAGTGAAACAATTGCGCCCCGTGCGCGGGACAATCGAGGTAAAGCCCCTGGCCTTCCAGATCATTGCCAAACCGTTCGTAGCCTTCGGCGCCAAGCAGATCGCGCAGAGACCAATTGTGCGTGGAAAGATTAGGCACCTTGAGCGAGACGTAACACTGGCTGCGGTGCGGGGCGAGATTCACCACCACCAAATCGAATTCCACCGGGTGCGCCTGCCACTGCACCACCACGAAGTTTTGGGCGGTGCCATTTCCCGGCCACGCCTCGCGCGGCGTCAGCACTTCGCCCTGCCCGCGGCCAACGGCTGACCGGGTCAGGGCGGTGAGTATCGAGTCATACATTTCCCGCACTTCTGGCTGCGTCGCTTCCGCCGGCAAGCGCCCCAATTGCACGGGCGCCTTGATCCGCGCGCCGGTGAGTTGGCCTTCGTGAAGGAAGCGCATGCCCGGCAGTCCCAGCGTGACCAACGCGGCCGCCCGATGTTCCTCCAACGTAAGCACGCCAGCCACGCGCCGTTCATCGTGGTTTTCCAGGAAATGCGCACACGCCGCCACAAAACTTTGGGTCGCTCCCAGCAGATGCTTTTGCACCCCCGAGGGATTGCGCCAGATAAGATCGTCATAAAGCTGCTTGTCGTAGGTGTAATCAAAGCCCAGCGACTGCATGCAGCCTTCGAGTCCCCAATACACTTCTGCCAGAAACAGAAAATCCGGGCGTACCTGGCGGACGGCGGGAATCGCCTCTTCCCAGAACTCGGTCTCGGGGTGTTTGCCGGGGAAGGGAAAATCGGCCCAGGTCCGCGCGAAGACATCATTGAGCAGCAGCATCGCCATGTCGCAACGCACCCCGTCGCACCGCTCCACCACCGACAACAACAGGTCCTGCATGCGGGCGCGCGTGAGGGCGCTGCGGTACTCCAGTTGCACGACATCCGACCACGGCGGGAAGTAAGGGTCCTTGGCCAGCGCGATCCAGCGCGTGCCATCCGGGGTTGACTGCGCAATCGTTCCCTCGACCGGCGCCGCGCTTTGCACAAACAACTCCGGCTGCTTGTGCAACCAGCGATGATCAATCCCCAGGTGATTGGGAACAAAATCCAGAATCAACTTCAGGCCGGCCTGGTGCAGCCGGTTGCGGAAGTCTTTCAGGCCCGCTTCGCCTCCCAATGTCCGCGGCACTTCGTAGGCCGCGATCGAATAGGGCGACCCCGCCACATCCTCGTCGCGCCAGTCCGGCAGCAGTTCATCATAAGCGCGGCGCAAGTTTGGCTCGTTCATCGCCATCTCCCGAGCGCGGGGACCAGTGGTCCAAACGCCCATGAGCCAGATATGTGTGAAACCGCACTTCTTCCACTGGGCAAACTCCTCATCAGGCACGGTCGCCAGCGTGACGGCGCCACCATGGCGGTGCGACAAAGCGCGCAGCCAGCAACGCGTGTTGATTTCGTACAACAGGGGATGAAACATTCGGGGGAAAAGTTAATTGATGCGGGCAACTGCGCAACCACCCAGCCTACTCACTCTTCGATTCTCTGCGATTTACGTGTTCAACACCTTGAGCGCCTTTTTCGCATCGTGAACGCGCAAAATGAGCAAACCTTTCTTGGCCTTCGGCGGCGTGGCACAGTAGGCGTATTCGATGTTGATTTTGGCCGCAGCCAGTTGGTGCGCGATCCGCGCCAGCGATCCGGGTTTGTTGTCATCCTCGATCATCACCACGTCGTCCTCCACCACCAGCGTCCCATGCTCCTCAAACACATGCAGCGCCCGGCGGTAATCACTCACCACGAGCCGCATGACGGTGTGGTCCACCGTGTCGCTCGTGGAAATGGCATAGATGTTGACCTTGTGTTCGGCGAGCGCGTCACAGACGCGCGCCAGGGTGCCGGCCCGATTCTCCAGAAAAATGGCGAGTTGCTTGGTAATTTGCATGGTTTGATGGCGTTGTTGGTTGATCGGGTGTCATTTCACTCACTCTCACGCCCAACCCTACCATGTGCCGGCCACCCATCGCAAAACCGAAATGACCGGAACATGGTTCGCAACCGCATCCGCCGGTTGCTCAACTGTCCTCGACTCTGCTACACTTGGCCCGTGGCGTTGAACGCAAAATCCCGGCGACGACTTTTCGGTGCATTGTGCCTGCTGGCGGCCATCGTAATGCTCGTGGCCGAATCCACATTCTTGAAGCACCGGCTCGGCGACGTGGCGTTGCTCGTGTATTGGCTGGTATGTTTTGGGTTTACTTTCCTGGCGATGGGCGCGGCCTTTCTGGATGCCCTCGTTCTGCGCCATGAAGCCCGCCAGCAGCAACGCGCCTTGTTCGAAAGCACGCTCCGCAAAATCGAAGAGGAAAAAGCCCACAAGAAGCCTGACCCGCAGGACGGACAGCACTCTTCACTCTGACACGGGCAGTTCAAGCCGCGGAGGCGGGATATCGTTGATGGGCCGGGCGACATCGGACCGACTACGGACGGCCATCCGGGCAATCCGTCCTCGCATCAGTGAGGTTGGGCATTGAGTCAACGCGCGGGATTTGCTTTGCTGGAAACGGTAACTGAACATGGAGACTGCAACCGCCAACACCGCCAGCACGGCACTGAACATCAACCAACGGGCCGCGCTGATCAATTTGCTGGGCGATGAAGACCCGTCCGTGTACGAGGCGGTGCGCGAGCGGATTCTGGCCGTCGGGGCATCTTCACGGGAATGGTTGCGGCCTTTCATGTTGAGCCGCGATCCGTTGCGGCGCCGGCGCGCCACGGAGATCATCCGTTTTTTCGACCGGCAGTCGGCGGACAATCGCTTTCTGGCGTTCTGCCTTCAGCACGGTGAGAACCTGGATTTGGAGAGCGGCGCCTGGCTGTTGGCTCAAACTCAATACCCGGAAATCAACGTGGAAGCCTACGCGGCATTGCTGGACAGTTTTGCCGGAGAACTACAGCAGCGCATTGTCCCGCATGCCCGCGCTCATTCACTGCTCACGCATTTCAATGGCTACTTGTTCGGCCACCTCGGCTTCGCCGGCAATGAAAAGAATTTCTACGACCCGGACAACAGTTATTTGAACTGCGTGCTGGACCGGCGCACCGGCAACCCCATCAACCTGTGTCTGCTGTACCTGCTGCTCGCACGGCGGTTGCGACTGCCGGTGAGCGGCATCGGACTGCCCGGTCACTTTCTCTGCCGCTACCAGTCCGCCTCCGAGGAACTGTTCATTGACGCATTCAATCGCGGAAAAGTGATGACCAAGGCGGACTGCATCCATTACCTGGTCCGCGGCAATTACGATTTGCGCGAGGAATACCTCTCGCCCGTCAGCCCGCGCCGCATCCTGACGCGCATCTGCGGCAACCTGCATCAGATTTATAGCCGGCTCGGCCACCCCGAAGCCGTCACCCGCTTCCAGCGTTATCTCGTGGCGCTGGGGCGATGACGAATAGCTCGTCCACCCCTAATCCGGCAGCGCCCGCCACTGGCGCCGGGCAATGTAAGGGTCAATTCGCGCCAGGAGAAAGTAGGCCCAGCGACTCTTGATCCGCGCCCAGAAGGTCCGCGAACGACGCCACGGCTCCGGCTCAATGCGCCGACAATGAGTGAGCGCCCCGGCAAAAACTTCGCGCGCCTCCGCCGCCATAGCCGGGTTTTGAAAACGAATCATCAACTCGTAATTGATGCTTAGACTGCGGGGATCCAGATTGGCCGAGCCGACATACACCGCATCGTCCACGATGAACAGCTTCCCGTGGAGATTCTGCGGTTCATATTCGTAAATTTCGACCCCGGCTTTCAGCAAACGCCGATACAAACTCTGCCCGGCCAGTCGCGAAACCGCCACGTCCGACTGGCCGGGCAGCAACAGCCGGACGGATCGGCCGCGCCGCGCTGCGCGAACGATGGCTCGCCGCAGCCGCAAGGTCGGCAGAAAATAGGCCGCCATGATTTGCACGTCCCGTCCCTGGGCCAGGTCCTGCTGCAAGGCGCGCCGAATGGGACTGTAACCGCGCCCCGGGCCGCTCAACAGCAACTGCTCCGCCGGCAGGGCAACCGTGCGCTTCAACCCGGGCCGCCGCAACCGAACAAATCGTTTGTGCTGAAAATTCGCCAGCGCGAACATTTCATCAAACGATGCCGCAAGTTGCGCAACCAACTGACCTTCCAGCCGCAAACCCACGTCCCGCCAACCGCGCGTGACGCCGTCGCCCTCATATTCGGAGGCGATGTTGTATCCGCCAATGAACGCAACCCGGTCGTCGCACACCAGCAGCTTGCGATGGTTGCGGATGCCCATTCGGTTCAGCGACACCGGATTGAAGAAGCGCGCCTCGCCGCCGACCGCCCGTAACGGCGACCAGAAGCTGTCCGGCAAAGTGAACGACCCGAGCGCGTCCACCAGCACGCGAACGCGGACTCCCCGCTGCTGCGCCCGCACCAACGAGTCGCGAAAGCGTTCCCCGAGGGGTTCACTGGTGTAAATGTAGGATTCCAGGCAGATGGATTCGCGCGCGGCGTCCGTCTCGGCCAGCATGGCGGGAAACACCTCGTCGCCGGCTCGCAACCAAGTCCACGATTTCTCCTGTGGCAAGGACATTGAAGTCACGTTAGGCAACGGGACGGCAATTGGCAAACGTCCTGAATCCCTCAGAGCAGTCATGTTTTCTGCCAAGACTGAACTTCACCCGGCGCCTGTACATCCTATCCATGAACCCGATTGTCAGAGGAATGATTGTCCGGGGAATCAGACTCATTCCTTTGACAAACATTCCCCTGACCAATCCTTGGTTAATGGCCCCGATGCGCATCCGATTTTGGAGGTCGAAACTGCCCATGAATCTCCACGTAGCGGCGGCGCGGAAGAACGCCGCCATTCCCACAGCCGCCAGAATGCGGCGCTCTGCCGAGCCGCCGCTACGGGTCTTGGTTCCGATGCGCGATTCGGCAATCGTGGAGACTTTCCATGAATCGGAGTGCCGACGTGACGCCAGCTTTGGTCGTGCGCACGCCATGAGCCAGGGGCCCGCCGACGCTGCGAGCAAGGGTTCAGGCATTCCAGGCACGGGAATATCTTTGGGAAAACTCTCCCACTGAGTCGGCCCTTGCGTGGCGTGTTCCACTCATGATAGTGCATGGCGCACACGCCACAAATCCCAACCAGCCTTGGCCTCCAACTTCAATTCATTTCTCGATGAGATAATAAGCCGACTCGGACGCGAGCTGGATGAGGTCCGCATGGCCGGGAGTGCCGCTGAGGCGATAGCCGTTGTAGTCCACGGGAACAACCGTCATCGCCGCGGCATCAGGACGCTTGAGGCGGACCGTGCCGGCGAAGTTTTTAACCAGGAGCGGAACCGTGCCGCGATTGTTGATGGTGCGGACACCGGAGGGTTGGCTGGTGGCCCATTCGTAGGGCAGTTCCTCGCTGGTGACTTGCAGCAGCAGTTTGCCGGAGGCGGCGATTGGCTTTCCATCGAGCGCCACCAGTAGAATCGTGCCGTAATCGAGTGAGGACTCGATCCGCACGTCCTCAAGCTCGACCGTGCCCAGCGTGCTCAAGAAACCGCTCACCCCCTGGGCGGCCGGCGCGTTCACCGTCAGTTTGCCCGCGCCCCAATCCCACTCCAGTTCGCCGGTGTGACTGCGAACCAGTTTGTTCGTGCGGTTGATGAAGGGCGACAGATCGAGAATCTGCGACTGCGGTGTGGTGTTGGTCACGAAGTCCACGCCCACCCGCCCGACCAGAAACGCCAGCGAATCAATCACGCTCACGTTGGTGAGTGTGCCGCCCGGCGGGACATCGTCGCCGCGCAATTGGTCAAAGTTCTGGGCCGCCGGCATCGGCGTGCCTTGCAGCGCGTAGAGGTTGGTGACGGCAAGCTGAATGTCCACGACGCGTGGAGCGGTTCGCACCAAACCCTGCCGATAGATCAGCGCCGCCGCCGGGAACTGGCCTTGCACCACGGGCGTCTGGATCGAGAATTTGCCGGGCAACCCGTCCCACGTCGGCGAACCCGCCGCGAACCAGAAGATCGCATCGCTCCCCTGCAACGCGCCGTAGGCCGCGCCCATCAGCACCATGTCCGCCCGGTAGCGATTCGGCAACGGCCAGTTCACTTCCGTGATCACCGAGGGCTGCCGTTGATAAATCATGTCGAAGATCGGGTTGCTGAAATCGTCGGATGTGCCGTCGGCACTGCGAAACTTGAGCGCGCTGCGGTCGTCGTAAGTCTGGCTGACCTCGATGTTCCACGCGGCGTTGGGACCGCTGTGCGCACCGCCAAAGTAGCCGTGCCGGTCAAAGAAGTCCGCCACCACGTTGGCGTACTTGTCGAGCGGATCGAGATACTGGGCCGAGGCCGTCTTCCAGTTCGAGCAATAAACCAGCCCGCGGTAGCCGAGGTCCTGCTTGAGGTAGGCAAACGTGTCGCGGTGAAACTGGAGCATCACTTCGGTCAAAAACTGCGTTGTGTCCTTGTCCCGATGGGTGCGGTCGTTGAACACATTCCACAAGCCGCGGAAACCAACACGGCCATTGGCGAAGTCGTCCTGCGATGAACTGAGATTTGCCCAACGCGAACTGCGGATTTGCGCGAGCGTTTGCCCCGGATACTTCGCCAGCAGCCAGTCGCCAAACCGTTTCTCCATCATGGCGCGTTGCGGATCGGGAATGTTGCCCGTGTTGCCGGCGTCCGGGTTGAACGTCCAGAACAACGTCGAGTCCTCATTGTACATCTCGGCGAACGCCACGGCGGGATCGTCCTTGATCGCCAGGCCGGTGTGCGGATTGGGCGTGGTCAACAGGTAACGCCACCACTCGCGATAGATTTCCTGAAACGCCGGGTTGAAGTAGAGCAAGGCGAACGGGTGCTTCCCGCCGCTGTATCCGGGGAACGCGGTGTTCTCCGGTCCAAGTTGCACCCACAGCGGAAAGTAAATGCTCAGGCTGGTGTAAACGCCCTCGCGCTTGAGCGCCTTGATGAAGTATTGAAGCTGCGCCACGCGGTTCGTGTCCACGCGCCCGAAGTTCGTGCCGCTGCTGGTGTAAATCGCGCCATGAACGCGCACCATGTTGACGCCGCGCTTGGCCATGGCGCGCGCGAAGTTGTCCAGTTCGCTGCGGGCGTTGCCCACGAAACCCATGCCCACGTTCACCGCCCAGAAGCGGACCGATTCGCCGGTTCTTTCATGAACAAAATCCTCGCCGCTCACCCGAATGAATCCCTTCTCGCCGGCTTCCCTCTCGTTCAAATGACGCAAGTCAATCGGGCTGAACCCGAACGAATCCGGTGCGGGCTGGAAGGCGAACCAGCCCGGTTGATTGACCTGCGCCTGCTCGTCGGGCTTGAGCTTGCCGCGCGGGGTGAATGGGTCGCGCGTCAGGAGAAAGCAGTCGTACGCCGTGGTGTTGGCATCGCCCGCCAGGACCTCGAGACGGAACGTGCGCGCGCCGGCCTCCAGCGTCACGCTGCCCACGTTCGCCCAGCCCACACGGCGACCGGCGTTGCCGCCCAGGATCACCAGGTCTGTGAGCGTCTGTTCGCGCGACTCCTTCCAGGCATCCGTCGTGCCCACGCGCCAGCGGAACGCCTGCGGATTCCAGAACTTACGCACCCAGAGTTGATACGTGCCCGCGGAGGGAATGGTGACGTTCCGTTGAACATTGCCACCGGGACTGACCCAAGGCATCGCGTTGTTGGATAGTTCAGGGCCGGTTTCACCGCCGCTGCTCTCGGCCTCAAACCACACCCAGCGTTGCTCGGCAGGCGGCGGCATGACCTCGGCCGCGTTAACCCGCAGAAACGCCATCGCCTGCGACGATCCAGAGGCGAGCAACGCGTTGTGCTGGGCGAAAGCCGCCCCTGTGTCTTCAAGCTCTGTAGCCACCGGTTGCCAACCCCCGCCGATCAGATCGGCGGAAGACTCGACGCGCACTTCGACGTCCGTCGGCGCGTTCGCCACGCGATACGCCACTCGCAGACCGTCACCGTCGCGCCACCACAGGAGTCCGCGCTCCGCATCGGGCCGCATCGGGTCCAAGCCCAGCGCGTGCTCGACAAAATTGGCCAGCCCATCTTCGTCCGGATCCGCCGTCTTGCCACTGATGAATTCATTCGTGGCCACGAGCGGTGAGAAGGCTTGAACGCGGAACTCGGCATACGTGGCGGCGGCACCGATAAAGGCCAACACCAGGAACCAGCCTCCAAGGGCAAGTGAATACGTGACCGGAAGACCGCAATGGTGCCACTTCATAAATCATTCGTAGCAGACCTGCTGCTCCCCGACAAGCCTTGCGCCCAAGGAGCGGCGGCCACTACGGTGTTCATTAATCCGAGCTTCTATGTATCCACCCCCCTCGCCGGCAATTATGCTGATTACAGCCAACGACTCACTTCGATTCCATGCGGAGGTTCATGCCCGACTTCATGGTCATCCTCTGTTTCTGGCCGCCCATGTCCATGCTCAACGACATCTCGGTTTGCGCCTGCAAGGTAGCTGTCAACGGCATGACTTGTCCAAGGTCCAGGGTCATGTTGCCGCGACCACTGCCCGTCAATTTGGTAACGTCCAATTGCATCTGCGGCATCGCTGGATTTTGAATTTTCTGATTGCTGGCACTCTGAGTCATCGTGATGGCAGTGCTGAGGCGGTCCCCGTCCAGCGAGAGCAATTCGTAGGTCGCTGTCTGATTGACCGTCATGCCCTGCGACTTGAGCGGCTGTCGCACTTCCCATTTGGCGCCGACGCCCACGGCTTCTTCGGGCAATTGGGCCGCGATGTTTGACCACGTTTCCTGCAACTGGCTCAGTGCCTGCCGCATTTGCGGATCGGCATCGGACGGTAGCATCGAATCCGAATCCTTGCTGAAACCGCGGGGAGACATCGTGGCCGTACCGGAGAGTCCTTTAACTCCCCCGAGCGAGGCCTTCATGGCTTCGGCAACTTGCGGCAAGGCATCGGGATCCACAGCCACGCTGACATC
Organism: Verrucomicrobiia bacterium; assembly: GCA_026125285.1. Taxonomy (GTDB): domain Bacteria; phylum Verrucomicrobiota; class Verrucomicrobiia; order Limisphaerales; family JADLHS01; genus WYBW01. The sequence continues at coordinate 174,520 of JAHCLO010000008.1, read as the reverse complement.
GCCAATCACGATTTCGTAAGTGATGTCACCATTGGCGGAAACATTTTTGACCGTTACCTCCATGGGCATGATGATGGCCGGCATTTTCATTGGTTGGCCGAGGCCCATGTCCATGTCCATTTTCAAGGTGGTGGTGGTGGTCTGAAGCTGGCCGGGTTGGGGTTGAAGCCGCAAAACCCGGCGCGGCTCCGCCCCGGCGGACAGCAACTTGACCGGCGAGGACGACGATGCCGTGGTGGTTCTGGCTTCAGATGTGGCTTCCGTAACCACCGGTTGCGAGAGCGTGGCGATTCTGTCCGCCAGATAGTTCAGGCGATACGAAACCACCTTAACATTCCAGGTAGGATGTCGCTGTTTGAAACTTACTAACGCACTGTGGGCTTCCTGGTATTTGGCTTTCGCCGCGTCGCGCTCGCCGCCTTTGTTCAACGAATCGCCCTGGTCAATAAGCTCGTGAATGCGCAGATACCGGGTCTCGGCGTCATCCGCCCACGCCGGAGCCAGGGCCAGGAGCAGGACAAAGAGAATCGCCGCAGCGCGGGTTGAATAACCGTTCATGTTCATGCGGCGAAATCTAGTGCGTCACGAAGTGGCGTCAAACCAAAAGCAGGTCAGGTCAACGGTCAGGCTTGAATTAGCGGGCGGTTCTCCGGCACTATCCCCACACCGTCAGACAGATATGAACCCAAGTTCCATTGAAATCCTGGCCTCGGTGTTGTTTGGCATCGCCGTGTTGCACACTTTTTGCGTCAAACGGTTCGCCCATTGGGCGCATCAATACCCGGTCGGTTCGGCGCGCGAACAGTTCTTACACTTCCTGGCGGAAACGGAAGTTGTCTTCGGGCTGTGGGCGGCGGCATTGTTCCTCGGCATCGCGGCGCTGGCCGGCTCCTTCCACGAGGCAATCACCTACATTGACGGACTTGACTTCAATGAACCCAAGTTTGTGTTCGTGGTCATGGTCGTGGCCGCCACGCGGCCGGTGGTCAAAACGGGCGAAGCCTTGATCACGCTGGCGGCGCGGCTGCTGCCGTTTCGCGAGGGCTTGTCGTTCTATCTGGCCGCATTGATTCTCGGTCCATTGCTTGGATCGTTCATTACCGAGCCGGCGGCCATGACGTTGCTGGCGCTGGTGCTCAAACGACGATACTTCGATTGCGGGATCTCGCCACGGCTCGCCTACGCCACGCTGGGATTGCTGTTCGTGAATGTCTCCATCGGCGGCACACTCACGCATTTCGCCGCGCCGCCCGTGTTGATGGTCAGCGGCAAGTGGCACTGGGAAACGCCGTTCATGCTCGCTACATTCGGCTGGCGCGCGGCGGCCGCGTGTGCCGTCTCCGCGATTCTGATGACGCTCCTGTTTCACAAGGAGCTTTCCAACCTCGCGCCGGTGCGGGACGAAAGCGCCAGAGTCCCGATCTGGCTGACCCTCACTCATCTGCTGACGCTCGGCTTGGTCGTGGCCTTTGCGCATCATCCCGACGTGTTCTTTGGCGTGCTGGTCCTGTTCCTCGGCCTCGTCACCGCCACGCACAAACACCAGGACGATCTCAAACTCCGCGAAGGCTTGTTGGTCGGATTCTTTCTGGCCGGACTGGTCACGCTGGGTTCGCTCCAAGCCTACTGGCTCAAGCCATTGCTCGCGCAGCTTAACGGCGCGGCGTTGTTCTTTGGCGCCACCGCCCTGACTTCCATCACCGACAACGCCGCGCTCACGTATCTCGGCTCCATGGTGGAAGGCATATCCGACGAGTTGAAATACGCGCTGGTTGCCGGTGCCGTGACCGGCGGCGGTCTGACGGTCATCGCCAACGCGCCGAACCCGGCGGGCGTTGGGATTCTGCAGGGCGCAAAAGTGTTTGCCGGCGAAGGCATCAGTCCGCTGGGTTTGTTGCTGGGCGCCCTGCTGCCCACCGCCGTCTCCGTGGTGTTCTTCTGGTTCCTGCGTTGATCGCGCCGGCAGCTTGCCTCGGCACTCAGGCAGGAGTTGAGCCAGGGAATTCAAAATGGCGCACCCTGCCCTGACCCTGTAGCCTCTCCCCATGTTGTTCACGCTGACAACAACGCACAATCCAGCCACGGACATCGGTTACTTGCTCCGTAAGAATCCATCCCGTCCGCAGTCGTTCAGCCTCTCGTTCGGCAAGGCGCATGTGTTCTATCCTGAAGCGACGGCGGAGCGATGCACGGTTGCGTTGCTCGTGGGAGTTGATCCAGTCGGTTTGGTGCGGAATCGGCGCGGGCCGGCGGGCGAAGGCGGCGCGCTTGAGCAATACGTCAATGACCGGCCTTACGCGGCTTCTTCCTTCTTGAGCGTGGCCATTGCCGAGGTCTTTGGCAGCGCGCTCGCCGGCAGGAGCAAAGAGCGTTCGGAACTGGTGGACATGCCATTGCCATTGAGCGTGGGCATCTCGGCGTTGCCGTGCCGAGGTGGCGAGGATTTTCTGCGCAAGCTTTTCGAGCCGCTTGGTTACAGCGTCTCCGCGCGGCGATTGCCGTTGGACGAAGCGTTTCCCGATTGGGGCGAGAGTTCGTATTTCCGCGTCGAATTGCATGCGAGTGCATCGCTGCAAAAACTTCTCTCGCACCTTTACGTGCTCGTGCCGGTGCTGGACAATGACAAACACTATTGGGTTGGCGATGACGAGGTGGAAAAACTGTTGCGTCATGGCGAAGGCTGGCTGGCGTCGCATCCGGAACGCGAAATCATCACGCGGCGTTATCTCAAGCACCAACGCAGTCTGGTGGATGACGCCCTCGCTCAACTCGTGGATGAGAGCGAACCGAATCCGGACGACGTTGCTGAAATGCGAGACGCAGAAGAAGCGGCGCTGGAAGCCTCTCTTCGTAGCAGCCGACGTGAGTCGGCTCACACTTCATCCGAATCGTCAAGTCAGAGCGGACTCACGTCCGCTGCTACAAACGCGAGAGACGGAACGCCAAACTCAGGTTCGGCGCGTGCCGATTTGGAAATCGGCGTTCCGACCTTGAACGAACAACGCCTCGGCGCGGTGCTGGCGGCATTGAAAAGCACAGGCGCGGCGCGCGTTCTCGATTTGGGCTGCGGTGAAGGCAGATTGCTCCAAGGCTTGTTGAAGGAGAAACAGTTTACCGAAATCGTCGGCATGGATGTCTCGCATCGCGCGCTGGAAATTGCCCGCGACCGCCTGCATTTCGACCGTCTGCCGCCGATGCAGAAAGAGCGCATCCGCATGCTGCACGGCTCGCTCATTTACCGCGACCAACGTCTGGCCGGCTTCGATGCCGCCGCCGTGGTTGAGGTCATTGAACATCTGGATGCGGCGCGACTTGCGGCGTTCGAGCGCGTGCTGTTCGAGTGCGCCAAACCCAAGGCCATCGTCATCACCACGCCCAATCGCGAATACAACGTGAAATGGGAAACACTGCCCGCCGGCAAGTTCCGCCATCGCGACCATCGTTTTGAATGGACGCGCCCGGAGTTTCAGGCTTGGGCGAATAGCGTCGCGGAACGCTTCGGCTACAACGTGCGCTTCCTGCCCGTCGGCCCGGAAGATTCGGTGGTCGGTTCGCCAACGCAGATGGGGGTGCTGACTTCCGCTCGCTAAACATGTCACACCAGATCCACAACGTCTTCGCGGGGACTCAGATCGTGGCGCTCATCGAAGTGCGGGGCACGAAAAATTCCCTCGTGCATCCACGTGGCGCGGTCGGTGTGGTCACGCGCACACCGGCAGGCGAACTGGAGAAACTTTTTCTCGTAAGATTTCCCGATGGTTTCGAGGCGTCGCTGACGCGCGAACAGTTCGACGTGTTGAAACATTTCAAAGACCGACTGCCGGAATCCAGCGCGCAAGGCGGGTTCGAGTTGGAACAGTTCATCATCTACCGCTGTGTCGTCGGTTCGCGGGCGTATGGACTGGACACGGGTGCATCGGACACGGACGTGCGCGGCATTTATCTCGCGCCGACGGAATTGCAGTGGTCGCTGTTCGGCGCGCCGGAGCAGTTCGAGGACAACGCGGCGCAGAGTTGTTACTGGGAGTTGCAGAAATTCCTCTCAATGGCGCTCAAGGCCAACCCGAACATCCTCGAATGTCTCTACTCACCGCTGGTCGAGAAGCAGACGCCGCTCGCGGCGGAACTGCTGGCACTGCGCGGGCGGTTTCTGTCGCAGATGATTTTCCAGACGTTCAACGGCTACGCGATGTCGCAGTTCAAGAAGATCGAGCAGGACATCCGCAATCACGGCGAGGTTCGCTGGAAACATGCGATGCATCTGCTGCGCCTGCTGCTCACCGGCGCGGCCACGTTGCGCGAAGGCCGCGTGCCCGTGCGTGTCGAGGCGCATCGAGAACGCCTGCTCGCGGTGAAGCGCGGCGAAATCGCGTGGGCCGAAGTGGACGCATGGCGGAAGGAGTTGCACCGCGATTTTGAATCCGCGCTTGCCACCACGCGCCTGCCGGAGCGGCCGGATTACGAGGCAGCCAATACAATCCTCATCAAAGCGCGCCGTGAAATGGCGCAAGCAAACCAATGAACGAACCGAGATTGCACCGCATCGTCGCGGCCCAGCCGTATCCACTCTTGTTTGCCACCATCAGCGGGGCGCATCTTTATGGGTTTCCGTCGCCGGACTCGGACTTTGACTTGCGCGGGGCGCATGTCTTGCCGCTGGAAAAAGTTGTGGGTCTCGATATGCACGACGAAACCGTGGAAGACTCGCGCATCATCGAAGGGTTGGAGATGGACATTGTGAGCCATGACGTGCGGAAGTTCTTCGGGTTACTCATGAAGAAGAACGGTTATGTGCTGGAGCAGTTGTTTTCGCCGCTCATCGTTCACACGACACCGGAGCACGCGGAGTTGAGGGAGATTTGCCGAACCAAACGCGCCGGGGCGGAGACTGGCGCTGCGGGCGGCGTAATTACGCGGCATCACTCGCATCACTACTTCGGCTTCGCCGAGACGCAGTGGAAGCTGTTCGACAAGGAGCGTCCGCGCCGCGTGAAACCGTTGCTCTACGTCTATCGTGTGCTGCTCACGGGCATTCACCTGATGCGGGCGGGTGAAGTGGAGGCGAACCTCGTGACGTTGAATGGGGAGTTCCGGCTGCCCTACATCGCCGAGCTCGTGGCGCGCAAATTGGGTGGCCCGGAAAAGTCCACTTTAGAAGACGCCGACGTGGCGGTTCATGAAAGAGAGTATCAGCGGTTACGCGGTGAACTCCAAGTCGCCCACGATGTAAGCCACCTGCCTGAGCTTCCCGACGACCGGACGCGTGCCGCGCTGAACGATTTGCTGGTGCGTGTGAGAACGACCGGACTGACGAACACCAGATGAAACTCACCATCCCCGAACTTTCCTTCGTCGTGCTGATCGGCGTGTCCGGCTCGGGCAAAAGCATGTTTGCCTCCGGAATTGAATGAAGCACAGCCCATCGTTCCTTGAAAATAGGTTGTCGAGCCGCCGATTTTCAAGGATGTTGCCGGCGTGCTGGACCGACCTGTTTATGCCAATTTGATCCGCCAACGGCTGGGGGCGAATCCGGTTGTTTCGCTGCTCGGCCCGCGGCAGGTGGGCAAAACCACGCTGGCGCGTCAGATCGCGCAGGAGTTTGCGACGCCGCATTTCTTCGATTTGGAAAATCCGGTGGACGCGAACCGGCTGCGTGAACCGTTGACGGCTTTGGAACGATTGAAAGGGTTGGTGGTCATTGATGAAGTGCAGCGTCAGCCGGAGTTGTTTCCGTTGTTGCGAGTCCTGGCGGATCGTCAGCCGCTGCCGGCGCGGTTTCTTTTGTCCGGCAGCGCCGCCCCCACGCTCGTGCGGGGCGTTTCCGAGTCGCTGGCCGGGCGGGTGGCGTTCGTGGACCTGCACGGTTTTGATCTCGGGGAAGTGGGCGCGGAGAAATGGCGCGCACTTTGGTGGCGTGGCGGCTATCCCCGGGCCTTTCTCGCCTCCGATGATTCCGCCGCCCGCGAGTGGCTGGAGGATTTGATCCGCACGCTGCTGGAACGCGAAGCGCCCCAGCTCGGCATCACGATTCCCGCCGCCACGCTGCGCCGTTTCTGGAACATGGTCGCGCACTTCCACGGGCAAACCTGGAACGCCGCCGACTTCGCGCGTTCGCTCGGCTCGGCGGAATCCAGCGCGCGGCGTTATCTCGACATTCTCACGTCCATGTTTCTCGTCCGCCAGTTGCCGCCGTGGTTTGAGAATCTCGGCAAGCGTCAGGTGAAAGCGCCCAAGGTTTACGTGCGCGACTGTGGTTTGCTGCACGCGATGTTGGGCCTGGCCTCGCCCGCCGCGCTCGAGGGCCACCCCAAGCTGGGCGCGTCGTGGGAAGGATTCGCGCTGGAACAAGTCATCACTCGCCTGGGCGAGCGGAATGTCTGGTACTGGGCGACGCACGCGGGCGCGGAGCTGGATCTGTTCGCCCAGGTGAATGGCCGACGGCTGGGTTTTGAATTCAAGCATGCCGATGCGCCGTCGCTCACCAAGTCCATGCACATCGCCCGGCAGGATTTGAAGCTGGAGCAACTGCTCGTCGTGACGCCGGGAAACCAATCCTACCCGTTGTCTGATTGGGCGGAGGTCGTGGGTACTCGGGAGCTCATGCCGCGCCTGGATACACTCCTGGCCGCGCCCAACCCATGAAGCTCACCATTCCCGAACTTTCCTTCGTCGTGTTAATCGGCGTCTCCGGTTCGGGCAAGAGCACGTTCGCGCGAAAGCATTTCAAGCCGACTAACAACTTGATTTCCTAGCATCGCTGCATCACTGTATCAGCGTATGAGAACCACCGTGACTCTGGACGACGACGTGTTTGAAGCGGCCAAGGCGCAGGCGCAGGCATCCGGCAAACAATTGGGCGCGGTGCTGTCGCAACTGGCCCGGCGCGGACTGCGGGCTTCCACGCGGAGCGCCAGCAAGAGCGGACTGCCCGTGTTTAAGGTCCAGCCCGATGCCGACATCATTCCGAGTAGCCGCGCGAAGGAGTTGCTGGCGGAGGACGCGACGTGAAGGCTGCGTTGCTGGACACGAATGTCCTGCTTGCACTTGCCTGGCCGAATCATCAGCACCATGCGCCGGCACACGCATGGTTTGCCGTCCATGCGAAGCAGGGTTGGGCCACTTGCGCCTTCACCCAGCTCGGTTTCATCCGGCTGTCGTCCAATCCCGCTTACACCGCCAATGCGGCCTCACCGCAGGAGGCTGCAACGCTGCTGCAACAGTGGACGCGCCACAAAGGGCATCATTTCTGGTCCTCGCCCGCCGCGGATGATCCCACCATTTACACCCGCGCCCTCGGGCATCAACAGGTCAATGACGCCTGGCTCGTCGAGGTGGCCCGCCACAATGCCGGGCGGCTCGTGACGTTGGATACCCGGCTGCCGGTTCATTCCTTGAAAGCCGGTATGGTTGAAGTGATCGAGACTTGATCCAGCCTCGCACCAGCTCTGACATGACCCTCACCATTCCAGAGCTTTCCTTCGTCGTGCTGGTTGGCGTGTCCGGCTCGGGTAAGAGCACATTTGCCCGGAAGCATTTCAAGCCGACGGAGATTCTGTCATCCGATTATTGTCGTGGGCTGGTGTCTGATGACGAGAACAGTCAGGCAGCGACGAAGGATGCGTTTGAAGTGCTTCATTTCATTGCTCGCAAACGACTGGCGGCAGGCAAGCTCACGGTGGTGGACGCCACCAATGTTCAGCCGGAGTCCCGCAAACCGCTCGTCGCAATCGCCAGAGAGTTTCATTGTCTGCCCGTGGCCATCGTCTTGGATTTGCCAGAGCGCGTGGCTCACGACCGAAACAAGACCCGCCCTGACCGCGACTTCGGTCCGCACGTCATCCGCCAGCAGGCGCAACAGTTGCATCGTTCGCTTCGTGGACTGGAGCGTGAAGGTTTTCGGCACGTTCATATCCTCAAGTCGTTGGAGGATGTTGAGGCGGCGGTGATCGAACGCCAGTCGTTGTGGAACAATCTGAAGCACGAGCACGGGCCGTTCGACATCATCGGCGATGTTCACGGGTGCTTTGATGAGCTTGTCGAGTTGCTGGCGAAACTGGGATACGAAGTAGCAGCCGACGTGAGTCGGCTCACTCTTCCGGATTCGACGGGAGAAGTTAGAGCGGATTCACGTCCGCTGCTACGGCATCCCGAAGGTCGTAAGCTGGTGTTCGTTGGTGATCTCGTGGATCGCGGGCCGAAGATTCCCCAGGTGCTCAAGCTGGTGATGAACGCCGTCGCCAGCGGTGCGGCGCTCTGCGTTCCCGGTAACCACGATGTAAAGCTCATGCGCAAATTGCGCGGGCGCGACGTGCAAATCACGCACGGCCTGGCGGAATCCCTGGCGCAGCTCGCCAACGAACCGGAAAGCTTCCGCAAACAGGTCGCGGAATTCATAGATGACCTGGTCAGCCATTACGTTCTCGACGATGGCAAACTTGTCGTGGCGCACGCCGGTATGAAAGAGGCGATGCAAGGACGCGGCTCAGGCGCGGTGCGTGAGTTTGCCCTGTTCGGCGAGACCACCGGCGAGACGGACGAGTTTGGTTTGCCGGTCCGCTACAACTGGGCTGCCGATTATCGCGGGACGGCAGCCGTCGTGTATGGGCACACGCCCGTCCCCGAACCCGAATGGCTGAACCGCACGATCAACATTGATACCGGCTGCGTTTTTGGCGGCAGGCTGACTGCGCTGCGCTATCCCGAAAAGGAACTCGTTTCCGTTCCCGCGAAACAAACCTACGCCGAGCCGCGCAAGCCGTTCCTGCCGCCGGAAGCCCAAGCGCCGTCGCTGTCCGCGCAACAGCAGCATGACGATTTGCTCGATCTCGCCGACGTGACGGGCAAACGCATCGTCAGCACGCGATTGCATGGCAACGTGACCATCCGCGAAGAAAACGCCACCGCCGCGTTGGAAGTAATGAGCCGTTTCGCCGCGAATCCGAAGTGGCTGATCTATTTGCCGCCTACCATGTCGCCGAGCGAGACAAGCCAAGCGCCGGGACTGCTGGAGCATCCGGCGGAAGCGTTCGCTTACTTTCGTCATGCCGGCGTGCCGCGTGTGGTTTGCGAGGAAAAGCACATGGGATCGCGCGCTGTAGTCGTCGTCTGCCGCGATGAAGACGCCGCGCGAAAAAGTTTCGGGGTGACCGGCGAAGGGATCGGAATTTGTTACACGCGCACGGGACGGCGGTTCTTTGACAATACAAAGCTGGAGACGGAATTTCTAACCACAGTTCGCGATGCTGTGACCGCCGCCGCGTTCTGGGATGAACTTAAGACCGACTGGGTCTGCCTCGACTGCGAATTGATGCCGTGGTCAGCCAAGGCGCAGGAGTTGTTGAAGCAGCAATACGCTGCCGTCGGCGCGTCCGCCCGCGCGACTTTGGCGGATGAAGTTGGCGCGCTTCAGCAAGCCGCCGCGCACGGCCTCGACGTGAATGACTGGCTGGCACATGCCAGGACGCGGCAGCAAATGGTCAGCGATTACGTGGCGGCCTATCGTCGTTATTGCTGGCCGGTGGCTGACGTGAATGATCTCAAACTTGCGCCTTTTCACCTGCTCGCCACGGAAGGAAAAGTCCACACCGACAAACCGCACGACTGGCACATGGAAACGATCAAGCGCCTTTGCGACGCCTCCTACACGGTGGAAGGAGGATTTGACGATTTGTTTCTTGCCACTCCATTCCGCGTGATTGACGTAACGAATCCAGAAAGCGAAGCCGAAGGCGTCCGTTGGTGGGAAGAACTCACCGGACGCGGTGGAGAAGGGATGGTTGTGAAGCCCTTGGACTTCATCGCCAGGAATCGGCGTGGGCTAATTCAGCCCGCCGTGAAGTGCCGTGGCCGCGAATATCTTCGCATCATCTACGGCCCGGAATACACTGCGGCGGAAAATCTCGAACGCCTCCGTGCCCGTGGCCTTTCAACGAAACGTTCGCTGGCACTCCGCGAATTCGCGCTCGGCATTGAATCGCTCGAACGCTTTGTTCGCAAAGAACCGTTGCGCCGAGTGCATGAAGCTGTCTTTGGAGTGCTGGCGTTGGAGAGCGAGCCAGTTGATCCAAGGCTATGAACCTCCGTCGGCACAGAGTTTCGACCACCGGATACTGAATTCAGTTAAAGGGTTGTCCCGCTCCTGAAGTCCGCGTTATTCCGCCTATCGTTGAGTTGGAAACCGCCGACGCAAGGCGACATACGCTCTCACTCATACACAAACGTCGCACTGGCTGTGGTGTCCTGGTCCGCCACCACCCGCACCCAGTAAGCCGAAAACGCCTCGGGAAAACGGTGGTTCACCTTCGCGCCGCTTTTCAGGGCGAAGGTGCGATAGGTCCGCCACTGACCCGCGCCGCTGATGTCCACCTCCACGCGCAGGGTCACGGGCAACGATCCCGAGTTGACCAGCGTCATTAGTTTGCGGTCGTAGCCCGTCATCAGATACGGATCGGAGGGAACGCCCGCCTTGACCACCGCGTCCTGCCATGGACCACCCGTGCCGCGGGGTTTGCCGAATTGCCACAAGTCATCCACTGCTCCCACCCACACCGCCATTTGGCCATCGTCGGAGCGGATAAGATGCGGGTTGTCGGCAGGCGCGTCCACGGCGATGCCGGTGAGCACCAACAAACCGCGATAGGAACCGTAGTCCAGGATGCGACGGTTGTGCGTGGTGATCGGACGAATCTTGGCGAAGCCGCCGGCGTTCTCGGCCGGCAACTCGTAGAATGTTCCGTGGGCATTGAACAAATCCCTCTCAGTGCAAACCTCCCGGTCTGCGCGCTCACCGCCAAACGCGCCGGGCTGGTCAAAGGCGGGATCGCCCTTGGGCAGCCGCCAGCGTTTGCCGTCGTCATCCACGAATAGCACAGAGGCTGCGTCCACCTGCAACACGCCAGCCGGGATCGCGACATTCGTCTTGAGCCAGGCGTGCGCCGCTGGATCGTTCACGCGTCGAAACTTGAGGTCCGCGTCCATTTCGTAATACCCCGCCTCGGTGGCTTGGCCGCCTTCCGCCCGCAGACCGGCCAGCGCCAGCGTGCGCAAGTTGTCGCCGCGGGCGCGGATCAATGCGCCGGTGATCCGCTGGTCATGCGGTCGGGCGATACCGTTGAACTTGTCGTCCGCGCTCACACCGCGCTGATCCGCGTTGCGAAACTGAAAAAAGGCGGTGGCCTTCGCGCAACTGCGGTCGGTTCGCACTCGCACCCACACGCCCCGGTCCCTCAGCGGGATTTGCATCCACTCATAGCCGCGTGCCGCAACGGTGACTTCACGAAGTTTGGTCCACGCTCCCCTGCCGTGGCGATCCACCTCAAAGGTGAACTTCACTGGCGACTCGGCGTCATGCGTCAGATGCACCCCGCGCTGCGTGAACCCGGAAAGAAGGAACGCGTCGGAAGGCTCATTGGCCGTCACCGGTTCGTCCAGCCACACGGCGCCCCGGCCCAGCGGGACGCCGAACTCGTCCAGCGCGTCCGGGTCCACAAACCACAAATTGGACTGTGACTGGCCCGGCCCGGCGAGATTGCCTTTCGCGGCACGCTTGTTCAGAAATTCATTCTTCGCGGTATCGTCGCAGCCGAACACGATGCGGTCCTGCCAGCGGCAGAAATCCCCAATGACCTTGAGATAGGTGGAGCGAGGCGCGAGACCGGCGGAGTTCGCCGCAGACAAGGTTTTCGGAAAGCGCCAGAACATGCCGTGCATGGTCATCAACAGATGGTCCTCGCCGATGTCGCGGATGCGCGGCCACTCGGTGTTCCAACCGTGCGCGCCATCGTAGCAATGGCTGGCTTTGGGCAGGCGATAGGCGTGCCACGAACCTCCGTCTAACACCGCCAGAATGAGCGACCGATGATCCCAGCCGATGGACCAAACGGGATCTTGCTCAGGATTGCGATTGCCTTCCAGCCCGCCGGGGCCGGTGACTTCGGTGAATTGATTGCGCCGCACGAGCTGCCAGTCGCCCTCGCCGCGCCATTCGGCAAGCGCGCCACTGGGCGTGGCCGGATCGGTCCGTGCTGCCGGACCGTGTTCGCCGTTGTTGGCATAAATCACACGGCCCTGGCCTGAGTAAAGTCCTTTGCCGTGATAGCCGGGCAGTTGCGAACTGATGGTAGCGGGGCGTTTTTCATCTGTTCGCCCGGGCGGATGATCATTGCCGTCCTTGATGAGACCTGAAACTTCGAGAGATCGAACGTCCACCTCGTACAGACCTTCCTCCATGGTGGCGAAGTAAATCTTGTTCGCCGGGTCGAACAAGTGCCGTGCGTTGCCCGTAAGGCGGCCCGGCATGTTCGTTGGCGAAATCACCCTGACGCGGCGCTGGGCATCAATGAGGTAGGGACCGATCACCAACTGCTGCGACTCGACGTGGATCATCCGGTTCGCGTGCGTGCCGCCCACGCTCTCAGGCCGGATGATTTGATCGAGCGCGGGTGTGATCTCATAGAGCCGATCAGATGATCCGTACGGCAGATGCGGCCCGTAGGTGATGGCCCAAAGGCGGTCCGCCCAGGGCACCACCGCGCCGGTGCCACATTCCGCTTCGTCATTGAACATGGCCAGGTGCGGGTAAATGCCGGAGAAATGGCGCGGCAACTCCGCACCCGCACAAGGTTCACGCCCGACGCCAAGCGCCAACAATCCGAGGGCGAGCAGCCAGTTGTGTTGCAGCATGGGTTTCAGGATTTTTGAATTTGCAGCCGGCCCTTCACTTATTTGTCAGGCCCTGGTGACCCCGTGGTCAACCTAGCCGGGCTTCGATTGTTCGCGTCGGATGTTTGCGCATCACCGGTTCGCGACTGTGATTGAAGTTGCTGTAACCGCGCCTGTCCCCAGGCCAAAGCCGGGTCGTCCGGCCAGCGGCGGGACATCTCGTCGAGCAGGTCCGCGAGTTCGGTCGCTTCTCCGGATTTGGCCGTCAGTTCCAACAGCGCCTGGTAGGCGGGTCGCGCGTCCGTGACGCAGCCGATCAACATCCGCCAGGCTTTTCTGGCGCGCGCCAACTCTTCCGCTTTCTCGGCGTAACGCGCCAGCCAATGAAGCTGTTCCGGCTTTCTTTCCGCAGACAGCAAAGCCCGCCGCCAGTGCGCGGCGGCGGCGGGAGCGTTGCCGGTTTTTGTCGCGCAACGCGCCTGAAAAGCCTCCACAAAAACCGTCTCCAGCGGTACCCGGCGACCGTCCAGAATCCGCCCCAGTTCCTCCCAACGGCCCAACGATGCCAGCGCATCGGCGTGCGGGAGAAACAACTCGCGCCGTTGCAGCGCGGTTTCAAAGGGAAGCGCAACCAGAGTTCGCTCGTATTCTTCCCGCTGGTTGAGCCACACGGCAAAAGAATTGAGCGCCGCTGGATCACTGATCGTCCGGTAGTGATTCACCGCCTGGTTCAGAATTGCCTCACGCTGCTCCGGAGCCAGCAACATTCGCTGCTCCAGGATCATCAGCCGGTGAGTGATGCCGGCCAACGGATGCTGCTCCAGTCGGGAAAGGATTTCGCGACGCTGCTCCAACGACAAATCTGGTCGCCGCGCCAGAAAGCCCAAGGCCTCGAGACCCAACTGGCTGTCCTCGTTTGCGAGGCTCCAGACATCGTTGCGCGCTTCAGCCCGCTTGTCGGTTTCCGACGAATCATACCGGAGGCTGGCGAGAAAAAGTTGATACTGGCGATTGCCCGGGTCGTGCAGGCGGGCGCGCGTGGCGTAGTGGAGGGTCTGGGCACGATCGCCCAGCGCAGCGAAGCACTGTGACGCCAGCCAGAGATGAGCGGGTTCGTGGGGGGAATCAGCCAGCAGTTGCCGCAGTTCCCCCAAGGCAAGGCGGGGCGAGCCAAGGCGGATGGCCAGTTCCACAAACGCACGCCGGTCTTGGACGGAGGCGTGTCCGGAGGCGCTGAGTTGCTGCCACAACTGAAGCGCCGTGACATTCGTATTATGGGTCAGTGTGCGGGCCAGGGCGCGCAGCGCGGCGGGTTCGGTGGGCTTGAGCAGCCAGGCCGCTTGAGCCTTCTCCGCCGCCTGGGGCCAGCGACCTTCGCCCATCAATCGCTCCGCCTGTGCAGCGAGTGCTCGGGTCCGCCAGCCCTTGAACGCTACATAGGCAGGGCGGATCGCGCAGACGCCCGCGAGAAGCAGCGATACCGCCAGAAGCCAGAGCAGTAACGGTCGCCAGCGTCGAACGCCACGTTCCGCCTGCTCGGAGTTGGGAATCAAAGCCATCGCACTTATCGTTCAGGCACAAGCATGACAAATTGACGGATTGGATTGAACACTTTTCCACGTCCGCAGAAGGCAAACCAAAGGCTTAATCCACTCAGCACGCAACCCGTCGCTTGGCGCGCAACTCCTCTGGCAGGGCCAGGACGAACCGGTTCGCTCGCCCCTCGCGGTCCGCGCCAAGCCCATGAAGCCCCCGCGCCGGTGCGCGGCATTTATGTCGCTCCGACCCGCACTCATTCATGCGAGTCTGAAACATTCATGCGCGACCATGTCGGTGCTCACTTTTTTGCCGCCTGGACTGCCAAGTAGCTGTTGATCAGGCAACGATAGTTGGGCAGGTGGTTCGCAAACAACGCGCCCAGCCCTTCGATGTCGTTGCGCCAGTCGCGGTGCAGTTCGCAGGCGACCCCGAACCAGGTCATCAATTGCACGCCCGCCTGTTCCATGCGCGACCACGCGGCGTCGCGCGTCGTTTGGTTGAACGTGCCGGAAGCGTCGGTGCAAACGAACACCTCGAAGCCTTCCGCGCGCGCGGAAAGGGCCGGGAACGCCACGCACACTTCCGTAACGATGCCGGCGAGGAGCAACTGTTTCTTGCCGGTCGCCTTCACCGCTTTCACGAAATCCTCGTTGTCCCACGCGTTGATGTTGCCGGGGCGCGCGATGTAGGGCGCATCGGGAAACATCGCTTTCAACTCCGGCACCAGCGGGCCGTTGGGGCCGTCCTCGAAGCTGGTGGTGAGAATGGTTGGCAGCTTGAAGTATTTGGCGGCGTCGGCCAGCGCAAGGACGTTGTTCTTGAAGTCGTCCGGCGAGAAATCCTGCACCAGGTTGACCAGGCCGGTCTGGTGGTCCACCAGGAGGACGGCGCAATTGTGTTTATCGAGTCGGTTGTAGTTAAACGCACTCATGATCTTTCCTTTCAGTTAGGTGTTCGTTTTGGGTTTGGTTGTTCAATTGGGAACGAGACTCAGCCTAGCGAAGGGTTCGCGCGGTGGGAAATGCCTTCTTGTTTGGCTCATCATGCCGAATCAGCATGACGACAACGGGAATCTTTGCGTCCGCGCCGGTTCGCGGACGGTGGTGAGTTTAGCTCGGCCTGGCTCCCGTGCCGCTGGGGCGGAAGGTGGAATCTTAGTTGTGATCTGACCGCGTTTGCGCATTGCCGCCACACCCGGCTTTGGCTACAACCTCGCTATGCCGGACGGGAAGAAACTTCAGGAATTCGTCGCATGGTGCGCCAAGCACATCACGGGGGACGAAAAGGGGGAAGCCCAGATTTTTCTCGACCACCTGTTTCAAGCGTTCGGCCATCCGGGCGGACTGAAGGAAGCCGGCGCCACACTGGAAATGCGCGTCGCCAAGGCCGACTCCGGTGGAGTGAGCTTCGCCGACCTCGTCTGGAAACCCGTCGTGCTGATCGAAATGAAGCGGCGCGGCGAGAACCTCCAGAAACATTACCGTCAGGCGTTCGACTATTGGACGCGCCTGTTAGCTGTAACAGGTTGCCAATTGCAGCTTGGTCGAGATAATCACAACGTATGGTAACGCTCAAGAAACCGAAATTCCGCAACCGGTACTCCATCGGGGAGTGGTATGGCAGCGGGTTTGAGGCACTGACTCCCTCCGATCGGTTCCAACGCGCGAAAACTGAGGTCGAGACAAATGCAATCCTCGGCTTGGCTTGTCCATTTCAACAAGACGCCAAGTGCAACAAGAAGGGCGGCGTATGTTCGCTGCGTCAGTACCAGCAAATTGGCGATGGTCCGGTTTCCGGTGTCGGGCCGGTGATTACCACCTGCCCGCAAAGGTTTCTGGAGTCCGATTTCATTTTCCGCTGGGTGGGTGAAACGCTACTGCAAACAAATGAACCGGTCGTGTTGAACGAGATCGGATTCCTTGATCGGCTGTGGCCAAAAGGGGCTCAGGCCATAGGCTTAAATTGAACAACTGAGAATGAAGAGGCCGCCAATATCAACAGCAGCGGATTGCAGGTCTGAGATAGAGCGAATGCTCAAGAATTCCCAAACCAAAGTAATCATGCCTGCGGTCGCATTTGGCGTGCTGCGTCAATACTCGGCGACAAAGCAAACGATCTTCGGTGATACCGAGATCAGGCGAGCCTATCAGGAAGCGGTTCGGTTTCTGAAAAAGCATTTCGGCCATGATGTTCACATCGGCGCGAAATATGAGGATGCCTACGGGATGCGGATGTCTCGTTACGGATTTTTGAGTTCTCTTGGGCACTTAAAATACGAATTGGCGGCAACCTTTGCCCAACATGCAGACAATTTGTGCAAGTGGATTCCCGACCGTATTAAGCAGCATATTGATTTACGAATCGGAGTTATTCCAACGCTTGCTGGCGCATCGGAGCGGCTTTCTCTTGCTGCGAATGCCACGAAGTTTCTTGCGCTAATCGAAGAGCAGTTGGCGTTGAACCCCACCAGTTTCGAGATCGTTAGTTTTGCGGTCATCAAGGTCCATCTGGAGAAGTTCGCATGCAGAATCTATCGCGATACACGAACATCTGCCCATGATCGCGGCGTGGATTTGGCAACAAATTTTGGGGTTGTATATCAGGTAAAAAAACTGCGCGTTCTCAATCGGTCTGACGCGGACAAGCTGTATGCGGATCTTAAACTCAACTTCGATAGTGAACGCCTTCAGGACGGTAATGTGATCCTGGTGATTGATGACATCTCCGAAGAAGTCCGGCGTTATTTGGTCAACATGAAGGTGCAATCCATCAAGAAAGACCAGTTAGTAGCGATTGCGCGTGGCTTTGACGAACCCGAAGACAGGCAGAAAGTGCTTCGCGTGATCTATGACGAGTTCCGTCGGGATTATTCAGGACCAGTCCGTTAGCCGTGAAGATACGCCGGAGCAATCAATCGCTCCGCCGCTTCACAAGCCTCGTCCTCTGTCTGGAAGTATTGTTCTTTGTGGGTCATGTAGTCGGCAGGGTAGTTTCCCTCCACGATGAGCAGCTTTGCACCCCCGTCTCCATCTGCCTCGACAATCACATCTTTTTCGGACCACATGCTTCGTGGTGATTGAAAGATCATCTCGCCGCGAGCAGATACACCAAGTTCCTGCCGCAAAACTTCTATTTCCTTTTCGAGTCGGTGAATCTGGGTTGTTTTCATTTGTCGTTTCAGTTGGTTAGCCATTCGGACAGCCGTCTCCCAATTAGGAGGTGAGTTGCAACTTTTCCTGTGCTTTTCGACGGCGCAATCGGACGGATTTCAAATCCGTGCTTCTTTGCGAGTGCCGCAATTTCTGACGTGTTGTCATAGCTCATTAAGAAGTCGCCCTTGCAGGCTGCCATTGTGCCAAACAGTTTCGCGTGATCTATCTGCCAGACCTTGTAGAGTCGGCGCGCGGCGATGGTGTAAGGTGGATCAATGTAGAATGCCGCGTCCGCGTCTGCCTTGTGTTCCTCGATCAAATCAAAGCCGTTGCCCTCGACAAAAGTCATCTTGTCTTTCTGGCGGTTGATTTCACGGATGCGACGCGCCAGCGTTTCGGGATACCAGCGTGAATTCAGCCCACGTCCGCTCTCACCGGTTTTGATGAGCCCCGCGCCATCAGCCAAAATGCCACCGCGCTGAACGCGGTTGCGCAAGATCGTCTGGAAAGCTTTTTCACGAAGCTCGGGGGAATCTTTTTTGAGAACCGTGACCACGTTCTCAAGCGAAAGATCAAAATTCAAAATCTGTTTCGCCAACCATTCGGCTTGCCCGTTTAGAACCACACGCCAAACCGCAGCCACGCCGTCATCCATCTCCGCGAAAATAACGTGTCGAGCCAAGCCCTCGAACGCAGCAGTCAAGCTCACAATGCCGCCGCCAGCGAATGGCTCGATCAGCCGCGACGGACGGGTCTTTTTGCTGCGCAGCCAATCGCGGATGTAAGGCACAAGCCAGGTTTTGCCACCGGGATACCGGAAGGGACTCCGTTGCGGCACACTGGAAACGTTGACTGGCTTGTTCGATTTGTAGGAGACGCGTTTGGTCGGAACGATTTCCAACAGCAGCCCGGTTGATTCATCGCGCAACGCGTAACTTCGCGATTCATCCAGTCGGCGCGCAATTCGCAATAGATCATCAGCCATGCGCTCCGGCACGCGAATGACAGTTGTTTCGCGAGATGTCCATCTGCGAGGATAGGTTGTTGACGAGCGTGCCACGCGCTTGTTATGAGTCTCCATGCTAGAAATGTCAACCCTGTAACAGGGTTTAGTTTCCCCGTTACATGTGTCATGCAATCATATGTTCAGCCGCGTGCGCGCCGAGCGTTTCCGATACACTCCTGAGTCCGTCTTCGACACGTTCCCGTGGCCGCAGTTTGACGCTTCGGCCAGCGCCGCTAGGCGAGACATCGTTGTAGAATCCGCCGCTTCAAAACGTCGTAGCTCCGTAGGAGCGACATCGTCGGAATATGCCGCTCCTGACGGAGCTAAATCCAAATCCACGACCACGAGCTACAAAGATGCCGCCCCTGACGGGGCTGCGGGCAAAGACGTTCCGTTGTCGAAAGACGCCATCGCGAAGATTGACGCCGTGGCCGCCGCCGCGCGGGAAGTGCGCCATGTGCGCGCCGAGGCGTTGCGGAATTTGAAAGGCGGCCTGCGCGCCCTCTATCGCACGCTCGAATGGACTCGCTGGCGCCCGCTCGCTCGGCCCGTTCGGGCCTTTTGCTTCGCAAATTCCTTTCGCCGTTTCCCCAAACGGCTCAAGTGCCCGGCGCGAATCCGCTCAAGGACGCCCACGCCGCGCTGGACGCAGTTGGAACAACAGTCTCGCTGCACCGCTTCGCGGATGCTGCCGTCCTCGCCGCCTACGGCTTCAGCGCCAACGCGGATTTACTCGCCCAACTCCTCGCCCTGAACCTCGAAGTCGCCAGCCGGATTGAGCGCGGCGAACCCGTAACCGCCCCCGGCGTGCCCACGCATTATCCCGAACCACTGCGATTGTTGACGACGGATTGTATTGAAGCACCCGGTCGCGGGGGCGAATCCGCCTTTGCCGCGCCACCGGCCAAACCGTCCCATCCGAGCTTAAATCCAGAGCAAGCATACGGCGACGCGGCGCATTATTACTCGGCCAAAGAAGAAAGTCCGCCGTATCGGACGAAGAAATAGAACGCAGGACGGTATTTGTCTGAGTGCCCCGTCCAAACTTCGACCAAGACTATGGGACTCACCATTGGTTACACGTTCAGCACGCGCCGCAAATTGGACCTCGGCGGGATCAAGAAACTGCTCACGCCACTGCGCGCCAAGGCGCACGCGCTGGACTTCGAGGAAGTGGGGAAATGGGTCAGGCTGGGCCGGGATTGCGAATTCATCCGCTACCGGCCGCCGGGAGCAAAGCGGTTTGCCGATTGCCTGCCGCCGCTGGAGGGCTGGTTGTTCCAGGCCACGCCCGGCGACGGTTGCGAAAGCATGCGCATCGGTCTGTGCCGGTTCGCGGGTGTGCCGGGCTGGCGGCTGGAATCGTTCTGTAAAACCCAGTACGCCTCCCGTCATGGCTGGGAGCGTTTTCTCAAGTGTCATCGCGGCGTGGTGGAATTGCTCTGGGAGGCGAAGGCGCTGGACGCGGATGATGCCGGGAAAGCCGTCACCGGCCTGATCTTTGCCCATCCGCAGTTCGAGCGACTGGAAGCCGCCGGCGTGGCGACGCATGGCGCCGCCACGCGCCACGCCGCGCAGCTTGTGAAGACGCTCGCAGCCAGCGGAGACGGAAATACGCGCTAACGCTTCGGCCAGCGTCGCCAGGCGCGACATCGTTGTAGCATCCGCCGCCGCAAAACGTCGTAGCTCCGGGGGAGCGACATCATCGGACGATGCCGTTCCTGACGGAGTTGGGGAATTCCTTTTTGGGGGGGCGGTTTTTACAAAGATGTCGCCCTGATGGGGCTGGGGCCAGCGACATTCGGTTGTCGAAAGACGCCATCGTGAGAATTGACGCCGTGGCCGCTGCCGCAGGGTCTTAACGCCCCGGCTAAACCAGTCCAAGCCCAGTCAAACCTGATTTCGACGAAACCAGGTGAAGAGATAGGCGAACTCTGGAGTCCAGGGATGAGCGCGTCCCCCGAAGCTTCAGCAACGGAACGGCGGCGTCTGGTTGGCTGTGCGGGTTTGCCGTATCCGAAGCCGGCTACGAATCGGCGCCGAGGTTGCGCTCTGCCGGACAAACCCAGTTCGAGCCGGGAAGGATGCGCGCATCCCCGCTGAACCTGATTAACGCCCTGATTAACGCCCTTGACAGGTTCAGGCCACTGCGCCAACGTGTTCGCGAGTTAACTGTGAGATTCCCCTTGCCGTACTGAGGCGCGGTGTCCTCAGCATGCCACGTGTGGCTACTGATTCCAATTTGAACCAATCGAGCCGCGGGGCGTCAAAGCAGTTGGACTCATTCCGACGGCCCCAGAAATCTCGCCGGACGATGATATAATTTTAACCAAAGCAATTTATGGCAAGAGTCAGTACCAAGAAGCCCAAAACCAAAGCGGCCAAATCCAAAGCTCCGGCCCCGGCAGCGCCCGAAACCATAACCGAGGTGGAGGCCACGCTCCCAATCACGCCCACCGAGGCGGTCCCCGAGGTGGCGGAACCGTCTTCCGGCGATCTGCGCCCGCCCACGACGCCGGTGGAAGCAGTGGAAGAATTGAAGCCGGCACCGCGGGCCACCGAACAGCGCGACCGCATTGCCACTTCCCTGAACATTGCGAAGTTGCAGGCGATGTCCATGACGGACTTGAACAACATGGCACGCGAGTTGGGCGTGGAAAACTTCGGCACGATGCGCAAGCACGAGGTTATTTTCCACATTCTTCAGAAGAACGCGGAACGCGCGGGGGTCTTGTTCTCCGAAGGCGTGCTGGAGGTGTTGCCCGAGGGCTTCGGGTTTCTGCGCTCGCAAAGTTTTAATTATCTGCCGTGTCCGGAGGACATTTATGTTTCGCCGTCACAAATCCGCCGGTTTGATTTGCAGACGGGCAACCTGGTGGCCGGCCAGATTCGTCCGCCCAAGGAAAAGGAGAAATTCTTTGCGCTCCTCAAGGTCGAAGGCGTGGATGGCGAAGACCCGGACAAGGCCAAGGAGAAGACGCATTTCGACAACCTCACGCCGTTGTTTCCAGACAAACGGTTCATCCTGGAAACCGTGCCCGAGGAGTTGAGCACGCGCGTCCTGGACCTGGTTTGCCCCATCGGCAAGGGCACGCGCGGCTTGATCGTTGCCCCGCCGCGCACCGGAAAAACTGTGCTCATGCAGAAGCTCGCCAACGCGATTCTTCGGAATAATCCAGAGTCGTACTTGTTCATTCTCCTGATTGACGAGCGGCCCGAGGAAGTCACGGACATGGAGCGCACCTGCAAAGGCGCGGAAGTCATCAGTTCCACGTTCGACGAACCGCCTGAACGCCACGTGCAGGTCGCGGAAATGGTCAGTGAGAAGGCCAAGCGCATGATCGAGCACAAACGCGACGTGGTGATTCTGCTGGATTCCATCACGCGGCTGGCCCGCGCCTACAACACGGTGCAGCCGCACTCCGGCAAGATTTTGTCCGGCGGCGTGGACGCCAATGCGCTGCACAAACCCAAACGATTCTTTGGCGCGGCCCGCAACATCGAGGAGGGCGGTTCGCTCACGATCATGGCGACGGCGCTGGTGGATACCGGATCACGCATGGATGAGGTTATCTTTGAAGAGTTCAAGGGGACCGGCAACATGGAGGTGCATCTGGATCGGGCGCTGGTGGATCGCCGCATTTTCCCCTCCATCAACATTGAACGCTCCGGGACGCGCAAGGAAGAGTTGCTCTATCACCCGGACGAACTGAACAAAATCGTGCTGTTGCGTCGCGCCCTGACGGGAGTGCCGCCGGTGGAGGCGATGGAGTTATTGCTCGGCAAATTGAAGAAAACCGGGAGCAATATTGAATTCCTGCTCGGCATGGGCGTCGGGTAAGCCTGCGGGCTTGGGCTTCAGACACTGATTCAGCCGCGCCACGGACGCCGGTTGAACTTTCAACAAACCGCGTTACTGTTCCGAAATGGCTTTGCCCAGGCCAAAAAATGTTGATTAAATCACGAAATCGGTGAAGCGGTTCTGCGCTTGGGCAACGACACTGCGCTCCGAAATGGGCATTTGTAGCCCAGTGATACGCTGAAACTGAACCAATATGGTCGAAACTACAGTATCTCAAATGGAGCCTCCGTGGCGGTGCCTCTCCACGGGGCTGGCAGCAGCGGTGGCTCTCTCCTCCCTGGTCATGTTGTCTGGTTGCGGACGCGACGAGATCAAAGTCTATAAAGTCGCGAAGGAGTCCCCGGATGCCATGGCGGCAGCCCATGCGGCGCACGGCCGGGGACAAATGCCCCCCGGTCACCCAGACATCAGCGCCGCCACGCCGAAAATCCAGTATGCCTTGCCCAGCGGCTGGGAGGAGCGACCCGCCAGCGCGATGCGATCCGCTAGCTTCTCGATTCCGGGCAAGGACGGCCAGGCTGCGGATGTCTCCGTGATTCCATTGCCGACGACCGGGCAGGAGGTTGAACTGGTCAACATGTGGCGAGCTCAAATGCAGCTTCCGTCCGTGGGTGAGAGCGAAGCCGCCAACCTCGCGCAAGCCGCCACCATCGGCGGCGAGACGGGTAGGCTATTTGAAATGGCCAGCGAAGGCCCAATCTTGGATGACAAGCTGCATGGACGGATGCTCGTCGCCGTATTGACGCGCGGCGCCACCAGTTGGTTTTTCAAGATGGCGGGCGAGGATTCGCAGGTCACTGAGCAGAAACCCGCGTTCGTTGAGTTTCTCAAGTCGGTAAGCTTCGAAGCACCAACTCCGGCGACACCCGCGACCACTGCGTCCTCGGCTACCGCGGCTGCCACCGGTGGAAGCGACGGCAAACCGGCGTGGACCGTGCCCGAAGGCTGGCAGGAAATTCCAGGCGGACAGTTCCTCGTGGCCAAATTCGTCGTCACGGGTGAAGGCAATGCCCGGGCGGAAATCAACGTCAGCATGTCCAGCGGCGATGGAGGCGGGTTGGTGCCTAACGTGAATCGTTGGCGCGCCCAACTTGGGCTCAGTCAGGTACCCGGTGCGGAAATCAGTAGTTCCGTCAAGAAGGTCCAGGCTGGTGGGAACGAGTTGTCGTATGTGGAATTGAGCGGCACCGATTTGAACACCGGTCGGCCCGCTCTGGTGCTCGGCGCCATGGTGCCGCGCCCGGGACAAACCTGGTTCTACAAAATCGCCGGCGACCGCCAACTGGTGGAAGCGGAGCGAGCCAAATTTACGACGTTCGCGGAAACTGTGAGGTACTGACATGCTGGACCGGCTGATCAAGATATTCACGTCGCTTCGACTGACCATAGTGTTGCTGTCGCTGGGCATGATCCTCGTTTTCTGGGGCACCCTCGCGCAAGTGACACTCGGACTCTACAAGGCGCAGAACGATTTCTTCCGCAGCTTCTTTGTCTTTTGGAGTCCGGAAGGCTCGGACTGGCAAATCCCGATCTTTCCCGGTGGCTATCTCATCGGGGGCTTGCTGCTCATCAACCTGCTCGCGGCCCACACGCGCTATTATCGGCCGAGCAAGAAGAAAATAGGCATCGTCTTCATCCACTTTGGCGTGGTGCTCTTGCTCGTGGGACAATTGCTCACGGATTTCTTATCCGTCGAAAGCACGCTGCATCTGCGCGAGGGGGAAACCAAGAACTATTCCGAAGCCAGCCGGAGCTTTGAACTGGCTGTGGTGGACGTGACAGACAGGGATTTGGAGAAGCAGGTGGCAATTTCCCACCGGCGATTGAGCAAACAGGACGAGATCAAACATCCCGAACTGCCCTTCACGCTCAAGGCCACAACTTTCTTCGCCAACTCTGAACTCAAGCAGCGCGAGGAGCCCGGTTTCCAGCCCGTGAAAGGCGTGAAAGGGATCGGCGAAGGCGTCTGGATGAGGGAACTGCCGCACGAAACCATGATGGACCGGCGGGACGTGCCCACTGCCGTTGTTGAGATTTCCGGTCCGGAAGGGTCGCCGCAGTCGTACCTGGCTTCAGCGCACATCGCGCGGCCCCAATCGTTCCAGTACGGAGATCGCACTTATGAAATCTCCATGCGGCCGGTGCGTTACTACAAGCCCTTCAGCATGCACCTGCTGGAATTCACCCACGACCGGTATCCCGGCACGCAGATTCCCAAGAATTTCTCCAGCCGGGTGATCTTGAATCGCCCGGAGACGGGCGAGAAGCGCGAAGTGTTGATCTACATGAACAATCCGCTGCGTTACTGGGGTGAAACTTATTATCAATCCAGCTTCGACACGGATGATCAGGGCAGTTACCTGCAAGTCGTGCGCAATCCCAGTTGGCTCACGCCTTATTTCTCCTGCGTGCTGGTTTCCATCGGCCTGACGATTCAGTTTCTGATGCACTTGGTTCCCTTTCTCAAACGGAGGTTGGCAACATGAAGAAATGGCTTCCCTGGATTCTCACCGTTGTAATGGCCGGTTGGGCGTTGTCCACGCTGCGCCCGTCGAAGCAGACCGGTTTCAAAACCGACGAGTTTGCCAAGCTGCCGGTGCTTATGAACGGCCGCTTCCAGCCCTTCGACTCCGTCGCTCGCAATTCTCTGCTCCAGATTCGCGCCCGGCAAACCGTGCCCGTGGAGGAGAACGGCCGCTCCCGTAAACTGCCTGCCCGCGACTGGCTCGTCGAAGTGCTGATGAAACCCGAGCAGGCTGACGACCGGAAAATCTTCCGCATAGACAACGTGGAACTGATCAGCCTGCTCAAACTGACCGAGGAGCAAAAATACTACACGTTCACGGAGATTCGACCGCAGTATGACGAGATTGGCCGTCAGGCGGAGCGCATCCAGAAGATCGAGGCGGCAAACCGCACGCCATTCGAGCGGGAACTGATGAAGCTTTACAGCGCCACGGCGTTGTATCAACGGCTCAAGCTCAGTTTGAAACCGCCGAACACAGATGATTTCGCCGCCGAGGTTAGCGCCTACGAGACGAGCATTGCGCCGGGCGTCGCCGCGGTGCGCGCCCGCGAGGCGGGCAAGGAGTTTGACAAGGCGGCATTCGATCGCCTGCTCCGTTTCATGTCGGGCTACGATTCCGTGGCGCGTTTTGCCCTGCCGCTGACCATCCCTTCGCCCCATCCCGAAGAAGGCCGGGAGAAGTGGCTAAACATGGGCCAGGGATTATTGGACGGCTTGCACCACCAGCACGGCCTGCCTCCGGCCGCGACATACTACGCGACCATGGTGTCAGCCTACCGGCAGAATGATCCCGCGTCGTTCAATCGCGCGGTGGAGGAATACCGCGGCTGGCTGGCGAAGGATTTCGCGCCGGAGTTGCGCAAAGCGAACCACGAGTTCTTCTTCAACCACGCACAGGTGTTTTTAGACGCCATGGTGCTTTACGTATTTGCCCTGATCCTGGCGCTGGGATCATTGTTGACGTTCGGGATGTTCGCCAACCTGTCTGAGGCCCTGCGGCGTTCGGCCTATTGGATCATTGTCGTGGGCTGCATCATCCACACCATCGGCCTGGTTTACCGCATGGTCCTCGAAGGCCGTCCGCCGGTGACCAATCTTTACTCCTCGGCCATCTTTATCGGCTGGGCCGCTGTCATTCTAGGGCTTTTCCTCGAACGTATCTACCGGATTGGCATTGGCAGTGTGGTGGCCGCGTGCGTCGGTTTCATCACGCTAATTATTGCCCACAACCTCGCCGTCGGCGGCGACACCATGGAAATGATGCGCGCGGTGCTGGATACCAATTTCTGGCTGGCGACCCACGTCGTCACCATCACGCTGGGCTACTCGGCCATGTTTGTGGCCGGCTTGCTGGCCATTCTCTTCATCGTGTTGGGCGTGTTCACCCCCATGCTCTCAAAGAAACTGACGGCGGGTGATCCGGCAAAGGCCGCGCCGGCGGAAGCCGGCAAGAGTGAAGTGGGTGTGGTGCTGACCAAAATGGTCTATGGCATCATCTGTTTCGCCACGTTGTTTAGTTTTGTGGGCACCGTTCTCGGCGGCATCTGGGCCGATCAATCCTGGGGCCGTTTCTGGGGTTGGGATCCAAAGGAGAACGGCGCGTTGATGATCGTGATCTGGTGTGCTGTGATCCTGCACGCGCGCTGGGGCAAGATCATCAAGGAACGTGGTTTGATGGTTCTGGCCATCATCGGCAACATGGTCACGGCTTTCTCCTGGTTCGGCGTCAACATGCTGGGCATTGGGCTGCACAGCTACGGATTCATGGACGCCGCCTTCAAATGGCTGATGATCTTCAACGCCACGCAAGTTTGCTTCATTATTCTCGGTTTTTTGCCTCTGCGGGTGTGGAAGAGTTATCCGGGCATTGCTCCGGCATCGCCTTCACCCTCCGGCCCCGCTGGTGGCAAAGCCGCTCCCGCACCCGCAGGAGCCTGAAGGCTTTCCGGCTCGAGCCAGCAGTCTGCGCCTTGTGGGTCGGAGCAAAACGGCTATGCCCTTGCTGGCTTCGTGGCGATTGGAAGCGGAGTGAACTCCAGTTGGGGTTCGATGATTGGCATGGCCAAATCTTGCAGAGGATCATTTGGCCCGGAATCTTCATTCAAATGAGCGCAGGCGTGGACTCGGCACGCGGGGCGTATTCCACACGGTGGCCGTGCGCCAGCCCCTCAAGCGCATTTCCTTGCCGGTTAATTGCGCGAATTTCTTCGGGCTGATTTCGCCCCAGGCTTTTGACCTTTGAGTTCCCTCACCGCTTTGCGCGGTGCATCAGGATTGCAGAGAGTCCGGTCATCGGACATGCTGTCAGTCGTATGCCGAGCAAACGATGAAACATAAGCCCAGCCAGTTCAATCGGCACCAGGTAGGCGTGGCGCTCGCCGTGTTCGCCATGACGTATCAAGCCCTCAGCCAGCCGCAGTTCTCCATATCGCCGCCTCCAGATTGGGTCCGTGTCGTTGAATGGAGCACACCGACCCAAGGGCTGAAAGATCTTCGATCCGAGGGTACCCGCTGTGTCTTGTACGAACGACACGAACACCCGCAGCGCCGAGAGCGCTTTACCCGCATCATCCTTCTCATGGAGAATGAAACGGGCGTGCAGGACTCCGGCAATCTGACGTTCACCTTCAACGCTAGTTTTCAGGAATTGATTCTGCACCGGGTTAGAATTCACCGGGGAGGAAGGACACTGGATGGATTGGACGCGTCGAAGGTCAAGATCATCCAGCCGGAGCGCGGACTCGCCGTGGATGTGTTCACGGGTGACAACACCGCACTCGTGTTCGTGGAGGACCTCCGGGTGGGCGACGCGCTTGAGTACTCCTACACCATCCGCGGTGAGAATCCGATCATCGGCGACCATTACTCCACTCGGCTCACGGTTCAAAGCAGCCTGGCCGTGGAACGCCAGCGCCTGAGACTTCTCTGGCCTTCAGACAAACCCCTGCATGTTCGGCAGCATCTCACCGAGTTGTCCCCCACCACGGCGACGGCGAATGGGCTTACCGAATACGTTTGGGATTATAGCAACCTGGCAGCGATTGCGTACGAGGACAATTCGCCGCCCGATTTCGAACCTTACCCGTACTTGGAACTGAGCGATTTCGAGAACTGGTCACAGGTGGTAGAATGGGCGCTGCCTCTGTATTCGGTCCCGGAAACAAATCTCCCTCCAGAGCTCAAGGAGTTCATCCAGCGATGGCAGTCCGGTGCGTCGGCGGAGGAGGAGCGGGCTCTGCTGGCTCTACAGTTCATCCAAGATGACTTGCGTTATACCGGGCTTGAGCTTGGTCCACATTCCTTTCTGCCCACCCACCCATTCGAAACCTTTCAGAAGCGCTTTGGCGATTGCAAGGGCAAGGCGCTGTTGTATTGCACCATTCTCCGGGCAATGAACCAGCAAGCATGGCCGGCATTTGTGAACACATCGGCGCGCGAGGCCGTAGCTCGGCGGTTGCCTTCGCCTTTCGCCTTCAATCACGTGATCGTGCAGCTGAATCTGGCCGGGCGTGTCATTTGGGTGGACCCCACCCTCAGCCACCAGGGCGGCACATTGGAGAATCGCGCTTTGCCGCTGGTGAGCCAGGCGCTCGTCATCCGCGAGGGCGTTTCCACAATGGAGAATGTGCCGTCCCCACGGGTCGAGAATGCCCGACAACGGGTAGTCTCGACGTTCAAGATTTCTGATTACGATTCACCCGTGACCCTTGCTGTGAAAACCAGCTTTTATGGGGCCAAGGCGGATGACATGCGTGAGCAACTGGCCCGCACCGACCTGAAAGAAATCGCCAGCGATTATTTGAATTACTACGCACGCTACTATCCCGGTATCGAATCGTTACAACCCATAGAAACGTCTGACGCTCGGAGAGTGAACATCCTGACCATCACCGAAAACTATCAGATCAAGAACCTGTGGACTCAGGATGATTCCCGCAAGCAGTGGCAGGCACATTTCTATGCGGAGAGCTTCCACCGCCTCCTGACTGATCCTAAAACGCGCCTGCGCACGTGGCCACTGCGGATTCCCTTCCCCATGAGGCAAGAACACGAGGTCATTGTTCACATGCCCGAAGATGACTGGAATATCCCGGAACTGGAAGAAGCCGTCGAGAACGAGGCCTTCACCTTCAGATATCGGCGAAATTCTTCCGGCTCGGTGGTGCGATTCCAATATGAATGCGAGACGCGGGTGGCGGAAGTGGCCGCGGAAAACGTGGCTGATTACTTGCTGAAGCTGGAGAAGATGGAGAATCTCCTCGGCGACACGCTTTACCGGCCGGACACGAGTATTCGCGGAGTTCTTGCGCAACTTAACTGGTTGATGTTGGTGATCGCGGCGTTCGGTGCAGTTGGAGTCCTGGCCGGCTCGGTGTGGATCTGGCGTGCCCAGCTTGCCCCGGTGGACCTGACACCTCCGCTGCTGACGGACCAACACCTTCAAGGCCTGGGCGGGTGGCTGATTTTGGTGGGACTGGGAATCTGCATAGGCCCCTTCGTGCATGTGGCTGGCATCGTATCATACTGGGAAGGGTTCTTTTCCTTGAATACTTGGCAGGCCGTCGCCCTCCCGCAAGGTGAGCACTATCACCCGTTGTACGCACCACTTCTCATCTTCGAGGTGTTGGGGAGCATTGGAATCCTCGGGCTGAATATTCTCGTGATCTGCTTGTTCTTCGCCAAGCGAAGGCTGTTCCCCAAGGTTTACATTGCCATGATGGTATTCAATGCCGCTTTCCTCCTGATGGATGAGGTCACAAGCCGGAACATCCCATATTTGGTAGAGAACTCGGACGGCTCGTCCGTTCGGGAAATCACCCGGGCGATTTTCGCTGCGCTAATTTGGAGCACCTACATGGTCAAGTCCCGGCGAGTGAAAGCGACGTTCACACGCTGACCTTCGCCCAACGCGCTTGACTCGTAGCGGCACGCCAGAATCTACGTCAAGCCGACTCCAATCAGTACGTCGCCAACGGTGACCAAAGCAGCGATCAGCCCATTTCCCTTCGTTCCAGAGTTGGAAGCGCCCAAGAAAAGATACCTCCCGGTGTTTGCTTGAATTCTGCGCCACCACCGGTTTTACTTCGCCATCACCTGCGCGCCACTATCATGAAACTGACTTTGCTCTGCCAGCTTGGGTTAACCGGGTTCTGGGCGGCTCTGACGGTCAATGGAGCCGAATTCAAGTTCCCAACGCAAACCTTCACCGTCCCCAACGGATTCGAGGTGAGACTGGTTGCCGCGCCGGAACTGGTGCCGCGCCCCGTTTCGGCCGCCTTCGATGACGCGGGCCGGCTCTACGTAACGGACTCCTCCGGTTCCAACGAAAAGCCCGAGCTGCAACTGGCCAACCCCGATCACCGCATCCTCTGCCTCGAGGATACCAATGGGGACGGTACGTTCGACAAAATCACCGTGTTTGCCGAGCAGGTGATGTTTCCAGAAGGTTGTTTGTGGTACGATGGTTCCGTTTACGTGGCGGCACCGCCGAGCATCTGGAAATTCACAGATACCGACGGCGACGGCGTGGCGGAGAAACGCGAGGAATGGTTTCAGGGTAAAACGCTCACGGGTTGCGCCAACGATCTGCACGGCCCCTACCTCGGTCCGGATGGTTACCTCTACTGGACCAAGGGCGCTTTCGCCGAGCAAACCCATAAGCTGGGCGATGGCCGCACCCTGAACGACCGGGCGGCGCACATCTATCGGGCGCGCCCTGACGGATCGAACCTCGACGTGGTGATGTCCGGCGGCATGGATAATCCCGTGGAGGTTGCGTTCACCCCGGAGGGCGAAGCCATCTTCACCAGCACGTTCATTGATTTCAGTCAACCGGGTTTTCGCGATGGCATTGCCCACGCGGTGTATGGCGGCGTGTTCGGCAAGATTCACGACGTAATCGAAGATGGCCGCGTGAAGCGCACGAGCCCGAAGGTGATGCAACCGTTCTATCAAGCCG
Organism: Verrucomicrobiia bacterium; assembly: GCA_026125285.1. Taxonomy (GTDB): domain Bacteria; phylum Verrucomicrobiota; class Verrucomicrobiia; order Limisphaerales; family JADLHS01; genus WYBW01. The sequence goes on along the minus strand of JAHCLO010000008.1, from coordinate 143,815 downwards.
GCCCGTCCGCCGAGTGCGGTCTGGTTCGCTACGAGAGCGCGGTGTTTGGCGAGGACTATCGGGACAACTACTTTGCTACTTCCTTTAACTTGCGCAAAGTGACGCGCCACATTCTTCGGCCCAACGGCGCGACTTACCTCAGCGCCACCAGTGATTTCCTCGTGTCCGACAACACGGATTTTCATCCCACCGATGTGCTGGAAGCGCCGGATGGCAGCTTGATCGTGGTGGATACGGGTGGTTGGTATAAACTGTGTTGCCCCAGTTCGCAACTGGCCAAGCCCGATGTGTTGGGCGGCATCTACCGGGTTCGGCGAACGGGAACTCCCCGGATGGAAGACCCTTGTGGGCTGACCATCAGATGGGACCAGGCGGATGCAGACGAACTGGTGAAATACTTGGAAGATCAACGCCCGTTTGTGTGCCATCGCGCTATACAAGAACTCGGCAAACGAGGCGACGCGGCGATGCCAGCACTAACCAACTATCTCGCCAAGTCTTCCAACCTGTCCGCGTCCCGATTGGCTCTGCTTGCGCTCGTGCGGATCGGATCTCCAAATGCCGCCGCCGCACTTTGGGGAAGTCTCGCCAGGACGAACGCACCCGGTATTACCGATCAAGCTGGCCGCGATTCGCTTCGGCAAACCCAGTTCAAAGCCCTGAGCGTGCTGCGCGCCTCGCCACCAAACGAAGCCGCCCAATTGGCGCTCGAATTCGCCCTGGCTTGCGAAGAACCGGCCATCCGCCGCGTCGCGGCCGAACTGGCAGGACGAATCGGGGATGCGGATCGAACCTTTGCCCTCCTCCGAGCGGTTGCAGAATGGGGAAGCGACCCGTTGGTTGCCCACAGCGCCACGTATGCGCTCATTGAAATCAACTCGCCAACGATACTGAGACGGGAACTCGCCCGCTATGGCATGGAATCCTCCAATCCTCTTGCGCAGGCGAACTCCTCGCGAGTGCTTGCCGCCGGACTCATTGCCCTCGACCAAATGGATGCCGGCGATTTGCAGCCGCAGGACGTGATCCCGTGGCTGGGCTCACCGGATGCGGAACTGCGGAAGACGGCGGCCTGGGTCGCGAGTCATCATCCGAATTGGGGCGGCGCCTTGGCGGGCTTCTTCCGAGAGCGCCTGACCAGCCAGGACTTGAGCGAGGCGGATCGGGCGGGGTTGGAGCAACAACTCGCGCAATTCGCCGCCGATGGCGCGATTCAGAAGTTGGTGGCTGAGAGGCTCACAGGATCGAACACGGACTCCGCGACTCGGCAAATGCTCTTGCGCACCATGGCCGCCGCAAACCTCAAAGCAATCCCTGCGGACTGGATTTCGCCCGTGAACACGAGCCTTGGGTCAAAGGAAGAAGCCATCGTTCGTTCCGCCGTTGTCACCGCGCGGGTATTGGCCCAGGCAAAGAGCAGCGCCCCGGATTTTTCCACCACGCTCCTGGCCATCGCCACGAATAGCGGCCGTCCGGCGGATTTGCGACTCGAGGCATTGGCCGCCTTGCCAGGTGGATTGCGATCCGTCGAGCCGGGGCTATTGGAGTTCCTCTCTGCGAATTTGCATCCAGAAATTCCGGTGGCCAGGCGAAGCGCCGCGACCTCGGTTTTGGCGAAAGCAAAGTTGAGTGAAGCGCAATTGCTGACGCTGGCGGACTCGATCCGGACCACCGGGCCGCTTGAGGTTTCGCGATTGCTGGCCGCGTTCGAGCAATCCAACAGCGAACCGGTGGGTTTGAGCCTGGTGACCGCACTTGGAAAGTCGAAGGGCTTGTCCGGCGTGCGGCCAGACACGCTCCGCACCCTGGCCGCAAAATATCCCGCAACCGTGCAGAAGAGCAGCGGACAGTTGCTCGCACAGTTGGATGTGGACGAAGCCGGGCAAAAGGCGCGACTTGAGGAATTGCTCGCCACCTTACCCAAAGGGGATATCCGACGCGGGCAGACAGTGTTCAACAGCGAGCAAACCGCCTGCGCGTCGTGTCACAAGATCGGGTACGTCGGCGGCACCGTGGGGCCGGACTTGACGAACATCAGCCAGGTGCGCACCGAGCGTGATCTTTTGGAAGCCATTGTTTATCCGAGCGCCAGCTTCGTGCGAAGTTACGAGCCGGTGATGGTCCTTACCAGATCCGATGAAGAATACAGCGGTGTGCTGCGCAAGGACGCCGCGGACGAAATCGTGATCGCAACCGGTCCAACCACTGAAGTCCGCATTGAGCGATCTGACATCGTCGAGATGCGGCCGGGCGCGGTTTCCGTGATGCCGGGCGGCCTGGATGAGCAACTGACGAAACAACAATTGGCCGACTTGGTGGCTTTTCTCAAAAACACCAAGCGTTGAACCAACGAACGCCTGAGTTTCCCCACATGTCCAAGGCCTTCACATCTTGCGTCGTATCTGGATGAATCCGGTCAGGGTCTTGAGCACCAGCAGGGCGGTGAGCATCCAGAGCAGCCCATCGAGGCTGCCGCGCCAGAGATACACTTCCACCGGCATCCAGAGATAAACAATGAAACGCGGGCGCACGAGCCACGAGTAGGGAATGGCCAGGGCGTTGCGCACCATCGCGAAAATGACCACGAGGCTGTAGAAAAACAGATACAGCCCGCCGGGCCACGCCCCGGCATACCCCGCGTGAATCAGAGTCACCGTGCTGAACGTGACGACCACTTGATCCGCACTCGTGTCAGTGAATGATCCCTGATTGGAAGCGCGGTGCGTGTAGCGCGCCAGCGGCCCGTCCAGTCCGTCCAAGAGAACATGTGCCAACAGCAGGAGGAACGCGATGACCTTGGAACTCCACAAGAACAGCGGACAGAACGCCAGCCCGGCAATCAGCGAAAGCAACGTCAGATGATTCGGAGTGATGCGCAGGGCGGTCAGGACGGAGAGCAGCGGCGACAAGCATCGCCCGCGCAATTCCTGCGAGCGCTGCATGAATCCGCCTTCATCCGCGGAGTAACACGTCACTTTCGGTTTGGCTCGGTCGGGCATGGTCGCGTCAGCGTCGCGCAGCTTGCGCAGGTGGCGGATCGGGTTCAAGCCGGGTTTCAAAACGGAGTGGATTGAATTCCATGCCGCGAATAGCGGAGCCTGTATTGTGAAATCTCACCCCGTCGAATTCATGGTTCACGAAGGGCAGGTGCGTATGGCCAAAGTAACAGTCGCGGATCGTCTGCCGCCAGCCGGCGGCGGCGGTGTCAAGATAGAACGCAATCCGCTCCACAGTTTTCTGTCGAGGAAAGTGCCAGTCATGCACGCGCCGCGTTATGCCCAACCGATCAACCCAACGATAGCCGGCAGTCAGAAGTCCGCCACGCTGCCAGTCGCCCCGCCATAACTCGCGGAATTCATTCAGTTGCTGTTGGTTCATCGGGCGATGCGCGCAATCGCCATGCAGGAACAAGGCGCTACCCAATCGCAGAGAATACTCGTACCAGTGAAATCGTGGCTGCGTAGCCGCCAACTGGTTCAACTCGCCGGTAAACTTGCGGCAGCAATCATGGTTGCCCAGGAGGTAATGAATGTGACAATGGGACCGCTTTTTCGCCAACGTGCTCAACCACTCCACCGCTGCGGCAATGCTCGCGTACGGATCGTTTAGCGTGCTCCATCGGAAATCGAAAATGTCGCCGTTCAGAACCAGAATCTGGACGCTGTTCAACAGTGAATGAATGGACCGCATGCAGGCGGCGCCCTCCGAGCGCCCTGAAAACAGGTGTAGATCAGAGAGTACGAGACCTTGTTGGGCGGGCCACGTGTGGTTGCCAGTCATGTCACAGGTGAGTGTATGGCAGCCGTGGTTGTCAGGGCAGGCAATTCTCGCTCTCGTCCGCCAAGGATGGCACGTTGAACCTGGCGAGCCTCCCCCCTCCATCCATAGACGCTTCGGGGCCATGAACCACTCCAGCTTGCTGGCGTGCGTCCCGCCGACAGAACTGTCTTGGTTGGAACTGCCGGCCGGCGGCACGGCAACACGCTCCCGTTCATGGGCAGGCTCGACGATGCGCTCGCTGCTTGGCACACCCGGATATTCGCAGCTTTTCAGGAGCACAAAGGTATTTACCTCTCGTGTCAGAATGAATATATCTCATCCGCATGAAGCGATGTCGGCCAGATCGCCGCGAGTCGGAACGAGCAGAGTTCCGCTCGATTACCACTCAACCATTCGTTAACTCAAAATATGCAAACGCAAAAAAATCCCCTCATTATCAGTGTTACCTCGTTAAACCGCCGCCAGTTTCTGCGGCGCACGTCGCTCGCGGCGGGTGCCGCGGCCCTCAGTTTCCCGTACGTGGGCCGCGTGCTGGGCGCGAATGAGCGCATCAACGTTGCCTGCATCGGGGTCGGCGGCAAAGGCGACAGCGACAGCAATGACGCCGCCTCGAATGGCGGGAACATCGTCGCCATCTGCGACGTGGATCAGCGCACGCTGGACAAGAAGGGCCAGCGGTTCGCCCAGGCCAAAAAATACCAGGACTTCCGCAAGTTGCTCGACGAAGTGGGCAAGGACATTGACGCCGTGACGGTTTCGACGCCCGATCATACGCACGGCGTCGCCGCCATCCGCGCCATGAAGATGGGTAAACATTGTTTTGCCCAAAAGCCGCTGACCCAAAACGTGGAGGAGGCGCGCATTGTTCGTAAATTGGCGGCCGAAAAGAAGCTCGCCACGCAAATGGGCAATCAAGGCAGCGCCGAAAGCGGCCTGCGCCGGGCCGTGGAAGTCGTGCAAGCGGGTGTGATCGGCAAGCCGCTGGAATTGCACGTCTGGACGAACCGGCCCGTCTGGCCGCAGGCGCTGGACCGGCCGCAGGGCCAAGATCCGGTGCCCGAATATCTGAATTGGGACGCTTGGTTGGGACCGGCAGCGATGCGACCCTACAAGAAAGACGTGTATCACACGTTCAACTGGCGTGGCTGGTACGATTTCGGCACCGGTGCGTTGGGCGACATGGCCTGCCATACGGTGAACATGCCTTTCCGGGCCCTGAAGTTGGGCTATCCGAACGTGGTCGAGTGTGAACTGGCCTCGCGCGTGTATCCGGAGACCTTTCCCAAGACTTCGCGCACACGGTTTGAATTTCCCGAACGCGAGGGCCTCCCTCCGCTCAAATTCTGGTGGTACGACGGCAATCCCGGTGATTCGATCAAACCACTGCGCCCGGATGCCGAAGCCATTAAAGAAATCGTCGGCACTTTGGGCACGCTTCCGGTTTCGGGCTGCCTCATCATCGGAGAAAAGGGCAAACTGTTCTCACCCGATGATTACGGCGCGCGCTTCTTCGTGGCGATGAAAGGTCAGGAGGAAATGGTTCCCGGCGACAAACATGAAGCCTGCCGCGCCGTGCCGCAAACGATCCCGCGTTCGCCCGGTCACATGCAGGAATGGTTCCGCATGATGAAGGAGGGCACGCCCGCCTACTCGAACTTTGACATCGCAGCGTATCTCACGGAGATCATTCTGCTGGGCTGCATCGCGTTGCGCGTCGGTGAAGGCCGCCGCATGGAATGGGACGGACCGAACATGAAGTCCACCAACCTGCCCGAAGCGGCTCAGTTCGTCCGCCGCAACAATCGGCGGGGCTGGGAAGCCTGAGCGCTGGCTCGATAAGGCAATTGATTCGCAAGCAAGCGGCCTTCGGAAACGAGGGCCGCTTTTGTTTTCCAAACCTGGCTTAAGACCGCGGCAGCGAATGCTCCCTGCCCTCGGAGCACGCACGTCTATCCCTGAACAGCAACACGCACATCTTGGCTCGGCCGTGGAGGCCGCACGCCACCCGATCCAGCGGGTTGCGCCGGTACGGGTTTCGCCCTGGCTGATTCGTCAACAAGCTTCGTTCGCCGTACAACAAGTGCTGGTGTTCGGAGTCAGACTGTGTACAGTGACGGCATTTACTTGTCAGCATGACACCATTTCGGGCGGAACCGGCATTGAATCGGCAATGACATGACAAAACCAACCATAGAGCCACGCCGCATCCTGGTGGTGGACGATGAACCGTTCGTCTGCGATGCCGTGAGAATGATGCTGACATTTGACGGCCACCACGTGGACACGGCCAGCAGTGGCCAGGAGGCCCTCGCGCGTTACGATCAGGAGAAATACGACCTGGTCATCACTGACTATGCCATGCCGGCCATGAAGGGCGATGAATTGGCCGTGGCGATTAAGTCCCGCACGCCCGGCCAGCCAGTTGTGCTCATCACGGCTTATGCCGAAATGCTGAAAGCTTCAAACCAGCCGCTTGGGGCCGTGGATTTCATCATCAGCAAACCGTTCCTTCTGGAAAACCTGCGAGAGGCAATCAGCGAGGCCACACGGGCGAAATCGCCAGGTAACGCTGGGAGTTGACCCGGGTACTTCACCCTCCGCCCGAGGCATCCACGCCGTAATACGCCAGTCTTCGACCAACCGCTGCCGTTCAAAGCTCGTAGAGATGACTGCAAGTCGGCGCTTCTGCGAACCGAGGTGAACGGATCCAGATCAGGGTAACGCCCACGGACTGTTCGCCACACCACAAATGCACAAACGAGGATTTGGCTTCAACTCGGCGGGCAGGCCAAAGCCAATAGTTCGTTTGGTTGGCGTACTTCGCATATTGGCAGAGGCAACTGGCCGGTTGGGCAGGAATTGTGGGCGGAACTCACGCCGTCCGCCAAGGCGGGCCAAGGTCATCCGTACTTATCGGGGGTTCGCTACGTATCTTGTGGGGTTGCCAAATCGTATCTGAACTGTCATTTATTGAATAGAAATGGGACAGTAATTCGCGATAAGTGGACAGTCGGGCGTAACGATGAATCTGGAAATGGCAACCACGGCGGAGACTCAAGTGACTGCGGCCGCAACGTTTGCGCCGCCCCAGTCCCGTTTATCGTGGGACATTTCGACCTCCCTCGCCAAGAGCGTGCTGCAACTCTGTTTGATCGCCCTGCTCGCCTACGGAAGTTTCTTGCTGATTTCCCGCTACGTGATGCAGTCCGTGCAGGTCATTGGCGCCAGCATGTCGCCCACTCTGAAGCACTCCGACTACTACCTCTTGAATCGGTTGGTTTACCAGTTCCGCGAGCCAAAGCCGTCAGAAATCGTGGTGCTCCGTGACCCGACCGACAATAGTTTTGCGGTCAAACGCATCATCGCGCGTGAGGGCGATTCAGTTTATCTCAAAGGCGGGCGGGTTTATCTAAATGGCCAAGTATTGGTAGAACCTTACCTTCCTCCGCACACGCAGACGTTCGCGAACCCAAAGGTAAAAGAACAATTTTTCATCTGCGGCAAGGGGCAGTACTTCGTCATGGGCGATAACCGCAACAACAGCGCTGATAGTCGGATATTTGGCGCCGTCTCCCGGCAGGATATCCTTGGGGTCATCGTTCGTTAGCAATCCCGGTGGGCTGAATCACCCGCCCGTCCGGTGGAGCGTCAGCTTCGGTCCTACCACCGACCCGCGTGCCATCCTTAATACGGCAGCGCGAACCGCGCCGTCAGTTCGCGCACGCGCTGCCGGACTTGCGTGGCCACCTCCACGTTCTTGAGATCAAGCAACACCTCGCTGATCATGTCGGCAATAGCCGCCATTTCCGGTTCCTTCATGCCGCGCGTGGTTACGGCAGGCGTGCCCAACCGAATGCCGCTGGCTTGGAAGGGCGAACGCGTCTCGAACGGAATGGTGTTCTTGTTGACCGTGATCCCGGCCGCATCGAGCGCAATCTGACAATCCTTGCCCGTCACTCCGCGTGCGCCGACGTCCACCAGTATCAGATGATTATCCGTACCGCCGCTGACCAGGCGGAAGCCGTTGCGCTTCATACCCTCCGCCAACGCGCCGGCGTTGCGAACGATCTGCTCCTGATAAGTTCGGAACGACGGTTGCATGGCTTCTTGGAAGCAGACCGCCTTGGCCGCGATCACATGCATTAACGGCCCCCCTTGGATGCCCGGGAATGCCTGTGAATCAATCTCCTTGGCGTACTTTTCCTTGCACAACACCAGTCCGCCGCGCGGACCGCGCAGCGTCTTATGGGTGGTGGTGGTGACAAAGTCAGCATGCTCCATCGGGCTGGGATGAATCCCCGCGGCGACCAGCCCGGCAATGTGCGCAATATCCGCCAGCAAGAACGCGCCCACCTCAAGCGCGATCTCGCCCATGCGCTTAAAATCAATAATGCGCGGGTAGGCGCTCGCCCCCACGGTGATCATCTTCGGCCGATGCTCGCGGGCCATCGTGGCCAGTTGATCGTAATCAATCCGCTCGTCCTCCTTGCGAACGCCGTAGTGAACGATCTCAAAAAACTTGCCGGAGAAATTGGCCTTGTTGCCGTGGGTCAAATGCCCGCCGTGGCTCAGATCCATGGTGAGCATCTTGTCACCGGGTTTCAAGAAGGCGAAATAAACCGCCATGTTCGCGCCGCTGCCGGAGTGCGGCTGGACATTGGCGTGTTCGGCACCAAAGAGCTGCTTGGCGCGGTCAATGGCCAACTGTTCGACGGCGTCCACGTTTTCGCATCCACCATACCAGCGCTTTTTCGGATAACCTTCGGCGTACTTGTTGGTGAGCACCGAGCCTTGCGCCTCCATGACGGCGAGGCTGGTGAAGTTCTCGCTGGCGATCAGTTCGATGTTCTCCTGTTGGCGAAGCCGTTCGTGCTCGATCGCGCTGGCAATGGCAGGATCAACGCTTTTCAAGCGCAATTCCGGAGGGACGATTCGTGGTTCCATTTTTTTGACCCGTCGTTCGTGGCGCCCGCCTTCAAAGCGGGCATTCAGAAAAGCGTCGAGGATGCGCTTGGCCGCGTCTGGTGGCGTGGTCTTGCCCGCCAGACAAAGGATGTTGGCATCGTTGTGTTGCCGGGCCAGGACCGCGGTGGTTTCCTCCGTCACCAACGCCGCGCGCGCCCCGGGCACTTTATTGGCGGCAATGCTCATGCCCACGCCGGTGGTGCAAATCAACAGCCCCGCCTGCGCCTTGCGGGCCGCCACGCTCTGCGCGACCAGTTGCGCATAATCCGGGTAGTCGGTGGCGTCTGCGGAGTGCGTGCCCAAGTCACTCACGCTGATTCCGCGCTCCTGCAAATGACGTTTGAGCGTCTCCTTCAAGGCGAAGCCGCCGTGGTCCGCGCCCAGCGCCAACGTGGCGATCCTCGCGCCGCTCGCCGCCGGCAATCCCGTCGCCACCTGGCTCTGCTCCAGAAACCGCAGCAAGGACGCGATGCCCTGTTCAATCTGATCGCGGCAATTCAAATACACGTCGTAGGAACCGCCAATCGGATCGCTGATGTCCTTTTCAAATGCGTCAAGCGTGTCGTCGAATTCGCGGAGCAGGAAGGTCTTTTCCGCCGCCGCCGGATACAACAGCATCACCGTATCCACGTGGCTGTGGGTCATGCCCAGAATGTAGTCCGCCTGCTGCACCAGCTCGGGCGTGAGCATCCGGCTGCGGAGAGAGGAAATGTCAATGCCCAGGTCCTGCATGGCGCGGACTGCATGCGCGCTGGGCGGCTGACCATTCATCGCACCCAACCCGGCCGATTGCACGCGGTACTCCCCCCGGCCCGCGATGGCATGGCGAAAAAGCCCCTCGGCCATGGGGCTGCGGCAGATATTTCCGGTGCAGACAAACAGAAAGGTCTTCATTGAAATCGGCAAAAGAAACGCGGGCAGTTTGGAGTGGCCGGTGAAATCGTCAACGGCGAAATCAGGAACGCGTCCGCCGCACCAATGCCAGCCCCTTCAAAAGGTCCACGGCGCGGGCCAGCGCCGGGTCGCGAATCAGCGGCTTCTCCGGCTCGCGATCGCGGGCAGCCACGAATTCATCGGCGTTGAAATTCGTGCCCTCGCGCCGTTCCCGCACCAAGTCCGCCTCGCTGATACGCGGACGACGCACCGGACGGTTCGTGGCATCCACCGGCGCGGCCGCCGCCGCGCTCAACGCCAGGTTTGTCCTGGGCAGCACGGCGTAAGCATCCTCGAAATAAACGCGTTCGTCCCGCAAATTGACCGTCACTTCGATGTCCGGTCGCACTCCCGAAGCTGGAATGGCCGCACCGTTTCCCAGTTTGACCGGGGTGTTGGCCACGCGCAGTCGTTGGCCGTTCTTTAAGGTGAATTCCCGCGCCACCATGGCACCGCCTGCCGTCGTGCGTCCGAGAATCAGTCCGCTCCCGGCCTCGCGCAGCATCGCGGCCAGCGCCTCCGCGGCCCCGACAGTTTCCTGATTCACCAGCACGGCGACGGGCAGCCGAAAGGCATTGGCCTTTTCCTTCGACTTCATCATGCCATCGCCCCAGTCCAACAGCGGACGCGCTTTGGCCACGAACAAATCCGCCACGGCAACTGCGGACGCAAAATCGCTGCCTTCCGCAAAGCGCAAATCCAGCACCAATCCCTTGAACTGATTCGTCGCACTCAATTCCTCGATGGCCCGGCTCAATTCGTCGGCCAATTCCGGTCCGATCTGGCGCACCCGGGCATAAGCCACGTCGTCTTCGATCACCGACGCTTGACTAAACTGACCCTGCGCTGGAGTAGCCGCTCCCCCCTGCATTTCGACCAGCGACACTTTGCCGCGCAAGTTCTCGAATAAGCCCATGACCGCCGCCCGGTTCAAATCTGCTTCCGAAATGCCTGACAGGTGGGCGCGGAGCAGTTCAAAAACTTCATTGAAGTCCGGTGCTTCGTTCGTCACAGCACCGCGAACGGTCAGCGACCCAAGCGTCCACCCAAATAGAATGGCCAGGCACCAGTTGAAAACGGAACGTGTCATCGGTGTCCAAAATGGGTCACGCGCGGGCAGATGTAAAGGGGCAAGGATTTGTGCGGTCAACGCGGCAAAGCAGCGTAGCGGATGGAGACCGCTGACGCGCTGCACTTTGTCCATTTATTCTGTTGACCAAATTCATTGCTGATTCATCATTCCACCAACACTAGCACCACCGAAGATGTCAACGTTAGGCCCAACAACCCTGCAACACTTTCAGTTGGTGATGTGTTTTGCCCAAGCCATCAAACCCAACAAGTAAATGAAATCCCAAACCATTCGTTCTGGCCTGATTGCCTGCTTGACGCTCTCAGGGTTACTAAGTCAGCCGGCGCGCGCCGACTACGCCTCCGCCGTCCTGAATGACAGCCCCCGGGCCTATTATCGGCTCAACGATGATACGAGCCGGTCAAACATCAACCAAAACCGCGGCAGCCTCGGCGCTGCTGGCAGTATGGAAAACACTTCCAACTTGCGGGCCTTCCCTGGCGCGCTGGCCGGAAGCGGAAACCGCTCTCAGTTTTTTGATACCGGAACCGCGTACGGAATGATCCCGTTCAACGCGGCCCTGAATCCCGACAACACCCAGCCATTCACTATTGAAGTCTGGTTTTATCCGGCCAGCGACCAGATCAATGCCGGGCAATGCCCGCTCAACAATCGCGTTTCCTCCGGCTTTCCGGATCGCACCGGCTGGGTTTTCTTTCAACGAGCGCCGGGGCCTGAGTACGCCGGCAGGGCGGGTTACGAGGGCGTCGGCTGGAACTGCCGATTCTATCGCGGTAGCGGTGGGAGCAGCGGTCTGGATGTCACCAGCGAGGTCCCATATCAGGTCGGCAAGTGGACGCATGTCGTGGTGGTTTACGATCCCGTACAACTGACGAATTCTACGGCGACCATTTACATTGACGGCGTGGCGGCGAATACGAACGTCTGGAACGGCGGTCCCGATGGAATGTCTCCGGGCTATGCCGCGAATCCGGCGGAAACCGACGCTGCCCTTTCACTCGGCGCCTACAACAACACCAGCGGCGCCGGCGGCAATGCGTACTTCGGGGGCATTGATGAATTCGCCTTTTACGCCGCCAAGCTGACGCCGGAGCAGATTCTCGCGCATTATCAGAATGGCACGAACGCCGACCGCACCACGCCTTACGAGACACTGATTCAATCGCGCAACCCTGCTGTCCACTTGCGGTTGGATGAGTTGTCACTCACACCGCGAACCGCCATCAATCTGGGCGATACCCGTTCCAGCGGAAATGCGACCCATTCGGAAGAAGTGAGATATCCGGCGACTGGGGCACTGGCGGGCCGAACCGATGACGGGGCCGCCGCTTATCATCGCAACAACGGCTATGGCGTCACCACCCTGCCATGGAGCGCGGAAAACAATCCGTCCGCCGGAGTGCCTTTCACCTTTGAAACCTGGCTCCGCCCCATGCGCGATCAACAAGGTGGCCAGTGCCCGGTGAACAACCGTTGGGTGGGCGGCAGCGGAAGAACCGGCTGGGTCATCTTCCAGCGAAATCCGAACCTTTCCTACCCCGCCAGCGAAGGTCATGGTTGGAACTTTCGGATGTTTAGCGGCGTGGGTGGCGGCGGCCAGGACGTGGTGACCGGTACCGACTATGCCATCGGGAAGTGGCAACATCTGGTCGTGACTTGGGAGCCTCAATTCGACAACGGCGATCCCGGGGGCAATGGCAACAATCAATGGCAAGGGGTCTTGACCGCCTATGTTGACGGCGTGGCGGTGGCTTCGAATCCCTCGGCCCTCTATGCCGCAAATCGCGAGCTCACCGAAACCGGTGCTCCCGCTGCGGACCTGGGCATCGGCTCCTATAACGCCGCCTCGGGCCTGGGCCAGAATCCCTACGAAGGTGACATTGACGAACTGGCGATCTACAACGGTTATGTTCTGACTCCCGAGCAAATCCTGGCACACTATGAAACCGGCATCGGCGCCCGCTCGGACGCAAACTACGAGACGCTGGTGCTCTCCGCGGGGAACGATGGCTTTGGCACCCAACGGTTGGGGCCCAAAACGTATCTTCGCTTCAACGATCCGGCCGACTTCCCGGTGGCCAATCGCGGCACGGCCAGCGACACGGCCGACGGAAACCTGGTCCTCACCACGACCACCGCCGAAGGCCCGCGCGCCCCGACGTATCCCGGTTTCGAGTCGTCGAACAATGCTGTCGCGTTCGATGGTTTGAAGAGTTGGGGCAGCTTGAACAACCCGCCTGACTTGAATATTGCCGGCCAAATCACTTTGGAAGCATGGGTCAAACCCGACGCATCCCAGGGCGATCCGGCGCGCATCATCTCCCACGGACCGGCCGTGACCAGCGACTTCCTGATTCAGTTCCCAATCCCGGACAACGCGGTGACGAACAGTTCGGAGGTCTTCCTGCGCATTGACGGCGGCGCGAACTATGTCGTTGGCTCGATTGAGGTGATCTACACCAACCTCTTTGAAGTCACCAGCAACATGTACAGCGCCAGCTTCCCCATCCCAGCGGGCGATCTGGGCGGCGGAGAGTGGGTGCATCTCGTGGGCACTTACGACGGCACGCATTGGAAGTTGTATCGCAACGGCACCCAGGTGGCCAGCGAACCGGCTGCCGTCGGCGCGCTGACGGAGGACAACGCGGATTGGGCCATCGGCTCTGCCGGCAACGGGTGGGCGGATTACTACACCGGCGCGATTGACGAAGTCGCCATTTACGCCCACGCGCTGACCCCGGCCCAAGTGGCGGCTCACTATCTGGCGGGCACGGCGGTCACGTCGCCCATCTCCATCACCCGGTCGGGCGCCAACGTCACCATCACCTGGCCGGCGGGCACGACGTTACAGGAAGCAACCGTCGTTTCCGGTCCCTACACTGACGTCACGGGTTCTCCGGTTTCCCCGCTGACGATTCCGGCCACCGGAACGAAGTTCTATCGCTGGCGGCAATAGGGCTTGCGTAGGCCATTGGAGAGCTTAAGCCGACTGCGCTTGGCGGGATCAAATTCCCGCCAAGCCAGTCCTCATCCGGTGAAGACTGCTCTTTCGCTTTCGATTGAAGGCGACAGCCCGCTCGCTGTGACTGGAAGTGAACGGTGGTTGCACACCGCCGCCCCGCTGCATCCCGGTGGCGGCTCGATCCGCCACCGGAATTTCCTGCCCGCCTTCACCCTCATCGAACTCCTCGTGGTGATTGCCATCATCGCGCTTCTGGCGGCGATGCTCTTGCCCGCGCTGGCCCGGGCCAGGTCCAGAACTCAGGCGATCACGAGCCTGAGCAATACCCGCCAGTTGATGCAAGCCACGCACCTCTACAGCAGCGATAACCATGAGTACTTTCCGATGAACGCCTGGGGCGAGGCGGCCCTCTCCGATGCACCATTGTGAATCGGCTCTCTCCGGCAACCTTGTAGGTCTTTGTAAACGAACCCCCGGATAGCATCAATGATGGCGCCTTGTTCAACGCGCAGAGCTACTTTGGCTGGATTGAACTACCCAGCAACCTGCACAACGGCGCCGGTGGCTTCGCCTTTGCCGACGGCCACTCGGAAATCAAAAAGTGGCGGGCCAGCGCGTTGAGCCGCAAAGTTACTTTTCAGTCCTACAGAGGCGGCCTGCGGGCGACGCCGCAGGACCCGGATTTGCTCTGGATGCTTGAGCGCACGTCCTATCCGCGCTGAACATTCGGTGAGTCTGCCTCCCTGACGATTGAGGCCGCATCAGCGCGGCACGTTCGCGTTGTGAGCGTGGAATTTGCAGGAGCGATGCCGCGTTCAAGGCACGCTTGAGGCCAGGAAGCGCACGGCGACCTGAAAATCGCGCTTGAGGAATTCCAGTTCCTGCGACAAAGGAGCGAGCACAGCGGCCGAGGCCAGTTGTGGCACGGTTGGCTCCAGTTCAACCACCACCGCCATCGGGGCCACCGGTGGCGGCACCTCCACCACCGGCTGTGAAAAGTGCCACCACAAGCCAACGACCGTCACCAGCGCGATCCCCGAGGCCGGCAACCATCGCATCACCCACGGCGCAATGGCCGGCCGTTCTCGCGCTGAAACTCTGCCCACCGCCCGCATGATGGCCACGTGAAGACCCGCGGGCTCCACCGCGCTCGGACATTCAAATCGGAGACGGCGATCCAGCGTTTGCAGCGACGCCGCGAAGCTCCTGACTTCCTGGTTTCCAGAACTGATAATCGCAGCCCGCGGCTGCGAACTTTGGCCTGAATCCAATGCGGTCGAAACCCGGAATTTTGCCAGCCACGTTTTCATAATCGGTCCTCAGAGGTTGGAACCCGACACCAAGCCGGTCAGTCCCGCGGCCGGGACTGATAAGTTTCTGTTTGTTGCCCGTTTGCCCGCCGGTTTCAAGGTCGTTGCCGCGGCGACTTCCTCGCGGGGCGGTTGGGGCAACTCGCGCGAGAGCACGGTGCGGGCGCGAAAGAGCAGCACTTTGACATGGACGGAAGTTTTGCGAAGCACACGGGCAATGTCCGCCACACTCAAGTCCTCCGCGTAGCGCAGCCAGAGCGCCTGAAATTGCAGCTCCGGCAACACGTTGCGCGCCTGTCGCCAGAGATCCTGTCGCGCCTCCTGTCGTGCCAGCAATTCCGCCGGATCCTCCGCGACCGCCAAATCCACCGGCTCGGATGTCGTCAATTCAACTTGTCGCTGATTGGCGCGTCGGCGATCAATGCACTTGCGGCGCGCAATCGCGAACAACCAGGCGCCGAAGGAGCGGCTGGCATCGAATTGGAGCAAATGGCTGGCAGCGCTCACGAATGTGTCTTGCGTGATTTCCTGCGCATCGGCGGGAGTGCGGCACTGTTGCAGAACGAACCGGTAGATGCGCGCCTCGTAGCGATGGACCAATTCCTCGAAGGCTGGGGCCGCGCCGGCCTGTGCCTGCCGCGCAAGTTGTTCGTCCGCGAGTGATGGTTGGTCTGGCTCCACGATTACGATTGGCACTGCCGCTCCGCCACGCCGTCGCCACTGCGATTATTCTGCTGACTTGGCTTTGATCATGCCCACTACCTCCTCAGCGGGCAAAGACAACTTGACGGTGACGGATGCACCCGCCTGCTGAATGGAGAGCGCCTGGGCGAGTTTCACGGATTCCGGCTTGTCGGTCTGCAACGCCAGCAAACCCATCAAGCCGCGGCCAATGGCTTCGATTTGTTGCGCCACTTCCTCGCTATCTGCCGTCAAGGTAAGGGCGGCTTCCACCCGCTGACGCGGCTCCCCGAGACTCAACCAAAGCATTTTGGATTGTCTCAATATGGCGGCGTTCGGATCGGAAGCGGGTACTTCGAGCTTGCGGGCGGCACCCTGGATGAAGGTGCTCCCATCGCCAAGACTCAAACTGGCGTAGTCCGTGCTCAAAGTCAGGTTCGGTTTGACCCGATCCAGCACGTCCAGCGCGTCCGCCACGCGGTTCTGTTGCTGGCCGAACACAATTATTTTCCCACCGTGAATGGCCGCGTAAGTGCGCGGCTTAACGCCGTCTTTGGCGGGCTTCTTATCATCAATCCAGTGATGGATCGTGTGTTGATGGTGTCCGACGGTCTTGTGGTCCGTGCCGCCCCCTGCCAGAGTGGCGAGCCGCTCCGGGTCAAAATCCGCGTACACCAGCAACAGCCCGTCCTCGGCTTGCGTGGTCGGCCCATAAAGCGTGAATCCGTGAACCGACTTGTGTGGATCAATGCCCGTAATGGTTTGGAACGCGGCGAGCTTTTTCTGCACCTCGGGTTGCTCGGAAGCGCTCAACAAGTGCCGGCCGATAATCGTCCCCCGCAAGGCTTCGACGTCCACGTGCAGGATCCAAGCCGGGTCTTTGATGACATCTTCGCGTTGCAGCGGGCCAGCTACGGCCGTCATGAGGCCGGCAAGAAGCAAACCGCTGCCGAAAGTAAGTTTCCAAGCAGATGATTTCATGGTGTGTTCAGATTGGAGTCTAATTTTGGTTTTGGCAGACGATTCATTGGTCCGTCCTGTAAAGCCATACGGCTGGCCAGCCGGAAAGGTTACACGCCAGCCGAAATTCCTGAACGCAATTCTGACCATTCGCCCTATCCATCGCTACGAGGCCGGCCGGTTTTCTTCCGTCCGATAGCTGGCCACCACCCAGTCACTCAGGGTTTTGTCTGCCTGGCGCACGGCGGTTTCGTCAATGATAAACTCCGTCCGCCCCGAATTCTGGGCGATCAGCCGCAGGCCAAATTGGTAATCCTTGAACCGCGTCGCACACAGGTCGCGCACCGATTGGCCGCCCGCCAACGCCTCCTCCACCAGCAGGTCGGTGGCGGCCTCCGTGAAGCGCAGTTGCATGGCGTGCGTTTCCTGAAACCGGCGGGCGAACTCCTCCACCACCTGACGGGCCACCTGTCGCTCCTCGCGCTGCGAGTCCCCCAGAATCCGCTGCAATTCCCTCACTGGATCGTCCACCAACTCGCGGGAAACGACGAACCGCTTCACTTTTGTGGACGGCAATTCGTATTTCAGTTCGCGGAAGACCTGCTCACACACCGTCATCAGCCCGCGGGCGCCGGTCTGCTCGCTCGCGGCGAGTTCGGCAATCCGGCGCAGACCGTCATCCGAGAACAGGATTTCGAGGCCGTAGGCGGCAAAGTCCTGTTCATACTGGCGGATGATGCTGCCCTCGGAATTCTTCAGCACGCGGAACAGGTCGTCTTCACTCAACGAATGACAGACCACCCGCACGGGCAGCCGCCCGATGAACTCCGGCTCGAATCCGAATTCAATGAAATCACGCGTTCGCGCCTGCGCCAGCACTTCTTCGCCGGCTTCCGCGGCACCGTCCTTGGCGGCGAAGCCAATCACCGCCTCGCGGAGACGTTTGCGGACAATCTTTTCCAAGCCGTCGAACGCGCCGCTCACGATGAACAGAATGTGCCGGGTGTTGATCGTGCTCGGCGGTTTGCGGCCCCGTTGCGACATGTCCATCATCGCCTGAATCTGCCCCGCGATGTCGTTGGGCGAGCGCGCGGGCACTTCGGTTTCCTCCATCAACTTCAGCAAATTGGTTTGCACTCCGCGCCCGCTCACATCGCGGCCTGACGCACTGGTCGCCGCCGCGATCTTGTCAATCTCGTCAATGTAAATGATGCCGTACTGCGCCCGGGCCACGTCTCCATCCGCCAACCGCACCAAATCGCGCACCATGTCCTCCACGTCGCCGCCGACATAACCGGTCTCCGAGAATTTGGTCGCATCCGCCTTTACAAACGGCACGCCGATCAATTCGGCCGCGCTGCGGATCAGATAGGTTTTGCCGACGCCGGTGGGGCCGATCAGAATGATGTTTTGCTTGGCGTAGTTGGAGGATTCTTTGCCGTCAAGCGCCAGGCGCACGTGGTGGTAGTGGTCGCACAGCGCCACGCTGAGAACTTTCTTGGCCTCGTCCTGCCGGATCACGAAACGGTCGAGATACTCCTTCACCTCGCGGGGCTTGTACTTGAAATCGAACTCCGCCGTTTTCGCCGCCACCCTCTCCTGCTCTGCCGCACCCGACTCGTCCGACTCCGGCGCCGCCGCCGCGCGGTTGTTCTGGAGATGCTGCCGCAAGAAGTCCGAAAGCTGCCGTTGAAATTCCTCCGGTGACGGCGGTCCGCTAAAAACTGGTTTATTCATGTGCATATTCGACAACAAAAAGCGCGATTCGTTCGCGCGAGAATCCCGCTTGCCACTCTAGCCGCGGTTTGAAATAAAGCGAGCGTCATGTCTGAACATTCTCCGCCGAGCCTGACGTCCCGGTTCGAGGCCGCCATCCGCCGCATTGACGAAGCGAATCGCCGCGACCCCAACCTGCAAATGGTGAACGGTTCGCCGCTGCCGCGCGAACTCGCCTACGCTCGTTGGTTGTCCGGCTGGGTGCTCCGGCTCTGCCCGAACGCGTCGGAGGCGTTGCGCCTGGCGGCTCGTTGCCAGCATCTCTGCCGCTGGCAGATTCCGCGCCATCAGTACCCCATGACCCGCGCCGGCTACCTGCAATGGCGCACCGCGCTAAAACAATTTCATGCCGAGACGGCGGGCAAGCTCCTGCGAGAGGTCGGTTACCCGGAGCAGGTCATCCGCCGGGTACAGGAATTGAATTTGAAGCAAAACTTCCCGCACGATCCTGAGAGCCGCGTGCTCGAGGACGCACTTTGTCTGGTGTTCCTGGAACACCAACTCGCGGACCTGGTTCTCAAGACGAGCGAGGACAAGGTGGTCAATGCGTTGCGAAAGTCATGGCAGAAAATGACCACCGCCGCGCGCGCCGAAGCGTTACACCTTCCCTATGGCCCGCGCGAAAAACGTCTGCTGGAACTGGCCTTGTCCACATCCAGTTGAGTGTTGCACAGCGAACCTGCCGGATTACGGCATGGCTTTCAGCGATTCGCGCGCAAGTAACGATGTGCTCCGCGAGAAGCTCACAAATCCAAACCTTCCCCGTTCTGAAGCACGCGAGCGCGCTGTCCGAGCCGGCGACACTCGGCCACGAATTCATCGGGTGAAGCGGTGTTGAACTCGAACATATCGAAGTGATGCGGGATCGCTACGCCCGCCTTGATGTCCCAGGCCAACTGCGCGGCCTCGCGTCCAGTGAGATTGCCGGCTACCCGTCGCTCCGGCTGGTTGCCATTGATCGGCAGGAAAGCCACATCCGGCTGATAGCGCTTCAGTGACGGTATCAGTTGGTCGTGTAACAACGTGTCCCCGCTGTGGTATAGGGTTCGACCGGCCATTTCCGCCACGTAACCAAGAAACCGGCAGCAGCCATGCGCATCGCGTTCGACGGTGTTGTGCGCCGCAGCAATGCCGTGAAACGTCACACCCGCCACGCGCACGCTTTCGCCCGCGTCGAGTTCGACGAGAGAACTTCCAACTTGGCCGAGCCGTTCGAGAACCAACGTCCGGTTCGCGCGCGGAATGAGCAGTTTCGCCTGCGGATTCGCCGCCAACAACGGCAGCAGCGTTTCAGCGTCGAGGTGGTCCGTGTGGTTATGGGAACTGGTGATTACATCAAGGCCCGACAAACGCCCAGGCGCAATCACGCGTTCGGTGATGCGCGTGTGCGGTTTGTCCGTCGCCGCGTACTTGGTCGTCAACGAATCAGAAAGATAAGGGTCGAACAAAACCGTCGCCTCCTTCGTGCAGACCAGGAAGCCGCTCTGTCCGAGCCACCACAGGCGGGCGCATCCTTCGGCCCGGGCTCGGGCAATATCCGCCAGCAAGGCGTCATTCGTCTGAAACGCCAGTTTCATGTCACGTGACGATACCCAGTTCTCGGCGGACAAGTCCGACGCCCTCAACCATGTTCGCCAGCTTCTGCTTGGCGGCCCAACGCGCGGTTTGGCTCAATCCGCAATCCGGCGCGAACACCAACCGCTCCGCCGGTGCGTGCCGGAGACACAGCCGCACACGGTCGGCGATGTCCCGGGGAGTCTCCACGTAATAGCTCTTCACGTCCACGATGCCGACGGCCACATCCATGCGCTGCGCGATCTGCGCGATCAATTCGACTTCGGCGAACTCGCGGCTGGCCATTTCGACGTGCATCTCGTCGCATTTGAAATCGAGGAACGCCGGGAACATCGGGGCCAGCCGCCGCAATCCCACCGCCCGGGCCTTGAAATTACCAAAACAAAGATGGGTGCATACGCGCGTCCGACCCGCGATGGCTTCGACCGTACGATTGAAAACCTCCACAAGCCGGTGCGCATCCTCGCGGTGGGCGTAACAACTCATCGAAGGTTCATCCACACTGATCTCGGTGCAGCCGGCAGCGACAAGGTCCGCCAGTTCTTTGCGGACGATGGGCAACAACGCCTCGGTCAATGCCCAGCGATCGGCATATTGTTGGTTCGACACCAAACGCCCGCTCATCGTGTACGGTCCCGGCACACTGGCTTTAAGCGTAACCTCCCGTGAGTGCTTCGCGGCGTTGAACAACCGTTGCAGCCGGCGAAATTCCTCCACGACGCCGAGGCCGCGCGGCGCCCGAAGTTCGCCCGTGACCTGGTGTTTTCCGCGTTGATCGTGCGCGGGCGGGCCGAACCGGCGCGGCGAGGTGGACTCCAGTTCGATGCCTTCCAGATAGCCGTAGAAGGACAAATTAAAATCAAGCCGCGTCTGTTCACCGTCGGTCACCACGTCCAGGCCGGCGGCGAGTTGATCGTGCAACGCCGTGACGACGGCGTCATCCTGCAACTCTGCCCGATCCGCGGCCCCGAACCGGTCGAGGTGTTGCGTGGCAAACTCCAACCAGCCCGGAAACGGATAGCTGCCGATGACGGAGGTGCGCAATGGACAGTTCTTCATAGTTTTTCAAGGTGGGAATCAGGTTCCAGACTCGGCATAAAGCCGCGCGAGACGATGTGCGTGCTCATCATAAGCCGCTTCGAAGTTTGCTGCCGCGCGCGTGTCGCCCACGACTGCGGCGGCGCTCAACACCTTGGGTGGTTGTCCCGCGGTCGTGAGCCGGGCGGCAACTTCCGCCTTGATGGCGTTGATGAGCAGGCAGCCGCCAATGGTGGAACCGGGCGAAACCGGCGTATCCAGTCCGGGAATCCGCACCATCGCATCGCCCACGGGGGCGCCCGTGTCCAGGACGAGATCGGCGAAGTCCTGGAGCTTCCTGCCATCGGGGTGTTTCGCGGGGCTGGCCTCGGAATGACTGCGGCTGATGATGACGACGACTTTGACGCCGCGTTGTTTGAAGCCGGCCGCCATTTCCACGGGCACAAGATTGCAGCCGCTGGAGGAAATCACGAGCGCTGAATCCGCCGGCCGCACCGCGAAATTCCGCAGGATGCGGTCAGCCAGGCCAGGAACATTCTCCAGGAACATCGCCTGCCGCTGGCCATTGGCGCCCACGACCAGATTGTGAAACGAGAGCGACAGCTCCACGATGGGGTTGAAGCCGGGAAACGAGCCATAGCGCGGCCACATTTCTTCCACCATGATCCGCGAATGGCCCGAGCCGAAGACATGCACCATTCGCCCCGCGAGGATGCTGGCGGCAAACCAGTCGGCGGCTTGTTGAATGGCGGTTTCCTGGGCGGCGACCGCCTCAAGAATCCGGCGGCAATGCGACAAATAATCCTGCGCGGGTTGGCTCATGGCTTTTTCTTTGAGACTTTGGCGGAAGGGGATGGCCGGGGCGTGCAACTCCGTAGCAGCGCACCCGAAAGCCGGCGCACTGTGCCGGGTGCTACCGGTTTGCCGGATTCGGCGCTGCCTAGCGCGGCAAACGCCAGTTCCAAGGTGGCCAAGTTGTTCCGCGCGCTGTGCTCCGGTTCACGGTTCTCCTCGATGGCGCGCAGCAATTCGCCCATGGCGCCCTGAAAACCATTGGTGAACCACGAGCCAGCCAGTTTCGGCGAGGCGGTGCCGCGCGCGGTGGTGAAAGTAACCTGCTGGTCGTTGAAGTTTGCGCCCTGGCTTGTGGCGGTGCCTTTGTTGCCGCATAGCATCGTGCGGTCGCACTGGTCGAAACGGTTGGCCGCATTGAACACCCAGCGTGTTTGAGCATCGCCGTAGTCGGCCACCACGGCGGCGAGAGCTGGCGGCGCGAACGGCTGACTGGCACTGGTGGCAAGCGTAGCGTAAACGGATTTTGCCCTCCGGCCGCCCAGGAACACCGTGGCGATATCGAACCAATGCACGGCGAAGTCATAGAGCACCAGATGCCGCAGCGTGTTGAACGGAGTGCTGGCAATCCAGGAATGATCCCAGGCCAGCGTAAAATCAATCGTTGCCAGTTTCCCCAGCGTGCGGTGTTCGACGAGCTGACGCAGAAAACTCCAGTGTGGCGCCCAACGGCCATTTTGATTTACCGCCAGCCGGACACCTTGTCGGTCAGCCAGATCGGCCAGTCGTTGGCCCACCGCAAGATCAAGGACGAATGGCTTCTGGCTCAACACGTGTTTGCGAGCGTTGAGCGCGGCCTGCATCAGGCGCACCCGCGCGGCGGGATGCGTCGCCAGGTCCACGACCTCAATGTCGTCGCGCCGTAACACTTTCTGGAAATCCGTGACGACCGCGGCCTCGGGGAACAAATCGCGGGCCAGTTGTTGCGCGCGGCTGCGGTCGAGGTCGCACAACATGACCACGTTGAGTCCCATCTGCCGGTAGTTCCGCAAGTGAAACGCGGCGACTCCGCCACAACCGATAAGCGCGATCTTGGGACAATAGCGGCGCGGGCGCGGCGGCTCATAGGGCAGCTTCGGCGCGACGATTGCCCGCGCGGCTCTGACTTCGTTGAAACCGTAGGCTTTCTTCTTCATCGTGAGTTCAAATGATTCTCAGTCGCCGCCAGCTTTGCGGCGTAAGCGGCACCAGCAGCGCCGGCTTGGCTGCCCAGGGCCGCCTTCACGATCCGGACGCGCGCGCCACCTGGACGCCACTCGAATTGATCCAACGCCGCACTCAACGGCTCGAACAAAGCTGCGCCGGCCTCGGCCATACCGCCGCCAATGACGACTGCTTCCGGGTCCAGCACGTTAATAAACCCCGCGATGCCCGCCGCGAGCGCACGCACGGAGCGAAGCCAGACCATTTCCGCCTCGGAGGAACCGGCGCGATACGCCGCCACCAACTCCAGCGTGGTGGTGAATTTGCCCTGGCTGCGGGTCGCGAGGGAACATTCGCCCACGGCATCCTCCAAGCTGCCCGGCGTGTTCACAATATCGCGCGGGCCATCAGGATTCAGGGAGACGTGACCCAGGTGTCCCGCCCGGCCCAAGCGGCCGCGCAAGATCCGACCATCCACCATCGCCGCTCCGCCCACGCCGGTGCCCAGCGTGAGCAGGACGACGTTGTGGACACCGCGCGCCGCGCCCAGCCACACCTCCGCCAGCAACGCCGCTTGCGCGTCGTTCAACACCGGCACCGGTGCCGTCGTCTCCAGCCACTCCTGCCACACCAAACCCTCCAAGCCCGCAAGCCGATCCGGCATGTGCGCAATGAACCGTCCGTCGCGCGAGGGCAATCCCGGCGCGGCGACGCCGATTCTGGCGGGTGGGGGGCAACGCGCACGCACGCCACGGACCAGCGTGCGCGCCTGATCGCGCCAAGCCGGAGTGCCGTCATCGGCGGTTGGTTGGCTCGTTTCCGCCAGCAATTCCCCCGCCGGTGAAAAAGCGCACGCCTTGAGCTTGGTGCCGCCAACGTCAAGACCAATGAATGATTGGACCTCACTCATGCCTCAATCGCTTGCCTCCGACCCGAACTGTCCCTCGCTGACACACCAACCGCCGTCCACCGCAAGCACCTGCCCGGTGGTGAACCGCGAGTCGTCGCTCATGAAATAGACCGCCGCTGCATCCAGGTCCTTCGCCCGGCCAATGCGTCCGCCGTCGAGCGGTTGTTTGGTTTTGATGAAAGTCAGGATTTTCTCGTCGCGGGCGGCGCGTTGCGCCATGGGGGTTTCCACCAATCCGGGCGCCAGCACGTTGCAGCGGATGTTCTGCGGCGCATAGGCGGCCGCAATGGATTTGGTGAGGCCGATGATAGCGGACTTGGCCGCCGCGTAAGCGTGGGTGGAGAAATGTTGCGGCGAGGGCGACCAACCCAGCACGCTGCCCAAGTTGAGAATGGTGCCGCCGCGGCCTTGCGCGAGAAACTCCCGCACGGCGGCACGGTTGGAATACACGAGCGAAGTGAGGTTCAAATCCATGGTCGCGCGCCAGCCTTCGTCCGTCAGTTCGTGCAACGAACCGTCCCCGAATTTTCGACCACTGCCACCCGCGACGTGGTACAGGCCGTGAAAACCGCCGAACTGGTTCACCGCCATCTTGATCGCTTGCACGGCGGTCTGCGGATCCACGGCGTCCGCCGACATGGCCAGGGCCGACGCTCCGAGCGTCTGCTGCGCCGCGCTCACGCTGTCCACATTTCGTCCCACCACCACCACCCGGGCGCCGTGTTCGACAAAAGCGCGCGCGGCGGACAAACCAAGACCGGTAGTGCCGCCGACAATGACCAGAGTTTTTCCACTGAGATCGAAACGTGCCATGCGGACGAAACCGTGTTGCGAGCGCGGTACGATGGCAAGCGAAAAGGTGATTCGAGGTGGGTAATCAGCGGAGTTTGGTCCGCCAGCGTTCGGTTTCGCGTCGCGAGGGCATTGCTTCCTGTGCGCCGGGTTTAAGTGTGGCGAGTCCCCCGGCCACGTTGGCCAGCGCCACAGCGTCGGCAAGGGAACTCCCTTCTGCCATACGGGCAGTGAAGGTGCCGGCGAAGGTATCCCCTGCCCCCACGGTATCCACTGGGCGTACGCGCAACGTGGGAACACTGAACATTGCTTCGGTTGTCAGGCAAAGGGTGGACTCCGCTCCGCGGGTAACGAGTATTTGGGTAATGCGCCGCTCGGCGAGCCGGCGACGCCAGACGGCCGGTTTGCGCGACAAATCATCCGGGCTGCGACCGAAAATGTGGCGCGCTTCGATCTCGTTCACCACCACGGTATGAAGCGCCACGCGGCCCCACGGAAAATCCGGGCGCAAGGGCGATGGATTGAAAAACACCGGCACACCCGTGGCGTTGGCGATCCGCATGGCAGCCAGCACGGCTGGTAGGGGCACTTCCAATTGGAGCAGCAGGGCCTTCGCGCCACGAATCAGGTTGGCTTGCGCGCGAATCATCGCCGGAGTGAGCCGGGCATTTGCCCCGGCCACCACGACGATGGAGTTCTGTCCATGTCCCTCCACCGCAATCAGCGCCGTACCCGTGGTTTCATTCGGGACGTGATGAATGGCTCGCGCGTCAATGCGTTCGCTGCGGGCAAGTCGTCGGCAATACTCCTCACCGTCAGCGTCGCAGCCCACACAACCCATCATGGCCACGCGTGCTCCTTGACGCGCCGCGGCCACCGCCTGATTCGCGCCCTTGCCGCCAAACCGCCGCAGCAAGACGCTCCCCGCCACGGTTTCTCCCGCAGCCGGCAAACGCTCGACCCGTGCAATCAGGTCGAGATTGAGCGACCCCACCACGACGACGTGTGGCCCGGGAGCGTGCTGGGTAGTCGGCGACTTCATCTGGCCGGGAGGATGGGTGGTTGACTGCTGAGTTGAACCAAGGCTTCCCGCGTACGGGCAATTTGATCGGCGTTCACTTTCAAAAAGCGATCCCGCCCGTCCGGCTTCGGGGAGAACCGCGTGAAACCGTCGTCGAGAACTTCCACCGCGCCGCGCGTGGAAAGGTTGAAGTAACCGCGGTCGGGATGCACCGCGTAAAGCACGCTGGTCAGATCCCAGGTGGGCCGATCATGCGGCGGCGGTTCGTACAAATAATAAGCCTCGGCCAGCGGGTGATGGCGCACATAACCATAGTCCCGTTCAATGCTCACCGCGGGGTACGCCAGCGCAATGCCGATTTCAAATCCGCTCCAGACGATCGGCGTGGGCCAGTCGCGCGCGACCTTTTGCGCGGCGGGGATGTCGCTCACCACGTTGTATTCGAGCATGTGGTTGTTGTCGTGGATGGTTTGGAACGAGCCGGCCATCACGGAGAGCAGCTTCACTTTTTGTTTGACCAGGTCGCGCCCATTGAGCGGCGACACATTGTCAGCCGGGGTGTCGAGCAAGGCGGCGAAGTTGGAAAAGAAGCCAACCTGGATGAGCACTACGCTGCCCTCCGGTTGCGCGGCGAGTATTTGGCGTAACAAGGCCGGCGCCGCCGGAGCATCGCTGCTGCGGTTGAGGTCCCGCGGGAAGCGCAATCGGCCTTCATCCCTGACCTCGGCCAGCGGAAGAAATTTTCCCGGGTCGCGCCCTGGTTTGCCGCGAATGCAACCAATCGGCACGTCGGGCCGGCCATAGAAGGTATTGACCGCGTCCACGAACGGTCCGGCCAGTTCGTCATTCTTTGTGACCGTCACCGCCAGCAAGTCGCAGGCGCCGCGCGATTGCAGCGCGTGCAACATCCCCAGCGCCAGAACGTCGTCCACGTCATTCCCGATGTCCGTGTCGAAGATGACTTTGACCGGCGGAGCGGGCGGAGGCGGTCCACCGGCGGGGTGCGCAGCGAACGGGATGGACAAACTCAGCAACAGAGCGACGAGGAGGATTTGTGTTTTCATGGTAGTTCAACGTGGATGGTTTGAGTTTGGATTTATGGTTTTTCCGAGTAGTCGGGCAAACAGCGGAAAGGACTTTCCCGCGGCGCGTTGCCGCCAGGCATCTGCCACCACCGCGATGATGATCACCAAGCCGGTGACCAGCCGCTTCACGGGTTCTGACGCGCCAACTTGAGCGAGTCCCGCTTCCAAGGTGGCAATGATCAGGACGCCGAAGAACGTCTTGATGACTGAGCCGCGCCCGCCCATCAGGCTCGTCCCGCCAATCACCGCGGCCGCGATGGCGGACAACTCCAGTCCCACACCCGCGTTGGGATCAGACGCACCGAGCCGGGCGACGTTGCACAGCGCACCCAACCCAACCAGCGCCCCGGCGAGTGCATACCCCGTGAACTTCACCGGACGCGGGTCAACTCCAGCCAGCCGCGCCGCCTGTTCATTCGCGCCGACGGCGACCATCCGGCGGCCCAGGACCAGACAGTTTAACAAGACTTGCGCCGCCACGACCACGAGGAGCGCAAGGACGAAGGCATACGAAAGACCCAGTCCTGTAATGGGTCTCGCCAAGCCCTCCACCGCTGCGCCGAGATACTTCGTTTGGGAATTCGTGGTGAGGTAAGCCAGTCCGCGCGCGATCTCCAGCATCCCCAGGGTGACGATGAACGGCGGGACCCGAGCGCCGACAATAATCAACCCGTTCGCCGCCCCGGCCGAAAGCCCCACCAACACCGCCAGCGCCACACACGCGAAGAACGGCCATTGCCAGTCAGTTAGCGCCACGCCCAGCACCGCCCCCGCCAGCGCCAGCACGGAGCCGACCGACAAATCAATACCGCCAATGATCAATACCAGCGTCATCCCCGTGGCCACCAGCGTGAGCGTTGGAATACGATTCGCAATAGCACCGAAAGTCGCCGGCGTGAGAAACCGTCCGCTCAACGCGCCAAACAGCAGGATCAAGCCGGCGAGAATGACCGCCAGCGCCACATAATCCCGAATCCACGAAGCGTTGCGCATGAAAAGTCCTTCAACCCCCAAGTCCGTATTCCCCAAATCAGCCGAATTCAACGGAGGTGATTTCAGCGCATGAACACCCGGCCATGCGATGAAGGCGCGAGGGCAGCTCGGTTCGACAGTTGATCATCTGAATGAGCACAGGCATCAGCGCGTCACCAGGTCCACCGCCGTTGTTTGATCCGCCGGTGCGGCCTCCCCGCGCAGAATCTTGAGCGCGGCCTCAATGCCGAACACGGCGAGTTTGTCGGCATGTTGATCGGCGGTGGCCACCACGCGTCCATCGGCCAGCATCGGCTTCACCGCGGCAATGTTGTCGAAGCCAGCCACCAGCACCTTGCCCGTGCGACCCGCCGCTTGCACGGCGGCCACCGCCCCAAGTGCCATGCTGTCATTGCCGCACAGGATCGCTTTCAAATCCGGGTGTTCGCTCAACAAGGCGGTGGCCACGTTGTTGGCCCGGTCCATTTCCCAATAACCACTCTGCACGCTGACGATGTTCATTCCTGCCGTGCGCATTGCATCTTCAAAACCCGCGCGCCGTTGCTGGCCGTTGAACGCTGTCGGCACGCCTTCGATGATGGCGACCTTGTCCCCCGCCGTGAGTTTCCCGGCGACTACTTCACCCACCAGACGGGCGCCGGCCCGATTGTCCGGGCCCACGAAAGGCACGGACAAGTCAGCTTCCATGAGTGCCCCGGCATCGAGTTTGTTATCAATGTTCACCACCAGGACACCGGCGGCTTTCGCCCGCTTGAGCGCCGGCACCAGCGCCTTCGAGTCCGCCGGGGCAATGACAATCGCGTTGACCTGTTGGGCGACCATCTGCTCCACCAGTCCGACCTGCTCGGCCAGATCGGTTTCGTTTTTGATGCCATTGACAATGAGTTCGTACTGGTCGCGGTGTGCAGCCTGGTGCTTCCTCGCGCCGTCGGCCATCGTGAGGAAGAACTCGTTGGCCAGCGATTTCATGATGAGCGCGACGCGCGGTTGGCTCGAACCCTCGTTGGATTTCTCCCGATTGCAGGCCGTAAGCCCCAACGCCAAAGTCAGGAGTGCCACGACAAACACGATGTTTCGGAGAGAGGCTGAAGGAATCATGACTTTCATACGTTGAACGGGATTAGACAACAAACCGAGCCGAGTTGAAACATCAAAACTTCACATCAAAGCTTTGCGCAGCAGCACTCCGTGAAACGAGTGCAAGCCGATTTTGGATGGTTCCAACGACAATGCCTGGGGCTACGTGCCGGAGGAGCTGGCCGTGTGATGACCTGGCTTCACCCGCTCCCTGGCTCAGTGAGCCAGTTCAGAAATTTCCTCCGCAGTCAGGGCATGGCCGTAGAGGCGCACGTCCCGCAATAGTCCCCGAAAATAATCGTTCGGTCCGAAGCCGAGCTTCAATGGTTGACCTGACGTAAGATCATACGCGGCGGGTTCCAACCTCGCCGAAACCGCCACCAACCGTCCATCCATATGCAGTTGCAGCCGATCACCCTGGCGAACCACGGCAACATGATGCCAGCCGGGGGTAAGCGCGCGATCGCATGAGACGTTTCTGCCTGCCTCGATGGAGAGGACGCGCCCGGACGGCAGCGTGCCGCAGAAGAGCCGGCCCTGGAATTCAGCCATGGTCCACGCGCGCCGGTATTTTACCTTCGGCGTGGCGTCCACACAACCGAGACGCGTCCAGGCTTCTCCCCCATCGAAACGATAGACCTCCGCCAACGGCAGGCTGCCGGCGTAGAGCTTGCCATTGTGAACCATCATGCCCATTACTTCGAGTTCTTCACCGAGCCGGCCCCGGTCTTCCCAATCGTGGTCGGCACGATAGCGATAAACGCGCCCCGTCCGCCACGTGCCAACGTGGAGCGAACCTTCGTAAATTGCGAACGAATAGGTCTGCGTATTCTCCGCCGGACCGACCTGCCCGCAGTCTCTCCAGGCCGTGCCGTCGTAACGATAGACATGGCCCGCATCATAACTTGAGGCGAAGAGTTGGCCGTCGTAAACGCACATGGCCTCGACGCGTTTCCCCCCGGGCACGGGCAGCGAAGTCCATCGTTCCCCACCCTCGTAACGGAAGAAACCCGCCGGCTGGTAAAGGGATGAGGCATAAAGTTGGCCACGATACACCACCAACCCGCCGACGGCTTCGACGCCGGGCAACTGGCCGCAATCCGCCCACGACTGGCCCCCCAGATAGCGATAGACCTTGCCTCCGGGATGCGGGTTTTCGGACTCGGGGAGTGACGAACCCGCAAGCCGGTAGCGCGAGCTGCCCGCGTAGAGCGCGCCCTCCCATTCCGCGAGGGCCGAAACTGAATTGCACCGGCCAGGACTGCCGCAATCAAGCCAATTGGTATCACCAGCGAACTGAAAAACGCGGCCAGCCTCGGCTTTGCCAGGTTCGCAAGTGCCGGCATAAAGCCGCCCGTTGTGCGTTGCCAGCCCGAAGACCAACACCGCATTGCCGGGCCGCCCGTGGTCGGTCCACCCGGCTTCAAGCTGGCCGTTATCCACCCCGAAGTGAACGTTGCGCGAGTTGGCTTGGCTCGTGGTCACCCCGGCGTTGTGCGTGATGCGGAGATTGAACCCGCGCCGCGTCCTGGGGTCGAACTGGCTGAGGATGTCACCGTACACATCGTCCTGCTCAATTTCATCGGGCAACCGCACCCAAGCGGTGATGCTGAAATCATTTGTGCCAATTTGGAGCGACGGACTGGACATCACTTCGATCCAACTGCTGCGCCCGTCGAACCGCGCCGCTGTTTGACCCTCAATGGTAGTGAAACTGACGTCGTGATTTTTCCCATGGTTTTGGTTTCCCGACGTGTCCAGGAAATCTCCTTCGAGCTTCCAGTGCGCCAGCGGTTGGTGGCTGACCGCCGATGGTGATTGCGCGTGGAGCCACGGCGTGGGGCGGAACAGTATCAGCAGCGCCCAGGCGGCGAGGGCAAAACACTGCGCGAAGGAGCATCGTCTTGCGAGCTTTGAGAGAGTCATACTTGTTCCTTGATTCAACCCAGCATCACGCCCCAGCGCTGGCATTACCGTCGGATGGCAAGTCCCGATCCGGCATCGCCCAGGAAAAACCGACGGCGCATACGCGCTCCAACCGGGACTGAATGGTGAAAGTGCGATAGGTTCCGTTTGCGGCCATGGCAGACAGCCTACCAGTAAAGGAAAGGAAAGAGCAAAGCGAGGTTCCTTTGCGTCTGGTTGCTGATCGAGAGTAGCAACCTAAGCAACTGCAAGGCTAAATTGAGCGGGGCCGGACAGTTGCTGACCAGTCAGACACGTTGGGCGCGGGCCACGGTAGGCCACGGCAGAATTCCGCTTGCCATTGACTTTGCCGCCGCCTGAAATTCCCGGATGAAGTTATCTGCGCAACGCCGATGGTTCGGTAATTCCCTCGCGACTTTTCTGTTCCTGATCTCCCCTGCCCTGTTTGCGCCGGCGGCCTCGTCCACCAATTACCAGATTGTGGTCCGTACCGATCGCCCGGAAGCGATCTACAGGCAGGAGGAAACTGTTGAGTTCAATCTCACCGTCACTCTGGAAGGCCAGCCGGTTACGGACGCCGAGGTTCAATGGTCGTTGTCCAAGGATGGCGTGCCGCCCCTCCGTTCGGGCCGTATAGTCCTGACCAATGGTCAAGGCACAGTGACCGGCAAGTTGGACGAACCTGGGTTTCTGCAATGCCGGGCGACATTCCACACTCCGGCCAAACGCACCCTCACGGCGGTGGCGGGTGCCGGCATTGATCCGTTGAACATCAAGCCGAGTCTCCCGGTGCCCGAGGATTTTGATGCCTTTTGGTCGGACCAAAAAAGGAAGCTTGCCGCTGTGCCGGTAAATCCCCGGCTCAGGTCCGTGAAGTCACCACATGCGGCGGTGGAATGCTTTGACCTGCAAGCGGACTGCTTGGGCATGCCGGTGTCCGGCTATTTTGCGCGGCCGGTTGACGCCAGCCCACGGAGTCTGCCAATCATTCTGACGGTTCACGGCGCGGGCGTGCGCAGTTCCAGCCTCGACGGCGCAGCCAACTGGGCGAGGCAGGGATTTCTGGCGCTGGACATCAACGCACACGGGATCCCCAATGGCCGACCCGACAGCTTCTACACTGAGCTCGCGAACGGCGAATTGAAGGATTATCGGTCAGCGGGCCGTGCGTCGCGCGAGACAGTCTATTTTCTGGGTATGTTCTTACGGGTGCTGCGCGCGATTGATTTCCTTACCGCACGGCCCGAGTGGGACGGACGCACGCTCATCGTTCACGGAAGCAGTCAAGGCGGTGCGCAGGCAATCGTAGCCGCCGGTTTGGACGAGCGGGTAACGTTCTTCTCTGCCGGCGTGCCCGCGATGTGCGATCACTCGGGGGCCGCCGTGGGCCGTGTGAGCGGCTGGCCCAAACTTGTGCCCACGGGGACCGACGGCCAGCCCGATCAGCGCGTGCTCGAAGCCTCGCGGTATTATGACATGGTCAACTTTGCCACGCGAGCGAGGGCGGCAGGAATCGTGACCGTCGGTTTCATTGACACCACTTGTCCACCCACGAGCGTTTACGCCGCCTATAACGCGCTTCGCGGACAGAAGGAGATGTTCAACGATCCGATTTCGGCGCACACCGTCTCGTCCAAAGCCGGCGCCGCTCTGCGCCAAGCAATTCTACAGCACGCCGGAAAGTGATTCTGCTGCGCGGCACGGGAATTTGACATCGCTGCTCAACTGCACCTTATCGGCGCGAGGTCCAGTCTGGATTATGGCACAACTGTGGTTGGTCCCGTGCTATGCCTGGAGAATTCGCTTCGCCGCTTCCTTTACCGCGTCGGCCAATGGTCGCGGCTTCACGACCACGGCGTCGCCGCCCCAACTCAACACCCATCGTTCAATCTCGACGAGACTCGAGAGGGTGAAACAGAGTTCCACGCCGCCGTCTTGCAGGTCGCGCATCTGCTGCGACTGGTGCCATTTCTTTTCGCGGATATAGTCGGCCACCCGCGGGTTGAAACGCAGGACTACATCGAATTCACCCTCGCCGGAATGAACGCCGAAGCTGTCGCGCAGACGTTTCTCGAGGGAGAACTTCTGTGGCGGGGGAAAGGTCCTGCCGGTGGCTTTGGCTGATTGCACGCGCGCCGGAACAAAAGTCCGGAGGTCCTTGCGGGCGTGATCCCAGGCGAAGAGAAACCATTCGCCGTTGATGTTGGCGAGGTGGTAGGGATCCACGAGCCGCACTTCGCTCTGCCGGCTGCCGGCTTTGCGATAAACCAGTTCGAGCTGGCGGCGATGCGCCGTGGCTTTGGCCAGCGCATCGAAGGTGGCCAGGTTCAGGATCGGCTCGGCGCGGGTGCGGAAGGAGATGGTTTGCTCGATGTCCGCGAGATTGAGCGAGATGGTGTCCGGCAACGATTGCTCGATTTTGCGGATGGCACTGAGCAGGGGTTTCTCGAATTGCGTGCCACGGTACTGCTCCAACGCCTTTTCGGCGATCACCAGCGCGACCAGTTCCCCCTCCGTGATGTGGAGGGTGGGAAACGCGGTGACTTCCGCCGTGTAATGATAACCGAAGTTCTGGGGCGAGTACTCGATCGGCAATTCGAGCCGGTCGCGCATGAATTCGAGGTCGCGGTGGATGGACTTGGTGCTGACCTCCAGTTCAGCGGCCAGCCGGGTGGCGTTGGGGAACTTGCCGGACTGAATGGCCTTATGGATGCGCAGCATGCGCTCCAACGGGGGCCGGGACAGCGGCGAGTGGGCGGGCGAATTTGCCTGGCGGTTCATGCGCCTGAGCAATAGCCGAATCATGCAGAATCGGCAATCCGTCAATGCGGTTTCCCTTCCCAGCACCCGCACGCAGAATCACGACCCGGCGGAAGCCCTGCTCGGCCAACAACGATTCCCAATCGCGGACCACCGGGCCATTGGGGTCGGTATTGTGCAGAAAGCCCACCAACACCACGGCCAAGCTCCGGCCGACGGACTGCCGGTTCACTGCGGAAGCAATCCCCTCGCGGTTCCACACGGGAAGAAAGCCATCCTGCCGCGAATCAGGTTTGAGGAGGTAGATGGTGTCCCACTGGTAAAAGTGCAGGATCACGTCCGCCGTTCTCTCCTCGCTGAACAAACGCGGGGAATCTGCGCGATGCGTGGACGGAGCACTGCACGAGGCCAGCAACCCGGTGGCGCAAAGCAAGGCTGTGCAATAGAAAAATAAATGTCGTGTCATACGGCCCTTAGTTCAGGAAATCGTCGTCTCCCGGGAGCACATTAAGCGACTTGCGTGCCGATGTGGGAAGCAAATTGAAGGCCGAACCGGCGATGGCACCTCGCGAGAATTCCAGCAGCTTTGGCGGTTTTGAGCCACTTGCGCAAGGTGAGAGAGCAGTGAAAATCTACGGCCGGGAGATTGGTCGCGCGGCGGAGAAGGGAACCTGTCTTGGTTTCTTACATCAGCTTGGACAACAACTCGTCGTTGGTCCGGTGTTTCTTCAGCGCGGCGACGAGTGTCTCCATGGCCTCAATGGGATTCAAGTCCACCATCATGCGGCGGAGCTTGCGAACCGCTTCTATCTGGTGCTTCGGGAAAAGCTTTTCCTCTTTGCGCGTGCCGCTCTTGGGGATGTCAATGGCGGGGTACAGCCGGCGATCCGAAAGCTTGCGGTCGAGGATCAACTCCATATTGCCCGTGCCCTTGAACTCCTGAAAGATGAGTTCATCCATGCGCGAGCCGGTATCCACCAGTGCGGTGGCCAGAATCGTTAGCGAACCACCGTCTTCGATCTTGCGGGCGGAGGCAAACATCTTCCGCGGAATCTCCAGCGCGCGGGCGTCCACCCCGCCCGTCATGGTGCGACCACTACCGCCATGAACACTGTTGTAGGCCCGTGCAATTCGGGTCAGCGAATCCATCAGCACGAACACATCCTTGCCGGACTCCACCATGCGGCGGCAGCGCTCCACCATGAAACGTGAGAGTCGCACGTGCGTTTCGATGTCCTGATCATTTGAAGAGGCGACCACTTCGGCTTTCACGGAACGCTGGAAGTCCGTGACTTCCTCCGGGCGTTCGTCAATGAGCAGAACGAGAACATGGACTTCCGGATGATTCGCCGTGATGGCATTGGCAATCTGTTTGAGCACCATCGTCTTGCCGGTGCGTGGGGCGGCGACAATCAAACCGCGCGTGCCTTTGCCGATGGGCGTGACCATGTCAATGACGCGGGTTTCGATGAGATCGGGCGTGGTCTCCAGCTTGAATTTCTCGATCGGATCAATACTCGTCAGATTCTCGAAACGCACCGCTTTCGTGTAGGCCTCAAACGGCATGTCGTTGACTTTATCCACCGATTTGAGTTGGGGACTGGTGCCCCGGTGCGGTGGCTGGGTGGGGCCGGCAACGTGGCTGCCTTCCCGGAGGAAATTGCGTTTGATCGTGTCCGGCGTGACGAAAATATCCGTCGGCTTGGGATGGAAATGGTTGACGGCGGTTCGGAGAAAACCGAAGCCTTTTTCCGAGATTTCCAGAAATCCCGCACCGTAGTCGGTGGCATTGTTGTTTGTGCTGCTCATAAGCTGTCGCTGTATTGTGTGCTCGAAGGCCGGAACCTTTCCCCGAAAGCCTTTATTGAACAATGAAATATGGGAAGCTGTTACGCCGGAATCTTGAACCACCCTATCCAGACGCAACCATCACACCTTCGATTCGCCCTCTAAATAGGCGTAATCCTGACCGAGTGCAACTCATTTTTTGCCAAAACCCAAACATTTCCGACCACGAACACCCGTGCCCGGAACCGCGCCACCGAGCCATGCATGGAGTTGCGGCTTATCCCGTCGAGTCTATCCGCCCACTGCGGCCCTGGCCTCCGCCGCCAGGGGCGTACTGAGATACCGTTCTCCCGTCGAACACGCCACGGTCACGATCAGTTTGCCCTCGTTCTCCGGCCGCTTGGCGACTTCAATGGCCGCACAGACATTCGCTCCGGTAGAGATGCCCACCAGGATGCCTTCTTCCTTGGCCAGTCTCCGCGCCATGGCGAACGCGTCATCGTTGGAAACCTGGATGCACTCGGTGATCTGTGGGCGACCCTGTTCATCCTTCAGGTGAAGATTCTTGGGAACGAAGCCCGCCCCGGTCCCCTGAATCTTATGCGGGCCGGGCTTGAGCGGTTGTCCGGCCAGGGTCTGGGAGATGACGGGAGAATCCTTGGGCTCCACCGCAATGGCTTGGAACGACGCTTTGCGCGTTTTGATGACTTCCAGACATCCGGTAATCGTACCGCCGGTGCCGACCGCCGCGACCAGGATGTCCACCTTGCCGTCGGTATCCTGCCAGATTTCCTCCGCCGTGGTCTGGCGGTGAATTTGTGGATTGGCAGCGTTTTCAAACTGCTGCGGAATCCACGAGTTGGGCGTTTCCCGGGCCAATTGCTCGGCCTTGGCAATGGCGCCTTTCATTCCCTCCGTGCCCGGCGTCAACACCAGCTTCGCTCCCAACATGGCCAGCAACGTGCGCCGCTCCAGCGACATCGTTTCCGGCATGGTCAAAATGAGTTGATACCCTTTGGCCGCCGCTACAAACGCCAGCGCGATGCCGGTGTTGCCGCTGGTCGGTTCAATGATCACCGTATCCTGCTTAAGCACGCCGCGCCGCTCGGCGTCTTCAATCATGGATTGGCCAATGCGGTCCTTGACGCTGCCGAGCGGATTGAAGAATTCGCACTTGAGCAACACGGTGGCCGGCAGTCCGGCCGTCACGCGATTCAAACGCACCAGCGGAGTGCGTCCCACAGTTTCCACGATGTTGTTATAGATGCGTCCCATAAAATGAAATTGAATCAGGGTTTATTGCGTTGTTGATGACCGATATTGGCCAAACCAGAATCCAGGGCAAGCACATTTCTGAGCCAATTACACACAGGAAGTCCATCACCTTGAAACAGCTTCGCGCCGACTTCACAGGCCGCGAATTCTCGATGGGAGAGACTCGCCGGGATGTCCCCCGGCGCTAATGGATCGTCCCGACAGGCTTGGGTTAATGCCCCAGTCGAACAATTTTCACACCCGGCACGAACCAACCGAACGGTGCGCCGGGCTGCGACCAATTGGTACGCGGACTCAGGATTTTGAAGACCTGCCCTCGGGATCGGTAGGGCGTGTCACTCCGTGCGCGCCACAGTCTGCCTTCCGTTTGCTAGATGGCGCGCACGGAATGACGCGCCCTACCTTGTTGCGCGATTTGTTTGTGGCAGTACTTGTCGCAGTCGGAAGGACCTAAGCCGGTCACAGACCGGTGCTCCAGTCAGTCAGCCATTGATGCGGAGTGTGAAAATTCCGGCATTAACGCACTTCCTCCCATTTGGTGGGGATGTAGCCTCGGCCCATACCCACACGCTTCAGGTTTTCATCGTAGTGGAAGTTGAAGTGACCGTTCATTTTAACGGTCTTGGTGACGCTGGACCCCACAAAGTCATACGTATCACTGCCACCGCCACCAAGCGCGAAGTTGGTGGCAGGCGCGTAGATGACGCCGGTGAAAGAGGCATTGCCGGCGAAGTCCAGACTCTGGTTCGACGCCAAGCCGAAGTAATAGAAGGTGGCAGCGTTTCCGTTCTCATTCACGATGCCATTGCCCGCAATCTTGGCGGAGCTGCCCGCCATGTAGAGTCTCAGCGATGCGTTTGTGGCGATGCGAATAATGTCGTTGCCTGTCAGGTTGATGTTGCCCGTGACCTTTAATGTAGCGTTGCCGGTGACCAATACTCTGTACGTGCCGGCCCCCATGCTTCCGAGGACATAATTCTGATTGCCCAGTATGGCATTGTAGTACACGCCACCCACCGTCCCGGACGGTGGTGTGTAATAACTGACCTCGGGCGCCGTGGGGATGGGGAAGAGGACGTTCATGTCGTCGGCCGAATGTCCGGGCTGAATCCCTTTGCTCCCCCCTTCCACCCACGCCCGGTCGCCCACGGATCCGTTCGGACCGATGCTGATCGTGCCTTTGGGCCCCGTCTTGACCACACCTTTGATCTTGGCGTTGCCCACATTGAGAGTGTTGATGATGGTATCGTTCGATACGACATCGCCGCCGGCTTTGGTCTTGTTGGGCATGCCCGTTGGGTAGCTGCCGTTGTCGCTGAAATCCGGGTCGGCGGAGTCAAAACTATCGGTCATGATATTGTTGCCGTTGAGATTGATCGTCTTTTCGGCGGCCATCGCGACATTGAACAAAGGATCAATCTTGGTGCGGACTTCCAACTTGCGGCTCACAGTCGTGCCGGAGGAGGGCGAAACGCCGTTGACATTGGCCAGGAAACCCAACGGCGCGGACGCATAGGAGTAACTCCAATGAACCATCCCGGCGGAGTAAATGGTGGGCGTATTATTGGCGTTGGTGACATAAACATCATAGTAGTTGTTGCCAATGTAACGGCGGACGTAATAAACATTGCCCGCAATGGCGGTCCAGTTGTCCGCCGAGAGGGAGGCACTGTTCGTCCATGCCTGAAGTTGGTCGAAGTTGGCGTTGTACTTGTTGATCATCGCCAGCGCGTCTTCGACGCCCGCCTCGGAAAGCGCAATCGCGCTGTTCCAAACCTGCGACCGCACCACCGAGGTATTCTGGCTTTGGGTCATGACCATATACCCCGCCAGGGTGGCCCCAATGATGAAAGCGACGACCAGTCCGGCGACCAGAATGCCGCCCTGTTGCCGGGAGGATGAACAAGTGAGCGTTTTCATAAACAAAGCTACGGGATTGAGAGGTTAGTTGCGGATTACAATTTTGGCGGTTTGTACACTCTCGGTATTGACCTTCTGGCCCAGAATCTGGCGTGAACAACGCCAGCTTACGTCTATCAGTTTGGCGGTGGAGACGTCCGACTGCACCGGATACCAAGTCCAGTTGTTCGAGGGATTGCGCTGGTAAATATTGAATTTGAGAAAGTCGCATTGTTCGAGCAACACGGTGGTGCTGCTGGCGCTCTGCCGGGTTAACTGGCTGGTCGAGGGATTGTACGTATAGGTCAAGGTGCTGTTGTCATTGGCCAGGAGCGTGAGCTTCTGAGGCGTGTGCGCGGTCACCGCACGTGCCTGCCGCACGTCCCGGCTCAAGACGTCCAGTGCATTGCGGCTGGCCTCGTCCAGATCGGCATAGTTGCCCAAAGCCACGAAACTGCGGGCCGTAAAGATGGTCACCGATCCAACGCCGGCCATGACGAGGGTGGAGATGGTCATGGCCACGAGCATTTCCAGCAGGCTCAAACCTGCGCACCGACCGCGCCGGAACGCTGGAGCAGAGGACAA
This sequence comes from Verrucomicrobiia bacterium, assembly GCA_026125285.1. Lineage (GTDB taxonomy): Bacteria > Verrucomicrobiota > Verrucomicrobiia > Limisphaerales > JADLHS01 > WYBW01. Next base: position 104,636 of record JAHCLO010000008.1, on the reverse strand, counting down.
ATGGAGTTTCATATCCGGAGCGCCGGGTCAATTGTTATAGACGTAATTCTGGACGCCATTGCGCGCTGCGTAGGTGGTCATGCTGCGTCGTCGCACAATCTGCGTGTCCCCGCCATTGCTGTTGGTCCAAAAAACCGACACCGTGATGGCGCGCATGTCATTGGCGTAGCTGGCCGTGGGATTTAGATTGGCCGGCGCCACGACCATCGTTCCCTGGTAAGCAATTCCTTTGGACTGATCGTTGGTGGCAAACGGGTAGTAATAGGTGGTGAAGTTGGTGGCCAGCATGTTGCTGTAACACAATTGATTCCAGTTGTAGAGCCGGATGCCTTCCACCCGCTCGAGCATGATCTGCGTGGCCCGCAGGTTCTCCCGGGAAAGCCGCGTCACGGCAAATGAAGAGGACATGCCCAAATAAAGAGTGACGAACATGATCGCCAGCAAGGCCACCGTCACGAGGACTTCAGCCAGCGCAAATGCCCTGCGCGCCCGCATTGGCTGCGGGTGGGTTGTCGTTACCAGGTTCATGGCGTAATTGGTTGTCGCATTGTGTCAGCCTACGGTTGCTGGACAGTGCTTCCTTTAGCGTTCCCGAAGGCAGGATTCTTGCCACTCGATTTAGGCGTGTGATTAGCTTTGCTCCGTCGCACATTGCGACCCAAAACAGGACACAGTGTCCCATCCCCAAACGGACCATGCTCATACCGCGCGCTCCAATCGCCAGCCGTCAAGTCCGCCAGCGCCATCACGATTTCCTCGTGAGACCCTCAAGCCGTCAGTTGCCGCGCGGGCGGATTTACTAAACGGTTCGCTTCGGACGAATTGCGGAAACGCATCGCCGCGGCATCCCATTCCAATCGCTGCCCCGGAAAGCGCAGTGCGATGACGCCGAGCAAGGCAATTTCGGTCAATGCGGCGCCGTAGGTGAAGTTCGATCCTGCCGGCCGACCTTCGCGAATAGCGTCAAACCAATCGTCCGCGTGCGAGCCGTGCACCCGGCGGAGTTTCTGTGCCGGCCGCTGGTAAGCAGCCATCTTTTCCTCCGGCAGAATCTGCGCGTTGCCGGCACCATGCGAGCCGTGCAGGATTACTCCGCCATCACCCACGATCATAGCGCCCGTGCCGGGCACTGCATTTCCCTTCCCCAACTCCGGCAGATGCGGCGGGCGTTCAATGCCGTCATACCAAATCAATTTCACCGGGCCGCGCGCGCCTTTGGCGGGAAACTCGTAGGTGATCTTGGTCCCGGGCGGGAAGGTCGCGCCGTGCCTGGCGGGATCATAGCCCTTGACTTCTGCCATCAGAGCGGCGGGCGCTCCCATGTCCAGCGCCCAAAAAGCCGGGTCCACCACGTGACAGACCCAATCCCCGATGACGCCGCTGCCAAAGGCCGACCAGCCCCGCCATTTCCCGTTGAGATACATGGGCGCATAGGGTTGGAAGGGCGCTGTCCCCACCCACAAGTCCCAGTTCAACTCCGGCGGCACGGGCGGACGCTCCGCCAGCAGCGGCAGTTGCTCAATCCGGCTGTAGTTGCTCCCGCAGCAGGCATGAACCGTGTGAACCCGGCCAATCGCGCCATCCCAAATCCACTCGCACACGTCGCGGATGCGATCCGAGGAATGTCCCTGGTTGCCCATCTGCGTGATGACTTTCTGCTGCTCCGCCAGGGCCCGCAACGCCCGCGCCTCGCCGATGGTGCGCGTGAGCGGTTTTTCGCAGAAAACGTGTTTGCCGCGCTTCATCGCCGCCGTGGCGAGCATGGCGTGGGTGTTGTCCGCCGAGGCAATGACCACCCCATCGAGCGACTTCCCATGATCGTCCAGCAGACGCCGGTAATCCTGATAGAACGGCGCTGCCCCGTAGTGCTTGCGGCCATTCTCCGCCTGGCGCGCGTCCGCGTCGCACACCGCCAAAGTGTTTTGCGACCGGAACATGCCGGCGATCTGTCCTCCGCGACCACCCATGCCGAGCGCCGCGAGGTTGAGTCGCCGGCTGGGCGGTGTCTGACCGCGCAAGCCCAACACATAACCGGGCACGATGGAAACAGTAGTCAGAACCGCCAGCCCGCGACGAACGAAGGCGCGACGATTCAGAGACGCTGGTGAAGATTTGTTTTTCATGGTTTGCTGTGGCTTGGAGTGAATCTCACACGATGAGAAGTTGGCCCAGGCGGACGACAACTTGGATAACAGACCGCCAACCGGTGCTGGTCGCCGCCAACACAGTCTCCCGACCCTTTTGATCCAAATTGGTTGTCACACACTCATCCGACTGCTGGAAGAAACTCGGCGAGCAGGTATGCCGCCGTCGCGTTTGCATCGGTGACAATCTGCGGGATGCCATCCAGCACGTCCAGTGAAGAGCGATGGATATGGCCCGCGCATACGCCCAGCAGGTTGGGCGTGCTGAACACCTCCCGATGAAAGGTCATCGTCACTTCCGTGTGACCCGCTGGTGGCCAGCGCGGACGACGCTCCAGTTCAAAGTTCCGATCCGTAGCCGCGCCCCACTGCGGATGGCCGCACCCGTAGCCCACTGATCGGCCCGGGGCGTAAAGCGGGATATGAACCAACAACACCAACGGTTGTCCGCTCCGCACCTGCGCCCGATAAAACTCCAGTTGCTCCGGCAGAATCTCGTAGTGCGAGTCATCCAGCGCCACGAACCGCACGCCATTGACTTCGCGCACCGCCATCAGGGGATTCTGGCCCTGATACAGCGGCCGCAATCGCTTTTCGATCCACGTCCATCGCAAGTTCTCCAATGCCCCTTCCATCCCCTCGTAATGCCAGTCATGGTTTCCGGCCACGTAAAGATAGGGCAACGCTGCTTCCGTCAATCGCTCGGCAAGCCACTCGACCGCTGCCTCCGATGGGAAACTCACCATGTCGCCCACCAACGCGACGAGTTCCACTTTCGCCTCCTTGGCCAGGCGCAAGGCTTCCACCAGACCGGCCTCGGGATTGGTGGGTTCGCCGGTCTTGAAGTGGCGCGTCTGGTTATACGCTCGGGCCATCCGCGCGCTGTAGGGACGAAAAAGCTCGCCCCGCTCGTCATCACGAAACAGGTGCGTATCCGCAATCACCATCACCTTGAATGGCGACTTCACCGCTTTGGAAAAGAAACGCGCCCGGTTTTCATCCAGCGCAAAACCGCCGCGCACCGTTTGCAGCTTGGGAGCCGACGCAATCTCATCGGCCCAAGCGACAGAACTGGCAACCAGCGGCAAGCCGGCGGCGGTAGCAGGCAGCGACTGAAGAAAGCGTCTTCGCTTCACGGGCAGGAGCATAGGCTTTCACAAGACGTCGGCAAGCGGCGACTTGAAATGGTGACGGTCCCGCCACTGCCCGATGGGATATTGTCCGAGAAAGCAACTCAATCCTGCTCAGGCGTCACCAACCGAAAGAACGCGGCTCCTTGCACCTCCACAGACACAAAGACCGCTTCACCACCGGGGCGGCCAACGCCCGACCATTCCAAGGCCCAGGACCGAAAATCGGTCGTGCGCTCAAGGTCATAGGCGATGCCCGGAGGCCCGTGGATTCGGATCGCCAGTCTCCCGTCGCTGAACCGTTCCATGACCAGGCGAGGCAGTGTTTCGTTTGGCAGAAGCCAGTTTCTGGCAACGAACCGGCCGATGGCTTCTCCGCTGTGCGCGGCCTGTTCGCTCGCAAATTGAAAGTGAATGCCCCCCAGAATGCGGCTGCGCGCGGAATTCACTTGCGTTGAGAAGTTTCCTGGCGTGGTTGACTTCTTGCGACGCACCCTCTTGCCTGACGCAGACGTGCAGATTGGTTCCGAGTCGCTTGAATGAAGAACCTCATCCGCATCCGCCAGAAAGATAATTTACGTTGGTTCGTGCGACTCCTCGTGGGAACAATTGCCGTTTGGCTGGACCAGCGCGCTCGTTTCGGGCTATGGCGTTGTGATGGTTAGGAATCGGGCCGGAAAGTCAGCCACTTCGTCATCCACGAACGTGCAGTCTCCATTGGCGTCGGAAATGACTGTGGCCAAGAGTTGCCACTCGATCGGAGGTCTCAACTCCGTTGCCCCCCAAATCCGGCTCGAGGTGTATGGCAGGGTCTTAAAGGTGAAGGAAATGCTCCCATCGGATCCTATGGTTGCACCGGTCGAGTGGGGTGTTACTACGGTGAGCGTTGCGCTGTCGCTGATAACACTGCCAAACACATTGGTGATGATCACCAAATACGTGCCGGCTGAGGGCGCTTGAACGGCGGGCAGCGCCAGCGACGAAGCGCGCGCGCCGACAATGGGGAATGTCTCGTTGAAATACCACTGGTAACCCATGGGCACCGAACTTGAGGCGCTCACGGTGAATAACACATTGGACCCGACCAGCACCGCCTGATCGTAGGGTTGGGTCACGATTTGCGGTGCCACGCAGTCGGTGACCACTTGAATCTGATCAGGCTTCCTCACGTTTGTCGCATGACCAGTCTTGGTGACCCCGGCGCTATTGTGTCCTTCCCAATGGGCTGAAATGACTATGTCATAAGTCCCGGGAACACTGTATGCCTTCTGGAGCGTCATTGCGGGCGTGGTGATGGCTGTGGTGGTTCCGTCGCCCCAATTCACGGTGCCGGAGGCTGAGGTCACGGTGATGATCCCGGGAGCGGGGTTGATGTTCACATTGTAGCTCAGATGAATGGTCGCGCAGGCGGCCAGATCTGTGACGGGTTCCGATCCGGTGGAATTCTCGTCAATTTGCACCATGGCCGCGTCGGTGGTCGCTACGGAATAGCCGTTGACGCTGATCCGCCCCGATAATGGGAACGATACTGAGGCCCCTTCGATATTGTATGAAAACTCCCGCTCGGCATGATCCAAATACGGGCCCCACCGGATCTCGCTGGCAATCGGATCCCAATTTCCATCTCCCGACAATTCAGAAGTCAACAACCCATAAGGAATGGTTTCCACCACGGCGTAACAATCCACCGCGTCTCCTGGCGCAACGGTGTTCACGATTGTCGGCGAAAAACCCCCTTCTCCCGAGACGCTGTAATCCATCATAACCTCAGGGGTGATGACCTCGAGTGCATACTCGCCCACGGCCGCCATGCTCGACAAATCAGTTGAACCGGCCGGTGGAAACGCCACCGCCCGTAACGTGATTCGCTCGGAGAATGTCAAGTGTGTCTCGTCCGGTGTGTAAAGCGTCGAACTCTCGGTCGGCAGGCTCCCGTCCAAGGTGTAGCGAATCTGCGCCGTCGAATCCGCACAGGAAATTTCCACCGTCACGGAACCTCCCTGCGCGATGGACGCTATCGCCGGATCAATCCGGGGGGTCGGCATCCGCAGCGGCGGGGAGGCCAGATCCGCCGTCGGTCCAACCACGATTAGACTTGTGGCTCCCTCCTCGCTTGCGCTCACGCCGTCCACGCTCCACGCCGCGCTCACCGGATAATTTCCCGGCGGTGCCTGAACCGTATAGCTCAATGACTCCGGGATCGTTCCCACGAATGGCCCCCACCGCACCACATGCTTGAGTTCGTCGTAATAGCCGCCCTCGGTCACGGACTCTGCGCGGACCCCTGGCGGGAGCGTTTCCGTGACGGCAACACACTGCGCACTCAGGCCCGGGGCCACATTCAACGCCACCTGCGGCGAGGCAGTCGAATTTCCCGTCACACTCCGCGCCACGGCCGCATCCGCCGGTGGGGCGGTCGGTCCGTAATACGCCACGCTCGCCATGCTCCGCGTCCAGTCGGTCTTGAAAGCCACGGCGCGGATAACGCCCGCCGTTTCGAGAGGCACGGCACCCGTGTAAAGCGTCGAACTCCCTGAACCGTCGTCTGTCGGCAAGCTCCCGTCCGTGGTGTAGTAAATGACCGCGTCTTCTGTGTCGCAGGAAATCGTCACAGCCACCGGGACGTTACCTCCACCGACTGGATCGAATTCAGGCGTCGCCACCCGCTCCGGCGGAGTTGCCAATTCTTCGTCAGACGTAGCCGGCAGCACCGTCACCAGCGTGACGCCCGGCGAGAAATACCATTGACCATCCATCCACGCACCGCCGTCCACCGGATAACTCGCCGGCAAGCCGGTCAGGCGATAGCTCACGCTGACGGATTCCATGTCGGAATAAGGCCCCCAGCGGATCACGTTTTGCTCGGCCAGATAGACGCCGCCATCGCTGATGTCCCGCGCCGTGGCGGGGTTGGGTAGCCTTTCCTCAATGGTAAAACTGGCAACACCCGCTGCCCCATAGACTGAGACAGTCACGCCGGGCTGGTCCGGCACATCATTGATAAACGAGCGCACATACGAGACGGGAGGCGGATCGGTCTGCGCGGTGGCGATGAAGGGGGAAAGCAACAAGAGCGACCACGCAAGGCACGCCGCATCGGGAAGAAACCGCAACCGACGACGTGGCGCAGCCGTGACTTTACATCCAGTCATCAACTGAAGCGGACTCATATCCGCTGCTACGAGGTTCAGGGAGCGGGGAAACCCGGCAGCTATCCGCTCGCCGAAGCGCTCGCCCAGGATGGAAATGGTCCTTAACACAGGAGAACCTTTTTTGGAGTTTCGGGTTCCCGGTGCTTAAGGCGCCACCTTCCAGTTTACCGGACGGGCGCTGCCGTCGTTGATGTAGTTGCCACCGTTGGCCTTCAAGTAACCCGCACGCGTCACGTACTCCGCTGAGATCGGATCCGGTCCTGTGGTCCAAGCATCGCCGCTCTTCCAGGCGGCAGCATAATTGTTGTATTCGTCTTCCGTGATTACGTTATCGCCGTTCTCGTCAGCCGGATGTTTGGCGGCAGTCGAGAATTCATAGCAGCCCAAATCCACTCTGCCGAAAAGCGGGAAGCCGGAGGACGGAAAGGTGCGCTGCTCGCCGTCCAAGTCCGTATCCAGGTTAAACAAGTCCGGCACCTCCAGCGCAGCATTGACTCCAACATTCTTGCACGGCGAGGAGTCTTGGATGTGGTAATCCCCACTGACGGGATCGAAGAACTGAGGTGCATCATCCAGGTTGTCGGTGGACGTGTCCCACACCCCTTCCATGTCGCTCACGTTATTGTGTGAAAACACCTTGTTGTTGCCCGAGCCAGACAGCCTCACGTCCCCGCCGCTAATGTTGGCGGAGTTGCCCCAGATGATGTTGTTATGGACATTGGCCGAATTCACGCCGTTAAACCCAAAAGCCACCCCGCCACCGCTGCCCGTCGCAGAGTTGCCGGTGACCGTATTATTGATCATGTAGAAAGCCGCCGTCGGGTTCACCCAAATGCCACCGCCCTGGGAACTGGCGCTGGATTGCGAATTCTTCACCACCAGGTTGCCCAATAAGATGATGGTTGGACCCGCGGCATGGATGCCCCCACCGGCAATGGCAGCGTTCTGCTTGAAGGTATTCGCACGCAGTCGGATTGTGGCGCTGGAAGCAACACTGTAAACCCCACCGCCACCTGTGGCGGCGGCGGCGCCCAAGCTCGCTGAATTGCCGGTGAAGCTGTTGTTTTCGAGCACCAGTGGCCCGGAACAATAGGCGCCACCACCGCTGCCGCTTGCTGAATTCGTCCGGAAGGTATTCCCGGTGAATGTAAGAATGCCGGAACAATAAACACCGCCGCCTTCTATATCGCCATGGTTTCCTTCAACGACATTGTCAGTAAACGTCGTCGTCCCTCCGCAAAACACCCCGCCTCCCGAGTTTCCGCTGGAGTTCCCTGAAAAGACATTGCCCGAAATCACATTCTCTCCCCCAAAACATAAGAGCCCGCCTCCACCACCAGTTCCACCGGCATAGCGTAGAACGCGGTTGCCAGTAAAATGATTGCCTGTGATCTCCAATTCTGTGCCGTTACAAAAAGCACCTCCACCCCCGCCGCCCCCGAATCCACCGAAGGATTTTTCAACATTGTGGCTGAAGAGATTGTCCTTCAAGGTGATTGCACGGCCCTGGCAGTGGGCGCCACCTCCGAGGGAGCCATGGCCGGAGTTATGGCTTAACATGTTCTTCGAAAGGACGATTGTGTCTGCGCCAGTTATACGAAGCCCATTGTCAACGTTAGAATTGATTACACTATTCTCGACTCTGACGTTGCCAGTCACACCGGAGATGGCAATGCCCGTCCCGCTGGTGCCAACGTCGGTTGTGCCAATGACGGTGCAATTCTTCACGATGGCATTCTTTCCTGAAGTAATTTCCAACCCCATGCCCATCGTGCCGGCCGGGGACAGGAAGCGGCAATCTTCCACTTCTATGTCCGCGTTGGAAGGGCCCACAATGCGCAACGCTCCGACGGTGGTGGAGCCGCAGTTGCGCGAAAAGGTGAGGCCTATGACGGTGATCTTGCCGGGACCGACACTGGTAATGCTCAAGGCGCGCCCGCCGCCCCCGCCATCCAGAGTGATTTCGTTATTCGCGGCGTCCGATGCGGCCTGGAGGGTCAAGCTATAGCTGTTGGGATCGGTGTTGTTGTAGTTAAAGTTGCCGGCGTAATACCCGGCGGCGATGTAGATCGTGTTGTCTTCCCCATTGCCAGCAGCCGTTGTGAGGTAATTCTGTAATTCCTGCGCCGTGGTGGCGGTCAACACCTCCGCCCGCGCGGCGCCCGCCGCCAGCAGCAGCGCCAACGCCAGTCCCGGAAGCATGCTCCGGCCGGCTGCACGAGTGAGGGTTCGTGCGGTCGTGAAAATCCAGACGCTGAGGGCATTTGCGATCGAATTGCAGTTGTTCATATTCATTCCAGGCTGTTGATTTGCTTCACTTCTGTCCGGTTACGCTTTGTTGACCGCGATTTCCGCCCCACAAGAACCATGGATGACCATCCCATGGCGCATGTGGGAATCCCGCCAACCGAATCCCGACTCTGCCATAAGATTCCCCTCTCGCAGGAGAACCTTTCAGGGAATCTGCAATTATATGTGAAGCCAGCTGATAGGGGAGGGGGACAACCGCAAATTTTGGCAGGATGTGCATTGAGAATTCGGTCGTGCCACGACTTCGGACATTGACGCGGGCTGAAGCCCGCGCTCCCGGGGCGCGACATTCATGTCGCTTCCGCGTCCATAGTCTCATGGCAGGTAGAAACGAAGGCGCGCAGCCAAAAACCCGTGGGAGGAATCGGCAAGTAACTGAACTCCATTCCCCTGCTGATCATTCCCCTGCCTGCCCTGTCCCGGGATTCATGCGGACAAGGCTGTCCGCGCTCCGGCGGTCTCGCTTACCGGCCCGCCGCGATTTGCGGCACGTGTTCGCGGACCAGTTTCAGCCATTCTGCGTATGCGGGACTTTTCCGCCATTCGTGGTAAGGCTTGCCCGGACCGGTCTTTTGCGGGTCGGCACCGGGAGGTTGGGGTGAGGTCCAGCCTTGGGCTTTGAGACGTTCCAGTTCCTCGGCGGTCAAAGCCAGAGCCGCCGCTTCGGTTTCGCGAGTGCGTTCGGTCAAGCTTGTCAAACGCGCCCTGACGCCCAGTTGGGCGGACAGTGAATTGGTTTCCGCCACTGCGCTGCTGGCCAGCCAGTCGTCGAAGCCGTTCACGGCCGGGCTGAAGCGGGCAAAGGTCTGGACAGAGTAAACATTGGACCGGCCTTGCCATCTCAACAAGGTCTCCGGTGCCGCGCTGCTCGCCCGCGCGATTGGATTGACCAAGGTGTCCACGGAGAACACGTTGGCATTGGCGATCACTTGCAGCGGTTGACCGGGAAACGGCTCCCAGATCGCAAGCGGTGATTCGCCACTTAGGGTGTTTTGCGCCAGGTCGAGCCGCAGGGGTTGCCGCCCGCGAGGACTCACGAGGATCAGGTTGCCCACGGCGATGCTTTCCTGCATCCACAAGTGATCGGCGGACTCCCGCGACTCCGCACGAGGACGCACCCTCCAGCCCAAGGCAAAGGTTTCTCCGCAAGCAAACTCGCAATGGAAAAACCGGGCCGCCGGTGTGCTCACTAGGGACAAGAATGAGGACGTGGGGAACTCGGTGGACGTGCTGGTAGCAACCTCAATCCGGCAGTGTGCCGCCAGGAAAGGAGCGTCTTCCACGATCATGATCGCTCCGCGGCCGTGATTCCCGTCGCCGCGGCGTCCCGTGCCGGGTGGAAGCATTGACTGGGTGAACAGCGTCAACCCTTCCAGCACCAGCGGAGCGTGGGTGAACAGGATCATTTCGCCATCCGTCGCCGGCACCAGGATTGGCGCGAAACCTTCGCCTGCCCGCAGGATCAGCGCTTTTTCGTTTCCACGCACCATCGCCACGCGTTGCCGGCCGTTGAAGTGACATTCGATAACAGCGCCATCTCTCGCCGCCGCGATCGCGTCGGCCAGCGAAGCGAATCCTTGCTCCGGAGTGTCGCCCGTTGCGGGAATGACAAAGAGCGCGCTGGATTGATTCGCCGGGGTTGCCAGTGAGGGATCGCGGGCAGCAGATTCAGGCTTTGGCTTCAGGAACGCAACCCACACCAGGGCGAATGTCAGCGCCAGCACGGCGGCCCAAGCCGGCCAAAGCAGCGGGTTCAATCTCCGGGTGGGTGACACCGGCGCTTCGCGAACCAGCAGATGCGCCCCCGCGCCTTGCTGCAATGCCGCCAGGCGGCGACCGAGTTCCGTCGCGACTTCCGCTGCGGTCTGCGGGCGCGCGGCGGCGTCCTTGGCCATCAAGCGCTGAATTAATTGCCCGAGCCACTCCGGGATTTTGGAGTTCAACGTATGTGCTGCGGGCGGTTCTTCGTCACACACGCGGCGCATCGCCACCAACGGTTTCTCGGCGCGGAAGGGCGAAATGCCCGTCGCCATTTCGTAGAGCACGCAGCCGAAGCTGAACAGGTCGGCGCGCACATCCACGGGTTGACCGTTCGCTTGTTCCGGCGACATGTATTCCGGCGTGCCGGCAATGTAGCCTTCGCGGCTCAAGGATGAATCATCCATGGCCCGGGCGAGGCCGAAGTCGGTGAGTTTCACCCGCTCGACACCGTTTTCGAGCAGGACGTTTCCCGGTTTCACGTCGCGATGAATGAGGCCTTGCGCGTGCGCGGCGGCCAGCCCGTCGGCAGTCTGTGCGCCGATGCGGAGGATCTCCTCCAATCGCAACCGGCCCGAAGCCTTGATCCGTTCGGCCAGCGTCCGGCCCACGATGAATTGCATCACGAGGTACGGCAGGCCGGCGAATTCATCCACGGCATAAATCGGCACGACGTGTTCATGCACCACGGCTGCCGCCGCGCGGGCTTCGCGAATGAACCGGGCGCGAGCCAGCGAGTTTGCCGCCAGTGCCGGCGGCAGAATCTTGAGCGCGACGATGCGATTGAGTCCCGGGTCGTGTGCTTTGAGCACGATGCCCATGCCGCCGGCGGCCACCAAGGCGAGGACTTCGTAAGGACCGAATCGGCCGAGCGCGCCGGGCTGGTCGGACGGCAGCAGGAAATCGAGCGTGGGCGGCGACGGCGCTTCGCGTTCCAGGCCGGGTGTTTGGGATTCCAGCGCCCGCATGGCCTGGTCGAGGGAAGCGGGCTTGAGCCGATCGGCGGTGGCGTGAGCTTTTGCCCTGGCATCCAACCAGCCGGAACCACCGGCGAGTTCCTCCAAGCGCCGCTGACATACTGGACATTCCGCCAGATGCGCCGCCAGTTCCGCTTCGGTCGCGGGCGAGGGATTCCCGCGCAGGGCGGCGGCCAACTGCTCGGTGGCTGGGCAGGTTGCGGACATTCAGTTTACGTCTCCAAAGTGGTGACCGGTTCATCGGTGACGGTTTCGATCAATTCCCGCAACCGGGCAATCACCCGGCTGCGGGCGATATAGACCGCCCCAATGGAGATTCCCAGTTGCCCGGCCACTTCTTTCACGGAAATTGCATCCACTGCCGTAAGCCAGAAGGCGTCCCAGGTCGCCGGCTGGAATTCCGCCCGCGCCTTTTCCGCCGCCCAATCGAACAGGCGCTGGCGATATTCCTCCTCCCACCGGGCCTGTTCATCCGCGCCGGGTTCGCCGTCGAGAAAGCGTTCCATGGTGGTTTCGCTGGCAGTCTGGGGGGCGCGTCGCTGGCGGGCGAAGAATTTGTGCAGCCGATGGCGGGTGGTTTGGAGCATCCAGCCGCGGAATCTGCCGCGCGCCGCATCATACTGAAACTCCGGCATCGCGCCAGCCGCCACGCGCATGACTTCCTGGGCGACGTCCGCCGCATCGGCCTCCTGCAATCCGTGGCGCTGGCAATAGCCGAAAACCAGCGGGGTGTAGAGCCGGACGAATTCACTCCATGCCTCGGCGTCCTCTGCATCGCGCAGGCGCAACAGCAGACTGGGCCGGGTGGGAGGTGCGGCGCTCATGTTACGTAGGAGGTTGCTGTCGGGGAGATTACCCGTGTGGACGGGCGATTGGCCAGACGTAAATTGGCCGGCCGTGGTTGATAACCATAGTTGGTGGAAGTTGTCGCGCTCTGTGAAGTAGCCCCGCGTCCAGTGGCGCAACCACTGGTTGCCGCGAATCAGTTTGTGGGTCACGCCGGCTTTCCTGTCGGCATCCGCGCCGGTTGGAAAACCGGCGTTACGCGGCTGCGGTTCTTGCGCCATTGCCACTCGGATTTCCGTCTTTCGAATTTCGGGAACTGACCAACCCCAACGGCTGGTCCTGGACTTTGGAACAAAGCTGAGGGCAACTCTGGTGTGATTGCAAAGTCTCCCGCTTGGCCAAGGTTTCCGTTCAACGCAGGAACACCAGTGCCCGTTGTTCGGTGGTGTCGGCGCGCAGCCAGACAGTTTGCCCGGCGTCGGCGCAGTCTATGACGCGCACGACGTCCGTCAGCGCGGCGGCCTCGGGAACCAGTTCGAGCAGATGGTTCGGCGCGCTGCAAAACCAGTCACCGTTGATTTGGTTGCCGGCCTTTTTCGGAAAATACGCCACGTAGAGCATGTCGTGCTCAACCAGGTCGTTGAAGAAGTGAGTGCCCAGCGAGACATCCGGCACCAGGGAATCATGCATGGCCACCACTTCGCACACCACGGAGGCGCGGCTGATTTCGGTGAACGACACGGGAATCCCGAGCGACGCGCTGTGCGTTCCCCAGCGGCCCGGACCGATCAGCATAAGACCACGATCATCGGCGGGATGCAAACGGTTGAGCTGACCAATCAATCGCGCCACGGCGTGCCGTCCCTGCTCCGGTAGCTGGGCGTATCTTTCCGTGACGATATAAACGATGCGGCGCAGCGGTTGTTCACGCGAGACACCGATCACCGCCCCGTGCGCGTCGAGCAGCGTGGCTTGCGCAGTGGTCATGGCCGGGAACATGCCACCGGTCTCGCGGCGAATCTGAAACGTCCGGCATTGCAGCAGATGAATGCGATACGAGCCGTCCGGGAGAAAGTTCAACGTGAACTCGATGTCCACGGGATGCTCGTAGGCCGATTCCAGCAATTCGAGCATCCGGCGCAAATCACGCGCGACGGGTGTCTCCGCCAGCAACCGGTCAAAAGTGATCAAGGGAAAGTTCTCCGCGGTGCGGGTCAGGAAGAGCTCCAGGGGGAACTCGGCGCCGTGGGCGATGACGTCTTGAAACGGAAGCGAAACAAATTTGCCTTCGCGCAGATCGAGGCAGTCCATGCGCCGCTGCGAATGTTCGCAGACGTCGTCGAAGTCCGCCTCGGGGCGGCGATCCGGTGCGTTGAGAGCCACCAACCGGGTGTAATCGTCATCGCTGCGGTCCACCGCGCGCGTGCCCAGGCCAAAGACCAGCCGCACCACGCCGGCTTGCGCATCAATGTCCTTGTGCCACACGTAAGGATTGAACGAGAGACCCACACCGGCGGCCTGTGGATAGTAATACTGGCCGTACGGCGCGCCGGAAACCCGCATGATCAGCAGGGCCATCCGTTCCTCGCTCTCCAGCAATCCGCGGCGTTTGCGATACAGCAACGCTTCCTCGTCCAGCACACTGGCATAGACCTGCCGGACGGCATCCAGCAGGGCTTGTTTGCGTTTCTCGCGCGAACCACGATTGGCGACGAAGACGCTTTCGTACTTGCCGGAGAAAGCGTTGCCCCGCGCGTCCTCGAGGATGGAACTGGAGCGCACGATGTAGGGCGATTCACCAAAGTAATCCAGCATCCCCTCGAATTGCTCGAGGATGCCCGCCGGGAAGCGTCCGCCGAGAATTCGCTTGCGCCCCTCTGCCAACCCTTGCAGAAAACTCTCCGGCTTCTTCTGTTGTTCGCGCAACCACCAGACCTGGTTCTCGACGAGAAAGGATATGAACACCTCGGCCCCAACGAAAAAGGAGTCATGCACTTCCAGTCGGGAGGACAATTCGGGGTCCCGCTCGCGCAGGATGGCGCGCGCCACCAACATGCCCAGCGTCTTGCCGCCGACGGAGCCGATCCCGATCATGCGGTCACGGATGGCGAGAAAATCTTCGAGCGTGAGAAACTTCTCCACCAGTGGCGCGATACCGGAACGATGCACGCGCAACGCCCAGCGCACGCGGCGCAGAATTTCCTCGCGGCGCTCGGGCGGGCCTTGGCCAGTTCGGGTTTCCTCGACCACGGTTTCCGCGTCGCGGAACAGCCGTCGCCAGTAGCCGACCCGGCGGTCGCTTTGCAGCCGCGGCCATTGGGTGTGGGAGAGGATGGGCGCGAGCCTCGCGCTTTCCTTCACCGGCAGAAACGCTTCGCCGCTGCGAACGTGGAGCGTATTCATCACGTCGCGGGAACGATGCTGCACCTTGACCGGGCGGATGTAGAGGCGGTTGTCCAGTTGAAACACATCCAGCATGAATTGCGTGGTGTGGCGGATCGGTTCGAGGGCATAGGCCGAGTGCCGGTCCCGATACAGCCCGAAATACGTCACCGTCTCCAAGTCCCACAGGCGCGGACAGGTCAGCAGGAAGAAGTTGCCGAGACTCTGGTCCGAGCACCACGTCGCCGCCAGGTGCGAAAGGCAATCGAAGACATAGAGCGTTCCCGGGCCCGCCCGCTCGATCACCGAATGAACACCGCGCACGAACGCCTCGAAGCCGCTGGCCGGGGAGAACTCATGCCGTTCGGCACCCGACTCGGAGGATAACAATTCGGGGTGATCCGCGAATCGGAAGTACACCAGATGGCGATTCGCCGCCCTGGCCGCCGCGGCATACGGAATGACCAGCGCCTGATAGTCGGCGATGGCATCCACCTCCCAGACGATGTTGTCGCCGGGTTCAATCCCGCTCAACACCGCGTCCAACCCGGGCAGGCCAGTCGTGGCGAAGGGTCGGCGAGGAGCTGTCATGACCCACTCGTGGTCAGACCAGTCCCTGATCTAGCATGGCGTCGGCCACCTTGACGAAGCCAGCGATGTTGGCGCCCACGACATAATTGCCCGGGACGCCGTATTCGCCGGCGGTGGCCTGGCAATTGCGATGGATGTCCACCATGATGCGGTGCAGGCGTTCATCCACTTCCTCGCGATTCCAACTGAGCCGCATGGAATTCTGCGTCATCTCCAGGCCGGACGTGGCCACACCCCCGGCGTTCGCCGCCTTGCCGGGGCCGTAAAGGATGCCGGCTTGCAGATAAGCATCTACCGCTTCTGGCGCCGACGGCATGTTCGCGCCCTCGGAAACGAGCTTGCAGCCGTTCTTGAGCAAAGCCCTGGCGTCCTCACCGGTAATTTCATTCTGCGTGGCGCTGGGAAAGGCACAATCGCAGGGCACCGACCAGGGCCGTTCCCCTGGCAGGTAAGTCGCGCCAAACTTCTGCACATACTCCTTGATGCGTCCACGGCGCACGTTCTTGAGGTCCATCACCCACGCGAGCTTTTCGGCGTTGAATCCGGCGGGGTCGTGAATGGTGCCGTCCGAATCCGAGAGCGTGACGGGTTTGGCGCCGCATTGCAGCAGCTTCTCAATGGTGTACTGCGCCACGTTGCCCGATCCGGACACCGTGCAAACCTTGCCCGCGAGCGAATCGCCGCGCGTCTTGAGCATTTCCTCGGCGAAATAAACCGCGCCGTAGCCGGTCGCCTCCGGGCGAATGAGCGACCCACCCCAGTTGAGTCCCTTCCCGGTCAGCACGCCGGTGAACTCACCCGTGAGCCGCTTGTACTGTCCAAACAGAAAACCAATCTCGCGTCCGCCCACACCGATGTCGCCTGCGGGCACGTCGGCATCGGCGCCGATGTGGCGAAACAACTCCGTCATGAAACTCTGACAGAAACGCATGACTTCGTGGTCCGACTTGCCTTTCGGATCAAAATCCGATCCGCCCTTGCCACCGCCCATCGGCAGGGTGGTGAGGGCGTTTTTGAAAATCTGCTCGAACCCGAGAAACTTGAGAATGCCCAGGTTGACGCTGGGATGAAACCGCAAGCCGCCCTTGAACGGGCCGATGGCGCTGTTGAACTGCACGCGAAAACCTCGGTTGACCTGCATCCGGCCCGCGTCATCCTGCCACGCCACGCGGAACACAATCTGGCGCTCCGGCTCGACGATGCGTTCCAGGATGCGCGCGTCCCGATACTTGCGATGCCGCTCGACCACCGGGCCGAGACTTTCGAGCACCTCCCGCGCGGCCTGCAGGAATTCCGGCTCGCCCGCGTTGCGGCACGCCACCACGTCCAAAACTTCGCTGATGTAGTTATTCATGTAGGGATTGGGTTAATCAACAACTTGAAAGGAAGAACTCCCGACTGACCCTGCCCTCGCGTGCGCGCCGGTCGAACTCATTCACCGCTCTCGAATCAGAGCGGTTGATAACCAGTGTTTGATGATCCGTCATCGCCCCGGGGGTGAGTCTGCCCTCGAATTCATTGGCGCGAATGTTCTGCGAGTAACCAAAGACTGACAAGTTTTGTTTTGTGGCAACGGCGGCGAAAATCTCAAAGGGCGGCTTTCTGAACCTGTTCCGGGCGGATTCAACAACGCATAGCTTTGACGCTCCGCACGCGCGATCACCCATCTCCCCACTCCCACCTCCAGCCCGAGCGTGCTCCAGTCAACGCCATGTATGGAGATCGGGAGTCCACCGTTGCTTGGGCCAAGGTACATGAATCCAAGACGGTGACGATGCATCGCTTCTGAAAGCAAGGCTCCAGCGATAGCCGTTGCCGGGCCAGCAGTTGTTCCAGCACGCAAGTCGCGAAGCGGGGGCGACCCGATCGTCGAAACATCGGGCCAGCACGCTGGCAACCAGGTCCAGCCGCCGCCCGTAAGGAAACCGCGGCTGGGATCGTGGACCATCTCGTAAACCAACAGGTCGTTTAGCAATTTGGAGGCTTCACCCGAGTCGCCTTGGGTGTGGGTCACGACGAGTTTGATAGAACACCCCCCGCGGCACGTAGAGTGGCGCTGGAAGTGTTCCACTGGGCCATCTGTGTTACCGCCGACTGTCGCTCGCATGAAATTTCAACCGCACGTTGACAAAGCCAAATTATCGCATCCACGCAGCCGCGGTGACGCCGCACCTGATTCCGCCCAAGGTCACGCCCGCTCAGGCGGCCATCTCTGCGGGAGGTGTTTCCGCAGCACGGCATGAGCGATGAATGCGGAACCATGAAATGTGCCCATGGCACAACACTCCGCAACGGATACAATTCCCCTGCGGTAGTCCCATTGAGCAGGCTGGACTGTTCAATCGCTGGTCGCGGTATCAATCAGGATTGCCTTTTCCAGTTTGCGATGCGCCAGGACCGCGAGTTCCGCGTACGCCTGCGGGGTCAAGCTGGCGAGCGGTGAGGCGGCGGCCTCAGTCGCGGCGGAATCCCCGGCTTCCCTGCGGGCGTGAACCCACATCAGGCAGGCTTCAATCCACGGACGGTTGATCCGGCGAAAGCGGCAGAGAGTTTCCCGATCCGGGGCCGCATTGCCGCAGAGGTAGCTCACTGCGGCATCGTTTCGACAGGCCCATTCAATATCATCTGAACCGTAAATCTCCGCCGCATAGCAGTACGTCAGCAACGTCATCAACATCTGGGGGCTATACTCCTCCCGGTCAACACCCTCCAAGTGAGGCAAACGGTCGCCCAGAATCTGAACTGCATCCAAACACCAAGCGATCAGGGTGCGTTCACCGATCGCGGGCCGCAAATCCAGCCCACCCAAGTGCGGGCTTCGTTCATTACCAATCTGCGTTTTCATAAACAGCTTGATTGTGTTTTTCGCAATCTCGCAGGACCCGGTCACAGTCGCGTTGCGGTTATGTTACGATTGGGTGACATTTTCGAGCGGAGGATGCTCCCAGACGCAGACGCAAGTGGTCTGCGGGAGACGATTCCAACCAACGCGCAGAATGAGGCGACTGCGCGCATTGCACGGTTCGCAAGCCCTGCCCCAGTGTCATGGCTGGCGATGTGTCCCGGACTGAAGGTCCGGTTCGACATTCAGGCGGTTCGGCCCTAACCTGCCCGCATGCCTGAACAATCGTTGAACGTCCTTGCCGTCGTGGGCAGCCTGCACCGCGAATCCGTGACCCGCGTCGTGATCCAGCACCTCGCCACGCAACTGCGCACCGCCGATTGTACGGTGGATGTCCTGGATTTATCGTGCGAGGCTTTGCCGTTGTACAATCCCGACACCGCTTATCAGCAACCGGGCTTCGGCGTCCTGCAAGCGCGCGTGGACCGCGCTGAAGTATTCCTGCTCGGCACACCGGATTACCACGGCAGCATCAGCGGCGGGCTGAAGAATTTTTTGGACTATTTTTGGCGGGAGTTTGCCGGCAAGTTGTTCGCCACCGTGGTGGCGTCGCATGAAAAGGGGCTGACGGTGACGGACCAGCTTCGCACCGTGGCCCGTCAGTGTTACGCCTGGTCGTTGCCTTATGGCGTTTCATTCACCGACAAGCAGGACGTGGCGGGGGGACAAATCGTGAGTGAGACGCTCCAGCGCCGATTGGAAATGCTGGCGCGGGACGCGCGGGTTTACGGGGCATTACTTGCCCGCCAGCGCGCGACCGACCTTGCCGGCACCGGGCCGGGCTTCTTGGAACGACTACGGAAGCCGGCTTGACCATCCGGCATTGCAGCCGGGCGCATGCATCCCGAATCAGGGGTTGAGCTCACGCTTCCGTTCTCATGCGCTGAAGGCAATGCGCCAAATACGGGAGCAATTGTTTCTTTCGCGACACAACCTCGCGCAGTTCGAAGATTCCCGCTTCCACGCGGGGATAATCCACATGTTCAAGCAACTCCTCCGTCCCGGCGAGGAGCAGCAGCGAGCACTGCTTCGCAACGTCCGTAATCAGTAGCGCGGAAAACAAATATCCACGTTCCCGCTGATACGCCCCCAGCGCCGCCAGCAATTCGTCTTTTCGCTGCCAGAACTGGTTGAAGCCGATTTCCTCGATCTGCGCCACGCTGAACGTCGCTCCATCCTCGTCGTATTCCTTGCAGTCCGTGGTAATCGCTTGCGGCGCGGATTTGAGCGTGAGCAAGGAGCCGGAGGCAAACAGTTTCTCGGTGAAATCGCGCGCATTGACCCCGGAGGCGGACTCCAATTTGGCGAGCACTTCCGCATCGCGCGGCGTGGTGGTGGGCGAGGTGAGATTCAAGGTGTCCGACACCAGTCCGGCCAACAACAACCCGGCGATGGGCGGCGGCAGTTCCACCCCGTGCCGTAGAAAGCAATCCGCCACAATGGTGCTGGTGGAACCGACCGGTTCGTTGCGAAACAAGATCGGCTGATGGGTGGTGAGCGCTCCGATGCGGTGATGATCTATGATCTCAAGAATCTCCACCTGATCAGCGCCCTGCACCGCCTGCGAAAGCTCATTGTGATCCACCAGAATCAGCCGGCGCTGCACGGGCTTCAGGAAATCCGTCTTGGACAAAATCCCCACCGTCCGCCCCTGCCCGTCCATCACTGGGAACGCCGCAAAGCCGGAAGCCGTGGCCCGGGCGCGCACCGCCGCCAGCGGCGCATCTTCACGCAGTCCCAGATAGTCCTCGTTCAGCATGTGATGCACCGCCACCGAGGCGCGACACAGCGCCGCCGTGGTCGCGGTATCATGCGGCGAGGAGATCAGACTCACCTGGTTGCGCTGCGCGGCTTCGAGGGTTTTGGTTTCCACCGCCAGGCCGCCCGTCACGATCAGAGCGCGCACACCCTCCCGAATCGCCAGGTTTTGAATGTCCCAACGATCCCCCACCACTACGGCGAGCTTTTCGCGGGGATACTTCTCCAACCGTTCGGCAAACGATTCGAGACCCATCGCGCCGATCATCAGGATCAGGTCCTCCTCACGCGCGGCTTCGTTGGCGAACAACACTTTGCCCCCCAACGTGCGGGCGAGGTTTTCGAGCGACGACAACACCCGCCGCGAATCAATCAATCGCTGGGCAGCCGGGAAGAGAAACTTGCTGAGCTTGAAGAGCGAGAGCAATCCCTGACAGATCCGGTCTTCATCCAGCACCGGGAGGATACGAATATCATGCTCGTCCATCATGGCGAGCGCATCGGCTGCCGTGGCGCCCGGCGTGACACTGAGCACCTCCGTCTGCATCACATCGCGGACCTTGGGCGCGACATCCGCCACGAATTTTGGCGCCGACACGCCGAAGGTTCGCAGTACGAAGTCAATCCGGTCATTGGTGTCGCCACAGCGCGCAGCCACCGCTTCGGGCAGTCCGGTGCGGCGTTTGAATTCCGCATAACCAATGGCCGAACAAATCGCATCCGTATCCGGATTGCGATGACCGATGACTAGGATTTCGCTCATGTTGAAGGACCAGAGGCTATCCAGAAGGCACGGAGAAGCAAGCCGGATGGACCGGGCGCACACCGACCTGCAGACGGGTGTGAATCTTTACACTAAAATCAGCGACCGTTACTGCAACCTTTGCGGCATCTGGAAGACGCGGTCAAAGAGTTGTGAGAGAATTTGCCCGGTGTGCTGGTTGGTGATGTCATTGCCTAGCTGGATCGTGCGGCTGGGCGTGACCCGGTTCAACAATACGCAGTATTCACTGTTGGCCATGATGCCAAGGAGTTCGCCAGTCTTGGTCAGGACGAGGTCCCCGCGCGAGGGATTGAATTTGCCGAACAGCCCTCGCACAAAACTGCGGTCGAGCCTCACGTATTGCGGCATGGCAGGTTCAAGCTGGAACTTGCATTCGCCATAATATCCCTCGTTTGCCCCCACAATCACCGCTTCCTGAAACTTGAATGGATCGGCGGCGACCGGGTAAACCCGCACCCCCAGTTGCTTCGCTTGCGCATGCCCCACGGGAATGACCACGACGCGCGGATCCTCCGCCAGGAAGGAAAGTCGCACCCCGCTAAACGCCACCGGACCACGCGACAGCACCACTTGGAGGCGATCCCAATCCGTGCCGGGATTCCACAGAGCCAGCGGCGTGTCATCCACGTGCAGCAGCAAGTACGTCTGCGTGCCCTCGGTGAAGATCACTCCCTGGGAGGTCTTGTCCCGATTGATGCCGCGACCGAACAAGCCGGTTCGCCCGGCAGAGAATTGCGCCGTCAGCCGATTGGTGAGGAACTGGCTGTAAATCGCATTGGCTGCGAGCGGACGGAATTCACGGATTTCCTGCTTCAATTCATCAGACTTCAGAGCCAGTGTCGCAACGTTGGTGGCCAGCACCGTCGTGTATTCCTGAATCTTCGCCTTTTCCTCGCGCTCGACCGCCACGGTGCCGCGCAGTTCCATAAGTTGCTCGCGAGTGAGACGCTTCTCGGCTTCGGAGACCTGAAGCTGCGCCGTCAACTGCTGCTTCTCGGCTTGGGCCACTTGCACCGCCTGTTCGGTGGCCACCAGCTTTTCCTGCAAAGTCTGAGCCTCCTGTTCGCGGCGCTTCAAGTCAGCCTGCAAGGCTTCCACCATTTCCTTGGTCAACAGATTCTCCGTGCTCGCGACCGTTAGCTTGCTCTGCACTTCCGCCAGGCTGGCCTGGGCCGCGGCCGCTTGTTGGGCCAGTGTGGCGCGTTGCTCTTCGATCCTTGCGGCCTGCGCCTCAGTCTGCCGCAGGTTTTCCTGAATCTGACGCATCAGCTTTTCCCGCTCGGCCAAAGCCTGTTCCGTGCTTTGGAGATTACTGGCCAGACGTTCCCGCGACTGCTTTTCATCCTCGAGCACGAGTTGCAGCGTCCCGACGAGGTCCGGATTGCCGTCGGTGGCCCGGGCGTCGCCCGGCGGGCGGGCTTGAACCGGCGGCGACTTCTCCGCGTCAAAGTTCGAGAACGCCACCAGCGTGACGAGCAGAAAGTCGCAGAGGACGATAAGTATGGAACGATTCATGACTACGCTTGAAACTGCGTTTCGCTCTCCATGATCAACTGACGGCGCAGAGGCCGCACGTGAAAGATTTTCAACACCGAAACAAAGATAATGCCGAAGGAAGTGGAAGCGTAGGCCATCATGGAGACTTTGCCCACGCCGATGGACATGAGAATCAGCGCCAGCACCGAGCCGACAAAGCCCACGTACAAGCCGGCGTCGAAGAGCAGATCTTCGTTCTCCAACAGTCTGAGTTTCATGCGCGGCCCCAGCGGTTGGCGGCGGATTTCGGCCAGTTTCGCCAGGCAAAAAACATAGATGGTCGCCTGGATGACGAAGAACAGGATGAGGGAGGTGAGGGTGAGGTGGTTCATATATGGTTGCGTGATTTGTTGCAGTTTCGAGCCGGTCGCTCCGGCAAGGTTTGGGAATTGAAACAAGACTGGAAGTTCATTCTGTTGTTCCGGCAGACCGACAAACGGCTCAATGGCCACGCCGACAACGAATGCCATGGCCAGGGCAAATACAACGTCGGCCGCGAGGCGGAAACCAAACTTGATGCCCAGGGCGGAAGTGATCATGCCGATGCTGCGCGCCAAACAAAAAGCTCCGAACAACAGAATGGCATACTTGAGTACCAGCGCCCCGGTCCGCGTCGCCACCGCAGCCGGCACCAGTCCGAAGAACACCGCCCCAAAGGGATCGTAACCCGTCACCTGGTTGCGCACGCCGGCATAGTAAACTCGCTGTTGTTGCCGGATCAGCAATTCAACGGCGCGGGGTCCGCAGCGCAGCGCGAAATTCAAGTCGTTCAAACCCGTTTCGGGAAAGCGCGCCAGATACTTGGCGACGCTAGCGGGCCGCCCCGACAGCAGCGCGGCGGAGTAAATGTTGACGGCGGATTCCTCGTTGACCCGCATGGCTTCAGCCAACTCCCGCAAGGTGGCGAAGTCTTCGATTTGCCTCATCAGTTCGGCGAGCGATACCCAATCCAGTCGTCGGCCGAGCGAAAGCAGATCCAGGTACACCAGTTCGAGGGAACTGGAATCGTCACCCTTGTTGGCGCGCAGGGCCAACCAGTCAATCGCATCGCGGAACGCAGGACTAAAGTAATCCCCTTGATTCAACAACGCCGCCGTGAGGATGGCGGCTTCGAGCGCCTGGCCCGCCGAAGTGGCTGCGGAAGGGAAGTGAACCGTGTTAGTCAAATTACGGTTGAAGAGCATTTGCTGCACCCCGGGACGGCGCGTGCCCTGCAACAGCTTCAGCGCCGCCTCACGCGCGGCGCGCCGGGTAAGCAGATCAACGATGGGCACGGGGGCGGCAGCGGCGACGGCCTGGCCCAGGTCAACTTTATCGAGAATGGGTGCGGCGCCGCCCAGGGCAACGAGTGTCGGATTCTCGCGGGCATAGCGGGCAATCACCACGCCGAGTTGTTCGTTCTGCGGCACACTCTCGGCCTGGGCCGCGCGCCAGAGCATCCGCGCCGGTCCCAACTTCTCCGTGCTCAAGAGCGCAAGCACCTCCTCCACGAGCGTGGGCGCCGGGGCGCCAGGCTTGCCACGCCCAACCGACTCAATGACGGCAGCATCCACGGCACGAAAATGCGCCGGGACCAGCAGCGCGCACCCCAGCAGCACCGCGCTGCCGATCAGAAAAGTGCCTATCCAGAAACGTCTCATGAATCTCCCGCCCTCCACGTGTCCACACCACATGTAAGACCGATTCCTGACCGGAATCCGCATTTGGACGCCACTCTACTCACGAACATTCAGCCTTTACTTTGTAATCCATCATTGCTTCACGCTGCCATCACTCATTCTGTCCGTCCCATCCGACCACGAAAACTTGCAGCAAAAAAAACGCTGCAACCGTTTGACCTGAATCCGAAAGTTTTCCCAGCGGTTGAGTCAAACCAACCTCCAGCGTGCCTGGCGCAACACTGCGTTCGGCGACTGCTTGAGTCTTTCATACCAAATTGTCAGCAGGCTGTCATCGTCCAATTGCACGGTGCTCGGATAGCCCAGGTCACCAGAAGTGCCGTCGTCGGAAATGATCATTGCCTCGCTCCATGTCTCACCCTGATCACGACTCAGCCGGGCCTGATTCCCCAGCGGCGCCCGGCGATGGCCGTAGCTCATCAGCAAACGACCATCACGCAATCGCAGCAAATGGGAAGGCAACCCCCGGACACCAATGGCGTGCGGCGTGGTCCAGGTCTTGCCGCCATCGGAGGACTCAGATTGCAGCGTTTCGCGGTTGTTGGTTTCGTTGTGATTGCGAATCTGAACCACGATGCGGCCATCCGCGCACTCGACACCGTGCAACTCGTGATAATTATCCATCGCATCGCCGGGCCGCATCGGCAGTGTAGCCAGCCAGCGCCATGTCTGACCGTCATCGGTGGATTCTGCTACGCCCACACGTTGCTCACCTGTCCAAAGTTCTTTTCCCGGATACAGCAATCGCCCGTCGCGGAGTTGGATCGGCCCGTGTGGACTGTTCACGAGGCAGCCAAACGGAGCCGACCAGTTGGCGCCGCCGTCGGTGGAACGGAGCATCCATTGTCCCAGTTGTTTCTCCCTTTCCCCCTGGTTCAAACGCTCATGGACTCCACGCCAACGCGCCAGCTTTTCCGCCGGCCACTGTCTGGCGCTTGACTGCTTCTCCAAGTTCGGTGCATAAGCCAGCGAACTGAACGTCGTCACCAGTAGCGAGCCGTGGCTGGTTTCGAGGACGCCGGCATCGCGATCATCAATCGCGCCGTCCAGCAGCACGCGCGGCCAGGTCCAGGTCTTGCCCTCGTTGCGCGACGTCATGGCCACTACCTGACCGAAAGGGCATACATGATCCTCACGTCCGCCCGACCACACCACCCAAAGTTCACCACTGCGCCGGCGGGCAACCGTAGGCCAGCCGTGGTAATACTGTGACTGTGGGGAAATGACCCTGGTTTCGAGAATCTCATAACCCGGCACCGCGGCATGTGCCCTGGAGAACACCCACGGCGACACCAAACCCCAGCCGGCCAAGCCCGTGGCGGTCCGCGCCAGAAAAGCACGCCGCGTGTACATTCCAAAAGCTGCACTTCCGGGCGCGTTCAACCGCTTGATGCGCGCTCGTGCGCGTGCCAGCGGCATCTCAGGAGCATGAATCTCTCGGTACATTGTCGTGAGCATACGCTGCTCCCATCCTCGTTGCCATGCCTTTTTGCCATGTGCGAGTGTGGTGCAACAGGTGGGCCAGAGCGGGACGGAATCAGAGATTCCACTCTTCGATTTTTTACTGGCTTCGTTCCGTCGAAAACAGGATGTTGCGCGCGTGAACCCGGGCACTGATTCCAACGGCCATCGTCAACAAAAACCCATCAGCGGAGGCTCCCGATGGGAGAATCCCCTCAAGGCTCAACTGAAGCGAGGCCAGACCGTGGCGGGCGTGGTCATCAGCGTCAACAGTGTGGAAGTCGCGGCTCAAGTGGCCACGATGGGGTTTGATTTTCTCTGGCTGGAGATGGAGCACACCCCGTTGACGCTGGACACCGTCCGCAACATCGTCCTCGCCACACGCGGTCTGCCGGCGGTGCCGTTGGCCCGTCCGCCCGTGAACGAACTGTGGATGGCCAAACGCGTTCTCGATGCCGGCGTGCTGGGGGTCCTTTTCCCGTTCACGCGCACGCCGGAATTGGCGCGGCAGGCGGTGGCGGCGTGTCGCTATCCGCCCGCTGGGTTGCGTGGTTCGGGCGCCGACCTTGCCCAATTTTCCTGGCCTGCGCCGCAGGGTTATTACGACTTCGCGGATGACAATGTCCTGGTCGTCGCCGTGGTGGAAGACACCTCGGCCGTTGCGCACATTGACGAGATCGCCGCGACCCCGGGCATTGATGTGCTGTTCATCGGCACAAGCGATTTGTCATTCTCGCTTGGCTTGCGGGGGCGACAGGACGAACCCCGCCTGGAGGAGGCGGTCACGCGCATCGCCAACGTGGGCCGTAAGCACGGCAAGTTCCTGGGCCGGCCTGCCACCACGCCGGAGGAAATACAGCAATTCCGGGATCAGGGCTTTCAATTTCTGATGACGGCCACGGATATTCAACTCATGGCCCGCGGCGCAGCGGAACTGTTGAAGCCGCTCGGCAAGGCCCAACCGGCGAGTGCTACCGGAGGAATTTAATGCGTCCAACGTCCACCCGACCAGCAGCGGAATCTCCGCTCCAGCGCACCACCCGACGAACTCATGGCTGCCCCTGATTCAACCCAATTCCTAGCCGGTGTGATCGAAGGTTTCTACGGTCAGCCCTGGTGGGATGCCGAGCGCTGCGAACTGTTCGGCTGGATGGCGGCGTGGGGTTTGAACACCTACCTTTACGCGCCCAAGGACGACTTGAAGCACCGGGCCATCTGGCGCGAACTTTACTCGCTATCGGAAGCCGAAGCGTTGGGCGCAATCATCCGTAATTGCGAACAACATCACCTCCGCTTCATCTATGCGTTGAGTCCTGGATTGGACATCCGTTACAGCAGCGAGACTGACCTGGCGCATCTGCACAAACGCATTGAGCAAATGCTCGCCTTGGGTTGCCAGGATTTCGCGTTGCTCTTCGATGACATTCCCGACCGCATGGTCACCGAGGATCAGAAGCGCTGGGGATCGTTTGCGTCGGCACACTGCCACGTGACCAACTCTCTGTTCAGGTGGGTGCGCGAACACGGCTCGCAAGGGCGTTTCCTTTTCTGCCCCACGCCCTATTGCGGTCGCATGGCGGAGCGCAACTACGGCGGCGAAGGTTACCTGGCCACTATTGGCCGCGAGCTGCTGCCCGAGATTGATGTCTGCTGGACCGGGCCGGAGATTATTTCCCGCGAGATTACGGTGGCTCACATTCAGGAGCTGCAAAAGACACTTCGCCGCAAGCCGCTGATCTGGGATAATCTCCACGCCAACGACTATGACGGGCGGCGATTTTACTGCGGGCCCTACAAAGGGCGTCCGCTTGAATTGCGCGCAGAGGTGGCAGGTTTGCTTACCAATCCAAACTGCGAGTTTGTTTTGAACTATGTGCCGCTCCGCACGCTGGCTGAGTTCGTGAAATGCGAAGGACCGTGGGATGCGCGCCAGGCTTATCTCTCCGCCATGCGCGAATGGTGGCCGCGCTTCGCCACGATTGGCCAGCCCGTGACGCTGGAGGACTTGATTCTCTTTGGTGATTCTTATTACTTGCCGCACGAGGAAGGGCCGGAAGCGGAGAAGCTTTATCGTCTGGCAAGCAGCTTGATTATTGGCGGTCCCGCAAACTGCCTCCCGGTAGGGCGCGTCACTCCGTGCGCGCCGGGCTTGGGAACGACGGACGCCGGTACGCCTGGAGTGCCGCACCCCACCGCTGAAACCCGAACCAGTGCATGGAGTGAGCAGGCTTCGGTCTTCCGCCAGAAGGCAACTCGGCTGTGCCAATTCTGCGTCCGTATGACAGAACTCAAGCATCGCCCGCTCTTCTATGCGTTGAGCCGTCGCATCTGGGAACTGCGCGAGGAACTCGACTTGCTCGAACGCTATGTCGAATTCAAATCCAAGCCCGGCAGCGCCGATGTGCCATTTACCTCCGATTTTCATTTGCCAGGCACATACCGCGGCGGCCTCGTGGCACGGTTGCAGAGATTGCTGACCCTGCAGTCGGATGGTTTGCTCACTCCCGCACCGGAGCAGGCTCAAGACTACAACCAACCAGTTTCCAATTCATGAGCGACTTTACCATCCGCCCCGCCCGCCCCGAAGATCAGGCGGGCGCTTATCACGTCTGCCTCAAGACCGGCGACTTCGGCAAGGACGGCGAACCCTTTTACCGCGACGATCCCGACGCACTGGGCCGGATATTCGTCGGGCCCTATTTGGTCTTCGAGCCGGAATACAGTTTGATCCTTGAGGACAAACAAGGCATCTGTGGCTATGCCTTTGGATCGCTGGACTCGAAGAAGTTCTACGATCGCTACGAGCAGGAGTGGCGGCCCAGGTTGTGCGCCCAGTTTCCCATGCCGCAGGGTGATCCCGCCAAATGGACGCGTGCGCAGACGGTGTATTCCTGGTATCACCATCCCGATTACACCATGCCGGAGCCATACGTAGAATATCCCTCCCACCTGCACATTGACTTGCTGGAGCGTGCGCAGCGACGCGGCTTTGGCCGGCGCATGATGGAAAGGGTCATGGAGCAGCTCCGCCAGCACGGTTCGCCCGGCGCGCATCTCGGGGTGAGCATGATGAATACGCCGGCCCACGGCTTTTATCTCAAGCTCGGTTTCCAAGACCTGCTGCGCGTCGGCGAAGGCAAAGACGGTTGCATCTACATGGGGAAAAGTCTGCGGATTTGAAACAGGACAATTGCCATCCACACCAACAATACTCAAACCAACGATGTCCAATCAGCTTGCACTATTCGGCGGAAAGCCAGTCCGCTCACAGCCATTCCCTGCCTGGCCGATCTTCGGAAAAGCGGAGGAGCAGCGACTGCTTCGCACATTGCGCAACGGCAAATGGGGAAGGCTGCACGGTCCGGAAGTGGCCGAGTTCGAAGAACGTTTTGCTGCAATGCACGGCTGCAAGCACGGCATCGCCGTCGTGAACGGCACCGTGTCACTGCGCATCGCGTTAATGGCTGCCGGTCTTCCCGCAAACGCGGAGGTTATCATTCCTCCCTACACCTTCTTCTCCACTGCTTCGGCGGTGATCGAGGCCAACATGGTTCCGGTCTTCGCGGACATTCACCTGAACACCTTCAATCTCGACCCCAAGGCAGTTGAAGCCTCCATCACACCGCGCACGCGAGCGATCATTCCGGTCCATTTTGCCGGCCAGCCCGCCGACATGACTGCAATCATGGCGATTGCTAAAAAGCACAAGCTCCTGGTGATCGAGGACGCGGCCCATGCGCATGGCGCCAGCTATCGAAACAAGCCAACCGGTTCACTCGCCCATGTCGCGTCGTTCTCGTTTCAATCGAGCAAGAATCTCACTTCCGGCGAAGGCGGCATCATCACCACAAACGATGACAAACTGGCGGCCGCGTGCCGTTCCATCCACAATTGCGGCCGCATTCCCACCGGTATCTGGTACGAGCACCATGTCATCTCGGGCAATTACCGCCTGGGCGAATTCCAGGGCGCAGTGCTCAACGCGCAGCTTGATCGTCTTGAACACCAAACCAAAACGCGCGACCGCAATGGACAATATCTCGCGGCCCGCATTTCTCAATTGCCCGGGATTTGCCCGCAGCTTCGGCCCAAGGATTGTACTCGGCACAGTTATCATCTCTTCATGCTGCGGATTAACGGCCAGCAGTTCGGCGCGCCGCGCGCCGCCGTGATCAAGGCGCTGCAAGCGGAGGGCATCCCCTGCTCCGCCGGCTATGGCTGGTCGCTCCATCACCAACCGATGTTTCGCCATAAAGCGTTCGGACCTTACCTGCCGCAAGCTCGCAAGGAATTGAACTATCGCAAGGTCAGTTGCCCGAACAGCGATCTCATTTGCCGCGAACAATGCGTCTGGCTGGAGCAGAACCTATTCCTCGGCACGCTCGCGGACATGGACGACATCGCGAACGCATTTGAGAAGGTCTGGCTGCATCGGGAGGCGCTCGAGACCGGTTTCCAGAGCAAAGCCAAGCGCTAGAATTGGCTTAAAAACGATGCAAGTTGGTGGGGCAAGCGTCCTCGCGAGCCAGAATTAACCCAGAGTGCAACGGTCGAAGGCTCTTCAGCAGCCTCGCCATACCTCTTAAAAGCAGTCGCAAGCTGAGACGTTGCACCATGCTGTGACACTCTCGCCCATGCAACTCGGGGCCGCTGGCCGGCGCCACTGAATCATCTGCGCAATTCAGGGTTAAGCCAAACGCCCCAATCGCTGTTCCGGCCATCGCCAGCATCGTCCACGAGCAACTCCAAAAGGGTGACGCCTTCCACACTGACAGACTCCTCGCGAAGCTGATGGTCGCTGATCTCGCCCGAGCGAAACAGTTCCTTTCCATCCGCTTTTAGCACGAATACCACCGACCCCTCATGCCGGTCCTGCAAACCGTAGCCGGTCGAAAAGGATTTCCATCCCTTGTCCAGCCGCAAGATGTGCCGGGCGGGCGCATGAGCGTAGAGTCCTGATTCGAAAAATCTGCCTCCCACCTCCAACAAACCGGCGTCGTCGCCGTTGGCGGACACTTGATTGCGAAGCGCCGGTCCCCAGCCAGTTCTCGCTGATTCCCACGCAACGTCGGCGACGGAGATTTTCTTCACCTGCGGAGGCACGTCAGGCAAAGGCTGCGGTTGACCGGCGGAAGCCAGCTTCTCGTAGTGCGCCAACTTCCTGCGCAATGTGACTGCATCGGGACGGGCTTTTTTCGCTTCCGCAGCAATGGCCGCCAAGCGCGGTTTGTCGCCAGCGCGGTAGGCATCATACGCACGCTGAATCCACGGCCCTTCCAACAGTGGCTCGACCAGCGGTCGCCCGGTCGCTTCCACCTCGAATGTGAATTGAAAATACTTCGTTGCACCGCTTGAGCCTATCGCCCGCAGGCGCAAATCGTAAACACCCCGTGACAGGTCTTCCATCGTGAGACGAAACCGGCCTTCCGCGTCAACGGAACTTGTCCATCCGGAAGCATCGTAATCTCCGGGAGTGTCTTGCGGATCGCAGTAGGCAACCATCCCCACCACATTTGAGCCGCTCGCCCACTCGCCGGTTAGCGTGAGCCGATGCGCCTCGGGTTTGGCGTCTAATTCGATGATTTGGCACTCAAGATCCTCGCGCACACGGCCCTTGCCGGTAAACAGGGGATGAACTGAAAGCGGCATGGCGGCGGCGGCGGTGAGAAAGGTTCCATGTCCCTCACCGCGCAATTCCTGGCCGTAGGTGTGATTGCCCGAGCCCATGAGGGACGTTCCTCTTTGGCGTGACTCGGAGGGCCGCTCCCGTTCGTGCGGCAGACCCAGGCCGTGACCCAATTCATGCACGACTCCGCCGATGTAGTGCGTGTTGAATTGTCCGAGCGAGCACGGTCGGTGGTAGTAACCTCCGGGTTCCTTGGACGCCAGCAGATGCGGATCAAGATTCGCATCATCGTAAACCCAAGCCGTGCCGCTGAAGGCGTCCCCTCCACCGACGTAAGGTCCAACTTCGATGGCCTCGTTCCCTTTCCATTCGAGCAACAGTTGAAATATGATCATCGTCTCGCGATCCACATCAATCCCTTGGCGAGCCAACGCCGCCTTGACCTCATCTCGCACCATGCCGCTCGCGTCCCGGCCATAAGCCCGCATGGGTTCTTTGCCGCGCACTTCCAAAACACGTAGTTGACCGTTCTCCTCGCGGTCCAGTTCAAACGTCATCGGCCCGTAACCATTCTGTTCCATGCCCTCGCGATAGAACCGCTGCACTTCGGTCAACACCCTGTCCAGCCGCACGACGTGGTCCGGCGCCGGCTGGCGATCCGTGGGGATGAAGTACGCGACCCGCAGAACCGGCCGCACAGCCGGAGTTCGCGTCTGGTCGGTTGCGAGCGCAGCCAGCAACATCAGCGGGCTGGCGAGCAATGCCAGAAATCCGCAGTGAACTCTGAATGATAACTTACTACTCATGGGCTGCATCATGCCACCGGTCGTTGGGTTTGTTAAGACCGTGATTGGTTTCAAACAATGCTGCGGGAACGAACTGATTCTGGTCCGGCAGGCGCGGAGGATGGCAGTTCCGTCAGCTCACGGTTTCGAGGAAACACTGCGCACGAAGCGGACTAGCAGGGCGTGGGCGGGTTCAGCCATTTGCCCGTGATCGAAGCCGTCCAGTTCGTTAAGGGTGACGGTGGGATGTCCCGCCACTTTCAGCATGCGCCAAAGGTAGGCGTTTTCCTCGTACCGCCCGAGCAGCTCCATTTCCCGGTCGCCAGTGATCAGGAGCAGAGGCGGCGCGTCTTTGCGAACATGAAATAACGGCGCCATGTCGTCCACGATGGGGCGCGTACCGGGAATGTCGCGCTCGGCGCGAATCGTGAAGTGCGTGACACACTGTCCGCTGTAAGGCACAAGGCCCGCGATGGCGTTGGCGTCTATATCGTGCGCCGCCAGCCAGCGTTTATCCAGACCGATCATGCTGGTAAGGTAGCCGCCTGCCGAGTGACCGCTGACGAAGATGCGGTTCGTCGCACCGCCGTAATCGGCGATGTGCCGGAAGGTCCAGGCCACCGCTGCTGCCGCATCTTCAATGTAAGCGGGCGCCTTCACCTGGGGACTGAGGCGGTAGCCAGCCGCAACCACCGCCAGTCCTTTTTCCTGAAGTCCTTTTGGAACGGCGCGATTGCCGTCTGTCAGTCCGCCTCCGTGAAACCACACCACGGTGGAGAAGTTCGTGACTCCGAGGGGATGGTACAAGTCCAACCGGCATCGTTCCTTCATGTCGTCAGTGAGAGTATCGCCAGCACGGTAGGGAATATCCTCCACCAGCCGGAATTCGGGGTTGGGCCTTTCCTGCGTTACTGCTGTTTCCACCACGGCTAGGGCGGCAAGTAGATGGAGCAGGATTTTGAAATGCACGTTGATGGCGCGGCTGGGCGTTCTGCGTCGGTCAAATAGCGAAGGAATTTTCACGCCTTCAACCTGTACTCGCCAACGTGGAGAAAAGCGAGCCCGTCGAAATAGCCCATCCAGAGATCCCCCACTCTCCATGCACTTAATCCGGGCTGTGCATCGCGCCGTGTCGGTCGAGCGCCTTGGCGAATGGAATTCGGTGAAACCGAAAGCCCGCGAAGGGAAATGGCTCAAAGAAGGATGCTGAACGCTAAAAGCAGAATGATGAGAGTGGGTTGCCGGCCTTTAGCCTTTAGCCATCAGCCTTCGTCCCTCCCGCCATCAACCAACTCCAAACGCTGCTGTATGCCGCATAACGAAATCCCGGTGGAGAGTCTGCAAAGCCCGAGTGGCGGGAAGGTTCATCTTTCCCCCCTTTGTCTGCTGATGGCAATCGCAACGTGGCTGCTTAACCGCTCGATTAGTGAAAACAAGTCGCTACGCGAAACGGAGCGTGCGCGCTCATCAAAGAGCAGAGGCAATGTTGG
Organism: Verrucomicrobiia bacterium; assembly: GCA_026125285.1. Taxonomy (GTDB): domain Bacteria; phylum Verrucomicrobiota; class Verrucomicrobiia; order Limisphaerales; family JADLHS01; genus WYBW01. Next base: position 71,385 of record JAHCLO010000008.1, on the reverse strand, counting down.
ACAAGTTCAAGGCACTGCTCTGATGAGGAGTGGCAGCCTATCACCAACTCTTGGGCGTCGGGCCATCACAAACTGAGGCAGTCCGCTGGGCTAAACCGTGAAGACTCTGGAGTACACTTCACGGATCGCGCCACGCCAGCTTGCCAGCGCCGCCGCGAATGCATCCGGCGTGGCAAATCCACAACGCACGGACACGCGATAATAGGGCGCGGGATCGTCCGGTAACACGGTTTCGCCTTCGTAACTCCAACGGCGCAGGATGCCTTCCACCCGCCGCAATTGACGATAATTTTCCAACAGCTTTGCGCCGTCCGGCAACACTCCGCGCGCGTCCGCCCGCTCCAGCGCCCGCAGCGTGTGCGGCTCCTGCCAGCCGTGGGCCAGACACATCGTCTGGGCGATGAACTCCGCGTCCATCAAGCCGCCCCGGCCGGTTTTGATCGCGAGCGCGTCCTTGCCGGCGGGCGTGCGCTCCTTCTCGATGCGCACGCGCATGTCATGAATCTTCTGTTTCCAGTCTGGAGTGAAGCAGGCCGGTGACGTCGGATAGTCGCCACGCCGGTCTTCCTCCTTCCCATCCTTCCCGCGATTGGATGGAGCCAGGCGTGAAGCCGGCTCCGGGTTGGAAAAATCTGTCAGCCTCACGACCATTTGTTGAAATTGTTCTCCCAGTCTCGCATCTCCGGCGACGGGGCGGACGCGGGTCAGCGACTGGATTTCCCAGAGTTGCGCGCGTTGCCGGTAGTACTCCTCGTAGGCGGCAAGTGTATTGACCAGCAGTCCTTTCTCACCGTCGGGACGCAGCCGCGCGTCGGTGGCAAAGAGCAGTCCCTGTTCGGTGCGCTTGGACAACAAGTCCATGACTTCCACGGCGAACTTTTGCAGCCCCGCAAGATTTCTCGCCTTGGAATTGGCGACGAAGACGATGTCGAGGTCCGAGCCGTAATTGATTTCGCTTCCGCCCAGCTTACCCAGCCCCATGATGACGAAGGGGGGCTGTTTGAGTTTGTGCCTGCGCATGACTGACTCCAGCGCGTATTGCAGACATGCGTCCGCGAGTGCCGAGAGTTCCGCCAGATTCTGTTCAAAATCCACCAGACCCAGGATGTCGCGGAGGCCAAGGCGCATGAATTCCGCCGCGTGATAACGCCGCAGCCAAAGATGCTGGTCCGCATCGGCCAAACCGTGGCGCAAGTCCCGGAGAATCTCCTGCGCCGTTTTGCGGGCCGTGAGCCGTCCGCCAAACACCAGGTCATCCAGCAATTCCGGCGCGCGAATCAAGCCTTCGGCCAGGAACTCCGAGCGGTCAAAGAGCAGCAGCAGCAACTCGAAGAAGGTCGGATTGCTGTTCCACAAATCGAACAGCGTCGCGCGGGTGCCGTAGGCCGTGATGAAACTGTCGAGCCGCGTTACGACGCGGTCGGGATCCGACAGCGTCTTCGGCGGCAGTTGAAGCGCGTTCGACTTGCCGTCATCGGTGCGGCAAAGCGCAAAGAGGCGTGGCAGGAGTTGCCGGGCCAGTTCCACCGTGCGCGGCGAGACATGCACGTAACCCGGACCTTCCACAAATTCACGCAGCACACGGAACGCCTTGTCCACGTCACGAAACCAGTGGCGAGCCAGCACTGCCTTCCATTCGGACTCGGCGCCATCGAAACTCTCTGGAAACAGGGACGGCTGGCGGGGCGCTTCGGCGCGAAGCAATTGATCATAGACCCGCCGCACATTCTGCGTGTGCTTCTGCCGGGCGGACTCAAACTGTTGGCGCGAAGCGAAGCCCATCAATTTCGCGAGTCGTTCCTGGGCGGCTTTGTCGGAGGGGATGGAGTGCGTTTGCAGATTCTCCTCCATTTGCAGCCGATGCTCGACGTCGCGCAGAAAACAGTAGGCGGCTTCCAGTTCCGCCGTTTCCGTGTCGGTGAGCCAGTGGTATTCCACCAGCTTGGCCAGGCAGGGCAGCGTTTGGGAATGCTGCAAGAACGGTTGCCGGCCGGCGTGGAGCAATTGCAGGGATTGCGCGATGAATTCGATTTCGCGAATGCCGCCACGTCCCAGCTTCACATTGCGATCCAGTTCGCCCGCGCGCACGACTTCGGTTTCAATGCGGTCCTTCATCGCGGCAACCTCCTTGAGCACGCCTGGACTGATGGATCGCGCGAAGCGGAACGGCTGAATCATCTCCAAAAACTCCGCGGCCAGCCCCGGATCGCCCGCGACGCCCCGGGCCTTGATCAGCATCATACGCTCCCAGGTTTGGCCCCATTGCGCATAGTAATTCTCATAGCTGCCCAGTGACCGGCAAAGCGGGCCGGCATCGCCCTCGGGTCGCAGCCGCAGGTCAATCCGGTACAGCGCGCCTTCATTCGTCATGCGCGACACCTCGGCGATGAAACTTTCCGCAACCCGGTTGAAGTATTGGTGGTTCGACAAAGTCGTGACTGGGGACTTCTTTTTGCCGGGCGGTTCTTTGAAAACTCGCCCCTCCTCACTGTAAACGAACAGCACGTCCACGTCCGAACTGTAGTTCAATTCCTGTCCGCCCAGTTTGCCCATGCCCAACACACAAAACTCCGTGGGCCACCACCGACCTTCGGCATCCTGATGATAGGGCTGGCCAAACCGATTGGTGAATTGTCCGCGGCAGATTTGCCAAACGGTATCCAGGCAAACATCCGCCACGTCAGAAAGTTCACGGGTAATCTCCCCGACCTTCGCCAGACGGGCGAGGTCGCGCGTGGCGATGCGCAGCATCTGTTGCTGTTTGAAACGACGCAGCCGGGCGTATGCCGCCGCATGGTCCTGCGTCGCCAACAGCGGTTTCAGCCAACCGCTCACCTCGCTCTGCAGGCCCTGTTTGCGGCGTGGGTGCCGGATGTGCTCGAGGTCAATGGCCGTGAACCAGTCGGGATTTGCGATCAGCAGATTGCTCAACACCGGTGAACCGCTGAACAGCGCGGTCAATACTCGCATGTGGGCTGCGGCAAGACCCGGCAATTGCGGTGCGACATCCGTGGCGGACAACAACTCGAAGAAGTGTCGTGCTCGCTGCGGGTCGGCGCAGTTGCTCAGGCACTTGACCCAATCCGGTGTCATCGTTGTTGGCGGCATTTAGGGCGAGATGGTTTCCAAGGTAACGCTCGTGGGGCCGTCGGCGGATGCGCGGTGCAACTTTGTGGAAAGCCCGCGCCAAAAGCCCGCTCCGTAGAGCAGATGCGACAGAATCATCAGCGGCATCGCGCCCAGCGCACGGCCAATCCCGCCCTGTGGCACCAGCGCCATTGTCTGGAGCATGACAGCCACGACGTAAAGCACCAGGGGAGCGTGATACAGTCTCAGGAACCAGATTGACTCAAGCGGCGAGTTGACGCTCCAAAGAACTGGCAGCGTCAGGAGATAAACCAGAAACAGCGGTGGGGCGAAGTTCAACGTTGAGCCGCAGGTGGGATTCACCCGGAACTGTTCCGCCCGGCCTCGCCCGTAAGTCAGCAACATTTTCGCAAAGGACTTCAGCGTGCGCCGGGGACGGCGGTAAACCACCAGTTCGGGATCGTAAAGCAACTTGCCGCCGGCCTTTTGGATATCGTCCATCAAAGCATTCTCCTCATTGGGATAAAGCGCCTCATTGAAACCGCCGTGTTGGAGCATTGTCGAGCGCCGCCCTAGCTGATTGCAGAGGATTAATTCCTTTTCGCCGGTTTCGCGCAACGTTCCACCCGGGGTGTAGCGGGCGCGGCTCGGACCAAAGGCGAGCCAGCTTGCCAGCACCAGTGCAAAAACCTGCTCCAACCCGGGCGCATCATCCGGGCAGACATTCGGCCCGCCGACGATCTGCACGTTCGCATCACGGAAGTGTTCCACGGCCCGGCGGAGATTGCCGGGCGCAGCAATCGAATCGTCGTCGAGAAAATAAACCAGTTCGCCCTTTGCGGCGCGGAGGGCCACGTTGCGTTGAACGGAAGGCTGACGGCCGCGGGCAATGATGATTTCAAGTTTGTCCGGCGGATAGTCCAAAGCGCGAGCGGCGACCACAGCCTTCGGCTCGCCGCCGTCGGGCCGCGTGGGAATGATGACCGTTACGCTCGGCAAACTGTCGCTCACGCCGCAGAGGCTACGATTCAGGGTTCAAAGTTCAATGTTCAAAGTTCAGGGTAGGCATTGCGTCGCTGCGGCCAATCAGGGAGAATAGCAGTCTGAATTCGTTATGGAAAACATGAGTTCGATCCAGTTGAAACGCGATTGCGCCGCCATCCAGATTCCGGCCGGCAACGCGGTTACGTTGCTCGCAGGCACATCGGTGGACATTACCCAGACGCTGGGTGGGAGTTACACTGTGCATGCGCCCGGCGGTTTGTTTCGGATTGGAGCACAGGACGCTGACGCGCTGGGCATTGAGTCACCGTCGCCTGCCACCCCGATGGCAGCGGTTGGCCGACCGGCGGACGAACAGGCGATTTGGGACACCTTGCGCACCTGCTTTGACCCGGAAATTCCGGTCAACATTGTGGACCTGGGCTTGGTGTATGACATGCGGCTCGAAAAGCTGCCCAGCGGAGAAAGCCGGGTGGACGTCAAGATGACTCTCACCGCACCTGGCTGTGGCATGGGACCGTCCATTGCCGGCGATGCGCAGGTAAAACTGCTGAATCTTCCCGGCATTGAGGAGGCGCACGTGGAGATCGTGTGGGAGCCGCCCTGGCATCATTCCATGATTACGGAAGCGGGGCGCAAGGTGCTGGGACTGGATTGATTCGCCGGCGTTGGCGCAAAGGAAGCCTCCAATTCCGAAAACAGCAGCGCACTGGAACCATGAACGACGTGCTGTCGCACCTCTGGCCGACAGATCAAATTCCTTTGTAATCAGTGGGACCTGCCGGCGGGACGCACGGCAGCACGTTGAGGCTCACGTGAGAAGTGACTCCACTCCACTCCGTCGCCCTTTCACACTTCTTACACCGTTTGGTTGCAGCTCTCCGGCCCAGAAGCCTCCAGCCGAAAAAGATCCTCACACCGACTCTGTTTCGAGGGTCAGGGAGCGGCAACGATCTCGACACTACGGAAGAAGACTTGGGCTGCCGCCGCGTCAATTCCCGGTACCGCCGCACTCAAGGTGCTGAGTGTCACCCCGGATGGCAGTCGAACCCACGATTCGGCAACCGTCGGATTGGTGCTGTATTCGATGGCGTAAGTGGAAGCAGGTTTTCCGAACAGCATCAAGCGCCGTGATCCGTCCGCATTGAAGGTGGCTTCCAACAGCGCTTCCTGCGCAACGACCACCACGCGACCGGGTTCAGCCGGGCGGTCTGCGATGAACGATCCGTCCGCTTTGGTGGCGCTGAACGGCCGGACGCGCAATGGCACGAAGGCGGATTGCTGATTCGCGGCGGCGGCGAAGCTTAATTGCGCGATCTCTTTGGAGCCACTGAGTATTTGCCCGTTTCGCGTCGCGAATTGAATCAGCACACTTGAATCAGGAAGCGCCATCACGGATGCCGATGCGGGGTCAATCTCCGGTGCAAGCCCTTGAAGCGATAGGTCGGACAAGTGTCCCGGCGGAACTTCCAACACCAGGTTCAGACTGGTTACACCTTCGCTGGAACTAAACTCCACGGGCACGCTTCCGTTCTGGCCGGCGCGGACTTCCGTGGCGCCCAAACTCAACTGCGCAACATCCGAATCAATGCTGACCGCGAAAGACTGGCTATAAGAATTGTTGTAGGCCTGTCCGTTGTTGACGGTGACCGTGATGATAGCGATGCCAAAGACATCCGTTGCCGGAGTGAAACTCAGACTGCCGACAGTGTCGGGGCTGCTGTAAGCCACGATCGGATGCGGAATCAGATCAGGATTGCTGGACTCCGCCGTGACGGTGACAGTGGCAACTCCATCGGCCAAGCCCGAGGTGATGCCCGAAAGGTTCACCTGTTGCGGTCCTGAGTTCTCAGACAGGGACAGATTCGCCAGCGCGTCCAATGTGGGGGGATTGTTGGGAGGCACGATTGTCACCGTGAACACCTGCGATACGATATTATTGCTCGCACCTCCGTCATTGACGGTGACGGTAACCGTAGCCGTACCGAACTTGCCGGGCACCGGTGACAAGGCGAGCGTACCTTCGGTGTTCGGACTCGTATAATTGACAGTGGGGTTTGGCAGCAAGGCCGGACTCCCTGAAGTCGCTCGCACCGTCAGTGTTTGATTCTCGTTCGGCGCCCCAGATGTAATACCTGATAATACCACCATGGACGATCCAATGGCTTCCGTCCCCCCGGCGATTACCGTGTCAGTGATTGGTTCCAGCGTTGGAGGCTGGTTAACTGACCTAACCGTCACGGTGAAACTCCGGCTGCGAGTATTATTGGCGGTACCGCCATCGTTTACGGTAACGGTAATGGTCGCGGTACCGTAGGCATACGTGACCGGCTCAAAGACCAAGGTGCCCGTTGTGTCCGGGCTGGTATAGTTCACAGTTGGATTGGGGATGAGAGCAGGATTGCTGGAAGTAGCCGTCACCGTCAAAGGCTGCAACTCATTAACGGAACCGGAACTGATGCCCGCCAGACTGACACTCTGCTCGCCCGCGTTTTCGTTGATCGTGCGATTACTGATCGAATTCAGCGTGGGTCTGACGTTGGAATCCGTGACTGTAACCGTGAAAGCAAGGGCAACCACATTATTGCTCGTGCCGCCATCGTCCACCGTTACCGTGATAATAGCGCTACCGGCTTGATTGCTTACGGGCTGAAAGGTGAGTTGCCCGGTGGGGTTCGGACTGACGTAATTGATAACAGGGTGTGGAATGAGGTCCGGATTGCTGGAAGTCGCCGAAACGACAAGTGTTTGCACTTCATTTCCCGCGCCCGAAGAAATTCCCGTCAGATTGATCGTCTGTGCCGGAGCGCTCTGATTGACGCTGAGGTTGTCAGGTTGATCCAACGTCGGCGGCTGGTTGACGTCAATGACGGCGACGGTGAAGGCGCGCGAAACCAGATTGTTCGCACTCCCGCCGTCGTCCACCGTTACCGTGATCGTGACAACACCAAAGGCGAGGGGCACAGGCTGGAATGTCAACTGACCGACGGTGTTGGGACTGGTATAGTTCACCGTCGGATGGGGAATGAGACTTGGATTACTGGAGGTGGCCGTGACCTTGAGGGTTTGCACTTCGTTGGTCATGCCCGAGGTGATGCCGGTGAGATCTACGGTCTGGACGCCAGCGTTCTGGTTAAGTGTCAGGTTGCTGAGGGCATTGAGCGTCGGCGGCTGGTTGACGTCAATAACCGTGACGGTGAAGGTACGGGAAACAAGGTTGTTTACACTCTCGCCATCATCCACAGTAACCGTGATGGTTGCAGTGCCAAAGGCAAAGGGTTCGGGCTGGATAACCAACTGACCGACGGCGTTGGGACTGGTGTAGTTCACCGTCGGATGGGGAATGAGACTCGGATTGCTGGAGCTGGCTGTGACCTTCAGGGTTTGCTCCTCGTTGGGCACGCCCGAGGTAATGCCGGTGAGTTCCACGGTCTGGGCGTCGGCATTCTCATTAACCGTAAGGTCGCTGAGGGCATTGAGCGTGGGCGGTTGGTTCGGACTCTGAACTGTCGGAATGGTGTAAGCCAACTCCTCTGAGAATTCGCTCTCCACACCCAAATCATTCACCGCCGTGGCGGCAATATAATATGTTGTGCCCTCAACCAGGTTGGACAGCGTTCCACTGGTCGCGCTGCCTGCCGAAAACTGGTTGGTATAATTGCGGCTCGCCACCCCATGGTAAACCCGGTAGCCGACCACCCCGGGACTGGTGCTTGCATCCCACGCCAGCGTTACATTCTTCGCGGTGGTCGCGTGCGGCGACAAGACCGCAAACGCAGTAAAAAGAAAGGTGCTGAGAACGATGCCTCTCGCCCGACCGGTAATTCGTGCTCCATTTACATCCATGGCGAAACCTCCCTACGCATAACTGTTGCCAACCACCGGATCCAGCGGTGGCACATGCCATTTGCGAGCCTTGGTGTCAGCGGAAAACCTACGGACAGACCCGCGGATCTCTTGCAGCAAACCCGCCAATTTCGCGACTTTTGCGATTAACTCCAATTCTGTTCCGAATGGGCCGAGTCTCCGTCTTCCCCACTGCCATCAGGTCAACAGTTGGAAATGCTCAAGACAGGGCTGTCTTGAAAAGAAGCAAGCATCCAGAGGAGCACACGCCCCAACCGCCACTCCAGGTTGGCAACCTCAGATCACCGAGTAGCCAGGAATGGCGACAGGTGGCCAACGCTTGATCTTGCAGAGCCGTCCGTGCTTGCCCCTGATTCAATTCACGGCCACGAACGCGGGGATTCATTGGAACAACCGCCTCTGAAAATGGCTTTGACAATACGAGAGAGGAAACTAGATTGGCACTCGCTTTGGATGGGGTCGTAGCTCAGTTGGTAGAGCACCACAATGGCATTGTGGGGGTCTGGGGTTCGAATCCCCACGGCTCCACCATCCGAACCCTCGCTCTCCCCCTCCCCGGCTCTGTCTTGATTTCATTCGACGCTCTGGAGCTACGAGCGAGATTCGCACCCAAAGCGGACCTTTGATGCGGATGCGGATGTTATGGAGATGCTCCAACTAGTATCAGCCCGGCATTGGACGATACCGTTGGCCGACGCCGGTTGGACGAACGCAAAGGAACTCGGCCCGAAATGGGTTGCTTTTGGGAGTGCGCCGGCAAGTTAAGCGCGACGGCGCTGTCGGGTTTCGCCTCCGGCCTCTGACTTCCGGCCTCCGACTTCTGCCTTTCAATTGCCCAAATCGCAATCGCCAGCAAACCCACCACCAGCGCATGGGAAAACATCATCGTAGAGTACGGCAACGGCGCCGCCCCTAGGAACAACGCCAGCGTCGTAACCAACGCCCACCTTGGCGAGACGTATTTTGGTAACCACGCAAACAGTGCGACTCCACCCAGTGCGGTAATAACGCCAATTGACCCGGCGCACGCCATCCAACTTGAAAACAGCCAACCGAAACTTGAATCCAAACTGACACCGGCGAACCACAAAATACCCGCTGCCAGCGCAAACGGTACCAGCGCCAACGCGACCGTTCCGGGCGCCTTGTCGCTGTAATAACTGCCTTTGAAAACAGCCTTGTCCGGTGTGTTCTTGTGGTAAGCATCTATGCTCAGCGTGCGGTGAACCAATCCCGCATGCAGCAAATTCAGCCGCGAAACCGGGGTAGGCCCATCGAACTTCGCTTGATGCACGTAGCTCACACAGAAAAACAGCAATGCCAACAACGCACAAGAGACTCTTCCAGCCTTCATGGCGATCGGTTCCGGTCCACAACGGTTTCAGTCATAGTGATGGCCGCCGTTGGGACCTTTGCGCGCTGCGAATCACACCGACTCGAGGTGAGTTGAGTGCCTCTGCATATGAGATGTTTTGCTCTGCGTTCACACTGACTACACCCTCCGAGGCTGCGGCGTCCAGCCCGGAGTGAACCCCTTCGACCCGTCAGGGTCGAAGGGGTGAACGGAGGGATGGACGCCGGCGCAGCCTCACCGCCTATCGCCACCGCCAGGCCGCGGGCTTGGCCCCATACGACTCGGGCGAATGATACAGCTCGCTGGGCGTCGCATAACCCAAGGCTTGGTGCGGGCGGAGGGTATTGTAATCGCCAAACCACCGTGCCAATCCCCGGTGCGCCGTCAACCCGTCGGCATAGTCCTGCAGGTAGATGTCCTCCTGCTTGACGCTGCGCCAGAGCCGCTCGATGAACCGGTTGTCGATCCAGCGTCCGCGACCATCCATGCTGACATCCACCCCAGCCGCCTCTACGGCCTCCAAGAACGCCTCGCTGGTGAATTGACTCCCTTGGTCGGTGTTGGAGATCAACGGTTGCCTTCCGGTCGCCAACCCGGCGGTCCACGCCCGGATGCAGAACTCGCTGTCCAGCGTGTTGGACAGTTCCCACGCCACCACATACCGACTCCACCAGTCCATCAGTGCCACCAGATACAGGAAGCCACTGGCCATCGGCACATAGGTGATGTCGCTGCACCACACCTGGTCCGGACCGCTGATTTCCAGCCCCTCCAAGAGGTAAGGGTAGATCCGATGCCCTTCGCCGGGCTGGCTCAAACAACGCTTCGGATAGATCGCCTCCACCCCCATCAAGCGCAACAGCCGCTGCACCCGCTTGCGGTTTACCCCCAACCCTTCCCGTTGCAACAGTGCCGTCAGCCGCCGACTCCCATACACCGGGCGTTCCAAGTGCAACTCGTCCAGCCGTCGCATCAGCGCCAGGTTCTCCGCACTCTCCGGCACCGGCTCGTAGTAGAAGCCGCTGCGGGAGAGGCCCACCAGCTCGCACTGCCGTCGGATGCTCAGTTCGGGACATGGCGTGATGAATTCCTGCCGGGCCGTTACAGACCCAACTGCCTGCACTTTTTTTTAAGCCAATCCACCTCCACGGTCAGTTGGCCGATCTTCTCGTGCAACTGGGCCACCAACTCCTGGCTGTCTTGATTGCCTGTTCGTGGGGACTCGAACAGCTCCGGCAAGTGCTCCCGGATCACTCCCTTCCATTGGGTCACTTGCACCGGATGCACCTGGTATTCTCGGGCAATCTGCCCGACCGTCTTGACGCCCATCAACGCTTCCAGTCCCACCTTGGCTTTGAAGGCGCCCGTGTATCGTTTCCGTTTGGTCTTGCTCATAGTCCTACTGGCTTCTCATGCCCAGCAGAACTCGAAAAGTCTAACTTAGCTCGTGGTCCGAATTTCGGGGTCCACTTCTGGGAAACGCCCTCAACTTTCGGCTGGCTGTGCGAAAGAGAATCGCGCCACCGGGCCGTGCCCGCAACCCGACCACTCTGAGCGTCGTGCTTTCATGCACTTGCCCGGCAGTCCAAAAACGCTGGCGGCTGGTCGGCGTCGCTGTGTTGGGGGCGGAGTTGGCGGTTCTGGTCGCTGAACAGATGACCTATCTAAAAACGTGAGGTTCTTCCTCGACTACGATGCGTCCGCTGATCTTGCCCGGATCCTGCGATTGAAAGGGCATGACGTTCAAGAGTTGTCGTTAGGTGCAATCGCCGAGATTCTCCGCGGCTTGCGATGACTGAACCGCATGTGGGAATCATCCTTGTCCAGAGACTGACGCGCCTCGCCGAATATGCGTCGGTTCTTCGTTTGCTTCAGCGGGCGGACGAATCGGGCGACGCGAACAAGGTCAATTTCGCCTGACAGGTTGTTTGCCCTCGGCTACACGACAGAAATTGATTTGAAACGGGGTCCAAACCGAATACTTATCTCCCGATGAAAACAGAAAGTGACGGCCAACCGTGAAGCCGACTGACCTGCGCGGCATCCTGCAATACATCCCGCAATTCCGGGAGCGCACGTTCATCATCAGCGTGGATGGCGCGATTGTGACGAGTGAGAACTTCGCCAACATCCTGCTCGATATTGCGGTGTTGCGCTCGTTGAACATTCGCGTGGTGCTGGTTCACGGCGCGGCCGCCCAGATCAAGGCGCTGGCCGAGGAACAGAAGATTGCGCCGTCGAATCTCGACGGCAGCGGCGTCACTGACGCGGCCACGCTCAAGCTGGCGCTCACGGCGGCCAACCGCTTGACGCACGAGATTCTGGAGGGTCTTTCTGCCAGCGACCTGCGTGCCGCCTGCACGAACGCCATCATCGCGCATCCCATGGGCATCATCCAGGGGGCGAACCGTTTGTTCACCGGCAAGGTCGAGCGGGTGGACGTGGAACTGCTGCAAACCCTGTTGGCGCAAGGCGTGATTCCGGTGATTCCACCGCTGGGTTTCGATGGCGACGGCAAGACGTATCGCGTGAATTCCGACGGTGTGGCGGTGGCGGTCGCGGAGGCACTGAAAGCCATCAAGCTGATTTTTATCACTACGACGGATGGGCTTTATTATCAGGCCCGCCTCATCCGGCAGATGCTGGTCGGCGATCTCATAACACTGTTGGAAAAGGGCAAGTGGGAGTTTTCGTCCGAAACCCATTCCAAAGCACAACACGCCGCGGCCGCGTGCCGCGCGGGCGTGCAACGGGTGCATATCATCAACGGACAGGTGGATGAAGGACTCTTGGCGGAGGTGTTTTCCAACGAAGGCATCGGCACGCTGATTTACGCCAACGAATACCAGCAAATCCGCCCCGCCAAGAAGAAGGACGTCCGCGCGATCCAGTTGCTGACGCAAAAAGGCGTGGAAACGGACGAACTCGTGAAGCGGACTCGCGCCAGCATTGAGAAGCACCTGGGCGATTATTACATTTTTGAGATTGATAAGAATCCCGTGGCGTGCGTCGCGCTTCACGCACATCCCGAACAGAGCAAAGGCGAACTGGCCTGTCTCTTTGTGAATCCTTCGCACGAGAATCAGGGAATTGGCAGGAAGCTGATCCAGTTTGTGGAAAGCAAGGCGCGAGAGATGGGCTTGAACGAACTGCTCACCCTCTCCACTCAGGCGTTCACGTACTTTCAATCCAAAGGCGGTTTCGCCGAAGGCACCCGCGAGGATTTGCCGCCGTCGCGCCGGGAGAAGTACGACCAAAGCGGGCGCAACTCCAAGGTGCTGGTGAAGAAGTTGAAGTGAACGCTTCGGCCTAGCGCAAAATCTGAGGAGCTTCTCCGTGTTCAATCCGGCTGGCCAACTCGCGACGCTTTTGGATGCCGGCCTGACTTTGGTTTACCCGCCACTGTGCCAGTTGTGTGAGACGGCGCGGGCCACCGCCGCCGAGGGCATGGTCTGTCATAAATGCTGGCGCAAAGTGCGGTTCATTCGGCCACCGTACTGCGGGCGTTGCGGCCTGCCCTACCAGGGTGCGCTGACCACCGAGTTCGAGTGCGCGAACTGTCGTGAACTCGAGTTGCACTTTTGTTCCGCCCGCTCCGCCGTCACGGCAGGGGGTGTCATTCTCGAAGCCATCCATCGCTACAAATACCAGCGCGCCTTGTGGTTTGAGCCTTTTCTCGCGGACGTTTTTTTGCGTCAGGCCGTGCCCGAATTGACCCAGGAGCACTGGGACTTGATTGTGCCCGTGCCTTTGCATCCCACCAAGCAGCGCGAACGTGAGTTCAACCAGGCCGAGCGGCTGGCCGCCCATCTGAGCGCCGGCTTGGGAATCCCGGTCGGCAGGACGCTCCTGAAGAGGACCGCACCCACCCGCACGCAAACATTGCTCACCCGCCAACAACGGGCGGCCAACGTGCAACGAGCGTTTGCGATGAAACGCGGGCAGCGGCTGGCCGGTGAACGTATCATTCTGGTGGACGACGTGTTCACCACGGGCGCCACCACCAATGCCTGCGCCAAGGCGCTGCGGGCGGCGGGTGCGGGTAAAGTTTGCGTCTGGACAGTCGCCCGTGGACTGTGAATACTCCGTTGGAATGATACGTGTAGGTTTGCACTCAGTTAACCCGGCTATCAACCTGGTGGAGACGAAATGATTTCATCGCCACAGCCCAATCCACCCACACCGCCAGTTCCGTTTCCGTTGACGGTTACGCCGAACTTCGCACCCAGACCACCCGCCCCCGATCCGGGGGAGCCGGCACTCACACCGCCGCCCGCGGATAGCACCACCACGTTTGTCCGGAAACCCAAACTGGCGGGTGCCAAGTCCCGCAAACGAGAAATCCCCGAAGGCTTGTGGACCAAGTGCCCCAAGTGCAGCACCATGGTCTTTGACAAGGAACTGGACGAGAACCTGAAAGTCTGTCCGCAGTGCGATTTTCATTTTCCTATCGGCGCCCGCGAGCGAATCCATTCGCTGGTGGAAACCTGCACCTTTGAAGAGATGGATGCCGCCATGGTCAGCGTGGACGTGTTGGGCTTTACCGGCGTCGCCACTTACACCTCCAAACTGGAGGCGTACTCGAAGTCCACCGGATTGAAAGACGCGGTGCTCACGGGCATTTGCCTGATTGGCCCGCACCGGGCGGCGCTGGGAGTGATGGATTTCAGCTTCCTCGGCGGCTCCATGGGTTCGGTGGTGGGTGAGAAACTCACGCGGTTGATCGAGCGGGCCACCGAGAAGGCATTGCCGGTGATCATCATTTCCACCAGCGGCGGCGCCCGGATGTACGAAGGCATGTTCAGTCTGATGCAAATGGCCAAGACCTCCGCGGCGCTCGCTTATCATGCGAAAGCCCGCCTGCCGTTTATCAGCGTGTTGACCCATCCTACCACCGCTGGCGTCATGGCCAGTTACGCCAGCCTGGGTGACTTGATCATAGCTGAGCCGGGCGCGATGATCGGGTTTGCCGGCCCGCGCGTGATCAAGGACACCACCCAGGCAGATCTGCCACCGGGGTTTCAAACCACGGAATTCCTGCTGGACCACGGCTTGATTGATGCGATCGTGCCGCGCCCCGAACTGAAGGATCAACTGGTCACCTATCTGGATTACCTGACCGCCGGTCTCAAAGCGAAAGCGGTCCGCGCATGACTTGGGGCACTTGCAGCTTGCGCCGCCGGGCCGCCCGACTACTTTGACATTGTGGCTTGGTTCACTGGCCAACTCGCTGACCGACACTTTTTCCTGCTCGCCGTGGTGGTTTACGGTCTGAGCATGATTTACTCGGTGTTTCTCTGGCGGAAAGATTTCCGCAAAGACGACCACGTCAACTACCTGGCGTTGATCGTCGCGTTCGCTCTACACACCACCGCCATGGCCTTGCGCGGTTTTTCCCTCAATCGTTGTCCGGTCAACAATCTTTTCGAAGCCACAATCTTCATCGCTTGGGGACTGGTTCTGGCCTGTCTAATCGTCGGCTTGTTGCCGCGGTTGCGCTTCCTTGCCGCCTTCGCCTCGCCCGTGTTGTTCGGCATTGGCGTCTTTGCGCTGATGCCCGCCTTGGACCCGCCGCATGGCCCCAAGCCCGAGTTTTCCGGCGGTCTGTTAAGCATGCATGCCACCACGATCCTCCTGGCCTACGGCGCGTTCGGACTGGCGGCCGTGGCAGCCATCATGTTCCTCACGCAGCAACACAACTTGAAGTTCAATAAACTGCGCGCCGTGCTTTCGTTGTTGCCACCAATTCAACGGCTGGAAATCGTCACCCAACGGCTGGTGCTGGTGGGTTTCATTTTGCTCACCATCGGCCTGTTCGCGGGAGGACGGTTGCCCCGCCCCGAAGGGGTTTATTATTTCAAGGATGCCAAAGTGGTTTGGTCCGTCATTCTATGGGCGTTGTATCTGGCGCTGCTCGTCGGGCGCTGGCGGCTGGGACAAACGGGGCGACGCTTCGCCGTCGGAGTGATCGGCGTGTTTACGTTCGTGTTGCTGACGTTCTGGGGAACCAACCTGCTCTCGGACTTGCATAATCCATGAGCCTAACCGCCACCCTGCGCTAATGCCCATCGTCGTCATCGGCCTGAGTCACCATTCGTCTCCCGTGGAACTGCGGGAACGTTTTGCTTTTGCCGAGGCACGGATTCCCGCGGCCCTTTCCGCGCTGCGGCAACGGCAGATTGCCGAGGAGGCGGTGATTCTTTCCACCTGCAACCGGGTGGAGATTTACGCCGCCACTGCGCTGGCAGCGGACCGGGCCTTCGCCGAGCTGCGGGAATTTCTCGTCACCATTCATGATTACCGCGATCCGCTCGGCGACGAAGTCTATGCGCTGAGCGAACCGCGGAGCCTGGAGCACTTGTTTCGGGTAGCCTGCGGCATTGACTCGATGGTGCTGGGTGAAACCGAGATTCTGGGCCAACTCAAACGCGCCTACGAACTCGCGCGCCAACACCAGCACACGGGGGGAAAATTGAACAAGGCCTTTCAGCGCGCGTTCCACGTCGCCAAGCGTGTCCGCACGGAAACCAACATCCAGCGCGGCAGCATTTCCGTTGCTTCCGTGGCGGTCGAACTGGCCGAGAAGATCTTCAACTCCCTGGCGGAGCACGACGTCATGGTGGTGGGCGCCGGCGACACCAGTGAGAAGACCGCCCGCGCCTTGCTTTCCCGAGGCGCTCGCAGCGTCATCGTGGCGAATCGTTCCTATGACCGCGCCGTCGCCCTGGCCGCTGAACTTGGTGGTCGCGCCGTGCAATTTGGCGATTGGGCGAAGGATTTTGGAGAGGTTGATATTGTCATCAGCAGCACCGCTGCGCCGCATCACATTCTCGACCGCGCCACCTTGCAGGGATTCATGGCGGAACGCAGCCAGCGTCCGTTGCTGCTGATAGACATCGCGGTGCCGCGCGACATTGATCCCGAGGTCGCCTTCCTCGAAAACGTGTACCTCTACAACGTGGACGATTTGCAGGCGATTGCCGCCGACTACCTGAAACAACGGAAGGAAGAGATTACCCGGTGCGAGGCAATCATCGCGGATAAAATCAAACCCCTCCTGAGCCTGCCCAACGCTCCGCACCCGGCATCGTTCACCCCTCCCACCGAATCTCATGCTTGATTCCAAACGCCCCATTCTCATCGCCACGCGCGGCAGCGCCCTGGCATTGGCGCAAGCCAACCTGATCCTGGCTCAATGCCGCGCCGCGTTTCCCAGACTTTCATTTGAACTAAAACTCATCAAGACCACCGGCGACAAACTGCAAAAAGCCTCGATGGCGCAGCCTGGTGAGAATTTGCCCAAGGGGCTATTTACCAAGGAACTCGAAGTCGCCCTGATCAAGGGGCAGGCCGATCTGGCAGTCCACAGTCTGAAGGATTTGCCCACCGACCTGCCGGCGGGTCTGAAACTTGCCGCCACCCCCAAGCGCGCCGACGTGCGCGACGTTTTAATCTACCGTTCGGCGGAATTCATCAAGGCGCGCGCCACAGACACCGACTCCGCGGATTGGACCCCCGGTCAGGATTCCTTGCGCGGCTACGCGCCGCACACAAAGCTGGGGGATTTCCCGGACGGCGCAACCATCGCCACCAGCAGCACCCGACGCAAAGCACAGATGCTCGCCCAACGACCCGACCTGAACGTGGTGGAGATCCGAGGCAACGTGGTAACACGCATGCAGAAGGTCGCGGAGCGCGCTGAACTGGACGCCACGGTTCTGGCTCTGGCGGGCATCAGCCGGTTGAACTTTCGCATCACGCCAGAGGGTCGGCTCGAAGGTGACGCCGTGCCCGACGGATTGCTGGCCACCGTGCTGGATCTGGAGGTAATGCTGCCATGCGTTGGTCAGGCCGCCATCGGCATCGAAATCCGCGCGGACGACGAGCGCCTCGCCAGCATTTGCCAGCGCCTGAATCACTTCAACACTTTGCAGTGCGTCACTGCGGAACGGGCGTTTCTTCACGCCATGGGCGGTGGTTGTCTCAGTCCCGTGGCCGCGTACGCGGAGGTCGTCGGCGAGCAAATCAAGATGCGCGCCGTCTCCTACCGCGACGAGAAAGTGAAGCGCGGCGAAGCCCGACGCCCCATCAAGGAGGCCGTTGAACTAGGAGCACAACTGGCCGCAGAGCTACACTGACCGGCCCACACTGCCTGACGGAGAAGCCAATCGAAGGTCGCACCTCAGTGCGCTCCAGACCGCGGGCGAGAGTGGCACTCAGACCGTGCGACGGCTACGTAACCACACCATCCCGACAGCACCAAGGGCCAGAAACGCGAGAACCGAAGGTTCGGGAACCGCAGTGATCTGAACCGAGCCAAGCGGCCCCACATCGGTGACCCACACGTTGGGGCCAACCGTCGTAAACCCAAACTGCACGTGCCGGGCAGGGTCAGCAATCGTGTCCAGATTGATGCTGAACTCTCCCGCAACCAACGGCGCCGAGACGACATTAAACGAGGAATAGTCAGGAGCGAAATCCTTGATGAAAGCAATGGAGGTGTAAGGACTAACCAGGGAGTTGTCCAAGACCAAACCGGAGAAGGTGACGTTTTGGCCATTCCAATCTCCGGTATTCTCGACATACATGTTGGCTTCCATGGTCTTGTTGCCCGGCGCTCCCGGACCGCCACCGCCTACATACCAGTACGGATCAGGGTCGCCGATGGTGTTCGGCGCAAGTGTGAGCGTGGCTCCAGAAAACGTAGCGACCAAATCGGGGGTCCCCCATCCACTTCCCCACAAGAAAGCGCCGCCGTTTGCCGGCAACTCAAACACGTTCATGTACCCCAGCCAACTCGCACCGGGATCAACCGTGAGTTGGACTTGAGCATGAGTTGAAGTCTGTGAACCGAGCAGCACAGAAACACCAATGATTGGAACGAGAAGGCTCTTGCGCAGATTTTTCATTTTGACCAGTGATTGATGGTTTTCGTCTTGCCGAGTGCGGCGAGCCAAATCATGGCACGCACCCTTAATCTGTAATATCTTCTACTACACCCACGGAGGAGATGTCAAAGGTTTTTTCAAGGTTATTCAACATTTGAACCATAATCCGTGAACTCCAATCCGTACCGACCGGTCACGACGCTGAAGCAGTCGGAAATTCCTGGGTCGAATGATGCGGATCGGGAATGAAGCGTCTGGCGAAGATGCCTGACGGCCTACTTTGTTGACTCGTCCCGAAACCACTGAATCGCGTGGAGCATTACTTCAGTTGAGGATTTCAGGCCAAGCTTCTCCTTGATGCGGTTGCGGAAGGAATTCACGGTGGGGATCGTAACCTCCATCTTCTCGGCAATTTGGCGCACTCCCTGTCCCTGCCCCAAAAGCCGAAACACCTCCAACTCCCGGTCGCTCAACATCTCGATGGGCGACTTGGGCTGGTCTGATTGGCCACGCAACAAGCGATTGATCACGCTGGTGGACATTTTCTCGCTGAGATACATGTCACCCGCCAGCACTTTATGGATCGCGGCTTTCACCGTCTTGGCCGGCTCGTGCTTCATCACGTAACCCATCGCGCCGGCCCGCAAAGCGCGTTCGGCATAGAGCGATTCGTCATGCATGGACACCACCAGCACCGGCAGGTCCTCGAACTCCCCCTTGATGTCCTTGATGAGGTCAATCCCGCTGGCCCCGGCAAGAGAAATATCCACCAGGACTACGTCCGGGCTGGTTTCGCGGATGGCGGGCAGCGCCTCGGCCGCGTCCGCGGCATCGCCACAAACAGTCAAACCCGGTTCGCGATCAATCAACTGCCGCAAGCCCTCGCGAAACATCGTGTGGTCATCCACTATGAACACGCGGCTCTGCGGGGTGGATTGGCTCTCCGCTGGCGAATTGCCCGCGGCGGTCGTGGTCTGATTGGCAACTGATTTCTCGATCTCAGCCATGATTGGTTTCTCGTGACGATTCACGCAGCGAGGGACTGAACCTGCAAGTAATCTGCGTGCCCTGATTGATCTGACTCTGCAATTCCAATGTCGCGGCAATGACCTTGGCCCGATAGCGCATGATGCGAATGCCCATCCCGCTCCGGGCGGAATTGGAGGGGTCAAAGCCCGTCCCATTGTCTTGCACGGTCAACTTCAGCCTTTCGCCGTCCGAGGCCAGGGTCACGATCACGCTGGTGGCTTTACCATGATTGACCGCGTTCAACAAGGCTTCTTGCACAATGTAATACAGATGCAATTCCACCTCGCTGTCCACCGTGCTGGGCGCGATCTGGCTGACGAACCGACAGGTGATGCGGTAGCGGCTGCTGGCACTTACCGCGAGTTCCTCCAGCGCGAGGACCAACCCGTGTTCCTCCAACCTCACCGGGAACAAACCGCGCGCCACACTGCGCGCCTGGGCATTGGCTTCATTGATCAGATTGCCAATCCGTTCAGCCTCGGGCGCTTCGGGCGCGTGTTTCTCCTGCAACCGGTCGCCCAGAATCTCCACGAGATACGTGATCGCGGCCAGTTGCTGGCACACACCGTCGTGCAAGTCATGTCCGATACGGCGCTGTTCGCGATTGCTGACTTCCAAGAGTTCCCGCTCCAGTCGCCGCCGCTCCGTGATGTCCCGAGCCACGCCCTCGACTTCAACTTTACGGCCACTTTGCTCAATGATTCGGGCACTGATCTCTAACTTCACCCGCTGACCCGCCGCGTTGATGAAGTCCCATTCCGCCGCGGGCAAATCCGCACCTGTGACGACCTGTCCGAGCCATTGCCGCGCGGGTGATTGCTGGTCTTCCGCCAGGAACTCGATCAGATTGCGGTTTACGATCGCCTCGCGCGGACGCTGTAGGAGACGCTCGCCCGTCTGGTTGATGGATGTGATGACACCATTGAGATCGTGCGTAAAGACCATGTCATTGGCGTTTTCAAACAAGTCCACATAACGCTCCTTCAAAGCCGCCTCCACCTGTAGCTGTTTGCGGATGATTTCGGTTTGCTGTTGGACTCGCCGGCGCAGCACTCCTACCCACCCAAACGCCGCCAGGGCCGCCAGTCCCAACGCCCCGGCCATCCACAGGACTTTCCTGAAGGTCCACCACGACGGAGCGTGCAGCACGGTGACATCCTGCGGAGAACGCAACAGCAACCGGAACGATTTAGCCCGCCAGGCTTCACCAGCCTGCCACTCGCCCGGTTCGATAAGACACACGCCGGTGAGCAAAACACGACTGCCGTTTTTCAGTTCGGCAAAAGCGTCCGTTTCCCCGCCGCGCTGAAGGTAGGCATGGAAAATAAAGCCATCGGCCTCCAGCACTAGGAATTGTTCGCGACTGTGTTGCGCGCGATCCAGCAGGTTCGCCTCGAGCCGCACCAACTGGCAATCGCGCGTTCCCTTCAGGGCTTCATCCGTTGATATAGCCACCGGCGCCGGCACCGGGCCGGAGCCCATGCGCCGGTACACGGCATCTTGCAGCACCGGGGTGTATTCACCTTGCGCGGGAAAACCAAGCACCTCGATGCGGTCTCCCAGTTGCAACGGGTCGCGTTGCTGACTGTACGCCTGCAACCCTTCGTTCTCGTCCTGCAAAAACAGCACGCCACCGGGGAGATGATAAATGACCGTGCCGCTCACCTTGACGCGATGGCCATGGGTTTCGCGCGGCGTGAACTGGAGCAGACTCCCGATGGTGCGAACGGGTACGGCAAACGGGTCGTCCGTTGCGGGAAACTCAATTCTCAAGTCCTCCGGGCGCGGCACCATCAGGCGGATGGCGAATAACTGGCGTTGGCGATTGAACTGGGTCGAGCAAACGCCACGCACCCGTATGGCGCTGTCCACCAGGTTTTCGGCTTTCGCCACGGGCAGGGCCTTTGCATAGACGGAAAGCCGCCCCCCACCAGTGGCAAGGTGAAGCAAATGATGTTGCGAAGGCTCATCAAACTGCACCCAGCGCACCACCCCGGCAATTTCGACGAACTGACTGTCATACTTACCGCTGGCGAGTTCGTCATACGTCGCGGTCTTGGCCGCAGGCAAAGGCGCCGCACCGATCACCCGGACGCGCTCCGGCTCGACGATCGGCGCGTATTCGCCGGGACTGGTCACGCCTTCCACCTCGACCCACTGTCCGGGGAGCAACCATGGAGTATTTGTGGATTCGCGCAGGTATATCCCGGCCGTCTCGTCCTGGATGAAACGGGAGAAAAGCGTCTCATCAAAGAACGTCACCACGCCCCGCAACCTCACCGGTGTCCGTCGTTGTGCCTCCTCGACTGTGAGTCCCCGCACTTCCCCCGCCGTGCGCAATTCCTGGGCTTGAAGAGACGGATGGAGCCACCCAACCCACACCGCCAAGGTGGCAAGCATCCCAGGCACGGTCCGGCGCACAAGCAACCGCAATCGCGAAACGAAAAAAAGCCTAGTCCTGTGACAATTGCAGTCCGCAACATGGCAGGGTGCGCCACTCCGTGCGCGCCGCCCTCTGCGGTCCGCCCCCCGAACGGCGCGCACGGAGTGACGCGCCCTACCAGATCCGCAGCCACTGTATCTAAACTTCCTTTTCGCGGTACTAGGGAGTACCCGCGTGTCGCCTACTTCGGAGCTGCTTCGGGCGGATACCTTCATGCCATCCGGATGAATCGGCGGTGACCACTTGTTCAGGTGGCGGCTCGCGCCGCTGCAAGTTGCCCACTTGCACTGGAATCGCCAGCAAGATGGCCGCGGCCAGGACATGGCGGTGGAAGAGTCAATTGCAGACCCGCACCACGTGGTAAAAACGCTGGTCGCCACTCAAAGCATCCGCGACCGTCCGGGTTGCCCCATCCCCGGTCACATTGGTCAGCACCAGCCACGGGCCGGAATTGAGTTGATTGCGGTAGCGGACTTGGTACGCCAGACCAGCCGCCGTGGCGAACGAGATTTGCAGGTGGTCGGTGTCGCGCGCCGCCAGCACCGGAATTGGGAACTCAGGGACCACCGGCAGGGCCAAGTTCAAGTCGTCAAATAAGACCGCGCCCGCCGCCGTTGCCGGTTGCCGAAAGACGACTTGATAGCGCACCAAATCCGCACCCGCCGGGGCGATGAGGTCTGTTGCTGATCCAATAATCTGGTAAGTGGCAGGATTGAGCTGGTTGGTCACGGTCAAGTTATGCCAGTTACCCGCAGCGGTGTCGGCGGTGAAAATCGCACTGCGATAGAAACTCAGGATGTTCAAGCCCGCGTCGCGAAAGGTCACTTCTATCCACGCGGTGTTGGCACCAGCAAGGCGATCGTTCGCTGGCGTGTAAGCCCAACCGTTGGCCCTGTAACTCATGCCCGGAGCGGTGGGTAAATCCTGATACAGGCCGGAATAGTTCTCGCCGCCGGTGAATTGCCCGAAGACCTTGAAAACATTCGTGCCGCTGCGAACCGGCACGCTGCTGACGTGTTGTAGCAAGGTGTTGAAACCGCTCCCGTAAGTCTGCCAGTTTGCGAGTTCGCCGAATTCGAAGCCGGGATTGGACAATGCGTTGCCGTCACAATCGGGCGGCGACTCCGGCCCGCTGCTGTTGGTGGCGGTGTACACCCGCACGTAATCCACAGTCAGTCGTTGCGGGAAAATCGTCGAGGCGTCCGGCGGTCCCGGCCAGTTACCGCCCACCGCCAGATTGAGCAGGATAAACTGCGGTTGGGTGAAGACCCACTGACTGCCGCCGGGCAGACTCGCCGGGGTCACGGTAAAGTAGAGTTGCCCGTCCATGAACCAGCGGATGCGATTGGTCTCCCATTCGGCGGCGAAAACGTGGAAATCATCGGCATACGCCGCGCCGCCGGGAAGAGTGTGACTGCCTCCGATGCCGTTGCCCCCCGAATAACCGGGACCATGAATGGTGCCATGCACGCGATTGGTCACCGAGCCGATGTTCTCCATGACATCAATTTCGCCACAAGTGGGCCAACCGACGGAGGTGATGTTGGTCCCCAACATCCAGAACGCCGGCCAGATGCCCTGGCCCCGGGGAAGCTTGATGCGCGCCTCGATGCGACCGTAGGTCCACGACGCCTTGCCTTGTGTTTTCAGACGCGCGGAGGTGTAGTTCCGTCCGCCAAAGCTTTCCTGAAGCGCCTCGATGACGAGGTGTCCGCCATCAATGCGCGCATTGTTCGTCCGTGAGGTGTAATACTGAAGCTCGTTGTTGCCCCAACCGTTGTTGCCGGTGCCGAGGTCGAACACCCATTTCGCAGCGTCGGGTGAACTACCATCGGGTTGATTGAACTCGTCCGACCAAACGAGTTTCCAGCCGGGGAGGTCTTGCGCTGACACCGTCAACAGTCCGGCAGCAAACAGGCACCAGGCTACAGAATGAATGCTCAGTCGTTTCAAATTACTTTTCAAGTTGGCGAGCCTGACGGCGCGCATTGTTGTTGTCATTCTTAAGCAGCCGTGGGCCGATGTCTATAAGGAGTTGATCGCGAAGACATCGCTTCGATTCGTGCGCAGATCAGACCATTTCCAGTTTTCCACGTGGCCATCACAAAAGGAAAACGCCGCGCGGCGGTTGTGTCGCGCAGCCGGCTGCTTGTAGGGAGCGAACGTCCATCCCGCAGTCGGTGAAGGCTGTTTGGTGGTAATCTCGGTGAAATAGGCGGACGGCAATTGGTCGGCACTGCTCCCCGATTTGGGATAGCCCACGTCCCCGATCAACCAGATTTGACTGGGACGTTGAATCTGCGTCAACTTCCGGCTGCCCAGAGTCGAGCCATCCGGGTTGCGACCGTAGCGAATGATGCCCGTGGTGATCGTAATGCCCTCCAGCGGCCCATAACCTTCGCAAGGCGATCTGAAATACGCCACCACGGCCGGGTTGATGTCCGCATCCTTCACCGTCGGACAACGCCAGACGTTGTTCGAGGCCGCGCTGCTGGTGATGTACTTGCCCTGGTCGAGGATTTTGAACCACCAATCAGCAGTGACGCCTGGCCACGTGCCCGTGTTTAGCGGTGGCAGGTAGTCGTTATGGTCGCCGGCATACATCATAAAGGCGAGCGCAACCTGCTTGTTGTTGTTGACGCATGCAATCCCTCTGGCCTTGTCCTTCGCGCGGCTCAACGCGGGCAACAACATTGCCGCCAGAATGGCGATGATGGCAATGACGACCAGAAGTTCAATGAGGGTGAATCCTGTCGGCCGGCGAGCATTTGCCCAAAGATCGTGATCGCGCTCGTCGGATTGAATCATGTGAATTGCCAAATCCTGTGCTGACGTGCTCCTCGGCCAAAGAACGATACGTCCGAAGACCGGGATTCACCGGTCTTCGAATCGCTCTTGAACCGAGACTACTTCGTTAGCACTTGATAGTAACGCTGATTGGCCGCGGTGGCGTAGGAGACCGTTTTCACGGTGCCATCACCGGCGATCAATTCACCCAGCGGCAGCCATGCAGGATCGCTCAGATTGTCTTTGTAAACCACCTCATAGTCGGTGTCCCCCTGCGACAACCACGAGAGCTGGATGTTGTCGCCGTTGCGCGCCGTCGCCACCGTTACCGGAAGTTTCTTCATCAACCGCGCGGCGTCCACATAAACGCTGCCCGAACCGCCACCCACGGCGTGCAACGTGATTTGGAAGCGCACAAACTCGGTGCCGGCCGGTGCGACCAGATACTGAGCGTCCGTAGTCGTAGTTTGCGCATAACCCTCCGCCACACCATTGGTCGCTTGCAGAACCAGCCAGGTGTCCAGCAATTCAGGCACATTCGTCACAAAGTGCGAATGGTAGATGGCAATGGGATTGCCCGAACCTGCCCGGAACTGCACCTCGAGAAAGGCCTCGTTCACCGGCGCCGTCAACGGATCCCAACTCGATTGCCAGAGCCGGCACTCCCCCGTGAAGATGTCGCCAGGAGCCGCCGGCACATCCTGAAAAATCCCGTTCCACTCTCCGGCATTGTACACTTGCACCACATTGGTGCCGTCAACCGTTTGCACGTTTTGATCGGAAGGCCAGGCGTAGATGTCATTGGTGTTTTGCAGCGCCGATCCGGTGAAGTTGACCCACGGTGCAGGGACGGTGGTGGGCGTAACCACATCCAGTTCAAAGCCGGGATTGTCCAAGGCGTTGGCGAACTCCGCCGGCGTTAGGACGCGCAGCCGAACCGGCTGCGAGTCAATCGAGCCTGCCGTGCTGCTCACCGTGACCTTGTACGACGTCGCATCGTCAGCCTGTGCGTTGCTGACGGTGAGCGTGGCACTGGCGGCCCCGGCGATGTTGCCCCCATTCACAAGGTTGGTTTCGTACCGCTGCCACTGGTAGCTGAGGGCCGATGAGCCCGAAGCGGCCACGCTAAACGTTGCCGTTTCCCCAAATACCACCCGTTGGTTTGCCGGCTGTTCGGTGATGGCAGGATCCGCGTTGTCCACCAACACACTCACTCCCTCCATGGCAGCAGCCGAGTCGGGCGCGGTATTCGGTCCGTACACGAGAAACCCATACTGACAGATGTTGCCCGGGGGAATGTATCGCGTCACCGAAAACGGATTACCGCTAAAAAGCTCCTCCCGGGTGTCGCCGATATAGGCATAACCGCTGCCGAATTGTTTGATGACCGCCACACACGTCCAACCAGCGGGGAGTGAGTTTGATTCAACCATCCCGGTAAAAATCACATCATTCCCGCCAAAGCCGGTGCCGACATCCACATAGAAATTCGCTTCGAGATGTTTGTTGGGTGTGCCGTCGGGCAGATTCCAGAACGGATCGCTCGGATTGTAGGTGTTGGTGTTTATCCGCAGCACCACGCGTGTGGCGGTGGCCACATCAGGCAGGAAGTTGGCCCGCAAAGCATCCGTCCCCCAGGCCCCGCCGCCGACGTAGGCATCATTCGTTTCGAACCAGTTCATGTAGCCACTCCAAGTCTTGCTCGAATCCACCTTCACTGTGATCTGCGACCAGCCCAGTCCGGTGAAACCCATCAATGCCGCGAGGGTCAAAAGGGTCGGTAGCGCCCCTTTGAGCGTGGTTCGCATCAAGCGCAGACGCACCGAAACGGACGGTACCGCTGATTCTCGTAACGCTGAATAGTTGGCTGGCGAGGTTTTCATAATTGGGTCTATAAGCTTCTCGTGATCTATTACCTGATCCGCAATAAACGTTGACATTGGTTGTAGTTGTTTATATTACATCATAGCGGATGAGTCAACTTGTATTTTACATCTGGACAGAAAACCGGCAAGACCGTCAGGTGCTCAGTTCCTGTGCAACCAACTTCTGAATCGCCAACCTCCAACGCAAAGCAACCGCCATGAACCCCCAACTACGCTATACCATTCGTATCGCCCTGATCGTCGCCTTTGGCGGGTTTTTGATGGGCTTTGACGCTTCGGTCATTTCGGGCGTCGTCGGATTCATCGAACCGGAATTCGGCCTCACCAAACTCCAGCTCGGCTGGGCAGTGAGTTGTCTCACGCTCACTGCCACGCTGGGAATGGTGATTTCCGGCCCGTTGAGCGATGCCATCGGACGCAAGAAAGTCCTGATGCTGGCCGCCGTCGTTTACACCATTTCGGCCATCCTGTCCGCTGTGGCACCGACGTATTCGCTGTTGGTGATTGCCCGGATGATTGGCGGTTTCGGCGTGGGCGCGTCATTGATCGTGGCGCCGATGTATATCGCGGAAATGGCCCCAGCCCGGCAGCGCGGACAGATGGTGTCTTTCAACCAGTTGAACATCGTGATCGGCATTTCTGCGGCGTTCTTCTCGAACTACCTGATCTTGAAACTCGGCAAATCCGACGCGGGCTGGGCACAGACATTGCAGTTCGGCCCGCACAATTGGCGCTGGATGCTGGGTTTGGAGACGCTGCCGGCGGTGTTCTATTTCTTCAGTCTGTTGATTGTGCCGGAAAGCCCGCGCTGGCTGATCATGCGCAATCGCCAGTCAGAGGCACTGGAGGTGATGACCCGCACCAATGGGGAAACCGAGGCGCAGAAGCAGATTGAGACAGTCCAAGCCAGCCTCGCCGCTGAAGCCGGACGCGAACGCACGCCGCTTACTGAATTATTCCTGCCGGCCCTGCGCAAGGTGTTGGTCATCGGGCTGGTCATCGCTGTCATCCAGCAGATCACCGGCATCAACGCCGTATTCTTCTACGCGCCGATGATCTTCGAACAATCCGGCATTGGCACGGACGCTGCGTTCTCGCAGGCGGTTCTCGTCGGACTGATCAATCTCGTCTTTACCATCGTGGCCATCAGCCTGGTGGACCGACTGGGGCGCAAGCCCCTGCTCGCCTTCGGTCTGGCTGGTATTACGATTTCCATGCTGGTGCTGGGTGGCAGCTTCGCGTCGGCCACTTACCAACTTACCCCGGCGTCCATGGCCAAACTGCCGGAAGCGATTGAGGCCGCGCGTCTCGAACCGATGCTGGAAAAAACCTATGACAGCGACGTGGCTTTCAAGCGCGCTCTCCGGGAGACCTTGGGTGCGGAACCGGCACAGCAATTTGAATCGGCCCTCATCGCCCTGGCCATCCGGGCCAATGCCACGCTCATTTTGTTTGGCATCCTCGGTTTCGTAGCGTCCTTCGCCGCGTCGGTCGGCCCGGTAATGTGGGTTTTGTTCTCGGAGTTATTTCCGAACCGCGTACGGGGCCTGGCGATTTCGTTTGTTGGCTTCGTGAATTCAGCCGTGAGTTTCCTGGTGCAACTGGTCTTTCCGTGGGAACTGGCGAACTGGGGCAGCGCCGCCACCTTCCTGATCTACGGCGGCTTCGCGGCCATCGGGTTTTTCTTTGTGCTCGCCTTGCTGCCGGAAACCAAAGGCCGCTCGCTTGAGCAACTCGCCGTCGAACTCGTCGGCGCTTCGACACGAACCGCAAGACCTTCCTGAGCCATGCAACCGATTCTTGGAAAACCGAAGGTTCGGAAAAGCCGACGTCAGTCGGCTCAACTCTCCACAACCCGGATGATTGACACTCCATCGTTTGTGAAAGGATTGAGTACCGTCATAACGCAGCGCAGCGCAACCGCAGCCCAAGGGGCGCGGACAGCCTTGTCCGCGTGTTCCAGTGCGACCAGTTCCGCCTCGCGGACAAGGCTGTCCGCGCTGCGGGAAGATCGTCGCGGCTTGCGACGAATTCCCCAGATACTGATGGATTGGAAGTCTGCGCTACAACGCCGCCACGCCATCGCCCTTGGATTGTCCAAGGCAGGAATGATCCCCGCGTTGATCGTTACCCTTGTCTTCGCCACCTCCTGCGCCAACACCCCGGTCACCGGCCCGGCCAAAGTCGAAGTCCGCCAGGTGGACGGCGCGTGGCGGCTCTACCGCGCGGGCGAACCGTATTACATCAAGGGCGCGGGACTCGAATTTGGCGACATCGCCTCACTCGCCGCGCAGGGCGGAAATTCCTTCCGCACTTGGCGCACCGAGAACGGCCGCGTCCCTGGCCGCCAAATCCTCGATCGCGCTCACAAGCATGGCCTCACCGTGGCGATGGGTATTGAGGTCGCCCGTGAGCGCCATGGCTTCGATTACAGCGATGCCGCTGCCGTCGCGCGCCAGTTGGAGAACATCCGCGCTGAGGTCCTCGCGCTCAAAGACCACCCCGCGCTGCTAATTTGGATCATCGGCAACGAACTGAACCTGCACGCCACCAATCCCAAGGTCTGGGACGCCGTCAACGACATTGCCAAAATGATTCGCGAAGTGGACCCGAACCATCCCACGATGACCGCCTTGGCTGGCATCAGCCCGGAATTGGTCCGCGAAATCAAAGCCCGCGCCCCCGCGCTCGATTTGATTGGCATCCAGATGTATGCCGACATCATCAACCTGCCGCGCCGCCTGCGCGACAGCGGTTGGACCGGTCCATACATCGTCACCGAGTGGGGCGCGACCGGCCATTGGGAAGTGCCTAAGACCGCGTGGGGCGCCCCCATCGAAAACGACAGCACGACGAAGGCAAACCTCTACCAGAAACGGTTTGAAACTGTCATCGCCACGGACAAGACACAATGCCTCGGCTCTTACGTTTTTCTCTGGGAACAGAAGCAGGAGCGCACGCCCACTTGGTATGGTGTTTTCCTTGAGTCCGGCGAGAAGACTGCGGCGGTGGACGTGATGCACTACCTGTGGAACGACACTTGGCCGGCCAACCGCAGTCCACACATCGAGAGCCTTACGCTCGATTCCCGCGCCGCGACGCAGAACATCCGCCTGCAACCCGGCGAAACCTATTCTGCCACTTTGATTGCTCGCGACCACGATGACGATCCGCTCACCTACAAATGGGTGTTGATGGAGGAAAGCAAGGCCACCTCCACCGGCGGTGACTTCGAGGAAAAGCCGCGCGAGTTCCAGAGCAACATCACGAATCCACATGCCAGCGAAATCACCCTGCGGACGCCAACTGAACCTGGGGCGTATCGTCTCTTCGCCTATGCGTTTGATGGCAAAGGTGGTGCCGCGCACGCGAACATCCCGTTCTACGTCGAACGCACTGCCCCGACCATCCAGCCCCCCGCGCCCATCGGCAACCCGTGAACGATAGATGGGATGTCAAGGAATCGCAGCCGCCCTCAGATTGGCACGAATCCATGCAGTTTCACCCGGGAACGACAACGATGTGGAGTGCGGTGGCTGCTCACCGCTTCGCTGGCTTTGGCGACTGGTCGCCAAAGCCGGGCAGCGTTCAACGCCCCGTTGACGCAGCACATCCGGTAGCGCCCTATGCGCTCGACGGCGACACGTCACCTGCTTACCGCGCGAACAAGACGATGCACTCCACAGCACTTATGTTTTTGCCGCGCTGTGCTAACTCGTGGTTGAATCTGCGCCGGACATGAATGCCCGCATCTTTGCTGGTCGCCGACGGTTGCATCATTCCACCGCGCCCGTCCACGGCCAACTGGTTTCGCTCGAAGGCGAGGAGTTCTATCGCATCGCCAACCATGATCGGTTGCGCCCTTTCTTTCTGACGCTCGTAAGCGATGCCGACCACTGGATGTTTCTCTCCAGCACCGGCGCACTCACCGCTGGCCGGCGTGATCCCGATCTCGCGCTGTTCCCCTACTACACCGACGACAAGATCCATGACTCCGCCGAAATCACCGGCAGCAAGACCCTACTGCGCGTTCGTCGAGGCACACACACGCATTTGTGGGAACCGTTTTCCGAACGATTCCGCGGCCTTTATCGTGTGCGCCGCAACCTCTACAAAAGCCTGATCGGGAACCAGATTTACTTCGAGGAAATCAACCACGACCTCGGCTTGACGTTTCGTTATGGCTGGAGCAGCAGCGAGCGCTTTGGCTTTGTCCGCACGGCGTCGCTCGCCAACCAGACGCGCCGCACGGTCAAAATCTCGCTACTTGACGGAATCCAAAACTTGCTGCCCTATGGCATCGCGAGTCAGTTCCAACTCGAGAAGAGTACTCTCGTTGACGCATACAAGAAGAGCGAACTGCTCCCCGCCAACGGACTGGGCCTGTTCACGCTGAGTTCAATTCCGATTGACCGCCCCGAGCCCGCCGAAGCACTCCGCGCCACCACGGTCTGGTCCACCGGCCTGCGACGGCACGCGACGCTCTTGTGCGCACGACAACTCGACTGCTTTCGCGATGGCCAGCCACTCACCACGGAAACCGACATCCGCGCCGAACGCGGCGCTTACTTCATCCAATCCGAATTTAATCTGCGCGCCGGACAGAGCATCGAGTGGCGCATTGTCGCCGACGTGAACCGTGGTCCATCCGACGTCGCCGAACTCAGTCACTTGCTCCGCGCACCGGCGCGCCTGACCAAACTCGTCCTTGAGGACGTCGCCCGCGGCACGCGCGAGTTGCGCCGCATCATCGCCAGCGCCGATGGTCTGCAAAAGAGTTCAACTCCCATCAGCGACGCGCGCCACGCAAGCAACGTGCTGTTCAACGTCATGCGCGGCGGCGTTTTCACCAATGGTTACAAACTTGACCCACACGACTTGCGCCAGTTCATCACGCACGCAAATCGAACGGTCGCCACGCGCCACGCTGCCTTCTTCCGAAAGCTTTCCCGCGGAGCGCGGATCGCTGAGTCCGCGAGTTGCATCAACCCGGAACTCGCGGACTCAGCGGTCCGCGCTCCGGGTGAATCCGGCGTCTCTTATTCCCACGTCGTGACCCTCGCGACCGCCACAGGTGATCCGCAACTCGAACGGCTCTGTCGCGAATACCTGCCGCTCACCTTCAGCCGGCGGCACGGCGATCCCAGCCGCCCGTGGAATCGCTTTTCCCTCCGCGCCCGCCAGCCCGATGGCCGCCGCGCGATCTGGTACGAGGGGAACTGGCGCGACATTTTTCAGAACTGGGAGGCCCTGGCGATTTCGTTTCCCGGCTTTCTGCCCGGCATGATCTGCCGTTTCGTCAACGCCTCGACCGCCGACGGTTACAATCCCTACCGCATCACCCGCGACGGCATTGATTGGGAAGTCGCCGACCCGCACGATCCGTGGTCGTTCATCGGCTACTGGGGCGATCATCAAATCGTCTATTTGCTCAAGCTGCTCGAAGCCCTCGAACACCACGATCCCGAGACGTTGCGTGCGTTGCTCGGCCGCAGGATTTTCTCCTACGCCAACGTGCCCTATCGCATCAAGGCTTACGCCGATTTGCTGGCGAACCCCAAGGACACCGTCGAGTTTGATCAAGCGCGCGAGGAACTGGTTCAACAGCGCGTGAAAACCGTAGGCGCGGACGGTAAACTGGCTTGGGACAGAACCAGCAACGTGCTGCTCGTCAATCTCACCGAGAAGCTCCTCGTCTCGTTACTGGCGAAGCTGACAAACTTTGTCCCCGGCGCCGGCCTCTGGCTGAACACGCAGCGCCCCGAGTGGAACGACGCCAATAACGCGCTCGTCGGCAACGGCGCTTCAGTCGTTACACTCTGTTACCTCCGCCGGATGCTGACGTTTTGCCTCGAAGTGTTCCAAAGCCTCGGCGACGCGCAGTTTGAAATCGCCGAGGAACTTGCTGCACATTTGCAGACCGTCAAGCGCGTTCTGAGGAACGAGCCGCAATTCACTGCCAAAGTCATCAGCGACCGTGACCGCCAACGCCTGCTGGACACATTAGGCGAGGCCGGCAGCCGCTATCGCGAACAGATTTACGCGAAAGGCTTTTCGGGCCGGCAGCGTCGAATTGGAAATGAGGCGTTGATTCAATTCTTTAGCGCCGCCCGCGCCGCCGCCGATCACACCATCCACAGCAATCGTGGTCGCGACAGGTTGTATCACAGTTACAACCTGCTGGACTTTGAAGGACGCGATGGAGTCTCCATCCGTCGGCTTTACGCCATGCTCGAAGGGCAAGTGGCGGTGCTCAGTTCCGGCTTGTTGTCGCCGGACGAGGCGTTGTCCGTGCTGCGCGCCTTGCGCCGCAGCGCCATGTATCGCGCGGACCAGCACAGTTACCTGCTTTATCCGGACCGCCGGCTGCCGCGCTTTGTCGAGAAGAACGACCTGCCGCGTGCGGAACTCAACCGCTCCCCGCTGCTGTGCATACTGCTGGCCCACGGCAACCGCCGGCTCATCGAACGCGACGTGACCGGCCGTGTGCATTTCAACGGCGACATCAAGAACGCCCGCGACGTACGCCAGATCCTCGACGAACTGGCCACGCACGGTTATGCGCCACTCGTTAAACGCGACGCCGACCGCGTGCTGCAAATCTTTGAGCGCCTGTTCGATCACCAATCGTTCACTGGCCGATCGGGCACGTTCTTCGGCTACGAAGGGCTTGGTTGCATTTACTGGCACATGGTTTCGAAACTCCTGCTGGCGGCGCAGGAGAATTTCCTCCGCGCGGAGGAAATCAGCGCGCCCGCCGCCGTGCGCGCTGGACTGGCTGCCTGCTACCATGACATTCGCGCCGGCCTCGGCGACCGTAAATCGCCGACGGAATGCGGCGCGTTCCCGACTGACCCATATTCGCACACACCCGCGCACACTGGCGCGCGACAACCCGGTCTGACCGGCCAGGTGAAGGAAGACATCCTCTGCCGCTTCGGCGAACTCGGCGTGTCGGTCATCGGTGGACAGATTCAATTCCGACCGCGCTTGCTTCGACGGAAAGAATTTCTTGCTGTCCCCGGCGCGTTTCGCTGGTTCGATCATGCCGGCATCGAGCGTCGGCTGTCGTTGCCGGCCAATTCACTGGCGTTCACCTACTGTCAAATAACGGTCATCTATCGAATAGGTAGGCGCGATTTGTTGACCGTGCATTTGACCGACGGCTCAAAACAGAGTTGTACAAGCGACCGTCTCGACGTCGAAACGAGTCGTGCAATCTTTGCTCGTAACGGAAAAATCGGGCGGATTGAGGTTGTGCTCCGGCGCGGGTGATTGCCGTAAGTACCTGGCGTCTAATGCAATTGCGCCGGGAACATGATTTGCTAATCTCCCACGTATGGAAAGCGAACAAAAGCCTTCGGTGACAGAGAGCGACAGTGACAAGTCTGCGGCGGGCGCGGATCCGGAGCGACAGCATGAGGCGCTGAACGGAGAGATCGTTTCCGCCAATCTCCATGCGCTCGAAACTGTTTACTTCGCGGCCATGTTGGAAGAAGCTCGTCTCTTCGACGTGGTGGACCGATTGGTGACAATGTTCGGTCAGGGACGCTTGCCCATTGGCCACGGACGGGCCGGGGCGATGCTTTACCGCTACTGGAAAGGTCATCCCAGCCGGCTGACGACGGTTCAACGGCGCAATGTTTATGCCCGCGCGTTCGGCCTGCCCTGCAACGAAGCCGGTGTGCTGCCCAACCGTGAATTCAATGATCTCTGGCTGCGCTTTGTCTCCATTGTCGGCATGTATGCCGCCGAGCTTCAGTCGTTGCCGCCCGGGGAGCGCTCCGTCAGTGCGGAGGAAGTGTTGCTCAGCGGACGCTCCCTCGCCCTCAATCTTTCCACCCACGGTCACGGCCTCGCTTGGTTCGCGACCAAGGATTTTAAGCCAGAGATCCAGCAAGTCCTCGAGTTGCTCGCCGATGCGGAACTCCAAACGGCGTTCGGCGCAAGGGATCCCTGGCAAGTCCTTCGCAACGTTGCGGCAGTGGAATTGGCCGCCAGGCCAAACGTCCCGCGTGCGCACACCCGGGCGGAGAACGGCGTGATCATCATCCGTTGGCTCGCCAATCGTCGCGCCCGGTTGCTCCGCCCGCGGGCCACCAACATTCTCCGGCATGAGGACATCTGCGAAGGGCGCACTGCGGCCTCGCAAAACAAGAAGGCGACCGTTTATCCCACTGACTCGGATCTCGTCACCGCGTGCGAGCAATGGCTGGGCGTTACCGGCACCCAGGAAGCGGAGCTAAGAATTCAGCCCCCGCCGGAAGAGCCGCTGGCGCCGGTCAGGATGGCAGTCCCGGACGAGGAACAGCGGGATCAAGTGGCGTAGCGCAAGATTCGCCGGAGCTGAATCACCGCGCGCCTCCGAGCTTGCAGGCGGATTTCTCAGGCAGCGTATCGCGGATTCCCTGACGCGACGGCTCGGCAGCTCTGCGGTTTGTTGTTTTGGTGAAGACTATTTCGCGGACGCCGCCATGCGCAACGCGACTTCGGCGACGCGTCGGCCCACGCCGCGCACGGTATTCAGGCTGCCTTCATCCTTCGACAGTTCTTCACCTTGGGATTGAATGGTGCCGCCCCAGTGGTTTCCCGGTTTGCCATCGCCCACCAGCACCATTTCCTGCGAGAGCATGAACATGATGAGTTGTTGCAGGACCAGTTCCACCCCGGTGTTACGCCCGGCGCCAACCGCAATGGCACCACCCACTTTGTCGCGCAAGGGGAAGCCGCCTTGACGAAAGGCGACCATGCGCTCGAACAGGTTTTTGAGCGGCGACGACACGATCCCCATGTAAACCGGCGAACCGATCAGGATGCCATGGACGTTCGGGGCTTCCAGCTTCGCTCGCAGCGCAAGGAAATCATCCGCCCGATCGGAACTCTTTGAGCCGACAGCGATGTACGGGTCCAGGTTCAGTCCGGACAGCTCGATCAGTTCCGTGGTAATCGTGGGACTCACGGATCGGGCAGATTCCAGTGCCAATTCCACGGCTTTGGAGGTGGACTTGCCCTTGCGCATGCTGCCGGTCAGGCCAAGAATCTTGACCGATCCGGTGGCGGGTTCGGCGGCATGCGACAACGGGGAAAAGGTGGCAGCGGAGATCGCAGCCGTACCGAGAAACAAACGACGATTCATGTTTTTCATTGAGAGTGTTGGGTTCGCGCGCAGCGTGTCCAAAGGCAAAGCGTGGTTCAAGGGAAAAGCGGCGCCATGGTTTTCACCGCTTCACCCACCTCGTTCCGGTTCGCCGCGATCACAGAGGCTGCCACGCCGTCGGACGGACACGTTTTGCACCAAGTGCAAACCGCGACTCCACCCGAATGATCAAGCTGTCCAACTTGCATCAGCCCCGGCGGTGGATTCCCGAAACTACGGCCTTCGTCAATTCGGCGCTCGGGCCAGAGCTGACGGTTTCGTTCCTCAGCTTCCGAGGCGCAAGATTTCCGCCGCCGTTTTCCGCAACAAGCCGCGGGTCGGCAAGTAAGCCGCCACCGTGCCCGCCAGCACGCTGATCCCGAAGGTTGCGAGAAAAGTCAGATACGGCATGGTGAACACGACCGGGATTTCCGCCAGGCTTCCCGCCTCCAGCACAAACAGCCACGCGAGCGTGAAGCCGATGGCACCGCCTGCTACCCCCGCCGAAAGCGTCAGCCCCAGCGCTTCGCCCAGAAACATCCGGAACAATTGTGACCGCCGCAAACCCAGCGCCCGCAACATCCCCATCTCCCACCGTCGCTCGATCACGGCGGTGGCCATGGACGCGATCAACGCGAACACCGAGATCACCACCGCCACCGCCAGCAGCAGTCCGAAGAACACCTGCGTCGCCCAGTAAACCACCTGCGCCTCGCGCTTCTGCTCGGCCACTGATCGAACGCCGAAACGGAACCGCAGATCAAAGCGATCCCGGATTTCCGCGGCCGCCGCTCTCTGCGCGTTCTCATCGCCGCCTACCTTGAGAAGATAGCGGACCAACTTGGCCTCATCGGGCGCGTAATCAGTCAACTCCCGAAAGCTGGACATTGGCATCAGCATCCCGGAGCCGATGGCATTGGCCACGCGCGAACGGAAGTTGTCAAAGCCGGCCAACGTTTCGCAAATTGCCGCGACTTGAAATCGCCCCGTCCGCCGGTTTGGTCCCAGATAAAACGCCAGTTGCACCAGATCGCCGGTGCGAACCTCCAGAAACCGCGCCGCCGCAAGGCTCAGAACAACGGGCGGGGCTTCCGGAATGTCGCCGGCTGAGTTTGTCGCCGGCTGATAATTCGCCACGCGGAGCAGACCCTCCAGGCCGCCATCAGCATAGCGGATGTGATCCGTGTAAAGCACGCGAGGCAGGTCCGCGTCCACTCCGAACGGCACGAGCCAC
Organism: Verrucomicrobiia bacterium; assembly: GCA_026125285.1. GTDB lineage: Bacteria > Verrucomicrobiota > Verrucomicrobiia > Limisphaerales > JADLHS01 > WYBW01. The sequence continues at coordinate 34,672 of JAHCLO010000008.1, read as the reverse complement.
AAATGTTTCATACCCACCAGATCACTGAGGACCACATCGTACGCCGTGCCGCGCTGGCTGCGGCTGCGCAACACATGCACTTCCGAAACGCGCTCCACGCCACTCACGCCGGTAAGTTCGGTCTTGAACCCCAGCGCGCCAGCATCATCCGATTGCAGCCGAATATCGGCGCCGTTGAAATGTTCCACCATGGTTATGGACATGCGGCTGAACAAAACTACGAGGCTCGCCACAAAAATAACGAGCGAGATGGAAAGGACAAACATCAAGGCAGTCGTCGTGTTACGGCGCCGATGCCGCTCCAGGTTGCGGCGTGCCAGTTCGGCAGTCGGCCCAAGCACCACGGCCAGCATCCGCATGATCACGCCTTCAATCATCGGCAGCGCCCCGGCCGCCACGAGCGTGAAGCCCAGCAGGATCGTGAGCAACAGACACAACACCACCGTGCCGATCAGTGAACTGTTGCCCGAGAGGAACGCGGTTGGGAGCACGAAGAACACCACCACCGAAAGCGCCGAGAGCGCAATGCCGGTAAACAACAGCGGCCGATTCGTGCCACCCTCCTGCCGCGCTTCTACGCGGATTTGTCCGCGCCGCAACGGATCCAATGCATCAACGATATGCCAGCGCGTCGCTTGCAGGGCAGGAATCAACGCACTGCCAACGGACAAGACCGTGCCCGCACCCAGCGCCAGCAGCAAGTTCGACCACGAGAACGCCAGTGTGACCGACCCGATCTGCGCCTGCATCGCCAGTTCGATGAGGGTCACGATGAACTTCGCCACGGCTGTTCCAGCGAGCACACCCGGGAGCACGCCAAGGATGCACAGGAAAACCGACTCACTCAGCACCAGTCGGAAAACGTCTGTCCGGCGCGCTCCAACTGTGCGAAGAATCGCGTATTCGCGGATGCGCTCCTCGACGGCCACCGAAACAATCGAGTAGATGAGCAAGCCCGTTATGGTTAGCGCAAGCACCGCGAACACGCCGAAAACGGCGCGCAACGGCGACGCGACATTCTGGAACACAGTGATCGCGGCTGCCTTGGGCAGCCGCACGTCGAAGTCCATGCCGAGGTCGGCGGCGATGGCTTCACCGGCGCGTTTCAACCGTAGTACGCTTGCATGAAGATCGCGGCTGTCATAATAGGACTCGGGTTTCCTGAACGTTCCGGCCAGAAAATGCACGCGATCCCTCTCGCCCAGAATGGCGCGCACGGTGGTATCGTTGACGACAATGAACTCGCGCACTTCTTGCGGCAGAATCAACTGACGGTCCACAACCAGTTCCAGTTCCAGTTCCGTCTCGCTTCCGTAAACCGGGGACAACACGGACAACCGGCTGCCGGGCTTGACATTCAGGCGTTTGGCGAGCGCCGGTGAAATCGCGCACGAATTGCCGCGGAGCTTCGGTTCCGGATGCAATCCCGACGCATCGAACTCGCGCTCCGCCAGCGGATCAACACCGATCAACAGGGCGTCCCGCGAACCGAGGTCCGTCTGAATCTGGACAATGCCAACCCATCGCGGCGCCAGTCCGCGCAACTCTGATTTCTCGGCCAGCTTTGACCACACCACCGCCGGATCGAACGGCTCGGGGTGGAACAGGTGACCACCCCGCGCAGTAATCAGCAGGTCGGCCTTGCCGGCTTGCAGTGCCACCAGATCGGTGTACGAAGTGGAGATGGAATCCAGACCAATCTGGATGGCAACCAGCAGCGCGATGGTCAGGAAGATGCCGAGCGCGCCCGTGATGGTGCGCAACCGGCGCCGCCCAAAGTTGCGGAATACGTAGCGGAGAGACGCGCTCATGATGCGGCCGGGGTCTCGATTTTGCCGTCCCGCAGCTTCACAATTCGCGAACTCTGCTCCGCGATGGTGTGATCATGCGTGGCGATCACCATCGTCACCTGTTCTCGCCGGTTCAAATCCCGCAACAGCGCGATTACCTCGGCGCCCGTCGCACTGTCGAGATCACCAGTCGGCTCGTCGAGCAACACAAGGGCGGGTTCGTTGGCGAGCGCGCGCGCGATGGACACCCGCTGCTGCTCGCCGCCGGAGAGTTCAGAGGGCTTGTGATCCGCCCGGTCCTTCAGCCCCACGCGCTCCAGCAACTCGAGCGCGCGACTCCGTTGCGCGGCGGCCTTCGCGCCCTTAAACTGCATCGGAATTTCCACATTCTCCCGGGCCGTGAGCGTGGGTATTAGGTTGTAGAACTGGAACACCATGCCAAGCCGGTCCCGCCGCAGGTCCGCGAGGTGATCGTCCGAAAGTCCCTGCAAATCCACGCCTTCAATTCTCACGCTGCCACGCGAGGGAAGATCAATGGCCCCGATGATGTTCAACAGCGTGGTCTTGCCACAACCCGACGGACCCATAAGCGCCACGAACTCGCCCCGCATTACCGACAGGTCCACGCCCCGGAGCGCGCCGACCGCCGTGGCCCCCAGTAAGTAGCTCTTGTGAACATTGTTGGCTTCCACGGTGATTTCACTCATTGGTTCCTCCGAGTAATTGATGGCCATGGCTTCGAGAAACACCCTTTTTGCCAGGCCAGTGAAACATGGCTGCACCACGAAGCCGGCTGGCAATTTGCCTGAAGTTCTTGGCGGACTTGTGCTGGCTGGCCATTGCTGGATCACCATAGGGAAACTGCGTTGGTTTTCCAGCCCCATTTGCTGCAATCCATTTCACAGGCTTGACGGACTGCCAGATCGAACTCGCGCATCTTGAATTCCCGTGTATGATTTCTTCGTCAGCACCATTCAATCAATCAGCATGAGAGAACAGCGTGCAAACCGTAAACCTGGCGCACCATTCGCGCTCCAGCGCCGCGTGCGCCGCGGCGCCGCGTTCACCCTCACGGAACTGCTGGTCGTCATCGCCATCATTGCCCTGCTCGCCTCGCTTCTGTTGCCGGCTCTGGCCCGGGGCAAACGTCACGCCCTGAACACCGCCTGCCTCAACAATCTCAAGCAACTCACGTTGTGCTGGACCATGTATGCCCATGACCACAACGATACGTTGCCGCCGAACAATTCGGTTTACGATATTGATACGGGCCAGCCGATCCCCGGGTTGGAACTGGACCAGACCTGGTGTCCGGGCAACACGCGTACGGACACCACCACCGCAAATATTGAGAAAGGATACCTGTTCCGCTACAACCGCAGCGCCGCGATTTACCATTGTCCGGCGGATCGTTCGGTGGTGGAGCTTCGACCCGGCGTTCCGTCCACCATTCCCCGCACGCGCAGTTACAACCTGAGCCAGTCGCTCAATGGCCTGGGCGGCCCCTACTCGGGGCTTTGGTGGATTCCGAGTTATCAGCGCCTCACGCAAATCCAACGTCCGGCAGACATCTTCGCCTTCATTGACGTTCACGAGGAAGGAATTCTCGATGCGCTGTTCGGCATTCCGCCGCCGGGCAGTCACTGGGACGGCATTTGGTTTGATCTGCCCGCCAATCGCCACAATCAAGGCGCGAGTCTCTCTTTCGCCGATGGTCATGTGCAACGCTGGAAGTGGGGTGTGCCCAAAATCTTTCGTGAACTGGGTCAATCCGTTCTCCCGCAAGAATTCCCCGACTACCGCCGTCTCCAGTCCGCCGTCCGGCAAAACTGGGATTGATGATACGCTGGCTTCGAGGCCGGGTCGCTTTCCTCGGCAAGTTTCCGGGGATCACGTCGCCTTGAACAGTCAAGACTCGCGCCACCAGTTCGCGCCCAACAAGACGGCTTATATCCTCCGTCTCGCGTGAAATCTGCGACGTGACAATCCGTTACCGTGGACGTACAGTCGGCAGCCATTGGCGGGATTCCACACTCAGGAAAGCCGGTCGCGACCCGGGCGGAGGATCAGCGGATGCTCCTGGAACTGATTGAACGGAACGCCTTCCCTCTGCCGCCGCAAAAAAACTCCAGACCCCGCGCGCGACAAGCTGGCCGACCTGTCCCCCGCCGCATGTCGACAATGCGGCATCGTCCACGAAATTATTTGAGGGCGAACTCAAGTAGCGGCGAGCATCCCTGCTTGCCGTAGAGCCGGTGCCTCTCCACCCTCCGCAGTAGTTTGCTACGGAGGACGGGCAGCCCGGCGGAAAGGACGCATCGGTTGCGGCGGATCCGAGAACTCCAGCCAGCGCACAGAAACGTACGCTTCGGCCCGGGCAGCAAGGATGCGCGCCCTACTGCAGGAACAGATGTCCGCTGCCACGGGGGCAAGATGTCGAAAAAAGGCTTCGCCTGCCGGATGATTTTCAGGTAAAGGACAACCCGGTGCGTATGAAAATCTTTGCCGGCCTCCTCCCCTCGGCCCTCATGAGCATACCCATCTTCCTTGCTGTCGAACTGAGGGCGCAGTCAGGTCCGGCAGTGACCAATCTGCCTGTCGGTAGTTTGGAGAAGGTGTTCGACCATGCGTTGAGCATCGCTGATAGTTTCTGGATGGATGTGTGGCAAAATGACCTCGAAGGTGGGTACTACCAGTTTCATGTATTTGTCCAAGATGGTCAACCTACCAGCAAACAGCCGTTGGAAGAAGTCTTGCAGACACAGATACAAATCGCTTTATCCAAGATAGCTACAAACACAAATGCCGTCATAGATCGTTCATTCAAGGCAGATGGATATCTCTGCAAAGTTCGACCAATCTGGTCCACTGGCACACCTTGGCAGCGACCAACCTCTATTACACGGGATTTCAGAGCGGGATCACTCGACGAGAACCCGCGAACGCCCCGCGGCAATTCTACCGGGCCATCAAGGTCAATCGGCCGGATTAGCCTCAATTCCCACCATGAAAATGAAGCGGACTGACGTCCGCTGCCACCCAATGGAAGTAGCATCGAACGTCAGTTCGATCTGACTTCAGACAAATCTCACCGTTCACACACTTGCCGAGAAAGTTTTAATTTCACCCATCGGCGGTCATCCCCCGGCGTCCGTTCGCCGGTTGTCGTCACGAAATCTTGAATCCTTGACGACCTGAGCCAGGGCATCGCCGGCGGGGTGAAATCGGAGCGCCGGTCTGTGACCAGTAGTGTTCGGCATGGGGATGGCTGGCGAGGGAAGCCGCACGGTGGGGCGGTGTCATTGCAGATCGACCATGGGGCGAGGGGCCGCCGCCTGGATGGATTGAGGCAAAGCACGGCCGCCAACCGCCGCGTCACCGCGCGGGGCCGGAAGCCGAGGTCAGGATTTCTTGCTGGTCCGCAGTTTGCCCCGTGCGTGTTCGCGTGCCAGCCCGGCGGTCAGTTCTGCCAAGGTGGCCCAGCCCAGTTGATAGAGCCGGAGCAATTCCAACATGCGTTTGGTGGGCCGCTGCCCGAGGGCCAGTTGCAGCAACACGGCGGCGATCAACGCCAGATAGAGTTGGATCGTGACGCCGCGCTGACTCTCGGCCAGCCAGTGCCGACAGCCCAGCAGGCATTTGAGCCATTTGAAAAAACCTTCAATCTGCCAGCGCCGCCGATACATCACCGAGACGAGTTCGGCGGGGGCTTCCGGCACCGGGAGATTCGTCGCCAGGCGCAGCTCGCCCGCCGTGGCGCTCTGCACCCAGACCACGCGTACGCCGGTAATGCGATCACAGGCCCGGCGGCCCAGTTGCACCCACGCCTGCCGGGTTACCCCGGCGGCGCGATCCGCCGCGGTCACGGGCAGTTCTTCCTGTACGGTGACGACGGCATCGTCGCGCAGCCGCACAATGTACGCGCAGCCCCGGGCGTCGAGTTCGCGCAAGCCTTGGTAGTCTTCGCTGTAGAGCCGGTCGCCCACGTAGGCGGCCCCGCGCTCCCACTGGGTTTTCCACGTTTTGCGTTCGCAGATTTTGCCGTGGGTAATTTGGGCGGCGGCGGGTTTGTCCTCCAGCAGGTTGAAGGACAGGTGCAGGCGCACGGCCTGATTCGATTGGCCGTTCTGCTTGGCCTTGCCGCCGCCGAAGAGCGCCCAGTGCATCCGCGGCAGCGCGGGCAGGAGCGAGGCGTCGCGGGCGAACCATTGCTGCCAGGCTTGATGCGGGTCGCGCAGGGCCGGGCTGGGGACCTGTGCGGCCAATTCGGTGAAGAGCCGTTCCAGCCAGACCGGGTCGGTCAAATGTTGGGCTTCGGAAAAACTGCCCAAGCTGACGGGCTGGCCGCTGAGTTCGCGTTGGACGCGGGCCAGGTGGCTGGCCTACCGCCTGACGCATTTGGTGGCACGCGATCAACCGCAGTGGCAGCAATGCGATTTCTTCATGCGGCAGATGATCTGGTTTGTGGAATTGTACGCGCCGCAACTTCACGCGATGCTCACGAACGAGCCGGCCTTCGACGAGCTATGCCGGGTGTGGGCCAAATCGCAGGAACGCTGACGGGAATGGGGTTCACGCGCGAGCCAACTCCGTGGCCGCATTGCCCCATCGCCGGTCTTCTTTCACGATGCAATCGCGACGGATTATGACCGGCGTTTGTACCGGGCAGTCAGGCCGTAGCCGACTCTCGCAGGTGACCGCAAAACCGCTTGCGCTCCCCTGCCCCGCTGCTAATGCTTTTGCCAGGTTATGAACTACAAAATCTCGCAACGGGCGGCTTCCCTGACTCCTTCGTTGACGCTGGCGATTGACTCGAAGGCCAAACAGATGAAAGCCGAGGGTCACGACGTCGTCGGCTTTGGTGTCGGCGAACCGGATTTCGACACGCCGCAACATATCAAAGATGCCGCGGCCAAAGCACTGGCGGCCGGTTTCACCAAATACACCCCCGCCGCGGGTATTCCCGAATTGCGCCAGGCCATTGCCGACAAACACCAACGCGAGAACGGCCTGAGCTACAAGCCCTCGCAGATTATCGTATCCTGCGGCGGCAAACATTCCTGTTACAACGTCTTCATGGCCACCTGCGAAGTGGGGGACGAAGTTGTCATCCCGGCGCCGTATTGGCTGAGTTACCCTGAAATGGTGAAGCTCGCCGGCGCCACGCCGATGATCGTGGAAACGACCGACCAGACGGAGTTCAAGATCACGCCCGCGCAATTGCGCGCGGCCCTTACGCCGCGCACGCGCATCTTCCTGCTCAATTCACCCAGCAATCCGACCGGCAGTGTCTATACGCCCGAGGAAATCAAAGCCCTTGGCGACATCTGCGTGGAGAAGGGTGTTCTCATCATGAGCGATGAGATTTACGAGCATTTGCTTTACGATGGCGCGGTTCATCAGAGTGTCGCGAGTTTTTCGCAGAAACATTGCGAACACACGATTCTCATTCACGGATTCGCCAAAGCCTGGAGCATGACAGGCTGGCGACTGGGCTGGACGGCGGCACCCGAACCGATTGCCAGAGCGATGGACGCCATCCAAAGTCACAGCACGAGCAATCCAACCTCATTCGCACAAAAAGGCGGCGTCGTGGCGCTGACCGGACCGCAGGATCACCTGCCGCAGTGGCTCGCCGAATTCAATCGCCGCCGCACCTATGCTCATCAGAAGCTCAACAGCATCTCCGGTCTTTCGTGCGTGAATGCCAAGGGCGCGTTTTATTTGTTCCCGAACATCTCGCGCACCGGCCTCAAGTCCACGGAGTTTTGCGCCCGCTTGCTCGAAACGGAAAGAGTCGCCGCCGTGCCCGGCATCGCTTTTGGCGCGGATGATTACATCCGCATCAGTTACGCCACGAGCATGGCCAATCTCGAGAAGGGCTGCGAACGCATCGAGAAGTTCTGCCAGCGCCTGGGGCAGTAATTGCGCGTGCCAACACGCCCGCGCGTGAGTAAGTGACCGTCAGTTGTCGTTGTTGGCTGGGCCCGACTGCAACCGATGAATCGTGTTATGCAGTATCCGTGTGAATGGTGTACCGTCCGCGCCGCGCAAGGCTGCTTTAATCTCCATGCCCCAAGTCGGCTGAACTTCAGGAATCTCGATGAACACCGTTCTCTCGTCTGAAGCCAGCGTCGCGCCCAGGACTTTCAGCGGGCGTTCATTCACGTGGGGCGAACCGTAGTTCGCGGTTCGCCGGAGCGACCAAATCTTAATGGTGTAATTGTTGGGTTCGGTGGCCGACACCGGGTCAAGCGGATCGCTTCCCATGAACCGGACTCGCAAGCTGTTGATAATCAGCCAAACCATCCGAGGCCGGTTCATGGCCCCGATGCGCGTCCAATGTTGGAGGTCGAAGCTTTCCATGAACCCTATGCTCGTAGCCGACGACGTGAGGAGGCGGACAGCGTTGCAGGTCAGGGGAATCCGCCTCCTCACGTCGGTGGCTACGGTTCGGAAGTTCAAAGCGCGAATCTCTGGATTCGGCGAAGTCTCCCCCCGAATGTTCGGCAACCTCACGCGGACTCCACCTCGAATCCCAGTTCACGAAAGCGCTGCAATTTGTAGATCAGCGCCCGCCGGCTGATGCCCAGCGCCAGCGCCGTTTCCGTGCGATTGAAATTATGCTGGCGCAAGGCCTGGAAAATCGCCTGTCGTTCGATTTCTTCCAGGCGCAGAGCTTCCGCGGGTTCGAGAACGGTGCTTTGCGGTGTTGTGGCGCGCACCCGGTTGGGCAGATGATCGGGCACGATGAGTTCGCCGCGCGACAGGAGCGCGGCGCGTTCCATGGCATTCCGCAGCTCGCGAACATTGCCCGGCCAGGGATAGCGCGTGAGGCAATCCGCCACCGCCGAGGAAAAACGGGCCTTGCCGTGCGTGAACTCCTCGATGAACGCGTTGGCAATCGGCAGGATGTCTTCCGGGCGTTCGCGCAACGGCGGGAGGTTGAGTTCCACGACGTTGAGGCGGTAAAACAAATCCTCGCGAAACCGGCCCGCTTGGACCGCCTCCTCCAAGTTGCTGTTGGTGGCAGCCAGAATCCGCGCGTTGGTATGCAACTCCTTGTTCGAGCCGACCCGATGGAAAGTGCCATTCTGAGTAACCCGCAGCAGTTTGGCCTGAAGCGGCGGTGACATATCGGCAATCTCATCAAGAAAGATCGTGCCGTCGTTGGCCTGTTCAAAGCGGCCAATGCGCTGGGCCACGGCCCCGGTGAACGCGCCCTTCTCGTGGCCGAACAATTCGCTCTCCAGCAGCGTTTCCGGAATCGCGGCACAATTCACTTTGACCAGCGGCCCGGCCGAACGCGCGCTCCACGCATGAATTGCGTCCGCCAAGACTTCCTTGCCCACGCCGCTCTCCCCGGTGATGAGCACACGGCTTTCGGAATTGGCAATCAACGAAGCGTCGTTGAAAACCGCCCGCATCAGGGGGCTCTCGCAGACGACGTGCGGCGGCAATGGTTTGTCCGGCCCCAGTTTGCGCGGCGCCGATTTGGCCAGACCCGTGGCCTGCTGAACCGTGATGAGCAGTTCATCGAGGTCAATGGGCTTGCTCAGATAATTGAGGGCGCCATCGCGCATGGCGCCGACCGCTTCGCGCACGTCGGCGTAGGCGGTGACCAGCAGCACCGGTAACACCACATGCTGCTCGCGCGCACGGCGTAGAGTCTCCAAGCCCGACAGTCCTGGCATGCGCACGTCAGAAATCATCATGCTGATCTCCTGCGTGCGGAGCACTTCGAGTGCCTGTTCGCCGGAGGAAACGGCAACAATCTCGAAGCCCTGGCTCTTGAGAAAGGAGTGCAACAAGCTGCGCTGGCCGGCATCATCATCCACGATGAGAATGCGGGGCGATTTGTTACCGTTCTTGCGAATTGTGGGCGGCACGCGGGCACTGTAGCCCCTTCAAGCCACGGGTTTCAAGTGGGTGATGCGGAAGATCGCGCCGCGCGGTTCGTTGGCGCGACATTCGATGGCCCAACCGTGGGCGAGCACTATCTGGTGGACCACGGCCAATCCCAGGCCAGTGCCCTGCTCCTGGGTGGTGAAATACGGTTTGAAAATCTCCGCGCGTCGTTCCGGCGGTACACCCGGGCCGTTGTCGCGGACTTCCAGCACGGCCTCGGCCCCGTTTGCTTTTTGAGCAGCGATTTCAATTACACCCCCCTGCGGCACGGCCTGAATCGCGTTGAGCAACAGGTTGAATATCACCTGCCGGAGCAATTGTTCATCCGCCTCAATCGTGAGCAGTTCCCCTTTGACCTGGAACTGTATGCCTTTTTCCTCGAGGTCGTAATTCAAGGTCCGCGCCACTTCGCTCATGACTGCTTCGAGCGCGACGGCGGAACGGCGGACTTCGCGCGGGCGCGAGTAATTGATGAACTCGTTCAACTGCGCGGTAACGCGGTCGGTTTCCTCAATGATGTCGGCGGTCTTCTGCCGGATTTCGGTGGGCACGTCCTCGCGCCGGGAAATCATGTGCGCCAGGCCGCGCACGATGTTGAGCGGATTGCGCGTTTCGTGCGCCAAACCGGCGGCAGCGAGGTTCATTTCCTTGAGATGCAGATTCTGTTGGCTGGCCAGCGCCAGACGGACTTCCAGTTCGGAGTTCCGGGTGAGATTCCGCCAAGCCACTGCGAACCCAAGCACGGACACGGTGGCCAGCAGTCCGATGGTGGAACGCAGCCAAAGGTCCTGCTGGCAGGTTTCGCGCATTGCCCGGGTGGACATGACAATCACAAAGCTATGCACCCCTTGCTTTTGGATCATGGCGCGGAAATCATCCTCGGACATCCACGGCGGCCGACCAAAACGCGGACGGCCACCACCGCCTTCCCCGCGCCGGCCAAAACGATTGGTGGGAGAACCTTCTGGCCGCATTTCCGGCGGGCCTTCCCGTCGCTGATTCAGTTCCCCTCCGAATTCCGGAGGTCCGCGCCCGAAGTCCGGCGGTGGCGGCGGACGGTTCGTGTCCGAGGCTCGCCCAAAACCCTGGCGGGAAAAAACAATGGGCGGGTTGCTGCGTTCCGGTTCCAGGGCAAGGTCCGCGCCCAAGTCCACCAAGTTCATCACGGCCACCGTGCCGGCGCCCCAATGAACGGCCGGGCGCACTTCAAGTCTGGGGATGGCCTCAGTGGGTGCGCCCGCCGAAGCCACGATGTCGCCCTCGGCGTTCAACATCATCACACTGTTCAACTCACCCGGATCCACCAACTCCGCCAAGGCGGATTCGAGGCGTTCTTTGGAGATCAATCCGAAATGGCGCTGGGAGCGCAGCACCACACCGCAGGTGGTGGAAATGTCGCGGGCGCGGTCCAGGAGCGCGGCGAGGGCGGACTGGCGGACGCGCAGATGTTCGCCCACCTGCCAGGCGATGATGAGCGCCCAGATGGCAAACAACACGCCATAGACCAATCGTCCGCGCAGGCTCATGCGAAAGAAAACGTGGGGGCCGTCCGGGTGACGAAGGGAGACGTCATTGCTGGAAATTAGCTGGCGGTGACGGGCTTGGGTCGGCGGAGGGAACGGTGTCCAGAAACCGGTTGAGGTCATCTTCGCTGAACGCCTTGCGCGAGAGGACGGCTTTCTCTCGTTCGCTGTCAGTGTATGCCGACAATTCCACGGGACGGTTGATGATATGGGGCGTCATAAAGATGAGCAGTTCCTTCTTCTCATCTTCCGTGGTCTTGTGCTTGAACAACAGGCCGAGCAAGGGAATGTCGCCGAGGATGGGCACCTTTTTTTCCGACTTGGCCTTCTGATTCTGCATCAATCCGCCGATGACCACCGTCTGGCCATCGGGCACAACGACCACGGTGTCCGCTGAACGGATGTTGATGATGGGAGCGGACGGACTGCCGACGGTGTTGGTGCCGCCCGTGGCAAAGCTGACGGTGGAATCTGAAACGGAGGAGATTTGCGGCGCCACGATCATTTCCACCATGCCATCCGAAGTGATAAACGGTGTGACCTGGAGAATGATGCCGACACTTTGATAAGTAATGGCATTCCGCTGGTTGCCAAAGTTGTCGAAGGTCACGCCTGAGATCAGCGGCACCTGCTGGCCAATGGTTATGGTCGCCTGCTGATTGTTGCGAGCCAGGATGGACGGACGGGACAGGATTTCCGTTTTGCCCGCCTTGGCCAACGCGGCAACGGTGACGTTGAGATCCTGACCCAGCAAGGTGTACATCCCGCCACTGGTGGCGAGATCAAAGGCAGTGGAGGCGGTGTTGTTCAGCCCCGCCGGCGTATTGAATTCATTGATCCTGCTGCCGGAAATTCGGTGCTGGTACGTGCCATCCACGCCAATATCCGAGCCTTTTGAATACGTGGCTTCCATGAACACGCACTTAATGAGCACCTGCGGCGCCGGCCGGTCCAATTCACGCACGACCTCCTGGATGTGAGCCGCGGTGTCATCATCGGAAACGATGATCACGCTGCGCGTTTCAGGATCGTAAGTGATGCGCGCCTGACCGATGTCGGTGCTGCTTGGGTACGCCGTGGCGGTCCGCGCGGTACCAGTGCGGGCGGCACCCACGCCTTGCTGCGCCAGCACGACGCCGGGAGCCAGCAGGCCAATCGTTGCCAGCGACCACGCAAGTTGTCCAAAGCTTCCGTTTCTGAGTTGAATGTGATTTAGCATAGTGTGATTTCCCTATTCACCCACGGAGAGTTCAGCGTCCCGTGCGCGTCGTGCCGCCGGTGCCAAAGCCAGTATTGAAACCGCCGGTCGTGTTCCGGTTTTGCAGGTTGTTCTGTTGCCGTGTGTTCAACTGGCTGCCCGTCTGGCGGGTGGTGTTGCGGTTGCGGTTCACGTTGCTGTTGTTGTCCGTGGCAATGACACTCTGCAATTGCTCCACGACTTCCTGCGGATCACGATTCTCCACCTTGATGACGGTCACCTTCATCTTGCGCGAAGGATCGGAATCCAATTGCTCGACGATGTCCGCAATCTGCGCCATCAGGTTCTGCGCGGCGCTCACAATCACCGATCCGGTTCGCGGGTCGGGCACTGCAGTGACCCGGGTTTGCCGGATCGCACGCGAGTTTTGATCAGTGGCCGTGCCGCGATTGTTGACCATCCCGGGAGGGCCAAAGGGGAAACCCCGTCCGCCCTGTCCACGATTGCTCTGCTGCGTGGTCGGGTCCGGGAACAGGCTGGTCAAGAGGTCTGCGGTTTCCTGCGGGTCCGCATACCGCAATCGGAACACCCGCAAATCCATTATATCATCCACGTCCACATCCATCTGGTTTACCAATTCCACGACCAGAAGCATCTGTTCCTCCGAGGCACTTACGACCAAGGAGTTGCTGCGATCATCAGCCACGGCGACCACACGGGGTGCGGACATACGCCCCGACTGGGCGCCGGCAGCGTTGTTGTCGCCACGTCCGCGATCACCGCCCGGAAATCCGCCGCCGAAAAACCCACGAAAACCACCCTGCGGACCCCCACGGTTATTGCTCGTTTCTGTTTGAAACAATTGCGTCACCACCTGCGCCAGCGTGGTCGCATCCGAGTACACCAGCGGAAACACCTTCAGAGACGAAGAGCTCACACTAGCCGTGTCGAGCGCCTTGACCAGTTGTACCATGCGGCGAATGTTCGCGCGCGTGTCGGTGATGACGATAGCATTGGCCCCTTGGTTCGCCGTCATGGAAGTGCCGGTGGGCATCAATGGCTGGAGTGATTGGATCAACTGGTTGGCTTCCACATTGCTGACATAGACGATCTGGGTGACCAGATCCTTGGTGGGCGGAATGTTGGTGTAGCTGTTGCCCGGCACCCCGGCGATGATCTCCGTGTTGGTCGCGTCCACGACATAGATGTTGAGTAAATTGCCTTCGACCGTGGCGGCATACCCGCTGGACGTCAGCGCCGCGTTCAACAGGCGAATCGCTTCGGTGCGATCCACGGGCTGGTTCGACCACACGGTGACCGTGCCTTTCAGGTCCACCTTGGAGTTCGCGCTGATGACAAAGCCCGCGGCGTCGCTGAGATAATCCAATACCAGGCTCAGAGGCGCATTGCGAAAGTTAAGCCGCAGGCCGTTTCCGCCATTGGCCGTCTGGTTGGTGGACGAATTGGCGAGCAAAGACGCAAGGGCGATCGCGTTGGAGGAAGACCCCATGGTTCCGCGTGTCCCTTGCCCGCGAATCGGGCGCGGCCCGCGTGAGTTTCCGGGCCTCAGGTCTTCACCCGGCGACTGGTTGGTACCCTGCACCGCTTGCTGAGCCTCGAGTGCGGCGCGGAGCAATTCCGCCACGGTCTCTTCGGAAAAGCCGTTGGTGCCATTCGCGTTCTGGGCCAGGAGTTGTTGCACAATCTCAGCAGGGTCAGGAATGGACGGCTGTGGGTCGTCATTTCCTTGGGCGAGCAGTGATTGGTTTGTCGCCATGAGCGCGAAGCTCACGGTAACCGCCGTCAGGATCAGGATTGGTTTGGGCATATATGGTTTCATTGCGATTCCCTTTCTCGTCGTTCCATGAGACGTCTAAGAGTTTCCTCCTCGTCCGCGGAGGAGGTGGGTGTTGTGGTCGTTGGCCGGCTGCCGGAATCAGAGCCATCCCCGCGCCGGGAAGAAGTCTCTCCTTCTCGCCGGGTGCGTGAGGAATCGCCGCCCCGATCGGAGCGACCCAAGCGACTGGACGCCTCACTGGCATTGGCGGCGGCCATGGCGATCCCACCGCGTGCCTCCGAGACTTGCCAGGCACCTTCGTCCTCCCGGCGCATTTGCGATCCCACCGGCAATTCGAGTTCCTTGCCGCCGATGTCGAGCTTAACGCGGTTGGCCTGAATCTCCACCACTTTGTGCCCGGCAATGATGCCGTCCGCCTTTAGCACTTTGGTGTAATCGGAGCGGGAACCTTCAAAGAAAGCAAACGTTCCCTTCTCATAGGTCATCGTGCCCACGAGCGCAAAGACTTCCACGGTGGCCGGACGGCGCGTCGGAGTTGGCGGGCGCACTGTGCCGCCGGAACGGTTCGCGTTGAATATGTTCCGCTCGGCGATGATGCGGAATGCGGCTTCGTCCAGGCGCTGCGGCGCCGCCTCGACGCGCGGAGGCGCGTCGTTCGTGCTGGCCGGCTCATTCGTGGACTGCGCGGTAACGCTGAAGCCCGTGGTCGCCACCATCAGCGTGAGCAGCCACGCCGATATTCTCGAACGTGCTGTATTCACGTTCAAACCATCGCACAATTTGCCCTTCATGGGAATCATCATCTCGTAGGGTTCTTGGGCGGGTTAAGGAGCAGGCCGCTGACCTGGATGACCAGCGCCAGTTGCGAGCCGTCCACGTTGCGGGTCGTGAGTTCGAGCGAATCCACCTTCACTCCCAGCGGATCGCGTTCGATCTGATACAAAAAGCGCGCAATGGCCGCGAGGTTGCCCGCGACGTCGGCGCGACAGAGGAGGGTTTTGTGGCTCTCCGCGGATTCCTTCCACTGGGGCCGGATGGAACTCAGCGACGCGACATCGCTTTCCTTGGCCCACCGCTCGAACGCAGCAAGCAACTGGCCCTCGGCCTCGGATTTGGCATCCGCCTCGGGCTTGGCGAAAGCCAGCGTGTTGGTGCGGATGCGCTCCCATTGCTCGCGCAAGACGGCTTCGCGCTTGATCAGTTCCTTGCCTTCATGGACCTCTTCCTTGAGCTTGACGATGCGGGCGGCGCGGTCTTTCCAATTGTTCGTGAGTGGCGTGATCACCAGTTTGTCCGCCACAAAGAGGGCCACCGCCACAATGGCAAGCACGGCCAGCAGTTGTTGTCGTTTGTTGAGGTTCATTGCCCGCCGGCCCCCACCCATTGAAAGTTGAACGTAAACTCCAGCGGCGTGTTGCCGCGAGTCATCTCGATGTGGACGGCCGAAATTTCCCGCGTGCGGCGCAAGTCGTCGAGCACCTTGATCAGCGCTTCACGATTCAACGCCGTGCCGGAGCAGGTCACACGCGCCGGTTCGCGCAGTTCGATGGTCTTGGCCGAAACCGCCCCGGTCTGCGGGAAAGCCTCCGTCATGCGTTTGAGGATACTGAGGCTGCGCACTGATTCGTCATACCACGGGCGGTATTGCCGGATTTGATCGCGAATTTTCGTCAATTCCACCGCGTTCTTTTCCACCTGCTGCCATTCCGATTCCCAGTGCCAGAAAATCATCTGCTGGACGAGGAAGGCGATTGCGACCACCAACACCAGCGCACCGGCGGCGGTGCCGGCGTAAACCAGCTTGCCCGACGAATAACGCTCCGCAAATTGCCGCCACGCGCTGACTTTGGGCGGCAGGAATTCCATGCCCGACGGTCCCGCCAACTGGCGCACCGCCACACTTAAGGCGGCGGAAATCGGCGTGCCCGCCGGCAACTTGATGCCGCCCTCGCTCGCGGGATGATCGCGGATGTGTTCGATGGCCAGTCCCAGCGATGCCGCGCGCGACTGAAGTCCCTCGGCCAGTTCCCGCGCCGTCTCGTTGCGGCCAAAGATGCGCAGCCGCCGCACCGACTCGCGGACGGCCGGCTGCAACTGGCCCAGCGTAATGCGAATTTCACGGGCAATCTGTTCCACTTGAAGCTCCCGTTCCGCGCCACTTTGTTCAAACGCCCCGTCGAGCGTGCGCAACACCGGCACCCCGCCGCCGTGCGAAATCTGCATGGTCAACGTGGTTTCGCCCGGCAGCAAGGCGATGACGCCATCGGCGGACGCTGCATCCGCCGGTTGGAGCGCGGTCAAGCCGAGCGAAAAGGTCACGGGCCGCAATTGGGCCGCCTTCAGAACCGCTTCCAGCCGCATGACGTGCTCCCGGGGAATGGCCACCAGTGTCACCCAGGACTCGCCCGCGGTACGGAAGCGCGAGTTGGCGAGCATCAATTCCTCCGGGCCATAAGGAAAGCCCCGCTCGGCCTCAAGTTGCAGGAAGTCGGCAACGTCTTCCTCGGGAATGTCCGGCAGCTTGAGTGTGAGCGTGAGCGCCCAATTCAGGGGCAGGCAGACCGCGCACCAGCGTTCGCGGATGTGTTCGGCATCCAGTTGCTTTCGGATTTCCCGGCCCGCGAGTTCGATTTCCGCCGTCAGCGGATCGAGCGAGAGAGAAGCGGTGAAGGATTTCTGGATTTCGACCGAGCCGTTCGTGCGCCGCACCTGCATGCCCTCCAGTCGGCTGCCGTCAAAGGACAGGCCGAGCAACGAACTGCCCGGTTGCCGGGAGAACAGTTTGTCTATGTTCTTCAGATCAATCATCGGTCCTTTGTGAGGTTTTAGCCCGCAGGCTCTTAACCAAATCATTATCCATTCGGGTCGAAGGGGACAACCGCCCGCCGCATAATTGAGTCCCGGTCAAAGCCGTCGTTGCGGGTCGAAGTTGCTCACAGGTGCTTCCGCGTGCGTGCCACTGTCGGCCGGCATTTTCGCTGTCACGGCGAGCGGCAACCACGTCAGGTGTGAGCACTGGCAATACCTGCCACTGTTTGAATTCCTGTTTCGTGATCATTCTCATCGCGCCTCCTTTGTCTGGGCTAATAAATCCGTGCGCGTATCCTGGCCGAGTGCCCAACCCAGGTGGGTGAGGTCCTGCCGGTGTAACACAAGGGGCGCGTCTTCACTCGTGTCGAACACAAATCGCACGCGCTGGTAACCGCGGTTGTGGCGGCCCACCGCGGCAATATCGGCGGTGAATTGATAACTGCGTGTAGTGATGTACGGCCCGGCCTGGATCGCCAGACTGTCATCGCCAATGGCTTCTGCGACCCAGGCAACGCTGGTGAGTTGCAGCGGATTCGACTCGCGATACGCCACCAATTGGGCAGCGTAGTCCAAGCCGATGCCCGGAACACACTCCAGCACATACTGGCTTGCGGAGTTCACGTTTACCAAGCCGTCGGCGAAATTATTCGTTGCCGCGGTGAGGCTTTCGGCCACTTGGGCAAACTCATCCACCGTCATGCCACTGCGCACGTAGAATTCGAGGAGACTGCCGACCGTGGAGTAAGTCGCGCCCTGCCCGCCCTGCCCCCCTTGGCCTCCCTGCCCCCCTTGACCACCGGTGCCGCCGGTCAATCGCAGTTGCTCCATGATTTCATCCGTGCGCGACGAACTGAACACTTCTTCGAGGAACGTGCGCAGTTCCTCCGGGTTGTTGACATTCGTGCCAACCGTCGGTTCGCGACTGTACACCGTGAAGTACTCCATCAAGCCCGGGTCCAATCGCCCATCCCGATTGTCATAGGGCGGCGAGTCGTCCGCGTCATTTTCGTTGGGGTCCAGGATGCCGTTGAGATTCGCGTCCTCGCCATACAGAATCTCGGTGGTCATGCCCGCGACGAGGCGCAGTTCCTCCACCGACTCGAACGGCGCGTTCTTGGTCTTGTACGGCGGGGTCATCCGTGCGTAAGTCTCGTCCTCAGCGCCATCGGTGGAGATTTCGCTGTCCTCATCCCGCCAGTCCATGATGGCGGCGGCGATTTGGGGTGTCATACCCGGCAGGTACTGTATCAATTCTGCCGTAAGCCATGGGGCGTTCAAATTCAGTTTGGACGCCTCATCCACCAGACCGAAGGTTGGGCGCGCGAAATTGATGCCCCAATCATTCGTATCGCGGCCGATCATCCAGTACTGCGCCTCGCCCACGGGCACGGCTTCACAGGGAAATTCCATGGGGCTGAGCATCTGCCCGGGGTAAGCCACCGTGGCGAGCAGGTTGCTGACGTAACGCACCGCGCCCTCGATGGCCTGGCCGGCTTCGATGGCCGCCACGCGGTTGTCAGCGGCCCGCAATTCGAGCCGCATGGCGTGCGCAAAATAAAGCGTGAGCGCGACCAATCCAAACGCGATCCAGAGAACAATGATCAGGAGCGAGCCGGATTCCCGGGAGTTCACGGCGCGAAGTCTCATTGCGCACCTCCGGTGGCTTCGCTGAGTGTGTTGGTGCGAGCGAGCACAAGCACGGGCACGATCAATTCCACCGGCGCGGGAATGCCGAAGCTCTGCGCATCCTGGTGCAACTGCAATTGCACTTTCAACGCGCGCGGAAGGTTGTTGGTCAGGCCGGTGGCTGAATCCGCCTGCGTGGAATCCCAGGTGTCGCGCCACGCGTTGCCATCGTAATACTGAAACGCAATGGTTTCGACTCCGCTCATCAGGAATTGATCCTCGGTTTCATCCTGCATTACCGGGAGGAGATTGCGCGCGACCGAACGGAAAAGGTCCAGACCCGGCGCATCATTCGTCGGTGTCTCCAGATAATAGGATACGCGCTGGATTTCACTCCAGGGCGTGTTGTCATCCACCATGCCCACCGCCGTGTAGAATTGCGGCCCGCTTTGGCGGGACATCGTGGTGGACAAGCCACTGGCCGTCGTGAGGTTGGGGGTGCTTTGCAGCGCGCCGGAGAGCGGCCCGCCCGGCGGCATGAGATTGGCCAGATCGCGTTTGATGATGGCCAGCGTCTGCTGCAGCGGCAGCGAACGCTCGATGGCATCCACCGTCCGAGTGCGCAATTTGAACGCACTGAAGAACACCACCTGAATCGCGCCCAGCACAATGGCGAACACCAGCACGGCCAGCAGCAATTCCAGCAGTGTGAAACCCGTTCGGGAAGCTCCGCAGCCCGAAGACCGAAGACCGAATGAATCCCGAAGCCCGAAAGCGGTGGACAAAGTCCTATTGCCGCCGATCCGGTTCTCGACCTTCGGATGTCTCTCGGCTTTCAGATTTCGGATTTCGGAATTCATCACTGCGTTGCGTCCACCAACGTGCTGACCCGCACTTCGTAATCCTGTCCCTGCACCGGCACGATCACCTCGACCGTGACCAGCCGCATGGCGCCGTCCTCGCTCCACGACTCGGAAAGCAACCGCCAGTCGTACGACTGCCACCCTTCCTCAATCGTGCCCCGCTGCGCGGCGGACTGCCATTGGCCGGTCACGATCAACTCATTCAGCTTGTTCTCCGCCAACCGGACCGCCACGGCCCGGCGCTCACTTACGGAGCCCGCGCGACTCGCGATGCGCAGCCCCTGCACCGCCACCGGAATCACGATGGCCATGAACACCAGCGCCGCGAGCACTTCCGCCAGAGTGAAGCCACCCTGAAGCCGCCTCCGTGAGGAGGCCCTGTTATGCAACGGCGCTGCTCCGGATCCCGGCTGCTCGCGTCGGCGGCTACCGGACCAGCGTTCAGCGCCTTGCGGCATGTTGTGCCGGTTGAATTTCATAACTCAGACGATTGCGGCGCTGCGTGACCCAGATTTCCGCGTCTTCACCCTGGCGAAACACCACCGTTTCGGGACTGTTCAGACTGACGAATCCGTCCGGGTTGAACCGCAGGGTGTGGCGACCATCGGTGGCCAGCTTCTCATTTTTGAACAAGGTCGTTTGACTCGCCAGAACCGCCTCGGCCGAATGTCGCACTTCCATCACTATTCCTTCGTCCACGGAGAACTCCTCCGCCTGCGTGTCCTCTTCGAGGTAGGACGCATCCGCGTTCACCCCGTAAGTGCGCTGGTCGGTGTCAAACCACAGCACCACCGGCACCCCCTCGGACACAGCCCGCTGTTGCGCGTGGCGCGTCAACGCGAGAAACCGGTGCGCTTCCGAGTCAAGCGTGCGCCCCTTGAAGAAGCGCGACAACGCCGGCGCGGACACCGCCAGCACCGTCGCCAGCAAAGCCATCACCAGGATCAACTCGATCAAAGTAAATGCCTGCCTGCGGGTCCGGGTTGTTGCGCCAGTCGTCACCGTTTATCGGCTTAGCTGCCAGTTGTTGATGTCGTCTTCCGTGCCTTCGCGCCCGTCGAAGCCCATGGACGACAGGTCGTACGAGTTGGGATTGTTCCGGCCCGGGCACTCATAGATGTAGGCGCGGCCCCACGGGTCCAGCGGGATGCCGCCCTTCTCTTCGAGATACGGCCCGCGCCAGTTGTTGGCGTCGTTGGGCTGTTGAATCAAGGACTGCAAACCGTCCTTGCCCCGCGGGTAGTAACCGTTATCCACCTCGAAGGCGCTCAACGCGGTGGCGAACGCGGCGATCTGCGTCCGGGCCGCAGTTTGGCGCGCCTGCTCGCCACGATTGGCGAACTTGGGCACGACGATGGCCGCGAGAATGCCGAGAATCACCAACACCAGCAGCAATTCGATCAAGGTGAAGCCGGCCCGGCGACGATTGCGGATTTCGGATTTCGGATTTCGGATTTGTGTATTCATGGTTTGAAAAGCGGTTGTGCTGCCTAGCGAATGTGATCTTGCAGGGTGAAAATCGGAATGACCATGCCGATGAAGATGGTGCCGATGAAAGCCGCAATGAGAAACAGCATCAACGGCTCGGTCATGGCGACGGCGGTCTTGAGTTGGCGGTCCAGGTCGCCTTCGGTCACGTTCGCAATGCGCACCAGTTCGGCGTCGAGTTTGCCGCTTTCCTCGGCCACGGAAATCATTTCCAGCACCGAACCGGGAAACAGCACGCGACAATCTCCCAGACTCAACCCCAGGGCTTTGCCTTCCTTCACGCGCTCAATCGAGTTGGAAACCGCGTCCACCAGAATCTGATTGCCGATGGAACGTCGCGCCACGTTGAGGCCGTTGATCAACGGCACGCCCGCACCCAGCAACGTGCCCAACATCCGGCAGAAACGCGACATGGCGAATTGCGCCACGAGACTGCCGATGACCGGCGTGCGTAGAATCACGGTTTCCCAGGAGCGCCGCCCCACGGGTGAAACGATCCACGCCCGGGCCAGCAGAATCGCGATCACGACCACTACCGCCACCAACAATCCGTACGACCGCACCACATCGCTGACGCCTACGATGATTTGTGTCAGCATGGGCAGCTTCGCCCCGAAGCCGCTGAAAAGCGTTTGGAAACGTGGAATAAAATAGACCAGCAGAAACACCACCACGCCCAACGCCAGCACCAGCAGAATGGCGGGATAAAGCAAAGCGGCCATCACCTTGCCGCGCATCTCCTTCTCGCGGGCCTGGAAGTCAGCGATTTGACTGAGCACCAAGTCGAGGAAGCCGCCGGTCTCGCCAGCCTCGACCATTGCGGTATAAACCCGCGGAAATGTATCCGGCGATTTGCTCATCGCATCCGCCAGCGACATGCCGTCCACGACCAAATCGTGAACTTCTTTCCATTTGGCCTTGGCGACCGGATTCGCGGCTTCGCGCTGGAGGATCACCAGGGCGCGGCTTAAAGGCACGCCCGCCGCGAGCAAGCTGGAAAGCAGGCGGGTGAAATTCTCCAGCACGCGACCGGAAACCTTGCCCGAACCGAAGGACAATTTCATCCCCGCGTCCGACGTAGCCGTTTCGGCAGTGGCCCCGCCGTTGCCCGCGTTTCCGGTGGAGGTGCTGGCGGTGGTGGTCAGGGGCTTGCGCTTTCCGTTTACACCTTCCTTTAAGGTGATGGGGCGCAAACTCTGATTCTCCATCAGGCGAAAAGCTTCCGCCCGCCCACCGGCTTCGATCTGCCCTTCGGTGATCTTGCCGTCAGTCGCAAGTGCTCTGTAGTGGAAAGTGGGCATTTTACAGAACTCCAGACACCAAACTCCAAACACCAACAAAGCTCCACCCTCCAGTCCTCAAGCAGGCGTGAAGCCCGCTCAATCCCGAACTTGGCGCTTGAGGGTTCTTTGGTGTTTGGTGTTTGGTGTTTGGTGTTTTCATGGCCGTTTCAACGCAAGGCTGTGCGGCGCGTTCTCCTCGGTTTGATCAGCCGCCTGATCCATGGTCAGTGAAACTTCCTTGGCAGTGGTTACGCTGAGAACCTCGTCCACCGTCGTGACGCCCAGCCGCACCAGCCGCCAACCGTCTTCGGCCAGGGTCTTCATGCCCGCGCGACGCGCGGCATCCCGAACCTGATCACTTGAAGCATTTCGCAATACGAGTTGCCGGATTTCGCTGTCCGAGTCCATCCATTCAAAGATGGCGCGCCGGCCATAGAAACCGGTGTTGCGACATTCCCGACAGCCGACCGATTTGTAGATGGTGGTGTCCACGGGGATGCCCAGTTGCACTTTGAGCGCCTGGGCGGTGGGCGAATCATCCACCTGTTTGCAGCGGGCGCAGAGCACGCGCACCAGGCGTTGCGCCAGCACGGCTTCCAGCGAGGAAGCCACGAGATACGGTTCAACCCCCATGTCCACCAGCCGCGTTACGGCACCGGGTGCGTCGTTGGTGTGCAGGGTGGAAAACACCAGATGGCCGGTGAGCGACGATTGCACGGCAATTTGCGCCGTCTCCTTGTCGCGGATTTCCCCCACCAGAATTACATCCGGGTCGTGACGCAGGATCGAGCGGAGTCCACGGGCAAACGTCAGCCCGGCTTTCTCGGAAACCTGGATTTGGTTCACGCCCTTGAGCTGATACTCGACCGGGTCTTCAATGGTGATGATCTTGCGAACCGAATCGTTGATCTCGTTGAGCGCCGTGTAAAGGGTCGAGGTCTTGCCGCTGCCCGTTGGGCCGGTAACGAGAATGATACCGTGGGGCAATTCCAGTACGTGCTGAAAGCATTTGTATTCGCGCGGGTCCATGCCCAGTTCACCCATGCCCAGGAGCGTGGCGTTCTGGCGCAGCAACCGCATGACGACCGCTTCGCCGTGCAACATTGGAATCACGGAAACGCGGATGTCCACTTCGCTCTCATCAATCCGGATTTTGATGCGCCCATCCTGGGGCAAACGCTTTTCGGCAATGTTGAGATGACTCAAAATTTTGACGCGCGAAACGATCGCGGGCTGAAAGCGCTTCAACTGCCCCGGCACCGGCACGTCCTGCAAGACTCCATCAATGCGATAGCGGATGCGGAACTCATCTTCAAACGGCTCCAAGTGAATGTCCGACGCGCGCAATTCAATGGCATCGCGCAAGACCTGGTTCACGAACCGGATGATTGAGGCATCCTCGGCCGCACTGTCGAGGTCGGTGTCCTCGAGTTGATCCTCGTCCACGACCTGGAAGGGGGTTTCCTCCTCCAGCGAACCGATGGTGTCCGCTCCGACGCCGAGACGCTTCTTCATCTCGCGCTGGATGGCCTCGGCGGGGGCCAGGACGGGCTTGAGACGCAGGCCAGTCAAGGTCTTGAGCGAGTCTAAACCCTGCGTGGCAAAAAGCCGGCTGGTGGCGACCTCGACGGTGCCGTTCGTGCGCCGGAGCGGTAGCAATTCTTCCTTAAGCAGGACTCGCGCGGGAAAGAGTGAGAGTAGTTCGCGATCCGGCTCAACGTCGTCGAGAGTGGTGTAAGCGAGCCCGTATTCCCCGGCCAGCCACCGGAGAACGCCTTCCTCGTTCTGGAAGGCAGTTTCTCCGGCAGCCGCCGTTTGCCGCCGCAGGGTTTCCGCGTCAAGCGCGGAGAGTTGCCGTGCGGCAACCATCCGATCAAGCAACGAATTCAAGGCCGGACTGGATGTCAGAGTCTCGCTCACAACTTGGATGTTATTTCCAGTGTACGCGGGAGGATTAGTTGACCAAACCCATCCGTAATGCGACGGCTTCTTGGTGAGCCGACAGGACTTTGAGCAGGTCGGCTTGAGCCGATTCCAAAGCGGCCTGGCGCGCTTTTCGTTCGTCACGGTATTTCTGCATGGCCGCCTTCACTTCGGCAGTGGAAGCCTTGGAGTCAATGGCTTTCTGTAGTGCCTCTGCCCCGGGACTCGGCTCGCCACCAGGACCGCCGCGGAAACCACCACGAGGTTGATCGCCCTCGCCGCCGGGGCGTCCGCCGCGGAACATGCCGGCGCCGCCGCCCATCCCGACCTGTCGGCGGGCATCCATGACCTTGGTGACGCGCTCGGAAATCAACTTCCATTCTGCGTCATCGGTCACGGCCATCTGGTTGCGAATGCCTTCTAGCATGCGTTGCTGCATTTCGGCGGGATCGAAATTGCCGCCCCCACCCGGACCACCGCGTCGCCCTTGTCCTTGACCACGTTGATTGTCCTGGGCGATAAGATCGCTCGTGCTCAAGACTGTTGCGACGGCCAGACCGGCCATAACCAACCATTGATTGACTTTCATTTCTTGTTCTCCTGGTGCGGTTGTTACTGTGTTTGTTTGTTTGTGACAGAGCCGCACGTCAGCGACTCTGAATGTTTGACGAGTTTCTTATCGCACGCAACATGCCAAAGCGAAAAAGCCTTGATTTCAAGATGTTTACTGAGCACAGCGCGCAGGTATTGCTCGCCGGACGCGTTTCACCCGCGCAAAATTTGCGCGGTCGCAACCTGGCATCGCTGATTCAGATCCGTTTTCCGCCGCCCATTCGCTGCAAGCCATCGGCACAATCATCCAGCGAATAAATTTTCTGCGTGCTTTTTCGCGATGAGTCTTTTAACAGAACAGCATGACAATGTGGCTTCTGGCAATTCTGTTGTTGGCCTCGCTTGCGGGACTGGGTTACCGGCAGGGCGCTATTCGTGTGGCGTTCTCCCTGGTTGGCATCATCGTCGCCGCGTTGCTGGCGGTCCCGTTGGGCCGGCTGGTCATGCCAGCCCTCAAAGCCCTGGGCGTGGCGCATCCCATCCTGCTCTGGGCGCTGCCGCCGCTGATCGTATTCGCGATCGTGCTCACGGCCTTCAAGATTGGCGCGCTCACCGTCCATCAGAAGGTGGACGTTTATTACCGCTACAAGGCCGGGGATCTGCGACAGGCACTTTTTGAACGCCTGAATGCCCGCCTGGGCTTGTGCCTCGGATTGGCCAATGGGTTGCTTTACTTAATCCTGCTTTCGTTTGTCATTCACGCTTTCAGTTACTGGACGGTCCAATTGGCTGCTTCCGATGACGACCCACGTACGTTGCGGATTCTGAATCGGCTGGGGCGTGACCTGGAAAGCACGGGGATGCACCGTGTGGCCGGCGCCGTGTCTTCCTTGCCACGTGAGTACTACGACACCGCTGATCTCGCGGGATTGATCTATCAGAACCCGCTCGCGGAAGCGCGGCTTTCGCGTTATCCGGGGTTCATTTCGCTCGGACTCCGACCGGATTTCCAAGCGCTGGGTCAGGATGAGGCCTTCAAGAACATGCGCCTGACTCAAACCTCCATCCGACAAGTCATGGCGCATCCAACCGTAGAGCCCATTGTGAAAGACCCGGCGACGCTGCGATTGATCTGGGACACGCTTCAACCGGACTTGCACGACGTGGACAAATTCCTGCGCGAGGGCAAATCGGAAAATTACACGGAAGAAATCCTCGGCCGATGGCAGTTTGACGTCACTGCATCCACTGCGGCTTACCGGCGGTCACGCCCCACGCTTCCAGCGGCCGAAGTTCAGAAGTTCCGGCGCTTTCTGGCGGATCGTTTTGCCCGAACCACACTTATCGCAGGTCCGGATCATCAAGTCGTGATCCGAAATCTGCCGCGAATACAAACGCAGCCCAACCAGCCGCCAAGCGCCGAATTGCAGACACTCGAGGGGAAGTGGAGCAAATCCAATGGCGATTATGAACTGGACCTGGCTGGCGGCACAGACCGCCGAACGGCGCGGATCGAGAGCAGCCGACTGGCAATATCAGGCGATGGCATAGCCATTGTGCTGATGAAGGAAGATTGAATCATCGCCGCCTTTGAAAGGGCGATTGTGCGGGTGCCCGTAAGTGCTTTACGACTACTTGCTCCCGACCGGGTCGGAGGCCAGTTTGGGAGGCAACGGCTGGATTCTCCCAAACAGCGAGTGTTCAAAGGCGATGCCCACCGCATTGGTCCCTTGGCCAGCAAGGATGGTGCTCTCCAGCGAACCGAGTTCCGCGCCATGTTGCTCCTGGACTGCGACCAAATTCGACATCGGGCGGACGGGCGACGCAGGGTTGGCTTCGGCAGCTCCCAGACTCCAAAGGGCATCCATATTCTGGTCAGCCGAGGTGTCCATGAAAACCAGGCCCGCCATGAAGACCGCACAGACCGCGCCACCCAAAGTCGCCGGCACCACTGGCCGCGAACCGAGGCCGCTCAGAAGCCGCTCAATCCAGGTACCAACTTCCCAACCACTCACTTCTCCACCCTGCTCCCCGGCGCTGATGCGGGCGAGGACCTGCCCGGAGAATTCGTTGAAGTATCGGGGGGGCGGTTGTTCATAGCGCTTCACCTTGAGCAAACGTTGTAGCGCGTCGAAGTTTTCCCGTTCGTCGTTCATAGTCACTTCAAGTAATCGGCCAGCAGCGCCTGCAATTGTTGCCGTGCATAAAACAATCGCGATCGAACTGTCCCGATGTTGCAATCCATGATTTCCGCAATTTCGTCATGCGGCAGTCCCTGCACGTCGTGCAACGTGACCACCAATCTATGTGATTCCGACAATTTCTGCATTGCGGCGTTCAATTTTTCTTGCAGTTCCGCCAGGTTGACTTCGCGTCGCGGAGTGTGATCCGAAACCAGGGCGACCAAGTCGGGATCATGCTCGGCGTTGAAGTCCAGATCGTTCAAGCTCAGGTGAACCCGGTTCTTGCGCTGCTTCAGAAAATTGATCGTCTTGTTGACCGCAATTCGATAAATCCACGTGTAGAAGCTGGACCCACCCTTGAAGGACTTAAGGGCCTGATAGGCCTTGATAAACGTCTCCTGCGCCAGATCGTTCGCGTCCTCGTGGTTCGCGGTCATGTGGTAGATCGTGGCATAAATCCGCTCCTGGTAGCGGCGCACCAGATCATCATACGCGCCCAAATCCCCCTTACGCGCGCGCCGCACCAAGGTTTGCTCCTCTGTGATCTCCGCCGGCGCCGCCGACCTGACAATCTTCGGCGTTGGCAACGGCTCTGAAGAAGTATCCGGAGCCGGTTCGGTCATAAGAGCAGTATTCAGGTTCATTCTGACAAGGCGGCGGTCTGCCGCCATAGATAATCGGTCACTCCAAACAACCCAGCACGCCCGTTTGACTCAGGCAGTGTGAGGAGAATTTGACGCGCCCGTTCCAGATACTGTTCAATTATTTCCAGCGTTGGCCCTAAAGTTTCGTATCGCACCAGCATTTCGCAAACACGCGGCAGTGAACCGGGCCGCCATTCCTGCACCAATTCTTCCAGTTTCGCGCGGTCTCCCGCACCCGCCCGCTCCCAAGCCAACAAGACCGGGAAGGTTAATTTGCCCTTGGCGAGGTCAGTGCCCAAAGACTTGCCCGCGTTCGCTTCGGTGCCGAACAAATCCACGCAATCGTCGTACACCTGATACGCCGTACCGAACATCATGCCAAACTGGCGTAACGCATTCCGCTCTGCAGCCGTGGCGTTGCTCAATACTGCCGCCAGTTCACAAGATAATGCGAACAACTCGGCCGTCTTCATTTCCAGCACGCGAAAATACTCCCGCCGGGAACGGTCGAAATTGCGCCGGTGCTGCGTCTGCAGAATCTCACCAGAACAGACGGTATTGGTGGCCTTGGCTACCGCCCGGCAGATTTCCGGTGTGGGAAAACTGGCCGCCAGCACCAGCGCCTGGGCAAACAGGCAGTCGCCAAACAACACGGCGATTTCGTTGCCCCAGTTCGCCGCCAGGGTCAACTGTCCGCGACGAATCTCCGCCTCGTCCATTACGTCGTCATGCACCAGCGTCGCCAGATGCACCATTTCGATGATGGTGGCGACCGTGACGTGGGAATCGTTGAGTCCACCAAGCGAGTTCGCCGCCAGGGCCACCAGCGTGGGACGCAAGTGCTTGCCGTTGCCGTTCAATGCGTACTCGGCATATTGCACGATATTGGGGTCAAACTCATTGACTTGCCGGGTAAGGCGATGGCTAACGGCGTCAAGAAAAGGCTCGACCGGTTCCACAATTTGCTTCCAGGAACCGGCCAAATCGGCGGGCGGTGTGATAGCAACCGCCACCGCTCCCACTTTTGATGCAGCAGCCAGCATGTGCATGAAAATGTAGGGTTGGACGGAGGCCTAGTCAAACTTGTTGTGCCCAGCGTGCCACACCCGCAGGCAATGAGTTGCGATGGTGTTAGGCAAAAATCTCCGTTCTCGTTTGCGCAGACTCCGCTATCTTCCCGGCGTGTCCGTGCTTGAATCACAAATGGCAAACCACCCGGCGCTCAATCAGGTCGCCGTACCGGACCTGTGGCAACAGCAGGCCGTAGCCGCGTTGCGCGAAGGCAATGATGTCGTGGTTCAAGCCCCCACCGGCGCGGGCAAGACGCTGATCTTCGAGTTGTGGTCCAACGCCGGCAAACCGCGCGGGCAGGCCATTTACACCGTGCCCACCCGTGCCTTGGCCAACGATAAACTCGCGGAATGGCGCGCCCGCGGCTGGGATGTCGGCATCGCCACCGGCGACCTGGCCGAGAACCTTCGTGCGCCGATTCTGGTGGCGACCCTCGAAACCCAGAAGCACCGGCTCATCGCCGGCGACGGGCCGGCCCTGCTAGTCGTGGACGAATACCAAATGCTCGGCGACGCCGACCGCGGCCTGAATTACGAACTGGCCCTGGCCCTGGCCCCGGCCCACACCCAGTTGCTGCTCTTGAGCGGCAGTGTCGCCAACCCGCATCACGTCGTCCAATGGCTCACGCGTCTCGGCCGCAAGGCGGTACTGATCCGCCATGAACAGCGTCCGGTCCCACAGGAAGAAGTCCTTGCGAACCATCTGAACTACCATGTGCCTTCCGACATTCGCGGCTATTGGCCGCGTTTGGTCGCCAAGGCACTGGCGGACGACCTTGGCCCATTGCTCATTTTTGCCCCACGTCGCCAAGCTGCGGAAAGCATGGCTGCCGACCTCGCGCGTCAGTTGCCCACACCGCATCCACTGCCACTCAGCCTGGCCCAAAAGCAAGTCGTCGGCGAACACCTCGCGCGTTTGCTCAAGAGCCGCATCGTCTATCATCACAGCGGGTTAAGCTATGCCGTGCGCGCCGGCGTGATCGAGCCTCTGGCAAAGGCGGGACAACTCCGCGTGGTAGTGGCCACGATGGGTCTTGCCGCCGGTATCAATTTTTCCCTCCGCAGTGTGGCCCTGGCCGGCGAGTCTTATCGCCGTGACGCCATCGAACAACCGCTGCGGGCAGATGAGATTCTGCAGATGTTTGGCCGCGCGGGGCGCCGCGGGCTGGATGAAACCGGCTTTATCCTTGTCACCGCGAATGAAATCCGCCTGCTGGACGCCAGGCCATGTCATTTGGCCCGCAGTGGCGCCGTGGATTGGAGCGCGTTGTTGGGCCTCATGGCCACCGCCGCGGAGCAGGACCGCGATCCATTTACGGAAGCCGTGCGCGCCCAAGAAAGACTGTTTACCACCAAACCCATCTTCCTTGGTGTCGAGGAATCGCTGAAACATCCCGAGACGCCGTGCGGACTGAAGACCGATGCCGAACGCGCGCGGCACGTCCGAAAGCGCCAGCGCGAAATGCTCAACAGCCGGGGGGAGTGGGAGCCGTATCCAGTACTGGTGGAGAAGCCATTGAAAGAAATCGTTGTCCTCGACCGTGCGGAATCGGAGATTTCATCAAACGAAGGACAAGCGGAACTCGCCGAGGCTTCACCGAAACCCGCATTTCGATCCGCCCTGACCGAGCAAGCCGCGCTCGAGAAAGTCGGCACGGGGATGTTGGTGGGCTTGGAACAACTCGACAACGGAAGCAAGATCTATGGGCGTGCCTCGACGGTTGCCGATGTATTGAACGGCACCCGCGTGATGATTGCCAAATGGGTCCGGCGCTTGACCAATTGGCACGGACGGCAGACGGAATTGGCGGTCTGGAACGAAAAGATCGTCCCGCTCCTCGAACAGAAACTGGCCTCCCAAAGAACTCCCGTCGTGAGATTCGTCCGGCAGCCGCGGCGCATCCTGGCTTACACCAGCCTGGCCGATCTCACCATGCGCGTGCCGGTGGACAAATACGGCCTTCCGCTGTGGCGACCGCGTGAACGCGAAGTGTTGCCCTACGACTGCGCCCGTTGCTCCCTGGTGGAGACGTGCAAGAAACTGCCGACGGCGACCGGCACGGCACTGCTTTGGCGCCGGCTCGGTTTGGTGGACGAAAGGGGCGTGCCCACGCTCCGGGGACACCTTGTCAGCTTCTTTTCGCAAGGTTACGGTCTTGCGATCGCCGCTGCGCTGGAGGACAACCGTTACCCCTTGGATGAATTGATCTACGACATCGCTAATCTGGATGCCGGCTTTCGTTTCTGCGGCGAGGACAATCGTTGGGGCGGGAGATTGGCGATTGCCTGTCACGAAAAGTTTGGCCTCCAGACCATTACGGGCTACCTCGAAAACGGTGTCCCACCCAAGTATGGCGCGGGCGCCGAAGCAGTCGTGGCGTCCGTGCATAAGAATCCGCTCAATAAACATGGGTGGGTGACCGACTTGCTGGGCGCGGGCGACATTGACCGTGCCATCATCGAGTGGCGCAGCCTGCTCCGGCAAATTGCCCATGCGCCTGATCTGGATTGGCCCCGCTGGCGTGCCTTGCAGTCAACGGCCAGGACGATTCTGCACGAAACTGAATCGCCTACCGTCACCGACCTGCCGCCTCTGGAATTCAACCAGACCCGCCGCGTGGATCATCGGCTCATTTTGCGAAGGCATTGAAGCAAAAAGGCGAGCCGTTGCCGGCTCGCCTCGATTGCTTCAGTCAGATCACTCTTGAGGCGGTTTTTCAGGCTCGCCGCCACTCATCTGCTTGTCACGGTCTTCCATCGCAGCCTTGCGCGAGAGACGCACGCGCCCCTTCTCGTCCACACCCAGGCATTTCACCCAGATTTCATCGCCCAGCTTGACGATGTCCTCGGTCTTCTTCACCCGGAAGTTGGCCAGTTCGCTGATGTGAACCAATCCATCCTTGCCGGGGAGGAATTCGACGAACGCACCGAATTCTTTAATCGTGACAACTTTGCCGCGATAAACCTTGCCGATCTCGGCTTCCGCTGTCATCCCGGAGATCGAATCCACCGCGATCTTCATGCCCTCCGCCGAAACGGAGAAGATGTTCACCGTGCCATCATCTTCAATGTCAATTTCGCACCCGGACTCCTCGACGAGCCGCTTGATGTTCTTGCCGCCGGGACCAATCAGTGCGCCAATCTTCTCTGGGTTGATCTTCAACGTGGTGATGCGCGGTGCGTACTTGCTGAGTTCCTTGCGCGGCTCGGCCAGGGTCTTGGCCATTTCGGCGAGAATTTGCAGCCGTGCCACGCGGGCCTTTTCCACCGCCTCCGCCATCAGTTCGTGCGGCAATCCGCGGAGTTTAAGATCCAGTTGAAATCCCGTGATGCCCTTTTCGGTGCCAGCGATCTTGCAATCCATGTCGCAGTAATGATCTTCCCACCCGATGATGTCGGTGAGCAATTGATGACGGGCAATCTTCTTGTCCGCACCGATTTCAGTGCAAATGCCGACGCTGATGCCGGCCACGGGCCGCAACAGTGGCACGCCGGCGTCCATGAGCGCCAGCGATCCACCGCAGACACTGGCCATCGAGGTTGAGCCGTTGGATTCCATGATCTCGCTGGTCACGCGAACGGTGTAGGGATAATCCATTTTGGGGAGCATCGGTTCGATGGAGCGTTCGGCAAGGGCGCCATGACCGATTTCACGCCGGCCTGGTCCCATGATGCGACCGGTTTCACCGACGGAGAAGTTCGGGAAGTTGTAATGGAGGATGAATTTCTTCTGATTCTCGCCGCCGGTGTAGGAATCGAACTCCTGGGTATCATCACCCGTGCCGAGCGTGGCCAGGGTAAGGGCCTGGGTTTCTCCCCGGGAGAACAACGCCGAGCCGTGAGCGCGCGGCAGGATGCCAACCTCGCTGGAAATCGGGCGCACTGTATTGAAATCACGGCCATCCAGCCGCTTCCCACCATCCAGAATCAGACTGCGGACCGCTTCCTTCTGGATGTAGTAAAATGCGTCCTTGATGACGAAATCAGTGACCTTCTCCGCCCCAAATTTCTCCACCAGCCTGGCGCCCACTTCATCCTGAATGGCTTTGCAGGCGGCTTCGCGAGCGAGCTTGCCGGGAGTCAACAACGCGGGCACAAAGCGATCACCCGCCAATTTCTTCGCTTCTTGAAGAATCTCATCCGGCACGATGTTCAGCGTGATCTGACGCTTGGGCTTTCCGGCTTTGGCCGCCAGTTCCTTTTGCGCGGCAATCAACGGCTGACAGCACTCCTGGCCGAATTTGAGCGCGGCATTGAAATCAGCCTCGCTGATTTCCTGCGCCGATCCTTCATACATCACAATATCGGTCGCGTTGCCGACGTACACCAGATCGAGATCACTCTCCGCCATCTCGGCGTGCGTGGGATTGGCGATAAATTTACCGCCGATCCGGCCCACCCGCACGGCACCCAGCGGGCCATCCCAAGGGATGTCACTCACCATGAGTGCGGCACTAGCACCGACGATACTGAGAATATCGGGATCATTCTCGCCGTCGGCGCTGAGAACGACGGTCTGCACCTGGACTTCGTTATACCAACCCTTGGGGAACAATGGCCGAATGGGGCGATCCGTGAGACGGCAGGTGAGAATCTCTTTTTCAGTCGGACGACCTTCCCGTTTGAAGTAACCGCCGGGAAACTTTCCGGCGGCAGCCGCCTTCTCGCGGTAATCCACCGTGAGTGGAAAGAACTCCTGCCCTTCTTTGGCCTTGGTGGCCGCCACCGCGGCTACCACCACAATGGTTTCACCGAGTTGAACGGTGACGGCGCCGTCAGCCTGCTTGGCGAGTTTGCCGGTTTCAATGAGGATCTGTTTATCGCCCACCTGGACGGATGTTTTCTCTGACATATATGCTTGCTTCGAGGTTGATCCGTTGCCTCCGAGTAACTTCAGTGAAGCCCGGTTCTCGCCGGAGTTCACTGAAATCGCCCAGGGGCAACGGATTTTTCATGCGCGATTCGTTGGTTCTGAAACTGGATCGCTCGCGGATTGCGTTCCAATTCCTTCGAGGTCGGAAGGCCACGCCGCGCAGGGACTGCGGGCGCACCCCACCTTCCGAAAGATTCTTAATGGCGGAGCTTGAGTTTCTTGGTAATGGCCTGATAGCGACTGACGTCCGTGTCGTGCAAATAATCAAGCAGGCGACGGCGCTGACCTACCATCATCAACAAACCACGACGGGAACTGTGGTCCATCTTGTTCTCCTGCAAGTGCCCCGTCAGGTGGTTGATGCGCTCGGTGAGCAAGGCAATCTGCACGTCCGCCGACCCGGTGTCCTTCTCGTGCAGCTTGAAATCGTCAATCGTCTTCGCTTTGGCTTCCATACTTTTAATTGCTTCCATGTGAATAAGACGCGAAATCGTAAGTACGCACGAAGCAGGTGTAAAGCAATTTCCTGGGCTGATTTGGTTCTCCGATCCTACGCGAGGCACAATATGTTGAAGTTTCGTGGAGTTTTGCCAGTATCATGGCATAACCTTTGAAAGTAGGTTCTTAATCCTTCCCGGATTTTAGTCAGGGGAATGATCGTAAGCGGAATGAAAGTCTGGGCGTCCCGGCCTCCATTCCTCTGGCCAACATTCCCCTGACTGCCTCTGATGCTTCACAGCGCGGGGTGATTCTGATGTAGTACAGTGCAAAGAGCACAATGTCCATAAGTCTGATTTCTGTGTGCTTTGTTTTGCGATACATCAGAATCCTCGCGGGCCACGAGGATTTCCCGGGACGCGGCTGTGTCTGAAGGTCCAGCCACAGCGCTTCGCAAGGTTTTGGTCCACGGATTACCCGTGATCTACTTTGCTGGCAGAGTGCTTCGGCTGGTGCTTGGCACACAGCCGCGTTCCTTTGGTTACGGCTTCGCCCCGCTGTGTTCGCTTGCGGCCATTGGCTTTGGTTGCCACTTCAGACGCGCTGTGGGTTTTGTGGTTAAACCCCATCAGGTCGGCGGAGTAGGAGGCAGTATTGGTCTTGATTGGAACGCTCGCCCTCACCCCAACCCTCTCCCCCGG
>JAHCLO010000079.1 GCA_026125285.1 Verrucomicrobiia bacterium | reverse complement strand
CCGGGTCGGACCACGAGCTTCAAGGCGGGTTGAGTGAGCGTGCGATACACCCTGGCGTCGGGATCGAAAAATGAAAATGAAAACGCCGGCAGTTCCTTGATGTCCGTGCTTTGCGGCGAGACGATTTGTTCAAAGGTTTTCTTTCCCTGCACGCCGAGCGGGTCGCTGGTTTCCACCGCGGCAGTAGGCGGATAAATCTTGAAGTCGCGCCACGCGCTTTGCTCCGGCAGGGTGAGGGCCTGCAACGCGCCCCGACCGGCAATTTGAATCCGCACGGTGATGGGATCGCCTGTGGCAATGTTGGTCGGCCCCGCATTGACCGTCAGCGTGAAGTTGCCGACCGCGCCGTTGAAATCGCGCGGAACATTCTGCGCGGGCGGGGACACGGCTTGAAACGGCCAGCGCTCGAGCGCGAGTGGAAGTTGACGGCGCTGGGTGTGTCGTCCGAAGAAATCCGTCGGCCCGAAAAGCGCCACAACACTGCCGGTCGCCGGCCCGATCGTCAGCAGGCCGCTTTTCACGGGCATCAGGGTAAACTGGAACGGCACGACCGTGAACGGCGTGTTGCCGACCCGGCGCTGATACTGTTTGCCTGTCACCACCTGGCCGGCGTTGTAGCCCTCGCCGTTCAGCGGGGGAAGCTGCAAGTCCGCGACGTTGCCCACCCCGCTGCGCACATAGAGACGCAGTTCGGCAACCACCACCTCGCCGACATAAATCTCCTGCTTCGGCAGGTTGAGCCACAGGAACGCCATTTGATCCGCCAACTGTTCGGGCGGCGCCACGGGGTCGCTTTGCCGCACCGTCAAACGCAAGGGCTGACTTGTCAGCGTCTGTCCGCCGACTTCCGCCGTGATGGCCGGAATGACAAAATCGCCGGCCTGACTGGCAATCAGATTGATGGTGTAGGTGTGAATGGTGGTGGCATTGCCATCGAGATCGCGGGTGGTGTTGATGCTGGTGGCCGTGCCGGGGCCAACCTGCAGACCGGGCACTTGCGGAATCACGGGCATGGTGCGCGGCCCACCGCCCTCAAATTGAAGCGTCAACGCGACCGTTTCACCCACCAACAGGGTGTTCCGGTCCAGGCTGGCGGAAAAGCCGATGCCCGGGACACGGATCGTGCCGGACCAAAGGACGATCAGCGTGAATATGGCGACCAACCAACGGTGGTTTTGCCGCCGCTTCCATGCTGCACCTGATTGTGTTTGTGGTTCTGCCATTGCTCGCGTGTCCGGTAAGTTTTGTCGGAGCAAGCCGCCAGTGCAAGCGCCGCGTGTGATTCATCGAACGCCAAATGGACAATTCTGGTCGGGATTTGTTCGCAGGAAATCTTGGTTGGCAAGCCCCGGTCGGCTACCCTCGCCGCCATGTCTGAAGCTGTGTCAGCCAAATTCGAACATCTGCTCGCCACGCCCGAACCGGCGGAGCTTGGACCGGGGCCGCGTGAAAGTGTTCACTCCGCGAAGAAATTGGAGGCGGCGATGGCCGGCGACTTCGCGAGTTCAAAGCTCCCGCCGGCAGCGCAGCAACTCATCCGCGCGCTGGTTCTTTTGTGGCACGATCATCTGGATGCTTCCCATACAATTTCACAAGGCATCGAAAGCCCGGATGGCAGTCTGGTCCATGCCATCATGCACCGGCGCGAGCCGGATTATTGGAACGCAACATACTGGTGGCGACGCGTGGGCCAACATCCATGCTTCCCAGAACTCGCCCGCCGCGTGGCGGATCTCTTGAAGGCCAGAAATGAAAGCCAGCTTGCCCGCAAACTGATCCCCAACGGCAACTGGGACGCCTTCGCCTTTGTGGACGCGTGCGCAGCGGCGGCGGACAAGCATACGAATGCGCAATTACTGCGGGAAATTCAGCAAATCGAAACGGAGGTGGCACTCGATCATTTCCTGGGTCGCGAAGCGCGTTGACCCCGACGTTCCTTTCTGTCACTTGCTCTGCGCGGCATGAATGAGTTTTCCACGGTCCTGAGCGCGGTGGTGCCGGTGTTCGGCATCGCCGCGGTCGGACTGATGATCCGCAAGCTGAACTGGTTGACCGAGGAGGCCGACCAAAGCCTGCTGCGGGTGAACGTCAACCTGCTACTCCCGTGCCTCATCCTTGACGCGGCCATTGGCAACCCGGCGCTCTCGAAGTTGAGCAATCTGCTGCTCGCGCCGCTCGTGGGCTTTGGCACGCTGGCGCTGGGAGTGGTCCTCGCGCTCGCTTCGCGCCGCCTGCACGGGTTGACCGAGCGCCGGGCGCAACGCACGTTCGCCCTCAGCGTGGGCATGTACAATTATGGCTACGTGCCGCTGCCGCTCGCGTTGCTGCTGTTCGACAAGGAAACCGCGGGCGTGCTCTTCGTCCACAACGTCGGCGTCGAATTGGGTCTCTGGACGCTGGGTGTGATGCTCTTGACGGGCGGCAGCCTGGGACGCGACTGGCGGCGCATTGTCAACGCGCCGCTTATCGCCATCGTGCTGGCCGTTCTGCTGAACGCCTTGGGTTGGCACCCGCACGTGCCGCAGGTGGTGCTGACCGCCGTCCATTGGCTGGGGCAATGCGCGATTCCCATGGCGCTCATTCTCATCGGCGCGATTGTCGCCGACCATCTGCACGAATTTCATTCCGCCTC
>JAHCLO010000078.1 GCA_026125285.1 Verrucomicrobiia bacterium | reverse complement strand
ATTTAAACTAAAGAATGCCGGAATGGGCGATAGTTCTCCCTTCGAGGGGAAGCCGAGCACCGGAACGGGTGGGTGTAAGCGAACCGTAGTTTATAACGGCAAGTGCGTTTTCGCAGGTTCGTTGAACTACATGGCATTCGGCAAGATGAATCAATTGTGCCATGAGAAGTTTTCGGAGCAGCCGTTTAAGGGTGTTTTTGGCTTGATCTATGGCTGGAGCCTCTGGGATGTGGTTTGGGCGGTTACGTATCAGAAGAATTATCAGAATAAGGATTTCGGCTGCACTGCCGCGCAGGCATTTGATTACGCAGCACTTGGTTATCAAGGCAGCATCCCGTGGTGGGCAACAGGTATTCCGATAACGAAACAGTGTCCTGATTGCGACACCTTTGACAGTCGACCTGTCAAGGAAACCGTCTTTGGAGTCCAATGGGCTAAGTACAGATTCTGATGCATTCATCTACAGAAAGTTCTTGTGTCGGCAAATTGATTAGCAACCTATGCCGGTACGGGTTGCTATTGCTGCCAATTTCTCTTTTTCTCGCGTGTGATGGTCCTACGAGGAAAGCATACGCAGCGTTTGTTTCATCTTCAAAGTCCGCGAAGCAGCCGGAGGTTCTCCAGAAGGAAGCTGCCGTCATATTGGCCGAAGCAGCCGCGGGTGATTTAATACGAGTTTCCGACTTGCCTGCTGCTCTAACGAACTTCCCAGCAGGCCCGCCGGCAGACGCTTGGGTGTCTACTTGGGGAGACTCAACGGAGAAAGGCCTAATGCTCATCTGGGGGGGTGGCTTCGCCCATTGGGGGTTGATAATCGGAGGTCCGGAGTTTGTTATGCCGGACGTGGACTATCTGGAAACTTCCACATGGTCGTCGAACGTTGTTTTTTTCTACCAGATAAGGTGACGTTTGGGCGCCTCTGAAACGGCGGTTCACCTACGATGCCCAAGGCCGGATGCAGACCATGAAAACGTGGCAGGACTTCGCGGACAATGAGGGCAGTGCCACGACGACCTGTTACGAACTTTTCTGACGTCGTAAAAATGGCCGAAGTGGTGTCGCATGGTTTTTGGGATTTTGCCCGTGCTCCCGTCGTATTTTGCGGCCGAATAACCACGCTGCGGTCGTAAGGGTGCAGCTTCAGGAGGATTTCCACACTGCGGCCGTATGGTGCGGAGTTTTCACCCGGAGCTGGTTTTCCACCACGCTGGCGTCGTAACGTGACGAGGCCAGCGGGTGGTGGCCGATCAACTTGTGCCGGTGATCTGGCGCATGGCGTCGTGGAAGGACAGGCCGAGCACGCGCATGAAGAAGTCGATGGCGTTGCCGGCCTGGTTGCGTTCGGGCCAGCGCCAGTAGCTGTCCTTGACGATGAGACCCGGATAGGTGGGCAAGATGAAGTTGCCCGCCTCGCGTTCGATCAGTTGGAGGCCGCGTTGTTGCAGCAGGGGCGCGAGCGGGGCCAGCCGGGCGGCCCGGATCTGGTCACGCGACCAGCGGGGTTGCGGGGAGCGGGCTGTCATCGTCTTTTCGCCAGTGGGGTTGGAGCAGGACGCGGTTGACTTGTTTGAGGTCCACGGTGCGGGTCTGGTCGCGCACGGCTTCGATGAGGGTGCTGAGGCAGAGATTGCGGGTGCGCCGCAACAACCCTTCGCCGGAGCGGACGATCAACGCCAGGGCTTCGGCGGTGAAGGTGTTGTGGCCCGGGCCGGCGCGGTCGAGCTGGTCGAGGATGAACTGTTCCACGGCCTCCGGACTGAGGCGCGGGAGGATGGCGGAGTAGGTGACGCGGGAACGGATTTCCTCGTTGCTGGAGAGGGCCAGGGATTGCATGAGCGGGGGCTGGCCGATCAACACCAGATTGTGCGAGCGGGGAAAGTCCTCGCACAAGAGCCGGAGTTTGCGCAGGCAGTCGGGCGGCATGAGGTGGGCGTCATCAATGATGGGGACGAGCATTTTGCCGGCGCGGTGGACGCTGAAGGCGTGTTGCACCAGCAGCCGTTCACAGTGATGGTCGCGCCCGGTGAACTCGATCTGGAAGGCTTCGCACAGAATGCGCAGCGTATTGTGATAGGTGTGGAGGGTGCGGTTGACGACGGGCGTAATCATGCGTTTGGGGTCATGGGTGAGCAGCGCCTGCTTGAGGATGCTTTTGCCGGTGCCGGGCTCGCCCAGCACCAGGCACAGGCCGCCTTGCTGGGCGTGAACGCGCAGGAGGTCGAAGACTTCCTGTTGAGGGGTCAGCAGGGTGAGCGACTCGGGGTCGAAGGGATGGCGCCGGAGGCCGAAGTGGGAGCGGATCATAGGTCGGATGAGAGTTGAGGGTTGAGGGTTTGCGATCATTGGCGATGGGGTTGAGTGGACGAGCTTCACCCATGCGCTCGCCCTTGTAGTAAACGACGACGCGCTGGGCGGGGCGTTTGCGCTCGAAGCGGACCTGGATGGTGCGGTCGGGCAGATGGCGCGGAGCTTCGAAGCGGACGGACTGGAAGGAGAAGGGGTTGTCGGCGCGGACCAGACGATCCTCTTCTGCGAAGAAGAGTTCGTCGTTGGCTTCATTGGGCGGCAGGAACCGGACGCGGCGGCGGTCCCGCGCGTAACGGTCCAGCGGGCTCATGCCCAGGACGGAATGGATCCGGGCACTGTAATCCTCCTCGACCCAGTGCGTGAACTGGCGCGGATGACCGTCCTCATCGGTGAAGGGCATCCGGCTGACGGACTTGATGCGGGCGGCGATGGAGTTGCCCTCGGCCATGTCAATGGCGCCGAGCACGCGCATCTTCAGGTAGGGAGTTGGATTTCGCATGAGTTGATGGGTTTGTGTTTCGGAGCCGCCGGCATCGGAGCCAGCGGCGTCGTTTTTGTTATCGCCGGGACGCTACAGCCGGGCCGATGGAAAGAGGGATCGTATTGTGGTGTTGTCGGCGGCGGGAAAAGGCCGCCTGGAAAAACCCGGCGGCCGCAATCTGGAAAATCCGGCGGCCGTGGCGATCCGGTTTAACCCGGAAACGGACGCTGGAA
>JAHCLO010000077.1 GCA_026125285.1 Verrucomicrobiia bacterium | reverse complement strand
TATTTTTTCTAGCTCCGGGTAATGCCGAGCGCATGGGGTGATTTTTCAAAACACTGAAGGATCACCCCTTTTCTGTTTCCTCGACTCGGCATTATCAGGACGCCATTCCTCGTGGTTCAAACCACAACCGAAAGGAATGCCTCTATGATTAAGCCGTTTCGTCTCCGTCCCCAAGATCTGCATCCACTGGAAGCAGGCCCACTTGCGCCGCATCTCGCCAGTTTCGCCGCGTTGTTGGCGCAACAGCGTTACTGCCGTGTGACCGGCTGGAATAAACTCCGGCTGGTCGCTGCTCTGAGCAATTGGATGATTCAAACAAAGCTCCGGCTAAAAGACCTCAGCGAACAGCGAGTCACGAAGTTCCTTGGGTGCCGATGGCGACGTGTTGTTTATCGGAGCGGCGATAAATGCACCCTCGCGCTCTTGCTGCAACACTTGCGGCAATTGGACGTTATCCCGCCGCAGACGCCTCCGCCGCTGACTCCCGTTGATATAATCGAGCGGGCCTACGGCCAGTATCTGCGCCAGGAGCGAAGCTTCATGTCGGGCAGCGTGGGGCAGTATCTGACGGTAGCCAGGCGGTTTTTGTGGCATCGGTTTCGGGATGGGAAAATCCGGCTGAAGGAACTCTGCACGAAGGATGTGAGTGATTTTGTTTTGAGAGACTCCAGCATCCGCGGTCGTCGCTCGGCTCAACTGATGACCTCCGTGCTGCGGAGTTTTTTGAATTACCTGTTTCAGGAAGGCAAGACCGACACCAATCTGGCGACTGCAATCCCCGCCACAGCGGGCGGGCGCTTATCGGAACTGCCCCGTTATCTGGAAGCAGCGGAAGTGGAGAAGTTGCTGCGGTCTTGTGACCGCCGCCAGAACGCGGGCCGGCGCGACTATGCCGTCTTGGTGCTGTTGGCCCGGCTGGGTTTACGTGCCAGCGAGGTGGTCAACCTTGAGTTGGACGACATTGATTGGGCTGCCGGGGAGTTGATTGTTCGGGGCAAAGGCAACCGAGTGGACCGGATGCCGCTGCTTCAGGAGGTTGGCAAAGCTGTGGCGGATTATTTGAAACGGGGGCGACCTCGTTGCTCAACGCGCCGCGTATTCGTCCACTGCAAGGCGCCGTATGTGGGCTTCAGCAGTCCGCCCAATGCTGTGAGCGGCATTGTGAACCGGGCCTTGGGACGCGCCGGTCTGAATCCGGTGAATCGCGGGGCGCATCTGCTGCGCCATTCGTTGGCCACCAACCTCCTGCGGAACGGGGCTTCCCTGACTCAAATCAGCCAGGTGCTGCGGCATCAGCAAATACAGACCACGGAGATTTACGCAAAAGTGGATGTGAAGGCACTACGCGCTTTGGCGCAGCCGTGGCCGGGAGGTGTCCAATGAACCCCCTGCGTGTGCATCTCACCAATTACCTGAAGCTCCGGCGGGGACTGGGGTTCAAGCTGGACAGTGCGGAGATGTTGCTGCGCAGCTTCATTCGTTTTGCAGAGGCGAAACGAGCGCCGTTCATCACCACCAAGCTCGCGCTCAAATGGGCCACTCAGCCGCCAAACGCCAAACGGGTGCAAAGCGGCAGCCGACTGGCTACGGTCCGGCGCTTTGCCGAATACCTAAGCACGGTTGATCCACGCACGGAAGTGCCGTCGCCCAAGCTGCTGCCTTACCACATGCGCCGACGGTCGCCACAGCTTTACCGCGATGAAGACGTTTGCAGATTGGTTGAGGTGGCGTATCAAATCGCTCCTGCCAATCCGATCAAAGGTCCGACGTTGGGCACGCTGTTGGGCCTTTTGGCAACGACTGGCCTGCGAGTGAGCGAGGCTCTGAAGTTGGACTGTGGTGATGTGGATTGGGATCGCCAGCAGTTGACCATCCGTTTGGCGAAGGGGAACAAGACTCGATTGACACCGCTCCATCCCTCAACTGTCGCGGCCCTCCGGCGTTATGCGTCGACACGCGACATCATTTATCCGAAGCGCAGAAATCCAGCCTTCTTTGTCTGGGACGGTGGCGTTCGGCTGGGATATGACTCCGTCAATCGCTGGTTCTTGTTGGTGGCCTGCCAAACCGGCCTGCGCAGACCTGGCGATCTACACGGCCCGCGCGTGCATGACCTGCGGCATCACTTCGCGATCCAGACCATGCTGCGGTGGTATCGCACCGACACGGACGTCGAGGCGCGTTTGCCGGAGTTGAGCACGTATCTGGGCCATGTTCACGTCCGAGACACGTATTGGTATCTGTCGGCGGTGCCGGAACTGTTGCAACTGGCGACCCAACGCCTGCAACCAAAGGAGGCCGGACGATGAAAACGCAAGCCACCTTCTCGGAGTTGCTGCAAGCCTACTTCACGCAACGGCTGATGCACGAATGCAACGCGAGTCCGCACACCATCGCAAACTATCGGGATACGTTCCGGCTCCTGATCGGCTTTGCCCATCGGCATCTGAAGAAGCCTCCCACCGCATTGGCCATGCAGGACTTGGATGCCGCCTTGATCTGCCGCTTCCTCGATCATCTGGAAAAAGACCGCGGCGTGAGCGCACGCAGTCGCAATGTGCGTCTGGCGGCCATCCATTCCTTCTTTCAGTATGTCGCCCTGCAAGAACCCGCGCTCGGCGCGTTGGCCCAACGTGTCCTGGCGATCAAGAGCAAGCGCCACATCAAGAGGCCGATCGACTTCCTCACGCGGCCAGAAGCCGAAGCCTTGTTGGCGGCGCCGGATCAGCAGACTTGGTTGGGGCGACGTGACTACGCGTTGCTCCTGCTGGCCTTGCAAACAGGGCTGCGTCTTTCGGAAATCATCGGCCTGCGCTGTCAGGACATTGCATTGGACAGTGGCCCTCACGTGCGTTGCACCGGAAAGGGGCGCAAGTCCCGATCCGTTCCATTGCGCAAGGAAACGGTCACGATACTCCGTGCGTGGCTGTGTGAGCGGAACACCAAACCCGACGCCCCGCTCTTTCCCAACCTACGCGGCAAACCGTTGAGCCGGGACGGTATTCAATATCTGCTCGCCAAGCAGGTGGCTGCGGCACGCCAACACTGTCCGTCTTTGAAATCCAAACGCGTCTCGCCACACGTGTTGCGACACAGCACCGCCATGGACTTGCTGCAATGCGGCGTTGATCGTTCCGTCATCGCGCTGTGGCTCGGCCATGAGCGAATGGACACAACGCAGATTTATCTCCACGCCAGCCTCGAACTGAAAGAAAAGGCGCTCGCCAAAACCGAGCCGTTCTACGGGCGGCCGCCTCGATACCGTCCGCCCGATCAACTGATGGCGTTCCTGCAAAGCCTCTGATAATGCCGAGTCGAAGGAATAGAAAAGGGGTGATCCCTCAGTGTTTTTGAAGAATCACCCCGTGTGCTCGGCATTATCCGGAGCTAGAAAAAA
>JAHCLO010000076.1 GCA_026125285.1 Verrucomicrobiia bacterium | reverse complement strand
GGGAAGCCCGCCCGCCCGCCGGATCAATTCCGCAAGAGCAATCCGGTTGCTTTCGTAAATCTGCCCGGGCTGGAGCACATTGCCGGCTTCGCAAAGCTCCGAGCCTGTGGCGAGCAGGCCAACGCGGGGTTGCTGTCCCACCCCTAATTCGGCAACGCCGGTGGCGGCGAGCAGGCTGAGTTTGCCCGGGTCCAACAAGCTGCCGGCCGCCGCCAACACCGCCGACCGCTTCACATCCGAGCCGCGCAGGCGGACATTTTCCCAAGGTTTCACCGCTTCAGATAACCACAACGTTTCGGGCTGATCGTTCACCACCCGTGCGTCCTCCTGCATGACCACGGCGTCGGCCCCGCCGGGAAGCGGGGAGCCGGTGAACAGGCGCACGCATTGGCCCGCGGTCAGTTCTCCCGAGAAGTTCACGCCCGCGGCAATCCGCCCGCAGACCTGCAGCCTGACGGGTTTGGTTTCGGAGGCAGCCGACACATCCGCCGTGCGTACGGCATAGCCGTCCATGGCTGAGTTGTCAAACGGAGGCAAGTCAATGGCGGAATGGACGGTTTCCGCCAGAACCCGCCCGGCGGCTTGGGTCAGCCGCACCGGTTCGGCCTGGGGCGGGGGCAACGTTGCGAGAATGTGTTGAAGGGCCGCTTCGAGTTCGATCACGCGCTAGATAATTCGCGAACCGGAGACGATTGAAAAGTCAGATCGCCGCGCGGGCGCAACCTGGCAACTGCCACCATAGTGGGACAGGCATCTTGCCTGTCCGGGGGACGAGGCGCTTGGGGAAGTCCTCTAAAATCGGTCCCGGTGGCCTGGACAGGCTGGAAGCACTGTCCCTCTACGGCTTCGCCATGACGACAGTGCCAAGTTGCGCCCCGTACCTGGATTGTGAATAACTCATGGTTGAAATTAGACCGGCACGAAGCGATAAGGGCATTGTTCCATTTCGTTTGCCACCGCTAGGAGTTGAGGCCGGACGGTTGTATTGGGGAGGGCTTGCAGTTCAGTCGGCGGCAGGCCGGCGGAATGGTAATCCGCGATGAAAACCCAACTTCATCAAACCTCGGTTGCAGATTGGTGCGTGCCCGTGCCCGCTCTTCTGCAGCATGGCCTCAGCAAGTCTATGAAAGCCCGAATTGCCACTACCACAGCCGCCT
Organism: Verrucomicrobiia bacterium; assembly: GCA_026125285.1. Lineage (GTDB taxonomy): Bacteria > Verrucomicrobiota > Verrucomicrobiia > Limisphaerales > JADLHS01 > WYBW01. Next base: position 2,953 of record JAHCLO010000076.1, on the reverse strand, counting down.
TAACTTTTGCCTGCATTGCACACGCGGACTGTCCCCCGCAATGGACGACGATCGCGCCACCTTGCGAAGACTGCCCCTGTCCGCCGGGCGGCGGTGGGGGCGGTGGAGGCGGTGGAGGCGGCGATGGTCACTCCGATGACGACAGCGAATGCTCGAGTTGTGAGCGCGCACTCCGCAGTCCCATGGGCATGCCGCTTTGGCGGGTGAATGAATTTCAGGCGGACTATCGCCTCTTTGACACGCCGTTGCGCTATGTGCCGGCGTATGGCCCGCCGGTGAGCCTGGACCTGGTGTATCAGACTTGGCGGCCCACCGACCTTGACTATTATCCGCGCAATGATCTCAATCCGTTGTTTGGCGCCCAATGGCACTGTGTTTGGAGCGCGGACCTGGCCCTGGTGGAATACGGGCTGACGTTCTTGAACCTGCGCGGGGCGCGTCTGATTTATACGTTTGATGGCGACCCGGATTTGAGCGAGCCCCATGCGCACGACGGTTCGCGTGTCGAGATATTCCGGGACGGCTGGGGTTATCCGACCGGCGGCAAAATCCACAAAAGGGATGGAACGGTCTGGGAGTTTTCGGAGGCGTCATCCGCCACACGGTTTCTGCTGACCAGCCTCACGGATGGGCATGGTCACACGTTGGAGTTCAGCTATGACGGCTACGGGCGCCTGGAGGAGATCACGGACGCGACGGGCGGCACGACGTCCTTCGTTTATGGCGATTTGGATGGCGATATGGACGCGTCGAATGACCGGGTAGTGACGGAAGTCAATGCGCCGGCCGGTTACACCGCCACGTTCAATTACGAACAACTCGCCGATGGCCGGTGGTATCTCACCAATATCACGGACACGGTGGGCATCAGTTCCACGTTCACTTACCGGGAGTACGAAGTGAGCGTGATCACATCGCAGTCCTACTGGGCATTGGAGACGATGACCACGCCGTACGGCACCACCCAATTCGAACACTTGGGCGATGAGGTATACTGGGACCCATATCGTTCGGTTATCATGACCGATTTTGGTGTCACTCTGCTCATCACCGAGCCCAACGGCGGCCAGCATCTCTATCTGCAAAACGACCAAGCCCCGGAGGAGGCGCCGGTGCCGGCCACGTTTAGCGCGTCCGTGATCCCGACCAATTTGCCGATCAGCACGCTGGACACGAACCGGCAGGGCCGAAACACGTTTTACTGGGGGCCGCTGCAACTGGCGGGCATTGGCAACGTGGACGTTGAGAACTGGGATTGGGACGAATTCAAACGTGCCCGCATCCGCCATTGGCTATGGCACGAAGATGAGTGGGACGGGGGCCACAAACACATGAGCGACGTGCTGGCATGGGAACAATCGCCTTCTCCCGACGGCACTGTGGAAGGCCAGGTGACGTGGTACGACTATGCGGGAAAAGACACCCAGCACGCGCATTACCCCAAAATGGTCGGCACGGGCACGAAAATGCCCGCCGTAATTGCGCGCGTGCTGCCCGAGGGCAGCACCTGGTATCAGTATTTTGAGCACAACGAGTTCGGCCGCCAGACGCTCAAAGTCGAAACCTACTCCCTGCCGGGCGGCGGCATCGGCACGCGCACCAACACTTACTTCTATGCGGTCAACGGCATTGACCTGGAATTGCACCGCGGCCCGCAAGGCGAGCAGGTCGTCAGCAATTATTTCGGCAACGCCTATCATCAGGTGGATGCCAGCTATGATGCCTTGGATCAGGAAATTCGTTTCACCTACAACGGCAGCCGGCAACTGACGAGCATCCAGCGGCCCAGCGGCCTGACCACCACGAACCTTTACTACAGCGGCGGCGGCGCGGCGGGCCGCCTGGAGAAAACCGTTGACCTGGAGATCAATCGCGAAAACGCCTACACCTATTACACGGACGGCCAGGTATACACCCACACCGACGAGCGCGGGCTGGTGACGACCAATTTCTGGGACCGGCTCCAGCGGCTCACCGGGGTGCTGTATCCGGACGGCACGACCCGGTCCAACGTGTATGCGGCGCTGTCCTTGGTCGGCGCCAAGGACCGGTTGGACCAGTGGACGACCTACGGCTACAACGGCATCGGGCAGACGGTCGCGGTGACCAATGCCAACGGCGTGGTGACGCGCTACGGCTATTGTGAATGTGGTTCACTGCTTTCCGTCACGAACGCCTGGAGCACCGCGGTCGAACTGGTGACCCAGTTCGGCTATGACAACCAGGGCAACCGCAAGTACACCATTTATCCGGACGCCACGGTCACCAACTGGTTTGACTCTCTCGGCCGCCTGATTGTAACGGGCGACCTCTGGGGCGCCCGTTGGTTCTACTACAACAATCAGGGCCTGCTCACCAACGCCAGCAATGCCTACGGCCCGGAACAAACCACCGTCTTCGACATTGAGGACCATCCGATTTACGTCACGGACGCCAACGGCGTCACCGTCACCAATACCTACGATGAACTGGGCCGGTTGCGCACCCGCACGTATCCCGATGCCGGCGTGGATCGCTTTGGCTATTCCGCGCGCGGGCTGGTGGCCTACACTAACCAGTTGGACAAGATCACCTTCTACGCCTACGACGAGGCGCGCCGGAAAACCGCCGAAACCAACGCCAACCAGGAGGTGATTCTCTACACCTATGACGAAGCGGGCGACCTCTTGACGCTGACCGATGGCAAGAGCCAGGTCACGACCTGGAATTACGACGGGTATGGCCGGGTGACGAACAAGCTGGACCAGGCCAGCGTGGAAATCCTGCGTTACGCCTACGATCCGAACAGCCGCCTGACCAATCGCTGGAGCAAGGCCAAGGGCAATTCGGTTTACAGCTACAATCCCGTGGGCAACCTGACCAACATCAATTATCCGGCCAGCACGGACGTGCGGTTCGCTTACGATCCACTGAACCGCGTCACCGAAATGGTGGACGCGGTGGGGACGACGGC
>JAHCLO010000075.1 GCA_026125285.1 Verrucomicrobiia bacterium | reverse complement strand
CCGTCTTCGACAGTTTAAGAGACTGGAGCTCTGATTGCCAAGCACTTGCGAGGACGCGAAAAGGTTTTGGCACTACATTTCCGAGTTTGCAGGTCGCTCATTTTTTCTCTCGCAAGGTGGGCGGCAGGGCGACACCGGCGGCTCTGAACGCTTTGTGCGCCTGACCAAGCACCTGACTGCGCAAAACGAATCGCTTGCCTTGAAACAACGCCTCCACTTCCTGGAGGTTGTCCAACCCGCGAATGATTTCGGCCCATTCCCAAGTCTCACCCTTTTCCTCCAGCCGCTGTTCCAAGGCGCACCGCAACAGCAACGCCAGAAAGCTGCAGAACACGTGACCGCGGATCGTCGCGTCGCGCTTGTGATAGATGGGACGTGTTTCCAAGATCGACTTCATCGTGCGGAACAGGTCCTCCACCATCCAGAGCTCTTTATAGGCCAGAGCAATCATCGGCGGCTCATCGGCCAGGTTGGTCTGCAACACCCACTTGCCGTCGTAACGGGATTCTTCCTCGATCTTCTGCTCGTCCATCGTGAAGTGCTCCCCCGAGCCCGCTCGTAGATACTTGCGGTAACCTTTGTTTCCAATCAGATCTTTGTCACCGCGCTTGAGTTGCTCGCGCAAGTGTTCAACGATGGCTTTGCGGTCGGCGGCATCCTTGCGACGTTGTTCCTCATTCAAGCAGACGATGTAGCGGCGTTGATCTATGACCACTTCTTTGACTTTCAAGGGCGACGGATCTTTGGACGTCTTGCGTTTGGGAGTGACTTCCCGGTAGCGGCCGCGATCGGCCAGAACCCGTTGACTGATTTCCTTCACCGAACGCATGCGCGCGCCCAGAATGTAATCGCAGTCCATCGTCTCCGATTCCAGGGCCGCAATCGTGTCGGCGCTGATCATGCCGCGATCGGCCACAATCGAAACCCGACGCACTCCAAATCGTTGCCGCATGCGATTGACCACCGGCAGCAGCGTCGTGACATCGGCCGTATTGCCCGGCCACAGTTCACAGCACAAAGGCCAGCCGTGGAGATCGAGCGCCAATCCTACGACCATTTGTTTCAGGTCCGGGCGGTGATCCTTGCTCTTGCCATACTGCCCGATCTCCTGACCACCCTCGCCTTCGAAGTAAATCGATGTGGTATCGAAGAAGACCAGATCGATGGTGCTGAACAGATCCCGGCGTTGATCAAACAATTGCTCTTCAATCCAATCCTTGGTGCATCGTGGAGTGTTCAGAACCCGGGGACCGGATTGCTCGTCCAGCGGTTCACCCAGAAAGGCCATGGCCCGATAGAGATGGTGCAAGTCCAGCTCTTGGGTTCCAGGCAATCGATACGTCTGGCGCCATCGCTCCGCCGCCCGATCACTGCCCGACGCAAACAATCGATGGAGCACGGTCAGATACACCGCCCGCTCCACGTCAAATTCGAAGCGACGCGACTCCAGCGCACGCCGGAGAATCGTTCCGAGCTGCAAGCTCTCCCACAAACGGCCAAACACCAGGTCCGGGCCGACCCGCTGCACCTGCACCGGCTGGGTTTGACCGGCGGCTTGCGCGTCGATCACGGCCAACTGCTGGCAGAAGCGCAGACCGGAGCGCATGAGCTTTTCAAATTGCCCCGTAGCCTGGAGCAGGTCGAGCCGGCCCAGAGTGCTCAACACCCGCTGATGCACCTGAGCTTTCTCGCGAAAGCTCTCGACGATTTGCAGGTAAGCATACGAGCCAGTGCGTTTGACGCGGAAATACATTGGGCTGTTCGTTTCCTCTACGTATAAACGCTCTCAGTGCAATGCTCGCAATACCAAACTGCTGATGGAGATCAGAATTTGGCACTACATTTCGATTTCGCTTCGGAACGACCGGCCAATTCATTGGGCCTTTCACGAGCTTTTTAGAAAATCAGCCTTTGAAGAGGGTGTTACGAAAGCCAAAGTCTGAAACTTTGAATTCATTGGAGATTTGGCGGGTTTATGTTTTCGCGCGCCAATCTGACGGGGTGGCTTCTGTGTCCAGTTCCAGCGGAAGTTGAACAGGCATCAGGTCGGTCAGCAAAGAGCGTGAGGTTGGCCGCCCCAGCAACGCACGCGCTCGGAGGATCACGGCGGCATCGGCCAACAACGCCATCACCCAGGTGAACCGCAGGCTGTTGAAAAATACGTCACTCAAGCCGAGTTGGTTTTTCTCGAAGGACTGGGCGGGTTCGATCCACGGACGCACCTGCTGCAACAACTGCCGCACGGGTCGGCTGGCCAGTGGCAGGCGTCCCAGCAACGTCTCGTGGGCCGCGGGCGGATACGCAAACTGCCGCGGACAGCGGGCCGCTTCCCAACAGCAACCACATAACTCTGGTTGCGCAGCGACGCCAAACCAGTGCTCTGCCGCCCGGCCATCGTAGCCCAGCCACGTCAGCGGTTCGCCTTGCGGACAGGCCGCCTGATCCCACGCCACATAGGGCGGAACCAGTTTCATGTCACTGCGCAGTCGGGTCAGGACGCTCACGCCCCATTGCGCGCGGCACTGCTCTTTGGCGGGCGCCCCCAAATAACCCATGTCCGCCACCACCAAGGGCGGACACCAATCCCATCGTTGCCGACAGTGGCGCAGGCTGGGCACCAGCAGTCCACCCTCGGAAACATTGGCGGGCGTGGCCCAACTGATGAGCGGTACCAGCAGCACCCCGACCGAATAGTGGTGCAACCACAAGCGGAGCGTGTGCTTCTTGTAGCCGACAAAGCAGCGGCTTTGCCCCGTCTTGAGGGTGCGGCCACCCAGTGCGGCGTGCGCGGCGGAGTATTGTCCGGTGCTTTTTTTTGAAGCCCACGCAGGCGGCGGGCAAATCGGTGGCATCCATCAGTCCGGCTGACCAAGGCTGCCAGAGATAGCCGGCCAGCAACGGTTCGAGCAGATGCTCGTTGATCCGCCGTAACCCGGCCACCCCCACGCGACCGCGAAACTCATGCAACATCCGCACATCCGGCCCCGCGTTCCGGCGACGCACGCGGGCAAACTGTCGCCAAGCCGGTTGCTCCGGCAGCATTTTGACCAACAGGTTCATCGAATGCACTGGCGAAAGCAGACTCAACAAATGCATGCGGTAGAGTTGAGCGGCGGAGTGGGCGCGATGCCTGCCGCCCGTGTAACCCCGCGGCCAACCGTCGTTGAGGAAGTCGTCGGGAACGAACGGATCGAGTAATTCGAGTAACGCGGCGGTGCCGGTGGCCGGCAGGTCGAAATTCATGGCCCCAAGCTACCGTCGGAAAGCTAACTCGTCAGCGGCAAAGGCCACCCCCGATATTCCGCGCGCATCAACTACTGCAAAAGCAGGTTACAAAAACTTTCGTAACACCCTCTCTAATGGTTTTTGGGGCGAAACTCCCTGGGTGTGAACGCGGAGTTCCCCGAGAATGTGGTGCAGTTTACCCTAATCTCCGCAGTTGAAAAGGTGTTCAAAGGAGGAATGGGGCAATAGAATTGGGGGCAATGAACACTTCTGCCTCGTTGGTTTCCCTTCACCTGATGGGTGAAGACAAGGAGGACATCGCCCTGGACACGTTGCCAGGCAAAATCACTCTCACGCGTACTGACGCGGCACTCACGCCCTACGGCGGGATCGCGGCGTGGAGTGGCTTTCTCAAACACCTCGGCTTGGTCGAACGGCTTGCTGATCATTGCCCGGTGCGCCGCACCAGTCCCAACGCCGCGCCCGTGCGCGAGATACTCCACAGCTTTCTGCTTTCCGCGCTGGTCGAAGGCCGACGCTTTTGTCACGTCCACTGGCTGATGGATGATCCCGCCGTGGCCACGCTGATGGGCATGGAACGCGTGCGCGGCGAAGATGCCCTGCCGCGGCTGGCCAAGGAGCTTGATCCCGAAACTCTGCGCGAGTGGATGCAGCGTCCACAAACCGAACTCTACGCGGCGTTGCCTGACCAGTTCATCGCCGACTGGGATTCCACCGTGAACACCCGCTACGGTCATCAGGAAGACGCCGCCGTGGGTTACAACCCGCACAAACGCGGCCGCAAGAGCCATCACCCGCTGATCTGCGTGGCGGCGCGCACGCGGCTGTGCCTGCACTTGGAATGGCGACCGGGCGACACCGTCAGCGCGACCGACTGGCAACCCGCGATGGAAAAACTCTGGGCGCATCCGACGGTCCGCGAACGGCTCTGGCTCAATCGCGGCGACGTCGGTTTTGGCCAGGAAGCCATCCTGGCCTGGCACGAAGTGACCGGCGCGCCACGCCCGAAATACCTGTTCAAACTCAAACTCACGAGCAATGTGCGGCGGGCGATTGCGCGCGTGCCCGGGCCGTTGTGGGAAGGTTCACCCACCGTGGGTTGCCAGCAGACCGCCCAGACCACCGTGAAGTTGCACGGCTGGAGTGGCGAACGCCGCATCGTCATCGTGCGGACCTTGCGTCCGGTCAACCCGAGTCCGCAGGACCAGTTCTGGGCCACGCCCGAAGACGACGTGGCCGTGTATGTGACCAACCTCCGAACCGACGAAGCCAGCCCCGAACAAGTGGCGGCGTTGTATGATCGGCGGGCCGACACGGAGAACGTGTTTGACGAGTTGAAGAACCAATGGGGTTTCCGGGGCTATTGCAGCGGGCGGGCGGTGGTGACGGAACTGGCGGCGCGGCTGGTGCTGTTGACCTATAACCTGTGGAGTCTGTTCACGCGCCTGATGGGATTGAATCCAGGCCATCACAGCGAAGCGATCAAGTCCCGGCGGGATTTTTTATTCATGGCGGCGCAAGTGGTGGAAAGCGGGCGACAGCGGACGGTGAAACTGGCGGTCAAAGCGGAGTGGTGGAAGACATTAAAAGCCTGCTACGAGCGGCTGCGGACGTGGTTGGCGTCAACTGCGCCGCAGTTGGAAGAACCAGGCCAATGGCTGCGCCTCTTACCCCGGCAATACACAGAAAATCCTTTGGCCTGGTTGACTCAATCCGCTCCCAACCCCTCCAGTTGAACTTCAACTGCGGGATTTAGGTACAACACAGGCTCGGGGCGAATAAAGTTAGCAGCCCGTCAAAAGGCCCCTTCCTTTGCAGGAGACGAGGTAACGAGTCTGCAATTCTCGTAATTTCGCGGAGGGCTGCGAGTGACTCCTGACGTCGTCTCCTACATTTTTGACAGGCTGCTCGGCGTTGATTTCGTTTGAACCTTTCGCGCCGCGCGGGGAATTGATAAGTGGGTGATCATTACGGAAGAGCGACCAGACCTGTCTGAGTCCGCTGACCTTCTGGCTCGCGCCCGAGCCGGAGAGGCGGAGGCGTACTGCGAACTGGCGCAAGCCTGTGAGACGCGCCTGTTCCGTCAGGCCGTCGCGCTCTGCCACGATCCCACCACTGCCGAGGACCTGGCCGCCGAAACCCTCATCGAAGGCTGGGAGAGCATCGCTCGCTTCGACGGCTCGTGCCGCTTCTCCACCTGGCTCTACGCCATCCTCGTTCACCGTTTCCAAAAGTCGGCACGGCGGGCGCGTTCGCGTCCGGTGACGCTGGCCGGGTTGCCGCATCGCGAGCGGGAAGCTGTGGCATCCAGCTTGGAACGATTGCCGGATGCACAGCCTTTGCCCGCGGAGAATCTGGTGCAGCAGGAACAGGCGATCCG
>JAHCLO010000074.1 GCA_026125285.1 Verrucomicrobiia bacterium | reverse complement strand
TCGGGCGTCGGCGGTGACTGGCGAAGCTTACCGGAGGCGGCCTCCCTACTGGCCAACGATGCGATAGAAACCGCAGGCGCCCGTCACCGGCAGGATCACCGGCGAAATGGCGTCCGACAGGACATTGGTCCAGTGGGACGCGAAGAGATCGGTGGCCCGTTGAATCCGGTAGGGCGGTCCGCCGCCAGTCCAGTTCAGAAGCGCGGTGTTTCCCTCGAGTGTCAGCGTCGCTTGGATCGGGGAGCAAACGACCATCAGCGTCTCGTTAAAGGTGGTGTTGCCACCGCAGGCCGGCGCCCAACTGGTGGTGGTGCCGGTGACGATGACGACATTGGTCTTGCCGGCGACCAGAGGGATGTCCGCAACACTCCACGCATTGGAGTCCTCGGCAATGCCCGTCAGTTTGTTGGCTGCGTTTTCCCAAGCCACGCGGGTCACGTCCTGGTCGAGGGCCGCCGCCGAGCCTGTCAGGTTGAGGTTCGTCGCGCCGGTGGTCCAGGCGGGCTGGGTGGTTGGACTGGTGATGGTCAACAGCGGCTGCGCCGTCGAGGGTGCGCCGCGTCGTTGGGCGAGCAACCAATCGACGATGGTCGGAGTGGCGGAACCCATGAGGATCCCGCCGATGTGTGAGCCATCAGAGAATCCGAATGTGTCAGCGTATGCGCCGGTCACGTACTCGGTATAGCGCACATTGCCGCCGGCTTCGCGAAGGGCGCGCACCGCCTGCTGGGCAGTCGTCAATTGACCACTGGCGTCATTCTTCGCGCACCAGGCCCAAACCGGAACGTCTCGGATAGAGGCGGCAGGACCGCCGCCTTGCCAGCCTGCCGCGAGAACCGCCCCGGCAAAGAAGCCGGGGCGCATCGCCATCAGGTCCCAAGCGGCATGGACTCCCTCGGCGCCCCCGACAACGTAGATTCGGTTCGTGTCCACGTTGAATTCCGAGAGGAACTGGTCCAGAAGATCCGACACTTGGCGCAGATACGCGTCCGTCCAGAATGTGTCACCGGCGCGCTTCGACGGCCAAAGCTGAATCACGGGGTTCCGCTCCTGCTGTCGATAGGAGCCCAGCGTTTTGAGGGCGGGGTAGTTCAAATAGCCCGGTCCGCACGAGCCGGCGTTGGTGACGCAGTTTTCGTCACCCAGCCCGTGAAACTCCAACCCTAGCGAGTAGCACTGCGTGGCGTCGTAGTGGGTCGGCAGGAGGTAAAAGTACGGAAGCCGCCCCAGACCGTTGGTGAAGTTCGCCTTGACGAACGCAGAGGCGCACGGCGTGACCCAAAGCCGGACGGGTGCGCTCGTCACCGCGCCGGCGAGGTTGATGACCACCACGCTGTAGTCACCCTCATCGGCTGGCTGGACGGCGCTGAATGTTAGGGTACGGTTGGTCTGGCCTGCGAGGTCGAGCCCATTGAGCTGCCATTGATAGGCGAGGGGAGCGGTCCCGAAGGCCGTGACAGTAAATGACGCGTTTGTGCCGATGTTTTCGGCCCGATGCTGGAGCGAGGGCGTGGGAGTGATCCGTGGTGGGACGGGCTGGGCCGATGCCGTCCAAGAAAACAGGGCGGCACATAACGCCCGACTTGCGACTGCGCGCGCGAATATCGTCTTTTTCATAATCGCTCACCCTGCTGTAGTCGTCTTCACGACTGGTTCGTGTTTCGCTTCTCAGAGGTTGCTCGCGCTGAATTCGCGGACCCGGCGGCAAGACGCCGCCGGGTCCGCGGGTGTGGACGCCAGAACCACCTGTTTGCGGAGACCGGCTAAGGAGCAATGTTGTCGTTGCTGGTCGAGGCGTGGTTCTTCGCGATGACGGTCGAGCCGTCAAAAGTGAAGTTGCCTACCCAGAAGACACCGCCGCCGATGCCCTGCCCACCGGGGCCGCCGCCCAAGGCCAGGTTCTGGGTCACCGTCGCGCCCTCGAGGGACAGCGAGCCATACCAGGTCGCGCAGCCGCCACCCACGCCGTCGCCGCCGGTGCCGCCGGCGCGACCGGTACCGCCCTGGGCGCGGTTGTGAGCCACGGTGGTGTTGATAACGGTGAGTACTCCCTCGGACTCGCTCCGCAGTCCACCGCCTCCAGCACCTCCGCCGTTGCCGCGAAGCCCGCCCGGGCCGCCCTGGGCGAGGTTGTGTTCCACGGTGGATTCGCTGATGGTCACGCTCGACGGCCCGCTGACGTTGATGGCACCGCCCATGCCCCAGGCGCCCACTCCGCCCGGGACTCCGGCACCGCCGATGGCATCGTTATGGTCGAACACGCAACCGGTGATCGTGCCGTTTCCGTTGAGGAATTGGATGGCGCCGCCAACGCCCCAAGAGGTGCCCGGCGGGGCGCCGTCGCCGCCAATGGCCTGGTTGTGGTCCAAACGGCTGTCCCGGAGTTCCAGCCACCCCGGGCCCAGGCCCACGTCGCCCGTCCAAATGGCGCCGCCCACGCAACTGCCGGCTCCCATGGCGCCGCTGTTGTTATGGCCACCCAGGGCCTGGTTATGGCTGAACTTACTGCCGGTGATGCTCAGGACACCGACGTTTCCGATGGCCCCGGCAGCAGCGTGACCAGCATAAAAGCCGTCGCCGCCATCGCCGCCGCGGGCGAGGTTGCGGCTGAATGAAGTGGTGGCAACGCGAAGGGTTCCCAGATTAAAGACACCTCCGGCTGACCCGATGCCAGGGCCGAACGGGCTCAGGCCGCCTTCGCCGAGGGCCTGGTTGTCGGACACGATGTCGTTCTCGAGCGTCAGGCTGCCAAGGTTGAGGATCCCACCGCCGGTGCAGGGCATGATGGAGGAGTTTCCGTCGGCTAGGCCGTCGCGGATCGTTACCCCGGCGATCGTCACCGCGCCGCCTGCGACGACAAAGACCCGGTCGGCCTGGTTGCCGCTGATTTTGAGCTTTTGGGGGCTCGGCCCCGCGATGGTCAGATCCTGGAAGATCACCAATGCACCGCCGGTCAGCGTGATGGTGCCGTTGCGGGCGAACGTGATGGTGTCACCGGGATGGGCGTCGGCGATGGCCTGTCGTAACGAACCGGGGCCGCTGTCGTTGAGCGTGGTCACGACGAGAGTATCTGCTTGGAGGCTGTTTAGCCCCGGCAGTGCGGTCGCCACGGTAAGGACGGCAGCGACGCCGATAGCCGTGCGCCGTAGCATTGTATTTGTCACTGTTTTCATGTTCTTCTGCCTTTCACTTGTTGGTTTTGGGCGGGTTCGTGTCTCGCTTGGCCGAGGCTGCCGCAACTGAATGGCGCTTGTTGGCGCGCGTCCGTGCGCCCGGCAACCCCGCGGTCTCAGTTGAAACACCCGGCCGTCAATCTCCTTCCAACGGGAAAACCGGCGAAAGGTTACAGACACCTCAATAGCGGATTGTGCCGACCCCGTCGTAACAGAACTGCGACACCGCCGGGTCGTCGGTAGGTACGGGACCCTCAGTGATTTGGCCCACGAACCCGCCCGTCACCGCGTCGAATCGGCCCGTACCGCCGCAGAAGTGGACGGAGTTTTGAGCCACTCCGTTCTGGTCGAAGGTGGCGACGTGTACCCAGTAGATCTCGTCGCCGTTCGCAGCTTTGGCGGTCCCCGTGCCGGTCATGACGCCGGTGACCGGGTCCATCAAAGAAAAGCCTTCAGTGGTGATGCGCCCGGCGTGCGTGGCCTGTCCCATCTCGCTCACGATCGTCGTACGGACGATCGTCGCTGACCTCGGCGGATCGAACGGCTCCGGTGGCCAGAAGGCCGGGTCCAACTCGACGCAGTTCAGCATCTCAAGCTGTTCCGTGCGGCAGAGGCTCAACTTGAGTGGCCGCTCGCCCGGACCGCCCTTGGCTTCCACGATGTAGCCCGCGATCGCGAGCGTGTGGGGCTGTGGGCCGTTCGTATAGGTCAGGCGGGCGACCAAGCCGGCGTAATCGCCACTGCCAGTGAGGGTCATGTGAAGAATCGTTCCGGCGGTCATGCTGCCGGTGAAGTATCCCGTCCATTCGCCGCCACCCTGGTCGGGCACAATCCGGCCCCAGCCCCAGAACTTGCCCGCCACGGCATCCACCGCGTAGGTCCAACTGCCCAGGCCTTTGAGGCGCGGATCACTGATGTCCTCGTCGGCATCGCACGTGCGCCGGAACGCGACGAGGTTCACGACGTCACCAAACCACTGTCCCGGCTCGAGGATGTAATTCCCTTCGATGCCCGTGAAGTATGTCTTCTTGGCGTCCGCCTCGGCGGTTAGCGCGGCCGCCAGGGTAAGGACGGCAACGACGCCGATGGCCGTGCGCCGTAGCATTGTAGTTGTCACTGCTTTCATGTTGTTCTGCCTTTCACTTGTTGGTTTCGGGCCGGTTCGTGTCTCGCTTGGCGAGGTTGTCGGAACGGAATGGCGCTCGTGGGCGCGCATCCGTGCGCCCGGCAACCCCGCGGTCTCAGTTGAAACACCCGACCGTCAATCTCCTTCCAACGGGAAAACCAGCGGAAGGTTACACGGCCATTGCGTAACTGTGCCGGGCTCAAGATGGGGGCAGGCCAGGAGCGATGACCGCGGAGGAACAGTTGTCATCATGACAAAGTCCCTCACACCCGCCCTGGCTCACCTTGGACTGTGTTATATTCGAGCACGAAACCCTGACGCTGACCACTGAGACCTCTTCGAGTTGGATGCCACCGCCGTTGTCCCAGCCGGCTTCAGCGCCCGGAAGTCCCGCGCCCCCAAGTGCCTGATTGTGGTTCAGCGTGCAGCCGGTGAGCGGGCCAGGCGCGTTGTTGAAATGGATGGCGACGCCCCTGGAAGATTCTCGCCTCGCCAGCAAACGACGGAGCGTTGACTACGTCCATACGCCTAAAGTGGTCAACTGCCGGGTCGCCTTTCCCGCCCAATCACGGTTGGCTGCCGGACTGGCCGGACTGGGGTGGAGGATTCGACCAATTCTCAATCCAGAGGAACGGAACAGAAGTCGGGCGCGTTTTTCGGCGAAGTCACCAATCCCGATCAGCCATTCCGGTTTCAAGCAATCCACGACGCGGCGCAGGTGCTGATCGCACGCGTCGTGCAGTGACACCATCTGGCGGGCTGGTAGTTTGTCTGGCGGGAGATTCCGCCCCGAAGTCTCGAGGAACAGCAGCGGGCAGTAATTGATGATGAAGTGTTCGCGGAAAAAACGCTCCGGCTTCTCAAACTGCCGGGCGAACAGTCCCCACAATCGCTTACCACTAATCTCCGAGCGCCGGCAGGCAAGTCCTTCGACAGGTCGTTTGGGATGTTCGCGTGGCGGTTCGGCGATGGTTGTGTCAATTCCCAACCAATCCCTCACCACGGACACCTCGCCAAAGGGCACGCCCGTCTGCGCCATGCCGAACGGGCCAGGATTCATGCCAAGAAACAATACGCGCCTGGGGCGACCACCGTAGCGGCGCAGATAAGTTTCGTGCGCCCTCCATGCGTAAACGAGGGGATTGTAAACATAGGCCACCGGAGGACTAAATTTCAGGTGCTCAACGTTTGCGCAGAGTACCTGTGCAGCTTGGATCAGTTTGTGGGCGGTGGCTGTGGCTGGCATTAGTCGCGGCGGCATGATGCGACCGCAGGCTGCCTGGACTCGACGTGGCGCGCAAGAATTGGACAGCAGTGTCTTTCAACGTTGAACGGTTTACCGCCGATCAGGCGCGAAAGCGGGATTGCCTTGCCGATTGTGCCCGCCTAAATTGGCGAGCAGATTGCTGACTGAAAGCGCCCCGATGTGCCCGTTGCAGTTCAGGACGGCGGTCGGGGACGGTGATCCAACATGACAAGCACACTGAATCCGGGCGAGGAAGCCCAGTTGGCGCAGACGATTGAGATGTTTGAAGTTATTACTCAATCGCAGCCGCACGATTATCAATCGTTGGAGATTCTCAAGGAAGCCTACAGCAAACTGGGACGGGAAACCGAACTCGTCAACACTGCCAAGCGGATTGCCGAAGCCTACGTGCAGATGGGCCAGTTCTCCTCGGCAATTCTCGAGTA
>JAHCLO010000073.1 GCA_026125285.1 Verrucomicrobiia bacterium | reverse complement strand
GGTCGGCGGCAAGGTCATGGCCGGCGATTTGACCAACCGGGCGGCCTTGGACAAGGCGCTCACCGTGCGCAGCGTCAACGGACCATTTGTGACAACGATTCGAGGGTCAGGGGGGGTCAACGGCCTAAACGCCACGCGCTGTGCCTGGCTGGCAGACGGCGCTGGTTTGATCGGATTCACGCTGGAAGGCGGGGCAACACGCATGGCGGGGGATACTTTCACTTTGCGCAGCGGCGGCGGGGTCTGGGGGGCGTCCACCAACACGCTTATCGCCAACTGTATCATTAAATCCAACGCCGCCAGTGCTGGCGCAAGTGCTGTTTATCGAGGCAGATTGAACACTTGTCTGGTCTTCCACAATACAGCTTCGCCAAGTTCAAGCGTCGCGCAGGATGTTGTGATGAACAGTTGCACGGTCGTCAGCAACTCAGGCACCATCGCGATGCCCGCAAGGCTCACCAACTGCATTGTGTATTACAACATAGCCGCGAACTACAATGGTCCCGTCGTGTTTTCCCATAGCTGCACCACCCCTTTGCCCGGTGGCACAGGCAACCTTGGCGCCGTCCCACAACTGCTCCCCGATGGCGTTCGCCTGGCGAATGCTTCACCGTGTCGCGGCGCGGGAACGAACTCCGTCAGTGGCACGGATCTTTTCGGTCAACCTTGGGCCAATCCTCCCTCCATCGGCTGTGCGGAGTGGCAAGCAACCCCCATTGTCCTGATCCAACCGCAACTCCGGCTCAACAGCAATCCGATTGGCTTCACCGTCGGCCCAATATCCGTGGCCGGTCAGGAACCATTCACTTATCAATGGATCAAGGATGGGGTTTTGCTCAACGATGACGACCATTACCTTGGTACGGATACCCACACACTCACAGTGCGCGGTATCCTCGCCTCCGACGCGGGAGATTTTCGGGTGGCGGTAAGCAATGCCTTTGGCGACGTTACTTCGGTCGCAGTTCCGCTCGTAATTCGTTTCGTCAACCCTGCCGGCAATGCCGAACCACCCTATTTAGACTGGCCGACTGCCGCTACGGACATTCAGGAAGCAATTGACGCAGCAGCGGCTGGTGAAATCGTTCTTGTGACCAACGGCGTTTACGCTTCGGGCGGCAAAGTGATGGCGGGCGATTTGACCAATCGCGTGGCGCTGGATAAGCCAATCATCGTCCACAGTGTGAATGGGCCGGCCGTCACCATCATCCAAGGCGAATGGGATCCAGTGACGACGAACGGTCCGGCGGCGGTGCGTGGCGCCTGGCTGACGAACGGGGCGATATTGAGCGGTTTTACGCTGACAGGCGGCGCCACTCGGGACAGCGGCGATACCTTCACTTTGCGGTCAGGAGGGGGAGTTTGGTCCGCATCAACCGGGGCCAGCGTGCAAGATTGTTTCATTGTGGGAAACAGCGCACGCTTAGCCGGCGCCGGAGCGTACCAGGGTTTCCTGGGCCGGTGTGTGATTTCCAATAACGTCAGCGGGAACTATGGTGGCGGGGCCGCAGCCAGCGCGATCCTCAATAGCTACATCGCGCACAATCGTGCCGAGAGTGGCGGCGGTGTACAGGGTTCGATGCTCACCAATTGCGCCGTCATCCGGAATTCCGCGGATTTCTCGGGCGGCGGAGCTTCCCTGAGCCTGCTGGTCAATTGCACGCTCACTGGGAACACGGCTCGGAGTGGGGCGGGTGCTCAATGGAGCGGCGGTGGTGGGTTGATCGTCAACAGCGTCCTGTGGGACAACATCTCGACCCTTACCGGCTCGCGGGAAAATCACTCCGGCTACCTGGGTGTGAATGTGAGCTATACTTGCACCACGCCGCTGCTCTCTGGCGCCGGCAACATTTCGGCCAATCCGCAGTTGCTGCCCGACGGTGTGCATCTGACTGAAACCTCACCCTGCCGTGGTGCGGGCAATCCTGTCCATTCCATAGGCACGGATCTTGACGGCCAGAGCTGGGAGAATCCGCCCGCCATCGGATGTGATGAATGGCGACCGCAGCCGTTGATGGTCGCTAACCCTCTGCCCAGAGTGGCCACCGGCAACGGGCAAGCCAGGATCACGGCAGCGGCGGCAGGACTGGAACCCCTCCAGTGGCAATGGACCAAAGACGGTGTGCCGCTGGAGGATGGCGCACGCTACGCCTCTGCCAACACCGCCAGCCTCCTGATCAATCAGTTTGGGGTGGACGATGCCGGCGCTTACCAAGCGGTGGCCAGTAACGCTTATGGAATGACAACCAGCCAAGTGGTGCAGGTGGGTATTGCCTGTGTGGATGCAGCGAGCCTGACTCCCACCCCACCTTATTCGAGTTGGGAAACGGCCGCCCCCAACATCCAGGATGCCGTGGACGCAGCGGGCCCCACGGATGTGGTCTTGGTGACGAACGGCGTCTATGCAACCGGTGGGCAGGTTATGATCGGAGACTTGACCAATCGCGTGGTGCTGAACAAACCGCTGCTGGTCATGAGCGTGAACGGCCCCGAAGCTACGATCATTCAAGGACAATGGGATCCAGTGGACAAGGTCGGCCCTGCTGCCGTGCGTTGCGTCTGGTTGGAGAACGGAGCGGCACTGAGTGGCTTTACGCTGCGGGACGGCGCAACCAGTGCCAGTCAAGGCAGTGGGGTCAGCGATTCCAGTGGCGGAGGCATTCGGTGTAGTTCCACCAACGCCGTACTGGCCAACTGCGTGATCACCAACTGCTATGCCAGCTTCTATGGCGGGGGAGCGATGGGCGGTACGCTGAGTCACTGTAGAGTGGTTGGCAATACTTCCTTGGGGAGCGGGGGTGGCGCGTATGGTAGTTCGGTGGTCAACTCTATACTCAACGCCAACCGCGCCGAAGGTGGCGGCGGCGGCCTTTATTCTGGCTGGCTCCAGAATTCCGCAATAACGGGCAACTTCGCCGGCGGAACCGGTGGTGGTGTTAACAATGCGCGTCTGGTCAATTGCACTTTGCTGCGCAACGCCGCCGGTCGATCCGGCGGGGGCGCGGCTTCGAGTGCAATGACCAACTGCATTGTCTTCTTCAACACGGCATCTGCGTTTCCAAATATTTATGTAGGAGTTCTCTACTATTCCTGCACAACGCCGCTGGCTGCCGGTCCTGGCAACATCGCCGAGGACCCACAGATCGTTGATGAATTCCATCTCGCTCCCTCCTCGCCGTGTCGCGGAACGGGAAATGCCTTGGTTGCGACCGGTACGGATTTGGAAGGCGAGCCGTGGGTCAGCCCGCCTTCGATGGGCTGCGACGAGGTTTGGGAATCGGGCATGGTCGGCCCACTGTCGGTCAGCCTTACCGCGGGCTATTCGGAAGTGGCAGCCTATGGCGCCATGCCGCTTTACGGTCAAGTCGTGGGGCGTGCCTCACGCTTGGAATGGTCGTTTGGCGAGGGTTTGGTTTTCACCAACCTGAGCTATGTGACATCACACGTATGGACAAACGCCGGCGAGTATCAGGTGACGTTTACGGCTTACAACGCGGATACTCCCGGCGGCGTAACCACCAATCTGCTGGTGCAGGTCGTGCCGCTCTTGCCGCCACCATTGGCTGCGGAAGGGCTTAACGGCACCAACTTCAGCCTGTCGTTTCCCGGGCAGTCAGGGGTGACATACCTGATCGAGCAAACGACCAACCTTGTGCCGCCGGTGACGTGGCAGACGGTGCGAACGATCCTGAGCACCGGCGCCCTGATGCAGGTGATGGACCCCCGGGCAACCAACGCGATGCGTTTCTATCGCGTGCGGACGCCGTAAATCACCAAACCCAGGTTGACGGTGGCGGTTGGCGTGACCAGCCACACAAGGCTTCGGTCTGCCGTGTGCTCGTTGCTATCCATCCAACTATCCTTCGAGCGGTTTTGGTAAAGGAATTCTTCGGACTGGCTCAAGCCGCCACCGCGGCATGGGCGAGGACCGATTCCTCCAGGTTCAACAGATCCGCAATCGAATTCAAGATGCCGCTGGGTTGATAAGGATAGCGCGCCACGTCCTCGCGTTTCGTGGAACCGGTCAAGACCAGATAGGCCGGGATGCCCAGTTCCACCGCGCCGCGAATGTCCGTTTCCATCGTGTCGCCGATCATCACGGTTTCATCTGTGCGCAAGCCGAGTCGTTTTCGCGCCATGACGAACATGAAGGGATTGGGTTTGCCGAGGCAGTAGGCTTTGGTGTTCGTCGCGCTTTCGAGCAATGCCACCAGCGCGCCGGTGCCGGGCCGAGGGCCGGCGTCGGTGGGACACCACGTATCGGGATTGGTGGCCACGAGCCGGCTGCCTTTGGCCAGCAGGCGCATTGCTTTCTCCATCAATTCAAAACTCAACACCCGCCCCTCGCCCACCACCACGAAGTCCGGCTTGATGGAATCGAACGCAATGCCGGCTTCCTGCAAGGCGACGATCAAGCCGCCTTCTCCGATGACGAACGCGCTGCTGGTCGGCTGCTGCCGCACCAGAAAATCCGCGGTGCAATGCGCAGCGGTGTAAAAGTTTTTCCAGGAAACTTTTAATCCATAGTGGCTGAATTTCGCCACCAGGTCCTTGGGCGAGCGTTCAGAGTTGTTGGTCAGAAATAGGAAGGGCGTGCCGGTGCGCTGCAATTGTTGAATGAATTCCACCGCGCCGGGGATCATGGTCGAGCCCCGGTAAATCACCCCGTCCATGTCTATCAAGTAGCCTTTTGTCATTCCCTGACTCTTAGCAGCCGCTGTTCCAGCGGGGTGACAGTTGGGAGTCAGTTAATCTTGCACCCCAAAATGTGTGCCGGTGCTTGACACCGGTGCCGGGCGTTGCGAGGCTTCGCACGCTTGGCGCAGGATTCCCAAGTCCCGGCGGCAGGCAGTCTGTTCGACCGGGTGGCGCACACTCCCGCCGTGCAGTCACTCGCACAGCGATTGGAGCGAGGCGGCGCATTGTCTTGGCCCGGCGTCTGCCCGGCGGCACAACCATTTCTGGCCGCCTTGTTGCACGCACTCTTCCCCAAACGCGCCCTGGTCGTCGTCACAGACGGTCTCAAGACTCAGGAAGCCTTTCAGCAGGACCTCCAGACGTGGTTGCAGATGAAGACCAACGTCAACGGTCTCAAGCCCAGGGCCACAAGCACACAATCCTTCCTCCTCCGGACACAACCGCTTTTCTACCCTGCCTGGGAAGTGCTGCCGCACGAAGGCAGGCTGCCGCATGCCGACGCCATCAGTGATCGGCTGGAAACGCTTGTGACGCTTTCGCGCCGGGAGGAACCCGAGACGGAAGAGTCGCCGATCATCGTTACGAGCGTTACGGCGTTGCTGCAAAGAACGTTTCCACCGGAGACGTTGCGCGACCGCACCCGCGTGCTGGAGCGCGGGGATCGCGCCAACCCGCTTGACCTGGTGGAGTGGCTGGAGGAACAGGGTTACGAACCCGAAGCGCAAGTCACACAGAAGGGGGAAATGGCCCTGCGCGGCGGCATTCTCGATGTCTTTCCGCCCACCAATCCTTGGCCGGTGCGGCTGGAGTTCTTCGGTGACGAACTGGAATCGCTGCGCGAGTTCGATCCGCTCACCCAGATTTCGCGCGGCGAGGTGGCCGCGGTGACGCTGCCGCCGGCGGGCGAATTGGGAATTCTGAAACGCGATCTGGAGCGCGGGTCGGCGACCCACAGCAAGTCCAACCCGTCCATCGCGTCAAGCTGCGGCTCAACCATCGGCGCTCCCTTGGCCACGTTTCTTCAGCATCTGCCTGACAGCGCCATCTTCCTGCTCTGCGAGCCAGAGCAGCTTGCAGTGCGCGCCGATGAATATGCGGCGCATGTGCCTGCGGGCGATCCATTCCTGGTCGAATGGAACGCCTTGCTCGTCGAACTCGACCGACGGGAAATGACGCGGGTGGATTTCTCCGAGGTACCATTCGCTCTCATCTCGGGCCTTCCCCCTGGCGAGAGGGAGAATCTATGGCCGACGCACGACAAACCGGCGACTGACGGCGACTCTGCAAGCACGGAAAGCAGCAGGCGCGGCGAACGGCTGTCGCCTTCCCCAGCGGGAGAGATTTCGCCGAATCCAGATTCGCGCTTTGAACCCCCGAACCGTAACCGCCGACGTGAGGAGGCGGATTCCTCTGAGCTGCAACGTTGTCCGCCTCCTCACGTCGGCGGCTACAAGCGCAGGGATCGTGGGGAGGGCAAGGGTGAGAGAGAATCATCCTTTGAACAGTGCGCTGCTGACGTTCCCAATTTCACCTCCCTGGATGCCTTCCGCCCGGTGAGCGAACGCGCGCCGGATCCGCAAATCGCCGAAGCCCAACGCCGCGAGTTCTTCAACCAACTTCACCGCTGGCTGCGGCAGGGCTTCGACCTCCACGTCTTCTGCAACAACGCGGGCGAACGCCAGCGGTTCGAGGAGATTTGGAGCGAACTCGCAGGACCGGCGCCGCGCCTGGCTCCAGTCGAAAAACACTCCGAGGAAGTCAGCGTCTGTTGCGATGCCTGTCCAACACTGCACATTGGAGCGTTGTCGCGCGGTTTCCTCCTCGGTGCAGCGAAGCTCGTGGTGGTGACCGACGCCGAAATTTTCGGCCGCTACAAAGTTCAACGTCCGCGCCGGCTCAAGTCGCCGCACGCCGCAGCGATGCGGTCCGCGCTGGAGATTGATTTTGCCGACTTGGAATACGGCGATCTGGTGGTGCATCTGCAATATGGCATCGGACGTTATCTCGGGTTGAAAATGCTTCCTGCCGGCGCTGGCCAGCGGCCATCAGCCCTTGGCGATCCGCCGCCGGAAACGGAGTGTTTGGTCATCGAATACGCACCCGGCGACCCGGCCCACGAGGCGCCGAAACTCTACGTGCCGGTCAGTGAATCCCATTTGGTCAGCAAATACGTCGGCGCGGGCAGGGCGCATCCGCCGCTCAACACCCTGGGCGGCACACGCTGGCGCAAGGCCAAGGAACAAGCCGCGCAAGCCGTGCGCGACGTGGCCGCCGAACTTCTGCGAATCCAGGCCGCGCGTGAAGCACAGGCTGGTCATGCGTTCAAGCCCGACGCGCCGTGGCAACGCGAGTTCGAGAGCGCGTTCATCTATGAGGAAACGCCCGACCAGTTCCGCGCGATTGGCGAAACCAAGCTGGACATGGAAAAGCCCAAGCCGATGGACCGGTTGATCTGCGGCGACGTGGGTTTCGGGAAAACCGAG
>JAHCLO010000072.1 GCA_026125285.1 Verrucomicrobiia bacterium | reverse complement strand
TGTGGTGTTGGATGGCAAGGATGGAGAATTGAAGGAATACACGGACGTTCGGCCATTCTCTTTTAGCCCGGATGGAAAGCGTCTCGCCTATTCTGCGCGCAAAGGCAGGGGAGATTGTGTTGTGCTGGACGGCAATGAAGTTCTGCAATCGGAAAATGGTTTCGATTTAGCCAGAATGCTTCTATTCAGTCCCGATAGCAGACACCTTGCTTTCGTTGCAATAAAGTCCGGTGCGGACAGAGTCTTCTTGGATGGAGTCGAGCAAGGTGGCTTCAGCGCGCAGAAAATGGATCGCGTGCCGCAATTGGCCTTTAGCCAAGACGGCAAGCACCTCGCCTAGTTGGTGGAGCGGGGTTGGAGAGAAACTCTGCAGCACACATTGGTGATAGACGGGCTTGAAGTTCCAGGTGTTAAGCCACTACCGGGCGGCAGGTTGGTGTTCGCGTCTCCGAATAATCTTCGCTTTAATGCGCTTCGGGGAAATGCATTATCGCTCGCCAGCGTTGAGATATCCGACGCATCCGAAACTGAAACCAAGTGAAGATGTTGGTATTCATTTATCGTGTTGAAGCGGTTTCCAATCTGCCGTTCTGACACACGGGGAAACCCGTCGAGATGTCTTGGAAGACATGGAGGCGCTCCGGTGTTATTGGCCGCGTGCGAAGACCCGAATAGAGCACGTCCGCTAGCTAAAGCGTGAAAAGCTTTTCCACCTTCGCCTTCACGCCTTCATCCATCTTGATGAGCGGCGGCCAGGGGCGTTTGAAACCTTCGCCGGGCAATTTCTTCGTCGCGTCGAAGCCGAGTTTACTGCCGATGGCGATTTCGCTGGTGGCGTGGTCGAGCACGTCGGCCGGGCCTTTGGTGAAGATGCTGTCGCGTTGCGGGTCGGTGTTGGCGCAGAGGCTCACGCCAGTTCCACTTTGAGCTTTCTACCCAGAGCGAGCGCGGCTTGTTCCAAAAGTTGAAGCGTGACGGAGGAATGGTCGGGCGCGAACAAACTGTTCAGCGCAGCGGGCGTGGTTTTCATGCGGCTGGCGAGTTTGGCGCGGGACATTTTGCGGCGCTTCATCTCACGCTCGATCTGCCAGGCGACGACGCGCTTGAGCGCGCCCGCTTCGCACTCGGCGAGCAGACCGTCCTGCTTGAGGAAGTCGTCGAAATCAGAACCGATGTGCTCACTTTTCATGGCACTACTGTAGCAGACGCAGGCGGGTCTTCGCCAGTTCCAAATCTTCCTGCGGCGTCTTCTGCGATTTCTTGATGATGCCGTGGAGCAACACCATCCGGCCTTCGCCGCTCGTGAAGAGGACTCGCGCGATGCGGTCGGGCAGGCGCGAGCGGACTTCCCACAAGCCCTTGTCGAGCTTGCGCACCAGCGGCATTCCGAGCGGCCAGCCGAATTGCACGGTCTTGATGTCCTCGCCGATGATGCGGCGTGCTTCGCGCGGCAAGGATTTGAGCCATTCGCGGACAGGCTCGCGTCCGGTTTCGGTTCGGAAGAATGCGACGGTGAGGATTGGCTCTTGGCCGTTCATGAGCAGTTGAAGAGTCGGTCAACTTGTTGTTTCACCGCTTCATCCATCTTGATGAGCGGCGGCCAGGGGCGTTTGAAACCTCGCCCCGTGAGATAAACTCATCATGATTCCTGCTTGGCTCTGCCGGACGCTCTATCTCACGGGCCAAGCCCGGCAGTTTCTTCGTCGCGTCAATGCCGAGTTTGCTGCCGAGGGCGATTTCGCTCGTGGCGTGGTCGAGCACGTCGTCGGTCATTGTAGCAGCCGACGTGAGTCGGCTCATTCTTTCTTCGGTTGGTTTCAATAGCACGAGCATATCGCAAAGTTTGAGCGGACTCACGTCCGCTGCTACGGGTCAAAAGGGCGGCCGGACAATCTTCCCGGCATCTGCTGCCAAATTTGCGGCATAGGTTTTCCAGAACGTCGGCCAGAAATCGTCTTCCAGCGGGTGCATGGCTGGATAGCCGGGAACAACCGCGCCGCAAAACTTCCATTCTTTAGGATGCCCCACCAGACCTTCCTTCCGGGCATTGTCGATGATGTAGAAGCAGACCTTGGCGAAAGCGTTGCGCTTGCGTTGCTCGGTTCTCAGCACGTGGTCGTGCGCTTGGTGTTGGAAACGATGCAGGCGCAACTTTGGCGCGAGGTGCTCACGAAGGAATTTCATTCCATTCTTTTGGTCGGTGTCGCGCCGCACTCCCATCCAGACGAGATGAGTATGATCCGGCATCAGGCAATAAGTCGGGCAGAAGAATCCTTCGCGGGCCGCGGCGTGGAGCATGATTTCGCGGAAGTGGGAGTGGAATGCGTCGTCCAGCCAACCCGCGGCGCGCATGGCGATGGGCATGGTCCAATGAACGACCGCGTCGGCTTGATAGTATTCGCGCGGCAGACGTTGCAGGTAGAAGCTCCGATTTGTGCCTGAGCCGCTGAGATGATTTGCAGCTTCTGGTTGATCGGGTGGTTTCATTTGGTGAGAGCGGACTCACGTCCGCTGCTACAGGTTAAGGATTTTCGCCACGCGCGCCTTCACGCTTTCATCCATCTGGATGAGCGGCGGCCAGGGACGTTTGAAACCTTCGCCCGGCAGTTCCCTTGTCGCGTCGATGCCGAGTTTGCTGCCGCTGGCGATTTCGCTGGTGGCATGGTCGAGCACGTCAATGATTGTAGCAGCCGACGTGAGTCGGCTCACTCTAATTTTGAGCGGACTGACGTCCGCTGCTACAGGTCAGAAGGGCGGCCTCGTGATCTTTCCCGCGTCTGGCGCGAGCGCGGCGAAATAAAGCTTCCAGAACGCCGGCCAGAATTCTTCCTCCAACGGATGCATGGCCGGATAGCCGGGAACGATTGCACTGCAGAACTTCCATTCTTTGGGATGCGCAACCAAACCATCCTTCCGCGCGTTGTCCATGATGTAGAAGCAGACCTGGGCGAAAGCATTGCGCTTGCGCTGCTCGGCTCTCAAGACGTGGTCGTGCGCCTGATGCTGGAAACGATGCGGGCGCAGCTTCCGCGCGAGGTGTTCGCGCAGGAATTTCATTCCGTTCTTCTGGTCGGTTTCGCGCCACATGCCCATCCAAACCAAGTGAATGTGGTCTGGCATCAGGCAATAGGTCGGGCAGAAAACCCCTTCGCGAGCGGCGGCATGGAGCATAACTTCGCGAAAGTGGGCGTGAAACGCATCGTTCAACCAACCCGTGCCGCGTAGGGCGATGGGCATGGTCCAATGAACGACGGCGTCGGCTTGGTAGTATTCGCGCGGGAGGCGCTGGAGGTAGAAACTCCGATTCGTGCCTGAGCCGCTGAGGTGTTTCGCAGCTTCTGGTTGCTCGGGTGGTTTCATTTGGTTAGAGCGGACTGACGTCCGCTGCTACGAGTTGAGTGTAGCAGCCAACGTGAGTTGGCTCATTCTTTTCTCGTTTGATTTCATGCGCGTTTGGCTTTGTTGAGAAGTTTGAGCGAACTGACGTTCGCTGCTACAAGTTGAGGGTTTTCGCCACGCGTGCTTTCACGCTTTCATCCATCTTGATGAGCGGCGGCCAGGGGCGCTTGAAACCTTCACCGGGGAGCTTCTTCGTCGCGTCGAAGCCGAGTTTGCTGCCGATGGCGATTTCACTGGTGGCGTGGTCGAGCACGTCGGACGGGCCTTTCGTGAAAATGCTGTCGCGTTGCGGATCGGTGTTGGCGCAGAGGCGGAAGAGGACGTCGCTGGTGTTGTGCACGTCCACGTCGGCGTCCACCACGATGATGTATTTCGTGAACATCATCTGCCCCATGCCCCAGAGGCCGTGCATGACCTTGTAGGCTTGCATCGGGTAGGTCTTCTTGATGCTCACGAAGACGAGGTTGTGGAAGACGCCCTCCGCCGGCAGCGCGATGTCCACGATCTCGGGAAAGTTCATCTTGAAGATGGGCAGGAAGAGTTTCACGGACGCGCCGCCCATGTAGAAATCTTCCATCGGCGGAATGCCGACGATGGTGCAGGGATAAACGGCGTCCTTGCGGTGCGTGATGGCGGTGACGTGGAAAACGGGATACGGCTCGGGCAACGTGTAGTAGCCGGTGTGATCGCCGAACGGGCCTTCGTCGCGCAACGGCTCGGTCGGGTCCACGTAGCCTTCGATGACGAAGTCGGCGTTGGCGGGGACTTCGAGGTCGTTGGTCTCGCACTTCACGAGTTCGACGGATTTCTTGCGGAGATATCCGGCCAGGAGGAATTCATCCAAGCCGTCCGGCAATGGCGCGGTGGCGGCGAAGGGGAACATCGGGTCGCCACCGATGAAGATGGCGACGGGCATGCGCGTGCCGGTTTCGTAATAGCGTCGTCCGTGGCGTGCGCCAACCTTCTGCAACTGCCAGTGCATCCCGGTGGTTTTGTCATCGTAAATCTGGATGCGGTACATGCCGACGTTACGTTCGCCGGTGTCGGGGTCTTTGGTGACGACGCAGGGGAGCGTGATGAAACGTCCGCCGTCGAGCGGCCAGCATTTCAGAATGGGGAGGTTGAGGAGGGATGCGTGATGCGTGATGCGTGATGCGTGGTCGTAGCCGCCGACGTGAGGAGGCGGATTCGTGGGAGCGCCCGTCCGCCTCGTTACCTCGGCGGCTACGAACGGCGCAGCGGGCCACGGCTTGATGCGCGTTGGGGGTGCGTCGAATTTCTGAATCACGTCTTTGCATGGGCCAGTCTTCACGATTTTGGGTTTCGCGTGGCGGACCTCCATGAATTTGCCCAACAGACTGATCATCTCCTTGAAGCCCACGGGCACCTTGGGTTTCATCAGCCCACCGAGTTCGTTCGCCACTTCGTCCACGGTTTTCGCGCCCATGCTCATGGCCATGCGTTTCCACGAGCCGAGCGTGTTGATGGCGACGGGAAACGGCGACACTTGACCATTGACGGTGGGCTTCTCGATGAGCAGCGCCTTGCCGCCGCCGGGCGATTTCATTTCGCGATCGGCGATCTCGGTGATCTCAAGTTCCGTGGCTACGGGTTGGGTGATGCGTTTCAGTTCGCCCGCCTGATCAAGCGCGTTGACAAAGTCACGAAAAGAATCGAAAGCCATGCGCGAAAGTTAACAAATGAGCGCCGGACTCCAAGCGTTTGCTTGGCTTCGACAGTCGTCAGCCCACGCGGATGCGTGAAGCTCACGCAGAAAGTGCGGGAGTTTCACGCAATTCAGAATTGGGGGTGCCAGAATCGGCGAAATCTGGCGTAAAATCGTCGTGGCATCGGCAGTGCTATTGGAGAATAGAAATCGGGTTGACAGTGCGAGCAATTGAAATAGAGTTCGCGGACTGTTTGCCGAAAACCAAACAAATAAACCACTAGAGATTATGAAGAAAATCCGTAACCAAATGCGAGCGTTCACCTTGATCGAACTGCTCGTCGTCATCGCGATCATCGCAATTCTGGCCGCGATGCTCTTGCCGGCACTGGCGAAAGCCAAGGCGCGCGCGCAACGCATCAGTTGCACCAACAACCTCAAGCAGGTCGGTCTGTCCTTCCGGCAATGGGCCTTGGACAACCAGGACCGCTACCCGCAGAAGGTGGATTGGAGCCAGGGTGGCGCCGATGGCGCGCCGGCGTCGGGCGGCATCAACAGCGGGGCCACGGTGCCTGCCGCGCAGAACATGTGGCGCGTCTTTCAGGTCATGTCCAATGAGTTGAACGCCCCGAAGATTCTGATCTGCGCCTCGGAGTTTCAATCCTCCCGTCAGGCGGCCACCACCTTTGGCACGACCGTGCTGGCGAACTCCGGCCAAATCCCGTTCACCAATAACCTGAACGTCAGCTACTTCATTGGCGTGGACGCGGACGAAACCAATCCTCAGCAGTTCCTGACCGGGGACCATAACATGGGCCCGGGCGTGGTGGGCAACCTCAGCGCCGCCGCGGTTACCTACTGGGGTAGCCAAGGCACGGCGAACACCGGCCAATTCGCCCCGACCGCGAACACCGGCACCAACCAGGCCTCGACCGTTGCGGGCGCTTCCTGGATGGACAACCAGCACCAGAAGCAAGGCAATGTCGGTCTTTCCGACGGCAGCGTGCAGGGCTTCAGCATCTCCAAGCTGAAGGAAGGTCTGCGCAACACGGGCGACCCGCAGAACAACCGCCTGCTGTTCCCATAAGCAGAACGTCTGCTATCAAATCAATTCACGAAAGGGCATCCTTGCGGATGCCCTTTCCGTTTGCAGGGCAAGTCTGCTCTTTGCGAAGCCGCAGGCCGCCAAGCGGGCCCATGCCGCGACAAAGAAGTTTCCTTTCGTCAGACCCAGCACGGATAGGGCGCGTCACTTCGTGTGCGCCGCAGTCCGCCTGCCGGCTGCTGAACGGCGCGCACGGAGTGACGCGCCCTACCGCCCCTGAGCGCATTTTCCGAAACTTCTGAGTCCCGCGCCAGGAAACTTCGCGCCCAAGCGGCGGGAACTACAGTCCGGCCGTCAGGCGGATGATCTCGCGTAAGGGCGTCTGAGGTTGGAAACCGGTCACGCGGGCGAGTTTCTCCACCACCGGTTTGCGCCGCCGCATGTCATCGAAGCCCGGGGCGTAAGCTTCCGAGTAGGGCACGAATTCAATGGTTGAATTGGACTTCAGCGTGTGGATCACCAGGCGCGCCAGGTCGAGGATGGTGGTTTCTTCCGTGCCGCCAATGTTAAAGACCTCTCCGCGCGCGGCGCGGCTGGCCTGCAAACGCACCAGGGCTTCGACCGTATCGCGTACGTAACCAAAGCACCGGCTTTGCTGGCCGTCGCCGTAAACTCGGAGCGGCGCTCCGCTCCGAGCCGCAGCGATGAACCGGGGCAACACCATGCCGTACTGGCCGGTCTGACGCGGCCCCACGGTGTTAAACAGCCTGACAATCACGACCGGCAGGGATTGTTCCTTCGCATAGGCCAGGGCGAGGAATTCGTCCATGAGCTTCGAGCAGGCATAGCTCCAGCGGGACTGATGCGGCGGGCCGATCAATAGATCGTCCTCCTCACTGAACGCGGGCTTCTGGCTTTTGCCATAGACCTCGGAAGTGGAGGCCAGCAACAGCGGAGTGCGATGCGGTGCGGCCGCTTCCAGCAAGACTTCCGTCTCGTGCAGATTGGTTTCCAGCACGTGAATCGGCGATTTCACGACCATTTCCACCCCCACAGCTGCGGCCAGGTGGTAAATGCACTCGGCGCGGGCGACCAGTTCAGCCAGTTCCGCGCACGCCGAGATTTTTGACTGAATCACACGAAGCGCCGGATGCCCCGACACTGCCTGAAGATTCGCCATCCGCCCCGAGGAAAGGTCGTCCACCACCACCACGGATTTGCCGTCGCGCAGCAGGCGTTCGGCGAGGTGGGAGCCGATGAAGCCGGCGCCGCCCGTGACTAAAACCTGAGAAGATGGAGGATGGAGGATGGAGGGTGGCATGTGGGGGTGGAGAATGGAGAATTGAAGATGGAGGATTGCCTTTCGCTGCTATGAGGCACTTCGACAGAAGTCATCCGCTTTTTCGATGGTATTGTTGAGCATGCCGCCGATGGACTGCCACGCGGCGTCATGATCTTGATGTTGGGTAGCGGAAATGTAGCCACAGTCCAAGGCATCATCCAGCCAGGATTGGGTTTCGGTTGCTTCCCCAAGCGCGCCGGTCAGCTTGCTGACGAACGCAGCGGGATAGCGCCGGTGCGCCCAAGCTTCGGCGATCATGGACTTGACGGCACGCGATGACCTCCGGATCTGGTCGGTCAGGGAGAATCGTTCATCGCGCGGGAAAGCTTGCGATAGTCGAAAGATCCGTTGCGCTTCTGCGCGGCTCTGCTGATAGACCTTCATGTCTCGGAAACTCCTGATCAATGCCATGGTCAACTCCTATGAATTGGTCG
>JAHCLO010000071.1 GCA_026125285.1 Verrucomicrobiia bacterium | reverse complement strand
TAGGAGACTTGTTTCTTGAAGCGTTCAGATTACAGAAAGGCGGCTAACGGGGGCGTGGTGCTGTTGTCCAAGCGATGTCTTGCCAGCTTTCGTTTCCTGTTTTGGAGGCAAATCAGCTTTTGAACAGGGGGCGTCGGCGCTATGATGGGCCATGACAACCTCTGACATCACCCTCTGCTCGCCGAACCAACTCACCGACCCTTTGGAAGCCCTGCTGCCGCCAGAGCGGGAGCGGTTGCTTCTGGGTTTGGCCGGGAAACTGCACCACTCGCTCTGCGCCGCCGATCAAAACCTCGGCCATCTGGAAGAACAACGCTTGCGTGGCGGCTCGGAACTGTTTCGGCAAATGCTCGAAAAAGCCGCCCAACAAAAGGCCGACGCGGCCCCGCCGCTCTGCCCACACTGCCAGAATAAACTCCGCCGTCTCACCGACGGCCACTGGACCACGATTCAAACGCGCTTCGGCCCCATCCGCCTCCAGCGCCCCCGCGGCTACTTCAAACGCTGTCGCAAGTGGCGTTTCCCCGCCGACACGTTGCTGGGTTTGCCCGAGGCGGGCACCCAAGCGCCCGCCGTGCAGGAAATCGCCGCCCTGACCGTCAGCCCAATGCCCGCCGCCCAAGCCGAACACCTGGTCGAGCGGCTGACCGGACTCAACATCTCCGCCGCGCCGCTGGGTCGCCAAGCGCACCCCCAAGGCCAGTGGGCCCAGGAACAACGCACGCACTGGGACCAGCAAATGAGCACCCCCGCGGGCCGCGCCCAGCAAGACCGCGACCTGCAACTGCAACTGGCCCTCGAACCCTTCACCCTGGTCATCCAACTGGACGCTTGGAACAGCCGCGAACGCGACGATTGGGGGCAGAGCCCAACGCTGCGCGCCCGCGGCCAAGAACCTTCCCGCTGGCACTGGGTGTATGGTGGCACTTGCTTTCGCCTCAACCAGCGCGCGCAGACCGCCGGTGGGCGGCCCGAGATTCTGAGTCGCGGCTATGCGATGACCCGTGGCGGCGTGAACGCACTCAAACAACAGCTCTGGGCCGAAGCCATGCGCCGGGGCCTGGGCCGGGCCAACGAAGTGCTGATCGTGGCCGACGGCGCGGTGTGGATTTGGAATCTGGCCGGCGATCAATTTCCCGGCGCGCGGCAGCGGGTGGATTATTACCACGTGAGCCAACACCTCTGGAGCGTGGCCCGCGCGCTGCATCCCGACGCCGCGGACGCCGCGCGCGCGTGGGTCGGGCCGATGCTGGAAAGATTGCAGGCCGACGCCAGTTGCGAAGTCATCACCGAGTTGGAACAACTGCGTGAGCGAGTGGAAGGAGCGGCCCGGGAAGTGGTCGCGCGCGAGGTGGGCTACCTGCAAACCCATGGCGAGCGATTGGACTACGGTACGGCCCGACAGAAAGGCGAGCCTCTGGGCAGTGGCCCGATAGAATCGCCCTGTCGGCAATACCAGGTGCGGTTCAAGCGGACGGGGCAGTTTTGGCGTCAGGCGGGTGACGAAGCCCTGATGTGTTTGGAAACCTTTCGCCGCAATGATCGCTGGCATCTGCTCTTCCCGCACGCCCGCTCAGGCGACCCTTCCAAAAACTGACGTGCGCCCTCCTGTTTTTGACTGGGCTTGAGAAACTTGACTCAAGAATGGTTGCTCCTTAGTGTGGGCAACGCATGGTGGCTATAGCTCAATGGTAGAGCCCCAGATTGTGGTTCTGGATGTTGCGGGTTCGAGTCCCGTTGGCCACCCCACTTCTTTCTCATACTCGTTCGCGCAACGTGGGCGCGCTCTTCATTCTCGCTTCATTCACTCTCTCGTTCTTCCGATCACTCCGCGATCCGGCGGATTTGCGACTTTAGTTTTCTCGCGGTTGCGTCTTGAATGTGACGTATCGCCGAATTTCTGACGGGTGACTGTCGAGTCTCCCTCGTGGATGCTTTACGCAACGGAAGGCAGTCCGAATTATGAAAATGAGCAACGGGATAAATGCGCAACGCTGCCGGGACTCTGAGTGTTCGGTGGCGACGATCACCTATGGCTGACTTCCTGCTTCGACTAAGCGACGCTACGAAGTCCTTCGGCGCGGTGCGCGCCTTGAACGGGGTGTCCTTTGAGCTTCGTGCCAGGGAGGTTCACGCCCTGCTGGGCGAGAACGGCGCGGGCAAATCCACCTTGATTAGGATTCTTACCGGCGCACACCAACCTGACCGCGGTCATTTGGAGATTCGCGGACAGACAATTCGTCATTTGAGCCCGGCTACCGCCCATCAACTCGGGATCGCTTGTATTTACCAGCAACCCACCTTGTTTCCTGAACTGACGGTGGCGGAGAATCTCGCGCTGCGGTTGGAACCGGTTTCTGTGACTCGGCGTGTGAACTGGCGCGCCCGCCGCGAGCACGCCACCGCCTTGCTGAAGCGGGTTGGGGCAGTTATCTCTCCCGATGCGGAAATCCGCTCGCTTTCCATGCCGGAGCAGCAGCTCGTGGAAATTGCCGGCGCCATCGGTGCCGGGGCGCGCATCGTGATCATGGATGAGCCGACGGCTTCCCTCACCAGTAAAGAGCAACACCTGCTGTTTGAAGTCGTGCGCGAACTGCGAGCGAGCGGTGTTGGTGTGATCTACATCTCGCATCGCTTGGAGGATATCTTTCAGTTGGCGGACCGCGTAACGGTCCTGCGGGATGGTGAAAGTGTCGGCACCAATCAGGTGGATGATCTCACCGAAGCTGAACTTATCCGAATGATGGTGGGGCGGGAAGTGTCCCAGTTCTATCCGCCCGGCGAAGGACAACCCGGCAATCCCGTGCTCTCGGTCAGGAGGCTTGGCTGTGCCGTGACGGGAGTGCGCGAAGTCACTTTGGAGGTGCGCGCCGGGGAAATCGTTGGCTTGGCCGGCTTGGTTGGTGCGGGGCGAACCGAACTCGCACGCGCGATATTTGGCCTCACACCTGCGGATTCAGGAGAGATTTTCCTCCAAGCGCGGCGCGTCACCATGCGCTCGCCCCAAGAAGCCGTTGCGCTGGGGATTGCCTACGTGCCAGAGGATCGCCGACGGCATGGCGTGATTCTCGAAATGTCCGTGGCGCACAATTTGACAATGGCCATCCATCGGCGACTCTTTCCTCGCGCCTGGCTGCGCTTAAAGGCGGAAGAACGTCTAGCAGAGAATTTCATTCAACAACTCGCCATCAGAACAGATGGACCGAGTGCTCCTGTTTCATCCCTTTCAGGTGGCAATCAGCAAAAGGTATCGCTGGGACGCTGGCTGGCGACGAAACCGAAACTTCTCATCCTTGATGAGCCCACGCAAGGAGTGGACGTGGGCGCCAAAAGCGAAATCCACCGCATCATTCGTGAGCTTGCCCGGAAGGGAATGGCCGTGCTGATGATTTCAAGCGATCTCCCGGAAGTGCTCGGCATGAGCGATCGGATTGCTGTGATGCGCGCCGGAACGATTGCCGCGATCCTGCCGGGCTAGACCGCCGCGCAGGACGTGATGGCCGCCGCTTTGGGGCAGAGGAAATGAAACGCCATTTTCGTGAACTCTCCGTGGCGGCTGCCTTGGCGGTGGCCCTGCTGGCATTGGTGGTATTCGCGCCGGGATTTTACCAACTACAGCCGCTGCTTTCCCTGCTGGCGCGGGAGTCGCCGACCATTGTGGTCGCTTGCGGCGTGGCCCTGGTCATCATCAGCCGTCAGATTGACATCTCGGTCGGTTCGCAATTCGCCGTGTGCAGTGTCTGTGCCGGCCTGCTGGCGGCGATGGGGTGGCCGCTGCCTGCGGTGTTGATGGCTGCCGTACTGCTTGGCGCGACCCTGGGTGCGCTGAACGGGGCGCTGATTGCTGGACTCCGGTTGCCCTCCATCGTGGTCACGCTGGCCGCCATGGTGACCCTGCGCGAAGCGTTGCGGTGGCTGCGTCAGGGCCGGTTCGTGGATTTGCCGGAGAACCTCCAATGGCTGGGCCTGGGACAAATGACCGGCCAGTTCGCGCTGATTGGCTGCGCGGTTCTGTTGCTCACCGCGATGGCTTGGGCCATGAAAAACCTTGCTGTGGGACGATTCATCTACGCGATTGGTTCGGATGCGGAGGCCGCGCGGCTGGCGGGGTTGCGACCTCAACTGGGCACGTTCCTCACATTCGTTTTCATGGGCGCGTTGACGGGGTTGGCGGCGATGATGAACGTGGTGCAGTCACCACAAGTGGATCCAAAATCCGGAACCGGTCTGGAGTTGAAAGTTATCGCCGCGGTGGTGGTGGGTGGGGTGGCCATCACGGGCGGACGCGGGAATCTCTGGGGCGTGTTTGCCGGCCTGCTGCTGCTGGGCTGCATCAGCCCGGCGCTTACGCATCTGCGCGTGGACGCCTACTGGGAAAAAGCCATCCAAGGCGTTATCATTTTGCTGGCCGTCGTCGCTGATGGATTGCGAAGCAGGAAGACCAACCGGTAACCGAAGCCTCTCTCGCCATGCCAAAAGCCAATAACTGGAAGACGCGTATCGGCGGGCACGAGACGGTGCTGCTCGCCGTGTTGATCGCGGAATGGTTTTACTTCAATTCCGTTGGCCCGCGGTTCGGTTCGCTCGACAACTCGCACGACATTCTCCGACATTCGGTGGAAATTGGCCTGCTGGCGCTGGCGTTGACGCCCATCATCCTCACCGGCGGCATTGACTTGTCGCTCGGCTCGCTGCTCGGATTGTGCGCCATTGTCTTTGGCAAGCTGTGGCGCGATGCGTTCCTTCCGATTCCCATTGCGGCCGGTTGCACCCTGGGTGTCGGTGCGTTGGCAGGAGCGTTGAACGCATTGCTCATCACCAAGTTGCGGCTGCCGCCGCTGATCGTCACGCTTGGCACTTATTCGCTGTTTCGTGGCCTGGCGGAAGCCATCACACGCGGGTTGGATACGTTCACCAACTTTCCGGCGTG
Source organism: Verrucomicrobiia bacterium (assembly GCA_026125285.1). Taxonomy (GTDB): domain Bacteria; phylum Verrucomicrobiota; class Verrucomicrobiia; order Limisphaerales; family JADLHS01; genus WYBW01. The sequence continues at coordinate 4,123 of JAHCLO010000071.1, read as the reverse complement.
GTTTTTGTTTTTGGGCCAGGAACATTGGTGGGGTCTGCCTGCGCAAGCACTGATCTTCCTTGGGGTGGCGGCAGCTTTCTGGGTGCTGGTGCATCGCACGACTTGCGGGCGGTCCTTCCGCGCAATTGGCTTTTCGCCTGAAGGTGCGCGTTACGCCGGGCTACCGGTGGAGCGGCGCGTGGCGTTGGTGTATATGCTGGCCGGATTGACGGCAGCCCTGGCGGCGATCATTTACACCGCGCGAGTGGGGCAGGCGAAGGCGGATGCCGGGACGGGTTACGAGTTGTTCGCAATCACGGCGGTGGTCCTGGGCGGAACGAGCATCTTCGGCGGGGTGGGGTCGGTGCATGGCACGTTGTTGGGGGTGGCGGCCATTGCGGTGTTGAGCAACGGACTGGTTCATGCGCGGCAACCGCGAGAGGTGGCCGGGATGCTGACCGGTTTGCTGCTGATTCTGGCGTTGTCTGGTTCGGCGTTACCCAGATTGCTCGCAGGTTGGCCGCGTAAGCCTACCAGGACACCGTCGGCTAACTCGACTTGAAAGTCTCAGCGGCGGTAAAGCCGGAAACCGGGAAACTGCCGGGGAATCTGGCGGAAACGCTCGCCAGTAAAAACCAGGTATGGTTTAATCCGCCCCCGTAACACTTGGAACTCATGCACAAAAACATTTTGCTTTTGCTCTTGGCGGGATTTATTGCCGTCACCGGCTGCAACAAGTCCGCCGACTCCGGCGACACAAAGAAATTGACCCTCGCGCTCATGCCAAGAGCAAGGGCAACGCCTATTTCATCTCGTGTCGGCAGGGCGCGGATCGGGCGGCACGGGAACTGGGCGTGGAATTGATTTTTGACGGCCCAACGGATCCCGATCCCGCCAAGCAGAATGAGATCGTCGAGAATTGGATTGCGCTTGGAGTGGATGCCATCGCTGCCGCCTGCGAAAACCGTGAAGGCATTTCCACCGCACTGCGCAAGGCGAAAGCCAGAGGCATCAAAGTCATCACCTACGATGCCGACGCGCTGCCGGACGCGCGGGATTTCTTTGTGAATCAGGCCACGCCCGAAGGGATTGGCAACGCGCTCATGGATGAGGCAGCGCGGTTGTGCGGCGGCGAAGGCGAATTCGCCATCATTACTGCCAGCCTGACGGCGGGAAATATGATCGAGTGGCAAAGGCACATCGCGGCGCGGCGCGCGGCGAATCATCCCGACATGAAGATGGTGGCGTTACGCCCCTGCGATGATCTCAAGGACATGGCTCAGAGCGAAGCAACTGCGCTTTTGAGCGCGTATCCCAATCTCAAGTTAATCATGGCGATTTGTTCACCGGCGGTACCGGGTGCGGCGGAAGCGGTGAAGCAGGCGGGCAAGATTGGTCGGGTGAAAGTCGTTGGCCTCGGATTGCCCAATGAGAATCGCCGCTACGTGAAGGAGGGTGTGACGGACACTGTGATTCTGTGGAAGACCGAGGACCTTGGCTACCTGACGGTTTACGCGGCGCACGCGCTGGCGACCGGCGCGTTGACGCCGGGGGATCGGACCTTTCAAGCGGGCAAGCTCGGCGAGTTCGCCATTCAAGGTGACAACATTTTGCTCGGCAATCCGTTCTTTTTTACCAAGGAGAACATAGACCAGTTCGACTTCTGACAGGCCACATTCTCGGCTGGCACGGCTTAAACCCGCAGCCGGGACGGGCTCCGTTCTCTGAAATATGGACATTCGCCAGAGCAGGCATTTCACGCGAGTTCAAAGAAATGCCGGTTGGTGGCTGATCTTCGGTGGTTCGGGTCGGCAAAGCCACCGATCAGCGCTTCACTGGGTTGAGACTCCGTGACGGTGTAAAACACCTGCGATGGCCGCTGCTGGGGCCAACTACCGCAGTACTGGGACAGTCTTGGCTCCGTCAAAATCCGTAAGACAATTGACAACGCCCGTGTAGCCGCGCGTGGTCGGTTGGCCGAATTTTGCGGGGTAAACATTGGCGGAACTGCGCCGCCCACCCATTGCGCCATGCAACCACGCAAATCGGAATGTCCCATGCCGCTCCACCGGAGCACCATCCTTCGCACTCTCAGGCGGTGTCCGCTGTTCACCGGCATCAGTGTGGAGGATCTCGAAGCCGTGGTGGAGTTGTCGGAACTGAAATCCGCGGCCCCGGGCGAGTACCTGTTCCGCGAAGGCGGAACGGTGCGCGGGTTCTACATCGTGCGGCGAGGGGCGATCAAGGTTCACCGGGTCAATTGGATCGGCCGGGAGCAACTTATTCATCTCTACCGGCCCTTTGAATCGCTGGCCGATGAAAGCCTGGTTTCCGAGTTGGGCCATCATGCCGACGCCTGCGCCATTGAACCGACGGAGTTGGTGATGGTCCGGCGACCGGGCTTTATGACCCTGCTCCAGGAGCGCCCGGAACTCACAATGTGTCTGTTGCGTTCGACTCATCGGCATCTCTGCCAGCTCATCAACTTGCTTGACGACCTGACGTTAAAAGACGTGAAGACGCGGATTGCCGAATGGCTGGTGGAGCGGTGTCCGAATCCGCAAAGCTCCAAGCCGTGCAGTATTGAACTGGACACTACCAAACGCGTGCTGGCAGCGGAACTGGGTACGGCCAGTGAGACCTTCTCGCGGGCGTTGGCCAAATTTCGTGCGCAAAAACTGATCTCGACCGACGGTAATTCTGTGACCTTGCACTGTCCCACCCGTCTGGCGCGGTTTGTCGCCCGCAACCGCCGCAGTTTGCCGGGCCTGAGCCGGAGTTGACAAAGAGCAATCCTCCGAACTGCAAAGCCGGGAATAACCGGAAAGCTGCTTGTTCCCCACCGCAGGCTTGTGCTATTAGCAGTGAGATCAATAACGACTGTCCCGGAACGGACTTTGGAAAGCACCGACGGTGGTGGTCAGACAACGAATGAACGCAGCTAGAATTCAGGCGGGCGCGCAGACCGCCCCGACGGAAGCGGTTGAGAGCCATGCCAGCAAGCTGACCAACCGCCAGCGATTCCGCAATGCCTGCCGTTGTCAGCCCAATGACCGCCCCCCCGTGTGGTTGATGCGTCAGGCCGGACGGGCGTTGCCGGAGTACCGCAAGCTCAAGGAGACGTACACGTTCGTGCAACTCGTGCAGCATCCGGAACTCGCTGTGGAGGTTACGCTGCAACCCGTGCGTCGCTTCGGCTTCGATGCCGCCATCCTGTTCAGCGACATTCTGGTGATTCCAGAAGCGCTGGGGCAATCGTACCACTTTAAGGAGACGGGTGGCGTGCAGATGGACTTCGCAGTGCAATCGCGCGCGGACATCGAGAAGCTTTCGGTGGAGCAGGTATGTGAGAAACTAAGTTATGTGGATCAGGCTCTGCGAATCCTGCGTCGGGAACTGGGCGAGCAAACTGCGCTGATTGGTTTTAGCGGTTCACCCTGGACGCTGGCGACGTTCATGATGGAGGGCGCCAGCGTTCCCAAGTACAGCCGCGCCCTGGCGCTGTTTCGTGAGGACCCGAAAACTTACTATGCTCTCGCGGAGAAACTCACGGCCGCCGTCACTGCGTATCTGCAAATGCAGTCGGCTGCGGGCGTGGACGCGCTGCAGATCTTCGATAGTCACGGCGGTCACCTGACACCGTCGGAATTCCAGGAAGCCAGCGGTCGGTGGATGCGGGACATAGTTTCCGCAATCCGCACTCCGCCCTCGGCGACACCGATCATCGTGTTCTCGCTCGGTACGCATGGCAACTGGCCGGACCTCGTCGGCACCGGGGCGAATGTCATCGGTGTTGACTGGCAAACCTCGCTGGCGGACGCGCGCAAACACGTTCCGGACGCCATCGGGTTGCAGGGCAATTTGGCCCCAGCTTGGCTGAGTGATGCCACGCCGGAAGTAGTGGCGCGGGAAACCAAGGCAGTGCTCGACGCCATGCGGGGGCGCAGCGGTCATCTTTTCAACCTTGGCCACGGTTTGACGCCGGGCGCGAAGCTGGACAACATCGCCGCGCTGGTCGAGACCGTCCGTGCGTTCAAATGAACCTGCCCATGCACCTCGACGTAGCGGCGGGGGGGGGGGGGGGGCCCCGACCAGCGCGGGGGTCCAGGCGGCGGCGGCGCGCCCGGACCGTGGGGGGGGGGCG
>JAHCLO010000070.1 GCA_026125285.1 Verrucomicrobiia bacterium | reverse complement strand
GCCGCCCCCCCCCCCCGCCCGCCACGATTTGGTGGGCGGCCCCCGCCCGCCACGCCGCTACGACTTCAACTCGCTGCAACTCCCGATTGACTTCCAATGGCTGCGCACACCATACCCGGAAGAAATGTTCAGCCTCTCCGCGCGGCCCGGATTCCTGCGGCTCTTTGGCCGTGAAACCATTGGCAGTTTGTTCCGCCAATCACTCGTCGCGCGACGGCAGCAGTCGCACTGCTACAGCGCGACGACTGTTGTGGAGTTCGAGCCGGAACATTTTCAGCAGCTGGCCGGCCTCGTTTGCTACTACAACAGCACCAAGTTTCATTACCTCTACCTCTCGCACGACAAAACTGTCGGCAAACATCTGCGCGTGATGTCCTGCCTGCCCGACTCGACGCAGGCCGACGCCTTCACGCCGCCCGTCGCCATTCCCACCGGCAAGCCTGTGCATTTACGCGTTGAGGTGGATTACGAGCGGCTTCACTTCGCTTATCGAGTGGAGGGCGTGGACAACGAGTGGCGCTGGCTGCCGCAGCAATTCGACGCCAGCATTCTCTCGGACGAGGCGACCGCGCCCGGCCTCTCGAGCTTTACCGGAGCCTTCGTGGGTATGGCCTGTCAGGACCTGGCCGGTACGGCCCGCGTGGCGGACTTTGATTCTTTCGAATACCAGGAGCGAGACTATCGTGCGAATCCGTTCTCGATTTCTACAGCGTAACCACTGAAAATGACCGGCATGGGACGCAATCATCTTGAGGTCTTTAGACAGATGAACGGATCGCTTCCATTTTTTGCGGCGCTCTCCCTAGTCGCGACACTTCTCAACGCCGACGGCGAACCGCCCTTGCTGAATCTGAATTATTGGCAGTTTGAGTGAAATCAACCGCAAACGCCTTGCGATAACAAAACCGTGCCATGAAACACCGCTTCGCCACTCCACTCCGGGTCACTTCCGTTCTGCTCCCGTTACTGGCCTGCTCCCCAGCGTTGCCGGTTCAGGCCGCCGCGTCCGCCGCGCCGGCAATGCCCGCCCAAATGCTGCCCTTGACCTCGGTGCGGCTGCTGAACGGCCCTTTTGCCGAGGCGGTGCAGGCCAATCGCACCTACTTGCTCGCGCTCGAACCAGATCGTCTGCTCGCGCCGTTCTTTCGAGAAGCCGGCTTGGAGGCGAAAGCCCGCCCCTATGGCAACTGGGAGAGCATCGGCCTCGATGGTCACACCGCCGGGCATTACCTCTCCGCGCTGGCGACGATGATCGCCAGCGGCGCGGACACGCCGGACGGGGAATTGCGTCGCCGGCTCGATTACATGATCGGCGAACTGGACCGCTGTCAACAGGCTGCGGGCAACGGCTATCTCGGTGGCGTGCCCGGCAGCAGCGCACTGTGGCAGGCCGTCGCAGCGGGTGAGGTCGGCGCGGTGAACCGCAAATGGGTTCCGTGGTACAATCTCCACAAGACCTACGCGGGATTGCGGGACGCCTGGCTGCTCACCGGCAATGATCAGGCTCGAGAAATTCTCATCCGCTACGGCGACTGGTGTGAACAGATTGTCTCGGGCCTCTCGGACGAGCAGATGCAACGGATGCTCGGCCAGGAGCACGGCGGCATGAACGAGACACTGGCCGACCTCTACGCGATTACCGGCGACGAGAAGTATTTGCGCCTGGCGCGGCGCTTCTGCCATCAGGCCCTGCTTGAGCCGCTGATGCGAGAACAAGACCAACTCACCGGCAAGCATGCCAACACCCAAATTCCGAAGGTCACCGGCCTGGCGCGCATCGCCAACCTCACCGGCGATGACCGGGCGAAGACTGGGGCGCACTTCTTCTGGGACAACGTCACCCGCGAACGCACCGTGGCGTTCGGCGGCAACAGCGTGTCCGAGCACTTCAATGATCCCGGGAATTTCACGGGCATGTTGGAGCATCGCGAAGGCCCGGAAACCTGCAACACCTACAACATGCTCCAGTTGACGAAGCAATTGTTCGCCTCCCGGCCTGATGCCGCGTATGCCGACTATTACGAGCGCGCCCTTTACAATCACATTCTCGCGTCCATCAACACGGCGCGACCCGGCTTCGTCTATTTCACGCCGATCCGCCCGCAGCATTACCGCGTGTATTCGCAGCCGGACAAATGTTTCTGGTGTTGCGTCGGCACGGGCATCGAAAACCCGGGCCGCTACGGTGAGTTCATATATGCGCTCGCCACCAATGGGCTTTACGTGAATCTCTTCATCCCGTCCGAGGGCAGCGCGACCAACTTCGGTCTGACGCTGCGCCAGGAAACCGCCTTTCCGGACGAACCGCGCACGAAGTTGACCCTGAGCCTTCTGAAGCCCGCCGAGTTCGCCCTGTACCTCCGGCATCCCGGCTGGGTGGCGGCGGGTGAGTTGTCCGTGCGCGTCAACGGGCAACCCGTCGCGATCACGTCCAAGCCCGCTTCCTACGCCGAAATCCGGCGCGAGTGGCGGGACGGCGACCGCGTGGAAATCGAGTTACCCATGCGCACGACCGTCGAGCGACTGCCGGACGGTTCGGACTGGGTGGCCATTTTGCGCGGACCGATCGTACTGGCCTCGCCTGCGGACACGAACGATTTGCAGGGGCTGTATGCGGATGACGGTCGCATGGGCCAGGTGGCGTCCGGCCCGTTGGTGCCGCTGGACCGCGTCCCAGTGCTGCTGGCCAGCGCGGGCGAGCTGTCCCATCACATCAAGCCCGACTCCACCGCAGGCCCGTTGCGCTTCCGCTTGCTGGACATTGTTGAGCCACCCGCACCGGAGGGGCTGCCGCTGATGCCCTTCTTCCGGCTGCACAACGCGCGCTATCAGATGTATTGGCAACTGACCTCGAAGGAGGCCCTGGCCGCCCGGCGCGCGAGCCTGGCCGCCGAGGAACGCGCCAAGGCCGAACGCGAAGCCAACACGATGGACCGCGTCGTTCCGGGCGAACAGCAACCAGAGGTGGAACACGGCTTCGTCGGCGAAGGAACGGAAACCGGCTTGCACCAGGGGCGACGCTGGCGTCATGGCCGGTGGTTCCAATACGCGCTGAACACCCGCGGCGAGAAAGCTGCGGACCTCGTGGTCACGTATTGGGGTGGCGACCGCGATCGGACGTTCGAGATCCGGGCTAACGGCGTCTTGCTGGCCACCGAGAAGCTCACCGGCGCCCGCCCGGGCGAATTCTTCGAGCAACGCTACCGCATCCCGACCGAGGTTCTGGCTACGGCGACCGAAGGGCGGGTGGAAGTCAGGTTCGCCGCCCAGAGCGGACTTGCGGGCGGCATCTTCGATCTGCGCCTGATGAAGTCCGTGGCTGCTACCCCAGACCGGGCCATGAATCCGATTATCCACGCCGACGTGCCGGACATGGCCATGATCCGCGTGGGTGACACCTATTACATGAGCAGCACCACGATGCACATGAGTCCCGGGCTGCCGATCATGAAGTCGAAGGACCTCGTGAACTGGGAACTGGTGAGCTACGCCTACGACACGCTCGCGGACAACGACGCGCTGAATTTGGAAAACGGACGGAACGCCTACGGCGCGGGTTCGTGGGCCAGCAGCTTTCGTTATGACAACGGCACCTTTTACGTAACGACGTTTTCCAGCACGTCCGGACGAACGCACATTTACAGGACGAAGGACATTGAGAAAGGGCCGTGGATGGAGAACTCATTCCGCCCATCGCTGCACGATCACTCGCTTTTCTTTGATGATGGGCGCGTTTACATGCTCTACGGCGGTGGCAATCTGCGGCTGGTGGAGTTGAACGAGGATTTGTCGGGCCTCAAGGAAGGCGGTTTCAACCAGGTGGTTATTACCAACGCCAGCGCAGTTGCCGGTCCGAACGTCGGCCTGAACGCGGAAGGCTCACAATTGCTCAAGTTCAACGGCAAGTATTACGTGTTCAACATCACCTGGCCGCGCGGTGGGATGCGAACCGTGCTGGTGCATCGCGCCGACAAACTCGCCGGCCCGTGGGAAGGGCGTGTGGCCCTTGCGGACAAGGGCGTGGCGCAGGGCAGCCTCATTGACACGCCGGGCGGCGAGTGGTGGGCGTATCTCTTCCGCGATTTTGGCGCGGTCGGACGCATGCCTTACCTTGTGCCGGTGAAATGGGAGGACGGGTGGCCGGTGCTGGGCGTGGACGGCAAGGTGCCGGATGAATTGAATCTCCCTGCGAGCAAAGGGCTGATTCCCAGCCTCGTGGCTTCGGATGAATTTGACCGCGAACCTGGCGATCGCCCGTTGCCGCTGGTCTGGCAATGGAATCACAATCCAGACAACAAATTCTGGTCGCTCTCGCAACGCCCCGGTTTTCTGCGCCTGACTACAGGCCGCACGGACGCGCATTTTCTTGCCGCGCGAAACACCCTGACGCAGCGAACCTTTGGCCCGGAATGTTCCGGCGCGACCGCAGTGGACGTCAGCGGCCTGAAGGATGGCGACTTCGCGGGGCTGGCGCTGCTGCAAAGAGATTACGGTTTGGTGGGCGTGAAGGCGGAGGGCGGGACGAATTACGTCGTGATGGTCAACGCGCCCAACAGCAAACCCAACGAGGTGCAACGTGTGCCGCTGTCCCCAAGCAAGGTGTTCCTGAAGGCCGAGTGCGATTTCAAGGACCGGGCCGACCGAGCAAGCTTTTTCTACAGCCTCGATGGCGAATCGTGGACGCCCATCGGCGATGAACTGCGAATGCGCTACACGCTGCCCCACTTCATGGGCTATCGCTTTGGCCTGTTCAACTTCGCGACCCAGACCGCCGGCGGGCACGCGGATTTTGACTTCTTCCGAATTACTGAATGACGGAGCAGTGCGAACTGAACCACTACCATGACCTGCCGGATGAAAGCACAGTTGACCGCACTGGTCGCCGGAACACTCGCGGGCGAATTATCGGCGAGGGCCATTTGGTGAAAGCGTTCCAATACGCCCACGAGGACGATTCGGAGGCGGACCTTCATTACAGCGATTACTTGCTCGCAGATTGAGGCAAACTCAGTACCTCGCTGCTTGCAATTGTTCACACCAGAGGAAAGAATCCTGTCGCTGGAACAAACGTACTCGGTGACGCGGTGCGCGGGGTCCACCAACATTCACATTCAACATGGGATACACGGGCTTATGAAAAGGGAACTTCTTCCGACACAAACGGTCCTGAAACGGCTGGCCTTCCTCGGGTGGGTGGGATGCCTTGCGGCCTCCAGTTGGGCGGCTTCCGTGGGGGAGTTGCGTTGCGAGTTCCTCACAAACCCACAAGGCATTGACGCGACGAAGCCACGCCTCAGTTGGCAGATGAACTCCCACCGGCGAGGGGAGCGCCAGACGGCCTATCAAGTCTTGGTTGCGAGTAGTGCCGCGAAACTCAAACGCGGCCAGGCCGATTTGTGGGATAGTGGCAAAGTTGCCTCCGACCAGTCGCATCTGGTGCCATACGCCGGCGAATCGCTCGCATCGCGACAGTTATGTTACTGGAATGTGCGCGTTTGGGACCAGGCTGGCGATGCCTCCGCCTGGAGCGCGCCGGCATCCTGGAGCATGGGCTTGTTGCATCCGACTGATTGGCGCGGCCAGTGGATCGGTAAGGACGAAGAGGAGAAAGCGGCTACGCTGTCGGCGGTTTCATGGATTTGGTATCCGGAAGGCAAGCCGGAACAATCCGCACCGGTCGCCACACGCTATTTCCGCCGGACGTTTGACCTGCCCGCCGGTCGGGTGGTGAAGCACGCGGAACTGTTGCTCGCGGGCGACAACGAATTTGCCTGTGCCGTGAATGCCCAACACGCCGGCGCCGGCGGCAGCTTCAAAGCGGCCACCAGCATGGACGTCACCCGCAGCCTACAACCGGGCCGCAACTTGATCGCCGCGTGGGTGAAGAACGCGGGCAACGATCCTAATCCGGCGGGATTGGTGGGCCGGTTGAAGGTCGAGTTTGAATCCGGTGAGCCATTGATCCTTGCCACAGATGGCGAGTGGAAAAGCTCCACCGCGGATGTCGCCAGATGGACCACCCTGGAGTTCGATGATCGTGATTGGCTTCCCGCAAAGGTGCTGGGGCCAGTGGGAATGGCGCCTTGGGGCGAGGTTGCCGGCGGTGAAGATCGCCGGCTGCCCGCGCGGATGTTGCGCCAGGAATTCACCGTGGAAAAGCGGGTCACCCGTGCGACGGTTTATCTGAGCGGGCAGGGGTTGTCGGAGCTTTATCTCAACGGCAAGAAAGTGGGCGACCACGTACTGTCGCCCGCTTTGACCGAGTATCCGCAGCGGGTGTTTTACGTGACGCACGACGTCACGGCGCAAATCAAGCGCGGTCGGAACGCGCTCGGTGTTTGGCTCGGCAATGGCCGATACTTCGCGCCGCGTCTCAAGGTGCCGACGGAAACCCGCACCTATGGCTTCCCGAAACTGCTGCTTCAACTCGAAGTGGATTACGCCGACGGTTCGCACGAAACCATCGTCAGCGATGCTTCGTGGAAACTGACCACGGACGGGCCCATTATTGCCAACAACGAATACGATGGCGAAGACTACGATGCCCGCAAGGAAATGCCCGGGTGGGCGAGTCCGGGCTTTGATGATCGCGCGTGGTCCGTGGCGCAAGTCGTTGCTGCGCCCGGCGGCGTGGTCGCGGCGCAAATGATGGAACCGATCCGTGTCACGGGCACGGTGAAACCCATCGCCCTCACCGAGATTGTACCCGGCGTGTACATTTACGACCTGGGGCAGAACCTGGTTGGCTGGTGCCGGCTCAAGGTGCGCGGCCCGGCGGGCACACAAATCTCCTTGCGCCATGCCGAGACGCTCAAGCCCGACGGCTCGCTTTATCTCGACAACATTCGGGGTGCGAAAGTCACGGACGTTTACACGCTCAAGGGCCGGGGCACGGAGGTCTATGAACCGCGCTTCACCTATCACGGTTTTCGATATATCGAGGTCACGGGTTTTCCCGGCAAACCCACGCTCGCGTCACTGGAGGGTCGTGTAGTGAACGACGACGTGGCCACGGCGGGCGAGTTCACCTGCTCGCAGCCGATGATCAACCGCATTTATCGAAACATCGTCTGGGGCGTGCGCGGCAATTACCGCAGTTTCCCCACCGATTGTCCCCAACGCGACGAGCGGCAGGCGTGGCTGGGCGATCGCTCCGCCGAATCCAAGGGCGAAACCTACCTGTTCGACATTGCCGCGCTCTACGGGAAGTGGACGCAGGATATGGCCGACGCGCAAAAAGACAGCGGCAGCATCCCGGACGTCTGCCCGTCCTATTGGCCGCTCTACAACGACAACGTCACCTGGCCCGCCAGCGCGGTCATCATTCCCGGCGCACTCCACGAACAATACGCCGACGCCGGAATCATCGCGCGGCAGTATCCGAGCATGGTGAAGTGGATTGATTACATGAGCGGTTTCGTCACCAACGGCATCATCGCCCGGGACAACTACGGCGATTGGTGTGTGCCGCCGGAAGACCCGAAGTTCATTCACTCAAACGACACCGCCCGAAAAACCGCCCCCGCCATTCTCGCCACCAGCTACTTCGCCCATTGCCTCAAGCTCATGTCCGGTTACGCGCAAATGCTCGGGCAGCCGGACGACGCACAACGCTTCATCGCCCTGGCCGAAACACTCAAGACCGCGTTGAACGAGAAATTCTACAATCGGGAGAAAGGTTACTACGACAACGGCTCCCAGACTTCCTGCGTGCTGCCGTTGGCGTTCGATCTCGTGCCGGACGGTGAACGGCAGCGCGTCTTCAATCATCTGGTCCACAAAATCACCCACGAGACGAAAGGCCACGTGGGCACCGGGCTGGTGGGAGGCCAATGGCTCAATCGCGCGCTCACCGAGGGCGGACGGCCCGACCTTGTCTATCGCTTTGCCACGAACACCGCCTATCCGAGTTGGGGTTACATGGTGGAACAGGGCGCGACGACGGTTTGGGAGTTGTGGAATGGCGATACTGCCGATCCCGCCATGAACTCCGGCAACCACGTCATGCTCGTGGGCGATCTGGTCATTTGGTTCTACGAATGTCTGGCGGGCATCGCGTCCGACCCCGCGCAACCGGGCTTCAAGCACATCATCATGAAACCGCATCCCGTGGGCGACCTGAAGTTCGCGAAAGCCAGCCATCGTTCGCCGCACGGCTTGATCCGGAGCGAATGGCAGCGTGACGGCGCCACCTTTGACTGGCAGATCACCGTGCCGCCAAACACTACGGCGACAGTGTACGTCCCAGCACGCCACACCAACGATATCCGAGAGAACGACAAGCCGCTCGCCCAGGCGGCGGGGGTGGAGTTCCTGCGCTCCGAAGCGGATCGGGTGGTGTTGAAAGTGGCCGGAGGCGACTACCGATTCACGGTGCGGCAATAGATGTAAGGACACTGTTGACCAAGTCGGTACGGGTAACAGCGGTCTCGTCGCATCATCCATGCCGCATCCCGGAGGCGGGGACTTGAACCATCGGCAAACCGTCTTGCCGTTTGACACGTCACCCGGCCTGCGAACCACAACGTGAATCCTCGCTGCCGCTGCAACCGGCCCGCTTGCTGGACTGGCTGCGGCGATCCCATCCGCACCACTGCCGGCTTGGCGAGGGTGGAAGCGAGATGCGTGGCGGGCGTGTCATGCCGGGTTTGGGAATCTAATCTTTCACTCTTGTGAATGTTTTGGTTTGATCTGCGTTCCCAACTTGGGATGCGCCGCGTTAAACCCATCCTGGCAGCCAACCGTTTAGTGAAGGCCGGATAGTCACTAAAGTCGCCGACGATTTGCTCCATCGCGAATGCCAGCACTTGGGCTGACCCGCGGGCACAAGGCGACGCACACCACCGTGACTCCGAATCACAAGAAACGATCAGTCTCTCGGCCTCGTGGGCGACAAACTTGCTTGCGTAATATTGTGGGCCCCGTAAGCTGGGCGTGCTCGGCGGCGGGGTAGCCAAGTGGTAAGGCAGGGCTCTGCAAAAGCCTCATTCGTCGGTTCGATTCCGACCCTCGCCTCCAGTTCTAACATGCTCAAAATCAGCGCGTTAGAAAAATTCTGAACCTCCAGTGCCAGCAAAAGTGCCAGCAAAATGGCTACTCAGGAACTCCTAGGGAGTAAGCCCTGAACTACCCCGGCACTCCTTGCCAGAGACGCACTAGGCCGTGCGTTGGGTGTACCAGCGACACCCGCACTGATCCACGGACTGACAGGCTCGAACTCGAAAGAAATCGAGCCATGAAAAATCGTTTCCGCCTCTACCGCCGCACCAAAACCGGCGTGTTCTACCTCCACGATGGAGACACCGGGAAACAGGAGAGCTTGGGCACCCGGGACCGCGCTGAAGCCAAGACGCTTCTGGCCACCCGCAACGAAGCCGTCCGCCAGCCCCATCTCAACCTCCAGATCGCCCGCGCCTACTTGGCGGCCTCCGATCCAGCGTCCACCAAGCGCACTTGGCAGGTGCCCCTGGAGGAACTCGCCAAGACCAAATCCGGAACCACCCACGACCGCTGGATCAGCGTGCTCAAGGACCCGGCCTTTGAAGGGATCCGTGAGCTGCCTCTCCTCGAAACTCGGGCCGAGCATCTGCTCAAGGTGATGGAGACGGGCACCGTCTCGACCAAC
>JAHCLO010000007.1 GCA_026125285.1 Verrucomicrobiia bacterium | reverse complement strand
TATAAAGCCAGTTTTCGTGGCTGGTGGCGGGAGTGAAAATCCGCTGTGGGTCCGGCTGCTTTCCGACACCCTCGGCGTCAAGTTGAAGGTCGCCGAAGGCCGCCCTTGTGTGGGGGCTGCGCGCATGGCGTGGCGAAGCCTGTCAAACCATCGGAGTTGACATGGAAACGAAAGCAGTGCGATTCGGAATCATTGGTTGCGGGTTGATGGGACGAGAATTCGCCAGTGCCGTGGCGCGGTGGTGTCATCTCACGGAGATGAACGTGCGTCCGGAAATCGTGGCAACGTGCAGCCGCAGTCCCGCTTCGCACTCGTGGTTCAAACAGCATTTCCCTTCCCTCCAGCAGACCACGGCAGATTACCGGGCGTTGCTCATGAATCCGGACGTGGACGCCGTGTACGTCGCACTGCCGCACCATCTTCACCAGGTGGTTTATTGCGCGGTCATCGAAGCCGGCAAACACCTGATGGGCGAGAAACCGTTTGGGATCAACCGGGAAGCGTGCGAAGCCATTGTCGCCTGTATGCGCCAACATCCGGAAGTCTTTGTGCGTTGCTCGTCGCAGTTCGCGTTTTATCCGGCGGTCCAACGGATCGGCGCATTGATAGAGGCCAACGCGCTGGGCCGGATCATCGAAGTGAACACGGGTTTCCTTCATTCCAGCGATCTCGACCCCGACAAGCCGATCAACTGGAAGCGCATGACCGCGTTCAACGGTGAATACGGGGTCATGGGTGACTTGGGCATGCATGCCTGCCACGTCCCGCTCCGCGCCGGTTGGCGGCCGCGCAACGTGCGCGCCATACTGAGCAACATTGTCCAGGACCGTCCGGACGGCAAAGGCAACCGGGTGCCCTGCGAAACCTGGGACAACGCCACGCTGCTGTGTGAAACCTCCGATCCGCAAACCGGTCAATCCTTTCCGTGGAGTTTGAAAACCCATCGCATCGCCCCCGGTCAGAAGAACAACTGGTACGTGGAGATTCTGGGCACGAAGACTTCAGTCCGGTGGTCCAGCGCGAATGCTGACACGCTCGAATTGATGGAGTACCAGGGCGGCGAACAAAGCTGGCGACAAATTCCAATGGGTCACGAAACGGCCTATCAGACTATCACTGGCGGCATCTTCCAGTTTGGATTTACCGACGCGATCCTTCAAATGTGGGCGGCCTTCTTGCGAGAATTTGCCGAACGCAGACTGCCGTCAAAATACTCTGGGTGTGTGACGCCCGAGGAAGTGCTCTGGAGTCATCGGCTATTCACTGCGGCGCTGGAATCGCAGCGCAACGCGGCAACGGTCGCCGTGAGCTGCCAGCCGATGCCGTAATCGAGTGCGTCAATTTGGACGCCGAGAAAGTACTCTCGCCAGGCCACCCACGGCGAGCACCTCCTCTGCCTTGGGATAGCTTTGGCGGGCTGGACAGGCGGAAATGCGCCAAGGGCCGTGATGACAACGCTCCGCGCCCCGATGGCCGCCAATTCCCGATGCTGCTTGGCGCTGAACCCACCACTCTCCAGCACACAGAACACCTGGAGACCTTCGCTCACCCGCCATTTGGCATGGGCGGGATGTCTTCTGATGAAACGGCGAACACCGCAGGAGGGATAAACCCGTTGGAACGGTTGGGGGCCGACACCATCCAGTTGCCGGACGATGCGCGGCCTTCTGATCAATGCCAGGGGGATGCGGTCATACTGGAGCGCAGGCGATTTCTGAGGCGATTTTGCCGCTTGCGCGGGCGAGGAGGATGTGGTGAGGTTGCTTGTGGTATGAGTGTGGGTGTTTTCTTAACTTTGATGCGGAGTTCGCACGAAGCCCCTCTTCGCCGACAGCTCCAGTTGCCGCTGGTCGCGGTGCTTGCCGACACTTATGCAATCTTGGACGACGTTTCACGTTCTGTATGAAAATGGGAGGATTCTAGGATGAAGGCTCTAATTCTTTTCGTGGGTTGGTGCATCCTGTTCGTGCTGTGCTGGCCAATTGCATTGCTTGCACTGATTCTATTTCCGATTGTCTGGCTGTTGTCCCTCCCTTTGCGGCTTATCGGCATCACGGTCAGCGCACTGTTCGCGCTGATTCGGAGTTTACTCTTGTTACCGGCTCGCTTACTCGGATGGCGAAGAGATGCGTGTCGGGTTTGAGTGATATCGCCCAATTCTGTCCAGCCAGCATCGTGCGTATGAAGGTATCCAGGTCTCACTCGCTGCTCTGGGACTTCGGATTTCTTGCTCCGGTGTGGCTATTGGTCGTCGAGCGCGTCACTCCGTGCGCGACGCAGCCCGTCGCCCGTTGGCTGAACGGCGCGCACGGCGTGACACGCCCTACCATGTGGCGCGATTTGTTTGTCGCAGTGCGAGCACCTGACGTCAATGGATCCACTCCGGCGCTGAGAGGGCGGTGTTCGTCCGGGTGCGTTGCCACTGACGTGGGAGGAGGCCTTGTGTGGGACTGAAAACCCAGGCCAGACAGA
This sequence comes from Verrucomicrobiia bacterium, assembly GCA_026125285.1. GTDB lineage: Bacteria > Verrucomicrobiota > Verrucomicrobiia > Limisphaerales > JADLHS01 > WYBW01. Next base: position 236,326 of record JAHCLO010000007.1, on the reverse strand, counting down.
AGAGCACTCCGGCCATGACCACCATGGCGCCCGCGATGGAACAGTCGAGCCAGGTGGCCAGATGAAAGCCAGTCGTGGCGCTGAGTGCCGCGTTGACCACCGTGAGCAGGAGCACCACGGGCAGGCGTTGCGAAAGCAGCGCGGCCGTGGCGCCGGGCAGGATCAACATGGCAATGACCAGGATTGCCCCCACGGCTTCAAAGGCGCTGACCACCACCACAGAGAGCCAGCACATTAAAGCGTAGTGCATCACGGTGGCATTGATGCCAAGTGAGAAGGCGAGCGCCGGATCAAACGAACTGACGAGCAGCTCTTTGTAGAACATCGCGATCAACAGCCCGGTGACCAAGGTCACCACTGCCATCCGAACCACCGGCACCGGGCCGAGGGTTAACCCGCCCACGGTGACCACGGGCTGAGTCAATGGGGTGACAAAGCCAATCTCGCCGTATAGGACACATTCTTGATCGAGATCCACCTTGGAAGCGTACAGGCTGATGAGAATCACCCCGAGGGCGAACAGGCTGGTGAACGCGATGCCGATGGCAGCGTCCTGTTTGACCCGCGATCGCTTGTGAATGGCTTCGATCAGGATGGTGGTCGCCACGCCCGCCGCCAGCGCTCCGAGGAACATGGGCGTGGTGCCGCGGCTGTTGGCCAGCAGAAAGGCAACGGCGATTCCCGGCAGAATGCTGTGGCTAATGGCGTCGCCCACCAGCGCCATACGGCGCAGGATAAGATAATTCCCCACCAAGCCGCAAGCCGTCGCCACCAGGAAACCCATCAGCACAATCCAAAAGGTCAACTCGAAGTGCTGCGTCCAGGGCGCGAGAAACACCCGTTCAAAATCAAATGGCGGGATCAGTTGATTCATGCGCGGAGAATCCCAGTATTCCGAACCAACTTCCCCGAACCGCCGATCTGTAAATCAAGCGGCGTGCGTTCATCGGAATCTGAACACCGGCAATTCGAGGTTGGAGGCATTTTGGTTGTTCGTCTCATATCGAACTTCCGTAGCCCACCGTATCGTCCGGCCGGACATTGGGAGCAGCGCCTTGGCGCAAATCTGCCCAGCTTGGTATGGGACGACCATGCGGATCCTGGGTGGCGTAGTCCAGCCGGCGTTCCAGTTCGCGCACCACTTCTTCGCCCAGTACATGCTCGATTCGCTCCGCGTCCTCATGAACGTGATCGGCGGCAATCTGCGCGGCGTTGGTCAGATACAGCTCCCACAAGCGGTGGTTGCGGACGATGGCGCAGGCCAGTTGCCAGCCCGCGGGAGTGAGGAAGATCAAGTTGCCTTCCTCGTGCAAAGTAGCCAGTGCATGACGGCAGAGTTCCGCCGCTTGCTGGCGCGCTTCCTCGACCGTTTCGCGGCGGCGCTCGGCCAGTTCCCGAAGGGAAACACCTTCGCCTTGAAACTGGCGGCCTTCCAAGACGTGGTAAACGGACTTCAGGGTGTTCTCCCGTTGTACGCGTTGCGCCCGCGAGCGTTGCCGCCACCAGCGTGTGACCAAGCCATGCCGGGGGCCAAAGAAGAACGCGCCGCCAAACACAGCCGTCGCCCCCAACACCATGAACGGTCCCGTGGGCAGGCTCGGTCCGAGAAAGGAAAAGAACGCGCCGGCAACACCGGCGAGCATACCGAAGCCCGCCGAAAGCCACAGCATCCGGTTCATCCGGTCGGTCAGCAAATAAGCCGCCGCGGCCGGCGTAATGAGCATGGCCGAAACCAGTACGACCCCAACCGCCTGAAGCGCGATGACGACTGCACCTGCGAGCAGCAGCATCAGGGTGTAGTGAATCACGCGAGCGGGAAAACCCGACGCCCGCGCAAAACCCTCGTCAAAACTCGTGACCAGGAATTCCTTGTAGAGAACAAAGACGGCCAGGAGGGTCAAACCGGTCACGACCGCCATCAATTGTAAATCGTCCGGCCCGATGGCGGCGGCCTGGCCGAAGAGGAATTTCTCCAAGCCGCTCTTGTTGCCGGTGGGCAGGCGTTGAATCATCGTCATGAGGCAGACTCCCACGGCAAAAAAAGTGGCCAGCACCATGCCCAGGGCGGTGTCTTCCTTGAGTCGCGTAGTCTGTTGAACCAGACCTACAACCACCGTACCCAGCAACCCGGCGACGGTCGCCCCGATGAAGATTGCCAGCGGGTCCTTGCTCGTGTGCCAAAGAAAGCCCAGTGCCACGCCTGGCAAAACCGCGTGCGAAAGCGCATCACCGACCAGCGCCATCTTGCGCACGACGATAAAGCTGCCCAGCAAACCGCAGGTGATGCCCAACAGAACCGAGCCGAGCACGGCGTAACGCACCGTCGGGTCCTGGAGGCTGACAAAGCGCAAGGCCTGTTCGCGGATCGTGACCTCGCCAAGATCGCCAATACGGTCGGCGTGGGCGGACGCAAGCGCGGCGCACAGGGTGAACAGCACCGGTAAGGCGAATTTGAGGCTTCGCGTCATGGGACCTTGGCACTGCCGCCTCGTTGGCCCACGACATGGGCGACTTCGGACAAAATAGTCAGCCGTCCACCGTAGGTCTTTTGCAGCAAATCATGGGTGAACACCTTGTCGGTGTCGCCGAAAGCCACGACGCGCATATTCAACAGCAGGAGGGTATCGAAGTAATCCCGGGCTGTCGGCAGATCGTGGTGAACGACGAGGAGCGTCTTGCCCCGGTCGCGCAGTTCGTGGAGCAGGGTGATGATGGCGGTTTCAGTGGCCGCATCCACACCGGCGAAAGGCTCGTCCATGAAATAGAGGTCGCTTTCCTGCGCGAGGGCGCGGGCAAGAAAGACACGCTGCTGTTGGCCCCCGCTCAGGTTGGAAATCTGGCGGTTCGCGTAGGGCAGCATTTTCACCTTGTCCAGACACTCGCGGGCGATCTCGCGATCACGCTTGCGCGGGCGCCGGAGAAGTCCGAGCTGGCCGTAGCGGCCCATGAGTACCACGTCCATTACGCTCACGGGGAAATCCCAGTCCACTGACTCGCGCTGGGGAACGTAGCCGATGCGACGGAGCGATTTGCGGACTGGTTGGCCGAAGACCTTCACCCAACCACTGCTCAACGGCAACATGCCCATCGCCGCTTTGATAAGCGTGGATTTTCCCGCTCCATTCGGGCCAACAATTCCAACCAGCCGGCCGGGCGGCACCGCCAGGTCAATCCCCCAAAGCACGGGCTTCTTTTGATAGGCCACGGTGAGATCGTGGACTTCGAGCGAAGAGACTTCGCCCGGCGAGCCACAGTTGATGTGCGGTGTCGCCGGCAGGGAGGCGGATTCTGGGGAGGGCAGATTCATATCAAAAGCGCCAACTGATGCCCAGGAATGGCTTAAGATCGTCAGCAGCGCGCGTGACTCCGATGTTTACGCCACCATCCAGTTGCACATCCGCGCTCAAACGATAGGTAAAGCCGAAGCCCACGGCACCCGCCCAGCGGGCGTGGCGCTCGGTGCTCACCAGACTGAAGAACTCAACATAGCCCGCCAGCTTGCCGACGATGTCATGGCCAAACGCAATGGTATTGATGAATTCCGGATGATAGCCACTGCCATTCGCATCCTCCATGAAATCCACCTCGGTCATGGCTCCCAGACTCCAGCCAGCGGGCAACTCTGCGGCAAAGGGCACGATCAATCCGCCTTCCACCGCGTCGTTGCCGAGGTTGTCCTGATTGGTGGGCAACTTTACGAACGGCATCAAGGCCAAGGCCGTCGTACCGCTGTCGTTTCCCCAGAGATTTACTTTAAGACGAGTCGTGATGTCGCCGAAACCGCGATGCCGGTCCACGGTGCCGGCGTCACGATCCCGGATGCGCACGGTGGTGTAGGGTTCAATCACGAGTTGCAGATCCGTGGAATGGCAAAGCCCGGCCTTGAGGTGGACCACCCCGAGGCTCAGAGATTCCGTGCGGATGCCACGCTCGCGGTCCCTTGAGTAATTCACGGCGTCCATTTCGATTTGAAAATGTCCGGCATCCACGGTGTAAGGGCCTTCCGTCAGATCCGGCCGGTCCGTGGACAGTTCGCGCATCAACTCGCGCGGCGTGGGGTTGAACAGGGTATAATGGCGCTTGTCTCTGGGCTCGGCTGCTGTCACGCACAAGCTGCAGGGCATGACCAGGGCCAGCCAGAGAAGTGATGGCGAACCGGCGGGTGACAAGGTCGCGACGGGCTGCGAAAGGTTCGAGCGAATGTTCACAGGAAACTTACTTCAAGGCTTCAACGATGGTGTTGAAGTTGTGTTTCACCATGCCCTCATAGGTGCCGAGATCGTAGTCCCGTTCCCGTTGGCCGGGCGTACCGGTGGCGTCCGAAAACAACTCGCCACCAATCTTCACGCCCGCGTCCCGGGCCACGCGTTCAATGGTTCGGTGGGGCACGCTCGACTCGACAAATATGGCTTTCACCCGCCGCTGCCGGATGAATTCCACCAGTTTTACCATGTCGGCGGAACTGGTTTCCGTGACGGTGGAGATGCCTTGCAAGGCCACCACTTCAAAGCCGTAGGCGCGCCCGAGGTAATTGAACGCATCGTGACTGGTGATCAGGATGCGAGCTTCCTTGGGCAGCGCGTCAGCTTGCTTCAGCGCCCATTGGTGTAACTCCGCCAGCCGGGCTTGGTATTCGGCGCCGCGCTTTTCGAAATGCGCCTTGCTCGCGGGATCGAATTCGCTCAGGCCCTTGACCACCGTGTCCACGCACAGCGACCAGAGCCTCGCGTCAAACCAGACGTGCGGATCGTAGTGGCCGGCGAACTCTGGCGGTTCGAGCAATTGTTCGAGCGGAATGGCTTCGGTCACGGGATACACAAACTTTTTGGTCCGCGCCAGGCGGGCGAAGATGTCCTGCATTTTGCCTTCCAACAGCAATCCGCAATAGAAGATGACATCTGCCTGTTGCAGTTTGACAATGTCCGAGGCAGACGCTTTGTAAAGGTGCGGATCCACACCCGGCCCCATCAGCCCCATCACTTCCACGCGGTCTCCCCCCACCTGCCTAACCAAATCGGTCACCATCGTGACCGTGGCGGCCACCTTGATCTTGCGTTCCGCGCCGGCACTGATCACGGGTGCCGCGAGCCAGAGAGCGGCTGACGCCAAGAGCACTACCAGTGGGGCGGGGGACGCCGTCCAGCCGATGGCTGGGCGCGAAAGGAGCGTGGTGCTGTATAGAGCCATATAGTAAAGTTAGGTGCGACTATAATTGATGGAGGGGCCGTGTCAATGGTGAAACTGAGGAGCTTCTTTCAAAACCCTGTGGCCGCCGACGTTAGCCGGCTCAACCATGCTGAAAGTCGGAGCGAACTCACGTTCGCTGCTATCGATTTGAAAGCGCCGTTGAGGAAATGTTCCCCGTTTGGAACGGCGCGCGCGGAACCGTCACTTCACCCGATAACTCTCCGGCTTGGCCTGCGCGCGGTGCCCCGTTAAGCTCCCGCCATGCGACCTCTCGATATTCAGCACATTGGCAACGAACTGGCCCTCAAGTGGGAGAACGGTGAGGAAACCTTCATTTCCCTGGAATCGTTGCGCCGCGCCTGCCCGTGCGCTGGTTGCCAGGGAGAAGTGGATGTGCTGGGGCAACTTCACAGGGGACCGACCGCGACCCTGACGCCGGTCGCGTTCGTCTTGAAGAGTTTCGCGATGGTGGGAACTTACGCCATCCAACCGGTCTGGGGCGACGGGCACAACAGCGGGCTATACTCCTTCGATTATCTGCGCAAGCTGGCGGCGGCGAACGCGGATTGAACCGCTGTTGCGGGCGGTGACGAGGCGGAGGATCAACGGCTGGCGATCTCGCGCGCAGGAAACAGCGGCGGTGAACGCGTGAGCACTCCAGACGCTGCGCGCGGCACGGTGAGGTCTGGACTTTGCGAGAGCGTCTGGAGTGCGGTGGCTTTAGCCCGTGGGGAAACCGCGTATGGAGACCTCGACGCCACAGAAGCAGCCCTTCTGATGAACGGAGGCGTGGGATTCGATGCGCTGGCGGCATGGGATGTGTTTGAGAGCGCAGCTCAATTGTTCGAGCAGGGCTTCAGCCAGTAATTGCCGATCCTCTCCAAATGGTCTAACTTGGCTGAGTCATGCCGAAACGAGGATGCAGTTACTATTACGGGATGTTTTCGCGCTATTATCTCCTAGGGCTTCCGGGAGTCATTCTGCGAGCGATGGCCTGCCGCATGGCTCCAGCCGAGATCAAGAGTGGGATTCAGGTGCTTGATCACAATCCGCAAACGCGTGCGGATTTTACAGCGGCAGTCGCGGAGGCAATCAGCTTGATTAACCGATTTGATCCGATCAGGTTTAGAAGGGTGCAGGCACAGATCCGCATTGTGATGAACACTGTAGGAATCGTGGGGTGCGACTATCCATGGCCGCTAAGGCTTTGCGCGATGAATCTCCAAACCTTTTACGACCCAGAGAATCCCGATCCCAAACCGGTTCATCCAGCGCTCGGAATGAGTCCTACACTTTTGGATGCCGATAGCCTTGTACGTCTTGGCCTCAGGGAGTCCTGGAAATTTGCTGCGGCAGACTGGGCTGCTCGCGAGTGATTGGTGGCTCGACTTCATTGCCATCTTCAGCCAACGTCAACCACCATGTGCCACTCCAACAGCACGACGATTCTGACCACAAGCCGTTCCTGGCAATACGGGATGCGGCTGGGGGCGATTGTCAACGAGGTGGACGGTGCCAACGTCTCCTCGCACGGCTACACCTACGACGCCCTGAACCGGCGGACGCGGGCGGCGCTGGAGGACGGTTCGTATTGGCAATACGATTACAACGACCGGAACGAACTGACCGGCGCGCGGCGGTATTGGCCGGACATGCTACCCGTGGCCGGCCAGCACTTCGGCTACGGCTACGACAACATCGGCAACCGCAAGATGGCGCAGTCGGGCGGGGACACCAACGGGTGGAATTTGCGGGAGACGACCTACACGGCCAACCATCTCAATCAATACACCGCCATTGCCACACCCGGTTACGATGACATCCTAGGGGTGGCGCTGGCGACCAATGCCGTTTAGGTCAACAGCTGTGTGGCGAACAGTGAGGATTGAAACGTTCCAGTGCTCCCGAGCACCCGGCTGAGAACTGCTCGGGCTTCAAGCTTTGTCGTGTTTCCCGGCTTTACGAAATCCTGCCGCGACTTACACTCGCAAGCCATGAAGCAGTCCAAAGATTCTTCCACTCCAAACAAGCACTCCAAAGCCCGGGGTTTGCGCGCAAGCGCAATCAACCGCCGCTCCTTCCTGCAAACCATGGGCGCGAGCGCGACGGTGCTGGGAATTCAACAAGCCGTGTCAGGCGCGGAGAAGCCCATTGCCGGCTTCGAGGCTGCGCCCACGCCGGCGGAGGCGCACGAGGGCTGGAAACCGTTTTCCGACCGCAAGCTGCGCGTGGGCATCGTAGGTTATGGCGTCTGCAAGTTTGGCGCGGTGTTCGGCTTCCAAAATCATCCCAACGTCGAGGTGGTGGCGGTGAGCGACCTGATTCCCGAGCGTTGTGCGGGATTGGCGAAAGCGGTTCGCTGCGAGAAGACTTATCCTTCGCTCGAAGAGCTGGTGAAGGACGACAAGATTGAAGCGGTTTTCGTCGCAACCGACGCCCCCAATCACGCGAGACATTGCATCGAAGTCCTGAAGCACGGCAAACACGTGGGGACAGCCGTCCCGGCGGTGTTCGGGTCACTGGAAGAAGCGGACCAGTTGTTCGAAGCTGTGAAGAAAAGCGGGCTCAAGTTCATGATGTTCGAGACGTCCTGCTTTCACGAGGACCTGCACGCGATGCGGCAGCTTTTCCACGCCGGCCAGCTTGGCCGGATCGTCTATGCCGAGGGCGAGTATTATCATTACATGGAGCAGCCGATTGATTCCTACAAAGGCTGGCGCATCGGTCTGCCGCCGCAGTGGTATCCCACGCACTCGAACGCCTATTACGTGGGGGTGACGGGCGGCAGTTTCACCGAAGTTTCCTGCATGGGCATCCCGAGCCGCATCCACCATCTGCAGCCGGCGAACAATCCGTACCAGAATCCGTTCGGCACGGAGATCGCCCTGTTCCGCACGAGCGAAGGCGGCATGGCGCGCATGGGCGTGAGTTGGGATACGCCCACCAACGAGGGTGAGATGGGACGCATCCGGGGCGACAAAGGGTCGGTGTATTTCAATGCCTTCCGGGGTTTGGAACAACCGAAGGTGAACCTCCAACGTCCTCCACTTCCGCCGGGCGTCTCCGCCGGCGGGCACGGCGGGTCGCACGGCCATCTGATGAATGAATTCGTTACGGCCATTCTTAAGGATCGCAAGCCGCTCGTGGACATTGCCACGGCATTGAACATGACGGTGTCCGGCATTGTGGCCCATGAGTCGGCGCTTAAGGACGGCGAACTGTTGAAGATTCCGCAGTTCAAGTTGTAACGCACGTTGCGGTTTGGGTGCGCAATGTGCGGAATTTGGGAAAGGGCTGATTATGAAACCTGGGCTTGGATGCGTGGTGATCGGATTGTCGGTCGCGATGTCGGCTCCTGCCGTATCGGTGATGCCGGAGGAACTGGCGGAAGCGAGGCAATGGTCTGCCGCCAAGTTTGCCGGCCAACCACTGCAACAACCGACCGAGCCCGCGCTCATCGTCCTGGCCAATCATGATCCCGTGCAGAAGAACGCGCGCGGCGGCAGACCCATGCGCATCGTGGACAAGGAATACACCCGCGGCCTCTATTGCCACGCATTCAGCAAGATCGTCGTGCGCTTGCCTGGGCCAGGCGCACGCTTCAGCGCCATTGTCGGCGTGGACAGCAACGAACAAACCAGCGGTGGTCGCGGCAGTGTGGAGTTCTCCGTGAGCGTGGGTGGCACGGAGAAATTCCGTTCCGGCGTTATGCGCGAAGGCATGGCGGGGAGGCCCGTGACCGTGGACCTGGGAGGCGCTGCAGAGTTTGTCATTCAGGTGGACGAAACCCCGGACGGCATCTCGTGCGACCAATCGAATTGGGCGGAAGCGAAAGTGACGCTACAGGATGGACGCGAACTCTGGCTCGCCGATTTGCCGTTGCGTGAAGCTGAACGCGCGCCCTACTCGACCGACCTGCCGTTCTCGTTTGTGTACGATGGCAAGGCGTCCGCGGAATTGCTCAAGACCTGGCAGTTTTCGCGTAGCCGCCGAGGTAACGAGGCGGTGCGATCCGACCCGAGCCCGCCTCCTCACGTCGGCGGCTACGAACTCACCTGGACCGACCCGCATACCGGCCTGCAGGTGCGCTGCGTTTCCATCGAGTATGCGGATTTCCCCAACGTTGAGTGGACGGTTTACTTCAAGAACACTGGCGCGCGGGAAACGCCCATGCTCTCGGACCTTCGGGCACTCGATACCAGCCTGACTCGCGGCAGCGGGCGTGAGTTTCTGCTGCATCATCACAAAGGCACGTTCGTTCGTGCCGACGATTTCGAACCGCTCACGACGACGCTCAAGCCAAAGGACAAACTCCGCTTCGCCCCGCCAGCCGGTCGCCCACTCGGCCACGTCTTCCCGTACTTCAATCTGGAATTGCAGCCGGACGAGGGTGTGATTGCCGTCGTCGGCTGGCCGGGGCAATGGTTCGCCGAGTTCACCCGCGACCAGGATCGCGGACTTCAGATCATCGCGGGACAGGAGAATACTCACTTCCGACTCAAGCCCGGTGAAGAAATCCGTACGCCGCTGGTCGTACTCCAGTTTTGGCGCGGAGACTGGATTCGCGCGCAGAACCTCTGGCGGCGCTGGATGCTCGCACACAACCTCCCGAGGCCTGGCGGCAAATTGCCCGGCCCAATAATGGCCGCGTGCAGCTCGCATCAGTTCGGCGAGATGATCCACGCCGACGAAGCGAGCCAGATGCTGTTCGTGGACCGGTATCTCGAAGAGAAGCTGCCGCTGGATTACTGGTGGATGGATGCCGGCTGGTATTGGCATTACGGTGGTGGTTGGCCGCGCACCGGCACATGGGAGGTGGACACGGATCGTTTCCCGCGTGGCTTGCGAGCCATCAGCGATCATGCGCGTGCCAAGGGCGTGAGGACCATTGTGTGGTTCGAACCGGAGCGTGTGACGCCCGGCACGTTTCTTTACACGAACAATCCGGCCTGGCTATTGGGCAAGAATGGCGAACAGAAGCTGCTGAACCTCGGACATCCGGAGGCTCACGCCTGGCTGGTGGAGCACATCAGCAACACGATCCGCGAGCAGGGCATTGACCTGTATCGGCAGGATTACAACATTGACCCGCTTGGTTATTGGCGCGAAGCGGATGCGCCGGATCGGCAGGGAATCACAGAGAATCATTATATCACGGGCTATCTCGCGTTCTGGGATGCGTTACGACAGCGCTTCCCCAACCTGCTGATTGATACCTGTGCCAGTGGCGGTCATCGCAACGACCTCGAAACCCTGCGCCGCTCGGTGCCGTTGTTGCGCAGCGATTACATCATGGAGCCCGTCGGCCAACAGTGCCACACCTACGGCCTGGCTTTCTGGATGCCTTTCTTCGGAACGGGCACCAGCGCGATGGACGTTTACAGCTTCCGCAGCGCGATGTGTTCGAGTTTCAACGCCTGCTTCGACATGCGACGCACGGACCTGCCCTTCGGTGACGCGCGACGGTTGCTCTCACAATGGAAGAATGATGTTGCGCCGAACTACTTCGGCGACTTCTATCCGCTCAGTCCCTACACGACGGCCAACGACGCTTGGATCGCCTGGCAGTTTGACCGTCCGCAAACCGGCCAGGGTGTTGTCCAGGCCTTTCGCCGCGCGAACAGCATCTACGAATCCGCCCGTCTCAAGCTTCGCGCACTTGATCCCCAAGGGCGATACGTGGTGAACGATCTCGACAGACCGGACGTAACGCAGGAATTCGCTGGCAGCGAGTTGATGGAGCGAGGCCTGCTCGTGACCGCGCCCACGCAGCCAGCAGCGATGATTGTCACATATCGAAAGACAGGGGCTTCAGGTGGCTTTTGAGGCGATGCGATGTTCGGGAACTTCTCCCGCCCCCCGGCTCTATCGCCAATTTGCACACCTCGGACGTGCTGCACTACGACGGACTGAACCGCCTGACCAACGTGGTGGATGCCGTGGGGCAAACGCGCTTCACCTACACCGACGCCAGCCAGTTGGTGAGCGAGGACGGCCCGTGGACGGAGGACACGGTGAGTTACACCTACAACGCGCGGCGGCGGGCGGGGTTGGCCGTGCGCCAACCCAATACCTCGCCCTGGACGCAAAGCTACGGTTACGACAACCTGGCCCGCCTCACCAACGTCACCTCGGCGGCGGGGACGTTCCGCTATAGCTACCTTGCCGGCGCGTCCGTCCAGGTCCATGAACTGGAACTGCCGAGCGTCTGGTATGCCGATGAGAGCACCGATTACCATCTTTACCTGACCCAGGAATACGACACGTTGGCCCGGCTGACGGGCACCATGTTGCACAATCAATACCTCAACGTGCTCAACCAGCATGAATACCAGGTGAACGCCGCCAACCAGCGCACGCGGCAGACCTTCACCGGGGGCAACTACGTGGATTACACTTACGACAACATCGGCCAGTTGCAGACGGCCAAGGGCTGGGAAGCGAACACGACAACGCCACGGTTGCAGGAGCAGTTTGGGTATGCGTATGATAAAGCCTGGAACTTGCAGCACCGGACCAACAACGCACTCGTGCAAACCTTTGGCGTGAACAATCGGAATGAACTGACCAACGCCACGCTCGGGATAGCCCCGGCCGTAGCGCGGAGTTGCACTCCGCTGTATCGCCGAATTCCATTCGGCAGACCGCCTGAACGCTCCGTGACGTTGCTGCCTGGCGACGCCTGCGGATTGCAAATCCGCGATACAGCAGGTTGGAAACCCGCGCTACGAGCCCGCAGCGATCACTCAACCTTCAACCTGCAACCTGCAACCGCTCACGCCTACTATCACGCCGATGCCAACGGCAACATCACGGCGTTGGTGAACACGAATGGGGCGGTGGTGGCGCGGTATCAGTATGATCCTTACGGCAACCTGCTGGGCATGGCCGGCCCGCTGGCGGAGGCGAACACCTACCGTTTCAGCAGCAAGGAATGGCACGCCAACGCGGGGCTTTACTACTACGGCTTCCGCTATTACGAGCCGAATTTGCAACGGTGGCTGAATCGGGATCCGATTGAGGAAGCGGGTGGATTTAACTTGTACGGTTTTGTCTTTAATGACCCCCTCTGTTTTGTGGATGAATGGGGGCACTCTCCCAAAGGTCATCATTATGTGCCTCAGTCTCTTTGCCGAGACCTTCCGCAGACCCTCCAGAACGTCTTCGACGAGCCGGAATCCAGAATCGACCATCTTGATTATAAGGACCACAACCGAAAGCCTTATAATGGTGTGAAAGAAGCTGATTGCAGAAGAGCTGTAAAAGACGAGTTGGACGATTTCCTGAAGCAGAAAGGCAAGAATTTCAAGAATCTGACGCCGAGCGAAGCGAGAGAGTTCGTTGATAGGATCAAGAAAAAGCCCGATGGTCCTATCGCAGCCTATAACCAAGGAGTCAGGGACGAGATGAACAAGGCCATTAAGCGTGCCGCCAGGAAGCGCGCCGTTGCTGCGGGAGCCAAGAGGATCGGCGGGGCAGCTGCAAGAAAGTTTCCGGTAGTCGGGGCCGGCTGCTTTGCCTATGACTGGGTCAACGGCGGATTTGGACACGCTGTCGACGAGGCAGTTTGGCCGATTAGCGAAATCTGGAAGTGACGCGGCATTTGGATACGATGAAAGTTATCTTACTTACAGAGGAGCAGATCGACGACGGAATTGAAACCGGCCGATTCAATCGTATTGTTGACGACGACGAACAGAATCAGCACGGCCTTCGAGTTGATAGGCTGAACATCGCGCTGGAGAAGCTATTATGTACGAAGTACGGCGAGAATATGGTGTTCGTTTCGGACAATGTCTGGAGCGCATGCAGCCTTGGCATCGAAGTTGGCTTACGAATAGTCAACGTAAAGCTGATAAGCGAACTGCTGGAATTCCTGAATACAAACTGTCCGGATTTCAGCATCAAGTGTGGCGTGTATGACCCTGACCTCTCCGCTAACACTCCCTACTGTGGCCGGTTTGTTTTGACCGTTGCGCAACTTGCTATTGAGGAGACGCTCCGCAACCGTTTGGATCTAAAACGTGTCGCTCATTAAGACGTTAACAAATCGAATGAAATGTGAACGGGTACGAGCCAATCAACTCACCAACGTGTATGTGGCCAGCGCGTGGCGGGAGAGCATGAAGTATGACGCCTTCGGGCGGAAGCGGGTGTTGCAACAGCATCGGTGGACCGGCAGCGCGTGGCTGCTGACCAACGAAGTGCGCTACGTCTATGACGGGATGCTCGTGGTGCAGGAACGGCATTTCCAGCCGCAGGTTTCCACGAACATTCCGATCAAAACCATCAGCTACACGCGGGGGAATGACCTGAGCGGCAGTCTGCAAGGCGCGGGTGGAATTGGCGGCCTGTTGGCCCGAACTGACTCATCCAGCATCCAGCATCCAGCATCCAGTCCCCACGCCTACTACCACGCCGATGGCAACGGCAACATCACGGCGTTGATGAACACGAACGGAGCGGTGGTGGCGCGGTATCAGTATGACCCTTACGGCAACCTGCTGGGCATGGCCAGCCCGTTGGCGGAGGCGAACACCTACCGTTTCAGCAGCAAGGAATGGCACGCCAACGCGGGCTTGTACTACTACGGCTTCCGCTATTACGAGCCGAATTTGCAGCGGTGGATCAATCAGGATCCGCTCGGGGACACTGGCAGTTTGCCGCTCATGCTTGCTCCCAGCACCTCCGTTGCTGAGTCGGGCCCGGACGAAGCGTCCTTCGAGGCATGGATTGCCGTCAACCAGAATCTTTACGGGGCGATCCGCAACAATCCTGTGAACCTACTTGATCTGTTCGGCCTTGAAGTGTGCCTTGAAACACATCCGGTGAAGCTAAAGCTGAACCACTCAAAAATCACTATTATCCCTGAGAATCAAGAAAAGTGGAAAGATGATTCTAGGTTCAAGAACAACAAAACTAAAGACGGACGCTTTTACGCGACGATTGGAGCTGGACCCGAGGGAAGGCTTCGCCTTGTGAGCAACGTCAACAGGCAAACCGATATCGATCGTACCAACAATAACTTTTCCAAAAAAATACATGTGCCCAACAAAATGACTGAGGATGAATTCATCCAGAAATTGTTCGATACGGACGCGAAGTACAAAGACGACTTGAGGTATTGGCCCATTCCTTCGGATCCAAATGAATACAACTCGAATTCCTATGTCAGTGGCTTGTTGAGTGTTGTGGCGGAGAACTTACCGAAACAGCCACCCGGCACACCTGGCTACACGAAGCCCGTTCCGGCGAAATGTTTCGAATGACGCAATGCGCCAGAAATTGAACAACATATTCCTGGCAACTCTACCAGCGCTGGTGTTTGGGTTGTTCGTAGTCGTGAGCCACACATTCGGCCCGGTTTCGTGGTGGGTTGACTGGGGCTTCTTGGTGTTAAGCGCAGCCTTGGTTGTGCTTAATCCGATATTTAAGTACATCAAGCCGTACTGGGTGCGGATATTGACAATCATCGGGGGATTTGTGGTTTGGGGGTTCGTCCTCTTTTACTTAGCTTTTTTGATTTTGGCACTCTTTTTTTCAGAAGGCCTTTAGCAACGAACCGTCACGCGCTTTTTGAACACGAGAACGTGTCAGTCCAGAACGCAAGAACGTGTCAGTCCCGGCTATTGTAGAAAAGTGGGCGGACTTTCAAGCCGGGCGTCAACGGCGCGGTTGCAGGAACAGTTCGGGTATGCGTATGATAAAGCCTGGAACTTGCAGAACCGGACCAACAACGCACTTGTGCAAACCTTTGGCGTGAACAACCGGAATGAACTGACCAATGCCACCCGCAGCGGGACGCTCACGGTGGCGGGCCTGGCCAGTCAGCCGGGAGCGAATCTGGATCACGTAGCCGTCAGCGGCACCGGCCTGAGCGCCGGCAACGCGAACGTGTATGCCGACGGCAGTTGGGCGCGGGCCGGCGCCACCCTGGCCAGCGGCAACAACAGCTACACCGCCACTGCCGAGGACACCTACGGTCGCACCGCGCAGGACAGCGTGACAGTGAACTGGCGCATGGCGTCGGCGGTGCATTGCTTTGACACAAACCCAACAACTGGCGCCAAGTCTCGTGAGAAACAAATTGCGCAACATGGTAGGGCGCGTCACTCCGTGCGCGCCGTTGGGAAGCCAGGTTTCAGTTGCGGCGCGTATGGAGCAACGCGCCCGACCTTGTCGCGGACTGTGGTTGTGACGGCACTAGTCACCTGGCTGTGGGCGATGCCGCTGATGGCCGCGACCAATGTCACCGAGCGCGAACTGATTCGCGATCTGCATTTCCGTAACGGTTTCCTGCTGCTCGAACCGAAACCGGGCAAGCGCGTCGTTTATGGCGAAGTCACCGACGCTTCTGCGTCCGCCAAGCCGACGTGGGACCTCTGCCAATGGTCCAGCCGGTTGCCACTGGAAGCAGTTCGGGCGGAGCGGTCGCCCGACGGGTTCCTCTGTTTCACCAACCTGGCCAAGCGAGTCGGTCTTGGTGAAGGCGGAGCGGATCTGTCGCTCGGTGTGAATGCCAGCGTGGAATACGCGGGTCGCGCGCGCAAAACGCCCACTGAACCCTGGGTTCACCTCTTGGTGCAACAGGAAATCGAGCAGCCGCCTGCGCTCGCGGACTTGGCGGCGTGCCGGTTTCACGTCGAGGCGCGGCTGACCCGCTCGAAGCTGTTCCGCACGGACGATTTCTCGCCCTCGCTGCACGCGGCGCAGTTCCTGATTTTTCTAACGGTGGCCAATCGGAATCCTGCGTCGCCCGGCTATGGACAGTATTTCTGGTTCGGCATTCCCCTTTATGATGACCGCGCGCGGATGGTGCCGGCGTATCAAGCGCAGGACTTCGGCGACACGAAGATGTTCATTTACACGCTGGCCTCGGACGTGTTCACAAACCAGAGCACGCACGACGGTCAATGGGTGACGTTTGCCCGGGAGTTGTTGCCCCTCCTGCGCGAGGGACTGGCCGCCGGCTGGCAGCGCGGCTTCATGGCCGGTTCGCGCGACGAGGTGGATTACCGGCTGACCGGGATCGTCATTGGCTGGGAAGTGCCGGGGGTGTTTGATGTGGAACTGCAACTGCGCAATCTGAGTCTGCGGGCATCCACCGCCCCGTCCGCAAGGCAATCGGAATAATCCAACCAAGCTGGGATTCCAAGCAAGCTGAGGAGCGTGCGCGCTGCGGCAGGTTAACGCGCCAGTTCCTGCCAGAGCAATGCGCTCATCCGCTGACCGGCGGCAAACAGGTCGAGATCGAACTTCTCATTCGGCGAATGGGCGTTGTCATCGGGCAACGCCAGGCCCAAAAGCAACGTGTCCGCGCCCAGGATTTTCTTGAACTGATTGACGATGGGAATCGAGCCGCCTTCACGCAACAACACCGGTTCGCATCCAAAGGCACTGCGTAAGGCGCGCAGGGCCGCCTGGGCGTCCGCGCTCTTGGGCGAAACCAGGTAAGCTTCCGCGCCGTGACCGGATTTAACTTCGAGCTTCACGGTAGGCGGACAATGCTGCTTCAGAAACGCATGGACGGCTTTGATCACGCGCGCGGGTTTCTGATGCGCCACGAGCCGGGCGGTTACCTTCGCGCGCGCCCAGGCGGGCACAATGGTTTTGCTGCCTTCGCCCTGGTAACCGCTGGTAAGGCCATTGATCTCGAACGTGGGCCGCGCGCTGCGTTGTTCGTCCGGGGTGAAGCCGTGTTCACCGAACAACTGCGGTACGCCGAGAAACTTCTGGAACTTCGCGCGCTGGAAGGGCAGACGGGCGAGTTGCTGGCGTTCAAACCTGGTCAGCGGCGCGACATCGTCATAGAAGCCGGGGATGGCAATGCGGCCTTTCGCATCATGGATCTTCGCCAGCAAACGGCAGAGCGCCGTGGCCGGATTTTCCACCGCCCCGCCAAAGATGCCGGAGTGCAGATCGCGCGAGGGGCCGCGCAGGATGATTTCAAACGCCGCGATGCCGCGCAGGGCGTAGGTGAGGGCGGGCAGGTTCTTTGCCGGAATGCCGGTGTCCGAAACCACCACGGCGTCGCAGCGGAGTTCCGCGCGATGTTCCTTCAGAAACCCGGCGAGGCTTTTGCTGCCGACTTCCTCCTCGCCTTCAATCACAAAGGTGATGTCGCACGGCAGCTCCTGGCCGGTGCGCAAGTAAGCCTCCACGGCCTTGAGGTGGGCGAGGTTCTGGCCTTTGTTGTCGCTGGCGCCGCGGCCAACGAGCGAACGACCGCGCAGCGTCGGTTCAAACGGCGGCGTCTTCCAGAGTTCGAAGGGTTCGGGCGGTTGCACGTCGTAGTGGCCATAGACCATGAAGTGCCGGCGGCCCGTGGTCGGCTGGCGCGGCGTCTTGGCGAGCACGATGGGATGGCCGGCCGTGGGACAGAGCTTTGCGTCGAGACCAATGTTCTGGCAGTGGGCGACGAGCCATTTCGCGCAGGCCAGCATGTCCGGGCGGTGCGGCGGTTGCGCGGACACGCTGGGGAAGCGCACGTAATCGCAAAGTTCGTTTACAAAGCGCTTTTGGTTGGCGCGAAGGTAGGCAAGCACGTCATTCATCGCGACCGATGCTTGGCGAAAGAGCGCGCGAGGTCAAACGGAGTTTTTCCGAAGCAGTAATGTCTGAGTCTTGTCAGGTTGTGGCGCAGATTTCCAATTTGCTGTACCGCCGAATTCCATTCGGCAGACGGGCCGAACGCTCGGAAACGCTGGTGCTGGCCAAGGTCCGCGGATTGGAAATCCGCGATACGGCAGGATGGAATCCTGCGCTACGAGCGTTTTCGCCGGGCCAGATTGAGGCATTTCCCGAAGCAATTTCCAGGGCAACATCCAAGCGGAAGGATACTGCTCTTTGGCTGGCGACCACCGTGTGACGGCTCGGTTTTGCCAAAGCACGGCGCGCGGCGAATCCGCTAAGGTTTTGCCGGTTGATTGGTGCCTTTGCTCGCGGAACGGTCGCCGCCCAACAACCCCCCAATTCCCCGGATCAGTCCGCCCACCGGGTCCGCCGCCGGTTGGTTGGTGGCGGCGGGTTGATTGGTTGTAGTCGCAGAAGGTGCATTGGTGTCAGGTGCGGTGCGCTGGCCGCCGAGAATACCACCGACCAGATTCAATGCGCCGCCAATCTTCTCACCGGTCGCGCCGCCAATACCTTTCACGAGTCCCGCTCCGGTCTTGGCCGCCAGGGCGCCCAGCGCGAGGTAACTGATATCTGGTTTGGGTTTGTCCAGGGTGCCCTTCATCGTCAGGAACTGCGGCATGGGGACGTAAACGGCGTTGGTGGGTGTGTTCGCGTCCACCAGGCCAATCTTGTCGCCGAGGGCGCGGCTCAAGGACACCGAAACTGGAATCTGAAGCGTCGAGTGGTCCAGCACGGGAGCGAGCGTAATGGGGCCGCTGGCGGCAACATGGAACGCGCGGCTGCGAACGTCTGCCTGATCCAGGTTCACGCGCCCGTTGCCGGCGGTGCCGCGCACGAGCAAGGTGTCAATGGGCGCGGCGGTGATTTCATCCGCCCAACCGCCCTTGCTGCTGCCCGTCAGATTGCCAATCCAGTTGCCGACCGTGGCCATGGGGTTACGAATCAATTCCGGAATGCCGATGACGATGTTGATCACCGAATTGATGAGCGGATTGCGGACATTGGAGATGGAAAGGTTCAAGTTGGTGGAGAGGACATTGAACTGGCCGGCCAGGTTTTTTTGCAGGCTCGCGCCAGTCATGCCCGCGCCCTTGATCTCCGCGCTGGCCGTGGTCGTGCCGCCAATCTGGCCTTTGCGGTCGGAGACGAACGTGTTGACCAGCGGCGTGAGGGGCACGGCTTGCGCGTTGAAGGCGACGTCGTATTTGTAGCCCGGCACACCGAGGTCCAAATCTACGGTCGCGTTGACGGGGGCGCCGTTCAGCGTGAGCTGACAGGGCTTCACCACCACACGGCTGCCGTCCAGTTTGGCCGTGGTTTGCAGATTGGCGATGTCCACTTCGTGCAGATAAAAGCGACCAATGTTCGCCGCGAAGGTGAAATTGCGGAACGGCAGGTCCATCGCTTCCGGTTCTTGATCCGGAGCGGCCGGCGTCTCCGCGGGCTTGGTCGCAGCCGGCGTGGTCGGACCGCCACTGAACAAATCGTAATAGCGCGTAACGTCCAGTGATTCCGCCGCGAGTTTCAAATCGCCGGTGACGGCATTGGAAACGGAATAATCCACCGTGCCGGTCAGATTCAACTGGTTCTTCGCGCGATCAGTGGGTGTCAGCGTCACCTGGGCTTGACGGATCGTGGCCACATTTTTCACGACGGAGGTGTCCACTTGCACGGCCGCTTCCAACGGTGTGGCGGGCACGGTGCCGCTGGGATCATTGACGACGAGGTTCGTGACCTTCAAATCGGCCTTGAGGTCGGCATCGCCGGTCGCGCCCAAGGTCGCCGAAGCCGTGGTGTTCAAGGCCACGGAAACGAGTTTCTTGTCGCCCAGGGCGGATTCAAGGAACGGACGCAGGCCGTGCTGGTTGAAATCGGCGAGCGTCAAGGTGAGCGAACCGGCGTTGCGTTCGAGGTCAAATTTGCCACCGGCTTCGAAGCGACCGCCGGCCTCACGGTTCTCGCGCACCACGCCGGACGCTTTGCGTATGTCCGCCACGTTATCCTTGAGCGCCACGTCAAAATCCACCCAGGTGCCAAAATTTGCGAAACGGTAAGTGTCATAGACCCCGGTGAACTCCGTGAGCGCCAGTTGCCCAACGGCGGTCTGCGTCTGGCCCTGATTCGTGACGCGGCCCTTGAAGTCCAGCGCACCGGCGGTCACGCTGACATCGGGCTGTGGCAGCAGGTTCAGCAATTGCACCAACGAGGCCTGCACCGCCATCTGCAAATCCGCCGCCTCGGTGGTGGTGTTGACCGTGCCCGAACCCGTAACCGTCAGGGCGTTTTGATTCTGCCGCGCAAGTTCCAGGCGGTACTCGTCCAGCTTGAACTGCTCGAGATCAGTGGCCACGCCGCGCGCCGAAAGCAGAACATCCGCGCGTTGGATTTGATTGCTGCCGAATTGCGCGGCGAAGTCCTTCACCTGGCTCGCCACCTCGAACGTGAGTTGTTTGCCGCCCTGTTGCGAAAGCAGCTTCACGCGGGCGCCAACCACACCGCCGGGCGCCAGATCGGCGGCAAATGCCTCCCAGTGCGCAAGATTCAGATTCGTGACGGCAACGTTCAAGGCGGCATCTCCGACCGCGTCGGAGGTTTTGCCCCAGGCAATGGGCATGGGGCTGGTGAGTTCGGTTTGCAGCAGCGGCTGTCCATCTTGTGTGCCAAGCACGTTCAGCGTTCGCAAGAGCGCGGATTCGCCCGCCAGGTCCACCGTCACGTTGTAATCCCCGCGCAAATCCACGGTGGGCGTGGCCTGCCCCTGCTGAATCACTTGGAACCGCGCAACGTTGAATTGTCCAATCACCGCAATGCGATCCCCGCCGTTGGCCAGTTCCACGTCATTGGCCGAATTGATGGTTGTGGTGCCGAAATCCATGCCCATCGGCGCACCCACCAGATTCAGTACCTGCCGGTCAAGCGACAGCACTTCCACCTTGAGTTTGCCCTCCAGCTTCTCCAGCGCGAACGGCCCGCCCGCTCGCACCTCGCCCAACGCTGTGCCTGCCTTGCTGAATTGCACGGCCGCCTGTTTGATTTCCGTGGGCGTAGTTTCGCAAGCGAGCTTGGCGGTGAGATTGGCCACTTCGGCGAAAAGGCCGGCGGCCTTTTCAATCGTCGCCGTGGCCTCGCCCTGGAGCGAGGCCGGCTGTAAATCGGGTGTAAGCTTGAACGTGAACGCGCCAAGGAGTTTTGCGCCCAAGGTGCCGCCTTCAAAGTCGGGTTGCGCGGCCATTTCCATGCTCAACCCTCCGTTCAAATCCAGCTTGCCGGACTGGCCGTTCTTGATGTCGCGAATGGTGACGTTGAGATTCGAGAGTTCGGTCACGTCGCGTCCGCCGCTCTTGAGCTGCGTGACCAGCCGCACCGTGGCGTTGTTGAGACTCACCGTCTTGACGTCCACTGCGGTCGGCTCGGACGGTGACGGAGTAGTTGCCGGCTTTTCCGGTTCTGCTGATTCCAAAGTCTTGAGCAGCGGATCGAGATTGCTGGTGCCGTCGGCGTTCTCGACCAGCGTCACCACCGGGGAATTCACCACCACTTCCTCGACCGCAATCGTGCCGCCGAGAATGGACCACAGGCGGTAACGCGCGCGCAGTTCCGCCACCGCGAGCAACGGTTCCGCACCTTTGGGCGTGAGCTTCACGTCGCGCAAGATCACCTGCGAGAAGGGACTGACTTTGATGTCCGCGACGGAAATCTCCGCGTTCAACGCCGCGCCGACCTTGGGCAACACAAACCCCTTTACGAACGCACTGCTGGTGAGGAAGAAATAGCCCGCGACCAACAATACGACAAGCACAGCGGCAATAATTGCGAGCCGCCGCAACCAGCGTCCGCCCTTGGACGGGATCGCCTGCATTTTCAATTCGGCCATAAAAAGTCTCCGGTAAAAGGTTTGAAAGGGTGAATCCCAAGGATGCTGCACCCGCAGCCGTAAGTTAACGCTCCTCAAGCCCAGTTCAAATGATTATTCCGCGTCCGGCCGCCGCCTTCGGTCAGAATTGAAGA
Source organism: Verrucomicrobiia bacterium (assembly GCA_026125285.1). Lineage (GTDB taxonomy): Bacteria > Verrucomicrobiota > Verrucomicrobiia > Limisphaerales > JADLHS01 > WYBW01. Next base: position 214,495 of record JAHCLO010000007.1, on the reverse strand, counting down.
TTGAGCCCGATGCAAACTCCCGCCCACACTCGCCGCGTTGAAAATTTCGATCATCATTCCTGCCTTCAACGAGGAGCGGCTGCTGGGCGGCACCCTCGCCCGCGTGCAGTCGGCGCGCGTCGCTTTCGGCCAGTTCGCCTGGGAATCGGAATTGATCGTCTGCGACAACAACTCCACCGATCGTACGGCCGAAATTGCCCGCGCCGGCGGAGCGACCGTCGTGTCCGAGCCGGTCAATCAAATCGCCCGTGCCCGGAATCGCGGTGCGGAGGTCGCCACCGGCGACTGGCTGTTATTCATTGATGCCGATTCGCATCCCAGCGCGGCATTGTTTGCCGAAGTCGCCGAGCAAATTCAGGCCGGCCACTGTCTGGCCGGCGGTTGCACGGTGCGACTCGAGGACGGCTATCCGCTGGCGAACTTTTTTACTGGCTTCTGGAACTTCCTCAGCCGAAGTCAGCGACTCCTGGCCGGATCGTTCATTTTTTGCGAGACGGCCGCGTTCCGGAAGATTGGCGGGTTCAACAACGAACTGTTTGCCGGGGAGGAACTCGACTTGAGCAAGCGTCTGCGCCAACTGGCGCGGGAGATGGGCTGCGAAGTAGTCATCTTGCATCGACATCCACTGGTCACCTCCGCGCGCAAGGTCCGACTTTACTCGCTACGCGAATTGTTGTGGTTCTTTCTGCGGGCGGCTTTCAATCAGAAGGGCACGCTGACCAACCGCACCTCGTGCCATCCGTGGTACGACGGGCGGCGGTGACGGTTTCGGGAAGTTGGGGAAGTCTTCCCGCTCGGTCGGCTCCCGATTGCTGAAATGAAACGTCACGCCCGTCTCGGTTTTGCTTCGAGCGACGAGGTTCTCTGCTTGAAGGAGAACGTCATTCGAACGCTTGATCCTGCAATGGGCGAGAGCAAGGAAACCCCGTTGTCCCGCATAATAGGCGTAAGGAAGCCAGTGCGACTTTGGCCGGCGCAAGCAAGGTTGCTCACCCACCGCATCGTCGCGGTTGTTGTGGGCAGACCCACGCCTGGCGCGCATCCCCTTCGCCAAAGGGTGCGACGCGAACTACTTCACCGGATTTACGCGTGATCGGAAGCGACGGATCGCGGAGCACGATGCTGGCGAAGCGTCCGCGACATCCAACCCGGCGGTCACGGCAGTGGTCGCTGGTCCCCAATGAGCAGCAACACCCCGGCGACTGAAGGCTGGAGATTTGCCACGGTCGGATGGATGGGTATATTGTCGCGCATGATGTTGTTTGTCAGCGGTCGTCGCCTGGTTCTGTCTGGGTTGTTAATGCTGGGGCTGTTTCTTTCCGCCACCAAGACTCAAGGCCAAGTTGTCATTTCCGAATTCATGGCCAGCAACGGCGGAACCCTGGCCGACGAGGACGGAGATTTTTCAGATTGGATCGAGCTTTACAACACCGGCAATACAACGGTGAATCTGGACGGCTGGTATCTCACCGACAACGCTGCGCAACTCACCAAATGGCGGCTGCCCGCGGTTAGTCTGCCAGCCAAGGGGATTCTCCTGGTGTTCGCGTCCAGTAAGAACCGCGCGGTGGCCGGCGCGGAGTTGCACACCAGTTTCAATCTTGGTGCCGGCGGCGAGTATCTCGCGCTGGTCAGACCGGACGGAGTGACCGTTGAGTCCGCCTTCGCGCCCCAGTTCCCCGAACAGTTTCGCGATGTGTCGTACGGCTTGGGGCAATCCGTGGCCACCAACGTTTTGCTCGCGGCGGGCGCTCAGGCGCAAGCCCATGTTCCCACCAGTGGCACGCTGGGCGACACCTGGCGGCAACCGGGATTCAGCCCCGCCGGCTGGATCAGTGGGCCGACCGGATTCGGCTATGAAACTGAGATTGCCGGTTTCGCGGTACGAAATTACAAGGCCAACATTCTGGTAAACAACCTGGCCGCCGCGGACGGCGTGATTGCGAATCCCTCGCAACAGGTCAGTGTCACTACCGAAAACGCCAGTGTGATCAACTACTTCAACACCGGGGGCGAGGGCAATTACGGTAACAACAATCCCTTCCCTGGCCAAACCATTGGCGTGGATGTGGAGGACTTCGTGGTCGAAGTCACCGCCACCATTCACATTCCCAGCGCCGGGCCGTGGACCTTTGGGGTGAACAGCGACGATGGTTTCCGGCTGAACGTCGGAGACAGTTTTGTCATTGCCTTCCCCGACCCTCGCGGTCCCGCGGACACGCTGGGCGTCTTCAATGTCCCGGTGGCCGGTGATTACTCGCTACGGCTGGTTTATTACGAGCGCGGCGGCGGCGCGGGGCTGGAACTGTTCGCCGCTTCCGGCAACCGGGCGGCCTGGGACTCCACCAACTTCCGGCTCGTGGGCGATACCGCCAATGGCGGGCTGGCTGTGCGCTCGGTGCCGGTGGCGGGCGGCGGCGGCGGCAGTCTGCGGACGAGCATCGCGACCGACGTAGAAACGCCGATGCGGAATGTGAACGCCTCGATGTACCTGCGCGTGCCCTTCAACGTGAGCAATCCCGCGACGCTCAATTCGCTCACGCTGCGCGTCCAATACAACGACGGTTTCGTGGCCTATCTGAACGGCCAGGAAATCGCCCGTCGCAACGCGCCGGCCTCGCCGCAATGGAACTCGGCGGCCACCAGCGCCCGCCCGGCTGCGTTGAGTCTCGCTTACGAAGACATCAATGTGTCCGACCATCTCGGCCTGCTCGTTTCCGGCAACAATGTGCTCGCCTTGCACGGGTTGAACGTGTCCGCCGCGGATGCCAATTTTCTCCTTTTGCCGCAACTGGTCGAATATCAGGTCAACGCCCTTACCAACGTTTACTTCACCCAACCCACTCCCGGGGCATTGAATGGTGATGGCGTGCTCGGCTTCGCCAGCATTCCCCGCTTCAATGTCGAACGCGGCTTCTACGATACCCCGTTTCAACTCGAGCTCACCACCCCCACGCCGGACGCCACGATCCGTTACACCACCAACGGCACCGTGCCGTCGCTGACCAATGGTTTCACCTACGCTGGCCCACTCCAGATCAATGGCACGCGCACGGTTCGGGCCGCAACGTTTCGGGATCAATATCAGCCTTCAACCGTGGCGACCTACACCTATGTCTTTTTGAGCGATGTCATCCTGCAGTCCCCGACTGGCGCGCCGCCGTCCGGTTGGCCATCCAGTTGGGGTGGCAACGTGGTGGACTACGGCATGGACCCGGACATCGTCAATCACCCCACCTACGCACCGACGATCATCAACGATCTCAAGGCCATCCCGACTCTGTCCGTCGTGATGGACTTGAAGGACCTCTTTGACCCGGCCACCGGCATTTATGCCAATCCCGGACAGGACGGGCGGGATTGGGAACGGCCATGTTCCTTTGAATTGCTGCATCCCGACGGCACGGAAGGATTTCAGGTGCCGGCCGGGATTCGCATCCGGGGCGGGTTCAGCCGCAGCACGGACAATCCCAAGCATGCCTTTCGCCTGTTCTTCCGCGGCGAGTACGGCGCCTCAAAGCTTGAGTATCCAATGTTCGGCGATAACGGCACCGATACGTTCGACAAGCTGGATCTGCGCACCTTCCAGAACTACTCGTGGAGTTTTCAAGGCGACAGCCGCGGCATCTTTGTTCGGGATCAGTTCAATCGGGACCTGCAACTCGCCATGGGCCACCACGCGGAACGAGGTGAGTTCTATCACCTTTACATCAACGGCCAGTATTGGGGTATCTTCAACACCTGCGAGCGACCCGAAGCCTCCTATGGCGAAACTTATTTCGGTGGTCGCCGGGAAGACTACGACGTAGTGAAAGTGGAGGCCGGTCCCTACACGATCAATGCCACGGACGGAAATCTGGACGCGTGGACGCGGCTTTATCAACTGGCGCAGGCGGGCTTCGCCACCACCGCCGCCTACCAGTATGTCCAGGGCAACAATCCCGACGGCACGCGCAATCCCGCGTACGAAAACCTGGTGGATTTGCCCAACCTGATTGACTACATGCTGATCATTTACTACGGCGGCAATCTGGATGCGCCAATTTCCAACTTCCTCGGCAACACCCGTCCCAATAATTTCTACGGCGTGCGCGACCGCGTGGGGGCGGACGGCTTCCGTTTCTTTGTCCATGATGCCGAGCATACGCTGCTGAACGTAAACGAAAACCGCCTGGGGCCTTATCCGGCAGGCGATTCTTCCGTGCTCTACAGCAACCCGCAATGGGTCTTCCAAAAACTCCAGGCCAACGCCGAGTTCCGCTGGTTGGTGGCCGACCACGTTCATCGGCATTTCTTCAACAACGGAGTGCTGACGCCGCAGCGCAGCCGCGAGATCTTTACCAATCGGACCGCGCAACTGGATCGCGCGGTGGTGGGTGAATCCGCCCGTTGGGGTGACGCCAAACGTGCGGCCCCGTTCACTCGCACCGACTGGTTGAACGCCGTCAACAACGTGCTCAACAACTTTCTGCCCCAGCGTTCCGGCGTGGTGTTGAACCAGCTTCGCTCCGCCGGGCTTTATCCGAATGTCACCGCGCCCAGCTTCAATCAACATGGCGGCAACATCACCAACGGTTTTCCCCTCGCGATGTCGGCGCCAGCGGGCACGATCTACTACACGCTGGACGGCACGGATCCCCGGCTCACCGGTGGGGCGATTTCGCCCGGCGCCCGCACCTACGGCGGCCCGATTGCGCTGACAGAAACCAGCGAGGTCAAGGCCCGCGTGTGGAACGGCAGCACCTGGAGCGCGCTTAATGAGGCTACGTTCACCGTCATTCAGACTTTCACCGATCTGTTTATCACCGAGTTGATGTACAACCCCCCGGCCACCGACAATTTCACGGGCACGCAACTTGAGTTCATCGAGTTGAAGAATGTCGGGAATGAGGAACTCGATCTCAGCGGGGTCCAGTTCACCGCCGGCATCAGCTACGCGTTCCCGTTAGGTACGCGCTTGGCACCGGGCGGATTCGTGGTTCTTGTCAGCAACCCGCTCGGCTTCGCCGCCCGGTATCCGGGCGTTCCGTTTGACGGCGTCTATACGGGCCAACTGTCCAACTCCGGCGAGCGCGTCACCCTTTCGCACGCGGTCGGGACCACGATCTTTTCTGTCCGTTATTCAGATGTGGAACCATGGCCCGTCGCCCCGGACGGCGGTGGTTTTTCGCTCGTGCCCCTAAATCCCAATTTGAATCCCGATCCGGATGATCCCGTCAACTGGCGCGCCAGCAGCGCCGTCGGTGGCTCACCCGGTAGCGACGATGCCCCGGTCAACATTCCACCCGTGCTGGTCAATGAAGTGCTCACCCACACCGACTTGCCCGAGGTGGACGCCATTGAACTGCACAATCCTAATTCCACTCCGGTGGACGTCGGGCATTGGTATCTCACTGACCGCCGCACCACGCCCAAAAAATTCCGCATCCCGGCGCCGACCATTATCCCCGCCTACGGTTTCGTTGTGTTCACGGAGAACCACTTTAACCCGCAGCCCGGAGCCGCGACGAATTTCTCACTGAGTTCCCGCGGCGAGGAAGTTTATTTGTATTCGGGCAATGCGGCGGGCGAACTCACCGGCTACAGTCATGGCTTCGCCTTTGGTGCCGCCGCCAACGGTGTTTCCTTTGGACGTCACGTTATCAGCACCGGCGAGGCTCATTACCCGGCGCAAAGCGCCTTGACCCTCGGCACCACCAATGCCGGGCCGCTGGTCGGGCCGGTGGTGATCAGTGAAATCCACTGCCAACCGCTGCCGGGGGATGCCCAGTTTCTCGAACTGAAGAACATCACCCCCGACGTGGTCTTGCTCTACAATCCCCACCATCCCGAACTCACCTGGCGGGTCAACGGCATCGGCTATTCCTTTCCCCCGGGCCTCGAACTGGCGCCCCATGGCTTGCTGTTGATTGTTTCCGGCGACCCGGAAGTTTTCCGCACCCGGTTTGGCGTTCCGTCGGACGTCCCGATCTTCGGCCCATTCAGCGGTGTGCTCCAGAGCAACGGAGAAAACCTTCAACTGCTTCGACCGGACAATCCTGACTTCGATGATGGTGGCCAGCCCATTGTGCCGGAGATCGCCGTGGATGAAATCCGCTATCGCGTCAGCGCGCCGTGGCCGGTGCTGCCGACGGGCAGTGGCAGTTCGCTTGAACGGCTGATTGCCGCCGAATACGGCAACGATCCGGCCAACTGGCGGGTCAGCCCCGGCGGGCCGTCACCTGGTTTGCCCAACACTGGCAATCGTCCGCCCCAGGTCAGCGCCGGTTCAACGCAGACGCATGACGCATCGCAGTTCCCCGTCACGATTCAGTTGACCGGCGCTGTCACCGACGACGGTTTACCGGATCCTCCCGCCGGCTTCACCGTGAATTGGTCGCAACTCAACGGACCGGGTCCTGTTTGGTTCGCTTCACCTGGCGACACCAACACCACGGCGGACATCCCCGGCGTCGGCACTTACCTCCTGCGCCTTACCGCTCACGACGGCGCGCTCGCCGCCAGCAGCGATGTGGTGGTGAATGTTACACGCAGCACTCTGCCCGTCACCCTGGTGCCGGCTGGCTCGGTGTGGAAGTACTACGATCAAGGCGGCGACCTGCCGGCGAACTGGATCAATCCCGATTACAATGATTCGGCCTGGCCCAGCGGCCCGGCGCGGCTCGGTTATGGCGGAGACGGTGAGGCTACGGTCGTCAGTTTTGGCGGCAACGCGAACAACAAGCACGTTACCACTTGGTTCCGCCGCGCCTTCAGTGTGACCAGCGCCGCTTCCATCACCGCCCTGAAGGTTGGACTATCCCGCGACGACGGCGCCATTGTCTATCTCAACGGCGTCGAAGTCTTTCGCAGCAACATGCCCGAAGGCAACATCACCGCCACGACTCTGGCCAGCAGTGTGGTGGGCGGCGCGGACGAACTAACTTTTTATGAGCGGGACGTGGATGCGAGCCTCCTCGTCGAGGGCAACAACGTCCTGGCCGTGCGCGTTCATCAGGTGAATGTCACGAGTTCCGATCTGGGCTTCAATCTCTACCTGACTGGCACCGGCTTTCCGCCGAACATCAGCCCCACCGCCAATGCCGGCACCAATCAGGCGATCGAACTTTCTGCTTCCGCGTTCCTAACCGGCCAGGTCGCGGACGATGGCCTGCCGATCCCTCCCGGCCAACTGAGTCTGGTCTGGTCTAAGTTCAGCGGCCCTGGCGAGGTGGCCTTTGCCGCCACCAACGCTCCGCACACCACCGCCACCTTCTCGCAACCTGGCAACTATGTCCTGCGCCTCACGGCGAGCGATGGCGTATTGACAACCACCGATGATGTTACGATTGAAGTCAGCGGCGAGACGTTTGCTTCGTGGCTGGCCCGCCACTTCCTGCCCGCCGAACTGCTCGACCCGACTATCAGCGGCCCCGGCGCCGATCCCGACGAGGACGGTCACACCAACGAACAGGAATTCATCGCCGACACCGATCCACGTGATCCGGACAGTGTTTTGAAGTTTGTGGCCGTTGCTTCCTCTGCTGGCAATCCGCCGACGCTCGAACTCCAGTTCAACGCCGTGGCCACCCGCGCCTACACCCTCCAGTCACGCGGGGATTCTTTGACTGGTGTATGGGAGAGCCTGCAACAAATCCCGGCGCCGCCGGAGAATGGTGTCGTCAACGTGTCCATCCCGATCCCCGCAGATTCCAGCGCTCGCTGGTATCGCATCGTGACGCCGCCGCAACCATGAGGGAGCTTTGATGGGCGTCAGTGTGTTCCGCCCGTCAAAGACCAAGCCCGACGGCACAATCCTGTATGACGCGCCGCGCGTGGAGAGTGCGTTGGCGCGCCTTGCCGCCACGCTGCAATTTCAAACCTGCCATTTGACCGGCACCGTCAGCTTCTTTCCAAAGCGGTTGTTGTAGTGAAGTTGCCGATGGTGGACGCCGTACTCATGCACGAGCTTCGTCAGCTTCACGTCATAACAGCAGTACTCCGCAATCTCCAGGAGCTTGCCTTCCTTGAACCACTGAATGGCCTGCAAACCCTCTGCGGTCTTTTCCACCCCAAAGGTTGCGGTGGCGATCGAATCAAGCGAGAGCCGGTGTTGCAGCGTGTTGGCCAGGTCCACCATCATATCCAGCGTCGGGAGTTGCGTCAGATCGAACGCGGTGTAGCCGTGCAGTACTTCATAATCGAAACGCAGGACGTTGAATCCCACGACGAGGTCGGCGCGCTGCAGGTCGGTCAGCAGATCGTTCACCTGCGGTTCGCCGTAAATGCGATAATCCCCACGCGCCGTGCTGAACGTCACCCCCACGCTCATGCCCATGCGGCTGATCTTGCTCCAACCGCCCACCTCGTCGGCGGATCGCTGGGTTTCGAGATCAAAGTAAACGATGTTTTTCGCCATGTGTCGGTTGGTCAACTTGCGTCTGGCGAAAACCTTAACCGCGCGAGGGCCGGGCGGGAAAGCAGATTAAACTGGCGCCGGGTTGGGAGGCGAGTCAGGCATTGACCACCGCAGCGGCATCGTTACGTTGCGGGCATGCAGAACGCCGAAGTCAGCGCAGTGGACGAAGCCTCGCCGGCATTTCGGTTGCGGTCGCCCCTGCCGCACTCCTACGCCAATTATCTGGGGCGATTGATGTTTCTGGGCGTGCTGACGGTTCAAGGGCTGGGCGCGTTTGCCTTGATCACACTGGGGGTTATGCTCAGGAAGTTGCGAGTGGCGCAACCAGTAGTCGGGCCGTTGGTGCGGCGGGAAATTTACCGGGCCGGGGTTCGGTTGCTGCCGATGTTCTTGTTCGTGGCGTTCGCGCTGGGCTTCCTGGTCATTGGCCAGACGGTGTCATGGCTGACGCGCGTCGGCGCCATCAACTATCTGGGCAGCATCATGGTGCTGGTGGTGGTGCGTGAACTGGGGCCGTTGCTGACGGCGTTGCTGGTGCTGGCGCGAATTGGCACCGCCAACGTGGTGGAATTGGGCACGGCACGGGCGTTGGGCGAAGTGGAAGCCCTCGAAGCGCTGGGCATTGATCCCGTGCATTATCTGGTCGTCCCGCGTGTGGTGGGAATGATGGCGGGGGTTTTCTCGCTGACGGTCTATTTGATTCTCGGCGCCCTGGTGAGCGGCTACCTGTGGGCGTTCCTGCAGGACGTGCCGTTGACGCCGGGCGATTATTTCAACCAGCTCGCCGGCGCCCTGAGTTATCTGGATTTCATTCTGCTGGCGCTCAAGACCTGCGGGTTTGGTTTCATCATTGCCATCGTCACCTGTTATCACGGGCTGGCGCAACCGTTGCATCTGGATGAAATCTCCCGGTCCACGGTGCGCGCGGTGGCCCAAAGCGTCATCGCCTGTGTGCTCCTGGACGCCTTGTTCATCATCGTTTACCTCACTGCGGGATGAGTGATCTGACAACCAGTTCCGGTGTGCCGGTCATCGAAATGCGCGCTGTAAATGTGTGCGCGTTGAAAAGCCCGGGCACGACGGTCGCCGTGAATCTGGACTGGACGGTGAACGCCGGAGACTTCTGGGTCCTGGCCGGAGCGCAACGCGCCGGCAAGAGTGATCTGCTGATGCTGGCTGCCGGATTGATGTCGCCCCGCTGTGGAACATACCGATTGTTTGGCGAAAGCATGCCGGATTTCGCGGAGGAAAACCTGGCGGAGCGGCTACGATTGGGGTTTGTCTTTGACGGGGGACAGTTGTTCAGCCGCCTGACGCTGGCTGAGAACGTGGCGTTGCCACTCAAGTATCATCGGGACTGGTCTCGCGAGACGATTGAATCGCGGGTGACAGCGCTCCTCGAAGTGACCGGCCTTCTGCCCTACGCGCATCTCACGCCGGGCAACGTGGGGCGCAACTGGCAGAAGCGCGCGGGTCTGGCGCGGGCGCTGGCCCTCGAGCCGGACGTGCTGCTGCTGGACAATCCGCTTGCCGGACTGGATGCCCGCCACACCCATTGGTGGCTGCGATTCCTCGACCGCCTGGCGGGCGGCCAGCATGCGTCCACGGACAAACCGCTCACGCTGGTCGTAACGACCGATGATTTGTCCCGCCCGGGACTGTGGCGTTCGCGCGCGAAACAGATCGCGTGTCTGGCGGGCGGACGATTGACGGTGTTCCGGGATTGGGCGGAGTTGGAGATGTGCCACAACGCGGCGGTGCAGGAACTGTTGACGGCGCCGCCGGCTGGCAATTGACCCGGAGTCTGGATTTTGAAACTGTTGGCATCATGGCGATGAGGCAAACCGCGAACACACCACGGTCATGGCGTTACAGGATTTAACTCCGCAACTTCGCACCCGCCTTAGCCGCATGGAGCGTGCGGTGGGATGGTTTGTCACCCTGGCCACGGCCATGCTGGTTTTCGGCTTTGCTTACTACGTCTATACGACTGCGCAACGCAAAGGTTGGTTCAAGACGCGGGCGCCGTTTTTCACGTTGGTGGATCGTGCCACGGGGCTGCGGGTTGGCGACCCGGTCATGCTGATGGGATTCGAGGTGGGCCAAATCACCCGGATTGAACCGATGCCGCCGTGGGAGTTTTACAACGTCTATGTTGAATTCGAGATTCGAGAACCGAACTACGGCTACCTCTGGACCGTCGGTTCGCGGGCGCGGGTCACCACGGCGGACTTCCTGGGCAAACGGGTGCTGGAAGTCACAAAGGGCACCGAGGGCTGCCCCATTTACATTTTCAATCCCATGCAGGAATTCACAATGGAGGAAGCCGATGGTCTGTCCGATGCGCAACATTGGAAGCTGGCGGAAGATGTTTATCTCGAGGATGCGGAGTTGGCCATGCCCGTCTTGACCCCCCTGTTCCAGACCAATCTCACCCGGCTGCGGGCCTTGGGGCGAACCCGGCTGCGGGCGTTCGACTCGCGCGAGGAACGCAAATTCATGACCGCCATCTGGCACGACCGTGAGGGCCGTTACGAGCATTACACGCGGACGAACAAACCCTACTGGTTGCGCGCCGACGAATCACCCGCGGTCACGGAGCGCTTGGAGAAACTGGTGAGCCAGGTCGAACTGGCGCTTCCGGGCTTCTTTGCGCTAACCAACCAAATCGGCGGTGTGCTGGCCAATACTGTGAGTTTGACGTCCAATTTGAACGCGCTCGCCGCGGAAGCGCGACCAGCGGCCACGAACCTTTCGCAGATCAGTTCGCAGCTCCGCGAGCCAGGTGGGCTTGGAGTCTGGCTGCTGGGGACGGAGACACAACGGCAGGTGGGGACGACTTTGGAAAGCGCACACGCCGCCATCGCGCATGCCGATACCAATCTGACCGTGCTGGTGGAAAACCTCGCCCGCTCACTCGACAATCTGGCGGAGATCACCGGAAGTCTGAACGCCCAGGTTCAAGCGAACACCAACATCCTGGAAACCATCTCCAAGGCCGTCGTGGATGCGAATGATTTGGTGGAGGGATTGAAAAGGCACTGGCTGTTGCGTTCGGCCTTCCGCGGCCAGAGCACAAACACGCCGCCGGCTTTGCCCGACCATTCAACGCCACGGGGGCGCGAACAATTTCCGCGATGACTTGGGGATTCGTGGTCCCGGACCTAGCTGAGGAGCATGTAAATCAGTCCGCTGACGCAGAGCAGAAAGAAGGTGGCGATGGCCCCATCCATCGCGCTAAAGTGCGATTCCTCGGCGTCATGGGCCGGAACGATGGTGGGTTTGACGTAGTCGCCGTTCTTCCGGTTGACTCTAAAAGCGAGCGCGTTCATGGAAATTCGTTAAGCAAAGAACGGGCCAGCGGGGGCGTTGCCATCTCTCGTCAATTACCGCCAATTCTGGCCCGGCTACAACGCCCAAGCGGTTGTTTCTTTGGCGCCGAGTCCTGAGTTTTGACAGTCACCCGGATCGCGACTTCACCGCATTGGCGAAGAGCTACAGTCCTTCGGGTCCTGGACTGGATGGGAGATTAGGGCTTGCCACGCAAGATGTAGGACCTATAGTCCACTTCATAGCCAACCCAGCGCGCACATTATGAGATTTGTCCATCTCCGATTATTCGAGCACAGCTTGCTTAGGATCATCGCAAGGCAATCGCGGTTGGTTGATGATTTGTTTAAGTTCTGCTTCGCTCGCGCGACTGACATACTCCGCTACTCACCCACGCACAAACCCCATCCACTATGAACCTACAACCAACTTCGATGCGGCAATCCGCCGGCACAATCCGAACTAAACTCAGCAGCAAAGTTGCCTTATTGGCCTTGATGGCGTTGCTTTCCGTGGTCGCAGCCCGCGCGGCGGTGATTGACGGATTGGTGTCCTATTGGCCGCTGGAGACTGACGCCGGCGCCTCGACGCCGGATTTGTCGTTCGACAACACCATGAGCATCGTCGGGAGTCCGGCGGTGAGCCCGGGGAAATTTGGCAATGCGTTTACGTTTACTGGCCCAAGTACATATCTGACCAATTTGCATGCCCCAGACAATGGGCCCACCGGACTGCCCATCTATCGAGCGGGGGCGTACACGGTGGCAATGTGGGTGAAAGGCACCAATCAAACGGCCAAGTACCTGTACGCAGAGGGCGGATTGGACAGCAATAATCCGCTCTTCATCATCCAGACCGGCCAAGCGGCGGGGAACAACGCCAAGCTGGACGTCATCATACGCACCGATGGCGGCACTACCTTGGTCAACCACCGGGTTTCCACCAACATCGTATTTGACGACACCTGGCATCACATTGCGTGGGTGGATAACCATGGCAGCGTTCAACTCTACGTGGACGGCGAGTTGGATCCGGCGGATTTCAATTACACGCCGGGAGGCACTTTCACCCTGCAAACGACTGCCATTGGTACGCTGGTGCGCGGGGCGGCGGGAGTCTCGACGGGCGCCATTTTCAATGGGCAGATTGACGAAGTGGCCGTGTGGGAGCGCGCGTTGTCGCAGGCTGAGGTTCAGGAGATTGTGACTAACGGGGTTTACACACCCGGCGTGCCCGTCCCGCCGCGCCCCATGACGCTGACCTCCGTGCCGGCGGACGCCGTGAAGCACACGGGCGACTGGCACTTGTTCTCCGTCACCGGATACGGAAATCGCCCATTCACTTACCAATGGTCGCGCAACGGTTCTCCCATCCCGGGCGCCACGGAGCGCACTTACCAGGCTACCGGGTTGACCGTAAACGAAACGGGCGATTTCTACTCGCTCGCGGTGACGAATCCCGGAGGCTTTGCCATCACCACCAATGCCACGTTGACCGTGTTGCCTGATCCTGCCGCCGACGTGGAGAATGGCTTGGTCAATTACTGGCCGCTGGATGTCATCCTTCAGGAGGGAGACAAGGCGATTTCGCCAGAGGCGCACTTCGGCCAGAACATGGTGCTGGAGGGCTTCTTCCCCGGGAGTGAGATCGTGTCCGGCCAGTTCAGCAACGCACTGACATTCGATTTCGTTAACACCTACACGTACCGCACCAACGGCGCACCGATCTACAACAGCACCAACTACTCGGTGTCACTCTGGGTGCGTGGCGATTTCACGTCGCAAAACGACCGGCGGGTCTTTTCCGAAGGCCGCGATGGGGGTTTCAACAATCCGCTGTTCACGCTCGGCACGGACAACACGGCCACCACCCCCTCCGCCACGGTGTTTGTCCGGGATGACAACGGGGTGAACGCCGCCATTGTGGGGCGCAAGTCCACGCGTGCGGTGTTCGACGGCACCTGGCATCATCTGGTTTGGACCGATGCCAACGGCCAGGGCAAGCTCTATGTTGACGGCGTGCTGGACGAAACGGACTACAACTACACGCGCGGCTCCCTGACCCTCAACCAAACCTCCCTCGGCGCCGTCCTGCGCTCGGCGGCGGGAAATTTCTTCTTTGGCGACATTGACGAGGTCGCCACGTGGAACCGCGTGCTGACGTGGACCGAAATTCAGGAGATCATGACTGCGGGCGTGCCGGTTCCCGAAGGCGTCACGCCGCCGGGAATTGTCACTCAACCGCAGGACCGTACCGGCAATGTTTATGTGGGTGACGACGTGACGTTCTCGGTGCTCGCCTCTGGATCAGAGCCGCTACACTACCAATGGCGCAAAGACGGGACACCGATCTCTGAAGCCCTCAACCCCAGTGCCATTACCAGCACGTTAAGTCTGCCCAATGTGCAGGTGGCTGAGTCCAACTCCACTTATTCCGTGATCATCACCAATATAGCCGGTGCCGTCACCAGCAGCGTGGCGCTGTTGTACGTCACGCCTTGGTCGCCGGCGACCAGTGGTGAAGTGCTGAAACTGGACATCGGACTGACCGGCACGGCAACACTTGACCCCGTGCAACCGGGATTCTCGGCCATCACCTTCGCTTCCGGGTCCGTGGGCGCTGCCAGCGGAACCTTCGACAATGCGGTAAGAGTCACCTTTACCAGTGTCGGCGGCAGCACATTGCAGGGGCGTGATCGCATTGGCAGTGCCGTGGCCCCGGTGGTTAACAACCCGCCCTTGCTCACCCAGGCCCAGCTCTACAATGATTTTGTGTTTAACAACAGTGGCGCCGGCACGGGTATGCGCGTGCTGATTGAACGCTTGGTGCCCGACACGCCCTACGGTTTGACCGTGTGGTCTTACGATGCGGGCAGCTCGGGAGCGACGTTCGGCCGGGTGTCGGATTGGGCGGAAGTATCCTCCGGCGTGCCGTTGGTGATCACCAACGGCTATTCCTTCAACGGCGGCGCGGCCACGCTTCCCACCCGTGATTATCAATACACCTTCGGCGGCGTGTTCATCGCCTCGGCGACGGGCACTCTGGAGCTTGAGGGTATCAGAGTGGCCGAGAGCGACGGCGTGGCGGTTTTTGTTAATGCCATCCGATTGGTGGCAAATCCGGTCGGCACGCACATTACGCAGGCCGTGCGGGTGGACGACATCATCCGGATCATGGTTGTTACCGACTACCCCGGCCAACCCGTGTTCATCCATCAATCGCCAGTCTTGGACAGCGGAAACTGGACGGATACCGGGCTCGCACCGGTTGAGGCCAACTCGGTGGTTTCGGTGTTTGAGATTCCCGTAGGCGACGGCACCATGTTCTTCCGGCCGGTAAGTTACCCAACGTGGTGACAGTGGTGGAACCCGGGTGCGACCCGCATGAAATCATGAAATCATGAAGTCGAAGCTCTGCCGTTGTGATGCGGATCCAGGAACGCGCCACCGTGCGTTCACGCTGATCGAACTCCTGGTGGTCATCGCCATCATCGCCATCTTGGCAGCCATGCTCTTGCCCGCCCTGGCGAAAGCCAAGGAGAGATCCAAACGTATTGCCTGCGTCAACAACCTGAAGCAGGTGGGCTTGGGCATGCATGTGTACGCGCTGGACAACTCGGATCGGGTGGTGGAAGCGCGGCAGAACGTGGTGCAAGTGGCCTTGAACCCGCCGGAAGCCACCGCGGCCAAAACGGTGGGTTTGAACGTGGAATCCAATCACACCGCCACCATTTGGAATTGTCCAAGCCGGCCTCCCAAGTATCCGGTGTATGAACCCGCCTACACGCAATGGGTGATCGGTTACCAGTACTTCGGTGGCATTACCAATTGGTTGAATCCGGCATTCACCGGCGGAATGGGTCGCTCGTACAGCCCGATCAAGTTGGGCTCGTCCCAACCCCACTGGACGCTGGCGGCGGATGCCGTCATGAAGATCAGTGGCACGTGGGGATTTGACGACCGGGACATTTTCACTGGCGTGCCGCCGCATCGCGACTCGCGGTCAGCCCGGCCTGCGGGCGGCAACCAGGTCTTCGCCGACGGGTCCGCCCGCTGGATCCGCGCGCGGGAAATGTCGTTCTTCCACAGTTGGGACGCGGCGGGCAACAGCCGGGCCGCCTACTTTTACCAGGACCCCAAGGACTTTCAAGGTATCCTGGCCTCGGCGGCGGTGCAGAATTCCCTGCGCTTCACCACTCGCGAACCCTGAGTAACCGCAATCTGGCGCTGCGCCTGCGGAAACACCGTCTCACGCCTCTCGCAATCGCATCAACAGATCCTTGCTCTCCACGGTTTCTCCGATGTGGACGAAGGTCTGTTCGACGACTCCGTCACACGGGGCATAGATCGTCGTTTGCATCTTCATCGCTTCGAGGGTCAGGAGTTTGTCACCTTTTGCGACTTTGGTGCCGACACTGGCGGTCAGCGCGGTGACGAGTCCCGGAATCGGCGCCCCGATTTGCGTGGGCGCCGCCGGGTCCGCCTTCACGCGCGGCTTCGCCTTGGGCTGCACCGAGCGGTCCACAATCGTCAACTGCCGCGGCATGCCGTTCAGCTCGAACAACACCGCCCGGCGACCTTCCGCATCCACGGGATTCACGTTCACCAGTCGGATGAACAACGTCTTGCCTTCCTCGATGTTCACGGAGATTTCCTCACCCACTTTCATCCCGTAGAAGAAGGCCGGCGTGGGCAGCACGGACAGGTCGCCATACTCGCGGCTCTTGCGGGCGTAATCGGCGAATACTTCGGGATACATCACGTAACTGTAAACATCGTCCTCCGTGACTTCATGCTTGAGCCGCGCCGCCAGTTCGGTTTCAACTTTCTTGAAGTTTAGCGGTTTCATGGAGGCGCCCGGCCGGCCGCGCAGCGGTTTGCGTTTGCCCAACACGACATGTTGCAGTTTGCGCGGCCAACCGCCCATCGGTTTGCCCAGGCCGCCCATGAGCATGTCAATGACCGACTCGGGAAACGGCGTGTCACCCGGCTCGAGATTCAGCACGTCCGCGGGCTTGATGCCTCGCGTGACCAGAAACATGGTCATGTCGCCGACCACCTTGCTGCTGGGTGTGACTTTGACGATGTCGCCAAAAAGCCGGTTCACTTCGGCGTAGGTGCGGGCGATTTCCGGCCAGTGCCGCGCCAAACCCATGCCCGCGGCCTGCTCCTTGAGATTGGTAAACTGCCCGCCCGGCATTTCGTGCAGATAAACCTCGGCACTGCCGGTGCGCGGCGCGCTGTCAAACGGCGCGTAATATTCGCGCACCTCCTCCCAGTAATCCGCGAACTCATTCAAAGCATCAAGATCAAGCCCCGTATCGCGCCGGGTGCATTGCAGGGCGGCAACCAGCGAGTTCAGGTTTGGCTGACTTGTCGAGCCGGACATGGACGCGATGGCCATGTCGGCGATGTCCACGCCCGCCTCGCTGGCGGCGAGCACGGACGCGGCGGCGGTCCCGCTCGCGTCGTGGGTATGGAAATGAATCGGCAGACCGATTTCCTCCTTCAGTGCCTTGACCAGCTTGTGCGCCGCAGCAGGCCGGCACAACCCGGCCATGTCCTTGATGGCCAGGATATGCGCCCCCATGCGTTCCAGTTCCTTTGCCAGCTTCACGTAGTAACGCAGCGAGTACTTGGTGCGCGACCGGTCGAGAATGTTGCCGGTGTAGCAGATG
The DNA here is from genome assembly GCA_026125285.1 of Verrucomicrobiia bacterium. GTDB lineage: Bacteria > Verrucomicrobiota > Verrucomicrobiia > Limisphaerales > JADLHS01 > WYBW01. Next base: position 197,090 of record JAHCLO010000007.1, on the reverse strand, counting down.
GCGGCCTCGCAAATGGCGGGCGTGTCCTGCACCGCCTCCATCGCCACCTTGAGATTCGGCAGATAATTCAGGGAGTCAAACAGGCGGAAAATATCCATGCCGGACGCGGCGGCATGACGGACGAAACCCGCGACAACGTTGTCCGGATAGTTTGAATAACCGACGGCGTTCGAGCCGCGAAAGAGCATTTGAAAGCAGATGTTCGGCAGCTTCTGCCGCAGGGTCCGGAGGCGAATCCATGGGTCCTCGTGCAGGAAACGCAGGGCCGTGTCGAACGTCGCGCCGCCCCACATCTCCAGACTGAACAACTGCGGCACGCGCCGGGCCAGCGCGTCCGCCACGGCGAGCATGTCGTAAGTGCGCAGGCGCGTGGCAAACAGTGATTGATGCGCGTCCCGAAACGTGGTGTCCGTCACGAGCAACGGCTTTTGCCGGGTCACCCATTGCGCGAACTTCTTCGGCCCCAGCTCCAGCAACAACTGTCGCGTGCCGGCCGGCGGAGCTTGTTTGTGATCATACGCCGGCACCCGCGCTGGCTCAAACGGCTCTGTGATTACGTGCCCTTTGGCTTGCGGGTTGCCGTTCACCGTCACGTCGCCGAGAAACGCCAGCAGCCTGGTGGCGCGGTCCCGCCGCAACTTGAGCTTGAACAGTTCCGGCGTGGTATCAATCAACGTCGTCGTGGCCTGGCCGGTGTGGAACGTTTCGTTGTGGATGACATTCTCGAGGAACGGAATGTTGGTCTTTACGCCGCGGATGCGGAATTCGCGGAGCGCGCGATCCATGCGCCGCAACGCGCCGTCGAACGTCTGCGCGTAGGAAGTAACTTTGACGAGCAGCGAATCGTAGAACGGCGTAATGACCGAGCCGGCGTAGCCCATGCCGCCATCGAGCCGGATGCCGAAGCCGCCGGACGAACGATAGGTGAGAATCCGGCCATAATCCGGATTGAATTTGTTCTCCGGGTCCTCGGTGGTCACGCGGCACTGCACCGCATAACCATTGCGCGGAATCTCCGACTGGGAGGGAAGGCCAATCTGCGCCCCGTGCAGCCGGTTACCATCGGCCACCAGAATCTGCGCCCGCACGAGGTCCACGCCTGTGATAATCTCGGTCACCGTGTGTTCCACCTGGATGCGCGGATTCATCTCGATGAAGAACCACTCGTTGGTGTCTTGATTGAGGAGGAACTCGACGGTGCCGGCGTTATCGTACTTGATGGCCCGGCATAGCTTTACCGCGGCATTGCACAATTCCTGACGCACGCGCGGGTCCAAGCCGACCGACGGCGCGATTTCAATCACCTTCTGATGCCGGCGCTGCACCGAGCAATCCCGCTCGTGCAGATGCGCCACGTTGCCGTGGCGATCACCGAGAATCTGCACCTCGATGTGCTTGGCGCGCGGGATGTAGCGTTCCAGAAAAACCGCCGGATTGCCGAACGCGCGGCCCGCCTCGCCCTGCGCTTCTTCCAGCGCGTCGGTCAGTTCCCCCGGCTTGGACACCACGCGCATCCCGCGTCCGCCCCCGCCGAATGCCGCTTTGACAATCAGCGGAAATCCAATCTCCTTCGCGACCCTCATGGCTTTGTCGCGGTCCACAATGGGGTCCTCCGTGCCGGGCAACGTCGGCACGCCGACCTTCTCCGCCAGCGCCCGGGCCGCCGTCTTGTCGCCCATCATCCGGAGCAATTCGACCCGCGGACCGATAAACATGATACCGGCAGTCTCACAGGCTTTCGCAAATTCGGCGTTCTCCGACAGAAATCCGTAGCCCGGGTGGATCATCTCCACGCCCTTTTCCTTGGCCAGCGTGATGATGCTGGGGATGTCCAGATACGCCCCCACCGGACCATTGCCCTCACCCACCAGATAGGCTTCGTCCGCTTTGAAGCGATGAATGGCCAGGCGGTCTTCCTGCGCGTAGATGGCCACGGTGCGGAAACCCAGTTCGGTCGCAGCCCGCAGGATGCGGATGGCGATCTCGCTGCGGTTGGCCACCATCAATTTGCGGTTGGCGCCGGGCAGAAAGGGCGGCGTGGCAAATTGGGTTTTCGGGTTGGACTCAGGTGCGCTCATAGATTACCGGGCAGAAAGAACACCAAAGCGCGCCGCGCAAAGCAATGCCGGAATGGAGGTGCTGCTGCCAGTGCGGGACGGGCAGTGCATGACGACGGGCGTGGGGAACTGGCCAGGAATGATGAAATGGATGACCCTTTCCTCAAAATTTTCGCGGCTTGAAATCACCAGATTCCCGCTATACTGGGCGCGATGTTCAAAACGCAAGACCTGCACGTCCGCGAACTGGTGCGCCTCTCCACACCGCGCGCGCTGAAAGCCGACTTTCCGACCAGTGAAGCCGCCAGTGCCACCGTCGCCCGCAGCCGTGAGCGCGTCATCCGCATCCTGCGGCAGGACGATCCCCGCCTGCTGGTGGTGGTGGGCCCGTGCTCAATCCACGACGAACCGGCCGCCCGGGAATACGCCGCGCGGCTGAACGAACTGCGCCGCGAATTCGCCGATCAAATGGAGATCGTCATGCGCGTTTATTTCGAGAAGCCACGCACGACCATCGGTTGGAAGGGCCTGGTCAATGATCCGCACCTGGACGGCTCGCAGGACATCGAGGCCGGATTGAAGATCGCCCGTCGTTTGCTGGTGGAAATTACAGGCATCGGTTTGCCGACGGCCACGGAGTTTCTTGATCCCATCGTTCCGCAATACATCGCGGACCTCGTCACTTGGGCGGCCATCGGCGCCCGCACGACCGAATCCCAGACGCACCGCGAAATGGCGAGCGGTCTTTCGATGCCCATCGGCTACAAGAACGCCACGGACGGCAGCCTGCAGATCGCCATTGACGCCATGGGCGCCGCGCGGCACCCGCACAGCTTTCTGGGCATTGACCAGGACGGCGTGACGAGCATCGTGCGCACGAACGGCAATCCGGACGGCCACATTGTCCTGCGCGGTGGTCGCGCCCGGACCAATTACGACGCCGAGAGCATTCGCGCCGCGGAGGCGGTTTTGAAGCAATCCCACCTGCCGCCCGTGCTCATGGTGGATTGCAGTCACGCGAATTCCGCGAAACAATTCGCGCGACAGGAAGATGTATGGCGCAGCGTGATCGAGCAGCGCCTCGGCGGTACCCGCTCGCTCATCGGTGTGATGATCGAGAGCAACCTGCACGAAGGCAACCAGCCTTTCCCCAAACCGGTCACCGAACTACAGTACGGCGTGTCCATCACCGACGCGTGCGTGAGTTGGGAAACCACCGAGCGGATGTTGCGGTGGGGGTATGAACGATTGGCCGGACGCAGTTCAGCGGTTGAACTGGCTGCACGGTGAGAATTTCTCGAAGAACTCGCGGGTTGACTCCCCGCACCCTGAAGCTGCGCAAGATGTTGATGATTAAGACGCAACCCTGACTTCGTGGAAAGGATTTTGGCGGTCGTACCAAGTCATGAATAGTTTCGTCCCGTCCGGCTTACCCGTCGGTACCAGCATCGGCTCACTGTCAAAACTTACCGAGAATTCCTCCGTTGCCGCCGAATCACCTGCCAGCAACCTACTCCGCCCAAAGTTAGCAGCGCCCATGTGGATGGCTCGGGAACCAGCGATACGGCAAAGCCTGGATATAAGCCGGCAAGGCTTGTGGGCGCAGAAGGAGGGTCCGTATTCGGGCTGGTATAAGTCACGAACAGAATAGACTTGCCGACCAATCCCCCACCATTAGCAGCGTCCTGATACGTGGCGAACGAACGGGACCATGCCCAGATTTGGTAGATTGCTTCAAATCCGGGCGGAGCAGAAAGAAATTGCGCACTAACGTCAATCACGGTGTTGAAAATCCGACCTTCAGTAGTAGAACTCGTCGGTGCCACAGGAAGCAACGGTGTCAACGAACCCTCCGGAGTACCCACAGTACCGACATGCAGTTGGAAGAACATCGAACTGATCGGGATTGGAGGACCGTTGACAGGATCCCCAATGCGTATTAGTGACATCGCGTTATTGCCAAGGAGGACCTGCCCTTGGCCCAAGACGCTGGCTGCGTCACCTGTCAGGAACAGCAATATCGTGAGCAGCGCTTTTATATCGTGGGTTCGCATAGGTAAAAAGGAGAGTCCCTTGTTATTGAGGCCACTTCAGCTTGATACGAACTCACTGCCGAAGCTGACGCTGCCGTTCGCCGCTGTCGTTCCGAAACGGCCATACACGTCAATCAATGAATTGTTCGTATCGTTGCGCCGGTCGTACCAAGCCATGAACAGTTGTGTGCCGTCGGGCTCCACGGTAAGCACCGGCATCCGCTGGTCATTCGTGGTTGAGTCGGTACTGACGCGCAACGGGCTTATCCAGTTGGTGCCGCCGTCCGTCGAACCTGTGAAGAAAACGTCTGCCTTGTCATTTGCATTCGTACCCCGATCGGCATACGCCACATACAAGTGACCCAGCTTGTTCGTGGCGGGATTGACCGCCGGCGCTGGGGGAACGGAAACGCATGGTATGCGTCGTTGCTTGCAGCCGCATTCCGGCGCTTCAACCCCACGTTGCCCATCCCCGAATTCATGGCCACCGCCGCCGTTGCCGACGAAATCGCCACAACAGCGCACCACCCAGCGTCAGCAACGTCCATGCGGCTGGTTCCGGGACGGGATTTACCGCGAAGCCCGGATAAAGACCAGCTAGGCTTGTCGGTAGGGACGGTGGGACCGTATTGGGACTCGTAAAAGTAACGAAGAGAGTAGATTTCCCGACCAAGCCGCCGCCGTTTGCCGCCTCCTGATACGTGGCAAAGGAACTGGACCACGCCAAGATTTGAAACGTCCCGAGTCCTCCATGAAAAACAGCTGGAAACTGTGCTGTAACGTCAATAACCGTGTTAAAAATCCGGCCTTCCGTACTGAAACTGGTCGGCGCTATAGGTGCCAAAGGCGTCAACGAACCTTCTGGCGTGCCTACGGTTCCGACATAAAGCTGGAAAGACATAGAACCGACCGGAATCGGGGTGCCATTAATTGGGTCTCCGATGCGAATTAGTGAAAATGCATTATTCCCAAGAAGCACTTCCCCTTGCCCAAGAACGCAGGCCGAGAAACCTGCCAGCAATGCGAACGCTGTGAAATGGGCTTTCATGGCTTTCGAAGTCGCTGCCGCCTCACAACCCACCGGAGAGTCGCTCCACCCAATGCCAGCAGCACCCAAGTGGATGGTTCGGGAACTACTGGCAGCAAGCTGAAAGATTGCAGCCCGATTAACGGACCAGGAAGGTCCGGAGGCGCCAGCAATGGATTTCTGCCCTGCGCGTAAAACAGCGGCGATTCACCGTACCCGCCGATGGCCAATCCTGCCACCTCTTCATAAGTCGCACCTAAGCTTGTGTCCCACACCCGCACCTGCAGCCACGCAAAACCCAGTGGAGGCACATTAGTGCCAGACAAGTACGCGGAAGGAGAAAAGAAATAACCGGGCGAAATGAATGGCGCCATCTCGCGGCGAAACCCTTGAGCAATATCCACCAACGGAGTCAAGGAGTCTGCCGTTGTGCCTCCCCACAGTTCAGCCAGATACTGCGGTCCACTTAGCAGCTCTCCTTGGGCATCGAATACGGGAGCGTTAACTAACGGGGTGTGCTTATTGGCAAGTTCGAACGAAGATTGTGCCCAAGTGCTGCACACTAACGATAGGTTCAATGCGATGGAAACGATGATCAAATACATGTTCATGGAGACACCCTCGAAATAGTGATTAAGGCCACGCAAGCCGGACAAGTCTTAAGTCGGACTGATTTCTGGTGCAGAGCGTTCCGTTCGAAGGAAGCCGGTAATCCGTCCACGTTAGAAACAGGTGTGCTTCGTTCGCCCACACGCCGTTGTACTCTCCCACATGGCCGCGGTAGCTGGAAGTTGTTAACTCATCGCCGGCGACAGGCCATTCATCATAGTACCAATTCAGATTCAATCCGCCCGGAGGGTAAACAGGGTCGTAACGCCCGGGATCTCGGCTTTCAGTCAGAGTGCCTGCGAAAACTGGTGGAAAATTCGTCGTGCTGATTACGAACTCGCTCCCGAAACTCACGCTCCCGTTTGTGGCAATCGTTGCGAACCGACCATACACCTCCATCAGTGAGTTGTTCGTGTCGTGCCTTCGATCATACCAGGCCATGAATAGTTGTGTGCCATCCGGCTTCACCGACAGCACGGGCATCCACTGGTCATTGGTGGTGGAGTCGCTATTGCCGCGCAGCGGGCTTGTCCAGTTGGTGCCGCCGTTCGTGGACCATGTGAAGAAAACGTCCGCTTTGTCATTGGTGCTCGTGCCCCGATCCGCAAACGCGACATACAAATGGCCGACCTTGTTCGTTGCGGGATTGACCGCTGGCACCGGAAAAGGCCACGCCCTGAATGTATCATCATCTGCGGCGCTGTTGCTGCGCTTCAATGCCAGGTTGCCCGTTGCTGAATTCATGGCTTCCGCCGCCGGTGCCGGCGCGCTGCCCACCAAAGAGCCGTTCCGCCAAATGTGAACAGCGCCCAGGTGGACGGCTCTGGAACGATTGGCCGCAAGCTGTAGGATTGCAGGCCGATGAGATGACCAGGTTCCGGAAATTGGTCGAATGGGTTGCCGCCCTGAGCGTAAAACAATGGAGACTCTCCATAACCCCCGATTCCTAACGCAGCCACCTGTTCGTATGTTGCCCCAAGCTGTGCATCCCACGCCCGCATCTGCAGCCAAGCCGATCCACCGGGCGGCACAGAATAGACCGATAGGTAGGCTGTAGTTGAGATGACATATCCACCGTCGAAGAACGGCAAGATCTCGCGTCTATTATTTTCATCCAACACCAACAAAGGTGTCAGCGAATCGGGGGTCGCTGCGCCCCAAAGTTCGGCACGGTAACTTGGCCCGAGGGGTTGCCCCTGTGCATTGAACACGGGGGCGTTGATCCCGCTCCCGTAATTCCGGAAAAGGAAATTGGCTTGCCCGAAGACGGAGCAAGTCAAGAGTACATTCACGGCAAAGTGCCCAAGAAATGGATTGATTTTCATAGGACGTGAAAGTTACTGCTGGGGCCAAGGAATTCTGACAAAGCGCACGTCGGATTGATTTCTCTCGTAAACTGTGCCAACCGAAACCAATCGCTAGTCGGTCCAAGTCAGGTACACGTGTTGTCCTTCTGCCCACGCTCCGTTGTATTCACCTACATGGCCGATATAACCGTTGAAAGTGACATTCAGGTCGGTCTGAGGGGGCGGCGGCGGCTCGGGCCACTCTGCATAATGCCAATGAAGATTGACGCCTGCTGGTGGATAAACCGGATCGTAGTGACCAACCTCCATGTTGTTGGTCAGCGTGCCTGCAAACACCGGAGGGAAGTTTGTGGTGCTGATTTTGAAATCAGTCCCGAATTCTACCGTGCCATTCGTTGCGATAGTTCCGAATCGCCCATACAGCTCGATCAGTGAGTTGTTCGTGTCATTCCTCCGATCATACCAAGCCATGAATAGTTGCGTTCCGTCTGGCTTTACCGCGAACACCGGCATCCATTGGTCGCTGCTCGTTGCGTCCAAGTTTACTCGCTGCGGCGCCGTCCAATTGGTGCCACGATCCGTCGAGCGAGTGAAGAAGACGTCGGCTCGGTCGTTGAAGTTCGTGCCTCGGTCGGCATACGCCACATATAAGTGGCCAAGTTTGTTCGTCGCAGGATTGACCGCCGGCACCGGAAAAGGCCACGCCCTGAATGCATCATTATCCGCGGCCGTGTTGCTGCGCTTCAATCCCAAGTTGCCTGAAAGCACATTCGTTGTCACAAGCTGCCTGACAATTTGAGTCTGCCCCAACGCCGTCCCACGGTTTTCTACCTTGCGCATTTTGAGCCAGTTGGTTCCAGGTGTGGAGCCGGTTCGTTCAATCCAGAAGGCATACGCAACATGATCTGGCCCTGGGAGCACGATCGGGGATTGCAGTCCGGTCACGTTCTCGACCCCGACTTCTCTGAAGATCGTCGGGCCGTTCCACTGGTTGAAGTCCCCGTTGGTAGCCACGGTCAGAACAAGTTCTGTAGGGGAGAACGACTTTATGCATGCCAGATAAACATCGTGCTGGCCGGTGCCTGCCCAGTTATCTACAGTTATCCAGGGTTTGTCCGAGTTTGTGATACTGAATCCATCGAGAACAATCACTGGATTGGCGAAGGTCACGCCGCCATCGGTGGATTTCCAGAGCGGTATTCCTTCCCAGCCTTCGTTGCGAGGCGAAGTACCCGACAGATAAACGATTTCGGAAGCTTGATCCACAGCCAGTACTGGGTCCCCAGCGTCACCGTCATCATTGATTGGATCACCTGCCCGTGCGAGCGGCGGAACGTACATGTCTTGAAACGTCACCCCGCCATCCCGCGAAACCGCGTAACCCACCAAGCGCGGTGGTCGGTTCGTAAAGTGTATCTCGTCCTGCGTGTAGTTTGGATCCGACCCGAGGCCAAAAACTCCCTGGTTCGAATCCACCCAAGCTACGATCACGTTGTTCCCCAGCACGGCCACTGTTGTCTCGAATTGCGTGTTCTGTTCGTTGCCGCAGTCCTGTTCTGGGTCGTTCACCAGAATGTTGGACCGCAGCCAGCACTCCAGGTCCGTCCATTCCGCGCTGTAGGTGTGGTTCGTCCCGGGCGAGGTCTTGCTTGAAAGCACCTCGAAGGCATCGCTCAAACCGTCACTGTCACTGTCCACGTCGGAGCCTAGCATGTAAAACGCGTGCCGGCAACGCACGTTGAAGAATCTCAGGCTCTGCCCATTGGTGCCCCTGCCCACCCAGCGCCACACCGAGTTGGTGGCGTGATTGCCAATCAACTCAAACGTCCGGTAAAGATCGTAGGCATTGGTATCCGGCGCGTGGATGATCAGCGAGACGTCTTTGTTGGTTACCAACACGATCTCGACCCACAAATCGTTTGTCGTGAAGTTGTAGGCGGGTGGGAGGTCTGGTGGCTCACCGCCGCCGCCTTCTCCCGGAGCGGGCGGCGGGTTGCTTTCCATCATCGCTTGCTGTCGGGCCAACTGCCACTGGTCGTAATCCACCGCCAAATCATCGTATGCAAAGATGCCGTCGCCAAAATCGTACACCGTTACGGCGAACGGCAGAAACGGCAGCGGCGGCCAGTTGGTGTGTTGCAGGGAGTAGAAGCTTTGCGCGGGTGTCTGCGCTACGCCCAGTGCCAGGACGAGGCCCAAGGCCGCCAGCCGGGCCATCTGTCTGAGTGATTTCATAATACCTCTTGAGTTTGTTGCCTTTGAAGACTCCCGCGGTGACTGTGTTGGTGAAACCGTAAACTTGCCGTTCGCGGCTGTTCCCGAATTGCCTGACCAACCGACTATTCGCTTGTAGAACTCCGCGCCGGATAAAGCAACAGAAATATCAGAGCAATCCGCCTCGACCGCGAGCACAGTGGGTCAGCATCCACGAAGTTGATTTGACCATTGACGCTGATCGGCCTGTTGTCGCAGTGTCACGCGGGAATGGCCTCCACCACCTTGCCATGCATGCTCCCGAGAGGGACCAGTTCAACGGCCAGCACACAGCCAGCAGCAGCAGGCCGGGCCAGCCCTGCGGCGCCAGCGCCCTGAGGCTCCGATTGGAAGTTCCCGCCATACACGGTTACTCCATCGCCAATGTTGGATGTGAATCGCCCCGGCACAAGCCCGGTTGCAGAGCTTCGCGCACACCCAGGGCTCAACCTCGTTTCCGGTGCTGAAGTGGTTCGCGGACGATAACGAGACCGATGACCAGGACCACGACGAGGTCTCAGCGGCGCGCATCGAACACACTGGCGAGAATGACTTCCTTGGTTTTCCAGATCATGGCCATGGTCAGCGAGAGCGGCAGGAGCACCAGCAGGACGAAAGACCAGAATCCCGCCTGATTGACCAGTTGAATGACTGCGAGCGCTTCCGGCGGCAGTCCGGGCAGGCGCGGGAGCAGCAAGGAGAGGGCGACCAGAATCAACATGGCCACCAGCAGGCCGCGATTCACGGCGGTAAACTGGCGCGTCTCCTGACGCAGCGTTTCGTCGGGCAACATGGCGCCCAGCCGTGCCAGCGCGAGATTCAAATTGAACAGAAACAACAGCCCGGACAACGCCAGGACCGCGACCGCCCCGGTGAAGAAAGGCTGCTGGGGGATGCGATGCCACCAGAAGACAAACGGACAGAGGCCGCAATTCACCAGCGCGAGCAGGCGGGTGCGGTCCAACGCGCTGCGCCAGGGACGCTCCTGCTTTTGAAAGTCGCCAATCTGCCACAAGCCGAAGAGCAGTAGTCCGGTGGCGGCCAGCGGCGGCAGCACGCCAAAACTCTTGAACCAGCCGGCGCTGGCGATGCCGACACAGACAATCAATGCCACCGGCAATCCCCAGAACAATGCCGACAACCCGCGCACCAACCGGCCCAGGGAGCGAAGCAATTCCGGTTCGGGAAGAGGATGCGGAAGTTGCAGGCCCACGGAATCAGTGGCGCTGGGATACCGGAGCGCGATGGGCCTATCCTGCGGGTTGCTTGGGGTCCGTGCTCCATGTTCCATTCTCATGAAGCCCAGAGCTAGAAACTAAGATAAGTGTACGCTTTCAGACCGCGTTCGTAGTCGTCCAGCAGGCGCATCCCCTCGGAGGGTTTCATGCGGTCCGATTTGATGGCTTCATCAATCTGCGCCTTCATCTGCCGTTTCAATTCATTCTCGTCGTACTGCACCGAAGCCAGCGTCTGCACGATGGTCGAACCTTCGATGATTTCCTCAACATAGTAACCGGTGGGCTCGTCGGGGTCGAGGAAGACATGAACTTCGTTGACGCGACCGAAGAGATTGTGCAGGTCGCCCATGATGTCCTGATAGGCGCCCATGAGGAAGAAACCCAGATAATAGGGCTCAACCGTGCCGTTGCCGTTCTTGCGAAGCAACTCGTGCAACGGCAGCGTGTCGCGCACGTCGCGCAGGTCAATGAACTGGTTCACCTGCCCGTCGGAATCGCAGGTGATGTCCACGAGGGTGGCTTCGCGCGATGGACGTTCATCCAACCGGCTGACCGGCATTATGGGAAACAAGTGACCGAGCGCCCAATGATCCAGGAGCGATTGGAAGACCGAGAAATTGCACAAATACTGGTCGCCCAAACTGTCCTCGAGTTTGCGGATTTCCTCGGGAACGTAGGCCTGGCCCTTGAAGCTCTGGACCACCGCCGCGCCGATCTCCCAATACAGGTTCTCGATCTTCGCCTTGTCTGGCAAATCCATCATCCCCAGGGTGAACATGTGCTGGGCGTCGTCCCGCCGTTCCAACGCGTCGTGGTAGGCCTCGAGCTTGTTGAGCTTGGCGAGGTTCCTGCGGATGTCGAACAGTTCGCGGACAATGGGATGCTCGTCGTCCCCGTACTGAAATTCAATGTCCGGCCGGGTCTTACCGATGGCGCCGAAGACTTCCACGATCAACACGCTGTGATGCGCGACAATGGCGCGGCCACTCTCGCTGATGATGTCTGGGTGGGGCACTTTCTCCGCGTTGCACACGTCGGCGATGTAATAGACGATGTCGTTGGTGTATTCCTGGAGCGAGTAATTGGTGGAACTGTCGAACGCCGACCGGCTGCCGTCGTAATCCACGCCCAAGCCGCCGCCCACGTCGAGGTATTCGATGCTGAAGCCCATCTTCTGGAGCTTGGCGTAAAACCGCGCGGCCTCCTGCACGGCTTTCTTCACCGTCAAAATGTCCGGCACCTGGGAGCCGATGTGGAAATGCACCAGCTTGAAACAATGCGCGAGGTTCTCGGCTTTCAGCAGTTCCGCTGCGGCGAGCAATTCCGCCGTGCTCAACCCGAACTTGGCGTTCTCACCGCCACTCCCGGCCCAACGGCCCGCGCCCTTGGCCAGCAAGCGCGCCCGGATGCCGATGAGCGGCTCCACGCCAAACTGTTTGGACACGCTGATGATCTGGCGCAGCTCCTCGAGCTTCTCGACCACCATGATAACCTTCTTGCCCAGCTTGATGCCGAGCAACGCCATCCGGATGAAGTCACAATCCTTGTAGCCGTTGCAGATGATCAGGCTGCCCACCTGGCTTTGCAGCGCCAGCCCGGCGAACAACTCCGGTTTGCTGCCCACTTCGAGGCCGAAGTCAAACGGCTTGCCCGCGTCCAATATCTCCTCCACCACCTCGCGCAATTGATTCACCTTGATGGGAAAGACGCCGCGATACTTGCCCTGATAATTGAACTCCGTGAGGGAATTGCGGAACGCCAGATTAATGGACTCCACGCGATGCCGCAGGATGTCCTGGAAGCGAATCAACAGCGGAAATTTCAAGCCGCGCGCCTTCGCCTCCTCGATCACATCGGTGATGTCCACGGCGGTGCCGGCCTCCTGCAATGGCCGGGCTATGACGTGGCCGGCATCATTGATGTCAAAATACTTCGCGCCCCAACGATGGATGTTGTACAGGTCACGCGCGGACTGCACGTCCCAGGGCGGGGTGGCGTTGGTGGCGTTGCTCATTTCAATACTTGCCGTCGCGCGCACTATAGGAAGCCGCGTCCAGAAATCAACAAGCGCGTGCAAAGAAATTTCCCCACGCTGATTCCTTGGCCGGCTGGGCGGCGCAAGCAGCATGGGCGGAAATCGGGAATCAATCGTCGGCCCGTTGCCGTCGCGACAACTCGCCAGACAGCCCTGCTCAATCCTCCGGCCGCTCACCACTGGGCGCCATCTTCACCAGCTTGGGCATGAATTCACCCAGCACCGTTACCAGGTCGTGTTGCGCGGCCATGACTTCGCGGATGTTCTTGTAAGCCATGCAGCGGCTGTTGCGCTTGATGGGGGTGGAGGCGATCTATCCGAAGCGTTGTTTGAGCCAGCCCGGCGAAGGGCATCGGATCTACCCTTACCTCTTGGAGGGGCTGGAAATCAGCGGTCCGGACCAGGTGTGGTGCAGCGACATCACCTATGTGCCGATGGCCAGTGGCTTCCTGTATCTGGTGGCACTGATGGACTGGTGGAGTCGGTATGTGGTGGCGTGGGAACTGTCCAACACGCTGGACAGCGAGTTCTGCATCCGGGCGTGGACCGCCGGGTTGGCGACCGGAAGGCAACCGTTGATCTCCAACACCGACCAAGGGAGTCAATTCACCAGCGAGGCGTTCTTGGAGGCCGTAGAGGCGGCTGGGGTGGATGTCAGCATGGATGGTCGCGGACGCTGGATCGACAACCGGTTCATCGAGCGGCTCTGGCGCAGCGTCAAGCAGGAGGACATCTACCTGCAGGACTATGCCGACGGGTTGACGGCGCACCGGGGATTGGCACGGTGGTTTGGCGATTACAATACCCTCCGCCCGCACCAAGCCTTGGGTTATGCGACGCCCAGCGAGCTGTATCATTCGCCCGAGTCGTATGGGGCCAAGCCCGCGGCCTGGCGGTGGCGATAGGCGGTGAGGCTGCGCCGGCGTCCATCCCTCCGTTCACCCCTTCGACCCTGACGGGTCGAAGGGGTTCACTCCGGGCTGGACGCCGCAGCCTCGGAGGGTGTAGTCAGTGTGAACGCAGAGCAAAACAACCAACCCAAACAAGTCCCAACAGAGCCCGGAAAGCTAACTTAAATTCTGCGTTCCGTGGTCCAAAGAATGGGGTCCACCTGTGGGGTAAATGAAGCACCCATTGCTTTTGCGAATAAGCGAAAGGATTCTTTTAAGGAATCACCTATTGGTAGCCACTTGGGCTTTGTTCTAACGTTCCCGTTTTCCACCACCTCTCGCATTTCGTTTAGGGTCTCACGCTCTGGTTTCGTGAAGGAGACCTTCGTTAGATTCGCAGCTTCAAGCGCAATCCTGCGGAAAACGTATAGTCGAGCTTCAATATCAGCGCAGAGACAGCGTAGTACGACCCTAGACCAGAACTGTCTGTTTTGCGTGTCACTTCTCCAATACTTACCGGCGAGGTTGTAATCGGCGTCCAGCGGACCAAGCGTTAGCATCTTCTGCCGGATCAATTTGTTCAGTTCTTCGCCTTGCTTCAACAAGCCTTGATGCTCCGTTCTGTTCATGGAAATGATTTTATTCGTATTGCGGTAGTTTTCGAGATTCGAGTTGCGGGAGAGCGAGCTTTGACGCCCGCTCTCACATTTGGGTTAAGGCTATGCCTTGTCATTCAGGAACAATTTCCACTCGGCGACGCCGTGGGCGTTGCGCAGGTGGGCCGTCACCGGCAGTTCCTTCGGCGCGCGCGGGACGCTTAGCAGCTTGAGGCCAGCCTCGTGCGGGAGGCGGTCGGCCTTGCGCTGGTTCACGTCCTTCGCGGACCAGACGAGGTTTTCCCACGAGTCCACGCCGCCGCGCGAGCGGGGCAGGACGTGGTCGAGGCTGCCTTCGTCCGGATGCAGCAAGCGGCCCGTGTATTGGCAGCGATTGCCGTCACGCTCACGAATCGTCTTGGCGCAGAGCTTCGGGCGCTTCTTCGGTACCTTGGCGAAGTTCACCGCCACGATGACCGTCGGCACGCGAATCGAGCCGCGTGTGGTGCGCACGAGATTGTCTTCATCGCGAATCGGCAGAGTGATCCATTCGTCCCAAGTGACGGGACGAATATGGTTCTCGCCTTCGATCTCGAGCGCGGTGGCCACGTTGGTGGCCATCATGCAGAACGCCTCCTGCGGCGTGCGCACGTTGATCGCCTGCCAGTTGCGGTTGAGCACCAGCACTATCGTCTTGTTCAGGATGTCAGTCATAAAATCTTCGTGACCCGTGAAACGTGAGACGTGATTCCATCGCGACACGCTGTTTCGCATCACGCATCACGCATCACGCATCACGTTTATCCACGAGGTGTTTATTCTTTGTTGAACGGCGGCGATTGGCTGCCTCGCCCCGCGAGATATGTGCGGCGATTTCCGCCCACGGCTGAACTCAGGTCTATCTCACGGGGCGAGCCCGGTTTTGCTCCTGCCGTCGCTCGAAGCTATGGCCGGCAGGCCAGGTCCTCCCATGTTACCTGTTGGGCTGGTCGCTGGGGACTACTTCAACACCACTCCGATGCTCCAATGGTTTCACGCCCGCCGGAGCGTTCGGGTGTCTTACAGCTACGTTTGCGGGGCACAGTACGTGGAACAGGCTCTTTAGGACGGAGGATGTAGATGCTGGAGCGACCGTTCTGAGTTCCCAATCGTTTGGTACGATGCCGCGATTAGAAATATCAACTACCACATTCGCTCCGGGAAGTGGTAATCATACATGCATGAATACGACACCGCTTTCACAGGCCCGGGCAGTTTGGGCACGCATCCTCGTTACGGTCGGCAGCATCGCCATGCTGGTCGGTGCGCTGGACCCGCTGGAAGGATCGCTGGCCATCCTGCCCGGCAGCGGTTTGGTCGCTCTCGGCACTTTTCTCGGTCGGGGTGAACGCCGGTTGATCACTTATCGTGTGTGGGTTTTCGTACTGATCACGTTCGGCGTGGGCGCCATGTGGGCGTTGAGCAGCATTGGAGGATTCGGTGGCAAGTCCGGTCGTTCCACGTGGTGGGGCTTGCTCATCCTGCCTTACCTGGTGGGCTGGGCAATGGCCATCTGGGGGCGGGGATTTCCGCGCTGGTTCTGGATGTTGGGCATCGGGGTTGGTCTGTGGTATCTGACGATCCTGACGATAATTGTGACGCGGTCGGGTTTGCAGAAAGCCGGACCAGCTCTCGTTCTTGGCGTGCTCGGCGCGGTGGTCATCGCCGGCGGCATTTACCGGCTGACAACATGCTTCCGTGCGAGGGATGCCACGCCCGGGCCATGACGTTATGCTTTTGGGCTTCCCAGGCCTTGCGAGATGGATTCTCCAGGTGAAATCGTTCGCTGTCGCGAATCGCAATCATCACCGGGCGGTCGAGGCTCGACCTGCAAAACATTGGCTGCCTCGTCCCGTGAGATACAGCATCGGAGTTGCCTATCAAACCGCCGCTTGAATCGTTGGATGTCGGCGTGACTGCTCAAGACGGTTATCTCACGGGGCGAGCTTGGATATGCACCAAGACCGACGGGGTCAAAGCCCGACATGCTGCTGTTACACCACGAGGCACTGGAGGGACGAAGATGGAGAATTGTGGATGGAGGATCGCAAGTTTCCCTGCGCTACGGCCATCCTCCATTGTCCATTCTCCATCCTCACCGCGAAAGCTGGTGGAGCCGGAGGTAGTTGCAGCCTCACCCAACCGGATTAAAAGTCCGATGCCGGTCTGCTGTGGCTTCGACTCCGTGAAACTGGTGCTCGCGGCAGGAATTGCACCTGCACTGGCGACGTTCTCGACGTCGTGCCTCTGCATTGGGCTACGCGAGCAAAGTGGATGGAGCCTCCAGCCGGTGATGCTCCGGCAGGAATTCTTTACAAAAGAAATCCGCAGGCTGCTGCATGGAGGCGAAAACGGAATCTTTCGACGTGTCGAGGTTTACTTCCATGCTAATAAATCCAGCCTTGCTGGTTTTATTTGACAGAATTCAAACCGAATGGTTTACTAAAGTGCGTTTATGGCTAGTCACACTAGTTCAAATAGCAAAAGAATAAACCAATGTCTGGTTGCTGCTCCGGCCAGTGCGGTGCTTACCTCCGCTTGGCTGAAAGAACGCGGCATATCCAGCAAGCTGGCCGGCTACTACGCTGGTTCTGGATGGCTGCATCGCATCGGCGATGGGGCCTTTACGGTCCAAGCAGCGGAGCCGACTTGGTTGGGAGCGGTCTTGGCACGGCCGCATTCTGCTGTTGAACTACACCCGCGAAATGGTGTCCCCAGCCGGTCTCTCACCGGCAGCCTGACGCTTAGGACGCGACCGCTCTGTGCTTTGAGCTATGGGGACAAAAGGTCAAACCCCTGGCCGGTCTCTTTCACCGGCTAGATCACCTCACGAGGAGGCCGCTGGAGCTGCTTTGCGTTCAGGGGTTCGAAATGGTGCGCACGTCCGGTAACGCTCCGGATCCCGGCACTGATCTAGTGCGATGCGGGGTATAAAGCCGCCGGCTCTCTTTGAGCTACGCGCGCATGGCGGAATGCCGTGGACTTGCACCACTTGCCCGGAGGCACGCACTGTTTAGCAAACAGGCCCGGCACGCTTGACCGGTGGACATTCCAGATTGGTCGGCGTGGGGAGACTTGCACTCCCAAGGCTGTTCGGGTTTGAGCCGAACCGGTCTGCTATTCCCTGCGAACCACACGCCGGTCGGCGACCCGGGACTTGCACCCGGAAGGCTCGGCGATTTTAAGTCGCCGGGGTCTGCTGTTCCCGCTGAAGCCAGTCGCCGTGAAATGGTGGGCATGAAGGGACTTGCACCCCCAAGGCTGCCAGATTCTGAGTCTGGACCCTCTGCTATTCGGGTTGAACCACATGCCCGTAAATTGGTGCATCCGGCAGGACTCCCACCTGCAAACTCTCCGTTCGAAGCGGAGGATGATCATAATTTCACCACGGATGCGTTTCTCGAAACGAAGATCGAAGATGGAGAATGGAAGATGGCAAGACCGCCATCCTCAATCTTCTATTCTCCATCCTCGTCTCAAAACGTGGGTCGCCTCGGATTCGCACCGAGTTCTCGCCGGTTAAGAGCCGGGACTTCACTGTCAAAGTTTGCAACCCAAAGCGACACGAAGGCGGAGTTGAACCGCCGCAGTCAAGCCTGTGAAGTCATGACCGGCACCGGTTTCACGTCGCGGAAAATGGAATCCCAAGCGCACTGAATCCGGAGCCTGGCCATTACTTCGACCGTGCGTGGCCTCTGCCGGCAGACCGGATTCACTTGGGAAATGGACGGGCATGAGGGTAGCGCGCCCTCTATTCCGGTTTGGAAGACCGGCGTGTGTCTCTCAACACCTATGCCCGATAAATTGGAGTCCCGTGCGGGAGTCGCACCCGCCTGCATGGTTTTGCAGACCACTGCCTCGGCTGCTCGGCCAACGGGACAAAAGTGGAAAGCGCGGACGGAAGCGTTCACCTCCGCCCGCGTTGATTAACCGTTGCGGACAAAGTCTGCGATTACGGCGGGTGCCGTCGTGTCGAAGCCGACCACGTCCAGCATGCCGCGATCGTTCGGGTCGGCAAGGGTGAAGCCGTTGGAGGTCATGCCCACAACGACTGCCTTCGCGTCGCCGACGAACTCGCTGCGATACTGACGCAGCGCCTGCGCCGGGTGGATGTTTCCAGCCCACGTTTCGCTGTCCGTGTAGGTGATGAACGCCGAAACGTTCACCTCGTTTTCGCGGCCCCAGAGCATCGGCAGGGCGCAGTCAGTTGCCTCGAACGGCAGGTTGCTGATGCGCTTCACCACGTCGTCCAGGCGCATGCGTGGCGAGATGTTCAGTGGAATGAACCGATTCGAGAATCCCATGATGTGGTATTCCTCCTCGGTTGCCGCCGTCACCAACGCCATCGCCGCGCTGGCTTCACGCGGCGTCAGGCACGAACCTGCCACCGAACCGCCACCCATCGAACCACTGACGTCCAGTGCCAGAAGCACCGGCTTGCCACACGGTTCAACGTTCTGAAACGTCGCGTAGAACGCCGCGTCCAGAGTATCAATGATCTTCGGCACCGGCTTCCAGGTGAGCGAACCCTTCTCGCCTTTGCCTTGGGCATACACCTTTTCGGCGATCAAGACCGCCATTGGGTGGATGCGAGCACGCTTGAGCACGGCTTCGTCGCCCAGCTTGCGGACAATCAACTTGGCCGCGTCGCTGAACGGCTGAACGAGACCGATGCTGGTCATCTTACCGAGGTTGCGGATCATGGCCGTCATCGGCATGCGCTGCAGGAGTGCGTCCCACACCGCGACTTCATTGAGCCACTGCGTCGGGACGGCTTCACGGGGCAAGTCATGCTCGACGATCAGCTTCACGATTTCGTCCTTGCTCGAGGCCTTCTTGGCCTGCTCGAAGGCGGCGATGAGTTTCGGCAACTCACCCACGGCGGCATACCTGGCGACACGGTCCTCGCCGCGAACTTTGCGCTTCACTTCGCGTTCACCCAGCGACTCTGCACCATTCAACATCCAGCGGAAAACCGCATCGTGCTGAACCGACGGAGCCTTCGGGTGAGCGAGGCGGAGCAAGTCGCTGTGCGCCCAACCATCGCGCTGCTGATACTTCACGGCCTGGTGCGTGAGGTCATCGGCACCGCGGTCCACATACCAGCGGCCCACGGCATTGCGCAGGCCGCGACCCCAACCGCGCATCGCGTTCACGTATTCAGCGAAGTGGAACAGGTGCGTGCCGATGCGGCAGACCTTGTTCAGGTTCGCGAACGCGTGCGCCTTTGCCGTTGCGTCACCGTGCGTCGCGACGAGCGCGAGGGCGAAGATGGCCGGATCGTTCTTCGGTGCGCGGCCCGCATCGCTGATCTCAACGATGCGGTTCACGGCGCGAATGCCATCCGCCTTGATGCAACGCACGATTGCATCGTGATTCTGCTTCACCAGATCACGCTCGCCAATGTAGTAGGTGCCACCCTCGGCTCCGAGGATCAGGAAACGGTCAAAGCGGGTCCAGTCATCCACTTCCCACGAGTAGCCGCCGGCCGAGTTGCGGATCTGGGTCGAACCCGGGATCGGCTGCGACTGCGACGTGACCCGGCGGTTGAAGAGCTTTGCATAATTGATAGCCATGTTTTCTTTATTGGTAGCAGCGAACGTCAGTTCGCTCTAACTGAACTCCAAGCATCCGCCGATTGCGGAACGGGGAAGGAAGTCAGAGCCGACTCACGTCGGCTGCTACACTGTCTTGATGCGCCGCCAACTCCCGGCACGGGTGTGTTGTTTGGAACTGCGGACAAGTTGGTGAACGTGGGGTTGGTCATTTGAAGTGATAACCCATGTTCTTCGGCCCGCAGAAAGCTGGATGGGCAAGGGACGCCGTGGAATTACTCCTTGCGGAGGCTGCTCTACCGTTGAGCTACCCCGAATTCCTCCGGGGATTGGATTCGAACCAACAACACGCGATAACCCACAACTTCGGCCCATCAAAGTGATGGCTTACGGCCAGCAAAAGCAGCGGACAAGAAGACGACTGTGGAATTGCCCGGTGTGCTTGCATTACACCACCTCGGACTGCTCCTCGGGGCGGACTTGAACCGCCACTGCCGAATCCACGATAATCCACAATCTACGGCCCGCTGAAAGTGCTGGCGCACGGCCAATACGACGGATAAGAAACGAACTAGGAGTTTACGTGCTCTACCACTGAGCTACTCCGGCACTTGGTTCCGGAGGCCGGACTCGAACCGGCGACCACGTCGTGATGAACGATAACCCAATCCTGCGACCCGTCGAAAGTGCTGGCGCACGGCCACGAGGACGGACAAGAGACGAGTTGGGAATCCATCAGTCGCCCGATGGTGCAGGGTTCGAACCCGCTCGCGGTTGCCCGCTTCACCGATAATCCATACTCAACGGCCCGTCCAAATTGGGACTCCCGATGAGAATCGAACTCACATCTCCCGGACCTGGTCCGAGCGTTCTATCGCAGTTGAACTACGGGACTATCCGCGAAGCAGCGCGAGCTTTGAGCGCCAACTCGCGGATGCGGTTCAGAGCCGAGCGCACCGCGACCGTGGTGCTGCGCCACGTCCGCAAGCCACCGACAAAAAAGCGCAATCCACCGGGAGCGGGTAGCTGCTGCCTCAGATACCGTTGTGCGTGCTGCCGAGCATTGGCAGCGCGGGGAACACAACATTGGAACCTTTGAAACATGAAGCTGCCGGGCGTTGAAAGAGTGAGAAAGAACTTATGACACACAATATGACACTGACGATGATTCGGAGAAAAATCCTGGAAGCGGTCCTCGGCGGCGGGCTGGTTGCCAGCACTCTGACCGGTTGGGCTGATAGCGCTTCGTTTGAAGCGCCGGGCCTGGACCAATGGGGTTATCACCGCTTGGGCGGCGTTTCGGCAGGCTCCTACGAGTCTGCAGCGCTCTTCACCAAACGCGAGGTGAGCGGCAGCGAAGAGGATCGGGCGGCGTCCTATCATGTTGCCTATGACCTCTCGGCCCAGATTCCGACCGGGTTGGGCGCGACGAATTACCAGATTCAGTCGGCGCGGCTGATGGTGGAAGTGATTGAGGTCAGTCCGGCCAAGGACAGCGGCGGGAACATCATTCAGGAAGTCGTCTATGATCCGACCTACGACAGTTGGCGGACTCACCTGCGTTCCACCGCCACCAACTACGCCACCGATCATGTGGCCGACTTGGATGCCGGCCGGCCCATCTGCCTTTTTGGGTTCGGGTTGAGCAATGGTTTCACGGGGTTCTCCTTTGATGACAACGAAGGCGTGGGCACGACGGCGCCGCTTTACAATGAATTTTCCAACCTGATGGTGGCCACCACCCCGCCGTTTCCCCGCAACGCCTTTCCGCTCTCGTTCGACACCAACGGCCAACCCATCGCCGTCAACAACAATGTGTATGATCGCATGGAGGCGAACCCGTGGGCGGTGGCGATCATCACCAACAAAAGTCCGGGGGATGTGATTGCCGTCGGTGACCATCTGGTTTTCGATCTAGACGTTAACAATCCAGCCATTCAAGCCTACCTGCAACAGGCGCTGCATGTCGGCCAGCTTGGCCTGATCGTCAGTTCGCTGCACCATACGCCGGTGGATGGTTTTCTCCGGCTCGCCACGAACGAGACGTTTGACAAGCAAGGGGGCCGGCTGGATTTGACCTACACCGCTCCGCCCTTCCGGCTTTCGCTGCGATTGGTGAATCAACTTCCGGTGCTGCGCTTCCCCGGCAGCACTAATCAGACGTTCCATATCCAACACTCCGGGAATCTGATCAATTGGGAAACCAACACCAGCCCGGCGCTGACCTATCCCGCCGACGGCGTGGTGGAGTGGACTGATGCCAACTCCACAGCGGCACCGAAATATTATCGCGTGATCCAAATCACCACCCCATGAATCCGCTTCCGGGTCGCCCAATAACGAACCCGCGTCCGGGCGGACGCGGGTTCACTCTGATTGAATTATTGGTCGTCATCGCCATCATCGCGATACTTGCCGCGTTGTTGCTGCCCGCGTTGGGCCGGGCAAAAGACGCCGCCCGCCGGACGAACGAACTGACGGCCTCCAAGCAACTGGGACTGGCGTATATCAGTTTCGCACATGACCAGGACGATCGCCTGCTGCCGGGCATGGCGGATGAACCGGCGGCGGATGCCACCGGCACACCTATCCGTTGGCCCGGCAATGAACGCTATCCGTGGCGGCTCGTGCCGCATATCAATTACGCGATCAACGGGTCCGTTCTCGTCAACAAGCAGGCCAGACTCGCCAGCCCCGCCGCCAGTCAGCCGCGCGAGGAGTGGGCGTATCAGGTCAGCCTTTTTCCCAGCTTCGGGCTGAACTCGTATTTCCTGGGCGGAATACTGGTTGGCAGTTCCCCCAATCTGCACATTTCAAAAGCCACACAAGCCCGGCAGCCCAGCCGTTTGATCGTCTTCGGTTCCGCCCGCTACAACGACGGGACCGAACCCCAGGACGGATTTTACGAGATCCTCGCGCCCAACTTTGCCCCAAACACCCCGGGGCAGAAATGGGCCGCCACCTATGACGAAAGCGCCTCGGCGAGCCGGTGGGGTTACGTGCATCCGCGCTGGAACAAGGCGGCGATTTTTAATCACCTTGATGGTCACTCCGAAACCCTCAAACTGGCGGAGATGCGGGACATGACCCGCTGGGCAAACCAGGCGGACGGACCGGATTGGTCGCCCAGACGATAAACGACGCCCGGCGCCGGTTCTCGTCAGATTCCCGCTGCGCGTCGCGACATTTCCCAATCTGCCTTCATGGCTCTGCGCAAAGTCATTTTCTGGGTTCATCTCGTTTGCGGACTCGTGGCCGGCGTGGTCATTGCGATCATGTCCGCAACGGGTATTGCCATCGCCTTTGAGCACGAAATCCTGGAATGGTTGGATCGCGATGTTCGGCAGGTCAGTTCGGCATCTGGGGATCGTCCCCGCCTGACGATTGAGGAACTCGACGACCAGTTGCGGGAGAGCCACCCCTCGTTCAAGGCATCCATGGTGATCGTGCCGAAGGATTCCTCACTGGCTTACCAATACTTCTCCGGTCGCGAACTTGCGTTGTATGTGGATCCTTACACCGGCGAGGCGCGCGAACCAAAATCCACCAGCGCTCACACTTTCCTCCACACGCTCGAGGACTGGCACCGCTGGCTCGGCATGAAAGGCAAAGGCCAGGCGGCGGGGAAAGCCATCACCGGCGTGTGCAACTTCGCCTTTCTGATTCTCTGCTGCACGGGGCTGTATCTGTGGTTTCCCCGCCGCTGGAACTGGAAGGCGTTTCGTCCGGTGATCTGGTTTGTCCGTCGTCAACAAAGCAGGGCTAGGAATTTCAACTGGCACAACGTGATGGGTTTCTGGTGTCTGCCGGTGCTGGTGGTTCTCGTCGCGACCGCCGTGGTCATTTCCTACGCGTGGGCGCACCGGTTGGTTTTCACCCTCGCTGGTGAACCGGCACCGGATGCACGCGGCCCTGGCATTCTGGCAACCCCGCCGGTGCAGGTGCCACCGGCAGCGGCCGATCATCCCCGCGTCCCACTCGAGCATATCCTCACGCGCCTGAAATCGGACTTCCCCGAATGGGAATCCATCGCCTTGCCTCTTGGTTCTTCGCCGGGCAACAAAGTCCAGCCATTGAACTGCGTCGTGTTTGAACCGGCACCCTTTGCCACGCGCGGGCGCATCCAAGTGGCGATGGATCCCTTTCGCGGCGACGTCTTGTCAAAGGTCGGATTCGACGACCGGACGCCCGGCGTCCGCGCGCGTATCTGGGTGCGCTTCCTGCATACCGGCGAAGCATTCGGTGTGTCTGGGAAGATCATCGCCGTCGTGGCGACCGCCGGATCGTTGCTTCTGGTTTATACCGGCTTTGCGTTGTCCTATCGCCGCTTCTTTCGAAAGGTGTGAGCCCTCATACGAGAGTTGCGTCACTTGTTGCCGCCAGGCCTTGGGCAGAAGTGCTCCTTAAGATTTGACGCCGAGGATTTATATTTGAGGAACAAGTCCCCTGCTGGCAATTGACATCGCTTGGGCGGGCATTGTCTTCGAGCACACCAACTCACTTGGCGAGATTGTGCAGCGAGGCGCTCTCACCCCGGGCGCGTTCGAGTATAAGGACGTCGGCGAAAGCACGCTTCGGGCCTGCGGAGAACATCACCTCGTTCACTTCGATGCCGAGGAAGTGGATGCCGATCTTGCGGGCTTACTTTCGTCGGATAACCATGGAGTTGGTTTTGGTTTTAGGCCGACGTGCGTGCGGATTCGAACCGCTGATTGAATCAGCGGATCCTCAGAACCGTGCCGGCGAACTGCCGCCAGGCTTCTGGCTGATTCAAATTGAGAAATTGGGGTGACCAACCGGATTCGCACCGGCACAAACGCCTTCACGGGGCGTGATGCTACTGTTACATCATGATCACCATTAAAGTGGCCTGCCAGCCGTAGCCATGCAGGTCAACGAACAAGCCCACCTTCGCTGAAGCTATGGTGGGCAGCCCTCGCCAATTGCTAACACAATTGGCGAAGGCTGGAGCCCCGGGTCGGACTCGCACCGACGAATACGGGTTTACGAAACCCGCCCTGTAGCTGCTGAGGCACGGGGGCTTTGAAAATGGTGCTCTCACGTGGATTTGCACCACGAACCTCCGCCTTCGCAGAGCGGCGTGCAGGAGACTAATTACACCTTGAGAGCAAATGGCATCCGTGGCCGGACTCGCACCGGCTAGGACCAGCTTGAAGGGCTGGATGCGCGAGCTGCTTTGCATTCACGGACAGAAAGTGACGCCGCCGGCGGAAAGGAGCACAGGGTTGCCGGCTCGCTGGCCGGCATTAACCCCGTGGACTCGATTTCTCCGTGGCGATGCCCAAGCTGGGCCTGCGATCACGCGCTAGCGGCGAAGTTTGCGCGTCTTGTAGGTGAGGAGTGGTCGCAACGTCGCGATGACGGACACGAGTCCGGCATCAACGAGGTCCTGAACCACTGTCTCGACCTTCTTGTAGGCACCCGGCGCTTCCTCGTAGAGCAGGTCGCGCTCTTCGCAGACCACCCGGCCACCGAGCGGCGTTTGCACCAACTGATGACGGTGGAACCGTTCGCGCATGCGGAGCCGAGCTTCGCTGCGTGCCCACTTCCGACCCGCACCGTGAGCCAGCGACCAGGCGTGACTTTCACCATCGCCCGTCGGTCTCACGAGGTAGCTGAGCGAGCCGCGCGAACCGGGGATGACCACAAAGTTGCTCTCGACAGTGACTGCGCCCTTGCGGTGGACCCAGACAGCAGCGGCCTCGCTTTCGCAGCGCGTGATGCTGTTGTGGCAACCGTCCCAGAGGCATTCGGCTTCCGCACCGAGCGTCGCCACGAAGCGACGGGCGATGAGTTCCCGGTTCGCCTTGGCCCAGCGCACAGCGACGTCGTGGTCGCGGAGGTATGCCTCTGCGGCGAACGATTCGGTTTCCACGCCGTCACCGAAGTGCTGTTCCACGTGAGCCCGCAGGATGGATTCACCCAATCCACGCGAGCCGCTGTGGACCAGCACCACCAGTTGCTGCTTGCCCAGGCCGATCTTGCGGAATGCGCTGGCGTCGAGGATCTCCTCAACGGCCTGCAACTCGGCGAAGTGATTGCCGCCGCCGATGGTGCCAAGTGCCGGGTCGAACTCCGTGGACTCCAGATCGTGTTCGGCCAGGAAGCCGTACACGAACTCGTCCCACGGGTGTTCGAGGTTGAAGCGCAAATCTGCCCAACGGTCGAGCTTGGCGTCGCGACGCACTAGGTCCGTCTTGAACAGCGCCATGCCGCAACCGATGTCCCCACCGATGAGGTGCGGATAGATCACGCCTTCAGTCACGAAGGCGGCGCCGACCGGCGTGCCTTTGCCCGGATGCAAATCCGGGAAGCCCACCGCGAGTCGCACGCCATCGAGCTTCGCCGTGGCATAGAGTTGACGCACCGCTTCGCCTTCGATCCAGCTTCGGGCCGAGGCGAAAAGGCGCACCTGAGTGGAGAGCAATTGAGAGTTCATTTGAGTTGAGAATTGAGAATCTCCGGGCGTAGCGGCGTCTCGGAAGAGCGCCGCAGACATGGAAATTGAGCATGGCGGCGCTCTACCGAGACGCCGCTACGGGAATGGTCCCCGAGGTTGGTAGCGCGCCAACGTCTCCTCCTCTTCAGGGAGGCGCTAATCTGCCTCAGCTACTTGGGGCGAAAGAAGTGGGGTAATGGATTTGTGGAGAACTGGAGTACTGGGAATGATCTCGCCCGGCATTTCCCATTCCTCCCTCAACCCAACACTCCAACACTCCATTCCGAATTGGTCGTCCCGCGCGGTAATCCTCCGCGGTCGCCCGGTTATCAGCCGGGTGCTCTGCTATTGAGCTACAGGACGATGGCGGAAGGCGTCGGTAATGCTCCGACCTCGGCGATGCCGATCCTGTTTTCGAGACAGGTGCAGCCAGCTTATATCTGCCTGCCTTCCTGAAAAGGCCTCCATCTTGCTCTTACTCTTGATCCGCGTGATTTGCGGCTGGCCGCCGGACACCCCACGGGCTTACAGTTTACTCGCTAAATTTTTTGACGCTCACATGAACTGGCGACGAAAAAGTGCATTTACACTGATCGAATTGCTGGTGGTTATCGCAATCATTGCCGTCCTAGCTTCACTCCTTCTGCCCGCACTTTCCTCTGCGAAAACAAAAGCGAGACTCGTAGAGTGCCTGAACAACAAACGGCAGCTTGCCATTGCCTGGACGCTCTATGCTGATGACAACAATGGTGGCCTCGTCTTGAATGTGTCAGACCCCGAAAAGAGCGTATGGACTTCCGACTTGCAATCATGGGAAGCTTGGGATGTGACTACAAATGTGGCGAGGTTGATGTCACCGGTACACTCCGTCCTCGGCCACTACTCCAAAAACGCCGCCATCTATCAATGCACCGCCGACTTTTACGTAAGCCCCAAGCAAAGGGCGGCTGGTCTAACACGCCGTATCCGCAATGTCTCAATGAATCACACCATGGGACTGCCACCACCCGAGAACCGGAGTATCTACTGGAACTTTTACGCAAAGACCGCTGATCTTTCCCGTAGCGACCCGTCGCATCGCTTTGTCTTTATTGATAACCATCCTGAGACGACGCGTGAACGACAGTTTGCCATCGACGCATACCCCGACCGCCCGTTCCACGGATTCATCCACTTTCCCGGTTCGCTGCACAATGGCAGCGGCACTCTGGACTTTGCTGATGGGCATGCGGAAGCCAAACGTTGGCGCGATCCTGACCTAAAGTTCCCAATACGCTTCGCCGGCCATGGAGTCGATTGGCCTCCCCGTAATAACCAGAGCGAAGACTTCCGTTGGCTCTGGAGTCGCACCGGTGAACCAATCCCGTTAGGCGTCGCCTCACCCTGATCGGATCGTCACAGCGGCTGAGCTCTGCACCGGTCGCACCCTGAAAAATGGCTGCCAGGGTTGGACTCGCACCAACACCGAACGGCTTAACAGGCCGCCGTGCTACTTTGACACCACCTGGCAATGGCGCTGCCGGCAGGATTCCCACCTGCATGAAGTCCGCTTAGAAGACGGATGCCTGATGTGTTCGACCACGGCAGCAATTTGAAATGCGCAAAATCGTAATTCGGTTGGCAATTCTCCCCTGGTTGACTTTGAACTGCTTGGGGTCCAATCTCGCAACAGGATGAAAGTGTTGGCCTGCGCATTTTGGTACTGTGTCTCTGTTGTCGGAGGGAATGTGGCGCTGGCGGCGGACTCTGCTTTCTTTCCAGTGCCCCCGATGCAGTCCGCGCCGTGGGCGCCGTCGGCTTCAACTCTCTCCACCAACCTGCAAAGTGCCGTGGATTTCCTTTTCCGTACGGGGTTGGCCGATCCACGCGGCTGCGAATACCGCGAGATTGAGATTGTTGTTGGCAGCCTCTCAAGAGTTTCTGGCGTTCCGGTGAAGACACGAGGTTGGGTGTTACCGGCAGCGACGAATGCTCGAACGAATTTCGCCATCGGCTGGAATGGTTTGATTTATCCACTCACGTCAGTGGGCGATCCAGCAAACGCAAAAGACGACGCTCGAACCATGATTCGCGTTATGACGGAGACCATGATGCTGAATAGGGGAATCGGCAGCTTGCGCGGCCAAGTCATCACAACTGAGGATTATTGCGTTGGGACACAATGGCTGACGCCGCTGAAAATTGCTCTGATTCTCCGGTTTGCGCCGGACGAGTTTGCGGCATCGTGTGTCCGATTGGTGGAAAAGGACGAACCCTTTATGCTGCTGACGACCGGACGGCTTTGGACCATGTATGACCGGGCAACCTGCGCACACATGCGAGCGGATGATGATTTGGCATATCATCTGACCGTGGTCTTGGCTGAGACCAGGGACGAATGTGAGGCGGAAGCAAAATCACGCGGCCTTCAATTTGACCAACGCCTTGAACCCGATCCCCGCTATTCCAAGGCGGAGTCCTACTTTCCATTTTTGGATGCGCTGCCGTGGTTGGTGCGCGATCAAGAGCGGCGGCACCGCCGCTTAACCCCATTGCGCGATCCGGCGACCGTTGCTGACAAATCGCAGAGAATCATAGCGTTGATAGATCAACTCGAAAACGTAACGGCTCAACAAGCTGGTTATGCCCTCGACCGCGACTTCTTGAAAAACTCCACAGTTCAAGCGCTCATCCGAGAAGGGTGGGATGCAGTGGGTCTGCTGATCGAATGTTTCGAGAACGATAACCGCTTAACGCGGGTGATTCCTTATAGCATGTTCGGCGGTGGTAGATACAGCAGCCGAACAGAGCGCACCATCGTCAGCGTGCGCGAGCCTGCTTATGTGGCGATAGAAAACATTCTCGAAACCACCCAGTTCGCACCCGCCTTCACTGAGAAGGAAACTCCCGACGAAAGGCAGGCGATCTACCGCCGCGCCGCGGCGGCAATGCGTGACTATTGGAATCAGTACAAGAACCTGTCACGCGAGCAGCGCCTGTATGCAATTCTCCAAGACGACCAAGGTCGCTGGTTCGAAGCTGCCTCCATCATTGTTCAGCCCACCAATAAAGCCTGCGTGCCGTCTGGTCGTTGGAATTATCCTTGGGGATTGCCACTCGACTTGAATGATACGAGCCCGATGCGTGGCGAATCGCTTCGGTTAGAAGCGAATCCATCGGTTTCGGGTTTGCTCATCAGGCGCATTGAGGCTCTGGCTGCTCTATCCGCCGGGAAAACGCCCGCCGGCGGCACTGTGGATGACGCTTCTGACCTGAACGCGGCGTGTGACCTCGCCATCTGCCTCGCTAAATGGGATCGCGATGCCGGGACTGGGACCTTTCGCAAGCTAACCGACTTGGCTTACACCAAGTTGGATCCCAACAAGCATTGTTCGCTGTGCTCGCACATGACCCTTTCCGCCCAACTGCCGGTCTTGGTTTCCCTTCGCGTTAAAGCGGGCGACAAGCGCGCGCTGCCTGAATACGCACGCTGGCTGAAGGCAATCAGCCCAGATCAGTTTCATCTTCACCCCGGACAGATTCTCGCACCAATCAGAGAGTATCCCAACGATCCCGCTTGGGCGGATATGTGGAGCTTTATGTTTCAAAACGAGCGCTCCCAATGGTTTACTTTCTTTCGCAGGATCAGCACTCCCGACCCCAAGCGAATGAGTTCGCCACGGTTTGGCATCGAAGAATTCTTCGGCTCACCGATTATCAACAAGACTGAATTCCGATCGTTCGTCATCCGCTTGCTTCGGGATGAATCGCATTGTGGCAAGATTGTTGGAAGCGCAAAAAACGGCTATTGGCTCGACCAAAGACTCTCCACCGCGCGCCCGTACGGATATACCGTGGAATCCTCGAATGACGAGGAAATCGACGGCAAGGAGTTCCGTACATGCGATTTCTACGCCTGGTTAATTTCCAACCGTATCGAAGGCGCGCCCGCGTTCCAACTTTACTGGCCGGAGGATCAGCGCAACGCCGGCATTTCCGCTCTGAAGAGAATGTTGAAGGCAAAGAGCGGCCCATTCAAAACGCGGCGTTTCCAGGATCTCTAAGCCGTTCACTGCTCAAATTGGTCGGAACGGCAGGATTTCCACCTGCGACCTCGCGGGCCCAAGCCGCGCGCTCTAAAGACTGAGCTACGTTCCGAGGAAATGGCGGACCCGAAGGGAGTCGCACCCTCAACCCTCCCGCAGACAACGGGGTGCTCTGCTGATTGAGCTACGGATCCAGAAATGGTGGGAAGTGCTGGTAACGCCCCAGTCGTCGCTTCCGGCTTGTTTGAAGACACCGGATTTACAGGCCGGCAGCCGGATCACTTCCCAAAAGTGGTAGCGGGGGTAGGAGTTGCACCCACGGAGGCTGAGCTTATGAGGCTCGCCTGAATCTCATTCTCCCCGCAGTGAAATGGTGGAGTCGGAGGGTATCGCGCCCTCATCAACCTGCTTGCAGGGCAAGTGCATTACTTGTCTGCCACGACCCCGGAAAAGTGGCACGCCGCCTCGGTGCTGCCCCGAGCAAGCTGAGTTTTGGAGACTCTGCTGCGCAAGCTGGCGCTCGGCGTATGGAAAGATTGGTGCGGTTGCCGGGAATGGGCTTCCCAAGCCCTGCGAGTTGGGTGCCCCACATCGGATTGTTCGCTCTCGCGAACTGCAGTGCACCCGGATGGTGGCCGTCCGCAAGGACCTCCGTGGCGGGTAAGTGTTCTGGCTGTTAAATCACAACCGCGGAAATTGAAAGGGCCGGGAGCTGCGGCGGATTGTAGCCGTCCGCAAGGACCTCCCGGCCCATGCCATTTCAACAAAGAACAAACACCTCCTGGTGATCTACTCGATCCCAGCCCGCGGATTCACGGCGGCTGTTTCGGTGTTTAGGGGCACACCTCCTCCGAAGCCCTTGAATTGTAAAAGCGTTCCAAACCAGTCCGGCGCGCGTTTTCGCCCGCGATGGGCACACCTCATCGGTGAGGAGTTTGTTCTCCTCTGCGCCATCTTCAGTCTGGCTGAGACTGACATCATCGAGACGTCGCCTGGTTATCGTTCACAGACCTAGATCACCTTTCGTTGTCATCATTCATCAGCAGTTCCAGGGAAACAAAAAACCCTGCCTACACGGGGTAAGCAGGGTGGAAAGATCGTGGTTCGATTCGTTACCTGCTCACCTCCGGATTATCCAAGCCTGCTTCGGGGCGTTGCCCACGATACGACCTGGATAGCCCAAGGCTAAACGCACAGCCGGGGTTCAACCGACTATGACGTGTCGCTTTCGCGACCGACATGGTCGGCCAAATCGTGGCTGATATGTTCATGCAGTTTCTCATCGAACGTGCAAGACGAGTAACACACGAACGAGGTTACAGTCCACTTATACTTTGCGGGGGTCGCAAATCTTGAAACGAAATATCAGGATAGATTGATGGAAAGCAGTCGGCGTTGAAACGGTCAGGCGGCGCCGTTGCGCGCGGTGGACAATCTGTCGGCGCATGGTGGGTAATCGCTCAGTGCCGAGTTCCGATTGCGGACGTGACCAGCGCCTGCCATCTTGCCGACATGACTGCTCGCTCATCCGTCGCTTTCCGGCACGAAGACGTCGCTCGCCGGCTCAATCGCCGCTCGTGGCTGAAGACCACCACTTTGCTTTGCGGTGTGGCCGCGGCCCAGGTCTCCTCCAGTAGCCGCGCGGCCACGGCCCCACTCGTTGAACCCGATTTTCGTATCCGGCATGGTCGCATCCGGCAATCCATCATGGGCTGGACCTTCAATCCGATGCCAACGCCGGAACTGGCGCGGCACTGCAAAGCCATTGGCCTGGTGGCGATGGAAGGCATTGACGCCAAGCATTACCCGATGATCCGCGAACTGGGCCTGGCGGTGTCGTTGGTGGGCAGCCATGGGTTTGCCCGCGGGCCGTTCAATCCGGTGCATCACGAGGAATGTGAACGCAGCCTGCGCGAGGGGATTGATTTGGCCGTGCAGGTCCAGTGCCAGAACGTCATCACCTTCACCGGCATGAGAGAACCGGGCATCAGTGACGAGGCTGGCGCCCGGAACTGTGTGGACTTATGGAAACGGGTCATCGGTTACGCCGAGGCCCGGAAGGTCAATCTCTGTCTCGAACACCTGAACAGCCGTGACGACACCCACCCCATGAAGGGGCATCCCGGTTACTTCGGCGACCACGTGGACTTCTGCGTGGATTTGATCCGGCGCGTTGACTCGCCGAACATGAAGCTGCTGTTCGACATTTACCACGTGCAGATCATGGACGGCGACGTGATCCGTCGGTTGCGGCAACATCAGAAGGTCATTGCGCACGTCCACACGGCGGGCGTGCCGGGCCGGGGTGAACTGGACGACACGCAGGAACTGAATTACCCCGCCATCATGCGGACGCTGCTGGAACTCGGGTACGATGGTTACGTGGCACAGGAATTCATTCCCACGTGGTCGGACAAGGTGCTGGCGCTGCGTCACGCAGCCAAAGTCTGCGACGTGTGAGGCTCACCGCCGCAAACGTCGGTCGGCAACGAGCCATCCGACCCAAGAATGCGGCCCCGCCCCAAAGCTCGCGCTTGCTTCCCGCCAAGCCGTCGAACCTCGGTACCACACACTGCCGGGGTGCAAATCTGCCGTGGCGTCCGGGAAACATTATCCGGCCGAAGACCGGGCCACCACACGCGCCACTGCGTTTTTGTTCTAATCGGCAGCTTCAGCAATCTTAAAAACTGGAGGGCAGTGGAATTGGAACGTGACTTTCCGCGGGGTTTGCGAGTAAGACCGGTATTGACGCGCCAGCCCCGGCCAGCGGACTTGGGCCTGCGAATGGATTGGAGTTGGTTTGCCTCAGCAGTGCGGGTGTAGGATGGCCATAGGCAAACCCAACCAGATGGCGGACAGGTTGACTGCCCTTGGTTGATCCTCCGACCGCCGGCAATGGCGCGGAAACCTCGATACGGGATGCGCTATGCGGCACAGGGTTAAGCAACGGCTCGGCTGGCTTGGTCGCTCTTCATTGCGCATCCAGATACTCCCATCCCCATGAAAACGCACGTCCCACTCCTCACGGCCCTCACGCTTGGCGGTTGCCTCCTGCTGGCTCGCACGCCCGCTGCCGCGGCGACTCTACCCGACGCGGATGCCCAACCCGCGGTCGCGTCTCCTCAAAGCGCGCAACTCACCGCGCGCCCCACACCCGATCCCGCCCCCAGCCTTGCCGCCGCGCGGGCCAGGGTCGGCACGCACGGCCCGTTCCGCACCAGCCCGGACGTGCCCCTGCCCAAGCACGCCTATTCGCCGTTCGACAAGCTCAATGCGCCGCCCGAACGTCCCTTGCTCCCGGGTCGCGATTTTCTGCCGGGCCGGCTCGCCATCAAGCTCAAGCCCGTCAACACCGCGCCCACCAAGTCCATCGCCGGCCTGCCGGACGTGGCGGCGCTGCGGGAGAAATTCGCCGCGTACGGTGTGACCGGCCTCGAACGCGCCATTCGCAACGCCCAGCCGCCCCCGCCCAAACCGGCCTACGCCGCCCCCGCCGCCGCCGTGGTCGCGCCGCCCGCCGAACCGGAGCCACCCGACCTCACCCGCTGGTTGCGCGCCACCTGCGCCACCAACCTGGACGTGCGGGAACTGGCCGCCCAACTGGCCCAAGACCCGGACGTGGAGATCGCCGAACCGGACTTTATCCGCCGTCCGACGGGCTACATTCCCACCGGGGGCGACGCCGACCCGCTCTTTGCCAGCCAATGGCACCTGCCCGCCGTGAAAGCGCCCGAAGCCTGGGCCTACCTGGACAGCCAGGGCCTGCCACCCGGCGGCAACCACGACATCGTGGTAGCGGTGATTGACACGGGGGTGGACTACAACCATCCCGATCTGGCCGCCAACATGTGGGTGAACAGCCAGGAGATCGCCGGCAACGGGATTGATGACGACCATAACGGCTTCGTGGACGATGTGCATGGCTGCACGGTGGTTTCCTCCAGTTCCTTTCACACTGGGGATCCGATGGACGATCATGGGCATGGCACGCATGTGGCGGGGATCATTGGGGCGCAGGCGGGTAACAGTAATGGCGTGGTGGGAGTGGCCTACAACTGCCAGATGATGGCCATCAAAGCGGCGCAGTATTCTGGTGTGTTGGCGACTTCAGACATTGCGGAGGCGATCAATTACGCCGTTGAGAAAGGAGCCGATGTCATCAACATGTCCTTCGGCGGCTACGCCAAGTCCCAGGTTGAGGAAGACGCCTTGGCCGTCGCCTTCGGCCAATGCGTGCTCGTAGCAGCAGCGGGGAATGATGGATGTGGAAATGAGTGTCTTCCATGCGCGAGGCCGATGTATCCTGCGGCTTACAGCTGGGTGCTCGGCGTTATGGCATCCCAGCCGGGAGGCGCGAAGGCCAGCTTTTCGAACTTCGACTGCAATCCTCACAACACGATTGAGTACGAGTTGCTAGCTCCTGGCGTGGATGTTTGGAGCACACTACCCAACAGCCAATACGCCGCTTGGGACGGGACCTCGATGGCCGCGCCGATTGTTTCCGGCATGGCCGTGCTGGCACGGACGAGGTTCAGCGATAAAGACCTCTACTCTTCGCGCTTCATCATGGGTCAGATCGCCGGGCGGCAAGAGCCGATGCAGAACCTCGCCGATGCTTACGCTTCGCTCACGACGTCACCGGTCCCGGAATTGCGTTACCTCCAACACTGGCTTTTCGACACCACCAACCAAAGCGCGATCAACGACAACGACGGGATTGTGGATGCAGGCGAAACGGTGGATATGGCGATCATCATCCGAAACCAATGGGGGAAAGCTGACAATGTCGTGGCTACCCTCGACGCGTGGGCTGAAGGCGCAATTCAACCTGATCCTTACGTCACTTGGATCACGAGTACCAACGACTACGGCGCGATTGGATCGTTCAATTGGGACGACAATGGACTCATCTACGGCACCGAGGGCGAGATTACCGGCGTTCGACACCCGTTCCGGTTTCAAGTTTCTCCCAACTGCCCAAACGACCACCTTATCCCCTTCCGTCTGACAACAGTCTGTAGAAACGGATTGGACCCCGAGGATCCCGGAGTTTATACAACCACTAACCGCTTTCTCCTCGGCGTGCAGAGGGGAAGGGAGTTGCCGCACCTGGTAACCACAAATCAGACGCTAACAAGCGATTATTTTTGGATTCTGCCTGACGGGTGCGTGGTTTCATCCAATGTCACACTTCAAATCGAAGCAGGAACCCAGCTCCAAGTCTATTCCTCGGTGCCGGCAGACCCTCTTCGCTCGGATCCTAATCCTAGACTCCTTGTGCGCGGTCGGCTACTGATCCAGGGCACGGAACAGTCCCCAGTCCAAATTTTTCCCAGTGCCATCTATCCCGGGAGATTGACAAGACTCGATGAGGACGGTGGAGAAATCACCGCCAACTACGCTGAGATCCTGAATCCCAGTCTCAGCGCGACAGAGATCTCCCATTGCCGTTTCGACTCCACAGGAATTTGGGATACATCCTACGAAGTCAACGGCGTGGTTTTTGATTCAGCTTCACAGAATTATATCTCAGCGGACACTGTTACGGCCACCTCGATCAAGAATCAGGGCCCGACTGGGACAGGTGTAGGCAACCTGCAAGGAAGGGGGACAGCGTTTCGGCTCAACCACGACTATCTCTATGATACTGCGGTTCGAGGAAGGATAACTGAATGCCTCTTGGCCCATAATTTCGCAGAGATTTGGTGGTTTTGGTGGGCTGACAGCCTTTCTTTCAATGACAACACACTGCTTCTCAACGCCAATGGAAGAGGGGTTAGCCGGTTTTGGATTGACTCTGTCTCGCCCTCCGGTGTTCAGCCACCGCTTTGGGTCACGAACAATGCAATCCTTCAGAATCCCTACATGCTGGATCTTTCGAGACAGCCCGATTTTCGTTGGGCAATCACCGGCCAGCCTCAGTCCCCACCCCCCAAGGCACAATTCGCAGCAAATTACTGGGGAAATGTCAGCTTCTCTCATATCGATGCCTTCGTTCACGACTTCTTTGACGATGTCTCGCTGGGCATGGTCGTATTCCAGCCAGTAATCGGAGCAGCTCCCGAGACTTGTTATCCATTCGTAGTTGATGTCACTGTCCGCGATAGCTCCGATCAGGCGACATCAATCTTGGGCCCGGGGCCGGCCACTTTTACCGCAACCTTCAACCGGGACATGGCCACAAACCAGCCACAGGTATCGTTCGGCCCGGACATCCCGATGACTGATTACACTGTACACCCCGTCAACGGTGGTTGGCAGGACTCACGAACCTGGGTGGGCACATTCAACATCACACCGATCACGGGCGACGGTTATCAATTGATCCGCATTGCCGGAGCGGTGGCAGCAGATGATCCGTGGCTGGTGACAGGTGATGACACCGGGCGCTTCCGTTTCGAAATCATCACCTCCGGCACAGAATCCATGAACCTCCAAGCCACCGGCGGCGAGGGCAAGGTGGACTTGAGCTGGATGCAGGACGATTTCGATCTGCTGGCGGGCTACAACCTCTATCGTTCAACCACCCAGGACGGCAGTTACACGCGGCTGAACAATGGCCTGATTCCCGCCCAGCAGAAGAGCTACATGGACACCGCCGTGACTCCGGGCGTGCCCTACTACTACAAGTTCAAGGTCGTGAAGACGGACATGACCGAGTCGGACTTCTCCAACGTGGCTCAAGGCACGCCGCTGGACACCATCCCGCCGGTGCTCACGCACACGCCGCTGACCAGCGCCGCACCGGGCATGCCGTTGACCCTCACCGCAGAGGCCACGGACAACGTCGGCGTTCAAGGCGTGACCCTCCATTTCCGCACCGTCGGCGCTGCAAACTACACCACGCGCACCATGACCCACACGACCGGCAACCGCTACGCCGCCACCATTGAAGGCTCGCGGCTCGTGTCGCCCGGCGTGGAGTATTACATCGAAGCCACGGACGGGATCAGCACGGTGCGCTCAGGACGCCCGGAATATCCCTGGCAGG
The DNA here is from genome assembly GCA_026125285.1 of Verrucomicrobiia bacterium. Taxonomy (GTDB): domain Bacteria; phylum Verrucomicrobiota; class Verrucomicrobiia; order Limisphaerales; family JADLHS01; genus WYBW01. The sequence goes on along the minus strand of JAHCLO010000007.1, from coordinate 159,975 downwards.
TGACCGTTGTGGATCGACCGGTAGTGAACGTGGTCACGCCCAACAGCGGGCCGGCCTCGGGCGGCACGTTCGTGACGATTGCCGGCTCGAACTTCAAGACCAACGCCACGGTCAGCCTCGGTGGTGTGCCGGCGGAGAACGTCACCGTGATGAGCGCCCACCAGATCACCTGCATCACCACCGCCCATTTCCCCGCCGCTGTGGACGTGCAGGTCACGAACCCGGACGCGCAGAGCGGCACGCTGTTGCGGGGCTACACGTACCGGAGCGAGGTGGCCAGCCTAAGCCTGCCGAACACGGGCGGGCCGCGTTACGGCGTCGTGCAAGTGCCGATCAATGCCGCGAACGTGCAAGGTCTGGCCGCCGCCAGCCTGACGGTGACGTTTGATCCGGCGGTGCTGCGGGCGGTGACCGCGCGCACGGGGAGTCTCACGCCGGGTTGGTATCTCGCGCCCGGCACGAACACGTCGGGTCAACTGCGCCTCTCAATGGCCAGCCCCGGTTCGACGTCCACCGGCTCGGGCGTGCTGGCGCAACTGGAGTTTGAAGTGCTCGGCGCGCCGGGCGCAACCTCGCCGCTGGCGTTGACCGGCGTTTCGTTGAATGACGGGGCGATTCAGACGGAGACCGCCGCCGGCTCGTTCGCGGTGAACGTGGTTTATGACGTGAGCGGCACGGTGACGTTTTGGAACGGCGGGGCGGGTGTGCCCGGCGTGCTCTGCACGTTGCAGGGTGACCGCGTGTATGCCGGCACCAGCGGCAGCTCCGGCGCGTTCACCGTGGCGGGCGCCGCGGCGGGCGATTACACGCTCACCCCCACGAAGTCCGATGACGCGGAGGGCATCTCCGCCTACGACGCCTCGCTGGTGCTGCAGCATGATGCCGGGTTGACCACGTTGAGCGGACGCGCCGCCACCGCGGCGGACGTGAACAAGTCCGGCACGATCACGGCCTTCGACGCGTTTTACATCCTGCAGAAGGCGGTGGACCTGATCCCGCTGCCCTTCCCCGGCGCCGGTCAGGTGTGGGTGTTCGATCCCGCGAGCCGCAGCTACGCCGGTTTGAGCAGCAGCCAGTCGGGGCAGGATTTCACCGCCATCCTGCTGGGCGACGTTTCGGGGAACTGGACGGCGCCGGCGGCGTTGCCGGGACCGACCGGGGGTGGGGAGGTTACGCAAATGGGTTCGTCGGCTGTAACGCTTGCGCTTCGTCAGCTGGTGACGCAGTCCTCCACCCCACAGGTTTGGTTGCTCTTACGTTCGGATGATTCAGCCGTCTATAGTCTCGACCTGATCCTGAGCAACCGCTTCGGCCAGGGCTTGGTCAGTTTGTGGAACGGCGCGCTGGCCGAAACCATGGCAATAAGCAGTAACACCAACATCCACGGACAGATCCGTGTCGCCCTGGCGGGGGCATTGCCCATGCAGGGCGTTGGCGCGGTCCTGGTGTTTGCGGTGCCAACAGACGAGCCCCAAGGGCTCGCCATCGTTTCCGCTTCGATCAATGAGGGAGCCATTCCGGTGGAAATAGACCCGGAGGGAGCGGTGTTCGATGAGGACACCGATGGCGATGGCCAGACCGACTGGGCAGAAATCCGCGCAGGAACATTGGCGACAGACCCGCAAAGCTACTTCGCACTCCGTGACGTGACGATGGAGAGCGGGGGCGCTCGCCGCATCACTTGGTTGTCCGTGCCAGGCAAGACCTATCAGTTGCTGTTCGCGGAAGAGAGCATCAGCGGTCCGTGGCAGCCGCTTGGCCCGCCAGTGAATGCAACCGGGCAAACGGCGAGCCTGATAGATGACACAATGACTTTCGCCACGGGCCGGCTCTATCGCGTGCAGTTGGTCGAGTAATCCAAAGACTGCTTTCGCACGTTTCCTGGCGCGATTGAGAATGGCGGCGATTCTGGCGTTCTTCGATTGCTCCCACTGAGGCATGGATCCGACAGGCTTTCAAGAGCGCATGGCGGTCCAAGAGAGAAAAGGCGCAAACAACTGCTCACTGGTGCTGTGCAGAAAGCGGTGTGTCGCCTCACGCTCTACGCCGCTGCCACCTGCGGTTGTGTCCGGAAGCCGCACCATTCCTTGAGCCACTTCCATGCGGCGCGCAAGCCGACTTCGCGGGTGCCGTCCAGCCCGTGGATTTTCACCAGTTCCGCTTCATGACCGCGATATCGCGGCGGCAGCAACAACACGCTCTTCGCTTCATCAGCTTCCACGCGCAGGATTTCGCAGTAGAGCAGACCGCAGCCGGCTTCGTAGCGGCCTGTCGGCAGTTCGAGGGTGCGCGTGGGCAGCACGAGCCAGGGACGATACCGGAGTACGAGTTTGCCGTCCGCGTTGCGGGTGAGTTTGCCATAGGTGCGCACCGGGACTTCGTTCAGCCGGCGGGAGAGGAACATTTTGTTCGCTACGGGGTCCGGGGTGAAACGATTTCGCCGCAGGGTGAGGTGGTCCCACAGGAGGGCCGCGCCGAAATGCGTCAGGCGGAACGACCAACCCGCGATGAACCAGGAGACAATTATGATGAGGGCTGCCCACACGGCGCCGAACCAGGGGTTGATAAACGCCGTCAACGGTACCGTGGCCAGCACGCCGAGTCGTGCGAACTTGAGCGCGGTGTCCACCGTGGTGAATGGGCTGAGGACGATGAGGACGTTGATCGCGTTGCCGACGAGCCAGACAATGAAGAACACCACGAGCGCCGCCGGTACCAGGAGCAGACTGTAAAGCCAGCCGGCGTCAATGGCGCCGAGTCCCGCGGCGTTCAACGTGGCTTCGTCCGCGCCGGTTTCGCGCATGATGGTGATGACCAACGGCACAAACAAACCCGCCACCAGCAAACCGCTGATCTTGTTCTCCACGGCTTCCGCGAGATCGAACGGTTTCTTCAGTGCGGTGGGTGCGCCGGCGCCAAGAATGTCCTTGGTGGCCACCAATCCGACCAGCACCAGGGACGGCAGCCAGAAGGCGGGCCGCGCGTACCACGGCAGCGTGGCGCGCTTTTGCGGCTCCGTCCGGTAATACTTCCACGCGCCTACGGCCCCCACTCCCAGCAACGGCGAGATGGCGACACCGGTGACGGTGGAAAGCGCGTGGGCCAGTTCCACGCCGGGTACGGTGCTCACCGTGTTCGTCGTTTTGGTTTCACTGCCAGTGGTTGGCGAGGTCAGACCTGCGGGCGACGGAATGGCGGTGTCCGCAGCGGCCAGATTCGCGCACAGGAGCAGACTGGCGATCAACAGGAGCGGCCTTTTCATGGGTGGAAGATTTCACCGGTTCGCAGTGGATGTAAAGCGGGTTTCCGGGTGTAATGGCAGCCCGGGCCGCCAGAGAATCGAAAGTTTCGTTTCGACCTTTGGATGGGCGTTCGGCCCGCCACCGGGGAAAATGCCAATTGTGAATAAAAAGTTTTTGCTTTTTCTGAACGCGCGGGTCCATACTGCGTCCAACAAAGTGCTCGACCAATAGCTGCTTGGGCGATACATCGGTTCCTCACGACCAAGTTAGGTAGTCGGCGTTCATGAACGAACTCTGTTTTGCTGTCGTGGGGACCGCTTCGAATAAGGCGGAACTCCTCTATATCTGGGAAAAGGCCACGCCCGAGGCGAAGGTCATCATCATCCTTTTGCTCCTCTTCTCGATCCTCGCGTGGTCCGTGATGACCTCGAAAGCCATCCAGATGCGGCGCGCGAAACGGCTCAACCAGTTTTTCACGAGCGAGTTCAAGAATCAGCCGCACGTGCTCAATATGTTTGACCGCCGCATCCAGGCGGAGGGTTGTCCGTTGTTCATGGTGTATCAGGCCGGCAGTCAGGAGTTGGACGCGCGGCTGAAGGGCGCGGCCGGCGAGGCGCGGCGGAAGAATGTTTCCCTCAAAGCCATGGAACATGTGAAGCGCACGTTGGAAAACACCGTGGCGCAGGAATCGTTGAAGCTGGAATCCGGGCTGATCCTGCTGGCGATTGCGGTGAGCGGTGCGCCGTTCCTCGGATTGTTGGGCACGGTATGGGGCGTGATGAGCACGTTCAGCGGTGTGGCCCAGGCTGGCAGCGCCACCATGGCGGCGATGGCCCCGGGCGTGGCGGCTGCGCTCGTTACGACGGTGGCCGGGTTGCTGGTCGCGATCCCCTCGATGTTCGGGTACAATTGGCTGGTGCATAACCTGCGCGTGCGCACCGTGGAACTGGACAACTTTGCGCAGGAGTTGGTTTCCAAAATTGAAACGGAATACCTGGAAGAAGAATAACGCTTCCGCTTCCCGCGTCCTGGTTCTGGCGTATCCTGAACCGTCGCGCGAAACGGGAATCTGACAGACTGAAGCGATGCGACGTTTCTCACAACGCAGTCATCTGGTGACGTTAAGCGAGATCAACATCACGCCGCTGCTCGATCTGGCGTTCGTGTTGTTGATCATCTTCGTCATCACGACGCCGTTGCTGGAGCAGGGCCGGGAAATCAAGCTCCCAAAGGGTGGCAGCCCGGATCGCACGATTCGGAACGAGGACAAGCGCACGGTGGAAATCGCGCAGGGATTTTACTCGATGCACGGCCGGCGGATGACGTTTGCCCAGATTGAAGCGGAACTGCGGCGGGATATTCAAATCAACCCCAACCTGATCGTATTGCTGCGCGCGGACAAGACCACGCCCTGGGAACTCGTCTTTCAATTACAGGACCTGTGCGCCACCGTCGGCATTCCGATCAACCTCCGTTCCGAACCAAAGGCCCGGCCATGAATCGTCTGCAAAAGAAATGCCTGGTCGCGGCTTCGGGGTTTCACCTGTTGCTGGTGGTGATTCTGGTGGTGGGGCCGGCGTTCCTGTCTCCAAAGGATCCGGTGGACGATCTGCCCCTGCTTGAGTTCATCCCGGTGATTACCACGGATGAGCAAGTGTCGGGGGGCGGCAGTCCCAAGGCCGCACCACCTCCGGCGCAGGTGCAGCCACGCCACCCGCAGCCCGCCCCTCCCAGGCCCCAACCGCAACCGCCCAAACCGGAGCCCGTGCCCGAACCGCCCAAGGTTACAACCAGAGAGCCGGCGCCCGCGCCCAAGAAGTCGCCCCCCAAGATCAGTCTGACGCCGGTTACCCGACCAACGGACACCAAGGCGACCCCGAAGCAGCCGCCTCCCACCCGCGAGGATGCGCAGCACAAAGAGCAACTGACTGCCTCCTTGAACACGCTGCGCCGGAATCTCTCCTCCAGCACGGAAATCGAACTGCCCGGGCCGGGTGGCGGCGGAATCCCCTACGCTAATTTCCTCCAAGCGGTAAAAACCATCTACTCCGATGCGTGGATTGTGCCGGACGGCGTAACAGACGACGAAGCCACCGCGACCGCCAGCGTGACCATTGCGCGGGATGGCACGGTGGTTGAAGCGCGCCTCATTAAGTCTTCGGGCAACGCCTTGGCTGACCGCTCGGTGCAGGCCACGCTGGACCGCGTGCGCGTTGCGGTGCCGCTCCCGGCGGGGGCCAAGGAAAACCAACGCACCGTTACCATCAAATTCAACGTCAAAGCCAAACGATTACTCGGATGAAACGACTCACAGGATTGAATCAATTATTGGTTGTTGCCAGCGTGTTGGTCTTCGCCGGTTTAACCCACGGCCAGATAGACATCACCAAGACCACCCGGCCCGGCGAGGAGAAGCCCATCTGGGTTTCACTCACCGGCTTCTCGGGCGAGGCGGCGGAAGTCATCCGTTTCGACCTCTATGTGCAGGGGTTCAATTTCACCAATGCCGAGGCCGCCCAATTCCTGATCAGCGGCAGCAATGACGGCAACCTGACGGGCCGCGTCACCGACCGCTTCAACAATGCCACCAAACTCAACAAGAGCTACAGCGGCGCGACTCTGCGCCGACAGGCGCATGCGTTCGTGGATGATTTCCTTCAGTCCATCGAACGCAAGGGCATCGGGCAGACCCGCATCGCTTACAAGGTGGACACCGGCGCGAACGCCGAGATTTACGTGGCGGACTTCGACGGTCACAGCGCGCAGGCCATCACGCAGGACAACGCCCTGGTCGCCGCTCCTGCCTGGGTGCCCGGCCGATTGGCGCTCTATTACACGTCTTACATGAGGGGCAGCCCGCATATTTACTATCACGACGTGGCAGCGCGGCAGCGCAGAGTCTTCGCCGATTATCCCGGATCGAACATCAGCCCGGCCGTTTCCCCCGATGGCAGCCGCGTGGCGATGATTCTGAGCAAAGACGGCGCTACCGACCTTTACGTGGCAAACAGTGATGGAACAAATCTGCGCCGGCTGACCAAATCGCGTGAGGATGAGTCATCTCCATGTTGGTCGCCCGACGGACAATGGATTTGTTTTGCCGCCAGGTTGGAAGGTCGCCGCTCGCTGTTCAAGGTGCCGGCGGCGGGCGGCCCGATGCAACGCATCAACACCGCGGGTGTTTCGAGTCCCACCGAACCGGACTGGTCACCGGATGGCCGGTGGATCGTGTTCACGCGGCAGGCGCGCGACTTTGAAATCTGCGTCGTCCCCGCCCAGGGCGGCGAGGCGCGGATCCTGGTCAGCGGCGAAGACCCTTCGTGGGCGCCGAATTCGCGGACCGTGGTTTATGCGCGGCGCAGTGGCGGCAGCCGACGCCTGTCTTTGCTTGACGTGCCTACCAAACAATACAAGGATGTTTCCCGAATTTCGGGAAGTAGTTCACAACCCAGTTGGGCCAGATAGCCCTTCCCAAACGAGAGATAACATGAAAGCGATAAAGTTCACCTATGTGCTGGTTTTTGCCCTCGCACTGACCATGGCCGCGACCGGTTGTCGCAAGAGTCCCGTGGGTCTGGTTGATCTGAAAGGACAACGAACGGGGAAGCCCGGCGAAGGCCAACTGACCCCTCTGCCGCCCGTTCCGTCGGTGACCCAGCCGGTCTATCCGGACGGAGTAGTGCCCTTGCCGACTACTGACGGTCGTCCCTTGGAGGAAATCTTTGATTTTGATCGGGCGCCGCTGGCGGCCCAGACCGTTTACTTCGAGTTCGACAGTTCAGTGGTCAAAGGCAGTGAACGTCCGCGTGTGGAGGCCGTGGCCGCCTACCTGCAAGGCACGCCGGGGGTTGCGCTGTTGGTGGAAGGACATTGTGACGAGCGCGGCACCGAGGAATACAATCGCGCCCTGGGCGAGCGCCGTGCGCTGGCCGTGCGTGAAATGTTGGTGCTTCAGTTGGGAGTAAATGGCGACCGTGTGCATACTCGCAGCTATGGTGAGGACCGACCGGCCGACCCGCGTCAGACCGAGGCGGCTTACGCGAAGAACCGCCGGGGCGAGTTCGTGGTGTTGCGCCCCAAGTAAACATAGCTGCCAGAATCATCAAAGGTGTTTGCGCTTTACTCCGGGAATGGCCCCGTTTAGCTTAAGCTCGGATTGGAAAATAATATGAATACGATTGTTTTGGGAATGTTAGGGGGGTGGGAAATTGCGGGCATAGTGGTGGTGGTGTTGGTGCTGTTCGGCGCACGCAAAGTGCCCGAACTGATGAAAGGGCTGGGCCACGGCATCAAGGAATTCAAGAAAGCCAGCCGCGAGGTCCAGGACGAAGTGGAGCGGGCCATGGAAGAAGAACCGGTCAGACCCACCAAACCTGCCAAGCCTGCCGCCAAAACTGAAACTGTAGCTTCTTCTTCCGACACCAAAGCCTAAGCCGATCGCCTACGCCCCGGGGACATGGTGACCCAGCCAGAGGAAGAACAACTCCCGGCCTCGCTCCCCCTGCCTGAGTCGCAGGACGAAGAGGGCGGGCCGGTAAAGACCTTCTTGGAGCACTTGGAAGATCTGCGGTGGATGATCATCAAGTGCGTAGTGGCGCTCGTGGTGGCGATGTTGGTCTGTTTGCTCGGCAGCAACCGGCTGGTTTCGATTCTGGTTTGGCCGTTGGACCGCGCCGGATTGACGGTCAGCCAGGTGGCGGAGGTGCCTTTGATGTTGGGCAGCAATGTGCTGGGGAAGCTGCCCGTCGCCGCGCTGGAATTCCCTGTGGACCTTACCAACCGGAGCGGAGCGTTGCGGCTGGTTACCGTTCCAACTGGCACGAATTACCTGCTGATGGCGCAGTTCGATCCTGGGGGCGGCGGACTGCCCTCGGCCACGCCGGTGCTCAAGAACTACAATCCGCTTGGCGGTCCCATTGTGGCCCTCAAACTGGCGCTGTATGGCGGTTTGATTCTGGCGTCGCCTTTCTTGCTGTTTTTCATCGGCCAGTTCGTCTTGCCCGCCCTTAAGGTGACGGAAAAACGGGTGCTCTATCGGGCGGTCGCGTTTGGTTCCGTCTTGTTCTTTCTGGGCGTCGCCTTCTGTTATTTCTTGATGGCCAGTGTTGCCTTGTATGCCGCGGTCCAGTTTTCGCAATGGATGGGCTTTGCCGCCGACGAGTGGCGGGCGGAGGAATACATGTCTTTCATGTGCCGCTTTATGTTCGGCATGGGTTTGGGCTTCGAGTTGCCGGTGGTCATTTTGGTTTTGGTCAAAATTGATCTGATTCACTATCAGCAACTCGTGCGGATGCGACCTTATGCCGTCGTTGGCAACCTCGTGCTCGCTGCTTTGGTCACCCCGCCGGACCCATTCACGATGGTGTTGATGGCGCTTCCGCTCCAGGTCCTCTACGAGATCAGCGTTGGAGTTGCCTGGTATTGGCACCGTCAGGAGCGTCGCTTGGAGGCGGCCGAATCTTCTGCCTGATCCGGCGGGCGCGGTCGGCAGGAAACCTCTTCCGCCGGTCGTGCAATTGGTTTTTCCGTTTGTTTCGCCCGCCCAACCGCTTTAGCCTCGCCGCGTATGGCAACCTTGTCTTTCTCGCCGATTCTGGTCACGCGCAACACCTGCCGCATCTGCGGCTCGCGCGCGTTGACTTCAGTGGTGTCGCTGGGCGACCAGTACATCGCGGGCGCGTTTTCCGGACCGGACGGCAAACCGCCGGTGCAACGCCGCATCCCGCTCGATCTCGTGCGCTGCGATCCGGGCCAGGATCAGGAGGCCTGCGGGCTGGTGCAACTGCGCCACAGCGTGCCGCCGCGCATCCTCTACCGCGCCTACTTCTATCGTTCCGGTGTCAACCAGACCATGCGCGATCATCTGGCGGGCATCACGCAGATGGCGGAAAAAACCGTCAAGCTTCAGGCGGGCGACCTCGTGGTGGACATCGGCTGCAACGACGGCACGCTGCTCAAGTCCTATCGCACCCAGGGCCTGCGCATTGTCGGGATTGATCCGGCCACCAACATCGTGGAGTACGCCCGCAAGAACGGCGTGCAGGTGGTGAACGACTTTTTCTCCGCGGATGCCCTGCGCTCGGTGTATCCCGATGAGAAGGCCAAAGTCATCACCTCCATCGCGATGTTCTATGATCTGGAGAACCCGCACAAATTTGTGGGCGACATCAAGGCGGTGTTGCACGAGCGCGGCATCTGGATTCTCGAACTGAGCTACCTGCCTCTCATGCTCAAGATGAACAGCTTCGACACCATCTGCCACGAGCATCTCGAATACTATTCACTCGCGCCGATGGAACGGTTGTTTGCCGAACATGAGCTTGAAGTCGTGGACGTGACACTCAACGACATCAACGGCGGCAGCTTCCGCCTCGCCGTCGGGCACAAGGGCAAGGTCGCCCCCACTGACGAGGCGCGTGACCGCGTGCAGTTACTGCGCCTGCAGGAATTTGAGCTGGCGCTGGACACGGACGCGCCCTACGCGGTGTTCCGCAAGAACATCGAGAAGATTCGCAAGGACCTGCGGGCGTTTCTCACCAAAGCGAAGAAGCAGAGGAAACTCGTGCATGGCTACGGCGCCTCCACCAAGGGCAACACCATCCTGCAATACTGCGGGCTGACTCCCGACCTGCTGCCCGCCATTGCGGATCGCAATCCGGTGAAGTGGGGCAGCCTCACCATCGGCACGAACATTCCGATCATCTCGGAGGAAGATTCGCGGAAGCAGAAACCGGATTACTACGTGGCGCTGCCCTGGCACTTCATGACCGAGTTCAAGAAGCGGGAGTCCGACTTCCTCAAGCGCGGCGGCAACTTCGTCTCGCCCATGCCGGAGGTGCATGTGGTCAGCTAGGGTGTTGGACGACCTCGACGCGCACCGTGAAGGCCGCACCTGAAGACTTGGAGCATCGAAGACCGGTCTGGGAGGCACTATCAGACCTCTTCCTTGATACGGACATTTCGCTCGCACGGTCTTGGCGCGTCGGCATCCTTGCTGCGTCGCCGTATTCCATCGAGGAGTTGCACGAGATTCTCGTGGACGAGGTTTACCCAGTTTGCCGCTCCAATTTGTTCAGCATCGCAGGCGAGTGGGCAGGCTTTGACCCCGAGTGGTTGGAGAACAGCATCCTGCGGCGCCTCCGCTCACCATTCCATCGCTGGCGACGGTTCAGCCTTGGTCGGCTTACAGTTCACTTGTCGTGGGAGTGGCATCAGACCAAGAAGGGAGTCGTTCGGCAGCGCACTCAGACTCATGCACGCAACGTCGCCTAAGAGCGCTGCAGCGCCCCGCCTGGCAGGAGGATTCGGGAAAGTCTTCTTGCGCCCGGTCGTTGCCGGCGGCGGAAGCAGGGGTGTTACTGGACTTTAGTCTTTTAGCCTGAATGAAACCCGGCGAACAGCATGGCGCAGATCGTAGCGCAGATTTTCAATCTGCCGTATCGCAGAATTGTATTCTGCGGGCGCGTCAAAAGGTGAAGCACTTTGAGCCGTCGGGAGCCATGCCGATTTCAAATCGGCGATACAGCAGAGTGCAACTCTGCGCTACGGAATCATGAAACGCGCCGCCATCACAGGCATTGCCGGCCAGGACGGAACGTATCTCGCCCGCGGGTTGCTGCGGCGCGGCTACGAAGTCCACGGCCTGCTGCATATCCCCTTCGACCGCGAAGCGCCGGTCCTGCGCCGCCGCTATCCCGCCGCCGAGTTCAACGCCGTCCGCTGGCAAACCGGCTCTCCGGAAGACCCGTTCTCACTCGTCCGCCGAGGTCTTCGGCGAAAAGTTGTCGCTGGGTCGCGTTTCAGATGGTAAATCAATCCCATGCCGACGATCTTGCGAATCGGATCATTCAGGTTTCACTTCTACTCGGATGAGCGACAGGAGTCAGCACACATCCATGTTCGGACGCCCGACGGTGAGTGCAAGTTCTGGCTGGCGCCGACCATCCGACTGGCCGGAACCGGGGAGTACGACCGCATGATTTGCGACGCATTGAACAGTTGCTTTTCGAGCATCAAGACATTCTGAGAAAGGCATTCAATGAGTACCATAACCGATGAACCACGGCTGGCGGTAGAACCTGCCGCACTGCGGGCCTGGACGGAAGGGCGGACGATTTACGTGGAACTTCACGATGGACGGATTGTCGGCTTTCCGGCCGACCGGTTTCCCCTCCTGGCGGCAGCGACCGAAGCGCAACTCGCCCGGGTTCAAGTGGAAGTGAACGGGTATGCCTTGCGCTGGGAGGAATTGGACGAGGACATCACGGTTCCCGGTATTGTGGCAGGCCACTTCCCCTTACCACCGAAATGAAGTCGAACAAAGCCGTTGCACAGTTGGAGAAAGCAAGACGACACACATGATGCCTCACCAGATTACTGCCGCCGCCGCCCGGCTGGCCAGTCGAACGGTTCGGCTTATTTGTCGGCGATTGTTGCAGCCGACCGGGAGTTTCCGGCGGCCAGGTGAGCTTGATGATTGGATCTGAATGAAACGCGCCGCCATCACAGGCACTGCCGGACAGGACGGAACGTATCTCGCCCGCGGGTTGCTGCGGCGCGGCTATGAAGTCCACGGGCTGCTCCAGTTCCCCTTCGACCGCGGCGTTTGACCCCGTCAGGCAAACACGATAGCCTTCCATCATGAATGCAGTCGAGTTCACCACCGAGTTGAGCGGGGCGGCCACTCTCCAGATTCCAACCGAGGTGGCGGCACAGTTGCCCAAGACCGGGAAAGCTCGCGTCATTGTCCTCACGGACGAGGCGACGGATGAGGCGGCGTGGCGCGCCGCCAGCTATGAGCAGTTCTTGCGCGACGATTCGGCGGAGGACGCCATCTACGACTCGGTGCGCTGACATGTTCGGCGAGGTCTTCATTTGCCAGTTTCCGTTCACTTCGGGCGCCATGAGCAAAACGCGGCCGGCGCTGGTGCTCTTTGACCTGCCGCAGGACGCCATTATCTGTCGCCTCACCTCGGTACTGCACGAGGGCCCGTTGGATGTTCGGCTGGCCGATTGGCAGGCTGCCGGTCTGCTCAAGCCGTCGGTGGCCCGTCTCGACCGCCTCGTCACGGCAGAGCGGACGGTGTTTATCCGTCGTCTGGGCGTGCTCACGGCTGGTGACTTGCAGAGGGTTCGCACCGTTTGGAATCAACAGATGAGACTATGACCACAACCCGGAACATGGACGCTGGAACTGAATGAAACCCGGCAGACAGCCTGGCGCAGATCGTAGCGCAGACTGCCAAGTTTGCTGTATCGCAGGTTGCCAAACCTGCGGACCGTGCCACGTCGCTCGCCCTGCCGATTTGGCAATCGGCGATACGGCAGGTTTGGCAACCTGCGCTACACGGCCATGAAACGCGCCGCCATCACAGGCATTGCCGGACAGGACGGGACGTATCTCGCCCGCGGGTTGCTGTGCCGTGGCTATGAAGTCCACGGGCTGCTCCAGTTCCCCTTCGACCGCGAAGAGCCGGTCCTGCGCCGCCGCTATCCCGCCGACGAGTTCAACGCCGTCCGCTGGCAGACCGGCTCGCTGGAAGACCCGTTCTCGCTCGTCCGCTTCCTCAAGTCCGCCCAGCCTGACGAAATCTATCACCTCGCCGGCCTGACCGACTCGCGCCAGAGCTTCCTCGTCCCGGAAGAAAGCGTGCTTTCGATCACGCTCGGCACGTTGCGCCTGCTCGAAGCCGCGCGCGAACTTTGCCCGAACTCCCGCGTCTTTCTGGCCTCGTCCGCTGAGGTCTTCGGCGTACCGGCGGAATCGCCGCAAAGCGAAACTACGTTGATGAAGCCCGTGACCCCGTATGGCATTGCCAAGCTGGCTGCCGACCAGTTTGGGCGGCTGCATCGTGAGAAATACGGTCAGTTTGTGTCCGTGGGGTTGCTCTACAATCATGAATCACCGCTCCGCCCGCCCAATTTCCTGAGCCGCCGCCTCAGCCTCGGCGTCGCGGCAATCCAACGCGGCGAGACAAAGGAGCTTCAGTTGGGCGACCTCAGCGCCGTGCGCGACTGGAGCGATGCCCGCGACATCGTCAATGCGATGTGGCTCTCGCTTCAAGCCGACAAGCCGGGGGATTGTGTGTTCGCGTCCGGTCAGCCGCGAACGGTGGAGAACTTTGTGGCCGCAGCTTTCCGTGCCGCGGAACTCGACTGGAAGGAGTTTGTCAAAACCACGACCCGAACCAGCAATCACCAGCAAGTCACGAATGGCCTGTGCGGCAACCCGCGCAAGGCGGAAACTGAGTTAGGCTGGAGTCGGCAATGGAGCTTCGAGGCGATGGTGGCCGATCTGGTTCAGGCTGAATTGGAGCATCGCCCTGAATTGGAGCGGGCGAACCCTCTGCCCAAGCCGCGCAGTCCTTGAACAACCGCACGCAACCAGTCCACCGTTCCCCCGAATTACTCTTTCACCACCTTCACCGAGCCAGCTTGCGGGTCGTAAACAATCTTCATCCCGACTGGTGCGGGTGGAATCTTGGAGATGTACTTCTCTGCCACCAATTCATCCAGATCCTTCGGGTAGCGTCCTTCCTGCACCTGGAACAACTGGATCGCCTGATGGAGTGTGGCGACGTCCACGGTCTTGACGGCTTTTTGGTGTCCTTTGACGACGGCGCCCAAGTATTCACCTGGTGCATCCAATGGATTGCCGCTGGTGGCTGGGGGATTTGTGGTTCCGGTGGGTGTTTCCGATTTGCCGCCACAACCCGCCAGGCAAAGGCCAAGAGCAGCAATGATCAGGAGTGATGTCTTCATAGACTTAGTGTAAGCCCACCCCCTAGAAATCCAAGCGGAAGCTGGGTGAGCTATCGGCGGACTTCCTGAGGCGAACGTAGCGCCGCTCTTCGCCCAAAAGAACAAACCGGGCCGAAGCCCGGTTTGTCTGAATCCAACTTCTGCGGGGATCGGGTTATGGCACAACCGGCGCGTTGGTTGAAGGAACTTCCGGAACTTCCGGGGTTTCCTCTTTTTTGCAGCCCGTCAGCAGGACGGAACCGACCAACGCCAGCAACGCCACAACGGTGAACAGTCTTTTCATACGAATGTGACTTTCCGCCGAATCCGAGTCGGACACAAGCTCCATTTATTGAAGTTCTCCCGCCACCAGGTCACGCGCCTGGCGAATCAACTCCAGATCAGTGATCAAGTCTCCGAATCGCAGGGGTGGCATCCCGCTTTGCCGCTGGCCCAGTAATTCCCCCGGACCGCGCAGTTTCAGGTCCGCTTCCGCAATGCGAAAACCGTCGTTCGTTTCCTCCAGCACGCGCAACCGTTCGCGGGATTCGGGCTGCTTGGCGTCGGAAATCAGGATGCAGTAGGACTCATGCGCGCCGCGTCCGATGCGTCCGCGCAGTTGATGCAGTTGCGCCAAGCCGAAAGCTTCGGCGTTTTCCACCAGCATTACCGTTGCGTTTGGGACATCCACTCCCACCTCGATGAGCGCGGTGGCCAGCAGCACCTGGACGGCGTTCGCGCGAAACGCGGCCATGACTTGCTCCGCTTCCTGGCTGCGCAATTGGCCGTGAACCAGACCCACCCGAAACGGTGCCAGCACCGCTTTCAGTTTTTCAAACTCCTTGGTCACGGCTTTCATCGCGCCCGGTCCGCCGTCCTCCACGCGCGGATACACCACGTAGGCTTGCCGGCCGGCGGCAAGTTGCTGGCGCAGGAATTCCCAGACCTTGGGCAACCGGTCGCTCGCGCGAATGAAGGATTTGATCGAACCGCGCCCCGCCGGCAGTTCGTCAATCACGGAGATGTCCAGATCGCCATAGAGCGTCAGCCCCAGCGTGCGCGGAATCGGGGTGGCGGTCATTACGAGCAGATGCGGGTAGCGTCCTTTGCGCACCAGTTCCTCGCGCTGCGCCACCCCGAATTTGTGTTGCTCATCAATGATCACCAGGCCGAGCTTCGGCAGACGGAAGCCTTCTTGAATCAGTGCGTGGGTGCCGATGACGAGGGAACCGTGATGCGTGATGCGTGATGCGTGATGCTGAACGTCCGATGTCTCCGGCTTTAGGCTGATGGTTTTCCGGCCGCCGGTCTGAAATTCAACGCTGACTCCGAGCGGTTCAAACCAGCCTTGGAAATTCCGGTGGTGCTGCCTTGCCAGGATTTCCGTCGGCGCCATCAGGACCACGTCGAATCCACTTTCCAGCGCCATCAACGCCGTGCAGGCGGCGACGGCGGTTTTGCCCGACCCAACGTCGCCTTGAAGCAGTCGGCGCATCGGATGCGCGCCGCGCAGGTCCGCGCGGATTTCGCGGAGCACGCGGGTCTGTGCGTCCGTCAGCGCGAATCCCAATGCCGTCAGGAATGGCTTGATCAAACGGTTGTCGCCGCCACAGGGCAGCGCGCGGGCGTTGGCCTCGAACTTCTTCCGGCGCAACTGAATGTCGCGCTGCAACGCCATGAATTCGTCCAAGGCCAGTCGTTGACGCGCCAGTTCCGCCTCGTCCTTGGCCTCTGGAAAATGCAGCCAGCGAATGGCCTGCGCGCGTGGGATCAGGTGCAGACCGTCGCCGGCAGTTGGTCGCGGATGATCAGTCTTCGGCAACTGGCGCTCCAGCGTCCGCCACAGCAGTCCGCGCAACCAGCGTTGCGGCAGACCTTCCGTGAGCGGATAGACCGGCACGATGCGGTTGAAGTGGATGAAGCTTTCCTCGCCGCCCTCGACCACTTCGGTTTCTGGATGATCCATCGTGCGGGGGCGAAGCGAAAGCGGTTTGCCGAACACAATAACTTCATCGCCGACCGCGAAATACTTTTCCATGAAGGGCAGATTCCACCAGCGGCAGTGCAATCGTCCGGTGCCGTCATCCAGAATCAGTTCGAACACCGATTTGGTTCCCTTTCGATAGGTCTTGGTGCCGAGCGCAAGGACGGAACCGCGGGTGAGTGCCGCTTCATCGAGCCGCAAATCCTGGATGGGCCAGAAATTCCGGCGATCCTCGTAACGCCGCGGGCGATGCCGCAACAAGTCCTCGACCGTTACAATGCCGAGCCGCGCCAGTTGGGCCGCGCGTTCGTTGCCCACGCCCCACAGACTGGTCACTGGCCGGGCGAGCGGAGGTGGCGGTGGTTGAGTTTGAGGCGCGGCCATCGAACGGGACGATACAAACCGCCGGTCAGATTTCAATCACGGTGATTTCGGGCCGGCAGTTGAAACGCACGTTGAGGTAAAACCAGCCCAAGCCGGCGCCCACGTAAAGCGGGCCGGACGGGGTGCGGAACAAACCCAGATCGTAGCGACCCACGCCGAAGGGCACGATCAGCGGTCCGTAGAACGGGAGGCGCACCTGGCCTCCGTGCGAATGGCCGGCCAAGGCGACGTCGAAGCGATAAGCCCCAAGTTTCTCGACCCATTCGGGGTAATGGATCAGCACGATGTTTTTCGCCGATTCCACCAGCGAAAGCTGCGGTGCTTTTGAGCAGGTGGCCCCAGCGATGTTCACCCGGCCTCCAGCCGCCAAAACGCTTTCGTCCAGGAGCCATTTTCCACCCGTTGCGCTGAAGGCGGCGGCAATGCGGTCAAAGTCCGCATGGCTCCAGTAGTCGTGATTGCCAGGCACGCCATAAAGCGGCGATTTGATGCCGCCCAACAATTCGAGTGTCTCTTCAAGATGTTCGCTGTCCTCGATGAGGTCGCCGGTGAAGCAGACAAACTCGGGGGACAACGCGTTGATCCTGGCGACCGCCGCAGCCAGGAAATCGCGATCGCCCTTGTGATGCAAATCCGTGAAGTGAACCAGCCGATGCGCGACTTTGCCCACGGCCAGCCGGACGCGGCGGATCTTGATCCAGGATGGCTCCAGCCAGAGCGCATTGGCCGCGGCCAGGATGGGCACACCATAGAGCAGCGCCCGGAGAAAGCGCCGACGGTTGATGGGGCTGAGTTTCATGGCAATCGCATTGAACGACCCAAAGCTATGCGGTGACCAAAAACCAAGCAAGTTTGCCGCGTCGCCGACCGCAGAGTGATGGGACGCAGTTGGCAAAGCCGGCTTCGTAAAACGACTTCGCAAAAGGATTGAAAACCAGACGGCAGCGGCCTAGCCTGCCGCCATGAAACTCGCCTTTCAACTTCTGACGGCCGGCGTGGTGTTCGCTTTGACAACCGGCGCGCTGGCCGCCGCCGAAAAGACATACACGATTGCGGTGATTCCCAAGGGCACGACGCACGAATTCTGGAAGTGCATTCACGCCGGGGCGATCAAAGCCCAGCGCGAATTGCAGGCGCAGGGCACGAAGGTGGAGATCATCTGGAAAGGCCCGTTGCGCGAGGACGACCGCGACCAGCAGATTCAGGTGGTGGAAAATTTCATGACCCGCCGCGTCAGTGGCATCGTGCTCGCGCCTCTGGATTCGCGGGCGCTCGTGAAGCCGGTCGCCAACGCGGTGGCCTCCGGCATTCCGGTCGTGATCATGGATTCGGATTTGAACTCCGACAAGCACGTGAGTTTTGTCGCGACGGACAATTACAAGGGCGGCGTGCTGGGCGCGGAACGCTTGGCGTCGCTGCTCGGCGGCAAGGGCAACGTGATCCTGCTCCGTTACGCCGTGGGTTCGGCCAGCACCGAGGCGCGGGAGAATGGCTTCCTCGACACGATTAAATCGAAGTATCCGAACATCAAAGTCATCTCCGCGGATCAATACGCCGGCGCCACGCGCGAGACCGCGTATCAGGCCTCGCAGAATCTGTTGAACCGCCATGGCCGCAACGTCAACGGCATCTTTTGCGTGAACGAGAATTCCGCCGTGGGCATGGCCAAGGCCTTGCGCGATATTGGCAAGGCCGGCGGCCAGGTCAAGATGGTGGGCTTCGATGCCGGCTCGCAGTCGGTCGAGGACTTGAAGAAAGGCGACGTGCAGGGCTTGGTGGTTCAAAATCCGGTGCGCATGAGTTATCTGGGCGTGATGACGCTCATGCAACATCTGCGCGGCGAAACTGTCGAGAAGCGAATAGATACCGGCGTGACCGTGGTCACTCCCGAAAACATGGAGCAGCCGGAGATCAAGGAACTGATTTATCCGCCGCTGGACAAATATCTCAACTGAAGGTCGCCCGCTCTCTGGGATGGAACTCGCGAGTGAGGAACGTAATGGATAAGCCGCAACCTCCCGGCACAGGCGTGGGCCAGCGCGGCAAACTTCAGTTCTCGCGGTTCCTTAATTTCTTCGGTCCGCTGCTGGGTTTGCTTTTCGTTGTCGGCGTGTTCTGCGCCAACAATGAGGTGCGCCCCTATTTTCTCACGGGTGCGAATTTCAAAATCATTCTCACCCAAACGGTCATCGTCGCCATCTGCGCGCTGGGCATGACGATGATCATCGTCAGCGGCGGCATTGACCTGAGCATCGGTTCAACGGTGGCCCTCACCAGCGTGGTTGGCGCTACCTTCATCTTGAAAGGCTTTTCACCGATGATGGTGGTGCTGCTGACGATCGTCGTGGGCGGCCTGATCGGATTGATCAATGGCGGCGCCATTGCCGGCTTTCGCATGATGCCCTTCATCGTGACGCTGGGCATGATGGGCATCGCGCGCGGCACCGCCAAATGGATCGGAAAGAATCAAACGGTGAATTATCCCGACTCGCCGCTGAATAAGATCATGGCCCTCGAAGCGCCGCAGGACCTGTTTCCTCTGCCGATGGGCGTCTGGCTTGCTATCGGTCTGGCCATCATCATGTCGGTGGTGATGCGGCGGACGGTGTTTGGCCGTTACATTTTTGCCATCGGCTCGAACGAACTCGCCGCCCGGCTCTCCGGCGTTCGCGTACGGATGTATAAGGCCACCATTTATGGCGTGGCGGGATTGTTTTTCGGGTTGGCGGGATTGATGCAACTCTCGCGGCTCACGCAAGGCGATCCGTCGGTCGCCATCGGCTTGGAACTGGACGTCATTGCGGCCGTAGTCATCGGCGGCGCGAGCTTGAGCGGCGGCAGCGGGAGCATTCTCGGCTCGATGATCGGCGCGCTCATCATGGCCGTGCTGCGCAACGGGTCGAACCAAAGCGGCTGGCCGACTTACATGCAGGAAATCATCATCGGCATCGTCATCATCCTGGCCGTCGGTCTGGATAAATTGCGCCAAGGCCGGACGAAAAACTGACATCGCGGATCAATCCGAACTGACATTTCGCTTGCACGGAGATGTGTTCTGTGGTTGCTTGTCGCTCGTCTGAAAGAGGCGAACAAACCAAGCATGTAAGCGTCAATTCCGAGTTGTATTGTCACAAGATGTACCATCCGCATGTTCCTTTCCGACCGGCCGCCGATCGTTATTCCGCCAAGAAGATGCTCAAGCCGGTAAATTTTGTCTGCCGGGCGCCGGACGCAAAAGCCGTCTTCATCACCGGCGATTTCAACGACTGGGATCCCGTCGCCCACCCGCTCAAGCGCCAGCCGGACGGCGCGTGGCAGATTCATCTACCGTTGCCCCACGGCCATCATTACTACCGGTTTCTGGTGGACGGCAAACCGATGCTTGATGCCAAAGCGCAGGGCGTCGCGCGCGACCATCAAGGGGAGAAGGTTTCGTTGATTGCGGTGAGTTGATCCGGGCCTGTTGCGCCCGTTCAACCGCCGTTGTTGGGCTTTGGCCTGGCCTGTCGTTGTTCGGCAAAGAAGCCTTGCAGCAAGGCGCGGCACTCGGCTTCGCGCACGCCGGCCGTGATGGTGCAACGGTGGTTCAAAGTCGGAAGCTGGAGGAGATTCAACACGCTGCCCGCCGCGCCGCCCTTGGCATCGCTCGCACCGAACACCACGCGGGCCAGCCGGACATGGACGATGGCGCCCGCGCACATGGGACACGGTTCCTTGGTGGCGTAAAGCGTGCAATCCGTGAGCCGCCAATCGCCGACGGCCTGCTCCGCCTGCGTGATGGCGAGCATCTCGGCATGGGCCGTGGCGTCCTTGAGCAGTTCCACCTGATTATGCGCCCGCGCAATGATGCGCCCTTCGCGCACGATCACCGCCCCCACGGGCACTTCCTCCGCCTCATAGGCGCGCGCGGCCTGCCGCAACGCTTCGCGCATGAAGTAATCATCGCTTTGCAGGTCTATGACTGGTTCGTCCATGACTTGAAGCTAACGGCGCTCCAAGGTCGGCAACAGGAAAAACCCCGTCACCGCTGGAGCGAATCGTGACTCCGGTGGACGATGAATCCATCGTTCGCGGGAGAGGTGTCGTTTCACTTTGCGGTGGTGACAGGAGTCCGTTCCGCCTGAGCCAGCCGCTCCAGGCACGCTTTCGCCTCCGCCGACAACGTTGCCCGCTCGGCCGCGCTCAGGCCCAGTGGATCGAAACGGTAGCGATAGTGCAAACGCAGCAACTCGTGCAGTGATGCGCGGAGATCGGCCAGCACCGGCACGTCCGCCACGCGTTCGAGCCACGAGGACAAGGGTTCCCCTGCGGCCCGGGGAACGCCGCGGGCGGCCAGCCGCTTTTCGAGCAGATAAAACTCCGAATCCAAACCCGGCCAGGTGAAGTTCGCTTCGTCTTCAAGCGGTTTCTCGCGTCGCCGTCGCCGACTGCTGCGGACAATGATCTGATACAGCAACAAAGCCAGCACCGGCACCAGCACCCAGACGAGATATTGCCGCACGCGACTCTGGCCCCAGCGGAATTTGGCGACCTCGAACTTGACGCGCGACCACGCATCGGACAGCCAGCGCCACGGTGTAGGATTCTTGGATTCCTCCTGAATCCACGACGCCGGCGTAGTGTCGAAGTCTGTCCAGATTTGGCGGGTTTCGTCCCAGACCAGCGTCCACGCGTGCGCGTCCCGGAGGCGCACCACGTAATTGTCGCCGGAACTTTCATGGACCGCGAAGCCCACGGCGTAGCGCGCGGGGATCTCCAACCGGCGCAACAACAGGACGGTCGCCGTGGCGAAGTACTCACAGTGTCCGCTCCGGGTTTGCGTGAGAAACCGGCCAAGCGGCGTGTCATTCGTGTTCTGGATGCGAACCGCCCCTTGCCAGGTGCTGTAGGTGAATTGATCTCCGAAGAAGCCGTTCAGCGTCAGGAGTGTCTGCGCCAGACTTTGCCCGCGCAGGTTCAAGTCATCAATGACCTGGTCCAGCACCGGAATTTCGCGATCCGGCACACTCAAATCCGTGTCCAACTCTGGAGGCGAATCAATCGTGGCGCCGGGACCATAGAACGCATCGAACACCGCCAATCCCGGTCCGCTGGCCAGCACGGCCCCGGTGAGATTCTTTTTCAATTCGATCACGTTCAATTGCTCCAGCCGACCGCTGCCGTGCGGCAATGGGAGCAAGCCCCGGCGGCCACTCAGGTAACTGGCGATGTTAACGCCGGCGGTATTGGTCTTCTCCGGCAGCAACGGCCAGATGAAACTGTTGGGCGGCGACTCCGGGACAAACGTGAAGTCATCCAGCGAGCCGCCGGCAAACCAAATGGGAGTCCGATACTGGCGATAGCTCGCCTGGCGCAGGTATGTGGGCGGCGGGCTGCCGCCCTTCGGTTCCAGCCGGATGATGATTTCTCCCGAGGTCTTAAGTTCGCCCACGCTGCCGAGTGCCGTCCGGCTTTGCATGGGATCAAATCCGAACCCGCGCCGCATGAACCGCGCGAACCACTGGGGATTGATGTGTTCCAGATAACGCTGCAACTGGCTGATGCTGCGTTGGCCGGCAAAGCCAACCGTAATGGCCGCCAGCAGGGCGAGCGCCCAAACCACCACCGCGAAGCGCCGGGATCGTTGCGCCCAAAGCGCCCACGCCAGCAGCGCGCACAAGCCCCAGAAAAAACTGTGGTCCTCGGCGGCATGGACACTCGCCGCCAGCAGACACGCCGCGAAATAGGGATAGCCCGCGTGGAAGCCCGGGTCTGGCAGGACCGGTTGGCCCAGCAGCCGGGCCTGATTGCGCCGTCGTCGCATGATCAGAGAAATCGCCGCCAGCGGAATCTTGTCGCGGGTGCTGTAAATCTGGGCGGCGATAAACGGGAAGAAAATGATTGGGACCCACCGAAGAATCGCGGAAGCGGTGCGGCTGCTCGATGTGCCCGCGCTCCGCTGCGTGGCGAGATTGGGGTTCTGGAAAAAGCTGCCGAAGCTGGACGGACCGTCGTTGGCTGTGAACGCATAAACCAACGCGGCCAGAAACATCAAACTGCAAAACGTCCAGAACCGGCTGAAATCCTCATCCGAGAATTCCCAGCGTGCCCGCGTCCAGCGCGCAGCTTCCAGTCCGACGGCCAGCACTGCACCAACGATGAGAAATTCCGATTGCCAGCCCCAGAAGAGCAACGCCGCACCGAGCAAAAGGGGAGGCGGTTTCATCTGACAAACGGAGCTTCCACCCACCCATCCCACGCCACCCACCGGAAATGACCTGCCAACGGCAAGCCTGCTGTTGCCGTGACAAACGAATTCCGAACCAAGGTAGGGCGCGTCACTCCGTGCGCGCCGTTGGGGGAGCGAGGTGTCAGTTGCGGCGCGCACGGAGTGACGCGCCCTACCTGCGCCCCGCAGCAGGCATCGTGACTTCGTTGTCGCAGCGCTGGCTGCTCCATCTGTCCGGCTGAATGTAGGCGGTTGCTCATCTCAGTTCGGCCAATTGTTCTTCGATGCGTCCCATTTCCAGGGCCCGCAGACGATCCGGTGCGTCGCGCATCGGTCCCGGCTCGAGGGTCGGCGCCTTGCCCGGCGGCGTGATGACCAGCACCAGGACCGGCAGACCCAGACCTTTCAGTTTCCTGACCAGTTCCTGCCGCGCCTCGTCCCATGCCAGCAACACGCAGATACAACCGCTCACCGTGCTGGCGTGGTTGATCACCAGTTCTTCCAGCGCGGAGATGGGCTGCTCGTGACAGGGCCGCACCGATGCCAGAATCTCCAGCATCTGATCCGCATGCGCCAGTCCGCGTCCGGCGGTAAAACAATACGCCTGCGCGCCCACGAATAAAAGGTCCAGTAACGATTCCTGCGTCAACACCGTGCAAGCGAACGAGGCCGCCACGGACACTGCTTCCTCGAACTGGTCCGTGTGGGGACGATCCGTGAACGTGTCGAGCACCAGCGCGTGGCGCACAAAAAACTCGTCCTCGAACTCCTTCACAATCGGCTTGCCCGTGCGCGCCCAGCTTCGCCAGTGAATATGCCGGATCGGATCCCCGCGCCGGTAATCGCGCAACGCCACGAATTCATCGCTCTGGCCGACGTTGGACGCCAGGGCCACGCCGCCCTGCTGGTACTTCATGGCCCCGGGCAACGCGATGGGCGGAATGAGATAACGTTTCGGCAACACCAGCACCGTCTGCGGCGCGGATACTCGCGAGGTGGCGCGGAGCAATCCTAGCGGATCGGTGCGCGCCAGCGTCACGCCGGCAAACCGCAGAAGGCCGCGGCGCAGTGGCACCAGTTCCACCGGCACCGTCACGGTCTGGTGCGGGGGAACGGGCGGTACCACGGCCTCCTTGAGGAGCGCGGGCTTGAATGGATTCGTGCGCCGGCGGCGGACCAGGCTGAAGGGTCGCAGATGTTTCTCGTCATCGAGTTGCAACGCTTTCCACTCCTGGAATGAAGGCCGCGGGTCGGCCAGATTCTCCAGCAACGTGAGCCCAGCCTGCGGGTGTGGGTTGGGATTCGTGATTGCCACGCGGTAGCGCAGCGGCTGGCCAACGGTGCCGAACCGCGGCAGCGTGCGCTCGGCGGCAAAGCGCAGCTTGAACCGCAGGCTACCCACAAAGCCCACCAACAGCAGTCCGAGCGTGAGCGTGAAGGCCTGATAAGCCACCGAACTCTCCGTGTCGAAACCCATGAGTCCGCTCAACAGAAACGCGCCCAGGACTGCCAGTCCCGGACGGGTGAACCGGCGCAGGGCCCAAAAACGGCCCCCAGATAGCACGCGGTAAAACAGGTAAAGGATGCGAAAGATGAGGCTCATCAGCACCGGTCCTGAATTGCTGGGTGAAGCCCGACCAATGGAAAATCTCGAATCCGCTTGCCGTTCCAGCAGAAGGTGAAGCCTCCACTTTTCATTCTGCCTGCTTCCTGACGGCTAGGCCGGCACTTTGGTTTTCTTCACCACGTCCTCGACCACACCTTGCGTCGTGAGGCCGGAGAACCGGGCTTGCGGTTCCATCACCAACCGGTGGGCAATGACCGGCACGGCGAGTTCCTGCACCTGCTCAGGCGTCACAAAGTCCAGTCCATCGAACAACGCCAGCGCCTGCGCCGCTTTCATCAGCGCGAGGGACGCGCGCGGACTGGCGCCCAGTTGCACTCCCGTGGTGGTTCGCGTGGCGGCGACGAGTTCCACGACGTAACGCTTCAACTCCTCACTGATGCGCACGTCCTCCGCCGCGCGTTTGAGCGCCAGCACGTCGGCCAGGGACGCGCACGAGGTCAGTTGCTCGAGCGGATGATTGTGCTGTTGTGCGCTCAGGATGGCGACTTCCTCGGCGGGCTGCACATAACCGAGCGTGAACTGCATGGCAAAGCGGTCCATCTGCGCTTCGGGCAAGGGATAAGTGCCGCGAAACTCGACCGGATTCTGCGTGGCGATGACGAAGAACAAACTGTCCAGATCGCGCCGCTCGCCATCCACGCTCACCTGCCCTTCGCCCATGGCCTCCAACAGCGCCGATTGCGTGCGCGGCGAAGCGCGGTTGATTTCATCGGCCAGGAGGATGTTGGTGAAGACCGGGCCTTCATGGAAAAAAAAACGCTGGTCGCGTTGGTTGAAAATGGACACGCCGAGGATGTCCGAGGGCAACAGGTCTGGCGTGAACTGCACGCGTTTGAATTTTGCGTCCAATGACCGCGCCAGCGCCTTCGCCAACGTGGTCTTGCCGGTGCCGGGAAAATCCTCCAGCAACACGTGCCCGCCGCTGGCCAGCGCCGCAAGCAATTTGCGCGTGGCTGCGGACTGGCCTTGCATGATGCGGGCGATGTTGTCTGCGATTCGTTGATAAATTGCGCGCGCCGCCGCCGGGGTAATCGTGGTCATCTTCTGGTTGAGGGATCAAACAATGCCCGGGAAACAAAGTTTCCCGGATTCGAAAAACGTCGCCCGGTTCAGCCGGCACGGTTGCGACAGTCGCATCATCCGTGGCATCCTAGTTTGCCGCCGCCGGCAACGCGACCAAATTTCGTCCGGCCCGCTGACGGCGTTCATCCGAAGGCAAACAGGCGTCAAGCTCTTGGCGCGAGACGGGCATTGGGCGAGACGTGAATAACGGCTGGAAATGGACGGTGTCACAAAAGTTCACCGACAAAAATCTTGTTTCGGAAAACCGCTTCGCTAGCCTTGCCCGACTATGAAAGTTGAATTCTACGGTCACGTTCGCCAATACCAAAACATTCAGAAGGAAATAGACGCCAACATGCAGGAAGTGCTGTTGAGCGGAAACTATGTCCAGGGTCCAATGCTGAAGCGCTTCGAAGCCGAACTCGCCGCGTACCATGGCACCAAGTACGCCGTCGGTCTGGCCAACGGCACGGACGCCATCTGGCTCGCGCTGATGGCCTTGGGCATCGGCAAGGGGGATGAGGTCATCACCAATGCCAACACCTTTTTCGCCACGGCGGAAGCCATCTGGATCGCCGACGCCACCGCGGTGTTGATTGATTGTGACCCCGTCACCAAGTGCATTGATCCGGCCAAGATCGAAGCGGCCATCACCCCCAAGACCAAGGCGATTATTCCGGTTCACCTCTACGGCCAGTGCGCCGACATGATCGCGATCAAGAAGATTGCCGACAAGCACGGCCTCAAGCTCATCGAAGATAACGCGCAAGCCATCGGCGCCAGCGGTCCGGGCTTCCGCATCGGACACCTCAGCGACGTGGCCACCACGAGCTTCATCATTCAGAAGAACCTCGGCACATTCGGCGATGGCGGGGCGCTGGTCACGAATAATGCCGACGTGGACGCCCGCGTGCGCAAGCTCCGCAACCACGGCTCGAACGCCCGCAACGTTCACAGCTTCGGCTTCAACAGCCGCCTCGACGATCTCCACGCCGGCGTGTTGAGCGCCAAGCTCAAGAACATTGACGCGTGGAACGACAACCGCCGTCAGTGGGCCGCGCGTTACACGGCCGGCTTGCAGGGCGCGAAGAACTTCACCCTGCCCACCGAACGATCCGGCTACCGCCACGTGTTCCATCTCTATGTCATCGAAACGAAGAAGCCGGAGCAACGCGACGTGCTGCTGGATTTCCTGGTGAAGAACGGGGTTGACGCCAAGACGCACTACTCCATTGCGATCCACCAGCAGGCCGGCTATCCGTGGGGCAAGGACGCACGCATCAACGGTTCCCTCGAAAACGCCGAGCGCAACGCCGCCACCTGCATTTCGCTGCCGATGTTCCCCGAACTCACCGCGGAGGAAGTGGATTACGTCATCGCGAAAGTGATGGAGTGGGACAAGGCCAACGCCTGAATAAACTTCGAACCCAAACGAGGGTGCTTGGCCCCCGCTGAGCACCCTCTTCAATTTGAAACCACCGCCACAGCTTAACTTATGAGCCAATACAAAGTCCTCGTCGTCGGCATGGGCAAACGCGGCATGCATCACGCCACTGCGCTTTAATATTGGCTCGGGCTTTCGGGGTCACTTCTTTGCAAATGCTACCGAAGGCGGAAGCCGTTAGGGTTCCGTTACCTCCGCTCCCGTCAGCTAATTGGTTTGACAGTAGTTCTTGGCAACTGCTACGAGATGCACTATGAGTTCCAAGCGGAGTAGGTGGAAGATTCTCGGAAGCTGCTTCCTGGTCGTTTCCTTTCTCTTCAGCACGGCACAAGCCCAGACGAATCTCGTTCTGTTGATCAGTGCTGCTGGCGATCACATCGGTGAGGGCCAGACGTACTACACCACCAACTCCGCAAACATAACATTATCTGGAAGTCCGGAGCTTGTTAGCGTCCAAGCCTTCGGTTTCACCGTAACGTTAGCTGGCCCCGGGGGCATGCCGCTTGTGCCGGGAATCTATTCCGACGCAGTCAGGTACCCTGCGAATGCTGGTGCTCCTGGCCTTAGCGTCTTCGGAAATGGGCGTAACTGCACGAATGTGTGCGGAAACTTCCAGATTTTTGAACTAGCGACTAACGCAAGCGGGGAGGTGACGCGGTTGTGGGCAACATTTTTGCAGCATTGCGAGTGTGACACCGCTCCACCATTGACTGGAGAAATTCGCTGCAATTCGCAAACCGCTGGTGGCGGACCCTTACCAAGAACTTTGTTGGTGCCGGATGACTATCCGACGATCCAAAGTGCGATGAACAACATTAGCCCCTTTGCCGTGGACAAGATCGTCGTCGGGCCCGGACTTTACACGGGGTCCGTTCAATTCGGAACGAAGCGTGCGCACGTTGTAAGCGCGGCAGGTCCGTCTGCCACTTTCATAACTGCGCCTGGGGCGACAGCTGTCTCGTTCGAAGCGACTGTTGACGCGCTGCTAGGCGGATTCACAATAACCAACAGCAACCGTGGAATCTATGTAAAGGGAGGATCATCACAGGTGATTACCTCAAACCTAATCGTGAACTGTGGAACTGGAGCTTACATTGAGGATTCTCACGCCACGGTGCTTAGGAACAACGTCATCAAGGGGTGTCTTGGCTGGGCTGTAGAATGCTGGTGGGGGGAAGGCGCTTGGTTGGAGGGTAACGCTTTCGTTGGTAACGGCGGTGGCATATCACTTTGGGCTGCGGATGGGGCTGGGTGGCTTTCGCCAGGGCCTGAGATACGTAACAATATGATTAGTTCCAACCGGGGCGATGGTTTGAACATGGCCAATACGTACAAAGTCAACGTCATCCAGAATCTGGTGACCGCAAATGGTGGGAATGGCCTCAGCCTTAAGGCGCCTGCTGGTGGCCCACGCGGTCCTTGGGCTTACAATAACACCATAGCGGACAATGGCCGGGCTGGCATCGACACGAGTGATTACGCAACCGAGACAGAAGTCATGAACAATGTTGTGGTCGGCAATCCGCCGCTGTTGGGAGGAGCCGGCATTTTCCACTGCAACAACTTTTATGCTACTGCGGGAGCAGTTCTGTCTGGCCCCGCGACCAATGTAATCGGGTCGGCAGGAAACATCTCCACAAACCCGTACCTCGTTTGCCAACCCGGGCAGAATTTTCATCTGTTGGTGAATTCGCCTTGTATTGACGCCGGGACAAACGCTGCACGCATAATCCTGCCTACGGATTTGGGTGGCACACCCCGCATCCTAGCCGGAAGCACCAACCTCCCGCCGAGAATCGACATTGGTGCTTTTGAGTTTGTACCGAGCGATCCAATCCAGCCACCCTGCGAGTTTCTGTTTTGCCCTTCAAATCTCGTCGTCATTGCTCCGGCTGGTCAGACCTCTGAGACTGTTACATACGGCCCGGCGTACGCGACTCCCGGCGCTGTCCTCAATTATTCGCCATCGTCAGGCTCAGTGTTTTCTGCAGGCGATCACTCTGTCAGTGTCAGTGCGCTTTTCGGCGGCAATCTCCTCAATTGCGTGTTCACGATTTCAGTTTTGGTGAGTAATGATTTTGGTCGGGTCTTGGGTACGACCAACCTAGCTTGGGAGACCGTGGGTGATGCGCCGTGGTTCGTGCAAGATTCAGTGACGCGAGACGGGCTAGCGGCTCAAAGCGGGCCAATCACTAATGGCCAGAGTTCTACACTTCAGGCGGTGATTCCCGGCCCCGCAACTTTGGATTTTTGGTGGAGGGTTTCATCGCTAACCAACCTTGACTTTCTTTCGATTTCTATCGATGGCGCGGCAAAAGCCTCGATATCGGGTGAGTCGGATTGGCGTCCGCAAACTCTCTACCTTGGTGCTGGCCCGCATATGCTCCGGTGGACGTATGCAGAGGGGACCCAAACGCAGCTCGAGTGGCAAGGTACAGCCTGGCTGGATTCGCTTACCGTCAGCCCGGGAGCGACGAGTCCTTTCATAGTGTCCCAACCCACGAGTCTGGCAGTTGCGCCCGGTCGACCCGCAACGTTCTTGGCCGCCGTGTCAGGGACGCCTCCTTTCGAGTTTCAGTGGTTGCTTAATGGCACGAACTTGCCGGGCGCGACGAATTGCATGTTGACTATAACGAGTGTTCAGGCTGTCAATATCGGAACCTACACATTGCTCGTGACCAACACCGCGGGTTCTACGAGCACAATTGGCGCAACCCTCGAGATAGCGCACGTCGTTGCATGGGGCGCTAACTCATTTGGCCAGACAAACGTACCTCTTGGGCTTTCCAATGTCCTCGCCCTCGCGGGTGGCTACCACCACAGTACGGTCTTGAAAGAAGACGGATCGATACTGGCATGGGGCGCAAACAACTCCGGACAAACGAATGTGCCTCCCAACCTCACTAACAGCGTGGCCATTGCAGGTCGTGGTGGGGATTTCAGCATGGCTTTACAAATCGACGGGACAGTAGTTGTTTGGGGCGATAGATCCTATCAACTGCTTAATGTTCCGACCGACTTATCCAACGTTGTCGGCATTGCAGCGGGAGGAAGCCATTGGCTAGCCTTGAAAGCCGATGGCACAGTAACTTCTTGGGGGTACATAAACACCGCTCCTGTCGGTTTGTCGAATGTAGTAGCCATTGCTGCCGGGGACCTCGGGAATCTCGTCCTAAAATCAGATGGCACCATTGTCGGTTGGGGGCAACCACCCCCGCCTTCAGGCGTCAGTAACATTGTTGCAATCGCTGCCGGTCATTTGCACGGGACAGCCCTGAAACAAGACGGGACTGTTATCGCGTGGGGGGACAACAGCCGTGGTCAGACCAACGTTCCTGTTAATTTAAGCAACGTCGTGGCAATCGCGGCTGGAGATTGGCATTGTTGCGCGCTCAAGACTGATGGTTCCGTGGTTTCTTGGGGGCATTATTACGTTGGCACTCATTACGTTCCGGCGGTGGCGATGTTGGGTCTTTCTAACGTGGTTGCGATTGCAGCCGGCTCAGACCACGACATGGCCCTGCTTGGTCAGCACCCGCCTGTACTGCATGCCCTCGTATCACACGTTCAGCGTGCCGGGAATGTGTTTACCCTCGCGCTGCCGACGCAGAGCGGCCGCATTTACCGGTTAGAATATCGAGATCTTTTGGATGAAAGTCCTTGGATTCCTTTGCCGCTGATAGCTGGTGACGGAAAGACGAGACTTTTGACTGATACGCACGCCATTTCTTCTACACGATATTATCGCGTTAGGCGCTGGTGATTGAAGCCATTCGCGCCCGGTTTTGACTTGGACAACTAACCCCTCGAATATAGATTGCAGCCATGAATCTTCAGATTGAAGTAGAGCGCGAGGATGACGGCCGGTGGATCGCCGAAGTCCCAGACCTGCCCGGTGTGATGGCATACGGCCAGACCAGTGAACAGGCCATCGCGCGTGTGAAGGCGCTGGCGCTGCGCGTCATTGCAGATCGCGTTGAGAACGGCGAGTCCATTCCTGCCCTCGCGGAGGCTTTCACAGTCGCCGCATGAGCTACTGGGGTTCGGCCAAGGCCCGCGAGGTCCTCGCAGCCTTGTTGCGCATTGGGTGGCAAATCAAACGTCAATCCGGTGGATCGCACAAAATCCTAGCGCGCCAAGGTTCGCCAGATTTCGTTTTCGCCTTTCACGATCGGGAAGAAATCGGGCCGCGAATGATGGCTAGGATTGCGCGGCGAACAGGGCTCAAACTAGAGGATTTATGACGGCCACGTGACGGCTGACTTCTCACCGGCAGTTTTGAACATAAAACCATGAAACAATACAAAGTCCTCGTCGTCGGCATGGGCAAGCGCGGCATGCACCACGCCACCTCCTTCAACGCCAATCCCAAATTCACAGTCGTCGGCATCTGCGACATTGACGCCAAACGGCTCGATGACGCCGCCGCCAAGCTGGGCAATCCGGAAAAGAGTTCCGATGCCGCCGCGCTCGCCAAAGCGGTGAAACCGGATGTCTTCTGCTTCTGCACCCTGCCAAATCTCCGCACGCCGATGATCCAGGCAGCGCTGGATTCCGGCGCGAAGTTGATTGCCTTCGAGAAACCTGTCGCCCTGACCAGCGCGGAAGTCCTGAGCATCCGCGACCTGATTCGCAAGGCGGGCGCGAAAGCCGTCGTCAGCCACCAGCACCGCTACGGCAAGCATTACCAAAAGATCAAAGAGATCGTCGCCAGCGGCGCGCTCGGCCGCGTTCACACGGTTTACGGCACGGCGACCGGGTGGATGACGCACATGCTGTCGCACATGATTGACTACTCGATGTGGTACAACGACTACGCCCCGGGGGTCTGGGCGATGGCGCAGGCGGCGGGCCGCGCCAAGTTCACCGACAATCATCCGTCGCCTGATTACATCGCGGGTTTCGTGCAATTCGCCAACGGCGTGCGCGGCATCTATGAGTGCGGTGCCGGTGCGCCCGACCAGCCCGAAGTCGCCAAATGGTGGGGCAAGAACCGCATCGGCGCGCAGGGCACGGAAGGCTTCGCGGAAGTCCTGACCAACGGCGGCTGGCGCGCGGTCACCAAGAGCGGCGGCGCGCAAAGCGGCGAGGGCGCTATGAATTACGACGCCGATATGCCGCCCTACATCCAGGAGATGGCCGACTGGCTGGACGACGACCAGAAGGTTCACCAGTGCAACCTCGAACACGCCTGCCTCGGCGCGGAAGTCATGCTGGCGTTGCAACGTTCGGCCTGCGCAGGCGGTCAGATCGCTCTCCCGCTCACGACCGGCGCAGACGAACAAACCCTGCTCAAAACCAAGGTCGCCGACAAACCCGTCCTGGTTTCCTGTGAGCAGAACAAGAAGGAATTCGGGCTGGCATAACCTGAACCGCGTTTCTCTGATACTCAAGGCCACCGCACGGCGGCCTTTTTGCTGGGCGCAAAGAGGCTACGTCACGCTCCCTTCCGGACTCTTGCTGTGGCTTGCGCGCCAAAGGGCGGATTTTTAGAGTCCGACTCAACCTATGGCAACGCTCCAGGTTTCCGACGCCAAGGCTTCCGGCCAGGAGCTCCACACCTTTACCCTCGACCACCTCGCCGAGCGATTGACCGTGCGCGAACTCATCCGCGCCCGCATCTACCAGGAGGTGCAGGACCACAATCGCTCCGGCGCGACGCTCTTCCGCGGCCTCGTCCAGCCCACGGACACGGAGCGGACGCTCAACGGCTTCAAGTTCAGCCGGCCTCGCACGCTGGATTGGGAGGAGCAATACGCCCGCGCGCCGGACGCCTTTGCGCGCAACGGCTTCTTCATTCTCGTCGGCGACCGGCAGGCGGAGAACCTGGACGAGGCCTTCACCGTCACGCCGGAAACCGAGGTCAGCTTCGTGAAGTTCGTGCCGTTGGTGGGCGGGTGAACCGCTTCTGAAGCCTCGACAATCCGCTTCGCCTGCGTTATCCGTCCTGCATGAGCCGCACGCTGACATTGGACTATCCGGAGAGCCTGCCAGACTCGCTGCAACTTTCGCCGGGTGAGTTCGAGCAGGAAGCCAAACTGGCCATGGCTGTGAAGCTGTTTGAAACCGGCTGGCTTTCTTCAACTCAAGCCGCGGCACTCGCCGGTCTGCCCAAGGTTGTCTTCCTTCATGAGTTAAACCGCTTTGCTGTCTCACCGATCCAGACGGAAGCCGACGAACTGGCGTGTGACCTGACTCATGCCGACCAAGCCCTAAACAGCCACCAACGACTTGCACCCGTGAAAGCATGAAAACCGAATTCAACCGCATCACCTGCGATCCCAAGAAGATGAACGGCCAACCCTGTATCCGCGGTTTGCGCATCACGGTGCAGCGCGTGTTGGAAGCCTTGGCGAATTATCCCAATCGCGAAGAGCTACTGAAGGACTACCCCGACCTCGAGGAAGCGGACATCAAACAAGCACTGGCCTATGCGGCTGCGTGTTTGAGCGGTGAAGTTCAGGAGCTCGCCGCTTGATGAAGCTCCTGCTTGATCAGGGAACGCCCTGGCGTGCTGTGGCGCTGCTCCGCGAGGCCGGTTGGGATGTCGTCCACACTCGCGAAGTTGGATTCGCACCCCGACGATGCAGTGTTTCTCACGCGAGCCGCCGAAGAAGGGCGGGCGGTGGTCACTCTCGACGCGGACTTTCACCAACTGCTCGCTTTGAGTGGCGCCCGGAAGCCTTCCGTCATTCGTGTGCGGATTGAAGGATTGGTTCACGACACGTTCGCCGCGTTGCTGAGGCGGGCGTTCCCAGCCCGGGCCGTGGAGATTGAGGACGGCGTCGCAATCTCCATCACGCCGCGTGGCATACGCATCCGCCGGTTGCCCTTGCCGAAGGTTTCCAAGTCGTAAGCACAATCCCGTCCGTTACGCACACCTTCAGCCCCTGTCATCCGTTGCCGGATCGTCATCCCGGCCGGGAACGGGATGAAACCTGGTGGCTCGCATGAAGCCACTGAAGCTCAACCTGAAATCATTCAACCACTTGCTTGCCGACAGTCGGGTTTGTAGAGTCCGCTCAACTTATGGCAACGCTCCAGGTTTCCGACGCCACGGCTTCCGGCCAGAAGCTCCACACCTTCACCCTCGACCACCTCGCCGAGCGATTGACCGTGCGCGAACTCATCCGCGCCCGTATCTACCAGGAGGTGCAGGACCACAATCGCTCCGGCGCGACGCTCTTCCGCGGCCTCGTCCAGCCCACGGACACGGAGCGGGCGCTCAACGGCTTCAAGTTGTGCAAGCCGCGCACGCTGGATTGGGAGGAGCAATACGCCCGCGCGCTGGAGGCCTTCGCGCGCAACGGCTTCTTCGTTCTCGTCGGCGACCGGCAGGCCGAGAGCCTGGACGAGGAATTCACCGTCACGCCGGAAACCGAGGTCAGCTTTGTGAAGCTCGTGCCGCTGGTGGGAGGATGAAGGTATCTGAGCCTCGACATTTCGCTCCGCCTGCGCTATCCGTCCCACATGAGCCGCATGCTCAACTAGGTGAAACCATGAACGCAGTTATCGAAACCGAAGCCGTTCCGATTCACATCGGTGCGGATGGCGTCTGGCGGATCGGCAGCACGCGAGTGACATTTGACACGGTTGCTGCCGCGTTCGATGAAGGTGCGACAGCGGAGGAAATCACGCAGCAATACCCATCGCTCGCGCTGGCCGAGGTGTACGCCGCGCTCGGCTGGTACTTGAAGCATCGTCCCAAGGCGGAAACCTACTTGCGCACGCGTGACGCAGAACGCCAGCACGTCCGACAGGCGAACGAAGCGCGGTTTGAACCCGCCGGCATCCGCAGCCGCCTGCTCGCGCGACAGGCCGCGAAGGCTTGAGTTTCATGCTGCCGCTGGCCACAGACGAGAACTTCAACAACGACATCCTGCGCGGTGTCTTGCGCCGCTGCCCGGGTGCAGACATCGTTCGGGTGCAAGATGCCGGCCTCTCGGGTGCGGATGATCTGGCGGTCCTGGCTTGGGTGGCAACCGAGGGCCGCGTGTTGCTGACGCATGATGCGGCGACCATCACTCACTTTGCCTTGGAGCGTGTCCGCCTGAATCAACCCATGCCGGGCGTGTTTGAAGTCAACCGCGAAGTCCCGATTCGCATTGCCATCGAGGACATCATCCTGATTGCCACCGCCAGCCGGCCGGGCGAGTGGGAAGGGCAAGTCCGCTACCTGCCACTGCGATGACTGTCGGATTGGAGGAGCGATACTGCCGCGCGCTGGACGCCTTCGCGCGCAATGGCTTCTTCGTCCTCGTCGGCGACCGGCAGGCGGAGAGCCTGGACGAGGCCTTCACCGTCACGCCGGAAACCGAGGTCAGCTTTGTGAAGCTCGTGCCGCTGGTGGGAGGGTGAACTGTCGGTTCAACTGAGCTTCCACCATGTTCCTGGATCGTCTCTTCAACCGTGGAAAGAATTCACATGGCTCAACGCCCCCGGCAATTCCGCCACCGACTGTCAGCAGGGGACCTGACGGCTTCCCAGTCCGCTCAGACTCGCCGTTTCTCCGGGCGCACCGCTGCATCAACGAGTTCTATACAAAAGTGCCTGTCCGGCTCGCGGATTACCCCTATCGCAAGGGACAAGACGAAACAACACGAGAGATTCTGGCCAAGCCCAATGAGGACCTCGTGGTGTTGGTGCTGGCTCTCGTGGAACGTATGATGTGGCTGGTGACGCCTGAAGCACTCGGGCTTCGGAAACAAAGCGAGAATTACTTGGCGTTAAAGACGCTCTTGCGCTGGATTCTGCGTCGGCCCCTGTCCTTCACACCGCAGCAGGTGGATTTGCTGCTGGAGCGGTTCGATGTCAATCCTACGACAATCCCAAACTACTACCCGGTCGAGTCTGTTCTCGATATCTGTGAACGAGTGCATAGAAGCGAAGGGCTGCTTCCCGGATCGTTGGACAAACTCCAAACCATTGCAGGGAGTCTCGTTTCGCAGGGCGCGAACTTGGAATTCCGGAGGTGGAGACGCCGGATTGAGAAACTGGTCAGGCGTGGGGCGATCCCTCAATTCGCTCCGGGTGAGGCGTGGTCTGAAGCCGCCCTCGCCGACCTTGCCGCGATGCCGGAAGACTTGCGTGGTGATTGGACGACGTTGTTGAG
The DNA here is from genome assembly GCA_026125285.1 of Verrucomicrobiia bacterium. Taxonomy (GTDB): domain Bacteria; phylum Verrucomicrobiota; class Verrucomicrobiia; order Limisphaerales; family JADLHS01; genus WYBW01. Next base: position 124,172 of record JAHCLO010000007.1, on the reverse strand, counting down.
TCACTGCAAGTCAGCCACTGCGGCTGCACCCACGCCGGCTTGGAGCAAGAAGGCTACGTTCGCTTTGGAGAGCATTGGCCTGCAAGAGTTCAAGAGCCGCGTACTGCGCTGGTTTCCGTTGGTGGATCAGCCCAGAACCCGGCATGAAACTCAATACCATGATGACTTCATCATGGACACGCACACCGATGTTCTCCGAGGTCTGGCCTGGTGCTCCTCAACCAGTGAAGATCACGAACTGTCCCGGGCGCTCGGCCGGTTGGCGATCAGCGCCTACCGCAAAGTGCCGGGATTCGGCCCGCGAGCAGCCAAGGTGGGCAATGCGGCAATCTTAGCGCTGGGCATGATGCCGGGGCGGGAGGGCATTCATCAGTTGTCGCTCCTGAAATTGAGGCTGAAGGTTCGACCGGCGCAGGCCGCCATCGAGAAGGCGCTGAGTGCGGCTGCGGATCGCGCGGGGTTGCCGACGGATGAGATCGATGAAATGGTCGTGCCCGCCTACGAACTCACCGAGGTGGGGCGTTGCACGGAGGTGATGGGCGAGTTCACGGCGCAACTCACCGTCACGGGCGGCGGCACGGAACTCGTCTGGCTCAAGCTGGATGGCAAGGTGCAGAAGTCCATTCCGGCGTCGGTGAAGGCCGAGCACGCGGAGGAGCTGAAGGAGTTGCAGGGCGCGGCGAAGGACATCCAGCGGATGTTGCCGGCGCAGCGGGAGCGGATTGACACGTTGTTCCTGCAACAGAAGTCGTGGCCGCTGGCTGTGTGGCGCGAGCGTTACCTGGATCATCCGCTCGTCGGCGTCATTGCGCGACGCTTGCTCTGGGAATTCACCACGGGCCAGGAAACGACGACGGGGATTTGGTTCGATTCTCCCCGTAGCCGCCGACGTGAGTCGGCGGAAGGCGCGTCGGAGGGAGATTCGCCAGTTGCAGGCCAAGACCGCGGACTCACGTCCGCGGCTACAGGGGCATTGGTGGACCTCGACCTGCGGCCCATCGCGCATCTCGGCGCGGAGACGACCGTGCGGCTGTGGCATCCCATCGGCAAGGACACGGAGGAAGTGCTGGCGTGGCGCGCGTGGCTGGACGAGCAGCGGATTCAGCAGCCGTTCAAGCAGGCGCATCGCGAGGTGTATTTGATCACCGACGCCGAGCGGCAGACGCACACCTACTCGAATCGCTACGCCCAGCACATTTTGCGGCAACATCAGTTCAACGCCCTCTGCGCCGCGCGCGGTTGGAAGAACAAGCTGCGCCTTCTGGTGGACGCCGAGTTTCCGCCCGCGACGCTTCACCTGCCCAAGTGGAATCTGCGCGCCGAGTTTTGGATCGAAGGCGCGGGCGACAATTACGGCACGGATACGAACGAAACCGGCACGTTCCTCTACCTGACGACCGATCAAGTGCGGTTCTATCGGATGGACGCAACGCAGGTGACAGGCGGAGGCTTCAGCGGCCCGTATGCTCCGCGCCATGGCGAAGAAGCTGCCGAACCGCTTCCATTGGACGAAATCCCGCCGCTGGTGTTCTCGGAAGTCATGCGGGACGTGGACCTGTTCGTGGGCGTGTCCAGCGTGGGCAACGATCCGAACTGGGCCGATGGTGGTCCAGGAGGTCGCCATCAGGCCTATTGGCAGCGATACGCCTTTGGCGACTTGAACACCATGGCGGCAATCCGCAAAGAAGTGCTGCAAAGACTGCTCCCGCGCCTGAAGATCGCCGCGCAATGTTCGCTGGCTGACAAGTTCCTCGTCGTGAAAGGCCGCCTGTGCACCTACAAGATTCACCTCGGCAGCGGGAACATCCTCATGGAGCCGAACGACCAGTACCTCTGCATCGTGCCAGCGCAAAGCGCCGACGCAGGCAATGACCGTGTGTTCCTGCCGTTCGAGGGCGACACCACGCTTTCCGTGATCTTGAGCAAGGCATTCCTCCTGGCTGAGGACGCGAAGATTAAAGACCCGACGATCGTTAGCCAGATTAAGCGGGCGTAACCACGGGCGGCGACTTCGGTTGCGCCCAGCAGACGAGCGAGCCAGTCCGAATCCCTGCGAACACGACCAGACCAAGATTGGAGTGGTGTAAGAAACCACGCCCTCAGATTGTTGATTTACATGGTCTCTTCTCCGGCAGCCTATTTGTCGCGACATATCATGGCCAAGTATTCCGAGTTCCCAAATAGTCCCCTGCGGCGCGGTGATGCCCTGTCGCCGCAGGATGGTTGCGACGCCCAAGTCGCATGGTTTGAATGGCTTGCGGCTTATGGGAGGAATTCAGTCAAACAGGACTTGACAGATGATTTCAATATGATATCAATTAGATATTGATAGGAACTTCTATGAAAACTGCAATCGAATCCGGTCGGTCTGAAAGTGCGAAGTCGCCGAGCCTCGAACACGAAAGGTCGGCACTTAACGGTTGGCTGATGTTGGCGGTGAATCTCGCGATCCTGGCAGTTGGCATTTACCTCTTTGTTCGCAGTATCTACGAGGTGGCCGAACTGCGACAGGCGTTCCCGGTGGCACAGTTCGTTTCCGGCATTGTGCTGGAGGGACTGGGCATCCTGTTCCTGATCGGGCATTTCACGCTGCAACCGAATCAGGCACGCGTGCTGATTCTGTTCGGTGCGTATCATGGCACGGTGAAGCAGAGCGGCTTTCATTGGGCCAATCCGTTCTATTCCAAGCGCACAAAGATTTCACTGCGCGCCCACAACTTCAGCACTGACAAGGTGAAAGTGAACGACAAGCGGGGCAATCCGATAGAAATCGCCGCCGTGGTGGTGTGGCGGGTGCAGAATACTGCTCAAGCGACCTTCGACGTGGAGAACTACGAGGAATACGTGGACGTGCAGAGCGAATCGGCGGTGCGGCATCTGGCCAGTTCGTATGCCTACGATCAGGGCGAGGAGGACGAAATCACGCTCCGCAGCAACGCCGATGAAGTGGCCGGTTCGTTGAAAGAAGAATTGCAGCAGCGGTTGGCCAAGGCCGGCGTAGTGGTCGAGGAGGCGCGGATCATGCATCTGGCCTACGCGCCGGAGATCGCGCAGGTCATGCTGCGGCGGCAACAAGCCGAAGCCATCATCGCTGCCCGCCAGAAGATTGTTCACGGGGCTGTGAGCATGGTGGAGATGGCTCTGGGTGACCTCGCGGCCAAGAAAGTCGTGCAACTGGATGACGAGCGCCGCGCGGCCATGGTGAGCAATCTGCTCGTGGTGCTGTGCAGCGAATCCGAAGTCACGCCCGTGGTCAACACGGGCACGTTGTATCAATAGGCCTCGCCTGATGTTTTGCCTGGTGATTTCATGAAACGTCGCCGGTCATCGTCCAGCCAGTTTGGCGCTCCGTGGAGCCGCGGGGTGAAGTTTGCCACGTCGGCGGCGGGGCTGTTGTTGGTTGGCTTGTCTGTGATTCTGCCCCTCACAATTCCGAGAGCGGCGATCTGGGCGGCCTTCCTCGGTCCGGGCATAATGCTCGTCACGTTCAGTCTTGTGGCTCTGTTTTGCGTACGGGGATACACCCTCCGACACCGCGAACTGCTCATTCAACGCTCCTTTTGGCAGACTCGCCTGTCCTTGAAGGAACTCCAGCGCGCCTATGTGGAGCCGGCGGCCATGAAGAAGACAATTCGATCCTGCGGCAACGGCGGGTTCATGGCCTACACCGGCTGGTTCTATAACAAGAGGCTGGGGCACTACCGTGCGTTTGTCACTGACCCCGCCCGCTCCGTGGTGCTGGAATTCGCGAAACGCAAAGTGGTGGTCAGTCCGGACGATCCCGACGCGTTCGTACGGACATTGGGTTTTGATCCGGACGCGAAGGAAAGTGCGGCGTGATGGAAAGCCGGAAGTCATTTCTGTTGCGGATGGATCCGGAGTTGTGGAAAGAACTTGAGGCTTGGGCCCACACCGAACTCCGCAGCGTGAACGGTCAGATCGAGTACCTGCTCAAGCAGGCGGTCCAGAAACGCAAACGGGACAACGCCGCGCCTCAAGACCCAGCAGACTGAACAAACCTGATTCATGAAGACCGTGCGCGTTCCTCTTTACACCCGTTTCTTGGTACTGCTGGCCATCTTGCTGGGTTCCCTCAGTTCCTTGGAAGCCGCCGCGCTGACCGAGGATCAACTGTCCCGCCGCGCGGAAGCGTTCGTGGACGATTTGCACGCGGGTCGCTTTACGAACGCCCTGGCGCACTTTGACGAGACCATGACCGCCGCCCTCCCGGCCGACAAGCTCGCGGCCACCTGGCAAACTGTGACCCGGCAGGCGGGCGCCTTTCAGCGACGACACGGGACGCGAACCGAAGACTTGTCTCCTTACCGGATTGTCTTGGTGACCTGCGAGTTCAGCCAGGCTTGGCTGGATGCGAAGGTGGTGTTCAACCAAGCCGGACAAATCGCCGGACTCTTCTTCCTTCCAGCGCGCAAGCCGGACCAACAGACGCCGCCTTACGCGAAGCCGGAGCGGTTCAGGGAGATTGAAGTTACCTTCGGTACGCCGGGTTGGGAGTTGCCCGGCACGCTTTCCGTTCCCAAGGGCAGCGGCCCCTTCCCGGCCGTTGTGCTGGTTCACGGGAGCGGCCCGAATGATCGTGACGAAACCATTGGCCCGAACAAGGTTTTTCGCGATCTTGCGTGGGGTTTGGCCAGCCGGGGCATCGCCGTTTTCCGCTACGACAAGCGGACGAAAACCCATGCGCAGAAGTTCATCGCCCAAGCGGCAACCCTCAAGCCCATCACCGTTCGCGAGGAGACGATGGCGGACGCCGGTCTCGCTCTGGCTTTGCTCCGGGAGCGCAGCGAGGTGGATGCGAGCCGCATCTTCCTGCTGGGACACAGTCTGGGCGGGATGCTCGCGCCGCGGATCGCCAGCGACCACCCTGGCTTCGCTGGCTTGATCATCCTGGCGGGCAGCACCAGACCACTGGAAAAGATGATGATCGAGCAGATGGAATACATCGCCCAAGCGGATGGAACGGTGTCGGAACAGGAACAGCGCCAACTCGACACCACGCGCCAAGCAGTTGAGCGCATCTCCGCCCTGACCACGCGGGACGCCACAAACACCGAAGCAATCTTGGGCGCGCCCGCCGCCTACTGGCTGGACCTGCGCGCCTACGACGCTCCCGCCACCGCGGCAAAGCTGCACGTTCCAATGTTGATCCTCCAAGGTCTGCGCGACTACCAAGTCACGGAGAAAGACCTGGCCGGCTGGCGCGCAGTTCTGCCGGGCCGGAAGGATGTGACCTTCAAAACCTACCCCAAGCTCCATCATCTTTTTATCGCCGGCGAAGGCCCCAGCACGCCCGCCGAATATACGATTCCCGGCTTTGTGGACGAGGAAGTGATCCGCGACGTTACCGAATGGATTTCCCTCCAACCGCCCGCCCGCCGCTGAATCGCAACAGGTCATCCTCAACCCGGCGCAGGTGGCACAAATTTCCAGATTTGCAGCGGCGGGTTGGCCGCGTAGAGTTCCGCCGTGGAAGTCATCATACAACCGAACAAAGAAGCCGCCGCCGCCCTGGTGGCGCGCGTTCTTGCGCGTGAACTGCGCGCCAATCCGCACCTCGTGCTGGGGTTGGCGACCGGTTCGACCATGGAACAGGTTTACCGCCATCTCGTGCGTCTGCACCGGGAGGAAAAACTCGATTTCTCACTTTGCCGCACCTTCAACCTCGACGAATACGTCGGCCTGTTTCCGAGCGACCCCAATTCATACCGCCACTACATGACTCATCATTTGTTCCGTCATGTGAATATTGACCCGCGGAACACGCACCTGCCGAACGGTCTGGCGAACGATCTCGACGAGGAATGTCTGCGTTACGAATCCGTGATCCAACGCTGCGGCGGCATTGATCTGCAATTACTGGGCATCGGCAAGGCCGGCCACATCGGGTTTAACGAACCCCTCTCCGCGTTGCGCTCCCGCACCCGCGTAAAGGCGCTCACGCCCACCACGATCAAGCAGAATGCCCCGCACTTTGGCGGCGAGGACAAGATGCCGCGCCGCGCCATCACCATGGGCGTGGGCACGATCATCGAAGCGCGGCGCTGCATTCTGTTGGCCACGGGCAACAGCAAGGCGGAGGTGATCGCGCAGGCGGTGGAAGGCCCTATCACCAGCATGGTCACGGCCACGGCGCTGCAATTGCACGCACGCTGCACGGTGGTGGTGGACGAGGAAGCCGGCGCCAACCTGAAGGAGAAGGAATACTACCGCTGGATTTTCGAGAACGAACCGGAGTGGGAGAGTTATCGGTAGGCGCTTGTCCCAAAAAGCCGCGACCAACCAGGGCGTTCCCTTGGTTCATCTGGCATCCAGCCGGCGACAATCAAGCCTCAATATCTCGCCGTCGGCAACGGTTTCTCTGAACGGCGCGTACGGAGTGACGCGCCCTACCACGGAACGGATTTCGCTGTCCCGGTACTACGAGCAATCCGGGTCACCAGAACACGATCTACCCGGCGGACTGATAATGGAGGTTCCAGAGTTCTCACGCACGATAGCCCGCACATCCAACACGAGGTGATAATTGTCGCCGGTCCAATGCGCGGTGAAGCCACCCGCTGCCACCTTGCGGAACACGTGCAACATGCGTTCATTGGAGGCCATGACTTCCGCCTCGAACCAGCGCAGGCCCTCGGCGCGCGCCAATCGCGCCAGCAACCGCACCATGAATGTTCCCAATCCCCGGCGCTGAAAGTCATCATGCACGGTGAGCGCAATTTCGGCGGTGGCCGGCTGCGCCAGCCTCACATAGCGCGCGCCGCAAACGATACGCGTGCTCTCAGAACTGGCCACCACCCCGAGGACGCAGGTTTCGCGGTCGCGATTGATCGCCAGCAGTTGGTGCAACAACTCAGGCGGCACGCGCCGGATCGGACTGAAGAATCGGTGCAATAACGTCTCGCGCGAAGCGGTCTTGGCGGCATCAGCGATGAAGGACTCATCGTCGGGCCGCAGGTGACGGAAGCGCACCGTTGCGCCGCCTGACAAAGGCAATTCAGCCAGCCACTCGTCCGGGGGGGCTGGTTGCGGTTCGGCTGGCGGTTTCACGGTTTGCACGCCCACAATATGATGCATCTCCGCCGAATTGCATCAGGTACGCGACGGGATGAGATCGTCAAAGCGAGGCCGACGGGTTCATCCGGGGACACTCGAATTTGAAGGTTTCTCAACCGTGCTCGGCGCGCAGAATCCGCGCCGCTTCGGCTTCGTGGCAGAGTTTGCGGTAGGCTTCATCCAGGCTCACCACCGCCCCAGAGCCGGGCGCGAATCCGCAGTCGGGATTCAGGGTGATGCGTTCCGGTGCGAGGAAGTTCAAGGCCTGGCGCACGCGGGCGGCGATGGTTTCGGCGGAATCAACCCGCCCCGGCGTGACGTCCACACAACCGAGTCCAATCTCCAAGTCTTCGCGCAACTCCTTGAACACGGCCATGTCGCCGGCTTGGGGTGCAGTGAATTCCATCGTGAGATGCTGGACCTGGAGGCGGTTCAGATGTGGAAGAATGGGACCGTAACCGCCGCCATGCGCGTGCTCCCCGCGCACACGGGCGCCGGCCCGACGGCAAAGATGTACGGCGATCTTGAGGCCGGTCACGCCGCTGACGACTTCATTAACCATGTCTGTCGCAAACGCGGCGGCGGCGTCCGGATCGGGGTACTTCGAGCGCACGTCCGGGTCAACAAACAGGCAGAGGTGCGGATCGTCTATTTGCACGATGTCCGCACCGGCATCGCGTATCAACTCCAGTTCGCGGCGGAGGATTGGCACACAAGCGCGCACGAAATCCTCCCGCCGGGGAAAGGCCCGGACGGATTTCTCCGAATGCCAGATGCGTTCGCCGAGCAACGCGGGCGACGGCAGGGTGGATTTGATCTGGCGTGTGGTAATGGACTTGAGGAACTTGACTTCGTTGGCGATGAAACCGGGGTTCTTGGGCGTGAGTTCTTCCACGGCCACCGTCCACGGACGGCCATCCGGCGCGGTGCCGAGTTCAAAGCCGTGAGCAAGTTCAGCGATGACGCCAATGTAGGACTTGCGCCACCATTCCCCGTCGGTGAGCACATCCACGCCCGCGTGTTCCTGCATGGCCACGGCGTAACGCACGGCAGCCTCCATCTCTTGCCGATAACGATCCGGTGGCAATGGCGGCCGGTCGTTGATGAGGTCCAACACAAACGTGGGCCGGGGCAAGGAGCCGACGACTGAAGTGGGAAAGAGACGGTTGTTCATCGCGAGAAAGCGGCCGGCTCGCCCTGCCAATGGCACCGCGCCAGTTCAAAGTCCTCCTGGGTGTCCACCTCCATATACTGGCCAGGGGTGTCGGCATGGGCCATTTTTCCGCCCGCCTCGATCATATCCTGGAACAGATGAATCAGATAGGCCTTCTCGAAGACCGCCGCTTCGCGGTAGGGTTGACCGGAAAATTTCTCGCGTGCCTGGTGGAAATGCCCACACAGTTGCGCCGCGCCGTGCGGCGTGAATTTGGCGATGCCGGTGTATTCACCATGCGCCTCCCCCGGCGCGATGCCGCGATGGATGCGCGTGATGCAACCGTTCGAGACGGTGACTTTCTCCGCGTCGTCGGGCGGATGTTGCGTGCGGTGGGTGTAACGTTCCAGCCAGTGCGTGTCCACGCTCAATGCAATGTCTGCCGGATGATCCAACACGCGCCGGACGACGTCGCCGGTGAAGAGGATGTCCGAGTAGCAGCAAACGAAGCCTTCGGACATGAGGTCTTCCGCGTACATGAGCGAGTGCAGGATGTTGTTATGCTCCCAGGCATCATTGTGGCGGAAGGTGAATTGCGGATAGTCGCGCCGCACCTTGTCAATCTGATAGCCACCGATGAAGCAAATGTCCGAAATCCCGGCATCGGCAAAAGCGCGCAACGCCCAGTCCAGCATCCGGCGGCCCTGGATTTCGGCGTAACATTTGGGGGTATCCGCCGTGGTCGGCATCAAACGCCGCCCACGCCCGGCTCCGATAATAATGGCTCTCATCACTTTAGGGTGCAGCTTGGATGTAAGCGCAATTGCCGCAGCTTGGAAAGCGCATTTTCTACGGCCGGGCGTGTTTCTCTGGGTTGACACAGTTCTCACACTGGCTATGCTGCCCGCATGAATCCACGAGGCAGTCTAAGGCAGCCTGTCGCAGGGCGGGGGAGGACTTTTCCCCGTGGGCTTCGGCAACCTGCAGGAGTGGCTCGTCCCGTGCTCTCCCTTGAACCATGAATAACACCGAATCCTATCCTCAACCCATTCCGGTCATCCAACTGGATGAGCAATCACGCGGCACGTTTGTGTCGCGGACTTACACGCATCTGTTCTGTGCGATCACCGCGTTCACGCTGATTGAGGTGTTTCTCTTCAAGTCCGGCTTGGCGGAGCCCATGGCCAGGGCCATGTTGGGCGTCTCCTGGCTCTTCGTGTTGGGTGGGTTTGTCGTTGTCTCCTGGCTGGCCAGTCGCGTGGCCCTGACCTCCACTTCGATGGTGTCGCAATACGCCGCGCTCGCCGGGTTCGTGTTGGCGGAGGCCATCATCTTCGTGCCGCTGCTCTGGATCGCCAACGAGTTTGCGCCGGGGGTTATCACCAGCGCCGTGGCGGTGACGTTCATGGGTTTCACGGGTCTGTCGCTGGTGGCGTTCTTCACACGCAAGGATTTTTCCTTCCTCCGCGGCATCTTGTGCTGGGGCGGCATCATTGCCCTCGTATTGATCGTGGCCGGGGCGCTGTTTGGCTTCCAACTCGGCACCTTTTTCTCCGTGGGGATGATTGCGCTGGCTGGCGGAGCGATTCTCTACGACACGTCGAACATCCTGCATCACTATCCGCAAGACCGTTACGTGGGGGCGGCGTTGCAGTTGTTCGCCTCCGTGGCGTTGATGTTCTGGTACGTCCTGCAACTTCTAATGTCGCGGCGTTGAGCCACACGCCGCCCAGAGTTCGGCCAAGCCCGGCGTGCAGCGCGCCGGGCTTGTTGTTTCTGCGATTGCATCGCGCTGGCACCGCTGACACATTGGCGCGGTCTATGAAACGCCGAGCCTTTTTGAAATCCACCGCCGCCCTCACCAGTGTTGCCGCCATCAGTCCCGCGCTTTCCACCCGCGCCGGCGAATCCGCGTCGAAGCCCGCGCGCGAGTTCTACGAACTGCGACTTTATCACTTGCGCCAAGGACCGACCATCAGGCGCTTTGATGATTTCTACCGCGACGTTGCCGTGCCGGCCTGGAACCGCGCCGGGGTGAAGCCTGTGGGTGTTTTTGATGTGATGATTGGCCCGGACGCGCCCACCAAATACGTGCTGCTGTCCTACGATACGCTGGAGGCGATGGTTTCGGCGCAGGAGAAGTTCGAGACCGATCCTGAGTTGTTGAAAGCGGATTTCACGAATGTGCCGCCCACGGATCCCGCTTACATCCGCAAGGAAAGCACTCTGATGCGGGCCTTCACGGGGATGTCGAAGTTGGAAGTGCCGCCGCAGGCCAAGGAACGCAAACCCCGCATCTTTGAACTTCGGACCTACGAGGCGCACAGCCGCAGGGCGAACAAGAAGAAGGTGGAGATGTTCGACGTCGGGGAGATTGACATCTTCCGCCGAACCGGTCTTACCCCGGTGTTTTTCGGCGAGACGTTGGTGGGCACGAAGCTGCCGAACCTGACCTACATGCTTGTCTTCGACGACATGGCGTCGCGCGATAAGAACTGGGGAACGTTCGTCTCTCACCCGGATTGGAAGAAGTTGAGCACAACGCCGGGTTACACCAATCCGGAGATTCTGACCAACATCACCAGTGTCTTTCTGCGGCCGACGGGATATTCGCAGATTTGAGCCAGCGCTGCCGGCAGACCCCGCAGCAGTCGCCTCGCCCGGGGCCGTTACCGCAGCTATTCATCACGGCACCGGTTTGAACACGGGTGGCGCATTGGTTTTGGGCGGCTCGCTAGTAAAGATGTCCTCCAGCATTTGGAATGGATGCAGTGGAAGGAAGAGCAGTCTGGCCGGCATGTAAAGTGGTTCGCTCTTGGGATTATTCAACGGGCCGGTGACTTTGTATTCGATCAGTTTGGTTACCGGCCAGAGCGCCAGGCTCACCACGCGGCCTATCAACCAGGTGTCGCGGAACAGTTCCGCCTCCACCCGCGCGTTCACCTGGCCGTCGAAGCCCACGGTGCCCTGATACTGCAACCGCATCGCCGGCGCCCGCATTTCCAAGTCATCCGAAAAAACAACGCTGTTGGTGATACTGAACCTTGCCGAGCCATCGGTGAAACGGCTGTTGCCCAACCCGGGAATCAAGCTGTCGAGCGGGCGCGAGAGGACGCCGAAGATCGGGATTTCCCAGATGAGTCCGTCGCGCAACCGCACGTGGCCATGACCCTGCCAGGAATTCGAGATCGAGGAATTGGCATTCGTGATGACCAATTGGCCATTCAACCAACCCTCGAGATGATTCGTGCGCACGAGCAAATCCGCCATGAGCAGTGGCAGGTTCACATTCGTGAACGAGGCGGCGAAACCGAAATCCGTACCCGGCGCGTCACGGCTGAAATCAAAATCCGCCTGCCCGGTCGCGTTGCCCCAATAGAAGCCCGCCTGTATATTGCGCAAAGCCAGGGTTTCGCCCTGCCAATGCACCGCCCCGGCAATATTCGGCAACCGAAACAACCACCAGGTAAACTCACCCCCGTCCACGTCAAACCGCAGATCGGCGTCGGTTGAACCTTTCAGTGGCGCGTACCCGCTTACGCGGGCCACCGGGGGATGGGTGAAGCGGTATGGTTCCATCGTTCGCCCGACCTTTGGCCCGATGGCCCGCGCCACGGCCAGCGGTTCCGCCGTGCTGAAGCCGTTGGTAAAGTGGATGCGATGCGTGTTGAAGTCGGCCCGAATACCCGCCGCACTCATCGCCTGCGTGCCCCGCCACAAACGCGGCTCAAGGAATTCCAGCACCAGATTGGTATAATGCACCTGGGCCACCACCGCATCCGCATGTTGCCCGCGAATGGCGAAATTTGTGAGGGCCACCTGACCGCGTGCGCCGATCAATTCGTAGGCCCGCCAGCGCCCCCAAATCTCAGCATCAATCACCGGTGGTTCGGTGAAGGTGACGAAGTCCAGACCGCGCTGTTGCTGCTCGTCCAACAGGGGCCGGACGACGTGGGGGTCCATCGTGCTGTGAATCCGAAAGTAGAAATCCTTGGTGCGATCATCCGCGCGGTGTTCGAGGTGAAGCTGTCCTCCAGGACCCGCCGCCGCCAGATCCGGCAGATGCCAGGTCATGTTCGTGTAGCTGAAATGCGCGCGGGCCCAGTCCGCTGCCACGCCGAGATACGCGCCATTGGTAACGGCGAATTCCCCGGCGAGGCGCAGGGAAGGTTGCAGTTCCGCGCGCCAATCTGGTTCGCGATTCGTCCACGCGGGCAAGATCAGGGCGCCCGAACCTCGCACGTGCGGCGCCTCCACCCACGAGTAGCGCGCCAGCCAACGCTGCGCGCCCGGCGTCAGCACCGGGGCAATCCTTTTCGCATCGAAGTCTGAGACCAGACTGAACCGGACTTCCCGTGTCAACACATCCAGCGCCGCGTCCGCCTCCAGCGTCCCGCCATGTAGCTCCGCTTGGAGATTCGTGACGGTCAAACCCGGGGATGCCCAGCGTCCTGCTACCGAAATGGAATCCGCCACCAGCTTCTCCGAGTTGAAATCCGTCAACGCCATGTTCCATGCGATCTGATAAGGCTGCAAGTTCGTCCACCAGACCAGCGCAGTATCAGCCGCCGGGGTGTCGGGCGTGGAACTCATCTGTGCAGCAAGCCGAACGTTGGCGGCTTCAGCCCAACGAGTGAAGGCATTGCCGGCCTGTAATTCGAGCTGGCCCGAAAGCGGAATGGGATTGGTCAGGGAATGAACCCAACCCGCCGTGAGATGAAGATTCGTGCTCGAAGCCCATTCGGTGGTGGCCGTGGCCGCGTGCAAGGTCAACCGGCCATCCACCAAGTTTGTCTGACCTGCTGACGATTTCAATTCAACTCCCAGGTCAACTCCGGTCGCCTCCGCCCAAGGCGTGCGGGCACTGGCGGCGACCAGCGACAACTGGGCCTGTGACAGAGCACGGTCGGCGTCAGGTAGCAGGCGCGCCGTGAACAACACGTTGGTGGTCTGCCCCCAAGGGGTGTCGGCATCCGCCGCTTTCAACACCAGGCGGGCAGTGAAACCCGGCAGGTCCAGCGCGTCGCCCCGCACCACGAGGCGCAATTCCGGCGGGGTGGTAAAGGAGATGGTCTCCAGAGTGTCTGCCAACCGGCGCAACTGGTCTGGCACAGAAACCTCCCGCGCCACTCGCGGACGATGCCAGAAGTCCCAGTGCCGGATGGCGGAGGCATTGGTGACTGAAGCCGAAAGGAAAAACTCCGCCCCGGCGAACCGCGCGCGAAAATCGTCCAGCGACCACTCATCACCCGGTAGAAACCGAAGCCGTGCTTCAATCTGCTCGACCCGCACTGTGCGTGTGGGCGAATTGGCGTCCGCCACCGGCGCGTGCAGCGCGCCGCCGCGCAGGCTGATCGCGTCCACCTGCAGCTTGAGCCGGGCAAGCGCCTGCGGATTTAAGTCAATCTCCACTTCCCGAGCGGACAACCGGGGCAGGCGCGGTTCCTCCGCCCGTCCAAAGCGCACCGATTCGGCCACAATGCCCCGATGCCAGCGCAGTCGCAGACGGGAGAATTCCAGGTCCACCCCACGGCCGCGCAGTTCTTCGAGCACCGGGCGTTTTAGGAAATCTGGCAGGCCGACCTGGTTCAAGTACACCAGCAGACCCAACAGCGCGAGCATCGCCAGCAGGACGGCAATGCGTAACCGGCGGAAGTATATGCGGCATTTTCGCCAGAAGCGGCTCTTGGCCTCGCGCGCCATATCAGGGGACTTCGGAGGGGATCGTCAGGTGACTCGACATCAGGAAATACAACCCCAGAGGCAGTTCGAAAACCCAGGTCTGGCCATCGAGTTGCGTGGCGGCATAGGGATAGTTGGCTGGCGAAAGGTGACCGACTCCCAAGGCGCGCTTCTCACCGTTTTTCAACTCGAATTCCAGGGAGTATCCGTTGGTGACGATTCCGTAGCGTGCCAGGTCCGGGCTGCCGCGATCCACCCAAAGGGTGGCGGCCAGTTCGCCCAGACGATGAGCCGTTTCCTCAATGGCAAACTGATTGATGATTCCCTGCGAACCAGGAGCCAGCGCCCATGAGTTGGTATCCGTCCGGATCAACTCTCGGACCTTGCCCTGCTGGCGAATGGTCAATCGCGCCACGTCGTTCGTGGAAAACCGCCAGATACGGCGCTCCCGTAATTGCCACGCCGCCACGGGCAGACGCTGAAAGCTTTCCAGCCCGATGGCATAGACGGGATTCTCATCCGCCCGCCGCACGTGGATGCGATTGGCGTTGGTGTTGCCGAAAGCCAGTTCGGCGATGGCCACATTGGTCGCACCGGGAGCATTGGTGAGCGCGGTGTACAAATTGATCTGCCGCGACGGGGGCACCAAGCCATAAGGCGGAAGGTCCGGCTCGGTAACTGGTTCGATGAACTGCACAATTTCCAGCGCCCCCAAGGCGCTGAGAAACTCATCCACCAAGCCGGCATCCACGGGAAAGTCGTGTCCTGCCGCGCGCCACGCGTTGGTGGCATCCCGCTGCAGGGTGAAGGCTTCCGCGCCGCGGACTTCGATCTGGTGAACCGGTTGACTAATGGCGACCAGCCGGCGGTCACGAAAGTCATTGTGGGGTGCGCGCCAAGGCTGGAGCGGGTCCTTGGGCACGGTGACCACGGCCGCCGATCCGGCACGGCGGGCATAGACCTGACCGGGATGGTTGGTGGGGCTTTTGCCAAATTGCAGCGCCGCGAGGACATTGGTGCCTCGCGCAAGCGATAGGTCCAATTCCGCCGGCTGCAACCCCAACACCTCCAGGTCGGCTTTGGGATCGTCAGAGACAAATTCCGTCACCCGCAGGTTCTGCAATTCCTCCAGCAATTCCACCAGACGGGCGTCATCAGCCCGCGCCCGCACCGGACGAATCATGCTCCATGGCTGATTCGTGGCGGCGCGCTGGAGTTCAATGACCGTCGCCCCATGTGTGATGAGCAACCGATCGAAGTCCAGTTGGCGGGAACGCATCAACTTGGTATCGCGCCAGTCATCCACCTTGCGCGGGATCACCTTCAAAAATTCCGCGTCAATGACATAGGCGCCTTCGACACCAACCACCTGGAGATAAACCTGGTCTCCCGGTGCGGTTCGTGCGCCGAGCAAAACCTGGCGGCGGGCGTCGCGGCTGTGAACGGCTATGGAAGCCTGCGGCGCATCAAAGCCAAACTCCATGTCCGCATTGGGGTAGCGCCGCCATTCCGTGGCGGAAATCTGCGCCGAGGCCTTCAAGTTTTCGAGGGCGGCAAGCAGCATTTCCACGCTGGTGTCCTGCGCCGGGTAGGAGATTGGCTTGGTGATTTGCCAGGCCGCGTTGGTCCGTTCCACGCGAATCTCCAAGGCGCCCGCCGGCCGCACCTGGACGCTGGCCACGATGCCGGCCTTGAAGTCCGGCAGCATGGCGATCGGGCCGGGCGCCGGCTTGCGCCGGAACTGCTCCGAAATCAGGATGACTCCGCCCAGCACGGCGGCCACCATGATCCAGATCCAAGTGTGCTTGGGATTCATCAGATGGATGGGCTTGAGGATAGAGGCGCAACGGTGCTGCCGCGCACGCACCGCTTCTCCGTGCTCGAATTCGTAAACGCTTCAACCATCCGGGTTTTCATGGCTATTTACGGCGGCGTAACCAAATCAATGCTCCCACCAACAGCACCGCGCCGGGCATCGCCGCGAGGAGCAACCAGCGGGCAGTCTGCATCTGCGCCTGGGTGAGGATGACGCGGAACTCGGTGATTGGCCGGGGGCCGACTCCTTCAAGCATGTGGTTGCGTTCCAGCAACCAGTTGACCGCCGATTGCGCAAAGTCGCGATTGGCAAATATCTCAATCCACGCGTTGCCCAGAAAATAGGAATCCCCCACGATGACCATCCGCGTGACGCCGCGCGAGGTCACCACGCCTTTGACCGCTCCCTTCTCCACGGCGACCGCCAGCGGGTAGCTGCGCGGCTTGGCCTTGGGATCGCTCACCAGGATCGCCGTTTCCTCCGAACCGGCCAGCACCTCCACTTTGGGAGCGTCCGCGGCGTGTTCCCCGCCGCCCAGAATCCCGACGGGCCGCGGCGCGATGAGATCAAGGTATGAACCCAGCAGCGGGTTGGTTACCGGATGACGGCTGAAGGAGGCGACCGCGACGTCCGCGCCTCCCTTGAGCGAATTGACCGGATCCCGAATGGCGCTCTCGCCCACCAACACGCCCCAGCGAACCAGCAGCTTCTCCAGCCCCGTGCGCCGGTCCTGTGCCGCCGAGTTGAACAACGCAAACAATCGTCCGCCCTGCTCCGACTGCAAATACTGCTCGATCTTCTCCAATACTTGATCCGGGATGGGCGTGGTTGGCCCGGCAACAATCAGCAGATTGCAGTCGGCCGGAACCTCGTTGGTGCCGAGCAGGGAAAGCGGCTCCACTTGGATGTAGTTCAGTTGGAGCAGCCCGGCAAATTTCAAGTAACCCCGGACATCATCTCCGCTGTCGGGACGATGTTCGCCGTGGCCTTGCAGGAAATAGGCCTTGAGCGGATTGGGACTGGTCACTGCCAGCAGCGCCGAGGTGAACGCCATTTCCGCCTTGAACGCGGTGCGCTTCCGTTGAAACTCGCGTTCCTTCTCGTTGGGCACCTGTTCCAGGGTGTACTCGGCCAGCGCGTTGCCGTTGATGACGCGCGTCCGTTTTTGGGAATCGAAAATCACCAGATTCCGGTCATGTTCATCTGCCGATTCCCCCAGTTTGTACTCGGACTTTACTTTCTGCGCGGCCGCGGCATCGCGCAGGTAATCCACCACCGTGACGCGTAGTTGCGGATTGACGTCCCGCATCTCATTGAGCAACGCCGCTACGCTCGAGAAAAGCGCGTCCTCCTTGTCGTAGTACACGGTCACTTTCACTTCATTGGTGAGTGTCTTTAAGAAGGTGACCGTGCGCGCATGCAGTTCCGTGCGCGACTCCGCGCCCAGGTGCAGCCGTTGGAAGTAGCGCCCGGCCAGGTAATTCACCATGCCCACCACCATCATCACCACCACCGTGCGCAACACCACGTCCGTTCCGATCGCCCACCGGCGGCGCGGCGAAAAACTCGGTTGCATTTGCGGTTGCGCAGCCATCGTTCCTATCTCCAGCGGCGACTCTCCACGGCGCGTAGTGTCAGAAACAAGAAGAACACCGTGAGACTGAGGTAAACGACGATGGTTCGGGTATCCACCACCCCCCGCGCGAAATCATGCATCTGCTGGAACAACGCAAACCGGCTCAACACCTGGGCCGGCCAATGGCCCGTCGCGGGAATTTGATCCGCCAAAAACCCCAGCGAGAACAACGTCACTCCCAACACCAACGTTACCATCGCCGCCACCATCTGGCTGCGCGTCAAGGCCGACGCGAAACAACCCAGAGAAAGAAACAACCCGCCGAGCAGGATAATGCCCAGATACGTGCTGCCGACCGCGCCCCAGTCCAGGCCGCCCGGCTGCGTTGAATAGCGCTGCACCAAAGCCAGGCAACCTAACATTGGCAGCCACATCACGACATAAAACAACATGGCCGCCACGAATTTGGCCAGAACCACGTGCAAGTCCCGCACCGGCGTGGTCATCAACGTCTCAAACGTGCCGGACGATTTCTCCAGCGCGAACAAGCGCATCGTGATGATGGGCGCCGCCAGCAACAACAAGAGCCAGAAGAAATACGTACTGTAAAACATCTCCGTCACCGGCATCGGCGAGGCATCCGTCCCCAGCTTGCTCAACAACACGATGAAACTCAGTCCCACCAGAAACGTCGCTGCCGCAATGATCACATAGCCGGTGAACGACACAAAGAAGGTGGCCAACTCGCGCCGGGTGAGCGTGAAGAGTGCCGTCATCAGTTCTCCTCCTCGTCCGGCCGGGTGACGCGCACGTAGATATCCTCCAACGTATGACGGCTGCGGGTCAGCTCGCGCAAGCTCCAACCGCGTTCCTGCACCAGCGCGAAGATCTGCCGCCGCAGGTCCAGCCCCTCCCGTGGTGTCAATGCGCAACGGAAGTAGTCACCGTCCGCGGGTGACACATCAAACATCTCCACTTCCGGCAGTTGGGCCCAGAGTTCATTCAGGTCCGCCTCCGGTGCGGCGATCTCGGCAATGATTTGTCCATTGCTGGCCATCAGTTTTTGCAGGTTCTCCGGCGTGTCGGCGGCCAGGATGCGGCCTTCGTACATGATGAGCATGCGGTTGCACGTCATTTCCGCCTCGGGCAGGATGTGCGTGGAAATCAGCACGGTGTGCGCGCCGGCCAGACTCTTGATGAGTTGGCGCACGGCGCGGATCTGGTGCGGGTCCAGACCGATGGTGGGTTCGTCCAGGATGATCAACTCCGGCTCATGCACCAGCGCGTCCGCCAGACCAACGCGCTGTTTGAATCCCTTCGAGAGCTGCCCGATGATGCGGCTGCCCACCTCGGTCAGACTGCACTGTTCCATCACGGTGTCCACCCGGTCCCGCGAACGCGCCCGGGTGAGCCCTTTCAACCGCGCCCGAAACTTCAGATACTCACGCACCCGCATTTCGTGATGCAGCGGATTGTTCTCCGGCATGTAGCCGATGCGGCGGCGCACTTCCTCCGAATCCCGGAACACATCCCACCCGGCAATGGAAACCGTGCCGGTGGTGGCGGGGAGAAAGGCCGCGAGGATGCGCATGGTGGTGCTTTTGCCCGCGCCGTTGGGACCGAGCAAGCCGACGATTTCCCCGCGCGCGACCGTGAACGACACGTCCGTCAACGCGGTCTTGCCCGCGTAACGTTTGGTCAATCCCGTCACTTCAATCATCGTGCCGTTGTTCATTCGCGTCGGTATGGAGTCTAATGAAAGAGATTTGAACCGGGCCAATCAATTCCTCAGCGCACCCGCAACGTGACGGCGACCTGTCGCGGATAACCGCCGCCCGACCGGCGCGGAACTACCACCATCAATTGCACTTGATCTCCGGGTTGCTTGGTGGTCAGCAGGTTTCCGACCTTCCACAAATCGCGGGTGGGTTGACCATCCATGGCCGCCAACAGAAAGCCCCGTTGGAGTTGAGCCCGATCCGCCGGGCTGTTGGCTTCCACTTCGCTGATCAGCAGGCCCTGTGGAGTCGGTGAGTCCAGAACCAGGCCAAGTTTCTCCCGGATCAACTCTGGAAATGGTACGAGCGTCACCCTAACCGAGCGTCGGTCCTGGTTCTGCGCCACGAGCAGATTGAGGGTGTTCCGCCCGGCGGCAGCCACGAGCTTGGTGAAACCAATCAAATTGTTTACCGCCTGGCCATTGACCTGCAGGACTTGCTGGCCGGGCCGCAACCCCGCCTTTTCCGCCGGACTGCCCGGTTGCACGGCGGTGATCACCGGCGGGCTGCTGTTGGCCTGGAGCCGCACGCCCAGCCACAATTCGTCCGTCAGTTCGGGCGCGAAGAACTGGGATAGAGCGGCGGAGACTTGTTTCACCGGGATGGCAAACCCGATCCCCTGGCCTTGGTACACCGCCACGTTCAGCCCGATCAATTCGCCGCGCAGGTTGATGAGCGGCCCGCCGCTGTTGCCGGGGTTGATGGCCGCGTCCGTCTGCAACCAGTCGGCAATTTCCAGCGGTTCATCGCCGACAGGTGGACGGCGGTTCTTGGAACTGAGAATGCCGCGCGAGACGGATTCCCCCAGTCCGTAAGGGTTGCCCAGGGCCAGCACGGTTTCGCCCAGCAGGAGGTCGTCGTCTTCGGCAAGCTGGATGGCTTGAAACTTCTTGCCCGGTGGCGCTTTAAGCCGCAGCAAAGCCACGTCGCTCTGCTCGGTGCCGACCACCGGCTCGGCGTCGTAAATCGTCCCGTCCCATAGCTTGACCTGGACGCGCGACGCGCGCCGCACCACGTGCAGGTTCGAGAGAACGTAACCGTCTTCGTGAATGATTACCCCGGAGCCAATGCTGTCCAGTTGCTCGCGCCGGCGGCTGGGCGTGTGGGCGCCGTAAAACTGCCGCAGCAATTCCTGGTAAAAATCGCGGTACTCCACGATGCGTGCCGTGGCAATGTTCACCACGCTGGGCTTGGCTTTTTCAATCGCCAAGACGGTGGCGTCGCGGCGCACGTCCGTGGCACTGGCGGCGCACGCCACCGCCCCCCAGCCGGCGGCCAGCGCGAAGGCCGCCAGCCGGACGCCCACCCGTTGCCTGGCCAATACTAAATCTCGAAATCTCATGTTCATTTGAGCGGACTGACTCACGGTCAGATTCGTTGAAATTCACCGCGTTCCGTCGCGAGCCGCGTTCCCGAAGGCTTTCGGGACTTGACTCTGCAAAAGCCTCCGCGCAAAAGCAATGACAAGTGTCCATGCCCATCACCAACTTCTACGCTCAATGGCGCCTGCGCTCCGGCGCGGCCAACGTGCTCCGCGACAACCGCGACCTGCCGCCGGAACGATTGCTCCAAGCCGTCTGGCAACACCAGCGCCTCCACCGCGATCAACTGCGGACGTTGGACGGCCAAACCGTGCGCGTGCTTCATCCCGGTTTCGGCAACGCGGAAAGCGGTCCGGACTTCCGCAACGCGCTCGTGCAGATCGGTGACGCTCCGCCGCGCGCTGGTGACGTGGAGGTGGACTTGCGCACCAGCGGCTGGCGCACACACGGACACGACCGCAATCCTGCGTTTCAGAACGTCATTCTGCATGTGGTCTGGGATGCTGACCGCGCGGCGAGCGGGCCACCGGTCTTGCCAATCCGGACAGCCCTTGACGCCCCGCTGGGTGAACTAAGCCTGTGGCTCGAACGGGAGCCGGTCAAACCGCTGCCGGAGAAGATGCAGGGCAGATGCTCGGCGCCGTTGCGTGAGTTGTCGCCGGAATCGTTGGCGGAGTTGCTGCGGCAGGCGGCGGCGGTGCGGTTGCAGGCCAAGGCCGAGCGGTTTCAAGCCCGCGCCCGCCACGTAGGCTGGGAACAGGCGCTGTGGGAAGGCTTGTTCCGTGCGCTGGGTTACAAACACAACGTCTGGCCCATGCATTGTCTCGCGGAGAACCGCGCGCGCTGGAGCGCGGGGGCTACCTCGATGCTGGCCTTGCAGGCCCGGTTGCTGGGCAGCAGCGGATTGTTGCCCGCCGATTTGAGCCGCGCTCAGATCGGGACCGATAGCTACCTGCGTCGCGTCTGGGATTGCTGGTGGCGCGAGCGGGACGAATTTACGGATTGCCACCTGCCCCGCAGCCTTTGGCGCCTGCACGGTTTGCGGCCGGCGAACCATCCGCAGCGCCGCCTGGCCCTGGCCGCGCATTGGGTGTGGGCGGGCACATTGCCTGGCGCTTTGGAGAATTGGTGCGCCGCCACCCTCCCGGACAAGTCACTGGACGATTCATTGCTCCGCGTCTTCCAGGTCGGCGCGGACGACTTCTGGTCGTGGCACTGGACGTTCCGTTCAGCTCGATTGCCGAAGGCTCAACCCTTGCTCGGCGCCACGCGTGTCACGGACCTGGCGGTCAACGTCGTTCTGCCCTGGCTCTGGACGCGCGCCGGCGAAGGCCAGAACGAGACCTTGCAGCGGGAGATCGAACGGCGTTATTACGCCTGGCCCGCCGCCGAGGACAATGCCGTGCTGCGTCTCGCCCGCCAGCGTTTGCTCGGCGGCGCGGCGCGCGGAGTCTTCCGGAGTGCGGCGGCGCAGCAGGGCTTGATGCAGATCGTGCGGGATTTCTGCGACCATTCAAACGCACTGTGCAAAGACTGCCGGTTTCCCGCGTTGGTGAGCGATTGGTCGCAGGAACACAGGGACGTTGGTGGAACCAGAGCATCCGACAGTTAACGGTGCTTGAAGAAACTTCGCCCGGTTCCAATTTATTCGCTCGGTGATTTCCTCGCCGAGTTTGCGCAATGATCCCTTTGTCAACGGGACCTCGTTAGAACGTTGTGGCCCGGTGGTCGTGAAGTTCTGCCGAATTTTGGAGAGTGGTTGAACGCGCCCGCCGGTTTACTGACAGTGGCCCCTTCCGACGCGCATTTCCCTGTCGCGCGAGCGAAAAAACTGGAGCCAGTTGTCGGACTCGAACCGACGACCGACGGTTTACAAAACCGTTGCTCTACCACTGAGCTAAACTGGCTGCCTAAGCCTGCAAAGTCGAGGAAACCCCAACAAAATCAAGGATTCCAGCGATTCTTGGTAGAATAGAGCAAGTGGCACGGAGAAGCAAGGATATGCATGAAAAGGCAACCAGAACCCGGTTTTTGAGCAAGTCACTTCTCAGGATTTCATACTCCAGATCGGAGCATCGAGTGGCGGCAGCTCTCGCGGCACTGCGTCGAGCCGAACGCTGGCGCTGGGAAGGTGCTACCGAATCATGCGGCCGGCTTCTTCCTCGCCCTGCCCATCGGCCAG
This sequence comes from Verrucomicrobiia bacterium, assembly GCA_026125285.1. GTDB lineage: Bacteria > Verrucomicrobiota > Verrucomicrobiia > Limisphaerales > JADLHS01 > WYBW01. The sequence continues at coordinate 101,589 of JAHCLO010000007.1, read as the reverse complement.
CCGCCCCTCTTGGCGTTCTGACGTGCAACTGCAGCCGTGGCGCCGTTGGTCGCCCGCACACCGTACGTTGCCACCACGCTAACGACGCCCGCGCCGCACTGGGGACACTTCAATATGCTCACTGCAATTCAGTATTGGCGCCCCGCCAGTGTTCGTCACGTTCGCGTTGGGAAGCGTCGGTGTTCCTCAGAGACCATGCCGCGCCGATCGGGTCGAAACCAGAACAAGGCAGGATTCCAGTGTTTGTCGAATCTCCAGACGCTTGTCCCGGCTAACGCCGTCGCCGCCCGGGTGCAAAATGATATCCGCCGTGAACACGCACGCCGCGTGCGCCGCCGGAATAACCCCGCGCCTGACCGGGTTTATCATGGTCAAATAGCGCGGTGTAGCGGTAATCGAAGTTCTCCAATTTCACCCGCGGGATCTTCTGACAGATGAACCGTTCGATGGCAATGACGTGTTTGGCATCTTCCGCCACCATGAGTGTGAACGCATCCCCACTGGCCTCGGCGCGACCGGTGCGGCCAATACGATGGATGTAATCTTCCGGATGCTGCGGCACGTCATAGTTGACCACGTGGCTCACGTCCGCGATGTCGAGTCCGCGCGACGCAATATCCGTGGCCACCAGCACCTCGAAGCGGCCGTCGCGAAATCCGCGCAACGCCTGTTCACGTTCTTTCTGCGTGCGGTTGGAATGGAGCACGGCGACGGCGTGATTGTTTCGCTTCAACAAATGCGCCACGCGATCCGCCCCGTGTTTCGTGCGACAGAAGATGATGACGGATTCATAATTCACCCGCTCCAGTAACGCCAGGAGCAGGTCGGACTTTTGCGCGTCGGCCACCGGATAGATGACGTGCTTGACCGTTTCGGCGGGCGTACGACGTGCGCCGATCTCGATGGTTTGCGGGGCTTTCATGGCCCAACGGATGAGCGTCTCAATCTCCGGCGGAATGGTGGCCGAGAACAGCAGGGTTTGCCGTTGAGCGCGCGGACACTTTTCCACAATTCGTTTCACGTCCGGCAGGAAGCCCATGTCGAGCATTCGGTCGGCTTCGTCGAGCACGAGGTGCGTGATCTTGTCCAGTCGGCAGGTGCCGCGGCCCAGGTGATCCAGCAACCGTCCTGGTGTGGCCACGAGCACATCCACGCCGCGCTTGAGGTCGTCCAACTGCCGGCCATAACCCACGCCGCCGAATACCACCGCCACCTGCAGATCCGTGAACCGGGCGAAATCGCGGATGGCGGTTTCGACTTGGGCGGCCAGTTCACGCGTGGGTTCCAGAATCAACATGCGCGTGTGCGGTTGATGCGTTTCCAGTTTGGAGAGAATCGGCAGGGCAAATGCCGCGGTCTTGCCCGTGCCGGTTTGCGCACTGCCGATGACATCGTGGCCCGCCATGATAATAGGAATGGCGCGCAGTTGAATGGGGGTTGGCTCGACATAGCCCATCGCCTTCACGCCTTCCAACACGGCGGGTGACAGGCCTAATTTGGTAAAAGGCATGGCGAGAGTGTGCGGGGTCGCCCGGCGAAAGTCGAATCAGGAATCGAGCCGCTGCCAGGCCGGTTCGAGGTCCATGCAGTTTCTTGACAGGGCGCGCTTCACTGGTATTCTCCCGCGCTCTGTTATACGGGAGATTCCTTGGACCTTCGTTCCTTGGGATGCAATTTTTGAAGCGCGAAACCGAATCTGATTTATGAAACGCCAGTATCAACCGTCGAAAATCCGGCGCAAACGGCAGCATGGCTTCCTGGCCCGGAATTCCTCCAAGAGCGGCCGGGCCACATTGAGCAATCGCCGCCGCGTGGGCCGTAAACGCCTGACCCCGGTCTGAAAGGCCGGCCGTGAGCACGCCTTCGCCGGCACGTCGGGGGTTGGGTCGCCGCTTGCGCATCAAACACGGGCGGGACTTTGCGCGGGTGCGGTTGGCTGGCCAGCGCACCGTGCAGGGCTGCCTGGTTGCCAACTGGATGCGGCTGCCGGACGGAGCCGCCTCGCGTCTCGGTGTGGTGGTGAGCAAGAAAGTGGGCGGCGCCGTGGTGCGCAGCCGGGCCAAACGGTGGATGCGCGAAACCTTTCGATTGCACCGGCAAGAACTTTCAGCGCCCGTGGATTTGGTACTGGTGGCGCGCAACTCGATCTTGCAGCAAGGATTTGCAGGAGTGGAAAAGGATTTTTTGAAGACGATGCGGAAGGTCGGCTTGTTGGATGAATGAAATGTCAAAGCAATGAAGCGTCCGAGTGAATAATGGTTTGATCCAGGGGCCGATGAACCCGATTCAGCACATCCTGATTCTGGCCGTGCGCGTCTATCGCTGGACGTTGTCGCCGGCCAAGACCCTGTTGTTCGGTCCCTTGGCCGGCTGCCGTTACACGCCGAGTTGCTCTGAATACGCCCTGCAAGCCCTGCACCGCCACGGCGCGCTGACGGGAGGCTGGCTGGCCGTCAAGCGCATCGCCCGCTGTCATCCTTGGAGCGACTGCGGGCATGATCCGGTGCCGGGGGATGCCGGCGCACCGGATCATGCAGAGGGCGACAAATTCCATCTGCCGGTGGCGAATGTGCCCAGCCGAAGCAGTTCCTAGTTTTCCATGGATCGCAAATCAATCCTCGTTGTGGTGGCTTGCCTGGGCCTGCTGATGCTTTGGTCCACCGTGATCGTGCCCAAGCTCTATCCACCCACACCGCTGCCCCCGGGTGATACCAACGGCGTGGCGCCGGCTGCCCTCGTCGCCGCGACCAATGTCATCGCACCCGCGCCAATTCCAGTACCTGGCACGACCAGCGTCACCACTCCGCAACTCACGCCGTCAGCGGATGCGCCGGAGGAGACCATGACGGTGGCCAATGAGAATGTCCGCTATACGTTCACCTCGCGCGGAGGCGGTTTGAAGCTCATTGAACTGGTGCGCTATCCGGAAACGGTCACACGCAAGCGCAAGCGGGACCCACTGACCAACGGCGTGGCCACACTGCACACGGCCGCTTCGGTGCCGGTGTTGTCCGTGCTGGGGGATGCGAGCCTGCAGGGCGACGGCATTTTCCGGCTGATGCGGACCTCCGGCGGGGTGCGCGCCGAGCAAACCCTGGCGAACGGCCTGCGGGTGGTGAAGGAATTTCAACTCAGCACCAATTATCTGATTCAAGCCTCGGTCCGACTGGAGAACAGTTCCAGCGAAACCATCGTATTGCCCGCACATGAATGGGTGGTCGGCACCGCCACTCCCATGGGGCCGGACGACCGCGGCGAGAACGTGGGTGTGATGTGGTACAACGGCGGGAGCAAGGAGGAGATTACCGGGGCGTGGTTCGAGAATCGCACGCTGGGTTGCTTTCCCGGTGTGCCGCGACCGGAATACCGCAATGGTTCGAGCAACGTCTTCTGGGCTTCAGCCCACAATCAATTCTTTGCGCTCGTGGCGATGCCCAACGAACCAGCCCTGCAGATTGTCTCCCGCCCGATGCAGTTGCCGCGCCCCAGTGAGGAGGACATTCCCGCCAATTTCAAGAACGCCCCACCGCAAAAAGGATTTCTGACCAGCCTGGCCTATCCCGGCGTAATGCTGCCACCCGGGCAGAGCCTCGAACGGCAATTCAACTTCTTCACCGGCCCCAAGGAATACCGGACGCTGGCGATGATCTCGAGCCGCTTTCAAAACAACGTGGATCTCGTAATGGGGTTTGGCTGGTTCGGCTTTTTCTCCAAGGCGCTGTTGTTGAGCATGAATTGGTTTCACCAGGCCCTCGGCTTCTCCTACGGCTGGGCCATCATCGCCATCACCTTCATCATCAAGATGCTGTTCTGGCCATTAACCGCGGCCAGCACCCGCTCGATGAAACGCATGGCGGCGCTCCAGCCGCAGATGAAGGCGCTCCAGGAGAAATACAAGGACGACCCGGCCAAAATGAACCGCAAGCTCATGGAGTTCATGCGCGAAAACAAGGTCAGCCCTTTGGGCGGCTGCCTGCCGATGCTCCTCCAGATGCCGGTGTTCATCGGCTTCTTTTACATGATCCGCACGGCCATTGAATTGCGCGGCGCCAGCTTCCTGTGGGTGGTGGACCTCTCGAAGCCGGACACCTTGTTCGTATTTCCGGGGATCAATTTCCCCTTCAATCTGCTGCCCTTGCTCATGGGCGCCACGATGCTCTGGCAGGCCCGGTTGACGCCGCCCTCGCCGGGCATGGACCCTGTGCAGCAGAAAATGATGAAGTACCTGCCGCTCATGTTCATGGTGTTTCTCTACAATTTCTCCGCCGGACTGACGCTGTATTGGACCGTCCAAAATCTTCTCACCATCGCGCAGACGAAACTCACCAAGACCGTGGCACCCGCAACACCTGCGTCTCCCGCTACCTCTCCGGTATTGACTCCGCCCCGGAAAAAGAAGAAATAAGCGCCGCACAGTGTGACGGCTATCAACCGACAGCAAGAAACCACAACTCACTTCCCTTATGCCTGCTCAACCGAAAGCCACGCTGGAAAAACTGCTCGAATTGCTCGGCTTCCCCACCACGGTCGAGGAACACGTCATGGAAGAAGGCATCCTGCTTGATGTGAAGACCGAGGAGTCCGGTCGCTTGATTGGCCGCCAGGGCCAGACCCTGGCCGATCTGCAGTACGTCACCAACCGCCTGCTCTTCCAGCAGGACAGCAGCTCGCCCAAAGTCCTGGTGGACGTGGGCGGGTATCGGGCGCAGGCGCGCGAGGCGCTGGTGAAGAAGGCAAAGGAGGCCGCCGATAAAGTCCGTCGCTGGGGCGACGTGGTTGAGTTGGAGCCGTTGAGCGCGTTTGACCGCCGCATCGTGCATCAGGCACTCAAGGAAGATCCCGACATCGAAACGCACAGCGTGGAAGTCGAAGGCACGGACAAAAAGGCCATCCTGCTCCGGCCCAAACACTGAGTTCCCGCCCGAGGTTCGCCGGTGTTGCTCGCACTGCCCCTGGCCGGCGAAGTTTTTGATTTCGCCCCCGCGTTTTTTCCGGCATGGTAGCGGTGAATTATGGGCAAACGACGCGAGGCCCGCGAGCGCGCGGTGCAATTCCTGTTTCAGCACGATCTCAATCCGCCAGCGGATTTGGATGGCGCGCTTACGGAATTTTGGGATAGCCAACGTGCCGCCGCCATCGCCGAGGACAAAGGTCCGGCCACTTGGGGACAACCCCTCGAGTTGCCGCCGCTCTCCACCGCCGAGGCCGAGATGCGCCTGTTCGCCGAACCGTTGATCCGCGGCGCGGTCCAGCATCGCGATGAAATTGACGCGCACATCACCAAACACGTCAAGAATTGGGAACTCCATCGGATCGCCGCCGTGGATCGCAACGTCCTGCGACTGGCCTTGTACGAAATGTTGTACCGCGAGGACATCCCGCCCGTGGTCAGCATCAACGAAGCCGTGGACATCGCCAAGAAATTCTCCACCCAGGACAGCGGCAAGTTTGTCAACGGCGTCCTGGACAAAGTAAAGGGCGAACTCATGCGCCCCGCGAGGATCGTGAAATGAACCTCCACCCGACGCACCGTGCCCTCCGCAGTTGAACCATGTACGCCGACCTCCATCTCCACACGCATTTTTCCGACGGCACTTATTCCCCGGAGGAAGTGGTGGCCAACGGCGTGCGGTTCGGCTTTGCGGCGCTGGCCCTGACCGATCACGATACCGTGGAAGGCTGCGCCCGCATGGCGGCGGCGTGCCAGGCGGCGGACATCGAGTTCATTCCCGGTGCGGAGTTGACCGCCGAGCAAAAGGGCGCTGAACTCCATATTCTGGGCTATTTCCTCGACACGGGGAACACCACGCTCCTTGCCGAAATATCCAAATTCCAGGCCGTGCGTCAGAATCGTATCCGCGAAATGGTGGCGCGGCTGAACCAACTGCGCATTCCGCTGGCGGCGGACGCCGTGTTCGCCCTCGCCAACTGCCGTTCCCCGGGCCGCCCCCACGTCGCCCGGGCCATGGTCAAGGCCGGCTTGTGCGGCTCGCTGGACGAGGCGTTCGAGCGCTACTTGAAGAAGAACCGTCCCGCGTGGGTGCCCAAGATGAAAATGTCCGCCTGCGAAGGCATTGAACTCATCCACCAAGCTGGCGGACTGGCCGTGCTGGCGCATCCTGGTCTTAACCGGTCCGACGACGTCATTCCCGCGTTGGTGGATGCCGGTTTGGACGGTATTGAGTGCTTTCATACCAAACACTCCACACACGCCGCGGAGCGGTATCTCGAAATTGCCGACCAATACCGTCTGCTCGTCACCGGTGGTTCTGACTGCCACGGAATGAGCAAAGGCAAACCGCTGATTGGCACGGTCAGACTACCATACACGCACGTCGAAAAACTCCGAGCCGCCAGGGATGCGGTGGCACGGGGATAGCCTTTGTCCAGCGTGACCCGGGGCGTCCATCCTCATACCAAATCTCAAATTCCACATTCTGCTTCGCACTCATGGGCTTCTTCTCCAAGTTCAAGGCCGGCCTGGCCAAGACGCACAACAAACTGGTTCATGAAATCAAACGCATCGTCACGCGCTCGCCCAAGCTCACCGGCGAATCGCTCGAAGAACTGGAACAAGCGCTGATTGCCGCCGACCTCGGCATGGCTGTGACCCGGCAAATCGTGGATGCGGTGAAAAAAGCCTACGAATCCCAGGGCACCACTGGCCACGACGTATTCGTCGTCGCGCAAGCCGAAGTGGAAAAGAACCTCTCGTCTAACAAACCGGATTTGCTCAAAGCACCGAGCGGTCCAACGGTCGTCTCAATCGTTGGCGTCAATGGTACTGGCAAAACCACCACCAGCGCCAAGCTCGCCCACCTCATTCAGTCGCGCGGTCAAACCGCGTTGCTGGCGGCCTGTGACACGTTCCGCGCTGCCGCCATCGAACAACTCAAACTCTGGGGCACGCGCCTCAAGGTCGAAGTCATCGCGAGCGCGTACGGCTCGGACGCCGCTTCCGTGGCGCATGACGCTGTCACCGCCGCGCAGGCGCGCAGAGCGGATTACCTCTTCATTGATACCGCCGGCCGCCTGCACACCAAACACAACCTCATGCAGGAGTTGCACAAGCTGCACCGCGTCATCGGTAAGCAGTTGCCTGGCGCGCCGCATGAAGTCCTGCTCGTGCTCGACGGCAGCACCGGGATGAACGCGCTTACCCAGGCGCGCGAATTCAACAAAGCCGTCCCGCTCACCGGCCTCATCGTGACCAAGCTCGACGGTACCAGCAAAGGCGGCATGGTGGTGGCGATTCAGAAGGAACTCGGCCTGCCCATCAAATTCGTCGGCCTCGGCGAGCAACCGGACGATTTGCAGCCGTTCGACGCCAGACAATTCGCGCAGGCGTTGTTTGAGGAATGAAGCTCTAACGGAGGGAAAAGAATTCCCTTTCCGCCTGGTTCGCTTTAGCGTCGCGGGCATGAGCGACCCCGCCGCACCCCAGTTGAACACGCCCGCCCGCGGGCGATTGATGTCGCTGGATGTGTTCCGCGGCCTGACCATCGCAGCGATGATGCTCGTGAACAATCCAGGCAACTGGAGCGCGGCGTATCCACCGCTGTTGCATGCGGACTGGCACGGCTGGACTTTTACCGATGTCATCTTCCCTTTCTTCTTATGGATCGTCGGCGTGGCGATTCCACTCTCCACGTCGCGCCGGCTCGAACAGGGCCAGGGGCGCCGGGAACTGCTTCAGCACGCCCTGCGTCGGGCAATCATCATTTTCGGACTGGGATTGTTTCTGAACTCGTTCAGCTACTTTATTGACGGTTCAATAGTGCGATTGGGCTTGGGCGACTGGCTGCATCACTACCTCACCAACGTCCGACTGCCAGGTGTGTTACAGCGCATCGCAGTCTGCTATTTCATCGCCACAGTGATTTTTCTCCGCACCAACCTGCGCGGGCAGATTCTCTGGACCGTTGGGTTGCTCGCGGTTTACTGGCTGATCATGGCCTTTGCGCCGTTTCCAGTGAACGTGCATGGGGAAACACGATACATCCATGGCCTGTTCGAGAAGGGTCACAATTTCTCGAACTACATGGATAATCTCGTGCTCAACGGCCCCGTCATCGGCACGCATGTGTGGCGGACCACCAAAACCTGGGATCCGGAAGGGATCGTAAGCACGCTGCCGGCGATTGCCACCTGCCTGTTCGGCATTCTGACCGGACACTTGCTGCGCGCGCCGCGAAGCCAATCCGAGAAAACCGCCTGGCTCATGGTCATTGGGGCGCTGCTCATGTGGCTCGGTGAACTGCTCAATCTCGCCCTGCCCATCAACAAGAGCCTTTGGACGAGTTCTTACGCGGTATTCATGGCGGGACTGGCGATGGTTTGTTTCGGCGTTTGTTACTGGTTCATAGACGTGAAGGGCTGCCGCACGCTGGTCAAGCCGTTCGCCATTTACGGCATGAACGCTATCACGGTGTTCGTGCTGGCCGGCGTGCTGGGGCGTTTGCTGGTGGAAATAAAAATCCCCGCGGGCGCGGACAAATCCGTGGCGTTAAAAACTTTCCTGTACCAAAATCTGTTTGTCCCGCTGGCCAGTCCCATGAATGCGTCATTGCTGTGGGCCTTGATGTTCGTCCTGCTGCTGTATGGCGTCGCGCATGTCATGTATCGGAAAAATTGGTTCGTGAAATTCTAGGCACTCTCAGGTCTAAATGAAGTCCGTGAAAATCCTCGGCTGTCTGTTCATTGCCATGAGCCTGTTCAACGGCTGCAACAAGAAATCGCCTCCGGCGCCCCCGCCGCCCGTCACGATCGAGGACCGGTTACCCAAACAGGCCCAGCCCAAACTGCCCACGATCAAGCTATGGCTGGGCGCGGAGGAGTTGATCACCGAAATGGCGTTGACCGGCGAACAGCAAATGACCGGCATGATGTGGCGCACGAACATTGCCGAGAACGAAGCCATGCTCTTCGTGCATCCAACACCGCGGCAGGCCAGTTACTGGATGAAAAACTGCCTCATCCCGCTCTCGATTGCCTACCTCGACACCGACGGTGTCATCCTGGAAATCCACGAACTTCAACCGCACAACACCAACTCCGTCTTCTCGACTGCCACCAATGTGCGATTCGCGTTGGAGACCAGCCAGGGTTGGTTTCAGCGGCACAACGTCAGCACCGGCGCGGTGGTGCGTACGGAACGCGGCTCGCTGGCGGAGACGTTCTTCAAGCGGCAATAGTCCTGGTTTCTTCGCTCGACACCCGCCAGTCACGCTTCAACAATTCGGATCATGATTTCGCGTTCCAAGTCTGAAGCTTTGTTTGCCGAAGCGCTCAATTACATTCCGGGCGGCGTGAATTCGCCCGTGCGCGCCTTCCGCGCGGTGGGTGGCAAACCGTTTTTCGTCAATCGAGTCAGCGGCTGCCGCGTGTGGGACGTGGACGGCAACGAGTTGATTGATTACGTCGGCACGTGGGGACCGGCCATTCTCGGGCACGCGCATCTCAAGATCATCGCGGCCGTCAAAGCGGCTGCGGATCACGGCACGAGTTTTGGCATCCCGAACCCGGCGGAAGTCACGATGGCGAAACTGATATGCTCGCTCGTGCCCAGTGTGCAGAAGGTGCGGATGACCAACTCCGGCACGGAGGCTTGCATGAGCGCCATCCGCCTGGCACGCGGCTTCACCAAGCGCGACAAGATCATCAAGTTCGACGGCTGCTATCATGGCCATGCGGATTCACTGCTCGTCAAGGCCGGCAGCGGCGCGCTCACATTCGGCAATCCCGACAGCGCCGGCGTGCCCGCGGATTTTGCGAAACACACCCTGGTGCTGCCTTACAATGAAACCGAGCCACTGAAATCCGCCATTGCCGCCAACCGCAACGAAATCGCGTGCATCATCGTCGAGCCGGTGGCGGGCAACGCGGGCCTCTTCGTGCCCAAGCCGGGCTGGTTGGAGTTCTTGCGCCAGATCACGGAGGAAAACGGCGCGTTGCTGATCTTCGACGAAGTGATGACCGGCTTCCGGCTCGCCCCGGGCGGCGCGCAGGAACGTTTCGGCATCAAACCGGATTTGACGTGTCTGGGCAAGATCATCGGCGGTGGATTGCCGGTCGGTGCGTTCGGCGGGCGCGCCGACATCATGGATTACCTGGCGCCGCTCGGGCCGGTGTATCAGGCCGGCACCTTGAGCGGCAATCCACTCGCGATGGCGGCGGGGATTGCAAATCTTGAGGAGTTGTGCGGCCCGGCCCTCACCCCGGCCCTCACCCCGGCCCTCACCCCGGCCCTCACCCCGGCCCTCACCCCGGCCCTCTGCTACGAGCGAAGGGTTCAGGGTGAGGGCGGTTCAAAATACAAACTTCTCGAAGAACTCGGCGCCCAACTGGAGACCGGCATGAAGGACGCCGCCAAATCCGCCGGCGTGCCCGTCACGTTCAACCGCTGCGGCTCGATGTTTTGCGGCTATTTCACCAGTGACCCGGTCTGGAATCTGGCCGACGCGATGAAGTCCGACCGCGAGCGGTTCAAGAAGTTCTTCCACGGCATGTTGGAGGGGGGCGTGTATCTCGCTCCGTCGCAATTTGAGGCGGATTTCCTTTCCACCGCACATAGCGAAGCGGACATTGAGAATACGGTGAGCGCGGCGGCGAAGGTGATGAGGCAACTTTGACTCTCAAATCGTCTTAATGAAGACAAGTCATTTCGCCATTTGGATTACGGATCAAAAGTCCGACGAGGAACAAACGGCCATCGGCTGTATCCAGATTGATCAATTTGTAGAGCGATTTCAAATCACGCTGAATTATTGGGATAAGGCAACGTTTCAGCGAAAGTGGCGCGAAGCCGTTAAACGACTGGTTCTAGGTGCAAACACGGTTGGGCTGATGACATGGATGACCTCCCCCACAGTTAAGGATTATCGGCGGGCATGGATACTTTACCGCGAAGGGCACCGCGTTTTCATCCAAGACAAGGTTTTGATTGCAACTGGCAAATCGCCCAAGTTTGACGAAGAAGAGCATTTGGTTGAAATACCACCGAGGAACACCGTCAACGAGGACGGGTTCAGAGTATCGGAGTGGGAAACCAGTCTTCAATCCCTGGCAAATTATCTGGCCAGCTCTGCGCATCCTCGCGCTTGACCACGGGACGAAACGTGTCGGTCTGCAATTCTCCCTTCTTGACCCACCCGGCAATTTGCCGGAGAGTCTCACCATGAAGACCGCTGTGTCCGTGGCCAATCGAAAAACCGCCCGTCCTCGCTATGACCGCTTGGAAGCCCGCGTCTCGCCTGAGTTGAAGGAGCTGCTACTGGACGCGGCCACGATGCGCGGCGTCACGCTCAGTGATTTTCTTATCAACAGCGCCCACGACGCCGCCGTGCAAACGATCGAACAGCACAAGAGCATCCGTCTCAACCGCGAGGCTTCCCTCCAGTTTGCCAATGCGCTGCTGCGTCCGCCCAAGCCGAACGCCCGGCTCAAGACAGTAGCGCGCCGTTACCTCCAAGCCGTGGCCCGGCAGCCCCAGGAAAACGGACGGTGAGTCCGGAATCTGCCCAAGCGTATTTCGTCGAGCCGCTGGCTGAACGGCATGACCGAGCACGGTTTCGCTGTGGCGTGGCGGCGCTGGACCGCTACTTCCGACTTCAGGTGGGGCAGGATGCGCGGCGGCGTGTCGCCTCCCCTTATGTCTTGATGCATCGCCCCGATGACCGCATCGCCGGTTATTACACGCTGTCGAATGCCGGGATTGAGTTGGCCGAATTGCCCGCGGCACTGGTCAGGAAGCTGCCGCGGTATCACCAAATTCCCGCGACGCTGCTGGGGCGGCTGGCGGTTGATTGGAATCACCGCGGGCGTGGTGTGGGCGAGTTTCTTCTGGGCGACGCCTTGCGCCGCGCCTTGCGAGGTAGCGAAACCACCGCGGCGTTCGCGGTCATAGTGGAGGCCAAGGATGATTCCGCTGAACGATTCTATCTGAAATTTGGCTTCGTGCCCGTCCTTGGCCAAACCCACCGACTATTTCTACCGATGAAAACCATTGAGCAATCCTTTTCCTGACCATGCGCATACTCGCCCTTGATCACGGAACCAAACGCGTCGGCGTCGCCGTAAGCGATGAGCTGAAGGTCATTGCCTCGCCGCTCGAATACATTCCCGCCGAGCCGTTTGCGGATCTTCTAACGCGGCTCAAGCAGATTCTCAGAGAGAAGGAGATTGAGCTGATCCTCATCGGGATGCCGCGCAACATGGACGGCAGTTACGGCCCGGCGGCGCTGAAGGTGCAGGAGTTCGTGGCTGTGTTGAAAGACGCTCTCACGATACCGATCAAAACGCTTGATGAACGGCTCACCACGGTGCAGGCGCAGAGGTTTCTCATCCAGGGCAATGTCCGCCGCGACAAGCGCAAAGAGAAGGTGGACAAGACGGCGGCGGCAATTCTGCTGCAAAGTTATCTGGATTCGATGAGCCATTGAGTTCTTTGGGCGATCCAGGGGCGGGATCGAGGATTCAAGCCGCCCGGATTTTGTCGCTTGCCAACCGGTCTTCGGATGCAAACTTACCCCATGCGTTCTCCCTTGGACCTTCTGGATTTCAATAGTACGCCGGCTTTCATCGCGCCATCAGCCGGTCAATATCCCCACCTGTGGCTGTGGGATGCCTGCTTTCATGCGATCATTCTCGCGGAGTTGCGGCCCGAACTCGCGGCGCGCGAACTGAACGCCCTGTTCGACGCCCAGTTGGACGACGGCATGATTCCGCATGTCCGCTTCAACCCGGCGGTGGAGACCAGTCGTTATCGCCCGAATGAGACTGACTGGGGCACGGGCGGTCCCCATTCCGGCATCACGCAACCACCGCTCGTAGCACCCGCCGCGAAGATTGTGTTTGAGAAGACCGGCGACAAAGCATTTCTGAAGCGAGCCTATCCGCAGATCGTCCGGTTTCATCAATGGTTGAAGCGTGTGCGCGACGCGGCGGACACCGGGCTGGTGGCCATCGTTCATCCGTGGGAAAGCGGCATGGACAACAGTCCCAGTTTCGACGGGGTGAAGGACCACTTCCTCAAGCACCACCTGCCGCCCGGTTTTGAACCGCCGCCGCGCGCCGACACCAAGCGCGTGCCGCCGGAACAGCGTCCGACGCAGGATTACTACCAGTTCTACTGGGGATTGATTCGCATTTTCCGTGAGACGGGCTGGAATCCTCGCGAAATGGTCAAGCGTTCGCCGTGTCTGATAGACGACGTGCTGTTCAATTCCATCTGGGCCAGGGCGAACGACGATCTTGCCACCCTGGCCTGGGTATTGAACAAGCCCCGGGACCAGGCACGGTTCGCTGCGTGGGCCACGCAAACTCGACGCGCGCTGGGCCGACACTGCTGGAGCGCGCGTGATGGTTTTTTCTACTCCGTTGACCGGCGCGCCCGACAACAGATTCGCGTTCGAACCGTCGGGGGGTTGGTTACGCTTTATGCCGGTGCCGCCACTCCGGCCATGGCCGAGGCGCTGGTGGAACATCTCATGGACCGGCGCGAGTTTTATTATCACGTCGGCGTGCCGAGCACGTCGTTCGAGACGGTGGATTTCGACAGTGATCGTTACTGGCGCGGTTCGATCTGGATCAACATCCACTGGCTGTTGAGTCAGGGGCTGATGAACTACGGTTACTTCGACATCGCCGCCAAGATCATGGACAAGAGCCACAAGCTCGTCGAAAAGGAAGGTTATTGGGAGTACTACGACCCGCTCAACGGTCAGGGCCTGGGCGCATCGCATTTCTCGTGGAGCACGCTGACGGAAATCATGAAACCCAAGGAACCGCCGCCGGAGTTCCGCATGTCGTCGGTGGTGATTTCACCAGAGGAAGCCCGGCGCGATGATGAATTGCGCACCCTCTATCTCCATCCGCAAAACCGCCGCGTCAAGCTCACTGCCGACCACATCACCTCCGTCCCGGCGGTTTTCATCAATGAAGTGTTGGAAGCCATCCAACAGCGTCCGCTGGATGCGCTGGGGCCGATTCCCGAAAAGCAAATCCGCCGCCGGCTGCGGCAGGTGGCCGACATCACCCAGCGGCTGATCCAGGAAAAGCGCAAGGCGTGGCCGGAATACCCGCGCGTCTGCGACCTGGTGAGCGTCGCCGGGGAACGGGTTTTCAAGAGCCTCAAATACCGTTGCGAAATCCGGTGGACGCCGGACCTGCATTACTTCCTAAGGGTGACAAGCCCGAAAGGCCGGGTCTGGATCGTGGACTTGAGCCCGTCACAATTCAGTTGGCATCCGATCTCAAGGATTCCGCTGCTCATTGAACGGGCGTCCCTCGCCCTCGAGTCGGCTGTCCGAAAGTCAGGCAAAGCTCCGTTGAGCCTAGAGTCCTTGCTGCGGGAGACGCAACTCGCGGTGCAACTCATCTGGGCGCAAGCCGACCACTCGCGGATGGACCGATACGAACGGGAAGCTTTTCTCTTCGGCCTGCGGCGACATCGCGGGTTGGTGCGCCGGATCATGCCCCGCATGTTGCCTTGCCGACCCTTTTTTCAAAGCTACTTGCGCTGGCTGGAGAGCATTCAGCAAGGCGCTCGGCGCCGGACGTGAGGACTTCCAGGAGCGCGACTGTGTCCAGTGGACCAGTCGCAGGAATCGGCGCGTGCTTTCACCGTTCGGAGGTGCCGCAGTTGGGTTTCGCCAGAGCGGCTCCCGGGGCCGCCACGCATCCTGTCGGCTGGGCTTCCAAAAGCTGGCTCATCGCCAGCGTCCAGCCTTTTGGGCCTACGCCATTGATTTTGCGAATGTCGTTCACCGGCAGGTCCGCCCAGTTGCCGCCGGGTTGTTGCACTTGCAGCGCCAGATCAGTCACCGAGAGCATTGGCCCATCGTTCCAACTATCGCCGATGCCCACGGTGACGATTTCGCCGCGTTCCCGCCGGAACATCTCGATCAAGGCCTTTGTGGCGCGGCCTTTGTCGTTGGCTGTGGAAATGGAGATGAACCTTGCGCCCGCAGTCATCATCACCCCGTGCCGGGCCAATGCCGCGCGAAAGCGTTCGCGGTCGGAGTCAGACAACCGAGTGACAACGGTTTCTTCATACTCCCGCCGCGCGGCCAGTGCGGCAGAGCGTTCATCAAGGCCGGTGAGTTCGACGATTTCCGGAAGGGTCATGTCGCCGTAACCTTTCAACGACAGTTGCAACTCGGCGCGGACCATGGACAGAATTTTCCTTACCTCCGCGCAGGGTCGGGCAAATTCCAACACATCAAAACCATTGGTGGATCGGGTGGAAGTGTGAGGCCGTTTGAAATAATCCCGTTCCACAAAGACCGCGCCGCCGTTCTCCACGATGAACGGATCGTGAAGCTGGAGCGCGTCACGATACACCGCCTGCTCCGCCCGCGTCTTGGCTGAACAGAACACCACCGGGATGTTGCGTTGCCGGAGCAGTTCGAGTCCCGGGAGTGCCTGCTCATATGAATACGTGTGGTGATCAAGCAGCGTACCGTCCAGGTCCGTGAAGACCACGTATCGAGCTGCCGGATGATGAACCCGAGGCGATGGTGGGAGGCTCACAGCGCGGGTGAAGCGGCCACCTGGTTTTGCAGCCACAAGCAGAAGACTACGACGAAGGCGAAATACCCGCCCACCCCGGCGGAGATGCCCCACCAACGTCCCGCGGCCGGATCGGCGGGCTGACGTTCGCTGTCAGTTTCCGCCCGCCTTTCAAGCTGGGAGGCGGCCGTGACCAGCAACGCGCCGGCGACCGTAACGATGAATCCGATGACATTCCACCAGAGCCAGGACACGTTCGGGAGCAGTTGCCAGACAAGAATGTTGGTGCCAATGGCGACCGCCACACCCACCAGCACGCCCTGCGCACCGACCCTCTTCGTGAGAATCCCCAGCAGGAACGCGGCAAGGATCGGACCGTAGAGCAGGCTACCCACGGCGTTGATGAGCACGATGGTCGTTTGCCGCGTGGATTCCCCGAAGTTCGCGAAAGCCAGGGCCGCAAGGATGCAGAACACACCCCAGCCGGCGGTGCAGATTTTGGCGGCGCGCAGCAACCGCCGCTCGTCCGCATCCGGTCGAATATACGGCACATACACGTCGCGAATCGTCGCCGCGCTCAACGAGTTGATGGCCGAGTCCAGGCTCGACATCAGTGCCGACATGATCGCGACAAACAGGAATCCGATCACCCCGTGCGGCAGGTAGGAAAGAATGAACAGCGGCAGCATCCGGTCAGGGTCGCGCGCCAATGTTTCGCCAATTGCCGCGCTGTCCATGCCGACGGCGCCCGCCACGTGGCTCAAGCCGCCTGCCGTTTGGAAGATGGCGCCGACCATCACGCCCATTACGCAGTAGAGCAGTACGACTGGGAACCGTCCGAGCGCGTTAAACAGGAGGGCCTTGCGCACCCCGCCCAACGTTCCCACTGCAAGCTGGCGTTGGGCCTGGCTTTGGTCGCATCCGTAGTAGGAGGCGTACAGAAACGCTCCGCCAATGACCATCGGCCAGAAGGAGTATTGTCCCTCCTTCGTCACGCCGGTTTGTGCGAAGTCCAAAATATTCAAGCGGTCGGCGCTCAAGCCCTGCCAGGCTTGTTCCCAGCCGACCATTTGGAGCGCATAACCTCCGCAAACCAAGATGCCCGCCACGATGATGATCATCTGGAGGACATCGCTCAGAATCACGATCCGGATGCCGCCGAGCACGTCGTACAGCAACGTAACGGCGCCAACGACCAGGATCGCCACGCTCGTCGGGATGGAGAGGGCCGTGGAGAGGATCAATCCGCCTGCCAGAATGGAGACGGCGGTGGCGAGGCCGCGGCCCAATTGAAATAGCAGACTCACCACGAGGCGGACGCGCCGGTCGAAGCGGCCTTCCAGGTATTCGTAGATGCTGATATGCCGGGCGCGATTGAGTGCCGGTGCCAACACCATGATTACCACGATGAGGCCAAGAGGCACGCCGAATTCATAACAGAGCCACTTCAAACCACCGCCCTCGGCAAGCGCCACGAAAGCGGGCGCGGAGACGAAGCTGATTGCGCCGAGTTGGGTGGCCATAATGGAAACGCCCGACTGCCACCACGGGACTTTCTTGCCGGCGAGATAGTAGTCCTCCTGCGAAACCTGCCGCTGGCCAATCCACCAGGCGAATCCCACAATGCCCCCCAGATACGCCAGGATGACCGCCCAGTCCAAAGCGTTCATAAGTTGCCTCCGAGGATGAGTTTGGCCTGCGGATGGTCGGCGATGGCCGCGGAGAACTTATTGAAGTCCAATGTTTGCAGTGGCGGGAAATAGCGCGGCCGGCGCGGCTTCGCGTGCGGTGTGCAGTATTCATTACTCACCATCACCCGGTGCAAATCCTTGCGGAGCCGGTCGGGGCAGACGGACGAATGGTAGATCACCTGCATCGCCTGATAGCTCATATCATCAATGTGCGAATCATCGCCGGCTTCATGCAGGTGCGGATTGCGGGACTCGACCTGGTACACTTCGATACGATGCTGCAATTGGCGCAGGGCCTCGCTCTCGTGGATGCCGCCGAATTGCTCGATCAGGTTGATGATATGATACGGCTCGATGGAATAACCCGACGAGTAGTCCAGCGCCATGGCGAGTTCCATCGTCATCGCATGTTCCCCGGCGTTGGCGGTTTTGATGATGTCCGTATCGTAGCCGGTGTAATGCGCGAGCAGCCGGTTCAAAAACTCGTTGGTGCGGGTGGTGGTGCGGCCCCACTTGCGGAAGAAGAGTTTCGATTCCACGATCTTGGGTTTGCTGTGCCACGCGATCCGCACCATCGTGTAGGGCGATTCACACGTGGCGAACACCGCAGAATAGACGCGAACGTATTCCTCCACCGCGCCCGGAAAATAATTGTCCGCATCCACGAAGCCGACGTACTTTTTGCCGGCCAGTCTGGCCAGCAGTGTGCCGAGCAGCATGCCTTCCGCCTTGCCGTCGCGCACCTGCCTGCCCTCGCCCAACACGGAACGATAGCCGACTTTCGCCAGCGCCCGTGCGATGATGGGGTCCTTCTGGTGGAGAATGACCGCCTGTTTGCCCGTGAAGGTGCAGAACTCCTGTAACGCATCCTGCTCCATGCCGAACCGGTCCACCGGATCGCGCGGGCTGTTGGATACGACGATGATCAGGCAGGGGTGCGGAATGCCGCACAGCACGCCTTCCACCAGTTTCAAGCGTTCATTGCGCACCGGGACGATGATCGCCATGTCCTTCTGCACCTCGGCCAGCGCCTGCGAACCCACCTGCATGATGGCGGAGTTGACCACCGGGGAATCGCCGTTGCCCGGGCCTGAATCCAATTCAAAGATGCGCTGCAGCTCGCCGAAACGGATGGCGCCAAACCGCTCGATTTCCTTGGGGCGTTCGATTCTCATGACGCGGTGGAACTTAAAACCAGTTCGCCGGTCAGGCGCTCGTTTACTTCCTCCCAGTGGCGGAGAGTGTCCAGCGGCAACAACCCGAAGCGCGCCGCGTGGGAATCCAGCAGGAACTGCATTTGCGGGTCGGGCTTCCACAATTGCGCGTCACCGTAACGGTAGCCGTAGCGTGAAGAGCTGCCCAGTTTCTCGGTCACAGACAGATCGGGATCATAACCCGCCGCCCGCAACACGGCCTCGTTCGGCACCCGTTCTCGCGCCAGTTCGCCCAGCGTGTCATGCACGTTGGCGCCGTGCTGCGCGGCCTCCTTGACCCGGTAGGCGATGTCCTCGGGAATGCCAATGGCCTGGCAGAGGTCCCGGTGAATCCGCTTGCCCAGACGATCTTCGCCCTGGTTGACCTTCAACTCCGGTGCAATGCGAAAGGCGGCGCGAATCACTTCCGGGTCCAGAAACGGTACGCGCAATTCCATGCTGTGGGCCATGGTGATCTTGTCCTCGCGTTCGAGACATTCCTTATATAGCAGGCAGGTGTCCTCCCAGGACCGCGCGACGAAACGGTCATAGCCCTCGGCCGCTGCTACGCGCGAATACCACGAGTAGCCGCCGAAAAGTTCGTCCGCTCCCTGGCCCGTCAACAAAACGCGCTCCCCCGCCTCCTGCGCGAGGCGGTTCGCGATGTAAATCGGCACCGCCACTTCCACCTGGTTCAAGCCGTGATCCTCGATGTCGCGGATGATTTCGGGAATGAGGCTTTCCACTTCGGCCGGCGTGAGCACTTTTTCCTGCAAGGGGAAGCCGAGCCGCTGGGCGACATCGCGCGCCCATTTCAAGTCGGGCGCATCCTCGCCGCATCCCACGGTATAACACGTGAACGGCACGCCCGCCTCCTTGACCAAATACGCCACCAGCACGCTGTCAATTCCGCCGGAAAAAATGATTCCGACCCGATCACGCCCATGAATGCGTTTGTGAATGGCGGCACGGATGGCCTGTCCGTAAGCCGCCAGCGCATTGTCACGATTGGTTATCATTGGCTCATTGCGCAACTGCTCCGGCGACCAGAATTGAAGCATCTCTGAGCCGCGTGCATCCATTGCCAACAGGTGTCCGGGCGGAATGCGATTGATCTCCGCCGCACGCCCGAACAACTCCCAAAGCGGTTTCTTCTCGGATGCGAACGCGACTCGGTCGCCATTCATGGCGTAATAGAGTTGCCGCACGCCGATGCGGTCGCGCACCACCAGGGTTTGATTCTGATCCGAGATGGCCAGCGCATACACGCCATCCAACCTGGGCAGGATCTGGGTTACGGCCTCCTGGAGGTCGCCAGCGTAGTGCCGCTCCAACAAACGCATGACCACCTCGCTGTCACTCCTTGGCGGCGCGCCGTGGGCCGTATCCAAGCCGGCCCATAGTTGCTGATAGTTATAAATCTCGCCGTTGTGCAGAAAGCTAACGCGGCGATCCTGCGATTGAAACGGCTGCAACCCCGAAGCTTGGCCGGTGATGGCCAGGCGGACATGGCCCAAGGCTGCCCGCCCGCGCTTGTGGCTGAAGTCCAACGCCTCCAACTGTCCCTGCCGATCTATTGAGTTTCCGATGACATACCCGGCACCGTCGGGACCACGATGGTGCATGGTTCTGAGCATCCGCTGAAGTGGGTCGCCCAAGTCATCTTCATCACGACTGACAATTCCTGCTATTCCGCACACTATGCTTGTAGTTTCCTTTCGAAGTAGTTGAGAACGCACCGAACAAAGCCGCGCGCTCCTTGATGAGTTAAACGGTGAGTGAACCTTAAGCATTTTTTCAAAACGCATCAAACCATTTATCCGGGAGATGTCGCTGGGTTGCCGCTAGACGACTGACAACAGGAGGTTTATGGCTAAAGATTTTTTCCGGCGAGTGGCTGTGACGGCGCACGTTCGGGCAGGCTCAGGCGCCGATTCATTCCCAGAAGCTGAAATGAACATTTATCCGCGGGCGGTGTCCGAGTACGCTCGGCACGTGGTCAAACTCAAACTCACGATTGCCTACGACGGCACGGCCTATGAAGGATGGCAGGTCCAGAAAATCGGCACCGGCGTGCAGGAAAAGATCGAAACGGCGCTGGCAGAATTGTTTCCCGTCCAACCGCGCCTCCATGGCTCCAGTCGCACGGACACCGGCGTCCACGCGTTGGGCATGGTGGCGCACTTCGAGGTTCCCCGCGCTGAGTTCAACATGTCCGTGCGCAAACTGGCGCTCGCGATCAATGCGCACCTGCCGGAAGACATTCGCGTTCTCGCCGCAGCGCGTGCGCCGGCGAAGTTTCACGCCCGCTTCGACGCGAAGGCAAAGCAGTATCGTTACTTCGTCTGGAATCATCCGGCGATGAATCCTCTGCTTCGGCGCACGGCGTGGCATGTGCCGCGCAAGCTGGATGTGAAAGCGATCCGGGCCGCGGCCCCGCTGTTCGTGGGTAAGCATGATTTCCAATCGTTGGCGGCGAATCCGGGTTATGCGAAGGAATCCACCGTGCGCACGTTGGCCCGGTGCGACGTGAAGAAGCACGGGCCGTTGTTCACATTCTTCATCGAAGGCGATGGCTTTCTTTACAAGATGTGCCGCGGGATTGTCGGAACGCTCGTGCAGGTCGGGCTGGGAAAATTCCCGGCGAGCGAAGTCAGAAACATGCTGGCCAAACGCGACCGCCGCGTGGCGGGCATGACGGCGCCGGCACACGGGTTGGTGTTGTGGAAGGTGTTCTATGGGAAACCACCAAAATCCAAAACCCAAACACCAAAGGACATCCACATTCCAACCACTTTATGAGAAATCAGGTGCTCCTTCCTCAAATGCAGTGTTCTCGACCTGCAGATCGGTGTTTTGTTGGTGTGTGGTGTGTGGTTTTTGGTGTTTAAGTTATGCACATCGTTCTCGTCGAACCGGAAATCCCGCCGAACACCGGCAACGTGGCGCGGCTTTGCGCGGCCACCAAAACGACGTTGCATCTCATCGAGCCTTTCGGCTTCAAGCTCGACGACGCGCAACTTAAGCGGGCGGGGATGGATTACTGGCGGCACGTCGAGTGGCACCGTTGGCCACACTGGGCCGCGTTCGTGGCCAAGCTGCCAGTTGGCGCGCGTTTGTGGTTCATCGAATCCGACGGCCCGACGCGCTATGATGGGGCGCGCTTTGCCGCCGCCGATTATCTCGTGTTCGGGCGGGAGACCGCCGGGCTGCCAAGATCGTTGCTGGAATCAAACCGGGAGCGGTGGTTGCACATTCCGATGCTCAATCCGAGTTCCCGTTCGCTGAATCTATCAAACTGCGTCGCCGTCGTCCTCTTCGAGGCGCTACGTCAGCAAGGATTCGTTGGGGAGTCGCCGTAACCCACGGCCGATGTGCGTTGCTTGAAGGTTGATTCGTGGGCGAGAGGTGAAGGCGGCTTAAGCCGGTGGGGAAACCAAATATCCAGGACAGATCAGACGCTCCGCGCCGCGTGAAGCGCCGCGCCGCTGGAACTTTTCCAAGCTTGACCCGAGTCAGTTCATGTCGGCAACTTGGCGCACGCTTTGAACTGCTCGTGATCACCGCCTCCCAAATCACATGATTCGCCTGTCATCCATGTTCCAAAGGCTGATGCAATCGGCCGTGGTCTGGTCCTGGGCCATGAACGGGCTGCGCCTAGGCTCTGGGGTGATTGTCCTGCCGTTGCTGATTCACCGCTTGTCGGGGCCGGATTTTGGGATGTACTTCGTGCTGCTGAGTCTCAGCGCGTTGGTGCCAATTCTGGACCTGGGATTCGCCGCCAGCATTGGCCGAGCCGTTAGCTATGCCATGGGGGGCGCGAAGGAATTGCAGGCGCAGGGCTATACGCCCGAAACAAGCGCCACCGGGCCGAATTATGAATTGCTGGGCCGGTTGCTACCCACTGCCCGGCAACTTTACCGCCTGCTCTCTTTCGCCGCTTTGGTGTTGCTCGGGGCGCTGGGTAGCACAATGGTGGCGCTGCGGGTTCATGAAACCAGCGCTCCGGCTGTCACCTGGATCGCGTGGGGCATCACGCTGTCGGCGGCGGTTTGGGAGCTTTATGCGGGATGGTGGAACGTGTTTCTCCGCAGCATGGATCAGGTCCGGTTGAGCACCCAATTGGGAGTGCTCGCCTTGGCCGTTCGTATCTTGCTCAGTTGTCTGCTATTGATCGGCGGCGCGGGTTTGTTAAGCGTTCCGTTGGCTACTCTGGTTGGTAGTGTTCTGCAACGGGAAATTTCCCGACGGGCGGTGTTGCGGTTGCTCCCGCAGGCCGCACACCACGCCACCCCCGCCGAGGTCAAACAACTTGTCACTACGCTCTGGCCGAACAGTTGGCGCATCGGTCTCCAATTCTCCAGCGGATATCTGGCCGGACACGCCAATACGTTGGTCTGCCAGACGGTATTTGGACTGGCCGCCGCCGCTGAGTACGGTTTCTCGCTCCAACTCGTTATCATCGGCGTCACCATGGCGCAGGTGTGGACCCTGGTGAAATGGCCGCTGGTGGGTAAGCTGCGCATCAAGAACGATCACGTGGCGTTGCGGCGTATCCTTTGGCCGCGGGTTTGGTTTCAGGTTCTGACCTACTTGGCGTTGGCTCTGGGCGTGATTCTGGTGGTGCCGGCACTGCTGCGCTGGGCCGGCTCGGACAAGTCCACGCTGCCGGTGCTCTGGTTCAGCCTGCTGGCGCTCCAAGGCTTGCTGGAAATGAACTACTCCTTCTGGGGCACGCTGATTTCAACCGAGAACCGAATGCCGTTCGTCTGGCCCATCATCATCTCAAACCTCACGAGCTTCCTGGTAGTCCTGATTTTGGTGAGCACGACGGGCCTGGGTCTTGCGGCCTTCGTGATCTCTCCCTTGATCATCGGTTGCCTCTACAATCATTGGAAATGGCCGTGCGAAGGCGCACGCAGCATCGGCACTAACTGGTGGCGGTTCATGTCCCGGAAGTGGTAGCCGCAGTGGCTTGGTGAACCCACCAAGAAGGACAAGACGTTGCGGCCACTCGTGAAAAGGAACTGCGAACAACAAAAAGGGCCGGGGTTGCCCCCGGCCCGTGAACGCAGACTGAAGTCAAAGACTACTGCACTTTGACGCGGTAGTATTTCGACCCCGCGCCCGGTGCGA
Organism: Verrucomicrobiia bacterium; assembly: GCA_026125285.1. Classification (GTDB taxonomy): domain Bacteria; phylum Verrucomicrobiota; class Verrucomicrobiia; order Limisphaerales; family JADLHS01; genus WYBW01. The sequence goes on along the minus strand of JAHCLO010000007.1, from coordinate 78,059 downwards.
TCGTGTGAGGCGAAGTCGCCGCGGGCAGGTCGGTGTAGGTTCCCGTTACGCCGTCGGCCTGTTGCAGCGTGCCGAACGGCCAGGAGAGAATCAGGTCGTTGCCAGACCGGCTGAAGGCCAAACGAACGGTCGCCAGATAGTGGGCTTGGACTTGCTCCAGCGTGAGTGCCTTATTGTAAACGGCAACGTCATCCAGGGTGCCGTCAAACGGATTCCAACCGTTGTCGCTGCGCCAGCCCAGATTGATGGCCCCGTCCTGATTGGGGATGAACGCGGCGTACGCCTGTGTGGCGGTGAGTTGGCCATTGACGTAGATGCGGAAGAGTGAGCCGTCGTAGGTCAACGCCATGTGATACCAGGTATTGGCCTCGATGACGCTGATGGGATCGCCCATAAATGAACTCAACCAGCCTTGGTTGAACAACACCCACGCGAACGTGTTATTGGGCTGCTGATAGAGAAGCCAACCATTGGGACCGCTGCCGCCGGGACCAGCGCCCAAGGACGAAAACACGGTGCGATAGTCCAGGGCATCCGCCGCCAAAGTTGCCGGCTTGAACCAAGCCTCAGTGGTGAATGGGCCACGCGGACTGATTTCCAGCGCCCACGGGACGGAAACCCGCGCGCCACCAGTGACCCCAATCGCCGGGTTGGTTTCCGCAGGAATGCCAGTGCCAACCGAATAGGTAATCGTTCCATTTCCCGGCGTGTAGATGCCATCGAAACTCCCGACCGCATCCACAGCCGTAAAACTTCCCTCGGGTTCGTCCAGACGCCAGAACGCGACGGGATCATCAGCCAAGACCACTTTTGCGTATCCGGTGATCGGGACGTCCACCGCCCGCGGAATAACCGTGAGTGTCGCCGTTTCACTATCAGTGGATGACCACGGGTTGCTGATGCGCGCGTAATAGGTGGTGTTGTCGTCCGCAAGTTGCAGGTTGGAGAGCCAGAGTGTCTGATTGGTCGCTCCGGAAATAGGTGTCGCCCCTTTGTACCATTGATAGTTCACTGGCAAAGCGCCACCCGCAACCGCAATGAAAGCGGCCTTGCTGCCGACATTGCGCGTGACGGACTCGGGACTGGAAACCAGCGTCAAATCGGTCAGCACCGTGAGCGCCACCGGTGTGCTCGTGGCCGAACCGTACAGATTGGTCACCACGACCTTGTAGGTCGCGCCATTGTCGGCGAAAGCGCACGTGAAAGCCAAGGTGTCGCCCGTGGCGCCTGCAATCGCGGTGTCGCCTTTGTACCACTGGTAGGAAATCGGATCGGTGCCATCCGCGCCGACCACGAAAGTCGCCGTACGACCGGCATAGGCCGTAGCCGGTACCGGGTCCGCAACCACATACGCCGGCAAAGGACCGCTGTAGAAATTGGTGAGTCCCACCTCGTAGTGCAGCGTGATCTGCTCCAAGGTCAAAGCCTTCGTGTAAATGGCCACTTCATCAACGTTTCCGTCAAAGACCCATCCGCCCGCGGGGTTCCAACCAATGGTGAGGGGTTGGAAAGTGTTCGGTGCCGGAGAGGTGTCGGTGGTTGAACCTCTCAGCACGCCATTGACGTAGAAGCTGACGGTAGTGCCGTCATAGGTGGCGACCAAATGATCCCACTTGTTCTTGGTCACCGGAGTTCCACCCAGCCAGATGTTGCCGCCTTTCTGCACCCAAACCCAGGAGGAAGTCGCGCCCTCCCCCGGCGTTTGGTAGAAATGCCAACCGGGTGTGGGCGAAGCGCCCCATCCGCCAAAGTTGCCCACGGGACAACGATAATCGCTCCCCCAACTGGTCGGGCGCACCCAGCACTCGGCCGTGAATGGTCCAGCCTGGTTCAGTTCCGGTTCAAAGGGGAGTTCGATGCGCGACCTTTGCAGCGTCCCGCCTTCGGGTGTGTAGAGATGAAAACTCACCGAGTTGCTGCCGACGCCGGGTTGTTCAAACTTCGGCCAGGCGAAATAATCGTCGGGCGTAACGTACGCCTGAAAAGTATCAGGATTGACCGCGTTGGTAATGATCTGAGAACCGGCCGGATCCTCCAGCCGATAATACACCACCGGCCCATCTGCCAGAACGGTTTCGTGATATGACGCCGCGCTGGCCGCAGGAATGCCGAACGCCCCAACCGCAACCCAGGTCAGAAATGCAACGCGGTGAGGGGTGAATACATGTAGAAGTTTCATTATTGCCCTTTCATTTTGTCGTTATCTTGCCCCGATGAAACCCAGCCGACCTGAGCCACATCAGCGCAAGTCTCTGTCGCAGACTTGTGCAGGTTACCAAAAGCACATTTAACATCAAGAAGATTGTCTGATTTCCGAACCCAACGACCATAGAAGCCCTGATTCTCATCCGGAAAGAAAAATGCTGGTCGCCGTGAAACCACAGCAACGCAGCGAACGGTGTTCTTACTCCCTCTGCTTGGGAAATTGCGTCGTCGCGCAGACCCCAGTCGGTGGCAACTGGTCTAGCAGCGCCTGCGCGCACGCTGCGGCAAAGTCGGGATCGTTCACGGTGCAATCCAATTCCTTCAGCGCAATGTCCTTTCGCAACGAGGATTTGAGTCCGGCATACAATGCCTTGTCTGCCTCTGGATCATGGAACGGACCGCCCGGTGCGCTGATTACGCTCCCTCCACGCAGCGGCAGCAGCACAGTCACCGGGCCCGTGGAAAGGCTCAGTTTCTCTGCGAGGATGCGACCCAGCCTCGCACATTCCTCCGGCGTTGTGCGCATCAACGTCACTTGCGGGTTGTGTTGGTAGAACTTTCGTCCGGCAAACTTCGCGGGGACAGTGTCCGGGGGGCCGAAGTTGACCATGTCCAAGCAGCCGGTGGAAACCACCGCCGGCACCCCACGTCGCGCGGCGGCTTCGAGGCGCTTCGGGCCGGCGGTCAGCACGCCCCCCACCAATTCGTCGGCCCATTCAGTAGTCGTGATGTCGAACACGCCAGCGACCAGGCCGGTTTCAATCAGCGATTCCATGGTTCGCCCGCCCGTTCCCGTGGCGGCAAAGACGATGACTTCATAACCAGCCGCTTCGAGCGTCTCCTTCGCCTGCTCGATGCAGGCGGTGGTGTTGCCGAACTGACTGGCGACGAGGATAGGCTTGTCTGCCGCGACCGGCGGAGCTGCCTCGACCATGCCGCAAATCGCCCCGGCGGCACGGGCCAGGAGCTGTCGGGAAATTCGGTTGAGTCCGGCCACGTCCACCACACTCGGGAACATGACGATGTCCTTCACGCCGACATAGGGCGCGACGTTCCCGCTGGCCAGCGTGGAGACCATCAGTTTGGGAAGACCAACCGGCAATGCGCGCATCGCGGCCGTGGCAATCGCCGTTCCGCCGCCGCCGCCAAGCGAGATCACGCCGTCTATGCGCTTTTCCTCCACGAGCCTCATCAGAACGATGGGCGCACCCCGCGACATGGTCGTCACGGATTCGCCGCGATCCTGCTTCGCCGCCAGTGGCGCGAAGTCAACGCCCGCCGCCGCCGCGACTTCAGCGCGCGTAACGTCAGGTTGGAGACGTGGCTCCCCTAACGTACCCACGTCAATGATCAGCACCCGGTGTCCGCGTTGGCGAATGAGGTCGGCCACGAAGGCGTGCTCGTCGCCTTTCGTGTCCATCGTTCCAAGAACGGCAATGGTAGGCATGATCGGTTAGCCCGGAAGGCCTTCACCCCTAACCCCTCTCCCGTCCGACGGGAGAGGGGAACAGCGATTGGTCGCTTGATGATTCGCGGAGAGGCACCCGGCAACCGCCGACTCACGCAGTTTCCAACCCGCGGTGGATGCCGCTCCCTCTCCCATCGGATGGGAGAGGGCCGGGGTGAGGGCTTTTCCCAATCGCATCTCCATAAGCCGGCCTACGCGCAATGCTACGGCGCACCCACTTTCGGTTCCTTCCCTCCCGCCCACAGCACCGCGTTCCGCAGCAATTGGATGTAAGCCGGATGATGGTGCGCATCGCCATCATGTCCCAGGGTAAGGCCGACGACGCGGGCCCTGGCGTGCTCCACGGTAAAGACCTGCGGATAGGGTTGGTTCTTCTGCTTCGAGTGCGCTGTGGCGAGCACTTTGATTGGCGTGCCTCGCGCATTCGGCTCGAACCAATACAACTCGTCCTTGATCGTGAACTTCGCCGGCACACCGCGCATCAGAGGGTGGGCTGGTTCCGTCACTACGACATCGAACTCCTCCAACCGGTCATGCCCGCGCGAGCCGCCGCCAACAAGGACGCGATTGTATTCCGGCCAGTCACGCCAGTTGTACCAAAGCCCGGGATGCAGCCCGATGAAGCCTTTGCCATTTTCGATATGGCGGGTGATGGCCTGTTTCGTAGCGTCGTCGGTGAATGGTTTGTTGTTGCTGACAATCAACACGTCCACACCGCCGATCACGTCCGCCAGGCCGCCGGTGATGTCGGTGTAATTTGCGCTGATGCCCCCGGTGTCATTCAGCGTTTTGACGTCTGCCCGGTTGAACCAGCGATCATAGTCGTGCGCGTCGCCGCCACCGATGATGAGCACCTTCAATCCCGCACCCCATTGAAACGACGGGCCGACGGGCGCGGCCGGAGCGGGTTGCGCCGAAGCGGAAGCGGGTGCGCCCTCGCCAAGTTCCACCGTCAGACCCACAAATGTTGGCGCGACTTCATTCGCGTAACTGGCCAGCGTTAGTTTCTCGATGACGCCGCGCTTGGTAAACGGCTTGGCGAAGTAACGAAGCTGCCGGCCCTGCTGGAGCAAATCATCGAGATTGTTGAGCGCCTCCGAACCCGGTACGTCAAAGCGCCCGATGTAGTCGGCAAACTCAACGCCATTGCGCAGGATGATCTCCTCGGTTTCGTCGCCGGCATAATGCACAATGATTCTGGCCACGGGTTCATTGGCGCGTCCGAGCGGATGGCCCCAGCCGGCCACGCCGCCGAGGACGTGCAATTTGCTCGCCGCCAGCCCCACCTTCACCTCCACCTGACGCGGATAATTTCGCGCCATGCCGGAGCCGCCCTGCAACACAATGACATTATTGCCGGTCGTCGTGCGTTGCGGATTGATGATGTCAAAAGGCACCTCGCGGTGTTTGATCGTCCCCCATTTCTTGAATCGCAACGATTCGTCGCGCGACTCGGCGGTCATGTAGATGCCGCGCGAAGTGTTCGCGGTGAACGCGTCGCTGAGGTCCAGGATGCGGAAGCGCTGCTCATCGGCGCAGAGATAGGTCAACAGATCGCGCAAGCCCTCGACGCCCAGTTGCTCGAAGCCATCGGGCATGAGCGACCGCCCGGTATTACGGCGGGAGGCGATGTTATCCTTGCGAATCTCTGTCTCGGCGGTCTGATTGCGCAGGACAACCACCGCGTTGTTCTCCCGCAGCACAATGCCGTCGTAACTCAACTCATCCTTGGTCTCGATGCTCACCGCGGCGTAGTTGGGCTCGAGCACCCGATTGGGATCCAGAATGTGAATCAGCAGGTCCTCGGGACCGTGCGCTCCCATGCCGGTTAGATTAGGCCCGAAGTCGGCGCCTTCGTCTTTGAATTTGTGACACGGCGCGCAGTTTTGGGTGTAGAGCATCGCGCCGTTGGCGGCGTTTCCAGGTTTGATGACCTCGGGCCGCAGGCTGGCAATGAGCGCATCCTTCTCCTTTTGTTCCGGGCCTTTGAGTTCAGTGATGACCGTGGTGGCACGCCCAGCCAATGCGGCGTCCGGATGCGTTCGCAAGCGGTGCAAATTGGCGAGGCCAAGCACGGCGGAATCCAGTTGCCGCTCCGCCAGCGCCCGAACGACGGCATCGGACCAATCCGTGCGTTTGAGCAGTTGACCGAAGGCGGCTTCGCGCAACTCCAGGTTCAGCTTGGGCAACGCCGCAAGCAAGAACTGGCCAGCGGCGGATTCGCCCGTGTTGCCCAGCGCCTCGATCACGCGAAGTTGGAGCCGTTCACTGGCGTCACTACCCACCAGCGCGGCCACGGAGGGAACGATGCTGGCATCCAGGGCGCGGACCCCGAGCAGGTTCACGGCAATCTGCCCGCGTTCGGCATCGGACAAGGACGTATCCGCCAGGCGCGCGGCCGACTTGCCCACCGCTTGCCGGGCCGCATCACCGATCTGGTCGGCGTAATTCCAGCGCGCCACCAGCGGGAGCACAGCCCCGGCCGTTTGTTCTGAAGACAGCAGACGCTGGAGCGCGTTGCCGAGCGCGGAACTGGCCGGCGGAACAACCCCGGGTCGCAGGTTCGCCGCCAGCGCCTGAAGCGCGGTGGTCTTCAGCGCGTCGGTGGCGGCGGGCTTGCTGGCAAGCGCCACCACCAGGGCACGGGCGGACTCCGGATTGTTCTGTTGCGCAATCTGCCGCGCGAGTTGCGAAATCATGCCCGAGACGGCATTCGGTTCGTTGGCGGCAAATGCAGCATGAAGGAACAACAACGGGTCTTTGGCCGTGATCGCCAGCGCCGCCGTTTCGAGATGAGGATTCTGGAACGAAGGCCAGGCTTCGACGATCGCCTCAGCCAGATCACTCGTGGGCGGTACGGTCGTCCCCGCAACGAGCGCCCAGAGGCGCACGCGTTGATCCGGGTCGGCAAGCAAGGCGCGCACGAGTTCCGGCGGCGGTTCGTTGCCCGTGTTATCCATCTCCGCCGCGATACGCATGGCGGTCTTGCGAATGACGGCGTCGCGGTGTTGGGCGGCGGCCAGCAACATATCGGGATCGAGCCATTCCAGATTGTGGAGCACCCACAGCGCGTGCATCCGACCATAAGACGTGCGGGCTTCGCGGAATTTCCGCTCCAGCGCGTCGGGTGCGGAACGGCCCGCGCCTTCGCTCAAAAGCCGGTTCGCCGTGCCGCGCACCCAGCCGTTGGGATGGTCGAGCATTTCGACCAGACGCGCGGGAGCTTTGGGATTCAACTCAAACGCCGGCAAAGTCTGCGCTTCCTTGTGCTGGATGCGATACAGCCGTGTGAAATGATGATCGCGGTCAGGCCGCGTCGCGGCATTGCGCGCACCATGCGGCGGACCACGAGTGTCATTGTGAACGGCGATCTGATTGTAGAAATCCACGAGATACAACGCGCCATCCGGCCCGACGCGACTGTGGATGGGTTTGAACCAGTAATCCGTGCTGGCCAGGAAATGGGTTTGCTGCCGTCCCGCCTCCCGACGGCCCTGATAGTAAACTCCGTCCGGTTCGAGGAACTCGTGATGCATCAACCACACCGTCGGCTCATGGAGGAAGAAGGACCACGCCGGCCCCTGCCACTTTGCGGGCCACGCGCCGCCATTGTAAATGGTGCCGCCGGAAGCCGCGGTCCACGCGCCCACCCAGTCAATCTGCAGGTACGGTTGACGCGTTTCCTGCCGGGCGGGGAAGACCTTGTTTTCCTCAATGATGGGTTTGACGGCGCGCACACCGGGAACGCCGGCGCGGCTGATGACTTTTTCCGGCAACACAAGTTGCAGAATGGGTTCACCGCAGGTGGCGGTACTGAAGAACAATTCTCCATCCGGCGCCACGTCGCAGCCCCAGGTGTTGCACGAACCGGCGGCGACCTGTTCGAGCGCGGAGCCGTCCGGGCGAAAGCGGAACAAACCGGCCGTGATGCGCCCAAAACGCTTTGATCCATCTACCGAGCGCGGCTCGCCGGCACTGTAACCCACTGTGCCATACACCCAGCCATCCGGTCCCCAGCAAAGATTGTTGATGACGGCGTGCGTGTCGTACGTGCCCCAACCGGTGAACAGCACTTCGCGTTTGTCCGCCTTGCCATCGCCGTCCGTGTCGCGCAACCAGAGAATATCCGGCGCCTGCGTGACGATCACGCCGTCCTTGTAGAATACGAGCGAGGTCGGCAATTCCAAGCCATCGGCAAACACGGTCTTCTTGTCCATGACCCCATCGCCGTTGGTGTCCTCGAGCATCGAAACACGGTCCCGCGGCTCGCGCGGCTCTTTCCGCCCGGCGGCAAATCTATCCGGCTCGCGCTCGCGCCACGGCGCGATGCGGTTGTCGTTCCGATGAATGTCGCGACCTCCGGGATACTCGGGCGTTTCAACGACCCACAAGCGGCCCCGCGGATCCCAGTCCAGCGACATGATTTTTTCCGCAACGTTTTCGTCCGCGGCGAGCGACACCTTGAATTCCGGATGCAGGTTGAAGGTCTTCATTGCCTCCGTGGCGGCACGCGGACCGCCAGGCGGATAGCGCAGGGAAGCAAGTTCCTCCGGCTGGCAGAATTCATCCGCGTTGGCGCGTTTGCCGGCCCAGGCAATGCCACGCAACAACACGGTGCGATACTGCGGCGTGTTGAAGCTTTCATATTCGTGACCCGCCAAACTCACGAAGGCGCGATACGGCGTCTGGCCGCCTTCCAGGGTTTTTTCGTAGGTCCACAACTGCGGCGCGATAATATGAACGTTGTGAAAGCTTGACGCGAGCACCCCGATGTCCGGCGCGAGATCCAGGTCGTAATAGATTTCGTCCTTCCAATCGAAGTTTGACAGGCCGCGGCTGATGGGGTGCTCGGTATCCAGCCAGCACAAACCGACTTCGCCCTCCAGATACTTGGTGGCACGTTCACGGGCCAGTTCCGGCGAGGGCCACCGCCAGGCGCCGCCGATGATCTTCTTGATCCAGGCGTGTTGATCGCCTCCCACCACCCCGGCGTGAATTACCACCACCCCACCGCCGCGCTGGAGGAAGGCCTCAAACGCCTCCCGATCTTCACCGACAATCTTCATGCCGTCGGGCGCATGAATAATCAGCACATCGGTCTTTTCCAGTTGCGCGGCTTCGGGAAACTCGTTTCCGCCTTCGGCTTTCAGGCCGCGCTCATTGAGCATCTGGGTCCACTCCCGAAGGAAACGCGGATGATCGTGTTGACCGGGGCCGTGGGTTTTGGGGCCGCTACGGATGAAAACGCGCAAAGGCTCGGCGGCTTGCGAAAGAATTGTGCTGCCCAAGAAGGCCAACAGGAGAATCGGGAGAAAAGTGATGGGCCTAAGCAATCGAGTTCGGAGAAATGTTTGTTTACGCTCGCCCTCACCCCGGCCCTCTCCCCCAGGGAGAGGGGGGAGCAATCGCGCGGCGCTAGTCTTCTCGCGGCGCATTTGCATTCGGCTGCGGATTGGTTGATCGAAGCCAGTAACGCTCAAGCGATCAAACGCGCTGTCATGCAAGGAGGAGGTGAGTGATTCTCCCTCTCCTCGGGGGAGCGGGCCGGGGTGGGGGCGGGCGTTCATCATAACAATTCAGGTTCAAGCCAGTTCATTTGCAGTCGGGTAACCCATGCTTCTGACGCAGCGAAGCCCAAGGCTGTTCAGTGGAGACATCAACGATGCCGGGCTCGGGCGCATTGGCAGGTGCGAGAATCGCGAGGAACACGAGGCGCTCGCGAAAAGGATTGTAGGTGCCATGCACCTCGCCTTTCGGAATCAACACGATTTCGCCCGGTCCCAGAATGCGATGCTGCTCGCCGATCCATTGCTCCGCGCGACCCGACAGAATGTAGATGATCTCTTCGCGTGTCGGATGCGTGTGAAAGGGATGGGACCGCCCGGCTTCCATGTTGGCGCGCACCATCAGCAGTTCCTGGTTGGGAACGACATCCGAACGGCAAAGCCATTCCTCCAGCGTCCACGGAGAAACAAAATCCACCTTCTCGGCGGCAGTTACAAAACGGCGTTGGTCAAGAATCATAGCAGCGGAAATCTGTTGGCTGATTTATGTTTGCCCTCATTCCTTTGCCGATCATTCCTCTGCCATGTTCCGCGTAGCTCGATGAACGCAACGGAATGTTCGGCATCGGAGTGAGAGCAGACATGGTTTTGTGGTTATCCTTTTCTCGCCTTGCCAAACGACTTGGCCGCCGGTGCTTTCAAATTCTTGAACTCGCGTGTCAGATTCGTCAGGGACGCTTCCACACCCATGCGTTCCAGGGAACTTGCGCCAACGAAGCCAACGGCATCCGTGTTTTGCAGCACGCGATCCGCGTCCGCCGGTGTGTTGATGGGCCCGCCGTGACAGAGAAAAAAGATGTCCTTCCGCACCCGCCGCGCGGCGTTGATGATCTCCTGCGTGCGCTTGATGGTGAAGTCCCACGTCACCACCGCCTTCTTCACTCCGATCGAACCCCCGACCGTGGTGCCAACATGAGCGATGATGGCGTCCGCGCCAGCTTTCGCCATTTGAACGGCTTCGTCCGGCGTGGCGACGTAAACGACGCTGAACAAATCCATCCGGCGCGCGAGCGCCACCATCTCGAACTCCTTCTGGACGCTCATGCCGGTTTCTTCGAGCACACCGCGGAAATGGCCGTCCACAATCGTGTGCGTGGGGAAATTGTTCACACCGCTGAATCCCATCGCCTTCACCTGGCCGAGCCAGTGCCACATGCGACGACGCGGGTCGGTGGCATGAACGCCGCAGATCACCGGCACTTCCTCCACGACGGGGAGCACTTCGTATTCGCCAATCTCCATCGCGATCGCATTGGCATCGCCGTAAGCCATCAAACCACAGGTCGAACCGTGGCCCATCATGCGGAAGCGGCCGGAGTTGTAGATGATGATCAAGTCCGCACCGCCCTGCTCGATAAACTTGGCACTGATGCCCGTGCCCGCGCCCGCGGCGATGATGGCATTGCCTTGTTTGAGCGTGGCCCGCAGGCGGTCAACGACTTCCTTGCGCGTGTAAGGATTACCTTTTCCGGTCCAGGGATTCGGCATGATGCAATGCAGGCTTGGTCTGGTTTTTGGATGTCACGCGTTGCTGATACCTGCATCGAAGGCAAAACACAAGCGCGGAGGACAAATCCGAAGGCACAAATCCAGAGAGGCCGCGCCGCCGTCCATCAAATTCTTGGACTTGCCAATCGGATTGGTGTTTCATCTACGGCCAGATGACATCACAGGAAACTCGATTCCACGATCCGCGAACGAAGGCAGGATCCCACCGTCGAGCGGATCCTATCAGTCACGGCGTGTGTGGCTCAGGTTTCCTGGCGTGTCTGAATCGGCGTTAGCCACAAACCAAAATCCCATGCAAACCATGAAAACTCTGTCTGTTATCCTGTCGGTGGGCTTGTTTACCCTCACCATTCTGACCGTCCCTCAAGTAACCGCGCAAACCAGTCCGTCGGTCGCAAAGGATTCGCGTTGCTTTGAGTTGCGCACCTACTACGCCGCCCCCGGCAAATTCGAGGCCATGAACGCCCGTTTCCGCGATCACACCTGCAAACTGTTCAAGAAGCACGGCATGGAACTCGTTGGCTTCTGGATTCCGGAAGACAAGGACAAGGGCGCGGAGAACACGATGGTCTATATCGTGGCTCACAAGAGCCGCGCGGAAGCCAAGAAGTCGTGGGCCGCCTTTGTCAACGATCCCGAGTGGAAGAAAGCGCGCGACGAATCCGAAGCCAATGGCAAACTCGTGGACAAGGTGGAGTCAGTCTATCTCAGCGCCACGGATTATTCGCCGATGAAGTAACGCGGATCGCCCGCGCGGTCCGACGCCAAATTTCATGCTGACCCTTGCCGGCCTCCAAAAGTCCTTCGGGGACCGTGTCCTGTTCGACGATGTTTCACTGACACTGCTTGCCGGCGAACGCATCGGCCTGGTCGGCCCGAATGGCGCGGGCAAGTCCACGCTGCTCAAGATCATTCTCGGCCACGAAGAACCAGACGCAGGCGAGGTGACCCGCCTGCGCGGCCTCCGCATCGGCTATTTACCGCAGGAAAGCGAACCGGCGGGCAAGGAATCCGTGTTGGACATTGCCGTGCCGCACGAACAGGAACACGATGGCCAGTTCGTCGCGAAGGCCAAGCAGATTCTCGCCAGCCTGGGGTTTCAGCAAACCGATTTTGCCCGGCCCGCCCGCGAGCTTTCCGGCGGTTGGGTGATGCGCGCGCATCTGGCGCGGTTGTTGACCGAGGCGCCCGACCTGCTGCTGCTGGACGAACCCACCAATCATCTCGATCTCGAAACGCTGCTGTGGTTTCAGGACTATCTTCGGAATTACTGCGGCGCCATTCTGCTCATCTCGCACGACCGCGAATTCCTGAACCGGCTCTGCACCCACGTTGCGGAACTGCGCCAGGCGCGCATCCTGCGTTACACGGGCAACTACGACGAATACCTGGTGCAGCGCGCCGCTACCGAGGCGACGCTCCTCGCCACCGCCAAGGCGCAACAACGCGAAATTGACCGCCTGCAACTGTTCGTGGACCGCTTCCGCGCGAAGAACACCAAAGCCACCCAGGCGCAGAGCAAGCTGAAGCAAATCGAGCGGCTTAAAGAGGAATTGGTTGAAGCGCCGGGCGGTCCCGACGCGACGGTGGGGTTTCGCTTTCCGCAACCGGCACGGAGCGGACAGAAGGTCATCCTGCTCGAGAACGTGCGCTTCGGTTACCGCGTGGCGGCCACGCCTTCCTCGCACGGCACCGATGAAGACGAGCGGCCTGCGTCTGCAAATGCGGCGCTGCTGCCAACGCCAAAACTCATCTATGAAAACCTCAATTTCGTGGCGGAACGCGGGCAGCGCATTGTGCTCGTGGGCCCAAACGGCGCGGGCAAATCCACATTGCTGAAACTGCTGGCGGGCGTGTTGACGCCGCAAGCCGGCGAACGGCGGTTGGGGCACAACACCCGGCACGGTTATTACGCGCAGCATCGAGTGGCGATGCTGAACATGGGGAACACCGTGTTGCAGGAAGCCCTCGACACGCCGCAACGCGTATCCGAGCAATCTGTCCGCACGGTGCTGGGCAGTTTTCTATTTCGCGGCGACGACGTCTTCAAACCCGTGAGCGTGTTAAGCGGCGGCGAGAAGAGTCGGCTGGCTTTGGTGAAATTACTGCTCGATCCGCCGAACCTGCTGTTGATGGATGAGCCGACAACGCACCTCGATCTGGCCAGTGTGGATGCGCTGATCGAAGCCTTGACGCCGTACGAAGGCACGCTGGTCTTCATCAGCCACGATGTGCATTTTATCCGGGCACTGGCCAATCACGTGGTGCGCGTGGAGGCCGGTCAACTGCGTCATTTCCCCGGTGGCTACCAATACTATCTGGACAAGACCGCGCAATCGGCGCGCGCAGGTCTGACCAGTTCCTCCAACACTTCTATCGCGGCCCGCAACACGGGCAATGTCCCCTCACCTGGCATTGACCGTAAGGAGCAGAAGCGCCTCGAAGCCGAGCAACGCCAGGCCCGCTCACGCAAACGGCAGGAAATCCAACGGCGCGTCACGGAACTGGAAGCGGAAATCGCGGAACTGGAGGCAAAGGAGCAGGAATTGACCGCAGAACTGGAAAAACCCGAAACATACAGTGCCGGTGGACGGGCGATGCAGATCAATCGGGAACTGATCGAGATTCACGAACGTCTGCCAGTGGCCACGACCGCATGGGAGGCGGCGGCCGAAGAACTGGCGTCCACTTGAACCAAACCCCTGGCCGCGCAACTCCGCAAGAATCGGGTGGGCACATCCGGTCACTGAAATTATCCTGTGGGCATGAATCCGACGATCTTGCCCACCAACGTCACCACGCAGGCTGCCTTGGACTATCAGCGGGTGGAGAAAGCCATCGCCTTTCTCACCGCCCACGCCCCGGAGCAACCGGCGTTGTCGCCCGTCTGATTCACTGCCACCGCGTCATCCGCCAAAGCGGCGTGCTGGGAGGCTATCGCTGGGGCGAGAACCGCAAGCGGGCGATATTGGGCTGGGAGGCCGTGCGGATGGCGGCAGCCTTGGAGAATTAAAACGGCACACCCGCATCAAACGAGTGTGCCGCAATCTTGGACCGCTCAACCAAGCCAGCCAGCCGCTCAGTAGTTCTTGGCGACTTCCGCCCAGTTAACGACGTTCCACCAGGCTTTGAGATAATCAGCGCGTTTGTTCTGATATTTCAGGTAGTAGGCATGCTCCCAGACATCCACGCCGAGCAAGGGCTTGCCTTCGCAGCCAGCGATGGCTTTGCCCATGAGCGGATTGTCCTGATTGGCAGTGGAAACGATTTCAAGCTTCCCGCCATTGACCACCAGCCAGACCCATCCGCTGCCGAAACGGCCAATGCCGGCGACCTCGAGCTTCGCCTGAAAGTCGGCGAACGAGCCAAAGGCGGCGTTGATGTCCTCGGCCAGTTTGCCGGCCGGAGCGCCGCCCGCGTTTGGCGCCATGAGCCTCCAGAAAAACGAGTGATTCCAATGTCCACCGCCGTTGTTGCGCACCGCGACGCGGATGTTGTCGGGAACGGAGGCCAGATCGCTGAGGAGCGCATCCAACGATTTGCTTTCCAGCGGCGTGCCGCTGATCGCCTTGTTCAGATTGTCCACGTAGGCTTTGTGATGCCGCCCGTGGTGGATTTCCATCGTCGCCGCGTCAATGTGCGGCTCCAGTGCTTCTTTGGGATAGGGAAGCGAAGGTAATTCGTGTGCCATAGTCTTGGTGCTCCGTTAATGATGTTTGATTGTTAAATTCAGACGGTTGCTTCTGGGTGCAATCGGCGTCAACGTGGTTACCTTATCGGACAATGCGCGGCAACGCAAGCCGGGGATGTTTGTCATGCATGATCTTCTGCGAACGGAAATGACCGCTGTACCACAAAGCAATCAGCAGAAACCGCCAGCGCCGACGCCCAGACCATCCAAATTGCCGGAGGCCTTCATTGACTTGCCCCAAACTGCCGCATAGCCTGCGTGCCTGAACGAAAGAGAACCGATGCTAGATGCCATTGAGAAGTTGTTGATTCTGCAGGACCGTGACCGCCGCCTCCGCCGGATTGAGGGTGAACTCGCTCATATTGACCCCGAACGACAGGAATTGAAGTCCAAGGGCGCCGATGCCCAGGCCCGGCTGGAAGCCGCCAAACTGCGCGTCAAACAGATCGAAACCGAACGCAAGCGGCTCGAACTGGACGTAGAGGCAAAGAAGCAATTGATCGAACGCTACGCCAACCAGCAGCTTCAAACGCGCAAGAATGAAGAATACCGCGCGCTCGCCCACGAAATCGAGATGTGCAAGGCCGACATCACCAAGATCGAAGACCAGGAAATCGAACTGATGGAGCAGGCCGAACAGGTGCAGCAGGAAGTGGTGCGACTCACCCGGGAAGCGGCGGACGCCCGCAAACTGGCGGACGAACAGGTGTCCCGATTGGGCGAACGCGAACAAAGCCTCCGGCGGGAACTGGCGCAAC
Organism: Verrucomicrobiia bacterium; assembly: GCA_026125285.1. Classification (GTDB taxonomy): domain Bacteria; phylum Verrucomicrobiota; class Verrucomicrobiia; order Limisphaerales; family JADLHS01; genus WYBW01. The sequence goes on along the minus strand of JAHCLO010000007.1, from coordinate 62,864 downwards.
TGGGCAGCGACCGCGAGGAACTCGCCACCGCCGTGGACAGCGGCGTGCGCAGCCGCTACGAACGCCTCGTCAAGAGCAAGGGTGAGAACGTGGTGGTGGGCGTGCAGCATGGCGTCTGCGGCGGTTGTCACATGAAACTGCCGGCGCAGGTCCTCGTCACCTGCCAGCAGGAGCAGGAGATCGTCACCTGCACCAACTGCGGACGGATTCTCTACTACACCCGGGACATGACGTTGGCGGCGACCGACTGAAACCAGGGTGTCGCCTCTGCCCCGGGCGCATGCTCGATTCGCAATGATGGACAACGTGAACCTCAACCTTGCCATCCGCGCTCAACCCCCGGTGGTCGTTGATCTTCGATCATTGTTTGTTTGGGGCGGGAGTCAGACAAATTGTGGCTCCGCCATCCGCACCGCGGATTGCCAGGCACGTTTCCGGAGACCAGAAACTGCTTTCGCTTTCATCGAAGGCCATAATGTCTAGGCCGCTACGAGCACAGCATTATGAGAAGCAAACTCCCAGATTTTACTAAGAAGGTCGTTGTTCTGAGTTGGATGACGACAGACGGCAGTCGCTCATTGGCTTACCCGCGTTGGGAGCGGCAGGGCGGCAGGTTGTTTCTAGTCGGCGAAGTGCCAGTCGGTGGTTCTCGAAACGATTGGCTCAAGGGTGGACAAGCTGCAGTTGCTTGGGAGATGGTTTCAGACTATCTCGTCTTCGACTCACTAGCGGACTACCAGAAGCGGAGGAGCATTTATGCCAACCGCAGAAGGAATGGCTAACCTCCAAGACTATGACCGATTGAGCGAAACGAAGGAGCGTTGAAGCTAGCCGCTGTTGAACCAGCCCCCGTAATAGCCTACGGCCACGGGGCAGGCCCGTCGAAGCTCCCGAATCTCCTTGGCGGTATTCTTTTTCGTTCCGTCTGGTCCGTGTTCAGCTTTCGCCCGCCCGTTTGGGTGATCGCTGCTTCCCATGCCCCGGTCGGTAGCAGGGCAGACATTCTTGTCTGCCGGTTCGGGCGACATTCCGGTCACCCGTCGGGACACCGGATTGGAATGTCCGGTGAACTGGCAGACCGGAAAGCTTGCCCCACGGTACGTGTCCCCGCTGCGCCTCCAATGTCGGAGGTCGCAATCTGCCACAATCCTGACCGTGCTGCCGCGCGTCCCCCCGGCAGTTCTCACTGTCCACCAATAAACTTGACCTGCCAGCCAGAGGCGCGGCAGCACGTTGTTCATAACCTACCGCACGATTCAGCCCGCGAGGGAAGGTCGCCGCTACGTCCGCGTGCTGGTCAAGCCCGGCCCTTGCAGCGACCGAAATCCTCGGTTCAAACCATGCTGGCCGTGAAGCGGCGTGAAGCAATCAATCCATTCTCGCGCCGACGACCGGTCGGCAAGTCCACCCGGAGAATCCCTGAGCCGCAAACCCGATTTGCCGCGACAAATTAAGCCTCACCCACAATGACCGCAGTCATGGCTGCACGGTTTCGTTGCAGTGCTTCGGTTGACGGTGTGGTGCGAAAGCCCTAGGCTGGACCTGCATTATGAGTGAACTGTTGAACTCCCTTATCGAACTGATCCGCCGCACCTCGGCCGAGATTCCCGACGACGTCCACAAGGCCATCCTCGCCTCGCTGGAAAACGAGCAGAAGGATTCGCTCGCCCAGAACGCCCTCAAGATAGTGGACCAGAACATCGCGCTGGCGAAAAACAAATCGCAGCCCATCTGCCAGGACACTGGCAGCATTCTCTTTTACGTGGATTGCCCGGTCGGCTACGACCAGATCACCTTCGCCGACACCGCGCGCGAAGCGGTGACGCTCGCGACGAAAAAAGGTTTTCTCCGCCAGAACTCCGTGGATTCGCTCACCGGCAAAAACGACGGCACGAACGTCGGACCGGGCGCGCCGAGTTTTCATTTTCATCAGCATCGCGCGCCGGAAGTCAGTGTGCGGCTTGTGCTCAAGGGAGGCGGTTGCGAAAACGTCGGCGCGCAATACTCGTTGCCTGCCGAGAAGCTCAAGGCAAACCGTGACCTCGACGGCTGCCGCAAGGCGATTCTGGACGCGGTGTTGCAGGCGCAGGGCAAAGGCTGCGGGCCGGGCATCCTCGGCGTGTGCATCGGCGGCGACCGCGCCACGGGCTACGAGTTGAGCAAGACGCAATTCCTGCGACGGCTCGAAGACCGCAATCCGAATCCCGAATTGGATGCACTGGAGCAAGACGTGTTGAAAACCGCAAACGAACTGGGCATCGGCCCGATGGGTTTTGGCGGCAAGACGACGTTGCTGGGCGTGAAAATCTGCGCGGCCAACCGGCTGCCGGCGTCGTATTTCGTGAGCGTGAGCTACATGTGCTGGGCGTACCGGCGGCAAGGGGTGACGCTGGGGGTGAAGGGGGAGATTCAGAAGTGGCTTTATTGAGATGGCGAATGGCTTGAGGCGTCATGCACATCGTCACTCGCAGACAGTTTAATGAATGTGCCGGAAAGCACCCATCGGCTAAGACCGGATTTGCGCATTGGTATCGCCAGTTGAAACGGAACAATACCGCGCACTTTGTCAAACTGCGGCAGGTGTTTGCGCAGGCAGATCTGCTTGTTGTAGTTCGTGCCCGAGAACGCATCAACGTAGCAGAGTGCGGGGTAGTAGGGATCGAGTACAGCCAGCAGCTTGGCCCAGCGGGATGACTACTTCCATGCGGGCGAGGAACTATTAACGGCGGGTGATCTTCTGCTTGGCGGCGAACTCTGTGTGGCCAAACGTGGTCTGGTGCGTCATGCACGCAGTTCAGAAAATCCACGCCGCACCGTCGCCAACAATTCCAAGCTGGGGGGATTAAATCAACGTTTCCCTAATGCGCGCGGCGTTTCCGGCCCGTCCCCCGCAGCCGCACTGGCCAGCCAGGAGGCATTCGACCTCGTGCGTCGGAGTGTGAACGATCTGCCGCCCCTGTTGAAGACTGTGGTAACGCTTTATCACCTCGACGACATGTCGGTGGCGGAAATCGGGAAGGTTACCGCCCTGCCCGAAGGAACGAGCAAGAGTCACCGGTTTCGCGCCCGACAGATGTTGAAAGACCGGTTGCTCCGGAAACTTGGAAAGGAAAACGTACCATGAACGAAGACACACGGAATCGCCACCTCCAGGACTCGTTGGAGCACGAACGCAACGGTGAACTTCTGTCCGGCAAGCCGCCGCATGATTTGTCGGCGGACCTCGCTGCCTATCGGACGGTCTTTGCGGCTTTGGACGAAACGCCCGGCTTCAGTCTGCCCAAAGACTTCGCCGATCGGATGGTGGTTGCGTTGACACCGGAACCGTTCCCGTGGTTTGAACGAGTGCTGCTTCCGTTGGCCGTGACCGCGCTCACCGTCGCGACCTTGGTCTTCGCGATTTCCGCAGCGATAATCCAGTGGGCAGATTCCTTCCGAGGACTGCCGACCGAACACCTGGATCTGTTGGGAGTCGTCATGCTCATCGCTGCTGGGGTCTGGCTCAAGGAACGCTTTACCAGAAGAACTCAAAGCCATCACACGGTCGCCTCGTAACCTTGGTGGCTACGCCGTTTTCGCAAACGTCTCCGCCAATGCCACCGCCTGGAGCATGGCCTTGCTCTTGTTCACCGTTTCCCGAGATTCCACTTCCGGTTGGAATCTGATGGGCCGGCCAGTCAACTGCTGACACCTGCAATGCAAATTGAATAGAATCCCTCGCGTGACCGTGAAACCAAAACACTTCAAATCCGCCGCCGATTTCCGCAACTGGCTGCAGGCGAATCATGCCAGCACGAGTGAATTATGGGTCGGTTTTTACCTGAAAGCTTCGCGCCAAGGCGGTCTCACTTACGCGGAGGCCTTGGACGAAGCGTTGTGCTTTGGTTGGATTGATGGCGTTCGGAAGCGGGTGGACGAACTGAGTTTCACGCAACGGTTCACGCCGCGCAGACCGACGAGCAATTGGAGTCTCGTCAACATCCGTCACGTCAAAAGATTGAAAACCGCCGGACGCATGAGCCTGGCGGGCCTGAAAGCCTTCGCCGCCCGCCGCCCTGAAAAGTCAGGCGTGTACTCCTTCGAGAACCCACCCCGCGAACTGTCCCCGGCTTTGCAGCGGCAATTCAAGTTCGACCAAGCCGCGTGGGACTATTTCCAACGACAACCACCGGGGTATCGTCGCCTGGCTTGCTTCTTCGTCATGAGCGCCAAGCAGAAGGAAACCCGCCAACGCCGGCTGGCCCGGCTGATCGCAGATTCAAAACAGGGCCGGCGGCTGGGCGCACTGGGCGACGGAGAGTAGGACGCGGATGCTGACCAGTGCCATGAGGCTCGTTCTCGACAGACCAGTTCAGCTTCCGTGCCGTCGCAACGCCTCGCCACGCTTTGCGCTGCCCGTAAAGCCGACCTGAACGGCTATGTGGCCCTCGCGCCCACCTATCCAGAGTGTGACGAAGCGGATTTGCGTGCAACGCTCCAGGCCGTGGCCGAAATCAAACCCGTCACCATCTTTCACGAACCGATCAACATCCGCGCCGAAAACGTGGAACGAATCGAAGCCCACGCGAGGGCGCTCGGTCTGCTCACCCTCTCCTCCTCGAACGAGGAGAGGGCCGGGGAGAGGAGTCGAAACTTGGTTCTCCGCCGTGACAAAAGCGGCTCGTATGAGCGGCCGCACAAGCCTGTTTTGTTGCTTGGCGTCATTGATTTGTTGGATCGTGGCGTCATCACGAACAATGCCATCCTGCTGGACGAAGAACTCGTCAGCACGTTCAAGCGATACTTTGCCGTCGTGTCCAAGCATGACGACAAACCCACGATTCAAAATCCATTCTTCCATCTCTCCGGTGACAAGTTCTGGTTTCTCGTGCCGCGGCCCGGCGAAACCCAAATCTATCGGGAGGGCGCTGCTTCGGGCGCTCCGAGTGTGGCAGAATTGCGTCGCCGCGTTGCTCACGCAAAGTTCGCTGACGGACTTTGGAACTTGCTGCACGAATCCGTGGCTCGACATCAACTGCGCGAGGCTCTCATCGCTCGCTATTTCCCCGATGAGCGGGAAAAGCTGGCGGCACTCGTGGCTACCAGTCGAGTCGTTCCTAAAGCCGACGCCTTGCGCGATGAACTGCCTCCGGGACGTGATGGCGCATTTCGACGAACTATTCTCGAAATCTACGATTATCGTTGCGCGGCTTGTGGAATTCGCGTCGTGCTCGATTCGCAGATAACTCTGGTGGAGGCCGCACACCTGATTCCTTTTCGCGTCAGCCGAAACGACAAGCCGACAAACGGCGTCGCGTTATGTCCGAATCATCATTGGGCGATGGACCGATATTTGATTGCGCCGTGTCCTGATACCAAGAGACGAGCCGGAATTTGGCGCGTGAACGAAAATCGCTTGGATGAGGGACGTGGGGCAATGCTCCGCGCGGTGCGGATGGTTCTCCCTCGCCCACGCGCGCCAACTCGTCCCGTTCGCTCCAATTGATTCGCGATCGCTCCACGCTCAACGTCCGCATCCTCACCCGCAGCCCCCTCGCCCGGGCGGATTTCGATTTATTCAAGAGCTTTGGCCCGCGCCTGCTGTTCGGCATGAGCCTGCCAACGTTGCGCAACGATCTCTCGAAGATTTACGAACCGAAAGCGCCCGCGCCATCGCAACGCCTCGCCACCCTCCGCGCCGCCCATGAAGCGGGACTGAACATCTATGTGGCCGTCGCGCCCACCTATCCTGAATGTGACGAGACGGATTTGCGCGCGACGCTCCAGGCCGTGGCCGAAATCAAATCCGTTACCATCTTTCACGAACCGATCAACATCCGCGCCGAGAACGTGGAACGCATCCAGACCCACGCCGACGAACTGGGTGTGGCCTTGAAGACCGATGTGTTTGAATCCCGCGAGCGCTGGCAGGATTACGCCGTGAACGCGCTGCAAACCGTGGGACGACTGGCCGCCGAAGTGGGCGTGGCCGACCGACTGCATCTCTGGCCGGACAAATCACTGGGCAGCGTCAGCGTCGCGAATCGGATGCCGAAACCGCAAGAATACCTGCGCTGGCTGCGGAAATCGTGGTCACGCATCAGCGAGTGGCCAAGGTGAGGGACTGTTGGTTGCGAAGGGATTCCCGGACTTCCATGACGAGATGATGGCAGAGGAAATCCTTTGAATAAGGCTTTCCGTGCGGCACTTCCCGCTTGTGAGTGGAGGTGCGGTGATTTCGGCCAGCGAACTCGTGAGGCGAGAACAACAGTTGTCCGATATGCGCCGCGATTCCATCAAATACGACAATGGGACTTCCGGAAATCAAGTAACCAATCAAAGCGCCTTCATGCGAGAACGGCGCACCTTTGCACTTCAGATATTTGTCATCCAAATCCCGCAGGTAGCCGGAGAGCTTCCGGTCGGTCCTGAGAACCTTGGCCTCAATCGGCCAGATCATTGACCAATCGCCGCCGCGCATGACGAATCCAAAGTCGTATGCTGCGGATCGTGCGGGCGCAGGTTTGCGGGTTTCGAATTCCGGCGTCTCGGGAATCAGGATGAAAGGCTCGTCACCGGTTTGAAGCTCTTGAATCTTTACGCTGTGGTAAAATGTCAGGCTGCGTTCGAGTTCATCTTCCGCAGCGTCCCAATTCACCTTATTCAAAACGTCCGCGCCAAGATTGTCGTATGCAGCCCACACGCGCCGGAGAATGACGACAGCGGCGTCAGCGCGCCACGCTTTGAGGGAATTGAACGAGACGTCTTTGGACCAGACTTGATCGCTGATGGTTTGGCGTCGCCTCATGCAAGAAGTTCACTTCCATTTCGCCTGCATGATTTCGGCGGCGACTTCATCCGCGTCGCGCATCGCCATCGAGCGCGTCCACTGGCGGCGTTGATCAGGTTTGATCAAGAACACGGTTGGCACTTTGCCGTCGGGCGTTAGATGCGGGGCATAGAGTCGCGCGCTTCGCTCGAAGTGAAACCCACTCGCGTTGCCCGGTGCTTTCATGCACTCGGTGTAAAGCTTGGCAAGCCTCTGGAGCAATGCTTCTGAATCCATCGGCGCAATCTCCACAAGTTTCCGGCCCGGCCAGTCCAAATGGATCGCCAGTAGCCGCACAGGCAAACGTGCCGCCAGCGGTTCTTGAAAGATCGTGGTGCAAATGTCCTTTTCATCACCGAACCCAGCTTTCAGCACTCGGATGAATTGCCCGGCGTAACCTTGAAGGTCGGACTCCACCGTGCCTTTGTGGCCGTGAAGTTTTCGGAGCGTGGGCAGGCGTCCGGGCGAACGGGCGTCTCCTTTGAAATCAGGGAGCGTGAACTCGAACAAATCTTCGATTAACGTCCATTCGCTTTCTTTGAAACGAATCAGAGCGCGGATGCGATTGTCTGCGTCCGCAAGCGATTTGATGCCATCTAAGAGGCCTGGACTTGGTTCAGGGAGCGGAAGACTCCGCAACTCATCTTCCAACGGCTGCGGCAGGAATGCCCCGAATCTCCCGCTCGTGAGCAACTGATAATACGTTGCCCACTTGCTGTTTTGTGCAAGCCACGCGGCTTCTAGGATTTCGCGGTGCTCTGGTGGCGCGTGAACGGTGACGTAACTGTCAGAGCAGAGCACGCCCTCATCTTCGGGAGGCGTATCCACGAGAGCGGCTTGAAAACGGCCCGGACCTTCAAGCCAACTCTGCTTGATGATCAGTTGTGGCGACTGAAAAATTTGAGGCGTGCGAGGCCGCTCTGCCATCGGGTCTTCGTTCTTCTTCAGCCGATTCGCGTGCAAATGAACGAATGTGCCCTCAGGAAAATCTTTGGCTTCCAAAATTCGCCTGTGCAGCAACCAAGCGTGCCGTTTCTGGTCAGTTCCGCGAATGATGCCCTCGCCCGTGTGAATTTTCCCTTCGGCTTTGTATTTTTCTAGGTTCGGGTTTGTGCGCAACCGCTTCAACAACTCCAAGTCGCGCCAACTTCCCCACGCCAACGCGGTCCAGACAAACGGATCGTTGGCGGCGGTGTGAACCGGCACGGTGTGGATGTCCTGCGGTTCGATAACAACGCGATACTTGTCCTCGCTCGTCTTGAGTGGTTTTGGGCAGATGTATTCGAGCTTTGCGCCCTCGGCGGGCGGTTCGTTCTTGAATGCAAGCACGCACGCCGGGCCAATTGCCTCGGGAAACAACGTAAATCGCAGAGGTGACAGATTCACGACCTGCTCGACCGTGACCGACTCGAACAGCTTCTTCCGGGCTTCAACGGCTGGCTTGGAGCGGTTGAACAGCAGAACTGTAGCAGGTTGAAGCATCGCCGCTTGTCCACCGGGTTTCAGAAGCTTCGCGGCTTTGGCGAGGAAGAGTGGGCCGATGTCGCCGTAAGTGACCGGCCACTCGTGTTTCACTCTCCAGTCGGCGGCTACGGCGCTGTGTTTAATCGAATTCTTCCCCCAGGGCGCGTTCCCAATCACCAGATCGAACGAACCGGCGTCCTGCTCCGTGCGAAAGCCCTGCTCGGTTTCCAAAAAGAAATCGCGCGCGATGAGCCGGCGGTCGCGCAAGCGCGGAAACACGACCTGCTTCCAGTAGTGGCGCGGGTCAATCGCGTCGCACATTGCCAGGTAGAGGCTGAATGATGCGACGCGGATTGCGTCACGGTTGATGTCCACCCCGAACAGATTGTTCTCCAAGATCGGCTTGAGGTCGGGAACTTTCGGCGCTTTGCCGTGGTGGGCGTTGCGCCAGCGACGGACGAGGCGCTGGAAGGCTTTGACCAAAAAGATTCCCGAGCCGCACGAAGGATCGAGGATCTTCAAATCCCACTCCTTGCCGTCCCACGGCAGCGCGTCGTCCAGCACAAAGTCCACCAGATGGGCAGGCGTGTAGTAAGCTTTGTCCTTCTCGGCGTCTTCGCTGACGAATTGTTCATAGACGCTGCTGATGAATTCCAGTGGAATTGTGTCGAAGGAATACTCACGCCACAGCGTGGGCTGGCGTCTGTCCATCTGCATCCGCCCGGAAACAAAATCCGTCAGCAATTTCAAATGCCTCGGCTTGATTTGCTCCTTTTCCTCCTCCCACTCGCGCGCCCGCGCCGCCGCCGAACTGCCTTTCCCGGGAAAAAGGTCGCCGTTGAATCTCCCGTTCAGCCACTTGAACAATTCATAAGTGTCGTCGAGGTCGGTCAGGATGGATTCGAGTCCGTCGTGAGGTTTTGACAACGTTCCCTGCAACCGCCCTTGCATCAGATTGTCATCAAGGAACGGCCTGCCGGTTTTGTCCTTACGATGAAACAGAAACTGGACGAAGATCAGGCGCGCGAGCAGGTCATGGCAGACATCCTTCGGAAGTTTCGCGTCGAGCAACTCCTTGCGGACAAATCGGAGGTTGCTCAAGAGCAGGGCGTCCGCTCGCTCCTCGGCGCGAAATTGCTTCGGGCGCTGGCGAAAAAACTCGCCCGAAATCAAATTCACCCAGTGCAGCGCGCTGGCTGCCGTCTGTGAAAGTGAAGGAAGATTGGATTGCCCGCCGTCTGCTTTTGAATCGAAAGCCAGTTTGCTCTGGAGGTCGGCGGTCGGAGGTTTGCAGCACGTCCACGCGCGCAGCCGGTCGCGCTCCGCCGTGATCAACAATCGCGTGCGGCAAAAATTCCACGCGAGCTTGTGAGCGAACTGCAACTGCTGATCTGAGGGGCGTTTGGAAAACTCACAGACAATTGCCAACGGCGCTTCGGTGCTGTTGGTTGCTGGAGCGGGTGATAGAATTCCAACTTGAACGCTCGCGTCTAGCTGCTTAAGCGGAAGGCCGATTTTTTCCTGGGCCAATTGGGCGAGAACGCGATTGCCGCCGCCGGAAGGCTTTAATACCTGCCGACGTTCAGGCCAACCGAGTTCGCGAGTTGCTTGTTCCAGCAGCATGGGCAAACGCAAGTTAAGCTAGAGCATGTTCATTCCGCAATGTTCACCGCAAAGTATTCCAGAGCACTCGGTCAAAAACTGTCCAAGGCGGATTATTTCCCAAACGTCTCCGCCAGTGCCACGGCTTTGAGCATGGCTTTGCTCTTGTTCACCGTTTCCTGAAATTCCGCTTCGGGTTCGGAATCGTTCACCCAGCCGCCGCCGGCTTGCACATAGGCTTTGCCGTCTTTGAGCAGCGCGGTGCGGATGGTGATGCACGTGTCCAGATTGCCGTTGAAGCTGAAGTAGCCCACGCATCCGGCATACGGCCCGCGCGTCGTGCCTTCGAGGTCGGCGATGATCTGCATGGCGCGAATCTTCGGCGCGCCGCTCACCGTGCCCGCCGGAAACGTTGCCCGCATCAGGTCGTAATTGGTTTTGTCCGCCGCGAGTGTGCCCTCGACGCTCGACACGATGTGCATGACGTGGCTGTAACGTTCGATGATCATCAGGTCGCGCACCTGCACGCTGCCGAAATCGCACACGCGCCCGATGTCGTTGCGGGCGAGGTCCACGAGCATGACGTGTTCGGCGCGTTCCTTCGGATCAGCGAGGAGTTCCTTTTCCAACGCGGCGTCTTCGTCCGGCGTCTTGCCGCGTTGCCGCGTGCCGGCGATGGGGCGAATCTCAACTTTGCGGTCCTCGCAACGCACATGAATTTCCGGTGACGCGCCGACGAGCGAAAAGCCGTCCAGTTCGAGCAGGAACATGTAGGGCGAAGGATTTACCGAACGCGCCGCGCGGTAAACGTCCACCGGCGAGGCCTTGGTCTCGACGCTGAAGCGTTGCGAGCCGACGACCTGGATGATGTCGCCGGCGGTGATGAATTTCTTGGAAGCTTGAACGTTCGCCAAGAACTTATCCTTTGCCACGTTTGAGTGAAATGGGACGGATGGGACTTCGGATGGGACGGAAACGGGGACGTGTTCCAACGGTTGTTCCAGCAAGGAAAGCAGGCGTTCGATTTCCTCCAACGCACTTTCATACGCTTCAGAAGGACTGGCGGCTTCATCAATCGCGGCGTTCACCAGCACGGTGATGGTCTGCGCGACGCGGTCGAACACGAGCAACTGATCCGCGACGATGAAATACATGGTGGGCGTGCCGAGTTCATCATGGGGCGGGCGCGGGACGACGGGTTCGACGTCGTGAATGAACTCGTAGCCGAGATAGCCAATGGCGCCACCGGTGAAACGCGGCAAGCCCGGTAGGGTGACCGGGCGATATTTCTTCATCACGCGTTCGACGACTTCGAGGCCGTCTTTCGCCTGGTAGGGCACCTCACTTCGTGCGCGCCGTACTTCATCGCTATCAGGGGCGGCGGGCAGAGGACTGCCCGCCCTACCTACCTCGAATGATTCGATGACTTTTCCTCCCTCCATCACCTCAACGCGATTCCCCGTCTGTTTGATGACCGCCCGCGGATTGCAGCCGACGAACGAGTAGCGCCCAAGATGCTCGCCGCCTTCCACCGACTCAAACAGGAACGATTCACCTTGGCCGCGAATCTTGCGATACGCCGAGAGCGGCGTTTCGATGTCGGCAAGAATACGCGCGGTGACAGGGATCAGGTTGCCCTGTTCCGCCAGTTTTAGAAATTCGTCCAATGATGGCGTAATCATAGCTATTGTTTCCCAGATGTTACGAAAATCTTCCGTTGGGGGACAGGAGAAAACTGAATGTCTCCCGGCGGTCATTTGGCGTGGCAATCACCCGCGGCCCGGCTTGCCCACCGCTTAGATTACTCCATTCCCTCCGCATCGAAGGTGGTCGTTCGGCGCCGGCGGTTGCGCCAAAGAGCCAGCAGGGTGAAGACGATCACCGCGACGGAATAGGCAATGGCGCCGACGCCGATCCCCAAGGGCACGAGCAAGACATAATCCCGTGTGGTGCTGAAGAGGATCAGTGCTCCCCCAATAGCCGCGGGCAGCAATGTGTTTCCCGCCAGGCAGGAGAGATAGAGCGTGACCGGGGTCTCGCTCATCCGCTGCACATACCACTCCCGGTAAGTCTCCTCGCCCATGGAGCGCATGAGCCAGGCAGATTGAAAATTGCGGGCGGCCACAAGCACACTGGCGGTGCTGACGATGATCGCGGAGAGCGGCCACAAAGCCAGCGAGCCGACCAGCGCCACGTTTACCAGCGCGCCCCATTTCCAACCGAGCCACTTGGCAATCGGATTTCCTTCCAACACCAAATGCGGGGTGGCAATCCACGTGCTGAGAAAATCCATCCCCCGGGAAAACAACAACACCGCGACGAAGATGAAGTAGTCGCGGCTGGCGAGAGGAATGGATTCGTCCATGAGATCAACGTGCTGCTGTGCGTCCCGCCCGCAGTACCATTAGTGTGAACCGCCGGCAAGCTGCACGGCAGCGCGGTCATTTCTTCTTGTACATCTGCTCGGGCGAGAGCAGTTGCGGTTCTGTGGTCTTGAATGTTTCACCTTTCCCCTCGATGGAACGAAAGAAACAGGACTGGAAACCCTTGTGGCACGCCGGGCCGTGCTGCTCCACCTGGATCAGCAACGTGTCGCCGTCACAATCGAACGCGACGTCCTTCACGGTTTGCGTGTTGCCGCTTTCCTCGCCTTTCATCCAGAACTTCTGCCGGGAGCGGCTCCAGAAATGCGTTTTGCCCGTCTCAATGGTCTTTTCCAGCGAGGCGCGATTCATCCACGCCATCATCACCACGCGCCCTGTCTTCTGTTCCTGAATGATGGCCGGGATCAATCCATTCGCGTCGAATTTCAGTTTCTCGTAGAAGCTCATGCAGTCGGGAATCTAGTGTTATGATGGGTGAATTGCGATGGAAAAGAGTGGAACGAATGTCGCCGGGTGACGCAAATCCTGGAGCCTGGGATGGAAACCACCACGAGAATCGGCCGAACACTTCATCCTTCCAACCTGACAGGGATGCCTTTGCGGGCCAGAAACTGTTTCACCTCGCCAACGGTGTATTCGTCGAAGTGGAAAATGCTTGCGGCGAGGACGGCGTCGGCTTTGCCCTCGAGCAGCACCTCGGCCATGTGTTCAAGCGTACCCGCACCGCCGCTGGCTTCCATGCGCTAAAGTTCCGCGGTGGGCGTGAAGGGCAATCCCCGTTCGCCCTTAAAGAGTTTCTTCAGCCGTCGGTCGCTGGAACTGCTCTTGCGCCGGATGATACCCGGCGCGACGAGTTGGCTACTCTCACGGCGGGCTCGCCGCCCTCTGAGCCAGTCTTCCCAACTGAGCGAGCCTTCAATCGGGATGCAGGGGACTTTCGATTTTGAGTTCATCGGCGACCTCTTGCACCAGTTTCGCGCACTGTGGAAGGTTACGATATTCAGGGAGGTTCGCAAGCCGCCCGACCTCGCCCCAATTCATTTCAACTTCTCCGCGCAGGGCCACGGAAACCAGAATCCTGGCGCATTTGCGCGCGGCCGGGCTTTCGCCCGGGTAAGTGGACATCAAGACGCGCTCCACAAGCAGGTCCTCCGGTTTCATCAGAAGAAAACTGCCGTAAGGTCCTTCGATGCGACGGAACGGTGTGTGCGCAAAGCTCTCCGCCGGGCCCAGCAAATCCAGATACATTCCGGCGACCTGCCAGTTGCGCGGACCACCTTTCGCGCCGAGCCGGCCCATGACTTCCAGGCGTTCGCGCACCGGCAATGTCGCCTTGTTGGCGTGGCACATGTCGAGGTCGCCGGAGGCATAGGCGCCTTCCGTCAGAATCTCGATGGCCGAACCGCCAACCACGACCAGTTCCACACCGCGCTCCGCCCAAAGAGTGCTGCACAGCGACGCGAGCTTGGCGCTCTTGAGCGTCGGGTCTTGCTCGGCAGTGATGTCGGCCAGCGCGGATTTGATTTTGCGCGCATCCATGGATTCAAAGACGAACGGGAATATGTTGCTTCGCCAAAAACTGTTTCACCTCGCCAACGGTGTATTCGCCGAAGTGGAAAATGCTTGCGGCGAGGACGGCGTCGGCTTTGCCGGCGAGCAGCACCTCCGCCATGTGTTCGAGCGTGCCCGCGCCGCCGCTGGCCACTACCGGCACACTGACGGATTCGCTGATGCGGCGCGTGATGACGAGATCAAAGCCGGCTTTCGTGCCGTCGGCGTCAATTGAGTTCAACACGATTTCACCGGCGCCGAGCGCGACGGCACGCGTGGCCCATTCCACGGCGTCCCAACCGGTGGTTTTGCGTCCGCCGTGCGAGAATACTTCCCATCTGTCCGGCTCGGTCTTTTTCGCGTCAATCGAAACAACGATGCATTGACTGCCAAATTTTTCTGCCCCTTCGCGAATCAGTTCAGGCCGGGCCAGTGCGCTGGAGTTAATGCTGATCTTGTCCGCGCCCGCCCGCAGCATGGTGTACATGTCGTCCACGGACTTGATACCGCCGCCCACGGTGAGGGGCATGAAGCACTGATCCGCCGCGCGCTCGATCACGTCCACCATCGTGCCGCGACCATGCGCCGTGGCGGTGATGTCGAAGAATACCATCTCGTCCGCGCCTTGTTCGTTGTAGCGCAGTGCGAGTTCGACAGGGTCGCCGACATTGCGCAGGCCGCCTCTCTCAGCAACGCCGAATTGGATGCCGCGAGTGACTTTGCCGTCGTGAACGTCAAGGCAGGGAATGACACGTTTGGCCATCATGGCGGGACATTGAATCGGCTGGGGGCGGTTGAAGCAATCAATTTGAAGCGGCGAGACCGACTTATGTTGGCCGGCGGTCGTGTCCAAGGCCAGCATCTGGTATGCGAAGCCGGTCAACGTTCTGTCATGCCCCCTCAGCAGGCAAGTCCTCGTGGATTCGATCAACCGGCCAGAGGCGCGGCAGCACGCTGGCGGCAGTTCAACTTTGCTCGAGCCAAGGATTTACCCGCAACAAATGCCATGCTACGGTATTGACGAATAAAGACCAACTCCGGTCGTCGAAACGGGAGTGGATCATGAAGAAGAATCTGCTGACATTGTTGCTCTTCGCGTCGCTTTTCCCGGCGCGAGCACAGTTGTTTGGGCCTGAATCGTTGGGCGGTGCTTTGTGGGGCGGTCTGATTGGCGGGATCGTTGGTGGCGATTGTCGCAACGGTTTCTCCGGCGAAGGCGCGGCCATTGGCGCGGGTGTGGGTTTGCTCGCTGGCGCCATCGTCGGTGAATCGCGCCGCTACCATTACTACGATTCGCCCGGCTACGCTTATTATCCGTCAACTTCGGTGAGTTTTGGCTATGGCTACGGTCGCCATGGCTGGGGGAACTCGGCCTGCCTCCATTCTTCGCCCGCCCCTTATTACGCGCCCACACGCTACTACCAGCCCACGCGCTACTATCAGTCAGGCAGACCTAATTATGCCGTTGGCGGAACGTTGCTGGGCGCCGCCTCGGGTGCATTGATTGGCGCCGGCAACAAACAGGCGGGTGAAGGTGCTGCCATCGGCGCCGCGGCAGGACTGATTCTCGGCGGTGCAGCCGAACACGCCGCGAGAAACCGGGAGCGCAGGAGTGTAACTGAATCCGCCCCACGACCAGAATCGCAAACTCAACTGCCGACGACGCCGCACCGCAAACCTGCTCCAAAGCGCGGCCCGGCCAACACCACGTATTACTGGACCACGCCGCCGCACCAGATTCCCGACGCCCCGAGTGTGCCTGACGCACCCACATTCTAAAGATCGAAATCAATCAACGGCCCTTTCAACAATCCAACAAAATGAAACACTCCATCATCAAACTGATCCTGCCCATCACCACCGCCGCGCTGGTTGCGGGTTGCGCGTCCAGCGGCGTCAAGAATCCTTCCGGCGTGCCCGTCACGCGCATGAACGCCGACGAACAGGGCTTCGTTGCCGGCACCGGCATCGAATCCCAGGACCTCGTGGCCGTCACGGACAAGATGGCGCGCAGCATCCTGGGCATACCGCAAATCGCCAACGCACCCACGCCACCGATTGTGGTGCTGGATCCCGTGGATAACCAAACCCGCTTCCCTATCAATCGCGACCTCTTCCTTACGCGCATCCGCACGCAACTTAATTCGAAATCCGCAGGCAAGGTGACTTTCCTGGCGCGCGACCGCATGGCGGCGCTGGAGCGCGAACGCAACCTCAAACGCGAAGGCGCGGTCACATCCAGCAGCGACCCAAATGTGCAGGAATTTTTGGGCGCAAATTATTTCCTGACTGGCACGCTGCAGGGCCTGTCCACGCGCACGAAGGCGGGCACGAGCGATTACATCCTGTATGCGTTTCAATTGATTGACGCGCGCACCAGCGCCATCGTCTGGGAGGATGCGGCGGAGATCAAAAAACAGGGGTTGGAGGACGCGGCGTATCGGTAGCCAACGGCCACCGCTGCTCGATGAGCAACAGCATTTTGGTTTGTAGCGGCCAGCAGGACAAACCGACTGCTTTGAATTTGGGAATTCCCGTGGAGAATCCAGTCTCACGCTCGCCCTCACCCCGGCCCTCTCCCCCATGGAGAGGGAGAAGCCATCGGCACTCCCGTTCGTTGGGTTCGCCTCTCGTGCCTGCGCCGCATCCTGCCCATTTGCATGACAGCGTACCAGCTGCGGAACGCTTCCGAGATTCACTACGACTGCGAGACAATTCTCCCTCTCCTGGGGGAGAGGGCCGGGGTGAGGGTGGGCCAGCCGCAAACTGCGTTAGAGACTTTGAAACGACTCGCAGACGCCAAGACAGAGAGACGCGGGGAGCGATAGTCGGTTCTCAGTTTGCGCGTTGCCTGTGGAAGTTTCCAAATTTATTGCGGCCAGCGAAGATTCTCGCGGAGCGCGGACAGCCTTGTCCGCGGGGTCCAATCCACTCGCCAGCCACGCGCGGACTCGGCGGTCCGCGCTCCTTTGGTTGCGGCTTCGCAGCGCTACGCCTCGGCACCCTGACGTCAAAATTTCTCCCACTACTGGTGCTCCTGCTTCTCACCGGCTGCGCCAGCACGCCCAAACATCGTGTCGTGATGACCGGCGATATTCTGGACGACGGGCCGAGGATGATTGCCGAAGGTCCGCCGCGTGACAAAGTCCTCTGGCAATACCGTACCGCCGCCGCGGCCATGCGCCAGGGAAAATTCGACCTTGCCCGCTCGTTGCTGGATGACGCATTGCTCACCCTTGGCGGTATTTACGGACCGGATTCCGAGGCGCGCAAATCGCGCAGCCTTTTCTCGCGTGAATCGCGCAAGACGTTCATCGGCGAGCCGTACGAACGCGCGATGGCCTATTTCTATCGCGGCGTGATTTACTGGATGGACGGTGAACCGGACAACGCCCGCGCCTGTTTCCGCAGTGCGCAATTCGAGGACAGCGATGCCGCGACCAAGGAATTCGCCGGCGATTGGGTTCTGCCCGATTACCTCGATGGCCTGGCTACCACCAAACTTGGCGGCGACGGCTCGGATGCTCTCAGGCGGGCCCGAGCGAACGCACGGAACATCAGTCTGCCGGACTACAACCGCAACGCCAACGTGCTGTTCATCGTCGAGTTCGGCCCGGGACCGCTCAAATACGCGACCGGTCAGTATAGCGAGCAATTGCGCTTCCGGGCGCGATCATCGCCACTTGTGTCCGCGCGCATCCAGACAGGCGGCGTCAATCTGGCGGTGGCACCGTGTGACGACGTGAATTTCCAGGCGACCACGCGTGGCGGTCGAGTGATGGATCACGTGCTCGCCAATCAGGCAGTGTTCAAGTCCGCCACGGACACCTTTGGCGACGCAGCCATCATCAGCGGCGCAATCGTCGCCAGTCAGCACAGCCGGAACAACGTCGCGGGCGAAGTCGGTCTGGGCCTCGTACTGGCGGGGTTGGCCAGCAAGATTGTTTCGGCCAGCACCACCCCGGAAGCGGACACACGCACGTGGGACAATCTTCCGCAGTTTATCAGTTTCGCCACGCTGAACCTGTCGCCCGGTCAGCACACCGTTACCGTGGAATTTCTCAATGCCGCCGGGAAACCGGACCCGAAAAACACCAAGACGCTCACCCTGAACATCACCGATGCCAACCATGACAAGGTGATCTTTGTGAGCGATCAATCAACCACACCGCAAACATTATGAAAAAAACCATCGCCACCCTCCTCCCGCTCATCGCCGCCACCCTCTTCATCGCCGGTTGCAGCACTTACGACAAAGGACCGTATCGGCCACAACAATCCAAGACTCCGGCCTACGAGAACACCGATCCGGTCGTCTTGCTGGACCCCGGCGTTCAACGGTCCGTCACCACCACCGGCATCCAGGCGCGCACGCTCGACGATGGCCGATTGGAGGTCATTGCCCAATTCCGCAACCGTGAGAATCGCCGCATCGAAGTGCAGGCCAACTGCGTTTTCAAAGACTTGAACGGGGTCAGCACCGGCGACGAGACTCCTTTTCAAGCACTGATCCTGACGGAGAACGCAACCGAGCAGGTCCGGTTTGTTTCCATGAACAACCAGGCAAAGCGGTACACCATTCGTGTGCGGCAGGCCCGTTGAGCACAGCGGCGGATTCAGATCGCCGAGCAGGCCACGCTCTCAATCCAGCCATCGGTAGTTCTCTTTGGCTGCTTGGGTATTTGGGTATTTGGGCGTTTGGGTGTTTGTCAGTTGCATCTCACCCCAACCACACCCGCTCGATGAACCACCAAGCGCCAGCCAGCGCCACGATTGCCGAGCAAACGGGTATCCAGCGTGCCACAAAGACCGGATGGGTCCGCAGCTTCCAAAAGATGGGCAGCACCACGGCCGCAATGATGATTTGACCCACCTCCACCCCGAGATTGAAGGCGAACAACGGCATCGCCACCCCGCCCGGACGTGCGGCCACGTTCATGTCCTGGAGGACCGACGCAAACCCGAAACCGTGTATCAGTCCGAACGCGAACGTGAGCCGCCAGCGCCCGTGCGGATCGCCGCGCCGCCAGATGTTCTCCAGGCCGACATACGCGATCGAAACGGCGATCAGCGGCTCCACCCAGCGTCCGCCCACCTGCACCAGTTCAAATGTGGCCAGCGCCAGCGTGATCGAGTGGGCAATCGTGAAGCAGGTGATGATCTTGAGCGAGGACAGCCAGTCCCGCGCGACGATCAGCAGCGCCAGCAGAAACAACAAATGATCGTAGCCCACCAGAATGTGTTCGATGCCGAGGACGAGAAACTGACGGAACGAGGATTGAGCCTCAGCGACAGTGGCTGGCGTGTCAGTGTACGGTGCTTCATCGAACAGGCTGTCCGCCGTCTCTGGATCCACGTGAATCTTCACCGTGTCCGAACTGGCACCAAGCAACCGTTCCGCCAGCACGATGCCGCCGGGGTTCTGCAGCAAGAAATACTGCCGGTGATCGAGGCGCAGGTCCGCAATCATCTTTGAACGGATGGTCAGGCGGGAAAACTTGTGCCCCGGAATAATCAGGAACACATCGGCGTTGTTGTTTTCATCCATCTGACACCGGATGTCGCTGGCATGGGCGGGCGTGTCGTCGAAATGAACCTCGAACGCGTCGGCCACCAATTTGCCCAGGCGCTCCTGCCCGGCGGCAAACTCCTCCTCGGAAATCTCACCGTCTTGATTGCCGTCCAATCCCGCGAGATCATGGGCATCCTTGAGGGCGAACGTCAGTTGGGCTTCCAGCTTGTCCGAAAACAGCCGCACCACCGCAGAGCTTAGGCCCGGCTCATGCGCCCACGTCACTCCCACCAGGCTCAGACAGCCGAGCACCGTCGCGACCCGGCGGATGCAAGCAAGCTGGGTGACAAATTTCACGGGGCGGAGAAGTAACAGAATCTGCTGTGCAGGGAAAGCGCGCCGAGAAAAATCTGCTGGTTTCGCCGGACGCCGTTGCCCACCATGTCCGGGAGATTCAGGCGGGAGAACCACCCGTTTTCGCATGAAGGCCAAAATCATTATCACACCCAAGAAGGCGGTCGTTGACCCGCAAGGCATCACCGTCCGCAAAGCCCTGGAACACATGGGCTACTCCGGCGTCACCGGCGTCCACATCGGCAAATACATCGAGATTGACCTTGCCCCCGGCACCGACCGCGACGCGGCACACAAGGCCATCAACGACGCCGCGCGCAAGCTGTTGAGCAACCCGGTGATTGAGGACTACAAGCTGGAAATCGAATGACCAGATGACGCGTGATGCGTGATGCGTGAAAGGAATTCCGCAACACGATTCACGCATCAAGAATCACGCATCACGCAAATGAATTTCGCTGTTCTCCAATTCCCCGCCTCCAACTGCGACCAGGACGCCGTCCACGCCATCCGCCACCTCGGCCATTCCGCACGACTGCTCTGGCACAAGGAAAGTTCCCTCGGCGACGCCGATTGCGTCATCGTGCCCGGCGGTTTCAGCTACGGCGATTATTTGCGCTGCGGCGCAATCGCGCGCTTCAGCCCCGTCATGCAAGCCGTGAAACAATTCGCCGACAACGGCGGTCTGGTGCTCGGCATCTGCAACGGATTTCAGGTACTCACAGAAGCCGGCCTGCTCCCCGGCGCGCTCATCCGCAATCGCGATCTGCAGTTCCACTGCGAATTCATCTTCCTGAAAACCGCCACGGCGGCTTCACCCTTCACCAACCAGATTCCGTCCGGGAAATTGCTTCGCCTTCCCATCGCCCACGGCGAAGGCTGCTACTTTGCCGACGAAGAAACGCTCGCAAAGCTCAAGGCCAACAATCAAATCCTTTGGCAGTATTGCGACGCCAACGGAAACCTGACCGACAGCGCAAATCCGAACGGTGCGCTACTGAACATCGCCGGCATCTGCAACGAGAAGCGCAATGTGGCCGGCCTGATGCCGCACCCCGAACGCGCCTGCGAACCGCTGCTCGGCAGCGATGACGGCAAATGGATTTTTGAAAGCATCTTCGCCGCGTTGAAGAACAAAGCCGTCGCGGCAGCGGCGGCGTGAACCGGGATGAAAATTCGAGAAATCATCCGGCAGATCGAAGCGGACGGCTGGTTTCTCGTTCGCACCCGCGGCAGTCACCGGCAATATCATCATGCGTCGAAGCCCGGCACGGTGACGGTCGCCGGTCATCCCGGACAGGATTTGCACCCCAAGACCCTGAATAGTATTCTGAAACAGGCAGGATTGAAATGACCATGCGCTACAACATCATCATCGAACATGGGCCAAACAACTTCAGCGCCTACGCGCCTGATTTCCCCGGCTGCGTCGCGGCGGCCGACACCGAAGCCGAAACCATCGCCTTGATGAAGGAAGCTTTGGAAATGCACATCGAAGACATGCGCGAACGCGGGGAAGCGATTCCTCAACCGAGTGAAGTGAGAGAAGTGGAAGTGGCGGCGTGAGATCTCCTGTCTTCACAATGCCGCATCCCGAACGCGCCTGCGAACCGCTGCTCGGCAGCGACGACGGCAAATGGATTTTTGAAAGTATTTTTACCGCGCTGAAAGATCAGCCTGTCGCTGCGGCATGATTCCAGAAATGCATTGCAATCAGCCATCGAACACCACTTTTTTTCAATTTATGTATAGTTCGGAATATACTTTTTGGCTGTTTTTGGCTAAAAAATACAAAGCATAGGCTTTTGAGCATGGATTTTTTGAATCGCGACGAAGTGTTGGCTGCCATCCAAGGATTTAATCCTTGGTGGCGTCAGCCGACTCATAACGTCGCGAAGTTTCGGCGGCTGGCGTTTGAATCCTGCCGCCGCCGATTGAGTGAAGCAGGCCTGAAACGCGCCATCTTGCTTTCCGGCCCACGGCGTGTTGGCAAGACAACGGTGCTTCAACAACTCGCAGCACACTTGCTGGAAAAAGGCGATTCGCCTTCAAGCATTCTTTATTTGAGCCTCGATCATCCGCTCATCAAAATTTATTCGCTGGCGAATGTCCTGAAGCTCTATCACGAGCATATTCACCCGAAAGGAAAACCAGCCACGCTGCTGTTGGATGAAGTTCAATACGCCAAAGAGTGGGATTTGGAATTGAAGCAGTTGGTGGATCACCATCCCGAATACCGGATTGTCGCCACCGGCTCGTCGGCGCTGGCTCATCGCACTCACGTCAGCGAAAGCGGCGTTGGGCGCTGGCTCACCATTCCTGTTCCGACGCTTTCTTTTTACGAATACTTGCAGATTCGCGGAGAATCACCGACTGGCATTCCCGACGATTTGATTCCCCGGCATCTTTTCGACTGGGATGCCAATCAACTCGGTGAACTGGCCCGTTCCTTTCGGCTCGTTCAGGATTCCTTTCAGCGATATTTGCTGGTCGGCGGTTTTCCCGAAACCGCAAAACTTACTGATCTTTCATTGTGCCAGCGATTGTTGCGGGAAGACGTTGTCGAGCGCGTTTTGAAACGCGACATGACCGCGCTCTTTCGCATCCGCAACGTCAACGAACTGGAGCGGATTTTCATTTACCTGTGCTTGCACACAGGTGGACTTTTCTCGACCCAAGGCTGCGCCAGCGACGTAGGCACAACCAGCGTGACCGTCTCGAACTATCTGCAAAATCTGGAGCAGGCCAATTTGATTTATCGCCTTCCGCCGACAATGAAGGGCGGGAAAGCCATTCTAAAGGCGCGTTACAAAGTTTATCTGGTGGACGCCGCACTGCGAAACGCGGTTCTGCTGCGCGGCGAAGAAATCCTGTCAGATCCAAGCCAGATGGGCCTGGTGGTTGAAACCGCCATCCTACGGCATCTCTACGCGTACTCGTATTTAGACACCCCGCGCATCAGCTATTGGCGTGATGCCGCCACCGAACGTGAAGTGGACATCATCGTTCAAAGCCCGAATTACCATTTGGCGGTTGAAGTGAAGTATCAGGAAAAGCCCTCCATCGGTTCAAAAGATGGACTGGCGGTTTATTGCCGCAATCAATCGCTGAAGACCGCCTACGTCGCAACCAAGAAGGACACGGACTTTGGCGTGCGCAAGATTGATGGAATTGAAACGAACTTCCTTCACATTCCCTCGCACATTTTCTGTTACCTGCTCGGGCAAGCCGAGCGCTTGCTTTGGACGAAATGACAACGAAGGCGAACGCTCTATGAAAAACGCGAACGTCTTTGTGGATGTTGACCTGACGTTGAAGGACGAAAACCCGCCCGTCGGTTTGATTCTCTGTTCCGAACGCGACGAAGCCGCGGCGCGCTATTCGATGGGCAACCTGACGAACCAAGTGCTCGCCGCGCAATACAAGCTGGCGCTGCCCGACCCGCGCGTGCTGGAAAAAGAAATCGTCAAAACCCGCCGCATGCTGGAGTTGCGCGCAAAACTTTCCGGCCTGCGAATCAAAGGTTCACGCAACTGAACCGCCGCCATGCACATCATTACGCGCAAACGCCTGAATGAATTTGCCGGGAAACACCCGACGGCGACAAGCGGGCTGGCGCATTGGTATCGCGTGCTGAAGCAGAATAATCCCGAGAACTTTGCCGCGTTGCGCTGGTTGCTCCCGCACGCGGATCAGGTCGGCGGGCTGACGGTTTTCAACATCGGCGGCAACAAGGCTCGCTTGATTGCCGCGATTCACTATAATCGGCGCAAGGTGTATATTCGCGCCGTGCTGACCCATGCCGAATACGACGCGGGCAAATGGAAAGTGAAAAAGTAATATGTCAACCGCACAACTGAATAAAGCCTTTGCTGCCTGGCCACACGTCGAACCCGCCCTGCGCGTGCCGCACAACGACCGCGAATACCGCCAGCTTGTGAAGCAGCTCGACCGTCTCGTGGATGAAGTGGGCGAAGATGAAAGCCATCCGCTCGCGTCCATGATGGAGGTGCTCGGCGTGCTCATTGAAAAATACGAGGACGATAATGTGGCGGAACTGGCGTGACATGGAGCAATTGGAAATCAATTTGATACCGCATCCCGAACGCGCCTGCGAACCACTGCTCGGTAGCGACGACGGCAAATGGATTTTTGAAAGCATCTTCACCGCGTTGAAGAACAACATTATCGCCGCAGCGGCATGAGTCAATGAGCAGCGAGCCAAAAAATTTATTGAGAAGGCAGGTGATCTGCACGATGCCTAAAGACCAGAGCTTTCCATCGTTGCGAACCAAGAAAGTTGCTTTGGCTTTTGATTCTGTTTCTCGTTTCTTCAGTCACTGTGCTGCAAATTTTGATGCAAGAAGTGGAACGCTGACGGTATTTGAGAATCCACCAACAGAAACAGAGTATTCATCCGAGAAGCTCGTGACGGCGGCAACTGCTACCTTTGGCGAAGGAACGCGACGGCAGTGGTGTGGTGGAGCAAGAGTCGAGTTTTGTTGGGAGTGGAAACTGCCAGTTGAAAAACTGAATGCAGGGATCAGTTTCCTCTCAGCCAATGAGCCGTTGCCAAAGTATTACGTTGGCCCAGTCCAGTTCACGATTTTTTACGATTTTGTCTGGAAAGATTTGAAGACAGGCGAACCACTGCCATACCAAGACCCGTCCTATTGCACGCATCAAGTTCTAGCCATATCAGGGCTTGGCGTTTTTCTTGGTCGAAATTCCAGTCTCAGTTTTGATGCGCGTTTTCCGTTCGAGGAAGTTGATTCTGATTTCCTAAATTATTTCCAGTCCGTCATCGAATTCATTCCAATTCGCCTTCGTTCAAAGAATTTTAGACTGAGTATTCCGAACAAAGCCGGAACGGAATCTGTTTGGAGGAAGATTGCACCAGAGAAATTGGCTTTAATTGAGGAAATCATCGAAAGCCGGAATTAAATTTATTTTTCCCGTGACCGAACCCGCCATCACCCAAGAGTTGGTTGCCAAGCACAACCTCACGCCGGAAGAATACGCCCACGCCCGGGAAATCCTCGGCCGCGTGCCGACCTACACCGAGCTCGGCATCTTTTCCGTGATGTGGAGCGAGCATTGCAGCTACAAAAACACCAAGCTGCTGCTCAAGACTTTCCCCACCAAGTCGCCCAAGATCCTCGTCGGCGCGGGCGAGGAAAACGCCGGCATCATTGACATCGGCGACGGCATCGCCATCGCGTTCAAGATCGAGTCGCACAACCATCCGAGCGCGGTCGAGCCGTTTCAGGGCGCGACCACCGGCGTCGGCGGCATCGTGCGCGACATCTTCACGATGGGCGCGCGTCCGGTCTGCGCGGTGAATTCTTTAAGGTTCGGGCCGATTACAGAGGAACGACCGCCCTCACCCCGGCCCTCTCCCCCAGGAGAGGGAGAAACGGTTTCCGCTGCTGGGCAAGTCCGCGCACTTTCGGATTTAAGTGCGACGGGAACAAAGAATCACCCTCTCCCCGGGGGAGAGGGCCGGGGTGAGGGCGAGCAAGACACTGTCGTCGAAGACGCAAACATCAAAACCAACCGCCGCCTGTTCGCCGGAGTGGTGAGCGGCATCGCGCATTACGGCAATTGCTTCGGCATCCCGACCATCGCGGGCGAAGTTTATTTCGACAAAACTTACGCGGGCAATCCGCTCGTGAACGCCTTCTGCCTCGGCGTGCTGCGGCATGAACAGATCACGCGCGGCGCGGCGAAGGGCGTGGGCAATCCCGTGTTTTACGTTGGGCCGGCGACGGGGCGCGACGGTCTCGCGGGCGCGGCGTTTGCGTCGCAGGATTTGACCGAGGAATCCGCCGAGCAGCAGCGGGGCGCGGTGCAGGTCGGCGATCCGTTCATGGAAAAACTCGTGTGCGAAGCGTGCCTCGAACTGCTCGCCACCGGCGCGGTCGCCGGCATGCAGGACATGGGCGCCGCGGGTTTGACCTGTTCCACCTGCGAAATGGCTGCGCGCGCCGGCACGGGCATCGAGATCGAATTGGATAAAGTTCCGCAACGCGCGCCGAACATGAGCAGCTACGAACTCATGCTTTCGGAATCGCAGGAGCGCATGCTCATCGTCATTCACAAGGGCCGCGAAGAGGAAGTGAAGCGTATTTTCGACAAGTGGGATTTGCCGTGGTCCGAAATCGGCGTCATCACGGACACCGGCCACATGGTGGTGCGGCACGGCGGCAAACTCGTCGTGGATATTCCCGCGAAGAAAATTGCCGATGAGTCGCCTGTCTATCATCGCGAGGCGGTTGAGCCGGCTTACATCAAAGAGGTGCAAGCGTTCCGGCTGGATGGCGTGGGGGATGTGACGGACGCTTCGGCCGCCCTCAAGCGACTCCTTGCCTTCCCCAGCATCGCCTCGAAGAACTGGGTCTATCGCCAATACGATCATCAAGTGCGCGCCGGGTCGGTGGTGTTGCCCGGCAGCGACGCCGCGGTCATCCGCATCAAAGCAGACTCGATCCCGGTGCTGGGGAGCGCACGCGCTTCGCGGGCGGGGAGCACAGCCGCCCCGGCTGTGGCGGTTGACGCCTCGTCAACCGCGGCGAGCGCGCCGCCGCGCGAGGACACAACGCGCGATGGCGCGCGTTGTGCCGACGACGAGGCGTCGTCGGCCACACGCGAGGCGCGTGTGCTCCCCGATCACGCGCTCCCCGAGGATTCATTTCCTGAGAAACTCATCGCCATGACCGTGGACTGCAACGGCGGTTACGTTTATCTCGATCCCTACGAAGGCGCGAAGGCCGCCGTGGCCGAAGCGTGTCGCAATCTCGCTTGCTCCGGCGCGTTGCCGCTTGGCGCGACGGACAACCTCAACATGCCCAGCCCGCTCAAGCCCGAGTTGTTCTGGCAGATCAAGGAATCCGTGCGCGGCTTGGCCGAAGGTTGCAAGGCGTTCAACGCGCCTGTGACGGGCGGAAACTGTTCGTTGTATAACCAAAGTCCGACGGGTCCGATTGATCCGACCCCAACCATCTCCGTGGTGGGACTGATCGAAAAGCCCGAACACGTGACCACCCAATGGTTCAAGGACGAAGGCGACGCCATCATCCTCCTCGGCGAAGCGGTGGAAGCCACGCCGGTGCAAGGCCTCGGCGGCAGCGCGTATTTGCAGGTTATCCACGGCATCAAGAACGGTTCGCCGCCGCGTTGCGACCTCGAAGTGGCGAAGACGCTGCACACCACGCTCCTCGGCCTGATTCAATCCGGCCTCGTGAAGAGCGCGCACGATTGCAGCGAAGGCGGCCTCGCCGTCGCGCTCGCGGAAAGTTGCATCAGCCAGCTCATCGCCCGCGACACGCCGCGACTGATCGGGGCGACGATTGATCTCTCCGGCGTAGCGGCATCTCGGCAGAGTGCCGCTGACTCATCGGATGAAAAGATTGCGGCGCTCCCCCGAGACGCCGCTACGGTGCGATTGGACGCCTTGCTCTTCGGCGAAACGCAATCGCGCGTCGTCATCAGTTGCAAAGCGCTCGACGCCGTGAAAGTCGTCGAACGCGCCAAGCTCATGGGCGTGCCCGCGGTGCAGATCGGCAAAGTCGGCGGCGACAAGCTGACGGTGAAAACTGCGGCTGGCGAATTCTCCGCCCCGCTCCCCGAACTGCACGACGCCTGGTGGAACAGCATCGCCCGCGCGATGGCGTGATCACTCGCCATCGTTGCCGATCGTCTCTGTCGGACAGGAAGCCCGAGCCTCTTCGGCTTGGGTGATTTCCCCTGGCGTCACCGGTTGCCTAAACACATACGAATATCCGCCCTCATCATGCCGGGCAAATGTTCCGGGCGCGATGTTGCGACACAAGTCACAGTCAATGCAGGTGTTGTCCACGTAGTATTTGCCGGGGACGTTTTCAGGGGTCTTCAGTTGTTTGTCAGCCATAGATTGCCTTTCTCACCGCCAAGCTGCCGCATTCTCACTATTGAGTGAAATTCATTAGTATTATACACTAGTGCATATTATGAATGAATTGTTGGCCACCCATCCATTCGATCTCTACGAATTGTCGCTGTTTCATTTGGTGGTCAAACATCGTAGTTTCACGAAGGCGGCCGAACTGGCCGGGCTGACCCAGAGCGCCATCACCCGCCAGATGCAGGGCATGGAAGACAGCTTGGGAATTGATCTGCTGGCACGCACCACCCGAAGCGTGCGCGTGACCAAGGCCGGAGAATTTCTGTTCCACGAATCCATCAAGCTGCTGGGAGACGTGGACCAATCACTGCGTCGGCTTAAAGAAGACTATGCCAACGCCCGAAAAGAGATTCGGATTGGGGTTTCGCGCACTATTTCGCCGGCCTACCTTCCGGGCTTCATTCATGCGAACTTGCGCCGGGGATTGCAGGCCAGCTACCGCGTGATCAGCCAGCCGAGTCAGGACATTCTCACCGCGCTCGAGGCGAATGAACTCGATCTCGGAGTCTTGTGTCCGCCGCTGCGCCTGCCAAAGACGTTAACTGTTACCCATCGTTTCGTGGACGCTTTCATCTTGATAGCTCCCGCAGCGTTGGCGGGCGAATTCGATACGCTCCCTGAAGCGAAAGCGGCGCGTTTGGCCTGGCTGCGAGGGCAACAATGGCTTCTGTTGGAAGAAACCACCAACACGGGCGGGGCGCTGCGGAGATGGATGGTGCGATTTGGCCTCAAAGTTGAGCCAGCCATGCAACTCGACAACTTCGATCTGATCATCAACTTGGTGTCGCTTGGCATGGGCGTGAGCTGTGTGCCGATCCGGGCGCTGGCAATCTACGGTCAGAAGAAGAACCTGGCTCGCGTTCATTTGCCCGACCGTTTCGAACGGCAGCTCGTGGTCGCGATGCGCAAACATCGCAAGCGCCCGGAGCATCTTTCCCAGTTTGTGCAGAACATCCTGTTTGCATAGTGTCGCGCAGGACTGCCAACTGTGATGCACTTCACAGGAACCTCGCTGGTGACAGCGGCGAACGTGCCGGGTGACCAGGGTTGGATCCTCTGGCACGGGTTGAACGCCCACAGCTTTAAGAATTCAATTCCAATTTCCGCGTGAGCCTTTGGCGGCAGCCGGGTCGAATCCAGGTGAAGTGTTTGCATCAGCGCCGGCGAAACTATTTCGTCGCGGCGGGGTTGTTGAAGATGCACGATCCAGTGTGTCGGGCGAAGGAACCTGGAAGATGTGACGCGAAGAATGAACGATCCCGTGCCGACGCAGGTCCATTGATAGATCGGAAACAAGCATGAACAAGTCCAGCGGTCGCCATTGGTTGCGGGGATTGTTGCTGTGCTGGCTCGTACTGGCGGGCTGCACCACCGGTTACTACCGGAAGTCCGCCGACCGGGAGGGCTATCGTCTCATCCAGGAGAAGTCGCCGTCCGTGCCGAACATGGACTCGGCCTTCACCATTGAGCAAACGAATGTCATAACGCTTGATGGTCTGCCGGTGGTGGACCGCGCGCCGGAGTTCCTCGGCGCGGATGGCGAGCGCGAGCGGGACGCCCGCGTTTTGAATCTGGAAGAAACGCTGGCGCTGGCCGTTCAGCACAGCCGCAATTATCAATCACGGAAGGAACAGCTCTACCTCTCGGCCCTGGCGCTGTCCCTCGCGCGCCATCAATTTGCCCCGATCTTTTCGGGCAGCGGCAACGCAAATTACTCGGTGCAGACGGAACAGGCCGTCACGGTGGGCATTGACGAGATCACCGGCCAGCCCAAGGTGCTCGTCAGCGACAGTCTGGTGGAACAAAGCCGAGTGGGCGCATCCGGCACGATCAACGCCAGTTGGCTCCTGCGCGACGTGGGCCGCATTACTACCGCGTTCACGGCGGACTTCCTGCGCTTTGTCACGGGCGATCCGCGCGTGACGACGTCGTCGCAATTGAGCGCCACGTTTCTCCGCCCCATGTTGCGCGACGCCGGCTTCAAGCAGCAAACCGAGGCGCTGATACAGGCGGAGCGGCAATTGCTCTACGACCTGCGCGAGTTCACCCAGTTCCGCAAGGATTTCAGCGTGCAGATTGCCACGGCGTACTACGGGGTGCTGGGCAACCGCGACACGGTGCGGAATAATTTTCTAAACCTGCAAAGTTCGCGGCGGAACGCCGAACGCACGCGGGCGCTGGCGCAGGAGGGCCGGGTGACCCAGGCCGATCTGGGCCGGCTCGAACAACAGGAACTTTCCGCCGAGAGCGCCTGGATCAACGCCATCCGCGGCTATCGCCAGGCGCTGGATAATTTCAAACTGCAACTCGGCCTGAACACGGATGCCAACATCGTGCTGGCCGACGGTGAACTCGAAGCGCTCCAAATCCGGCATCCCGAAATCAGCGTGGAGAATTCCATTCAGGTGGCACTGGCCGCCCGGCTGGATTACATGAACACGAAGGACCAGTTCGAAGATGCCGAGCGCCGGGTGGATCTGGCGGCCAATTTGCTGAAACCGCGTGTGGACCTCACGGCGTCGGTGGCCATCAGCAGCGATCCAAACGATAACACCGGGTTTCCCGTGCCGGATTATGACCGTTACCGGTGGAACGCCGGGTTGAACCTTGATCCCGGCCTGGACCGCAAGGCGGAGCGCAATTCGTATCGCACGGCGCTCATCACGCGCAATCGTGCCGCGCGTTCCCTGGAGCAACAGGAAGACGAAATCAAGCTCCAGGTCCGCGACAGTTGGCGCACGTTGGATCAAGCCAAACGCAGCTACGAGATCAGCGAAATCGGCGTGAAACTCGCCGAGCGGCGGGTCGAGGAACAGAACCTCCGGGCCGAACTCGGTCGCGCCAATGCCCTGGATCAAGTGGACGCGCAGAACGCGCTGAATGATTCGAAGAACCAGCGCACGCAGGCGCTCGTCACGCACACCATTGCCCGGCTGCAATTTTGGAACAACATGGGCATTCTCTACATCAAGGACAACGGTCAGTGGGAGGAACTACAACATGCAAAAGTCCGCTGAAACTGCCAACGCATCACCCCGACCCTCCCGCCTGCGCTGGGGTCTGATCCTCGCCGGCATCGCCGCGCTGATCCTCGCCACCGTGCTCATCTTCCGTGGCGGGCACAAGTCGGATGCCACCATCCCAACCTTCGCCGCGAAGCGCGGACCGCTGGACATCACTGTGCTGGAAGGCGGCAGTCTGCAGGCGCTGGAGTTCCAGGAGATCAAGTGCGAAGTCCGCGTGGGGTATCAAGGCACGAAGATTCTGAAAATTGTCGAAGAAGGTTATCTCGTCACCGAGGAGGACGTGCGCACCAACAAAGTGCTGGTGGAACTGGATTCATCCGAAATCGAAAAGCAGATGGTGCAGCAGGAGATTCAGTATCAATCCGCCGTCGCGAGCCTCACGGACGCCGAGCAGAATTATGAGATTCAGTTGAACCAGAACGCCAGCGACATCAAGGCCGCGGAGCAGAAGGCCCGCTTTGCCCGCATGGATTTCGACAAATTCCTGGGCGACACGGTCACGGCGGAGATCATCGCCCAGCTTGGGCTCGACCAACTCCTGGCCGCAGCCAGCACCAACAACGTCGAAACCACGCGTCACGCCGATGAAGCGACCA
The DNA here is from genome assembly GCA_026125285.1 of Verrucomicrobiia bacterium. Lineage (GTDB taxonomy): Bacteria > Verrucomicrobiota > Verrucomicrobiia > Limisphaerales > JADLHS01 > WYBW01. The sequence goes on along the minus strand of JAHCLO010000007.1, from coordinate 31,625 downwards.
CGGCGGCACCTCGCCAACAAACGCCGCCGAGTAGTCCCAATACGCAGGTCGCCGGCCCTGTGCTCGTCCACGCTGACGGTCCAGCGTTGTCGTCGGTCATCAGACTGGCGCAACCTCCGCCAGCCACCCCGCCGGCGGCAGCTTCCGGCGACCTCGAAGAACCGCCCGCCGTACCCATCGCGACGCTTGCGTTTGATTTCGCGAAGTATGCTGACATTGAAGTGTTGGGGGACGGGGAAGCCAAACAGAAGTTGCGCAAGTTCGAGGATGATTTGCAGGTGGCCCAAAAGGAACTCGGCCAGGCCAAGGCCACCCTGGAGGGCACGACCCGCCTGTTCGACAAGGGATTTGTCACCCGGACGGACCTCCAGCGCGACGAGATTGCGTATGAGAACAGCCGCTTGAAAGTCCAGACCGCCGAGACGGCGCGCGCGTTGTTTCTCAAGTACGAATTTGCGAAGTCCGCCGAGGAATCGTTGTCCAAATACGCCGAGGCGGTGCGGGAGTTGGACAAGGCGCGGCGCCTGGCCATCTCGAAGCTGGCCCAGGCCCGGGCGAAGCTGAAATCCGCCCAAGGTCAGCATGGAGTTCAAACGCGCCAGAAGAAGGACCTGGCCGAGCAACTCGAAAAATGCACGCTGCCGGCCCAAAAGGCCGGGCTGGTGGTTTACGGCGCCAATCGCGATGACATGGTGTTTTACGGCGGCGAGGAACGCATCCGCGAAGGCGCCGCCGTCCGCGAACGCCAGACCATCATCACGATTCCCGACACCACCCGCATGTCGGTGAATGTGCGAATTCACGAGAGTTACATCAAGAAGGTGCAACGTGGTTTGAAGGCGCGGATCACCGTGGATGCGTTCCCCGACGAAGTGCTCACCGGCGAAGTCACCAAGGTGGGCGTGTTGCCGGACTCGCAGAACCGCTGGATGAATCCGGATATGAAGGTCTATCTGACAACCGTTGCGATTGACGGCACGCACGACTGGGTCAAGCCGGGCATGAGCGCCAAGGTGGAAATCCTTGTGAACCGGCTGGACGACGTGGTCTATGTGCCGGTGCAAGCGGTGTCGCCGGCTGACGGCAAGCACGTGTGTTACGTGGCGCGGGGCTTCAAGCCGGAACCACGCGTGGTGGAGGTGGGCGAGTTTAACGACGAGTTCATCGAGATCAAGAGTGGTTTAGCGGAAGGGGAAAGCGTGTTGCTACGGTCTCCGGTCGGTGCCGAGACGGGAAAGACTGGCAATGGACGCAGCCCGACCCAGGAGGATAAGCAGAAATCCCCGGAGCCCACCGCGCCAACGGCGACCACCACCAAGACCGGCAAAGCCTGAAGCCCTCACCCTTTGTGTCCGCACCGATTGTTCAATTCGACAATGTCCGGAAAGACTACCGGATGGGACCGGTAACGGTGGCAGCCCTGCGGGGCGTCACCTTTGGCATCGAGGCCGGCGATTATCTCAGCATCATGGGACCGTCCGGCTGCGGCAAATCCACCTTGCTCAATCTGCTCGGCTGTTTGGACCGGCCCACCGCCGGGCGTTACTGGTTGGGCGGCGACGACGTTTCGCAGATGAATGATGATGAACTTTCCTCCGTGCGCGGCGCGCGGCTGGGGTTTGTTTTCCAGAGCTACAATCTGATCCAGCAACTCACCGTCCTGGAGAACATTGAGATTCCGCTTTACTACCAGGACCGGCCCGAGGACGAGAGCCGTGCGATTGCCCGGCGACTGGCGGCGCGCGTAGGATTGGAGGACCGGCTTGAACACAAGCCGTTTGAACTCTCCGGCGGCCAGCAGCAGCGGGTGGCCATCGCCCGCGCGCTGGTGAACGATCCGCTCGTCATCCTGGCCGATGAACCTACCGGGAATCTTGATTCCACGTCCGGCGCGGAAATTCTGAAGCTCTTCGACGAACTGAACGCCCAGGGCAAAACGCTCATCCTGGTCACTCACGACACCAGCGTGTCGCAACATGCCCGGCGCGCCATCCGGTTGCGCGACGGCCAAATTGAGAGCGATGTGCGCAGCGAATCGGCCCCTCGCTTATGATCCGCACCCTTTCCCTTGCCCGACTTCGGCGCGCCGTGCGGCTGGGGGTGAAAAGCCTTTGGTTGCACCGTCTGCGGTCACTGTTGACCGTGCTGGGCATTGTGTTCGGCGTGTGCTCCGTAATTGCGATGCTGGCTATCGGCGAAGGCGCGAGTTTTGAGGCCCAGGAACGCATCAAGAGCCTGGGCAGCCAGAACATCATTTTGCGAAGTGTCAAACCGCCGGAGGAGCAGAAGGTATCTGACAAGGGCAGCCAGAGCATCGTTCTGCAATACGGCCTCACTTACAAGGACGTGAAAGCCATCCGCGCGACGATCCCCGGCGTCACCGTGGTGCTGCCCTCGCGCAACATCCGCGAGTACGCCTGGAACATCAGCCGCCGCGTGGACTGCGAAGTCGTCGGCACCGTGCCGTGGTATCCCGAAATGCGCAACCACCGCGTCGCCGAGGGGCGTTTCTTCACGGACCTCGACATGGATTCCCAAACGAGCGTTTGCGTCCTGGGCGCCGAAATGGTGCCCGGTTTGTTTCCGATGGATTCTCCGCTCGGCAAACACGTGCGCGTGGGCGCGAACTATTACCAGGTCATCGGCATCATGGAGCCGCGCGGGGCCGAACCGCAGAGCGGTGAAACGGCGGCGACGGACAAACCCATCGCGCAACGCATGTTTATCCCGCTGGAAACCGCCCGGATGCGCTATGGAGAAGTGCTGATGCGCCGGCGGGCGGGCGCGTTTGAAGCCGAGCGCGTTCAACTCCACGAAGCGACCGTCAAAGTCGCTTCGCTCGAGGAAGTCCTGGGCGTCGCCGAGGCCGTCAAAACCATCCTGGAGCGCAATCACAAGCGAAAGGACTACGCCATTGACGTGCCGCTGGAAATGCTCAAGCAGGCGGAACACACCAAACGGATTTTCAACATCGTGCTCGGCTCCATCGCAGCGATTTCCCTGCTCGTGGGCGGCATTGGCATCATGAACATCATGCTCGCCAGTGTCACCGAGCGCACCCGCGAAATTGGCATCCGCCGCGCGTTGGGCGCCAGACGACGCGACATCATCACTCAATTCCTGGTGGAAACCGTGTTGCTCGCCGGCGCCGGCGGTGTGATCGGCGTTCTGCTGGGCGTTTCGATTCCCTACATCGTCACCCAGACCGCGGGGATGAAAACCATCATTACGCTCTGGTCGCCCGTGCTGGCGTTCAGCATCTCGGCACTCGTGGGCGTGGTCTTTGGGATTTATCCCGCTCTTCGCGCCGCGCAGATGGACCCGGTGGAGGCGCTACGACACGAGTAGATTCCAGCGGCCAGTTCAACTGGATTCCATGCGCCCGATCATCATGGACGCTACACGACGGCATCTCATTGTGAGCCCTTCCGGCACCAGCCAAGGTCACGAACTCTGCCTGGAAGCCGCCAGAGTCTGGCCGCTTACTTGGTCGCGTCCGCCGATTTCTGATCCAGCAATCGCTCGAGTTCGTCGTTGCGCGGGTGGCCGCCCGCTATCGCTCTTTGATAATGCCAGCGTGCGAGCGCGACCATGGGCGGCTGTTGCGAGAGATAAATCACCGCCAGATTGTTGTGCGCCGCGCTGTAGCCGGGATTGAGTTGGATGGCCTTGCGCAGGGCGGTTTCCGCCGGACCGCGCAGTCCCTTGTGGCTCAACGACAGGCCAATCAGATTCTGAATTTCAGGATTCTGCGGTTCAAGCTTCGCCGCGCGGTTCAGCACGTCCAAGGCTTCGTCATAATTCTCCTGGCGAAACTTCAAGAGGCCCAGCGTTGCGAGGCTGTGGGAATCATCCGGAGCAACCACCAACGCCTGGTTGAGCGTCTGCTCCGCGTCCGCCAGATGATTCAACTCCAGTTGAATGGCGGCCAGGTTGCCCAAGGCGCTGACGTTGCGGGGATCGCGCCGGAGGATTTCGAGATACTTCTCCTCGGCCTTGTCAAATTCCCGATTGGTGAAATGGCGTTGGGCTTCCAGCACGAGCGGGCGGGCGGCTTCCGGCAGTTCGCTCAAGGCCCGCTTGCCGGCGCCGGGCTCCGCCGTGGCCAGCACGGAACGCGCCGGCTGCATCAACGCCAGTTCCTCCGCGGTATAGGGCACGGCGCGCGCTTCAAAAACCTGCACTCGCGCGCGGAGCGCGGCGACTTCGTTGGAAAGCTCATCCACCCGGCCCGCAACCTCCCGGCCCCGGCGGCCATAAAGTTCGCGATTGGCCGTGTCGAGCTTGCGCTGTATCTCGTCGCGCTCCAATTCCAGCCGCCGGATGCGGTCCGCTTCGTCGCCCGACGCAGGCGGTGGAATGAGAGAAGTGGCCACAGGCGCTCCGGAAAGTTGTTTCACGCGATTCTGGAGCGCGGTCTTTTCCAGCCGCAGAATCTCGGCATCCGACTGCATTGCCGCCAGCCGTGCCTCGGCGGCGGCGAGTTGGGAAGCCAGGTCCTCGCTGGGGCTGATGGCAGGTGCGCCGGGCCGCAATTCGGCCACCTGTTTCTTCAGCAACTCATTCTCGACGCGCAAAGCGTCGGCGGCTTCGGCGCTCGCCATCAACGTGCGCAGGCGTGTCTGCATGGATTCATTCTCCCGGCTCAACCGGCCGGTAGCTTCGGTTTGTTCGGCGAGTTTGCGGTTGGCCTCCGCCAGGGCCTGTTTGGCCGCTTCCAGCACGCGCGCGTCAGCGCCTTCGGCCGGGCGGGGCGGATCCCGTTCCAGGCTGGCCTTGAGCAATTCGACCTCCTTGAGCAGGGCCTGATTCTGCTCCTGTGTTTTCGCCAGCTCCTGCGGATCCACGGCGGCGGGCCGGGTCGCCAGTGCCTCCTTGAGTTTCTGCTCCAGCAACGATTTGTCCGCGTGCAATCGCTGCACTTCGGATTCCAGCGCCGCCAGGCGATTGGCCATCTCCGGCGTTACGGTGGGTGGCACGGACGAAGGACGCGTGGGCGGCGCGGTTTCACCCGGCGCCAGGGAGGGCGTTGGGAGAGTTCCCTGCACTTTGGCCGCCAGCCCTTCGATTCTGCCCGCGAGATAATTGAGGCGGAAACTGACGACATTGGGTTTCCATTGCGGGTTGCCCCGCTGCAATCCCTGTAGCGCGGTGTGGGCCTCGCGGTATTTGGCCAGCGCCCGGGCGGCTTCGCCGAGATTCTCCAGCGCCTCGCCTTGCTGCATGAGATTGTAGATGCGGACGTATTGTTCATCGGTGGATTGGGCGTGCCCCGGCATCACCGCCACCACCAGCGCCAGCACCACTACTGAAAACAGACGTTTCATGGCATCAAATTAGGCATGGGGCCGGGCGTTTGGCAACGCTTACGTCTCACCGCATCGCTGGACACGCGCGATTCCCCGCCATCCCAGAAGCCGGGTGAGCAAAGGCCGCAAATTGGCTCGACCGCTTGCGAACCGCTCGCACTCGCTGGCTGGAGGAACTCCCAAAAGGATGGATCGGCTTCATTTGCCTTCAATCGTTCCGGGCCCGGAAAAATTCCGCGGCCCCCAGGCTTGCCTTTGGGATGGTGTAAGTCCCTTGTGGATTACCCGGCACATCAACAAAATCTCCATTCAGGCTGGCGGCAGACTGGAGGGTGCCGGTGAACGTGACCACAACGCCTCCGTTCTGGTCGCGTGTTATCGTCAGAGACGGCAACTGCACCAGTGGCGACGCGGACATCACCACTTCCCCAATGATGGCATAAGTGAAGTTATCACTGGCGGAATACTTGTAGGCCGAGTTGATCGTCAGACGGACGTACCGCCCCGGATACACCCCGCCGAAATCGAGAATACTCACCGAATAACTGAAGGGATTGTACCAATGATTCGGCAGGGTAAAATTCCCCGTCACCTGGCCGGGACGGTTCAACTCCTCGAAAACCGTGACCGTCACGTTTTCGACAGTCACATTCCAGATCGCCATCTTGTTGAGTGAGTACATCGCCCCAAGATCGAAATCCACGTACCCGGTGAGCGGCAGGTCGAATGACACTTCGCTTTGCCAGTTGTTGACATAATTGGCATTGGCGTAGGCGGACACGGGGTCCGCGAAATAGGCGTCAAAATTGGTGGCCCCGCTCACAAACGGCACCGTCACTCCCGAGTGGTTGATCATGTTGGTGAAGGGGGTGGACGCTGCGTACGCTTCGAGGTCCGAACCTGCGATGGCCACCGGACTCAGCGCGACTTGGGCAAAGACGGTTGGTGAACACAAGAGCAGGCTGAGGAGCCCGAGTAACCCCGTCCGCCTAAAACGTACCCGGAGCGCAGGGAACATTACGGTTTCTGGAGCTGATGGTGAGAGAAGGAACGTGTGCATGATATTGCTGGTGTTGATGCGGAACTCTGACTCCATCATCGGCCGTGATCAAGCCAAACATTGCCAGCCAAACTAGCCTCAGTAACCCATCCTGAAGAAAGCGCGCCAAGACCACCGTTGTGACCAGCTCTCGTTCGCCGAGTAATGGTAGCGCCGTCAGGATGCGCCCCGGTTGAGGAAAGGACGCTAAATGGGATTGTTCCCGCATACGCGCACGCATATCTTGATGCTAAGATTCCCGATCGCAAAGCACCTGTATGGGCCAATGGGAGATGCTCGGACCATTTCAAGCTGGCGGTTTGTTATGGATGCAAAAACTCATCCGAAGGCAAGTCCGGAAAGGAAACAATTGCTTGGCGCAAGAAACAAGTGGAAGCAGCACGGCGCATGGTCCTGTTCATTTGGTGCGCGGAGGAAGCTGCACGCAATGGCTTGCGGCCTTTTTGCTGCCTTGATCTGGGCGTATGCCCGCCCGTCAGGCTTCGCCGCTGTGGATCACTCGTTAAAATGGGAAAGCAATGACGCTCCATTCCAAGTATCGCTGTTTTGGTACGGCGAGGATCGAACACTCCGGGACGGCATCCAGATACAGCGGGAGAGCATCAGATCATTTTCTTACGGCGGACTGGTGACCAACATCGTTTTCCAGACCAATCTGCCTTCACCGGCTTCGCTGGCGAGCCAGGCGGGCGGCCCGCGCACACCCCCGACTTTGACTGACAGCGCTCCGCCGCGCCCGTTCCGTCCTCAATACCAGCTTGATAACTGGACCACACAGGGCGGCCTGCCCGCCAACAAGGTCAACGCCCTGTTGCAAACCAGCGATGGGTATCTCTGGGTCGGCACGGTGGCGGGGCTGGCGCGCTTCGATGGGCTGCGCTTCACAGTATTTGATGAAAGCAATGTGCCGGAGATGGCGGACACCGGATCCAATATCCGCGCACTCCATGAAGATGAACAAAAGCGGCTTTGGATTGGAGCTCGTGGTGGACTCCTGTGCCGCGATGAGGATCGCTTTGTTCGTTTCGCCGGCCAGGAAAGTCTGATAGAAAAACAGATTCTGTGCTTCACGCCACGGACTGCCGGCGGATTCTGGTTCGGCGCCAAGGAAAAGGTTGGTGTCTGGGATGGTCAGGCGATTGCCTGGGAGGCTAAGTTCAAACTGGAATCCGAAGACCGGGTACTCTCGCTAACGGAAGGGCCGCAGGATCGGTTATGGGTGGGATGCCTGAGCGGACTATACTGTCTTGATCTAAACGAGGGAGACGTCACTGGCCCGATCCAGCGTGCGGGGCATCGTCTCGGTGACCACGTCTCTGTCGCCGGACTGCTGGTGGATCGTGATAAAAAGCTCTGGGTCGGAACCTCCGATGGCGGCTGGTGGATCGAGTCGCCCACCGCACAACCCAAACGGATTCTCGACGCGGATCAGAACTCCTTTCGATTTCTCGCACTGGCTTCGTTTGCTGAAACTAAAGACGGCATCGTTTGGGCAACCAGACCTTCCAGATCAGGATTGATCCGGCTCGTATCGGAACCGGGAGTTACGAAAGCGACCCACCTCGCCGAGGAAATTGGCGATTCGCTCTGTATCACGGTGGATGCGGAAGGCGCGTTATGGATTGGCACACGACATCAAGGGTTGTTTCGGCTGCGCCCCAGGGTTTTCAGCACTCTGACATTCCATCCGGATATAGGTTGGAACTCGATCCGGTGGGTAACGGAAGGTCCGGACGGAAGCATTTGGTTCGCGAACGATCGAGCTTTCATCCGATGGGATGGCAGGAATCTCAGGTTTTCCGAGGTTCGCAATCTGCAGCGCGAGCAACCCCCGCCCATCAACACTGCGGCCGTTCTCCCCACGGGAAAGATGTGGGCCGGCTTTCCTTTAGGAGGTGTTTTCGAACCGCCGTTATCAGAAAACGACCCACGCCTGCTCCTTCCGATTGATCCACAATTTTCCGAAGTCGGACAGGTCCAGGTCATCCACGCGCTGCGAAACGGCACCGTCCTGCTGGGCACAGCCAACGGGCTGTACCGTGTTACCGAAAATGTCCCTCCGGAAAGAATCGAAGCGTTCGACCACACAGATGTCCTCGCATTGCAGGAAGATCAGGAGAACCATCTCTGGGTTGGAACGAAAGGCAAGGGTCTCATTCGTTTGGGCGTCGAGGGCATTCGCGTGTTTACCCGCCAGGACGGTCTTTCACACGACGATGTGCGTTCCCTGCATCTCGACGCAGACGATCAACTGTGGATCGGCACCGAATCCGGCCTGTGCCTCTACCGCAATGGACGATGTTTCGCCTTTGAGCCGGCATCGAGTGTTCCGCAAGGGCCAATTCACGGGATTCTCGAAGATGAATTCCAGCGCCTTTGGCTGGCGCATGGTGCGGGGATTTCACGTGTCGCTCGAAGCGAGCTGGATCAATGGCTGGAGAACCGGGCTGCGCAACCCGCTGTGGCCCACTTCGACGCTCAGGATGGTTTGGTGAGTCTCGGTATCTCAGACGGCGCGAGGCCGGTTGCCGCGAAGGGACGGGATGGCCGTCTCTGGTTCGCGACGCGAAGTGGTCTATCGGTCGTGGACCCCGCCGATTGCCCAACCCACATTCCTGCGCCACAAGTCTTCATCGAGAGCATCGTCACCGGTGACAAGACCCTACAGCCGGACGAAGCGGCGCGTCTTCCACCCGGCAGTGGCCGACATCTGGACATCCATTTTACCAGCCCGAGTCTGCGCGCGCCGCAGAAGGTGCGGCTGCGTTACCGCCTGGAGGGTGTTGACCGTGGTTGGCGCGAATCGAGCACCTCACGCCGCGCGGTCTATGCGAATCTCGGCCCGGGGAAATATCTGTTCCGCGTTCAAGCGTGCAATTCTGAAGGCAGTTGGAGTGAGCGCGACGCAACCTTCGCCTTCTCAATTCTTCCCTTCTTTTGGCAGACGGGAACATTTTACGGTTCAGCCGGAGGCGCGGTGATCGCCACCGTCGCGGGATTGATCCTGTGGCGAACTCGACGTGAACGCCGACGTTCCAGAGTTGAGCGCGTCCAGGCGCTCGAATCCGAACGCCGTCGCATTGCCCGGGACATGCACGATCATTTGGGCGCCCAACTGGCGAGCGTGGCCCTGGCTTCGGGGGAGAACGATGCCGCCCACCAGCGGGCGCGGGAAACGCTCCGCGAACTCAACGACCTGATCTGGTCGGTCCACCCCGGCAACGACACCCTGCCCAGTCTGGCCGATTTCATCAGCAACTTCGGCAGCCGCTACCTTGGCACAGCGGGATTGAAACTGGATCTGGATTTGTCCGAAACGATTCCAGCCGTCCCCATCGCGAGCCACCTGCGCCAGGAGGTGGCCGCCATGTTCAAAGAGGCACTGCGCAATATCACTCAGCACGCCCAGGCCAGGCACGTCACGATCCGTCTCCGAGTTGACGGCTCTCAACTTGTGCTGACGGTGTGCGACGACGGGTGCGGGTTTGAATTGTCGGCGCTTGACCCGGTGCCAAATCGCCCTGCCAGCGGCGGCGCACACGGGCCGTTGCCTGAACATATCGGCCTCAGTAACTTTCAGTTGCGCAGCGAGAGTTTGGGCGGGCGATGCCAGATCAAGTCTGCGCCCGGCCAAGGAACGGAAGTGGAAATCGTCGTTCCGCTAAATCACACGAAATGAACGCGCGCGGCTTGCGCTGGCTTGCTTCAAGTCCCCGTTTCTGCTTGAATTCCAACGTTGTCAGTGAATCCAGAAGTTCGTATTGCAGTCGTCGAGGATCGCGCCGAATTCCGCCGTGCGATCGTCTGCGCCTTAAACGCGCGGGCCGGCTGGCGGGTGGTGGCGGAATGTGCTGACGCGGCCCAGGCACTGCGCAACATTCCCGGCGCGCAGGTGAACATCGTGCTGCTGGACCTGCTGCTGCCGGGAACCTCCGGTACTGCTGCGATTCCCCAGCTCAAAAAGGCTCTGCCCAAAGTCCCCATCATCATGCTCACCGTGGTGGACAGCCCCGAAGAGATCGTGAGCGCGCTGGAGGCCGGCGCGTCCGGCTACATCCTGAAGGGCGGTTCAACGTCGGAGCTCGTCGCCAACGTCGAAGACGTTCTGGCCGGCGGGGCCATCATGAGCCCGGCCGTGGCCCGCCGCGTGGTCGAATACTTTCAGCGGCGTCAAGCCAGCAGCGCCCCGGCGGAATTCGGCCTGACGGCGCGCGAGTGGGAAGTGCTTCGACTGGCCGCCCGCGGCCGACAACACGGCGAAATCTCGATGTCGCTCGGCATCGCCGTCAATACGGTGAAGAACCACTTCCGCAACATCTACGAAAAGCTCGGCGTCAGTTCGTTCACCGACGCGATGGTCAAATTGCGCGGTGGGCGGGACTTGCTCGACGGGGTGTAGTAATGGGACAAACAGATTCCGAAGCATGGTAGGGCGCGTCACTCCGTGCGCGCCGCCACGTGCAGACGGGCTTCCGAACTGCGCGCGGAGTGACGCCCCCTACCTGCGCTCTGTGCGAAGTAACGAAACATCTTTGTCGCGGTGCTACCGTCCGCAAGGCACATTCTTTCCTTGAACCGGCCTCCGTAGCGCAGGCTGGCAGCCCCCCGGCCCGCCGGCGGATTGCCAATCCGCGATACTGCGGAAAGACATTTTGCGCTACACGGTTCCTGGCCACCGAGGCGTGATTCTGGAATCAGGGAAACTCCCCAGGACGCTGTTTCCGCGTCAATCCTTGGCATAGCACGCAAGTGCTATTCACAGCCATGTCGTCTGCATGTGATCTTCCTATGACGCCCAGTGAACGCTGACTCATATCAACAAGCATTTTGTGGCTCCGCTTGCCCACCCAAACTGGCGTTCAGTTTGGCGAGCGGCGGGGCACGCAACAAAAGATTGATTATGCACCAAAGACAAAGAGCTTTTCGTCAACCAGTAGCGTTACTCTCAATCTTGCTTATGACGGGCACGCATGCAGAAGTGTTGTCACCTCAAAGTAACTTCTCGCCCGGGTGCGAAAGAACTTGCATCAGAAGTAGTCCGTTCGGAGGAGTGATTGAGACTGCAGGCACCGCCTACGCAATGGTCCTGTCTCCCGATGGGAAATTCTATTTGGGAGGAGACTTCACCGTCAGCCAAGCCTCCACCCGACTCAATCTTGCCCGTTTTAACGCCGATGGCACATTGGACACGAAATGGCTGCCTGCATCCGTTCAGGACGGCGCAGTTCTTACGTTGGCCCTGCAATCGGATGGCAAGCTGGTCATCGGTGGTGAGTTCACACACGTGGGAGGATTGAGCCGCAGCCACATTGCTCGTCTGAACTCCGATGGAAGCCTCGACTTGGGGTTTGATCCAGGTTTCGGCTTCGACGACACCGTTCGGGTTGTATTGGTCCAGACCAACGGAACGATCTTTGTAGGAGGAGATTTTAATTCCTTCGACGGAAACGTCCGCTCTCGCGTGGCTCGCCTGAATGAGGACGGAACTCTGGAGACGGATTTTGACCCAAACAGCATATCGGGCAAGAACCCACAGGGTCGGGTTTTCTCCTTGGCTGTGCAAAGCGACGGAAAGATTGTCGTTGGAACAACCTACAACGCATATCGAGGTACAACGCGTGACGGAATCTACCGTCTGAGCACAAACGGCACCCTCGATGTTACCTTCGCTCCTCCCACCTTCGGATTCGGGAGTTCGGGTGAGGTGCGGGATCTGGTGGTGCAGGAAGACGGTAAAATCATTGCCGTTGGCCGCTTCTCCGGATACGGGAGCGAGATTCGCTCTGGAGTGGCTAGGTTGAAAACCGATGCGTCGCTCGATGTCACCTTCAATCCTGACACTGATGACATTTTTGACTTCTACGCTGTAGAAGACATGGAGATCCTTCCCAACGGTCAAGTTTTATTAGTAGGGGAAGGTCAGGGCGATGGTGGACGAGTGGGGATTGCTTTGTTAAATCCGAGCGGGACTCTAGATTCAGTCTTTAATGCGGGCAGCGGCTTCCCACCGTACGGCCCGGCTCACGCGGTGGCAGTTCAGCCGGACGGGAAGTTTTTAGTTGCCGGGAGATTCCTTTCCTATGCGGACACTCCAGTCAATGGCGTGGTTCGCATGACGAGTGACGGTTCAATTGACTTTCCTTTCCTCGAATCGAAAATCCGAATACCCGGAGAAGTTTATTCTGTGTCAGCCGCTGGAGACGGAAAGCTGCTCGTGGGCGGGCTGTTCAATCACGTCGCTGGAATCAACAGGACGAACATCGTAATGCTGAATGCTGATGGTACGGTTGACACGCATTTCGTGGCTGGCGGCGGCTTTACCGAAAGCTTGCAGAATTCTTCCAGTCCAAGTGTAGTCACCGCGACAGCAGTTCAGTCCGATGGCAAGGTTATTGTTGGCGGTCGCTATTCCGCTTACGCTGGTGGTTGGGGATTCATCAAGAGGTTAGGGCCTACCGGCACCGTTGAAACCAACTACGACTTGCCCTTGCCCTTCAATCCTCATTGGGATGTCATTTCACTTTTGCTACAACCCGACGGAAAACTACTGGTCTCAACTCGACGCAGTGACCTCGATGGCATTTATCGCTATAACGCTGACGCCTCACTCGACACAAACTTCACAGGCGGAGCGTCAGCAAACGAGATGGTCCTGCAGGCGGATGGAAAGATCATCATCGGCGGAGACTTTACAGCCGTTGGTGGTACGGGACGCAATCGGATCGCACGGCTCAATTCAGACGGGACACTGGACACCTCTTTTGACCCGGGCAGCGGCTTCAACAACGAAGTTGAAGCACTGGTGCTTCTGGGTGATGGCAAGATTCTTGTTGGCGGCCGATTTACAACATTCAACGGCGCGGGTCGAAATCGCATCGCTCGTTTGAATCCAGACGGTTCACTCGATACGAATTTCACGGTGGGCAGCGGTTTCAACAACACGGTTGAGTCCATTCACATTCAGATGGACGGCAGAGTCGTTGCAGCCGGGCCCTTTACAGCCTTCTCGGGCACAGCCCGCAGATACTTCGCTCGTCTTAACACCGATGGCAGTCTTGACCAGTCGCTCACGGTGCCAAGCGTTGTTCCCGGGAGCGGGCCGCCAAGCATTCCTGTTTTGGCTGATGCCGGTGGTGGGAAGCTCTTGGCTGGCGGTAGTTGGTTGCTGTTTGACAACCAAGTGCGCGGCGGCCTCGTGCTGCTTGAACCTCCCCCTCCCGTCCTGCTCCAGCCACCAGCGTTCGCCCCCGGTAACGTGAATCTCAACCTCTCGGGTTTGGCTGGAACAACTCAGCTGGTTCAGCGAGCGGTTTCTGTCACGGGGCCTTGGACGAATGTCAACCAGATCGTGATTGCGCCAGACGGAACCGGGCAGTTCCATGATATGGATCCGCCTGTGGCATCTGGTTACTATCGGACCCTGCAGCAGTAAACGTGGGCTGGATCAGCTTCCGATGAGACGGTGCATGCAATGTGCGGGTTCAAGAGTAGCCCGCGATCACCACGGCAATTGCTGGGAGTTGCATGAAGCACTCCCCGATGGCGGTTCTGCTTCAATGACCGGCATGTCACCCACGCGCAGTTCATGGGCAATCTTGAATGGCCAAGTTGATGGATGCCCAATGTCCAGAATCGCTGAGTCGCTGCTGTCCAACAGCACCGATCGCAAGACAGACGGCGAAGTCGCTGCAAAGAGAAAGGTTCATTATGAATGATCGCGAATGGGAAGACTTTTTGGTGGGAAACCCGGCATCGCCTTATCCCCGAGTTCAGGAGATGCGACGCATCGAACGCGAACGCGCGGCCTTGCTGGAGAGACCACTGAACAGCCAGACTGGGTTTAACCAGCGCTCCAGCGGCATATCGCAGAGGGAGTTGAAGGAGATCGAAGCTGCCATCGCAGCACGCCCGCTGGTCGCGCAGGGAAGGATCAAGACTTACACGGGCCGCAAGTTTCTCTTTTGGCGGCACGGAATTGGAACCGCCACACATACTGATGGTTTGCGCTACGAAGGCCGATGGTCATTTGGCAAGTGGCGCGGGCAAGGCACGCTGACGCGACCGGGAAAGTGGTTCTATGCCGGGCGGTTTGCCAACGGTGTGATGTGGGGGGAAGGCGTCCTGACTTTCAAAAGCGGGGAAAAGATCGAAGGACGTTTCGCCAACGGTCTTCCCAAAGGCAAGGTCAAACTCGAATTGAGCGACGGCTCAAGGTTTGAGGGAAAATGGTTCGGAGCAGCCGATGCGAAAGGAAAGTTTTTCGGTGCCGATGGCTCTGCGAACCCGGCCATGATGGAAAACGGAGTGATCACGATAAAGCCCGGGATATTTCGCCGTCGAAAGACAGTTGCAGTGTTTGATCTAAGGAAAGCGCTAACCTGAAGGACAGATAAAATCGCCGCTGAAATCTTGGCTTGGAGTGTCTATTGGGCGGAAGAGGGAAGAGGGAATGGGGAGAGGCCGGTTCTTGGGAAGTTTCCTGTTGCTTTCGTACTTGCTCACGACCCATGGAGCGCAAGCGCGTGAAGCCAGTTTTCCGATCTCCCTGTGCCGACTGGAAAGTCGGCGTTACCGACATCCATCTCGCCTCACGCTCGGTGAACGCAAGGCTCACACTTTGGGCTGTGGCGCCAGCGCTTCGGCGGGCACCTGCCAGCGGGCGGCTTCAATCTCCGCGATCAAGGCCTTGCGACGGGCCAATAGTCGCCGCGCCGCGAACGGGCCGCGCAAGAGCAACGCCGCGGTGCGCGTCCCGGTCATAAACTGCCGCCAGCCTAGCGCGTAGTAATGCGCCACCAAACCTGACACCGGCAACGACAGCGCGTACCACACCGTCCACAGCCCGCCAATCCACCCGTGGAAAAGCGCGACGTAAACGAGATAGCAGGCCGTGAAGCAAAACAACCCGCCTACCATGGCCGTGGTGGAAACGCGTGTTTGATTCTTCGCCTGCTGCGTCTGCTGCCGGATGATCGCGCACACCACGCGCCACGGCAGCCAGCGATGCAACCAACCGTACGCCGCCACCGGCGCGGCCACCAAGCCCACTATCGTCCATACGAGACCCAACTTCGCGAGGCGGCGCGTTTCCGAAAGTTGCGCCACGGATTCATCCGCCAGCCCGAGCCGTTGCAGCCAGCGCTCGTAAAGATCAAGTTTGCGCACAAAAACCTCGGCCTGGTTGGGTTGATGCGCGTAAATGTAATCCACCGCCTGCGCGATCGCCTGGGTGAGCAACAATTCCTCCGCGCGCGGCTTCACCGGTTCATGAATCACGCGATTGCCAGAATATAGGCGGTCGAGATACAGCCGCTTGACGGCGCTCACCACGCGCGCCCGTTCGAGTTGAGGCAGATGGAGGATCAACTCTTGAATCCGGCGTTCGATTTCAGCGTTGAGGGCGCGAATCCGCTCCGGGCGGCTGTTGGCCACACCGCTGAGAAACTCGTTCACGCCAATGGGCGCGCCGAAGTTCACGAGCACTTCGCTGCGATAATGTTCCTTGGCCGCGAACGTCAGTCCCACTGGCACAATCTGCAGACCCGATCTGCCGCCGTGCCGTTCGTTCAGTTCCACTGCCATCCGGGCCGCGCCGGTTTTCACCGTTTTCAATTGTGGATCATCGTGCGTGATGCCCTCGGGGAAAATGGCAATAGCCCCGCCGGGTTCGAGCACTTGATAACAGGCCTCAAAAGTGTCCCGCACCGTGCGCATCGCGCGCGGATCATCCGCCACGCGATTGATGGCGATCACCCCGCAGCGCGACAGTAGCCAGCGCATCAGCGGCAAACGAAACAACTGCACCGTGCCGACGAAATGGACCTTGCGCCGCACCGAGGCCGCGATGACGAAGGCATCCGTGAGCGAGTTGGGGTGGTTCGAGACAAACAGCACCGGCCCCGTCGCCGGCACGCGCTCCGCGTGGAAGCGTTCCATGCGGGTGAAGTACGCCCCCAGGGCGGCGCGCAACAGCGCGCGAGTGAGCCAGTAAAACACGTTGACGCTTTGACGGTTCATAGTTGGGCGAGCGGACTATAGCGCCAACCTCGACCTCGGAACAGATTTTGATGAGGCGGTATTCGACGGCATTGAAAGCGTCGTTTTGTGACCGCATCCGGCTTTTGCCCAAAAACGGAGGCCTCCGCGGCGTCATTGACGAGCTTCACGCATGCTTTGATCGGACGACTGCTGAACTCTGGCCCAGCGGTTGGGCACGTTGGAGAAGCCGGCGCGGCAGCAGTTGAATGCGGCCAAGTCGCGACGAACTTGAACCTGACGTAGAAAAAGCGACCCGCAGGTGAAGCCCGCGGGTCGTGATCTTTCAGCAGAGGGCCGCGGTTACGCGAGGTCGAAACGGTCAAGGTTCATCACCTTGTTCCAGGCGGTGATGAAGTCGTTAACAAATTTTTCCTGTGCATCAGAACTTCCGTAAACCTCGGCGAGCGCGCGGAGAAGAGAGTTTGAACCGAAGATCAGGTCCACGCGCGTGCCGGTCCACTTGATGTTCCCCGTCTTGCGGTCACGGCCTTCAAACAGGTCCGCC
Source organism: Verrucomicrobiia bacterium (assembly GCA_026125285.1). Taxonomy (GTDB): domain Bacteria; phylum Verrucomicrobiota; class Verrucomicrobiia; order Limisphaerales; family JADLHS01; genus WYBW01. The sequence continues at coordinate 14,713 of JAHCLO010000007.1, read as the reverse complement.
TCCGGTGAGACAGGTTTCCATTCCGTGCCCATGTCAAGCAGGTTGACGAAGAAGTCGTTGGTCAGCGCCTCGGGTCGTTTTGTGAAGACGCCATGTGACGTTCCGCCGACGTTGGTTTTCAGGACGCGCATACCGCCGATGAGCACGGTCATTTCCGGTGCGGAGAGCGTGAGCAACTGCGCCTTGTCAATCAGCAGGTGTTCCGCCGCCAAGGTGTATTTGCCCTTGAGATAATTGCGGAAACCATCGGCGATAGGCTCGAGCACGGCGAACGACGCCACGTCGGTTTGTTCCTGCGACGCGTCCCTGCGTCCCGGAGTGAAGGGAACGGTGACGGGGTGACCGGCGTTCTTGGCGGCCTGCTCAACTCCGGCGCAACCGGCCAGAACAATCAGGTCCCCGAGCGAGACTTGCTTGCCGCCAGATTGCGCCTGGTTGAACTCCGACTGAATGCCTTCCAGGGCGCTCAACACTTTGGCGAGTTGCGCCGGCTGATTGACTTCCCAGAATTTCTGCGGCGCGAGGCGGATGCGCGCGCCATTCGCGCCGCCGCGCTTGTCGGAGCCACGGAATGTGGATGCCGCCGCCCAAGCCGTGGAAACCAGTTCCGAAACCGTCAGGCCGGAAGCCAGCACCTTGGCTTTGAGTGCCGCAATATCGGTCGCGTCAATCAACGGATGATTCACCGCCGGAATCGGGTCCTGCCAGAGGAGTTCCTCCTTGGGCACTTCCGGTCCGAGATAACGGGTGCGCGGCCCCATGTCGCGATGCGTCAGTTTGAACCACGCCCGGGCAAATGCATCGGCGAATTGATCGGGATTCTCGAGGAAACGCCGCGAGATTTTTTCGTACGCAGGATCGAAGCGCAACGCGAGATCGGTGGTCAGCATTGAGGGGGTGTGTCGCTTGGATGGGTCGTGAGCATCCGGTACGGTGCCGGCACCCATGCCGTGCTTGGGCTGCCATTGATGGGCGCCCGCCGGACTCTTGGTGAGTTCCCACTCGTAGCCAAACAGATTCCACAAAAAGTTATTGCTCCATTTGGTCGGCGTGGTGGTCCAGGTGACTTCCAGGCCGCTGGTGATCGTATCGCCGCCTTTGCCGGTGCCGTAGGTGTTCTTCCAGCCCAAGCCCTGCTGTTCGAGCGGAGCCGCTTCGGGTTCTGGTCCGACGTGGGAAGCCGGTCCAGCGCCGTGGGTTTTACCGAACGTGTGGCCGCCGGCGATGAGCGCCACGGTTTCCTCGTCATTCATCGCCATGCGAGCGAAGGTTTCGCGAATGTCGCGGGCCGCGGCCACGGGATCGGGATTGCCGTTCGGTCCTTCCGGGTTCACGTAAATCAATCCCATCTGCACGGCCGCCAGCGGATTTTCGAGTTTGCGGTCGCCGGTGTAACGCTGGTCATCCAGCCACTTCATTTCTTTGCCCCAGTAAACGTCGTGATCCGGCTCCCAGGTGTCTTCGCGGCCCCCGGCGAAGCCGAACGTTTTGAATCCCATCGTTTCGAGCGCGACATTGCCCGCAAGGATCATCAAGTCAGCCCACGAGATCTTCTTGCCGTATTTTTGTTTGATCGGCCAAAGGAGTCGCCGCGCTTTGTCGAGGCTGACGTTGTCCGGCCAACTGTTCAGCGGGGCAAAACGCTGTTGCCCACGACCGCCGCCGCCGCGACCGTCACCCGTGCGGTAGGTGCCAGCGCTGTGCCAGGCCATGCGAATGAACAACGGGCCGTAGTGACCGAAATCCGCCGGCCACCACTCCTGTGAATCGGTCATGACCTTGGCGAGGTCTTTTTTCAATGCCGCGTAATCGAGGCTCTTGAACTCCTTCGCATAGTCGAAGTCCGGCGCCATCGGATTGGACTTCGAGGTATGTTGGTTCAGCAGTTCGACTTTCAACTGGTTTGGCCACCAATCGCGATTTTGGGTGGCGGCGGTCAGGCCGGCGCCGTGGTTGAAGGGACATTTAGCTTCGGTTGACATGAATGTTTTCTCCTTAACTTGCTTGAATTGAATTGTTGTTTTCGGTCGTCGGATCGTCGCCAGTCGAGTTTGTGTGTTCAGGGCGCTTCAGCGCGTGCATTTCTTAGTTCCCTCTCATTGAACCAGTCATGGCGCCATTGTTAAAATACTTTTTTCCTGTGGTTACGATAGGTGTCGCCTATGGACGTAACGCAGACCGGCGTCCGGCTGGGTCGCAAGTTGGCAACCTGCTGGGCGCACAGCTGAAGGCGGAGATCATCGGAAACATTCTGGCCACGATCAACGAACGGAGCGGATGGCGGAGTTTCTCACCTGCACGCCATCGCCGTCACCGGAACGCCGACTCGGTTTCCTTGCGGCACGGGGAGGAGGCTGAAGACGAGGAACGAACTGGCAGCGCGGTTGGACGTCTCGGAGCACGCCGCGTCATTCCACCTTCTGCACGTCAGTCTTGTGCTCCTGAAAGTCAATGGTGCGCTGGCTGAAGAGTTCGCGTCCGGCCAGGTGCCAATTCGACCGCCGCGTGAACCAGAACCCCTCGACCGTCCGCTCGCGATCGAAGGCAATCTCCAGGCGGGTCACGTTGCCGACCAGGCCGCCGAAGACGTTGACCTTCTCCGTGAGCCGCAGCTTGGCTTTGGCGAGGACATGGTCCGTTTCGTCCACCCACACCTGCCCGGCGATTCGATTGATGAACCGCTCCTGGAGATTCTGCGCCGCCGGCTGCGAATTGGCGGGTTTGAAATCCAGCACCAACGCCGTCCGTCCATTGACCACTTCCCGGCCGGACAGCGTGAAATCAAACCGCTTCACCAATTCTTCGCTGGGCGGAAAATCACGCTTCTCGTAGGCCCGACCGCGAGTGCTTGAGTTCGTCGGACCAACCTCAAGCCCGGGATGCCGGATGCTGGTCTTTTCTTCGCGCTTCTTCAATCCACCGTTTCCGTCGCGCTGTTCAGTGACGCGCGTGTGAGTGTAACGGTAAGCTTGATTGAATTCGCGATCCGGTTCGCTCTCCTGCCCTGCCCGGGCCAGCACCCATTGCAGGACCGTCTCGACCGCAGGCAACGGTTCCGGCTCGCTACTCCGAGCGGTCCAAGGCAACGGTCCCCAGACCAGGACCATCAGTGTAAACAAGCTGGAGTAACGGTTCATGCGTTGACCGGCATTACATGGCCTTTGAGGTGCGATTCGGCAAGCCCGCAGTTTTCCCCATTCCCGGCGGGCGCGCGATCGGAATACGAATGACGCATTATGAACCCCGCTCTCGTTGACGGGGCTGGCGTTGCCGGCCGGGTTGGATAATCTCCGCGCCGTGAAATTTGTTTCCTGGAACGTCAATGGCTTGCGCGCCGTGTTGCGAAAGAACTTTCTGGAGTTTCTCGATGCCGAGAACCCCGCAGTGCTTTGCCTCCAGGAAACCAGATGCAGTCCGGATGATGTCGAGCAGTTGTGGCCGGCCCGTTACACGACCTACTGGAACGTGGCGCGGAAGAAGGGCTACGCCGGCACGGCGATCTTCACCAAGGTGCGCCCGTTGAGTGTCACCCAAGGCATTGGTCTTACCGAACACGACCAGGAGGGCCGCGTGCTGACCGCCGAGTTCGCCGAGTTCTTTCTCGTGAATGTTTACGTGCCGAATTCGCAGCGCGAACTCACGCGGCTGGATTATCGCCAGCAATGGGATCGCGTCTTCCTGCGCTACCTGAAGAAACTCGAACGCCGGAAGCCGGTGATTTTCTGCGGCGACCTGAACGTCGCGCACACGGAACTGGACCTGGCGAATCCCAAAGCCAATGTGGGCAACCATGGCTTCACCCCCGAAGAACGCGCCGGATTCGACGCCCTGGTGAAGGCGGGATTCCTCGACACCTTTCGGGAATTTGAGCAACGCGGCGGGCACTACACCTGGTGGAGCCAGATGCCGGGGGTCCGGGCGCGGAACATTGGCTGGCGCATTGATTATTTCCTCGTCAGTGCCGCCTTGCGCCCGCGCTTGAAGCGCGCCTTCATCCGCCCCGAGATTATGGGCAGCGACCACTGTCCGGTTGGAATTGAGATCACCTGAACGCTGGACGGCACATGGTGATCGAAACGCGCACGCCGAACTCGAAGAGAAGCCGTTCGATTGCCGGTTGATGGGCCGAGGATCAAGCAGGTTTTTGGTGAGGGAACAAAATTTCGGTTTCACTGCGACTGCTGCTGAACTCGTTACATCACAGTCGCGCGATACCAAAGCGCCAGAGGGCTGGCGCAGTCCAAGACGCTGACGCGCGGTTCGAGAGCGGCCCGGCGAACGCGCAGCGTCTTGAAGTGCGGTGGCCCTCCACCGCTTTTCACACACCCAACAACTTCTGCCACCGCGCCAACTGTTTCGCCAACTTCCTTCGCGGCGGGGAGATTCTGATTGAGCGCCAGCGGCGCGTTATATTTGTAGAAACGTGACCCAAACAAAACCGAGCTCCGTCAGGAGCGGAATATGCCGCCCCGCTGGGGCTTGGGGATTCGGCAGTGGCGATTCTACAAAGATTCCGCTCCTACGGAGCTAAACCGGGCGGGCATGAATCCCCCGAGTCCGCGTCATCTGCGGATTGCTGTTCATCCGTGGTTCAACCCAACAACTTCCGCCACCTTGCCAACTGCCTCGCCACTTCCTTTGTGCCGGGCGCGCCGGGGAGATTGCGTTTGGCCATCGCCTTTTCGAGGTTGAAAACCGCCAGCGCATCGCGCTCGAAGGTTTTGTCCACGGATTGCAGGTCGGCGAGGGTGAGTTTGTTGAGCGGTTTGCCCGAGCCTTCGCACAACGCCACCACTGCGCCCACCACGTGATGGGCTTTGCGGAACGGCATCCCTTTTTGCACGAGGTAATCGGCGAGGTCGGTCGCGAGCAACGCGGGATCGCTCGCGGCGGCGAGGCAGGAGAAGGAGTTCACGCTGGTGTGTTGCAGCATGGCGGACATGAGTCGCACGCAGGCGCGCACGGTGTCGGCGGTGTCGAACAGTCGTTCCTTGTCTTCCTGCAAATCGCGATTGTAGGTCATGGGCAGGCCCTTGAGCAGCGTGAGCAGGGACATGAGATTACCATACACGCGCCCGGTCTTGCCGCGCGTCAACTCGGCCACGTCGGGATTTTTCTTCTGCGGCATGAGCGACGAACCGGTGGTGTAGGCGTCGGCGATTTTGATGAAGTTGAACTCCGCGCTGGCCCAGAGAATCACGTCCTCCGCGAGCCGCGACAGGTGCATGGCGAGCACCGCGCCGGCGGCGCAGAATTCGATGGCGAAATCGCGGTCGCTCACGGCGTCCATCGAGTTTTGCGTGAATTGAACCTTGCCGTCGGCGTCCACGAAGCCGAGCAGTTTGGCGACGAGCACACGATCCAGTTTCAAGGTTGAACCCGCAATCGCGCCGCTGCCGAGCGGGCAGACGTTGACGCGCGAGTAACAATCCCAGAGCCGTTCGCAATCGCGTTCGAGCATCTCGACGTAGGCGAGCAGATGATGCGCGAAATAGACGGGCTGCGCGCGTTGCAGGTGCGTGTAGCCGGGGATGATGACATCGGCATTGTGTTCGCCGAGGGCGACGAGCGCACGCTGCAAACTGACGATTTCGCCGAGCAACGCAGTGATTTCGTCGCGCGTCCAGAGGCGCACGTCGAGGGCGACCTGGTCATTGCGCGAGCGGGCGGTGTGGAGTTTGGCGCCGGCGGGCACGCGCTCGGTGAGCGCGGACTCGATGTTCATGTGAACGTCTTCGAGTTCGGGCTTCCACTTGAACGTGCCAGACTTGATCTCCTTCCCGATCTTGTCCAGCCCGGCGATGATGGCCTTGGCCTCGGCTTTGGTGAGCACGCCGATTTTCTGGAGCATGGTGGCGTGGGCCATTGAGCCGAGGAGGTCGTGTTTCCACAGCCGCCAGTCAAAGGAGATGGATTCAGAGAAGCGCGCAACGTCGTCCGCCGGATGGCCGACGAAACGGCCGCCGCGCGAAACCGGAGCAGACTTGAGGGAGGGTTTATTCATACGGTTCAAGCGCAGCGAATGTGCGCCGGAAGCTGCGATAAGTCACTCTCAATTGCAGCCCGTTGAGGGAGTTGGGTCAGCCCGGCGGCAGCGGCAGGGGACTGCCGCTTGGTCCTCCGCACCCAAGGCGCTTGTTAAGCAGAGAACGGGACGGGATTCTCGCCACTGGCTTCGACTGGCGACGACTCGGCGGCGGGCGCGTTCGGGGTCGGTGGTTCTGCGCTGCGGCTTTCCGCAATCGTTGGGGGCGCCGGCAGCTCCGACGCGGCGTAAGGTTCAATCCGGTCAATGCGGTGGCGGTGCTGTGCGCCGTGCAGTTCAAATTCGACGACCTCCCCAACACTGCGGTTGAGCAGCGCCTGGCCCACGGGGGTGAGATAACTGATGATGTTCTTGTCCGCGTCGAAGTCCCACGCGCCCAGAATCGTAAAAGTCTCAACCACGTTCTCCTCCAAGTCGAAGGCAGTCACAACCGTTCCGATACTCACCACGTCGGTGCGGGCGTTGGCGAAGTCGGTTCCGCGCGCCCGGGAGAGCAGGATTTCGAGTTCCGCCTTGCGCTTCTTGAGGATGCCCTGCATTTCCTTGGCCGCCTTGAACTCGTGATTCTCACTCAAGTCACCATAGCTGCGGGCGATGGCGATTTCCTTGGAGTTGGCGGGAATCTTTTTGTCCACCAGTTCGCGGTACTCGCTGTTCCGGCGTTCCAGACTCTCCCAAGACACCACGAGGGTGGCTTCCTGCTTGGTTTGTTCACCGGTGACGAGGGATTGCACCGCCGGATGACTTTTGACCAGTCGCGCGAGCAGCGAGCGTTTGTCCATGTCGTCAAACACCGACGAAAGTTGCAGGGTGCGCGTCAGGTCCTTGATGACCTCCAAATCGGCGGCCGCCGTCAGGTCCGCCAGCAGCGACTGATCGTCCACCACGAATTCGCGCAGGCGGTTGGAGCGTTTCTCGTTGAACTGGTCGCGTTCCATCGCGGTGAGCATGGCGCGGAACACCTCTGGCCCCAGAATGTCGGCGAAGGTATCACTGCGATCCTTGCCCAACCAGAGCAGCAACTCGCTGCTGGCGCTATGCTGGCTGATGAGCCGGGCCAGGGTTTCTTTGAGTTCGGCGGTCTTGCCCTCCTGCATCAGCAAGCTGGCGAATTCCCGGCACAGCCGGGCAGAAACCGAATTGAGCGACGTGCGCACGGCATCGGACCAGTGCTCCGGGTTCGTCGCTTTGAATGATTCCAGCGCACGACGGTGTTTGGCCGCCGGCAGCATTTCCATCAATACCGCGAACTTGGCCTCCGATGCCCAGAGGAGCGCCGCAGTGAGTTCGCCCTCGGCGGGGGGCAGGTTCGCGGCGGCCCGCAAGTCGTCCCGGACGAAGATCGCTTCCAGCGCCACGGCTGGCTGCGTGCGCTGATGCGTGGCGATCTCGGCGTTCAACGCGGGAATCACCTCGGCGGCCGCAGCCGGTTTATCCGTCAGGTCGTCGCTGTTCTTGACCAGTTCGGTGGCCACCGCAACCCGGGCTTTCAACCCTTTCGCCGCGCGGAATTCTCCGAGCAACCGGTCCTGCAATGAAACCTCCTCGGTCTGATATACGACCGGCTCGGTTTTCTTGAGCGGCACCTGGAAGTGGCCATCCTTCTTCATCTCGCGTTTGGCGGTTTCCCACCACTTCTTCCAGTCATCGCGGATGATATCCGGCACCAGCGCCTGCTGGATTTGATCCACCGTGGCTTTTCCGCCGTTGCTGTTCAACACCAGCTTGATGAGATCGAGATGATTCAGCGCCGCCATCTGGCGCAAACCCTCGAGATCGGCGGCTTTGCGCGCCAGCACATGATCCTTGGAGATGGGGCGGAGTGATTCGGCGGCGAACGCCAGGTCCATCGTGTGGCCCGGCTTGTTTGGGAAATCAATCGTGAAGCGCGCAAAGACCGTGTCCACCGTCTTGATCCGTCCGAAACCCCAACTGCGATGCATGCAGTAACCGCTTGTCGTCAGATGAATCAACGGTTCGATATGTCGGCCTTCGATCTTTCCGGCCACCGCGATCTTCTCAAATTCTTCTCTCATATAAATCCGTTAATTCTCGCGTCCAGTCAGCAGCATGGCATGATTAAACTCAGTGAGCGGTCAAAATCCAAGACAAATTGCGGCACGCGTCCTGCAACGCCGATGCGCGGGCCTTGAATTCGTTGAAAATCTGCTCGAAAACGCGCTTACGGGGGTAAAATTGACGCCCGCCGACCGCGGATTGTGCCAGGAATTGGTCTATGGCGTCGTCCGCTGGCAGGCCACGCTCGACTGGCTCATCGCCCGTAAAACCCAGGGCCGCACGCAGAAAGCCGCTTTGCAGGATTCATTGCGACTCGGGCTTTATCAGATTTTCTGGCTTGATCGCATCCCCGAACACGCCGCCGTGCATGAAACGGTGGAGATGGCCAAGCAAGCTGGTTTTGGCCCGCAAGCCGGCTTCGTTAACGCCGTCTTGCGCGGCTATCTGCGGGAATTGGCGGCCACAAAACAGTTGCTGGCCGAACTCAAAACCACTCATCCGGCGCTGGGCTATTCCCACCCGGAATGGCTCGTGGAAAGATGGCGCCAGCGGTGGGGCGACGAGCGCACGCGGCAATTGCTGGAATGGAACAATACCCCGCCCGCAACCTGCGCCCGCGTCAACACACTCAGGACGGACGCCGCGAAGTTGGTGGCGCAATGGCGCGCGGAAAACGTGGAGTATGATTTCATCCGCCGCGACTGGTGCGAGGAGAATCTGGCGTTCGAACTGAGGTCGCATCCACCGTTGTCGCGCCTGCCGAGTTTCCAGCAAGGCGCATTCTACATTCAAGACCCCGGCACTTTGCTCGCCGTGCAGCAACTTGATCCCCGGCCCGGTGAGTTGATTCTCGATGCGTGCGCGGCGCCTGGTGGCAAGACGACGTATATTGCGCAACGGTTGCGCAACGAAGGCCACATCGTGGCCGCGGATGTTGCGGTTGAGCGGCTCAAGCTGGTTCACGAGAACTGCGCCCGCCTGGGCGTGACGTGTGTTGAAACCGTCCTGCTCGACAATGAAATTGGCATCGCGACGCGGCCAGCCGGGACTGAGACATCGCTCCCATTGGCGCGGCCCGGCAACCGCCGGCACTTTGATAAAGTTCTTCTGGATGCTCCCTGCTCCAATACCGGCGTCATGCGTCGGCGCGTGGACCTACGCTGGCGCGTCCGGCCCGAGGAAATCGAACGTCTCGTCGCCACCCAAAGGAAGCTGCTGGGCGAAACCGCCGCTCTGCTGAAACCGGGCGGCGTGCTGGTTTACAGTACGTGCAGTTTGGAGCCGGAGGAAAATGGCGGCGTGGTGGCCCAATTCCTCCAGGAACAAGGCGCGTTCAAACTGGAGCACCAGCGCGAGTTACTGCCGTTCAACGAGGCGGTGGACGGAGCCTTTGTGGCGAGACTGCGGCGGACCTGATGGGTAGCAACCAATTGGATGGCCACTGAAACGACTGCGACATTCGGTCACCATCGGATATGCTCATCACAGCTCACGAATTTCCGGCCACAAGGATTCCAAGTCCGAATCATCCAAGGCCAACTCCTTGATGTGTTCCCGTCCGCCCAGCCGAATGGCGCGCTGAAGCCACATACGGGCCTCGTCGAGTTGCCGCATCTGACAGGCGTAACAGGAGAGATTATACGCAATCAACGACTCCTGTGGGAACTTCCCAGCCGCCAGCTTGAGGGCGCTCCAGGCTTTCTCCAAACCGCCGTCCGGCACACGCCGCAAGGCGTAGGCCTGATGCAACCAGCCCGACACACGCTCCGGAGCGCGTTCGATCAATGTGCGCGCCACGTCCAGGGCGGCGTCCCATCGTCGCTCCGTCGCGTGAATATCCCAGCGCAGTTCGAGGACGTCGGGATGCCGTTGCTGCTCGGGTGAAATCAAGTTCAGTTCTGCCTGCGCTTCCGTGCGCAACCCCAGACCCAGCCAGCCGAAAGCCGCGTTGAGATGATGTGAATCCGGTGGTGCGAGTGTATGCATTGTCCGCCGGGCCAATTATTCCACAAACGTGCGGCGATCGCAAAGAACCTCCCGATCCCCTGACAGCCGGGCTTGAATCCTACCGGTTAACCAGTGCTGACAAACCCGCGCAGGATGGAGTCCCCAACCTTTCGTCCCTTTGTTGTGCGGGCGTTACGAATCACTTTCCGCGAATCGCTCTCCCCAGCCGACGCGTTCCCGCCTTTAGCATCCCAAGAGTTGTGCGCGATATTCCGTGGGGGTCTGGCCCAAGACCTTTTTGAACACGCGATTGAAATGAGTGAGCGATTGAAATCCCACTTCGAACGCGATTTCGCTCACGCGCAGGTTCGGATTGAGCAACAGGTTTTTGGACTTCTCGATCCGCACGCGCGACAGGTAATCGGTGAAATTGATGCCGGTCATCTTCTTGAACATTTTGCAGAAGTAAAAGGTGCTCGTGTTGACCGCCTTGGCGACCTGCCCCAGCGAGATTTCCTCGGCTTGATGTTCCTGGATGTATTCCTTGGCACGCCGGATGACGGGCGGTTCGGCGTTCTCGTGCTGCACCAACACCTGATTACTCAACATGGACAAGTGCTGGGCAAAAATTGTCAGGAGTTTGACCACCGAATCGTGCTGTTTGGAAGAAACTACCCGGGTGCGGAAGTAGGCGGATTCAAGTTTCTTGCGGTCCACGTTCACGCCCCACTCGGCGACGAGCTTGGCAGTGCGGTCAAATTGTGCGGAGGAGGGTTTCTTGCGGAAGACTTGGCCCGTTTGCAGGAAACCGATCAGGCGGTCGCCCAAGCGCACCGGCACGGCGGTGTCGCACATGCCGACGGGACAGGCTACGGTTTGCGCTTCATGAACGGAACTGGCGCAAAGCTTCTCCTGAACCTGCAAACACGCGGCGCAGGCGCGGCTTTTCTGGGCCATCAGATCGCAGAACGGGCTTTCGTTGCGTTTGCCGTGGTGGGGTAATTGCCAGGTTTCCACCGGACGCAAGGTGATGGGGAGGCCGGTGGTTTCCGAGAACGCGCGTTCGTAGTCCTGATAAATCCTGGAATTCATCAGGGCCTCAATCAATCCCTTGGTCCCATTTCCGTTCATCGCCTGGCTTCTGGGTTTGGCGCCCTCTCGCGTCCGGGCAATCACGCCGTTTCCCGAAGTCAGGGTGCCGGTGATCGCCCCGCCGCCGCGGGCGGGCAAGGTGGCGACGGTGGTGGGTTCGATGGTCTGCCTAGCAAATGTTGTTTGCATGGCAGCAAATTAAGTTAATGCGCCTTCCGTAACAATCCAGACTTCCCCCGATTGTGGATTGGCACACCACTCTACCCAGTCTAAGGGAATCCCTTAGACTGCTTTGACCCGGCTGCCGCTGGAGTTGTATCCAGCCCGCCTGCGATTTCTGACTGCTTGCTTCGCTGGCCCTACCCAAATTTACCCGGCCCTCCGGCGGTGTATCGTTCCGAATGGCCGTAGAATTCCACCATCTGTTCGCGCGCCGCTTGCAGCCGGCGGATCGCCACCGACGCCATGCGTTTGATCAGTTCGTAACCGAAATCATGATCTTCCTCGCACTGCGTCCGCAAACGCGTGCCATAGAAAAACACCGCCTTGGTCGGCTGCAAAGTGCGCGCATCAAAGTGCCAGTAATACGGCGGAAACAACCACGACCACCCCAGAACCTCACCGCCGCCAACCGTCTGGATCAGGACCCGGTGCGCGTCGTCCGCGTGCGATTCGAGGGCAATCGAGCCGCTCTCGATCAAATAAAACCGGTTGGCCAGATCGCCTTCGCGGAAGATCAATTGATCCTTGGCAAACTGCGTTTGCATGGCGCACGCGGACAACACGTCCAAGTGCGCCGGCCTCATCCCGGTCAAAAAGGGATGTTCCGTAATCAAGCTTGCCAGTGAATTCACAATTCGCGAACCGGCCCCAGCTTTTCCCTACCCGGAGCATAATCGCCAGTCCGTGTTGTCAGACTGGCAGGGTGCCGGTTTTGCTGCTCCACCAGTTTTGGCAACCCATGAACCTTTTTTGCCCGGCCAATCCATACCGACCATGGATGCCAGCAAAATGGATTGCACTCTTGCCAAGATGCGGTTGGCAGGATCGTGAATCCGGGCGTTGAGTCAGGGCGGGAGAATCGAGAACACGGCTTGGGTCTGAAATTCTTCCGCTCCGCTTGGAGTGCGTGTGAAGATTTGCGATTTCATACTGAGTCAGGAATGGGCTTGTGGGCCAAGATGCGAAACCGTGATGACGTTGGATTGGATGGCGGGCCGCCTGCAGATGGGGTGTCGGCATACCGTGGCCAATTGCCTGAAAGGACGAAGATGCGACGATTCTTTACAATAGCCGGCTTTTCGGAGACGGTTGGAAGAAGTTTTGGAGGCGCGGCGCGGGGCGGAGGACCGAAGCGACTACAAGCCGATCCGTCGGGGCTGGTTTTTCGGAGAAAAGGCGCTCAAGGAGGAACTGTTGGCGCAGGTGGGCGCACAAGCCGGAGGCTGGCATTACGGAGAGGAACTGCGGGAATCGGCGGAAGCGAAGGCCGAGCGGATCGTGGCGGAGGAACTCAAGCGCCAGGGGTGGGAGGAGAAGGCGTTGCCGGAGCGGCGCAAAGGGGATCAATTCAAGGTGCGCCTGGCAAGCCGGCTGCGGGAGGAGACGACGGTGTCATTGAAATGGATTGCCCGGCGGTTGCAGATGGGCACGCGCGGGCATTTACAACATTTGCTGTATTGGCAGAATCGGAAGAAGCCACATCGGACCAAGCCAAAAGGCAAAACGTGATATGACAATACTTTTGACCGACCCCTTTATGACCGACCCCTTTACGACCCCTTTACGTGCATGTGCAATTGCAAGCTGATACCCGACCCATACCCGGCTCACGCTGAGAAGGTATGTAATGGTTTCATGGAGAAGTATGACTGGAGTGACAAGGCGCAGTGCGTAGCCCGCTGTTTAGTCGCAGTCGAGGGGGCAACGTACAAAAACAAGTGGTGCAGCGTTCGCGCGACGATCCGACTTTCGGCGCACGTGGCTTGCTATGCGTCGTGCGGGTTCTATCCGTGGAAAGGACTGCCGCCAGGCGGAGTGGGCGTTGGGGCTGGCGATTTGTTGTTGGTACTGGCAAAATGCCACGACCCTTGGAACGAAGCCAAATGAACACGTCGCGCGGCCTCACAGCGGTGGCTTTGATCCACCTAGCGGTTGTTCTTGCAAGTCCCGCCATTGGCGCGCTGCTTTTTCTCTGTTTGACGCTTGGCTTGGGTTCATCAATCCACTTTGGCGGGATACTCGCTTTCGGGTTTGGTGTGCTGTTTTCATATCTCTTTTACGGCGCGAAAATTGTTTTGCTGGTGCTTCTCTCCTCCCCGATTTTCTGGGCTCTGGCGAGACTGAAACATCATCTGCCTGCGTTTGCATTGGCGGCGGCGGTAGGTGCTGGATTGGGTTGGTTTTTTGGCCAGTTTTTGATGACCGGCGAGGATGAAGCGTATGTCGCCAGTGCGAGTCTGGCCTGTGCAATTACAGGCGCTCTTGGAGCGCTGGCTTTGGAATTTGCCTGGCGGCGCGTCCGGCCAAGCACACGCTCGAATATGCAAAGTCGGCCGATGCCGGTTAGAGACACTGCATCGAAACGCGCTACGAGTGAGGCATCATCCTGAGCGCCATTCGTGTTCCCGGGTTGGCTACCAGTCTGGATGGAACTGAACCATGCGCATCGCTGTTACAGGAGCTTTCGGCTACTCGGGCCGCTACATTGCGCAGCGATTGCTTCAGGCGGGCCACAGCGTGATCACCCTGACAAATTCCCCGAATCGGAACAACCTTTTCGGGGAGAAGTTGCGCGCATTCCCATTCCACTTTGACGCGCCTGAGCGTTTGACCGAATCCCTTCGAGGCACGGAAGTGCTGATCAACACCTACTGGGTGCGATTCGATCACCGACTGTTTACCCATCATCAAGCAGTTGCCAATACGAAGATATTGTTCCAGGCGGCGAAGGACGCTGGAGTTCGTCGGATCGTTCACGTAAGCATCACCAATCCGGACAGTGCTTCCGACTTGCCGTACTTTCGCGGCAAGGCTGAACTTGAATCAAACCTTGTTTCCGCGGGTGTCTCGTACTGCATCCTGCGTCCAACCGTTTTGTTCGGGAAGGAGGACGTTCTGATCAATAACATCGCTTGGTCGCTGCGCCACCTTCCGGTATTTGGCGTGTTCGGAACTGGCCAATACAAGCTCCAGCCGATTTACGTGGACGACTTGGCATCTGCTGCCGTTGAAAAAGCCGCCAGTGACCGGAGTGAAATCGTCAACGCCATAGGACCAGAAACGTTCACGTATCGTGAATTGGTGGAAACAGTCAGGCGATCACTGGGTTTGAAGCGGCCTGTTGTCGGAGTTCCGCCTGAGCTTGGTTACTGGGCCTGTCGCCTTGTCGGTTTGATCGTGCATGATGTTGTGATCACGCGCCAGGAGATACGAGGGCTGATGGAAAGTCGGCTCTGTGTGGATACTCCTCCACTGGGCGCAACCAAGTTAACCGAGTGGATTCATTGCCACAGGGAGACTCTCGGTCGCCAATACACGAGCGAGATGGCACGCCGAGTTGACCGCCTGTCGGAATATCGCTCCAATTGAGCGGCTGTCCCGCCAAAA
>JAHCLO010000069.1 GCA_026125285.1 Verrucomicrobiia bacterium | reverse complement strand
AACCCCAATGATCGCAATGATGAATACGTCGGATTCCCCACGATGATGTGGTCAAGAACTTCGATTTTGAGAAGTTGACCGGCTCGAATGAGGTCGCGGGTGATTTTGATGTCGGCTTCGGATGGGGTCGGCTCACCGCTCGGATGATTGTGCGCGATAATGATTGCGGCGGCACTCGCCATGACCGCTAAACGGAATACCTCCCTGGGATGACAGAGAATGGTATCCATCGTTCCAATGGACACCAGATAGTGGCCTTTGATACGTCGGCGGGTGTTGAGTATGAAAACCACCAGACATTCACATTCAGAATTGAAGTAAGGATGAGTCGCGATGTGAGTTCGCCAGTAGGCGGCTGCCTGATCCGGCGTCTCGCACTGTTGCATGGTGTCGGGGGTGGGACATTCCCGAAGTGATACGATTTTCCACTCCTGTGGTTGTGGTGGAAACTTGATGGGTTTGACAATCTTGTTCTGTGGTTGCGGAGCGACTGTGGGGCATCCAGTGGTGATGAGGTTTTCCGTTTTGTTCATGTTTTGCGTTTCGTTTTGAAGGAGCGGGACCGCTCTCTTCACCTCCGCCCCGAGAGAGCAGCCCCGCTCCTGACGAAACGCACCCGCGTCTGCCCGTGCCGCCGGGCGGCGGAGCATCAGCAACGGAGTGACAGCGGCCGAAAAGATGTTTCGACCGCTGGCGCGAGGTTGCGCGGAGCAACCAGAGGCGCGGGCAGATGCGGGATGAACAAGACGGAAAGCTTCAGCGAAGGATGCTGAAACGAGCACCAGATTTAGGCGAGTGATGAAATCCGACTCTCGCCTTCGCTAAAAATGAGTGCCAGCAAAAGTGCCAGCAACTCACCAATGGCTGAGTTGTCGCAGACTTGTTCGCGAGTAGTTGACGAGTTTTAGTGGACTTGACGAAGAGCGCAGATCAGCCCTATTTTACAGGCGTTTACGTAGCCTGTCATTCGACAGGGCTGTGAATGCGGGAGTTGTGATTGGACGACGATGCGCGTCGAAAGCGTCACTTTTCGTTCGATTCCGACCTCCGCCTCCAATTTGAAGTAGTTGGTAGAGTGAAAGTTAGAACGTCAGGCGCGCTGGGTGTGTATAGAATTGTGTATGGAATCAGTCAGTCCGGCACAAGGCGCTCACTAGCAGCCTGTCGGACTTAGCTCAAGGCGCAGGGTCAGTTCGTGGTGGTAGCCGTCGGTGCGGTTGGGAGAAGCGGATATGGGTCGGTGCCAAAGTCGGGTGCCGAGGCGGGCCGCAGCGGCTCCCTCCGGGAGCAGGCTGACTTTGCGGCGGGGCCTCCACATTTTTTCAGTCCCGGGCCGCCAGTTTCAGGCCCGCGCCCAGCCGATGCAGCCGTTTCAGGTTGTAGGCCAGGCAGACCAGCGTCCATTCCAGCGACACTTTCTCCCGTCCGCGCAGGCGGAATTGCCGGAAGCCCAGCACGCTTTTGATGATGCCGAACACCGGTTCCACGGTTTGCTGTCGCAGTTTGTAGAGTTGTTTGCCGCCGCGGGTCTTCAGCCGGTGGCGCATCACTTCGATCACACTCGCACCGGGCGCGGGCGCTACGGGCGCGGGTTGTTTTTCTAGGTCCGCCACGCTCCGATGATGCCCCGTTTTCTCCACCGCCGCATACACGGTCGTGCCGGTGGCTTGGCCGGCCGCAGTCTGTTCGATCTGCTGCACCGCCGCCGCGCTGAAGAACCCGCTGTCCACCAGCGCCACCGCAAGGCCGCCGGCTGCGGCGGGCACGCTCGCCAGTGTCGGCACCAGTTCCTGTTTATCGTTGGGCGACTGGCTCACGCGCTGGCCCACGATCAGGCGGCTCGCCACTTCCACCGCCGCCTGCGCGTTGTAACTTTGCTCAAAGTGATTCCCGTTGCCCGCTTTCATGATCCGGCTTTCCGCATCGGTGAAGTTGTATTGCTCCTGCGCGCCGGGTTCCGGGGTCGGCGCTTGGGGCGGTTTGCCCCCAACTTTTTCGCCGCGTTCCTTTTTGGCGGCGCGTTCGGCCAGCTTCGCTTCGTGTTCGGCCAGTTGGATGGCGTAACGGGCTTGGGCGCGGGCTTCGATTTCGGCCCGGGCCTGCGCCAGGGCCGCCTTGCGTTCTTGCCGGCGGGTGATTTCGCCGGGGATCGTCAGTCCGTCCTGCAACGGCGTCGCATCGGCCTGCTCGGCCTTGGCCAGGAGTTGTTTCACTTTCAGTTCGAGTGGTTCGATCATTTCCCCGGCGCGTTGGTCGCTGACGGCGCTGTGTTTGCTGGCATGGGCCAGCACCTTGGTGCCGTCGGCGGCGACCGTGAGCTGGCCGAACTTCAACACTTTGAGTTGTTGGGCCAGTTGCAGGACTTTCACGAAGCTCTCGGTGAGGAGGGCCTGGTTTTCGCGGCGGAAGGTGCAGAGGGTGTCATGGTCGGGGTGCGTGTCGGCGGTGAGCAGACGCACGGGCACGCTGTCGTAAGTGCTCTGCTCGATGCGGCGGCTGCCGAAGGTGCCGGTGGCGTAACTGTAGAGCAGCAATCCCAGCAGCAGGTGCGGTGGGTATTGTTCGCTGCCGGTGCCACGGGTGTTGACCTTGACCTGGCGCAGATCAAGGGCATCCACGGCATCGAGAATGAAGTGGACCAGATGGTCAGCGGGCACCCAGTCGCGTAGATTGGGCGGGAGCAGCAGCGGGGTGTCGCGATCAATCGGAACGAAGCGGGTGGCCATGTGTTTCAGACGCGCACGCCCCGCAACTGTTCAATCAACATTGCCAAAAAATCGCGTGGCCTAAGTCCGACAGGCTGCTAGGCAACCGCCAGTCTGCCTGAAGTCGCTAACACGTCGGAACGGGGTTGTGGGAGGCTCGATAACAAAACGAGCCATGAAACAACGCTACGCTGTTTTCCGACGCGAAAACGGAATCTACTACTCCCTCGACACCGTTACCCGCAAACGGAACAGCCTCAACACCACCGACCGGGAAGAAGCCAGGCGTTTCCTCAACGCCCTCAACGAAGCCTGCAAACAGCCCGCAATCAAGCTACAAATCGCCCAGGTTTATTTGCAGCACAGCGATCCTGATTTCGCTAAACGGACATGGCAACACGTCATGGACGAGATGGGCCGGAACAAGGCCGGCAGCACCAAGAAACGGTGGGACGTGGCCATGAAGGACAAAGCGTTTGATCTTATTCGCAACCTCACGCTGATTAAAACCCAAGGCGAGCACTTCTTCGAAGCCCTTCATAAGGGCACGGTTTCCACTAACGTTTTTTTGCGGCGGGTGCAAAACTTCGCGCTCGACATGGATTGGATTCCGAAAGCCGTCATTCCCAAGAGGCAATGGCCCGCGATCCAGTTCAAGGACAAGCGCGCGATTACGTTGGTCGAACACCAGGCCATCGTCGAACGCGAGAAGAACCCGGAGCGGAAGAAGTTTTACGAACTGTGCTGGCATCTGGGCGGCAGTCAGGGCGACATCGCCTGTTTGAACGCCGAGGATGTTGATTGGGAAAACCGGACGATCAGTTTCACGCGGAAGAAGACGGGCGTGCCGGTGATTCTTCATTTGGGTGAGGAAGCCTTGAACACGCTCAAGGATTTGCCCGGCGAAGGATTACTGTTCCCCTATCTGGCGCGGGTGCGCGCGGGCGACCGGGCGACCGAGTTCAAGCAACGCTGTCGTGGACTTGGCATCCACGGCGTCTCGCTTCACAGCTATCGCTACGCGTGGGCAGAGCGCGCCAAGACTTGCGGCTATCCCGAACGGTTCGCCCAAGAGGCATTGGGGCAAAACTCCAAAGCCGTGCATCGCTCGTATGCCAAGCGAGCCAGGGTGAAATTGCCCAGCCTTGAGGAATACGAGAACAAAACCGCTTCCTTTCTCGCAACAACCAAGCAGTAGCCAGATTGGCGAAGACACGTTTATGCCTTTCCCCCGATCTCGGCAGCTCCCCCATAAGGGGGGACCGCGTTGGCCCGTGCGGGGCGGTTGGCTGCGCTCATTTCGCTCCGCCAACCCACCGCACGCGCCGCGACGGTTTGGATCATGGGCGGTCCGTGCCGCTGTCCGTCGCGCCCGGCGGAGACGACTATGCGTTCGTTCCGCCGGTCCCGCCCTCCAACCGCACCGACCGCTTTGGCATTTATTCACAATCATCCCCCAAGGCTGATAGACGCTGCCTGATCCCGATGGTTTCCGAAGAAACACAGGGGGCGATTTGAAAGTGGAGTTAAGGAATTTCAGTTCATCCTGCGCTGGGCGTCGGTTTGGAGCGCGGCGGCTATCCCGCAGCGGCGGGCCGAAATCCTGGCAGATACGCGGCTTCCGGTTGGCCCAGCAAGCGAAAGTCCCCGCCGGCTGTCCCATAGCTTTTGAGCAGCGCCAGGGCGTCGAGTTTCAAC
Organism: Verrucomicrobiia bacterium; assembly: GCA_026125285.1. Lineage (GTDB taxonomy): Bacteria > Verrucomicrobiota > Verrucomicrobiia > Limisphaerales > JADLHS01 > WYBW01. The sequence continues at coordinate 6,083 of JAHCLO010000069.1, read as the reverse complement.
CACAGCGCGGCGCGCACGCACGTCCAGAGCCGCACGAAGCTGCTGCCCCAGCGCGACAGGAACGCCTGATAGCGCAACAACACATACACCAGCAGCGCCGTCCACACCTGCCAGCGCACCGCGTTGGCCGAGTTGCCCAGGAAGTCCGCCAGTTGCAACGTCTGTTTGATCTGCTTGAAGAACACTTCGATCTGCCAGCGGCAGCGATACAGTTCAGCCACGGTGCTGGCGGCCCAAGTGAAATTGTTCGTCAGGAAGACCATTTCGCGCTCCACACCGTCCACCTCGACGAGCGCCACCACCCGGCGCAGGCGCTGGGGATAATCCGCCCGGCTCTGCGGCCCGGTCAGCAGGATTTCGTCGTCGCGCAGGATCTTGCCCGCCGGTTTTTTGATGCGGCGCTGGACCACCCTGAAGGCCATATTGTCCTTGGCGCGGGTGACCCAGAAGACGCCACGCTGGTGCAAATCGTGCAAGTGGACAAAGTCCACGTACGCCTTGTCAAACAACACGATTTCGCCCGCGCGGATGGCGGCGCAGACCTCGCGGGCGCGTTTGGCGTCGTTGTCGCGGGCCGTGTCAATGAGCACGAAGCGCGGGAGGAAACTGTGCAGGTCCAGCCGCAGATGACATTTGGCGGCGGCCTTGCGGCGGCGGTGCTTGGCCCAATCCAGCGCGTGGGCCACGAGTTGGATCGTGGTGGCGTCCACGACGTGGATGGCGGTTTTGAACCGGTGCGCCAGACGTTTGCCAGCGCGGCCCGCACCGAAGGCGGGCGAGAGGCTTTGCAAATGTTCGAGGGTTTTCCAGAAGAGCTGTTCGGCCAGGGCGGCAGGGCGGGTGCGATTGGCAGTGGACAGGCCGTTGCGACTGGGCGGGGTGGCGCCGCGAATGGCCGAGAGCGGACCGGAGTGCAGGCGCAAACTGTCGCTCACATCGTTGAGGCCGAGGGCGTGGGTGAACTGGGCGAAGAGCAAGCTCACGACGTGACTCCACGGCGTGAAGGAGCGGGATTTTTCCTGGGCGCCGGTGCCGCGGGCCAGTTGCGACACCAGATGCTGGGGAATGAGATTGCAGAGTTGGCGGAAGACGGTGAACTTGGAACGGGTTGGCGTGGAGTGCGGTGGTTTTTTCATCCCTGCCTTGTGGCAGGTAAACTCCGTCCGCGCCATCCCAACTTTCATCCGCCTGAGGGATGGCTGTGAAAGTAAATCAGGCGGTCGCAAGACCGGCCTGATTCTTTCTGTGTTTCGGAAAAGACCGAACCCGGAGGGCGGTGGTGTCGCGCCGCCAGAGCTTCAGGTTTCTGCGACCACCCAGCTCCACCGACGAAGTGAAACCGTTCGATTTGAAATCAAACACCCCGAACGGCGCGCACCGGAGAGATGCGCCCCCACCATTCCGGGAATGACTTTTGAGAACTGTCCGGATTCGAGGGCGCGGAAAGCAGCGGGAGCGGGAACAACGCGAGCCACTCATGCGATGTCCGAATTGTGACTATTCATGTCCCAAGAAGGGATAGAAATCAGGGAGACATTAGTTCAAACTCTTTGGCAGAACATGCCCGTGAGTTACATGATGAGGAGATTCAGTGCCATCCTAGCAGCAAGCGGCTCGATATTGACAGGTGTTTGCAACAGCCAAGCGGCACTCATTGCGCAATGGACTTTTGAAACCAGCGTGCCCACAACAGCCGGATCGCATTTCGCTGAAGCTGGGGTGAATGCCGGTGCGGGTAGTCAAGCGTCCGGCTGGCATGCGGACTCAACGACTTATAGCAATCCCGTCGGGAATGGCAGTTTGGAGTCCTTCAGTTCTACCGTTTGGTCGGCAGGAGATTATTATCAGTTTGGGACAAGCCTTTTGGGCTACCAAGGCGTCACGTTATCTTGGGAGCAGACGCGAAGCGCAACTGGCCCCGCAGATTTCAAGCTGGCATACAGCACAGATGGTTTTATCTTTACGGACTTCTCGGATTACACTGTTGACGCCGTGACTTGGGGTTCAGGCTCTCATGCGTCTGGTTCTTACGAATTCTTTGATTTGTCGGCGGTTGCGGTGCTTAACAATAAGAGCAGTGTCTATTTCCGGCTAATCTCCAAAGTGACGTCTGCTAGCACTGGAACATCGCGGGTCGACGATTTCACAATCAACGCGACACCCATTCCCGAGCCCTCCACGTTCATCGCCGGGGCGCTCCTGGCCCTGCCTTTCGGATTGCAGGGAGTTCGTTATCTGCGGAATCGTAAGCGAGCCTGAACGTATTTCTTCTGCTCCGCCGGAAAGAGTCTGCCGCCATAATCGGCTGCACGCATCTGCACGACTCCGGGAAGGTTCTGCCCGTTGATGCGACCTATCCGACGTGCCGCAAGGACGCGGCCCGCTCTCCCAAACAAATCAGGCCGGTCGCAAGACCGGCCTGATGGATCTGGCACAGAGGGCTGCGCCCGGAATACAGCGGTAAGACGTCAGGGGCCAAGACGCCTGGCCTTATCGCCGCGCTGGGCGAAGGCATTCAGGGGGGAGCTTCGACCTCCAACATTGGATGCGCATGGCACCCCGGAGCCGTAGCGGCAGCTCGGTAGAGCGCCGCACACTGGCTGGGGTCAGAAGGACGGCGCTCTGCCGAGCCGCCGCTACGTCGAGGTTCAGGGGCAGATTTCTCCCAACCCAAGTTCGCGCTTTGAACCCCCGAACCGTAGCCGCCGACGTGAGGAGGCGGATTCCCCTGAGCTGCAATGTTTTCCACCTCCTCACGTCGGCGGCTACGAGCGAAGGGTTCGGGGGGAGGAGGAGCTTGGCGAATGGACGCGGCAGTCATTATTCAAGTTGACCTTCTCCATGAACCACTTCACCCAAAGCGGCGATACACCAGCCGCACTCCAGACGCCTCGCGAGGTTGGTTGACGCTGGACTGTCGCGGAGCGTTTGGACTTCGCGCGTCTTCAGCACCGCTCTTCGCACGGAACTTACGCCTCGCCGGTCCAAGGGTTCCAAGCGCGAACTTTTGTTTCGGAGAAATCTCTCCCCAACCCTCTACTGTGCTCTGCGGAGGAGGGGGAGATGCTGGTGGGGTCGAGTTGCGCCGCGTGAGGGATGATTCTTGCCGGGAACAACCGACCGCTTATCCTCTGGTCGTGCCTGCGCCGCTGCCATTGTCCGTCGCCATCGTCACATTCAACGAGGAGCACAACCTGCCGCGTTGCCTGGAAAGCGTGCGCGGACTGGCGGCGGAAATTGTGGTGGTGGACTCCGGATCGGTTGACGGTACTGAAAAGGTGGCGCGAACGAGTAGCGCGAGGTTTCTGGTCCACGCGTGGCAGGGACATGTGGCGCAAAAGAACATCGCCCTGACATCCTGCACGCAGCCATGGGTGTTGAGTCTGGACGCGGACGAAGCGGTGTCGCCGGAACTGGCGGCGGCTTTGGGCCGGTTGTTTTCCGCCAACGAGCCGGCGGCGGACGGTTACGAAGTCAACCGGCGCACATTTTACCTCGGGGACTGGGTGAATCACGCGTGGAATCCGGAATGGCGATTGCGGCTCGTCCGCAGGGAGAAGGCCCGGTGGCTGGGGTACGACCCGCACGACCGATTGGAAGTGGGCGGCGGCAGTATCCAGCGCCTTGAGGGTGATTTGCTGCATTACTCCTACGCCAACCTGCAAGATCACTTCGAGCGGACGATCCGTTACGCCCGCATTTCTGCTGACGCCTTGGAGCGGGCGGGCAGAGAATGCCGCTGGTATCATCTTGTTTTTTCACCGTGGCTGGGGTTGGGCAAGCGACTCCTCTTGAAACAGGGATTCCGCGATGGCCGGCGTGGGTGGATCATTGCCTACACCACCTTCTTCAGCGTCCTGGCCAAATATGCCTTCCTCCATGAAAAGCAGATTGCAGTATCCCAGCCGAAAAAGGATAAGGCCTCGAAGGAGGTCAAATGAACCTGCTTATGACGGCTGCATTTTTCCGTCGGCCGCGAGTCCCTGCCGGGCGGCCATTTCAGCGAATACACCGTCGCGCCTCAACAGTTCTTCAAAGCTGCCCTGTTCCACGACTTGGCCGTGGTCCAAAACCACCACGCGGTCACATGCAGCCAGTGTGGAAAGCCTGTGTGCGATGGAGATGACGGTACGATTCTCCGCCAGATGATCAATGGCGCGTTGCACCTCGGCCTCGGCTGCGGAATCCAGCGACGCCGTGGCTTCATCCAGCACAAGGATCGGCGCGTTGCGGACGAATGCCCGCGCGATGGAGATTCGCTGTCGTTGTCCGCCGGACAAGGTTGCGCCGCGCTCGCCCACGCGGGTGTCGTAGCCGTGCGGCAAACGCACGATGAATTCATGCGCGTTGGCTTCCCGCGCCGCCGCCTCTATTTCCTCGCGCGTGGCCCCGGGTTTGCCCAGCGCAATGTTCTCAGCCACGGTCAGGTCAAAGATCACGACTTCCTGGCTCACGAGCGCCATCAGCCGGCGCAGGTCGCCGAACGAAAGTTCGCGCAGGGGATGGTCGTCAATGCTGATTGCGCCCTGCACGGGGTCATAGAAGCGATAGAGCAAATTGACGAGCGTGCTCTTGCCTGAACCACTCGCGCCCGCGACGCCCACTTTTGTTCCACGCGGAACGACGAGGGTAAAATCGCGGACAACCAGGCGATCCGGCAGGTAACCAAAGCTGACATTGTCAAACCGGACTTCGGAACGGAACTCCTTCAGTGGTGTCGGCGACAACGGCTCCTTCACTGTGGGTTCTTGTTGCATGATTTCCGCGAGGCGTTCCACGCCCACGCTCGCCTGATGCGAGTGGACATGCACGCGGGCCAGTTTCTTGACGGACACGAACAGCGCCATCACGCCGTACAGGAAACCAACAAACTCACCGATGCTGGTCTGGGTTTTGAAGATGTAAACGATCAACGCGCCGACGCCCAGCATGGAGATGACCTCGATCAGCGGATTGACCAGCTCCCGGGCTTTCACGCCTTTCATCCCGTGCCGGACGAGTTCGCGGGAAAGCTGGCGATAGCGCTTCACCTGCTGTTCTTCGAGACAGTAGGCCTTGATGACGCGAATGGCCCCGATGAGTTCGACCAACTGGCTGGACTGCGAAACTTCGGCTTTGACACTCGCCTTGGCGGCGCGGCGCACCTTGCGGCCCAGTACCACCAGCGGCACGAGGCAGGCGGGCAGGAACACCAGCGCGAAGACCGTTAACTGCCAGTTCAACCACAGCAGTAAGAGGATTACGCTGACGATGCTGACGGATTCCTTGATGATGTCCGCGGTGCCGTTTTTCAAAAAGTTTTGCAGCTTGACGGTGTCGGCGTTGATGCGCGTGAGCAGGTCGCCGGTCTTGGCGCGGTTGAAGAAATCCAGTGAGAGCGTGCTCAACTTCTGCATGACATCCACGCGCATATCCTTGATCACCCGCTCGCTGACCCAGCCCAGGCAATAGCTGCTGCCGTAATCCAGGCTGCTCCGCAGCAACACCAGCAGCGGCAAAAAGAGCAGTCCGCCGAGAATGCGCCGCGTATCCAAGGGTAAACCCACCCGGGGCAGCCATGGATCAATCTCTGCGGTGATGCGCTGCTGGAACCGGCCCAGTCGCTCCTTGAATCCCGTCGCAAGGTCGTCGAACTTGTCGGCCTGCTGGGCGAGGGTGCCACCGCTCGCTTCGGTTCTGACCGGGTCGCTTTTGACCGGCTCGAATCGGTCCGTAATGGTCTTGGCGGCACCGATGAAACTGGCGTTTGCCATCCCAAATAAAACGCCCAACAGCAGCCCCATGAATAAACGCATCCAGTAGGGGCCCAGATAATGCAGGCCGAATTTGAAGATGGTCTTGAGGTCACCCATGCGCGGAAATCCTTGCAATTCCCCCCTTCGATGGCGATGCCAAACTTACCGCTCGCCTGGAGTGCCAGGTGCTTGACCACGCTGACGGGTCCTGCTTCAGACTGGAGCAGACGATACAACCTGCTTCCGTTTCATTCCGAGTTCCGGTGGTCGTGGAGGTTGAATCTCAGCGCTCGGTCACGCGGAACAGTTGCGAAGGATACGCCCCAGTCACCGAGGCTTGCATGTCAT
>JAHCLO010000068.1 GCA_026125285.1 Verrucomicrobiia bacterium | reverse complement strand
CCGCGAATCTGGATTCGGCGAAGTCTCTCCCCGGATGAGTGGTGACGCTGTCTCATCCGGTGCAATCCACGCATCGAAAGTCGCGGCGTTTCCGCTTGCGCCAAGACTAGGATTTGACGACCGGGCGGCCGGATGTTAAAACGCGATCCGGTTTTGACCGCGGTGAACCCCCAAAACATGAAAAAATCCAGTCAACCCAAATACCGTCGCATTTTGCTCAAACTCAGTGGCGAGGCTCTAGGCGGTGAAGGCGGCACGGGCATTGAGGCGCAGGCGGTGCAGGACATGGCCCGGCAGATTCGGGAAGTGCGCGAACTCGGGGTCCAGGTGGTCATCGTCATCGGCGGCGGCAACATTTTTCGCGGACTGGCCGGCAGCGAGCGGGGGATTGAGCGGGCCACGGGGGATTACATGGGCATGTTGGCCACCATCATCAATGCGCTGGCGCTTCAGGACGCGCTGGAGAAAGTCGGTGTGGCCACGCGCGTGCAAACCGCCATCACCATGGCGCAGGTGGCCGAAGCGTTCATCCGGCGGCGCGCGGTGCGCCATCTGGAGAAGGGTCGTGTGGTCATTTTCGGCGGCGGTACGGGCAACCCCTATTTTTCCACGGATACTGCGGCCGCCCTGCGCGCGACCGAGATTGGCGCGGAAGTCATTCTCAAAGCCACCAAGGTGGACGGCATTTACGACAGTGACCCGAAACACAACAGCAAGGCCCGGCGTTACGCGCAGATCACCTATCTCGAAGCGTTGCAGAAACAACTCAAGGTGATGGATGCCACGGCGTTCTCGCTATGCCTGGACAATAAGATGCCGATTATCGTTTTTGATCTGTTCAAATCGCACAATCTGCGGCGCGTTGTGATGGGAGACAAAGTCGGCACCCTGGTGACGGGTTGACTGCCGCATCACGGAGCGCCCGCCGCGAGAGTTGCAAATCCATTTCCCCGCACCCGGTGAATTGCCTGCGCGTGATCTCCAGTCAATTCCCCAACCTATTGCCGCCCGGGTGGTCGGGGCCCATTCTCCGAAACTGCCACTGAGCCATCCGCGGATCATCAGCCATGCCGGAACTCCCCGAAGTTGAAGTCTTGGTGCAGCATCTGCGCCCGCTGATTCTGAAGAAAACCATACGCGGAGTGCAGATTTACCGTGCCAAGGTGCTCGCTCCGACTTCTGCGAGGGCGTTCCACCGTTGTCTGCTTGGTGCCACTTTCACCGGACTGGACCGACGCGGAAAATACCTGGTGTTTGAACTCCGTCCCCACGGGGGCGGATCGCCGCTCAGTCTGATTGGTCATTTGGGCATGACTGGGCGTATGTATCTCGCCCGCCGGGGGACTGTGTTGCCCAAACACGCCGCGGTGGTTCTGCGTCTGGGTCGCGCGGATTTCGTCTATGAGGATCCCCGATACTTTGGGCGGCTTACTCTTGATTCCACCGCCCTTGCCAGACTGGGGCCGGAGCCGCTGGAGGACCGTTTCTCCGTTGACTACCTCGGCGCCGCGCTCGGCCGGTCAACGCAAGCCGTGAAGGTAAAGTTGCTCGATCAATCGTTGGTGGCCGGGGTGGGAAACATTTATGCGAGCGAGGCGCTGTTTCGCGCACAGATATCACCCCGTTTGTCAGCGCGCAAACTGACCGCGCGGCAAGTGGCCCGTTTGCGGCGTGAGGTCCGGGCCGTCTTGCGCGAGGCCATTCGATGGGGCAGCACGCTCCCATTGCATCACGGGCAGGCATCGGGTGGAGACGGCTTGTTTTACTTCGGTCGCGCGGCGAATGCGCTGGATTTTTATGAGGAACGCTTGCGGGTTTACGATCGGGAAGGCCAGCCTTGCGAACGATGTGGCACGGTGATCCGTCGGCTTGTGCAAGCGGCCCGGAGCACCTTCTACTGTCCTCGATGCCAACCAGATTCGCAGAAACAACGCATGGGAAGGCAAAACCCAAGCGACTCCATCACGACCAAAAACAAATTGACCGTGACAAGTGTGGCCGATAGATTGCGCGTCCGTTTGGGTTCCAGAGTAGCTCAATGGTAGAGCACGCGGCTGTTAACCGTGTGGTTGCAGGTTCGAGTCCTGCCTCTGGAGCCACTTCTCTTGCTTTCCCTTGGCCAGTTGAATTCAGCTTGCGATTGACTCGCACACGTCTGCTTTGTCAAGCTGCGGCCATGACTCGGGGAAACAGTTCCACGCGCCAAGCATTCAAGCCCGGCAAGGCTGGCCTTCGACAAGAACCTCAAATGCACGACCCGCACCTTATCCATGAAAGCGAACCCTCAAACATGGACCTTAATTTGTTTGGCGGTTTTGATGGGATCTTTCTCGTCCGCTCAGGAGAGTCCACCTGGTAACGCGGGACAACCCACCAGTTTGAACATCCAGAATTTCTCCGCTGCCGCCAGTGACGATCGGCGTCATCGCGGGCCGGGCGGCTTCGGTGGACCGATTCAACTGAAGCTGGACGACCAACCGGCCTTCCCGGTTGTCAAGCGAGACCTGCTCACGGATGTCATTCCCACCACCGAGTCCTGCGGCTCGGTGCGGGCCGACCGCAAACAGCGGGCGCTTGCCGGGTTGTCCATGGGCGGGGGACAATCGCTGAACTTCGACTTGGGCAACCTGAACACTTTCGCCTGGGTGGGCGGCTGCTCGTCACCGCCCAAAACCAAACCGCCTGCGGAACTGGTCCCGGACCCGGCGGCAGCTAAGGCGAAGCTGAAACTGCTCTGGCTTTCCTGCGGGAACAAGGACGGTTTGATTCGCATCAATCAGGGTATGCCTGCGTATCTCAAGAAACACTGCGTGCCGCGTGTCTGGCACGTGGACGGCAACGGCTACGATGTGACGCATTGGCGGAATAACTTGCGGCTGTTCGCGCAGCGCATTCTCAAATAGGTACACCATGAACCCACACGCAATCACCGGTTGGCTATTGGCAGCGCTGGTCGGCCTTGTCACCACGGCTCGGTCTGCCGATACACCCGCGCTCAAGGAAGTTTTCAAAGACCACTTCATCGTGGGCACGGCCATTAACCGCACCATCGCGACGGGCACCGGATTCCGCCGGAGTCCGGAACAGGTCGCCAAGGACATTGCCCTGGTGAAGCAGCACTTCAGCCATCTGGTCGCTGAGAACGACATGAAATGGGCGCTCCTTCACCCGCAACCCGGACCGGACGGCTACAACTTTGGTCCAGCGGACGCCTTCGTGGAGTTCGGCCTTCGCAATGGGATGGACCTTGCCGGACACACCCTCGTGTGGCATTCCCAGACACCCGACTGGGTCTTTGCCGGCACGAATCCCCCGCCCACAACCTCCGCCAGGCCAACCGCCGCAGTCACCAACCCGGAGGCGGGCCGGACGAACGCCCCTGGCCGCGCCGGGCCGGGCCGGGGCTTCGGAGGATTCGGTCGCGGCCCCTACACCGGCCCTCGAGCGTCCCGCGAGGAACTGCTTGAGCGGATGCGCGAGCACATCCACACCGTCGTCGGCCGATACACGGGCAAGGTCCGGGTTTGGGACGTCGTCAACGAAGCCATCGCCGACAGCGGCTCAGACGTTCTGCGGAACTCGCTTTGGCTGGAGATTATCGGTCCGGACTTCATCGCCAAGGCTTTTGAATACGCCCATGAAGCGGACCCGAACGCCGTCCTTCGCTACAATGACTACAGTCTGGAGAACCCGGCCAAGCGCCGCAAACTCATCACGCTCATCAAGTCGTTGCAGGAGCAGAAGGTGCCGGTCCACGCCATCGGCTCGCAAGCCCACGTCAACGTCTCGATGACCTACGAAACCATGGACCAGACCCTGACGGAACTGGCGTCGCTCGGCTTGCCCGTCCATATCACGGAACTGGATGTCAACAGCGCGGTCGGCGGCCAGCGCGGCTTCGGAGCGGACATCGCCGACAATGCGGCGAGCACGCAGGGCGGATTGGTAAGCGAGGCCGACCGCCGGTTGGCCGAGGCGTATGCCGGCATCTTCCGGGCCTTCCTGAAACATCGCGATCATTTGGAGATGGTCGTGTTCTGGGGGCCCAATGACGCCAACTCGTGGCGCGCGCAAGGCCGTCCGCTGCTCTTCGACCGCGACAGCGAGCCCAAGCCCGCGTTCCACGCCGTCATCAGCGAGGCGGGCAAGTTCACTGCGGAAAAGTAAGAACCACGCAGTCTCCCCAACATGAAACGACGAAACCTGACTACGCTGGCTCTACTGTGTTGCCTGGTCGCCACCCTGATTGCACGCGTGGCCGCGCGAGCCGCCGATGCGTCGGAGAAATTCACCTACGTCATCGTCCACGGCGCCACTGCGGGGGGCTGGGAATGGAAGAGAACCGCCCAGTTCCTAAACGGCGACGGTCACACTACCTATCGCGTCACGCTCACCGGCCTGGGCGAGCGCCTGCATCTCGCGAACCCGGAGATCAACCTCGAGACTCACATCAACGACGTCGTGAACCTGATCCTCTTCGAGGATCTCCACGACGTGGTGCTCACGGGACACAGCTACGGCGGTATGGTCATCACGGGGGTCATGGATCGCGTTCCCGACCGCATCCGCCACGTGATCTTTCTCGATGCCGCGGTGCCGGATGACGGCATGTCGCTATACGACCTGTTCGGCGGTCCGCGCCCCGGCGCTACTGTCGCGGACGGCATGATGCAGGTTCCCTGGGTCAAACCCGGCACGCCCCCGCCACACAACGTCGCCCAGTCAGTTAAGTGCTTCAGCCAGCCGGTTTCCTACCAGAACCCGCGGGCAAAACTGTTGCCGGTCACCTACGTCGCCTTCGTGCCGAAGGACAAGTCAGCCGAGGAGCGCGCCGCGACGGACAAGAGCTGGCAACGCGCCGTGGCCCGCGGCTGGACCATTCGCACCTTCCCCGGCGGCCACGTCGCGCAACAGGAGGATCCCCGCGGGGTCGCGACCTTGATGCAACAGGCGGTCGCAGACCGAAACAAGCCAGTCTCGACCAACCCAGACGCTGCATCGGATAGATAGGCGGCGACTGATCGTACCCAAACTTGAGTGCTTAATCTCCAACTTCACCAACCACGACTCCCGCCATGAACTGCATCAACCGGCTTTCGCTCCTGTTGCTTTCCCTGCTCGCGGCAGGTCAGGCCATCGCACAACAACCCGTACCGGTCAAAGTCGAACCCGGACTCGTCCAAGGAACGACCGCCGAGGGACTGACAATCTATCGGGGCATCCCGTTTGCCGCGCCGCCGGTCGGGGATTTGCGTTGGCGCGCGCCGCGGCCGGCGGCCTAGTGGGATGGCGTGAAGCAAACCCCGCGGTTCGCCCCCAAGCCGATCCAGGGCGGAGGCACTGCTCCCGACACCAGCGAGGACGGCTTGTCGCGGAACAGGAAACTGAACGGGATTGCACGATTGCGCGATGCGGCGTTCGCCCTGTCCCATTCGCAGCAACTCGCGATTTCCAGCGTCCGGTTCGGTTCAACGATTGAGCGTGTCGAGCAGGTCCTGCGTAACACACGCGCTGGCTTGACGGTGTTGCGGCTCGCCAAGCCCAGTGTTGACGTGCCATGATACTGTCGTAGCATGGCAGCATCATGTCTCACCCGGATTCCGGAAGTCATCCTGTCGCGCGGCGGCGGGCGCAGCGCGGCTGGTCGCAAGCGGAATTGGCGCAACGCGCTGGTATTCCGCGCACCACCATCAGCGCCATCGAGGGGGAGCGGCTTACGCCTTCAGTCACGGCCGCGCTGGCGCTGGCCCGCGCGCTGGAATGTTCGGTGGAGGAGTTGTTTGCCGGCGGCGCGGTGCTTCCCCAATCAAGCGGTCCGGAGTGGGCGTGGCGACCGCGCTCCGAACCCTGTCGCTTCTGGGAAGCCGAAGTGGGTGGACGGCGCTGGCTGTATCCGGTCGAGTCGCTGGCGCTGAACGCGATCTTGCACGATGGCGTTTGGCGGGGCGGGGTGGAGCACGAAGCCAAAGCGGATGTGGCGGAGCAAACGCTGGTCATGGCCTGCTGCGATCCAGCTGCGGGCTTGCTGGCGGCGGAATACGCACAGGCCAGCGGCTTTCGACTGCTGGTGTTTCCCCGATGCGGCGGCCTGGCGCTGGACCTGTTGAAGCGCGGCGTTATTCACGTGGCGGGGCTGCATCGCTCGACCGGGGAGCATCCGAACTTGAACCTTGAAACCGTGCGCGAGCGCTTGGGCGGCGGCTATCGGCTGCTGCGCGCCGCGCGCTGGGAGGAAGGGGTCGCGTTGCCGGCGGACGATCGGACGCGCGCCGCTGGTGCGTTGCTCCGCCAACCGCATCGCTGGGCGTTGCGCGAGCCGGGATCGGCAGCGCGCGAATGTCTGGACGAATGGAGCGGTCACCGCCGCCTGCCAGGCCGCGTGGTGGATGCTCACCAGGCCGTGGCGCAGGCGGTTCGCGCGGGTTGGGCCAGCGCCGGGGTATGCGTGAAGCTCGCCGCCGAGGAGGCGGGGCTGAATTTCCTTCCGTTGCGCGCCGAGGCGCTGGACTTCTGCTTCGCGGAGGCGCTGGGGCGCGATCCGCGCGGCCAGGCGCTCATCCGGTTGTTGCGCAGCCGTGCCTATCGGCGGCTGGTCAGCGAACTGCCCGGCTATGACGCGCGGGAAACGGGTGAAATGTTGACTGCTTGAATCTGAAAACCGTGCGCGCAGACCGCAGCCATTTCCTCCGCCCCGTATCCGCGTTCACGCTGGTCGAACTGCTCGTCGTCCTCGCCATCGTCGCACTGTTGGCGGCGATGCTTCTTCCGTCTGTGGGAAAGGTCAAAGAGAAGTCCCGCGCGACGCAGTGCATCTCGAATCTGCGCCAGTGGGGGCTGGCCTTTCGCCTGTACGCCGACGACAACGCGGATTACCTACCCCGTCGCGGCCAGGGGGTGCAGGCCCTGTTCCAGATCGAGCGCACTGACGACTGGTTCAACGCGTTGCCACCTTATCACGGCCTCCCGTCGTTCCAGCAACTCGTCGCCACGAGCAACCAACCCGCCGCAAAAGCATCGTCGGTCTTCATCTGTCCCACGGCCAATGATCCGGGCGGCACTTATTTTCTGCCCTATGCAATGAACATGAATCTCTCCCCAAGGAATCTGCCGCTCGCCACTCGGTTCACGGAGATTGTCCGACCCGAGAGCGTGGTGGCGCTGGCGGACGCGCCCGGACCTTATTCCTCAACGTTTCCATCCACGCGACCTTACAGCCCTTTGCCGCGCCACAGTGCGCGCGTGAACCTGCTGATCCTCGATGGCCGGGTGCGGGCGTTTGGCGGGTCGTATGTCGGCTGCGGTGTCGGCGACCCGCAACGCGATGATGTTCGCTGGCTGACGGGCACGGCCAGTGACACCCAGGCCGGCGCTTACTGAAGCCATGAAAAGCATTGCACCCATTCTCGGTATTGCTCTCGCACTGTTGCTGACTTCCTGTAATCGCCAGTCTGGGACACCGGCGGACAACCGTGTGGTTCGCTGTGCTGTGATCGGCGGCATGACCATGACGGGCTTGTGGCCGGAAATCGCCAAACGTTTCGAGGCGGAAACCGGATACACAACAGAAGTGGTGGTCACCGGCCCGCGCCCCGAACTCGACAAGGCCATGCGGGCGGGAAAGGTGGACCTGCTTACCATGCATTCCGGTGACATTACTACGGACCTGGTGGCGGACGGCTTCGGGGTGAACCTCCGCCCGTGGACGCGCAATCAGCTTTGCATCGTCGGCCCACCGGACGACCCGGCGGGGATTCGCAACATGACCAATGGCGCGGCGGCGTTGCGGAAGATCGCCGAAACCAAGGCGCGCTTTGTGGATTTCCACGGCATCGGCAGCCGGGAACTCGTACATAACCTTTGGCGATCAGCGGAGGTTGAACCGCAAGGAGACTGGATCGTTCGCGACGACTCGGTCACCCGATGGAACATCCTGCAATTCGCCCGCAGCAACCACGCTTACGTCGTGGTCGGTTACATCCCGGCGCGAACCGGAAAAATGCCTGCCGAGGGAATGGAGATATTGGTCACGGACGATCCGGCCATGCGCCGGCCTTTCGTGGTCATGGAAGTCAATCCCGGCAGATTTCCCGAAGCGAACCATGCTGGCGCGAAGGCGTTGTCCGATTTTCGGCTGTCGCCAAAGATTCAAACGTTCCTGCTCGAATTCGGCGCGCGGACCAACGGATCAGGACCGCTCTTTTTTCCCGTCACACCCTCGCAACTTTGAACCTCAGAGAAAAACCCATGAAATACTACCTGCCGATTTTGGTTCTGCTCGCCGTTCCCGCCGTCGCCCACTGCGCATGGTTCACCAACAGTGCCTCGGCTGACAGCTTCGTGCGCGCTGCCGCGCCGGATTTGAATTACGGCGGCGCGGGGGCGCTGGCGGTTTCCGGAGCGGACGCTGTCAACGGATCGGGTGTGGCCAATGGCGCATTCGACAGCTTCATCCGATTCAACACCGCCGCCATGGTGACGCACTTCGACTCGTTGTTCGGCACGGGCCATTGGGCCGTCAACGGCGCGAACCTCCGGGTCACCGAAGTGGCCGCCCCGAACAACGCGCTGTTCAATCGCGGTGTGGGCACATTCGAGATCCGCTGGATCGCCAATGACAACTGGGTGGAGGGCACGGGCAACCCGAACGCCCCGGCCACCACGGGCATCGTTTACAATGACAAGGCAGCTTTGCTTGACAGCGGCGCGGATGCCAGCCTCGGCGTATTCACCAACGCCGGACTTGATGGCGCGATCACTTTCCCGCTGGCACTTCCCGAGGCATTCGTCAATGACGCCCAGGCCGGTGGTGAAGTGGGACTTTACCTGACGGCCATTGATCCCGGCATCGGCTTCACGTTCGATTCGCGCAGTTTCGGCACGGTGGCCGCGCGCCCATTTCTGATTGTCTCGGCCATTCCCGTGCCGGTGATCTCAGCCATCAACGTTTCCGGCGCGAATGTGACCCTCTCGGTGCGTAACGCCAGCGCGGATGAAACCTATTCGGTTTTGAGCAGCGCCGATGTGGCCTTGCCGCTGAGCCAGTGGCTGCCCGTCGCAGCCGATGTTCTGTCAGTTGGCGGGGATTTCGAGATCACGCTCACCAACGCCGTCAACGGTTTGTCACGGCAATTCTTCATCATTCAAACTCAATAACCGGTGCGGCGCGCAAACATTATGAGAAACTCCCGCGTGATCAACTGGCTTCGCACTCTCGTCTTCCTGGCTGCACTGTTTGCTATCGCAAACCTTCGCGCCTCCGCCTCGGAAATCACCATCGCCGCCGCCGCCGACCTCAAGTTCGCCATGGACGAACTCATCGGCGAATTCCGCACCAACCATCCCACCATCGCGGTCAAGGTCACTTACGGTTCGTCCGGAAACTTCTACGCCCAACTCCAGAACCGCGCGCCGTTCGACCTCTATTTCTCGGCGGACATTGATTACCCGCGCAAACTCGCCGAGGCCGGCCACGCGCTCGACACCAACGTCTTCCACTACGCCGTCGGGCGCATCGTCGTGTGGACGCCCACCAACTCGCCGATTGACGTGGAAAAACTCGGCATCCAGTCGCTCCTCGCCCCCGGCGTAAAAAAAATCGCCATCGCCAACCCGCAGCACGCGCCCTATGGTCGCGCGGCGGTGGCGGCGATGAAATCGCTCGGCGTCCACGATCAGGCCGAACCGCGATTTGTGCTGGGCGAGAACATCGCGCAAACCGCGCAATTCGTGCAAAGCGGCGCGGCGGACATCGGCATCATCGCCCTCGCGCTGGCCGTCGCCCCGCAGATGCGCGACGCAGGCCGCTACTGGGAAATCCCGCTGGACTCCTACCCGCGCATGGACCAGGGCGGCATGATCGTGAAGTGGACGAAAGCCCCCGAAGCCGCCCGCACCTTCCGCGATTTCGTCCTGAACGACCACGGCCGCGAAGTGCTGAAACGTTACGGCTTCTTCCTGCCGGAGAAGCAGCCCCAACCATGACCTCGTGACCCGATAAAACCGGGCGCACGAACCGGGCGTGGCCTGGGAAACGAGATTTACGCAACCGACCGAACGGTAATAGACTGCCGCCCATGCAAGCGACACTCACCGAAAACGCCCGCAAACACGCCGCCGAACAAGGCGTGAGCGAGGAAGAAACGTCGAAAAAGGGGAAGGAAGCACAGTCCCGCGAGTTCACCGAGAAGCGCTGCGAGCTTTACGCGAAGGCGTAACCTAAGGGTGGACTCTGGTTAACTTCAAGTCTGTTCATCTTCGATTATGAAGCCAGGGTGTGAGACCAAATTCTTCCATCAGGCTGCCAGCGGCAGGGTGTCGTTGCGAGCGGCGTGTTGGTCGAGTCTGTACTTCCAGAACTCCTCCAGCCTGCGGCTGCTATGCAGACAGCGCAGCGCGAGGATGTTTTCGGCGCCGGACTCCGACCAGAACATGCCCGACTGTTTGCACCGCCCCCCGATCACGGTCTTGCAACCCGCTTCCACCACGCCCGAACCGATGAACCAGCCCGCCGCCCGGAACGTGCCGTATTGCATCCGGCTCACGTTGCGCACGAAGTATCCCAAGGCCTGCTCCACCGCCGCTGCCCGCGGCGTGCCCGCGCACTGTTGGCGCGTCTCTTGAATCAGCGCCTGAACCTTGTCTTTGAGCAGCCGTTTGGCCCAACGGCGCAGCCGCTTTTTGTAGTCGGGATGGTCCTTGCCGATCCACGCCTCCAACACGTGGCCGGCGTGTTCCAGGGCGTGATAAAAGTCCACGATCTGCACGCAGTCTTTGAAACACAGCCGGCCCATGTTTTCCAGGCCCGCCGCTCCGTCAATCAACAACACCCCCTGGCCGGCGCTGCCCAGGCCACGGCCAATGGCCTCCCGCCGCAATAACGGCCCGAATTCATCAATGGACGCGAAACTCGAAACGTAGGTCGTGGATTCGTAGTCCCGCACCGGATGGCCCTGCTCATCAGTCCGGTGCTGGGTGAAGAC
>JAHCLO010000067.1 GCA_026125285.1 Verrucomicrobiia bacterium | reverse complement strand
AGAAATGCCGCGGCCGCCATGTAACCTTTCGCAAGCTTTCCCGTTGGAATGGGTGAACCGGTTCCGTGTAGGTGCCGAGAGATTTCGCCGCCCACAACGGACGGCGGAGGAAAAGAGCAGCCAACAACAGAAAGGTTAACACCATGACCAAGAAAACGATCCGAGCGGGCCTGTCCGCGCTGCTACTCGCGGGCGCCGGCAGCACTGGTCTGGGCCAGCCCATGATTCAATTCGCCGTGTCAAGTTGCACGGTGCCTGAACTCAACGGCGCCGTGAGCCTCAGAGTCCAACGCATGACCGCCCCCCTCCCGGCCGTCACCGTGGATTACGCCAGCGCTGATGGGACCGCGACGGCGGGCGTGAATTACGTTCCGACGACCGGCACGCTGACGTTCGCGCCAGGTGAAACGAACCAGTTCATTGTCGTGCCCATCCTGAACGACGGTTTGGTCGGAACCACGACGAGCTTTCAGGTGAGCCTGAGCAACCCAACGGGCGGGGCGGTCTTGGGCGCACGCGCCGTCGCCAACGTCGGCATCCGGGAAACTGACAAGGCGCTGCATCTCTATGTTCCGAGTCTTTCGGTCAACGAAGACTCGGGCGTCGCGGAAGTCAAAGTCGCCCGCGGCGATGACGGGGAAAACCGGGTGAGTGTGGACTACGCCACAATGGATCTGACCGCCAAGGCAGGCTTGGATTACACGAGCACGTCCGGCACCGTTGTTTTCGAGGCGGGGGAGGTCTTGAAATCAATCCTGGTGCCGATTCTAAACGACGCTCTGCCGGAGGGCGCCAAGACTTTCCGTGTGACCCTAAGCAACCCGACCGGCGGCGGCGTGTTGGGTTCGCCCACCGTCACCACCGTGACCATCCAGGACACAGATCGGAGGTTTCAGCTTGGTGCCAAGAACTACACTACACGGGAAGAAGCGGCGTACGTCCAGGTGGACATCATCCAAGCCGAAAACGATGCGGCGGCTGCGGTGGACTTGACCACAACCGACGGCACAGCCGAGGCCGGGGTGGACTACGTGCGCATAACGAACACGATCGCGTTCGCTCCGGGCGAACGGCTGAAATGGGTCCGGATTCCCCTTCTCAACGATGGAGTCAAGGAGTCTGCGCGGTCCTTCACTGTCGCGTTGAGCAATCCGACCGGCGGGGCCGCGTTGGGCAGTCAGCGAACCGCAACGGTGCAAATCGGCGACAACGATCCAGGGGTTGGATTCACCGCCAACCTCTTCTTCGCTTGGGGGAGCGAAAGCGCGGCGAGAGTCTCCGTCACGCGGGGCGGCGACGACGTGACAAGCCCGTTCACGGTGGACTACCAGGCGGCCGATGGATCAGGCCTCGCGGGCGTGGATTACCAGGCCGTCTCTGGAACCTTGGAGTTCAAGGCCGGCGACACGCTCCAGACGATCACAATCCCGCTCCTGCACAACGTTGAGGCCAGCGGTCGAAGATCATTCAACGTGACCCTGAGCAATCCGTCGGAAGGGCTCCCCTTGGGAACCGCGACCGCCACGATCTATCTATGCAATCCGGGCGGTTACTATCCCATCCTTCCACTGATTGACGGCAAACCCAAGCTGCAACGTGAGGTCGGTGGCCTTCTGCTGACTTGGGAGGGAGACGGCGCTCTGCGGCGGGCCGATGAGGTGAGCGGATCCTGGGAAAACCTTGCCGGCGCGAAGAGCCCTTTCTCGATGAATCCAAGCCTCCGCGCCAGCTTCTACCGCGTCCAAAGCACGCGGCCAACCGAGGTGTACGTGCCGGCCAGTTCTGGCGGCCAGACGCCGCTGCCCTTGATCCTGGTGCTCCACTGGTTGGGCGGAGACGCGGCGGGGATGCGCAGTGGGTTCAACCTTGAGTCCCTGGCCGAGTCGAGAGGATTCCTGCTCTGTTACCCGAACGGGACCGTGGACACCTCCTCGGGCACCGTTAGCGTGGGGAAGCGTTTTTGGAACGGACCCGACTTCCTGAGTTTCTCCAATCCGGACATGGATGACTCGGGTTATCTGCGCTCGGTTATTGAGGAGATCCAGCGCCGGTTCCCGGTGGACCCCAAGCGCATTTACATGACCGGGGCTTCCAGCGGCGGGGCGATGTCGCACCGCTTTGCTTGTGAACACGCGGATCTGATCGCCGGGATCGCCAGTATCTCCGGGCGGACCTACTACGATCCAGACCCATGTCATCCAACTCAACCTGTCCACGTGCTGCAAATCGACGGCAGCAACGACGTTTATCTGGGTTGGACTGGCCCTGACTACGGCCTGCCCTTTGTCGCCGAAGCCCCCGGTGCGGCCAGAACCGTCCAGAATTGGGCGCGTTTGAATGGCTGCCAGGACCCGGTGGCCGACGCCGCCCCCTCGCTCGACCTCTCCACCACCGTGGCGGGAATAGACAGCACCGTGCTGCGTTATACCCGTTGCCCGCCTGGCGGCGCCGTCGAACTGTGGACTGTCAATGGCGGTAATCACGTGCCGACGGACTCGTCCGAGTCCCTCGCCCGGTTGGTGGATTGGCTCTTGGCCCATCCCAAGCCATGATGGTGTCAGCACGACAACGGCCGGGTAGATATAGGCCGCCAGACTCCCTTGGCGTTCTCGGACCAAGGCAGACGCTCCGATCGGGAGTGGCCTCCGTGAGTGGGTCTTGCCGACGGCTGCCGCCTTACAGACAGCCGCCGGCCTCTCTTGGCCGGTGGCGGGCCTGTCTCCGCGAGGCGCAAAAGAGAGGCCCTGGCGGCAATTGGACTTCGTTCTTGCTGATCGACATTGCGAGCCTGCCGGTTAGTCTGCCGACGTGAGCGAGGTCACACGCATTTTGGACCGCGTCGGGCAGGGTGAGGCCCAAGCCGCCCAAGAGCTTCTCCCGCTGGTTTATGAAGAACTGCGTCGCTTGGCTCATCAGAAGATGGCCCGGGAAGCGCCCGGCCAAACGCTCCAACCCACGGCCCTCGTTCACGAAGCCTGGCTCCGCCTGGTTGGGGAGGGCAGCCCACCATGGAATAGCCGCGGCCATTTTTTCGCCGCGGCGGCCGAGGCGATGCGGCGTATCCTGGTTGAGAACGCCCGGCGCAAACGCGCGCTCCGGCATGGTGCAGGGCTGGAGCGGGTGGATGGTTCGCAACTCGAGAGGTTCCCAGAACCGAGTGATGTTCGCCTGCTGGAAGTTAATGAGGCTCTGGACGAACTGGCGCGGCTGGACTCTGCCCAGGCCGAGGTGGTCAAGCTCCGGTTCTTTGTCGGCATGACGCTCCACGAAATTGCGACGCTCCACGGTGTTTCCGATAAGACGATTCAGCGGCAGTGGACCCACGCGCGGGCGTGGCTGTTTGAGCGAATTCGTCCCGCGGATTAGAAGGCGCTGGCGAATTAAAAGCCGTTAAATCGTCC
Source organism: Verrucomicrobiia bacterium (assembly GCA_026125285.1). Taxonomy (GTDB): domain Bacteria; phylum Verrucomicrobiota; class Verrucomicrobiia; order Limisphaerales; family JADLHS01; genus WYBW01. The sequence continues at coordinate 8,082 of JAHCLO010000067.1, read as the reverse complement.
GCCGGGTGTCCGTTTTTGCCTGGTAATTTCGCACTATGAAGTGGAAGTCATGACGACGCTGCCCATGAATGCCGATCACGTCCGAGAGGGTGCGCTCCTGAACGCCGCCTTGGAACTGCCGGCCGTCGAGCGGCCCGCGTTCCTCGAACGTGAGTGTGCCAACGATCAAGCGTTGCGCCAGCGGTTGGCAAACCTTCTCCACGCACACGAGGCTGCGGGGACGTTTCTCGCGAAGCCGGTCGTGGCCCCGGTGCAGAGCGCCTGTCCCGCCTCCTCGGGTGCGCCGGCCGACACGGTCAGCGTTGCGGTGCTGAACGAGAGGCCCGGCGACCGGATTGGGCGCTACAAGCTGCTCGAGCAGATTGGCGAGGGCGGATGCGGGGTGGTTTATGTGGCCGAGCAGGAGGAGCCGCTCCGGAGGCGGGTTGCGCTCAAAGTCATTAAGCTGGGCATGGACACCAAGTCCGTCATCGCCCGCTTTGAGGCCGAACGCCAGGCCCTCGCGCTGATGGATCACCCCAATATCGCCAAGGTGTTTGATGCGGGCGCGATTGGGACTGAAGACAGTAATGCCGACATCCCTGTCGGCCCAAATAGCGCCGACTTTCCAGTCGGCCGGCCCGCTCAATCCGGACCCGCCGCTGGAAGTGCCGGTTGGAAAACCGGCGCTACAGGGCGGCCCTACTTCGTCATGGAACTGGTGCGGGGAATCAAGATCACCGACTACTGCGACCAGAACAAGCTCACCACGCCCGAACGCCTCGGTTTGTTCACCCAAGTGTGTCACGCCATCCAGCACGCGCATCAGAAAGGAATCATCCACCGCGACATCAAGCCGTCGAACATACTGGTCACTCTCCATGACGGGGTGCCGGTGCCGAAGGTGATTGATTTCGGGATTGCCAAGGCCACCGCCCAACAACGGCTGACGGAGAAGACCGTTTATACCGCTTTCGAGCAGTTCATCGGCACGCCCGCCTACATGAGCCCGGAACAAGCGGAGATGAGCGGGTTGGACATTGACACGCGGAGCGACGTCTATGCGCTGGGGGTGTTGCTCTATGAATTGTTGACCGGCACGACGCCATTTGATCCGAGAACGCTGATGGCCGCGGGTCTGGACGAGATGCGGCGGATCATCCGGGAACAGGAGCCGGTGCAGCCGAGCACGCGGTTGAGCACGTTGGTTGAGGGGGAATTGACGAACACGGCGAAGCATCGGCATGTCGAGCCGCCGAAGCTGATCCACCTGCTGCGGGGTGATCTGGATTGGATCGCCATGAAGTGTTTGGAGAAGGATCGGACTCGGCGGTATGAGACGGCCAACAGCCTGGCGGCGGACATTGAGCGACATCTGAGTCACGAGCCGGTGATGGCGCGGCCACCCAATGTCGGCTACAAGGTTCAGAAATTCGTTCGGCGGAACAAACTGATGGTGACGGCCACGGGCTTGGTTGCCGCCGCGTTAGTGCTGGGCATTCTGGTGAGTGGCTGGCAGGCGGTGCGCGCGACACGAGCGGAGCGAGAACAGAGCCGCCAACGACGACGAGCGGAAGAGAACGAGCAGCGAGCGGTACAAGCGTGGTCAAGTGAGGAGGCACAGCGCCGGAAGGCAGAGCAACAGTACTATTGTGCCAGTATCGGCCAGGTCCAGGCGCTCATTGACCAGGGACAGTATGGCCGTGCCACTCAAGTTCTGGCCCAAACGAATCTGGCCTCTTTGCGCGGTTGGGAATGGGGCTGGCTGGAGCGAGCCTGCAATCTCGACTTGATGACGCTGTCCGGCGGCGGGGCGGGACTAACGGGCGTTGCTTTCAGTCCGGATGGCCGGTGGTTGGTGGCTGGGAGTGATGACTCCACGGTCAGGATCTGGGACGCGAGGACAGGTGCCGAACGATCACCATTGCGTGGACACAGCGGTACCGTTGTGCTTCTTGGCTTCAGCCCAGATAGCCGGCGGTTGGCCACGGCCAGTTTTGACGGCACAGCCAAAATCTGGGAGGTCACAACTGGACAATGCCTCTTTACCTTGACGGGGCATTCCAATGGCGTTTGGTGCGCCGTCTTCAGTCCTGATGGCAAGACCATTGCCACAGGGAGTAGCGACCATACAGTGCGACTGTGGGACGCTGAGAGCGGAGCTTTCATCAGACGGGTCGCCACCAACGGGGACGTGGTCATGTGCGTGGCCTTCAGTCTGGACGGGAGGAAGTTGGCGTATGCCGGGGGCAGCGGAAATACCTGGATTCGGAGCACGAACAACGTGGTCGGAATCGTGGACCTGGAGACCGGTGAATCTCGCGTTCTCACGGGGCATACCCATTGTGTTTCCGGCCTCGCGTTCCATCCTGACGGCCATCATGTTGCGACGGCGAGCTGGGACGGGACTGCGCGCTTGGGCGATGTGCGTTCGGATTCGGAACTCTCGCTGTTCTTCAAACTGAGCGGCCTGGGTGGCCTCCTGACGGTTGCTTTCAGTCCCGACGGTCGTCTGTGCGCAGTGGCTGGCGGCGCCATGGGGCATGAAAAGGCCGAGGTCGGTGTGCATCTGATCGATGTGGCGACGCATCGCGTCGTACAGGTCATCGAAGGCCACGCCAGAATCGTTCGGGGGGTGGCCTTCAGTCCCAACGGCGCTCGTGTCGCCAGCACGAGCCTCGACGGCACCCTCAGGGTATGGCCGGTAAGCGCGCCGCCGGAGTTCTTGAGTCTCGAAGGGCACGACCAAGCCGTGTGGGCCGTCGTCGTGAGTCCAGATGGTCGGTACGTCGCCACCGGCAGCCTCGACCAGACCGCTAGGATTTGGGACCTCGAAGGCGGACGCCTGTTGAGCACCGTGCCGGTAGTTTTTCCGGTGGTCTCGCTGGCGTTCAGCCCGGAAGGCAGCCGACTGCTCACGGTGGCCAGCCATGCCACCGCGAAGCTTTGGGACTTGCACCTGAACAAAAACGGAACGGATCCCCTTCCGCCCGCCCCAGAGCTGATCAGGGTTCTGGAAGGGCATTCGGATACGGTCCTCTGTGTGGCTTCCAGTTCCAATGGACGTTATTTCGCCACTGGCGGTAAAGACCAGACCGCCCGGATCTGGGACGCCGAGTCCGGCCGTCTGATGAAGACCTTGAAAGGCCACACCAACTGGGTGATCTCGGTGGTTTTCAGTCCCGATGGGAATCGGGTTGCGACGGCGAGCGCCGACCGTTCCGCGAGAGTCTGGGAGGTCGCAACGGGCGGACTGCTCTTCTCGCTTTCAGGGCATGCCGACCAGGTCTTGCAGGTAGCGTGGAGTCCAGACGGCACCTGCATTGTCACTGGCGGTCAGGACAGCACGATCCGCGTGTGGGATGCCCACACGGGCGCGCCTCTGCTTTCACCTCTGCATGGACACCGGGACGGCGTGAGTTCGCTTGCGTTCAGTCCAGATGGCCGGCGGTTGGCCACGGCGGCAGGCGGACTTGGTATTGCCAAGGGCCACACGCTCGACAACTCGGTTTTCCTTTGGGATGTCGCCACGGGCCAGAGCGTCCTGCGCCTGAGAGCGCATTTCAACGTGGTGCGTGCAGTGGCCTTCAGCACCGACGGAACGCGCCTGGTGACCGGCAGTGTTGACAACACCGCTCGCGTGTATGGCGCGTTTGCCTGGCAATTGGCCGACTACGCGGGCAAGCCTGGAGCGACCCCTGATGAACGGTTCGAACAGTACAAAAGGGAGTATTGGTCGAAGGCCTTTGCGGTCGCCTCCCACATGACTTACCCGCGCCCGGGACGAAGGCTTGAAACCAGGATCTTCGAGTTCAACGTAGCCGTCGAACGACGCATAAAATCCCGGCCTGCACGCCCGATTCCCGCGCGAGATCCAACGGCAGCAGCGAACCATCTCGACCTTGGCGAGGACATTAATGCCGCCCTCGACGAACCCTGGCTCCCGGCCTCCAGTCTGGACGACTTGGACCAGGATTTGTCAGCCCTGCCGGCTGGCCTGCGAATGTTGGGCGGCATTCTCTTCGACGTTCGGGGTGTGATCCAACTGCGCAGACAGGATCCCGACTGGTACAAGTTCCCGGAGCACGTCCAGATTCCGGTTGGCCGTGGTTTCCGCCAACTCCATGTCCTCCAAGGGAGCATTCACGGTGAGTTGGACGGTGCCGTCATTGGCAGTTACCGGTTGCACTACGCCGATGGCCAAACCATGGACCTAGAGATGCGCTATGGCCGTGACCTGCGGGATTGGCGGGATAGTGGCCCCCCCAAGTCACTAGGCGAACGCGCCGCGGTGGCTTGGATAGGCCCGCGTTGGGCAGGGGCGTCAGGGAACGAGCACGTGCGCCTCTTCAGAACGACCTACACCAATCCGCGTCCCGAGGTGGACGTCGTCCACATCGATTTCGTTTCCCGAATGACCCAAGCGGCGCCCTTCCTGGTCGCCCTCACCGTGGAGTAGTACGCGGCGGGCTCGGGTGACCGGAAAGGCTCATTTCCGTAAAACCAACAGTAACACCAAACGACAACATGAACACGAAAGATCACCTCGCTGCCTGCCATGTTTTCAGCCGAACAACGCGGCACCTTGGGCAGGCCACGCTCGTGCTGGGGCTCTGGCTGGGCAGTCCGGACATGGGCAATGGCCATCCGCTGCCGCATCAGTTCAGCGGCATCAACGCTGCCCCTGACCGGACTGTGACGCTAAGTCTTAGCGGCAGCGTCTCGAACCTCATCCCAAGCCTGAGCGGGACCATCCTGAGCCAGTTCAACCAGATGTTCGATCTATACACCGTAGAAGCCTCACCGGACCTGGTGGATTGGACGCGGCTGGCCATGCTGCTGCGGACCAACAACGATCCCGGTCCGTTGTTCTTTCAGGACACAAATGCGGTCGGCCTAAGCCACCGGTTTTACCGTACCCACACCAATCACCTGATCACGATGTTTCCCAAACCAACCGGACCGTTTGCCGTTGGCACTTTCAACCGCGTGATGATCGACCCGGCAAGGACCAATCACTATCGCTACAGTCCCGCAACCAATGCGTTCATGGTCACCTTCCTGTATCCAGGCCGGGCGCCCGGGGCGGGCGCCCTTCCGGTCCCGAAGATGAACCAACGCTTGGCAGCGGATACGAGCTACTACAGTTTGGGGGGCGCGGATACCCGTTGGGCGATCCTCACGCCTCGATTCGTTGGCCATCGCTTTTCCGATCTCCCACTGGCGGCCAATCAGGAGCGGTTTCCGATCCTCCTCTTTTCCCACTGTCCTCCGACGCATCGGGACTTCAGCTCCCAAATCGCCGAGGAGTTGGCCAGTCACGGGTATGTCGTCATAGCGCCGGATCATTCCGACTGTTTTAAGACGGAGTTTCCGGATGGCCGCTATCTCACCGGCAACTGGGCCGGTGACAGCGACGGGCGGTTCAAAGACTTCCAGTTTCTGCTCGACGAACTGGAGCGACTGAATGCCAGCGATCCGTTCTTTGCCGGACGGTTGGACCTGGATCGCATCGGCATCTACGGCCTGATCTATGGCGGGATGGTGGCGGAGATGTGCCGTCGCGACGATCGGCTGAAATGCGTGGCCTTGCTGGAGGCCGAGAACCTTCAGGTGCCAGCCGCCGGCCTCCAGAAACCTCTCCTGACCATGAACCATGCCGGCTCCCCACGCCTCGCCCAGAATCAGGCCCTCTTCAACAAGGCGACCACGAATGCCATTTGGCTCCAAGTCAGTGGAGCGGACCCCCATACTTTTAGCGACCTTGCCTGGGGGACGCAGGTGCCGTGGGGACGGCAACCTGCATTGGCCATTGACGCCTGCTTGGTGTGGTTTTTCGACACTTACCTGAAGGGCGAAGAGAAATCATTCCCCACGAATCAGGAACTTATTAACGTAAACCGCAAATGACCGGTCGCTCCGTGTCCTTGCTGGCTCGCTCAGGCACGAGGTGGACCCCGCGCTTTGGCTGGGGTTGATGGAAACCCGTTCCCGCAGGACACCGCTTTGGGAGCGAAGAGAAAGCGGCGCTCAGGTGATCGCGGTGCAAAGACTGACGCGGTCTTTGCCAAGCCTCGCTCCAAGTCGCGAAGCATCTGCAGGGTCCGTGGCGGTTCCTCGTCCACACCAAAGCCGAGAGAGTGAAGTCGGTCAAAGCTTGAGTGGCAGGTTCAATTTCAACATGCTGCCGAGCCGTGAGCGACGTCACCCACATTCTTGAACGTGCTCAGCAAGGCGAGTCCTGTGCCGCAGAGGAATTGCTGCCGCTCGTTTACGACGAACTCCGCAGGCTCGCCGCGGCGAAGATGGCCCACGAAGCGGTCGGGCAAACCCTCCAACCCACCGCGCTGGTCCACGAAGCCTGGCTCCGGCTCGGTGCCGACGCCCAGCCAACGTGGCAGAACCGCGCCCACTTCTTCGGCGCCGCCGCGGAGGCCATTTCCCTTCTCGCCGGGAGCCGAGTGTTACAAGATGACGATCATCGCGGTCACCGGCTGCTTCGAACAGGCCAGTGGAATCTTCAAGGGCTCGCCGACGGTAACCAAGGCGATGTGGGACGGCCCGCTGCTCTAGACGTGCGAACATTGAAGGCAGCGGCACGATCACCCACTGGCACCCGCGGGAGTCGGTCGGCTTGGGTCGGCCTGTCTTCGGGGAAGACCAATCGAGATTCAGTGTCGCCAGTTGCTGGCGGATGAGCGCCCGGTCCCAAAGCGGGACCGCACGCTCAACTTCCGCCAGCGTCACGAGGAGAGGGCTGCTTCCGGTCAGCTTCGCCAGTCACCGCGGCGGCCCGAAGAAATGCCGCGGCACCCCTGTAACCTTTCTGTCTTTTTCCCGTTGGAAGAAGATTGATGGCCGGGTGTTTCGACGAAGAACGCCAGGGTTGCCGGGCGCACACATGCGCGCGACCAAGTGCCATCCGTTCTTCATCGCCATCACGGCGGAGTAAAGCCTATGGGCAAAACAAATACCATGAAAACGCAAAGCATCCCCAGATGGCGGTCCAGCAATCGGTGCTTGAGCTTCGAGGTGCTGCTCACAGCCGCACTCTCTCTCGCCACGGTCACCGCTGGTTTCGGCCAACCCATCCTCCAGTTCAGCGCCAGCATCTACAGCGTGCCCGAAAGCCAGGGCGCAGCAACGCTCGGAGTCCAACGCCTGGGAGACCTGAGCGCGGCGGTGAGTGTCGATTACTCCACGACCGACGGCACGGCCACAAGCGGAGTGAAGTATACCGCAACCAACGGGACGCTGGCCTTCGCCACCGGTATAACCAACCAATGGATCGTCGTGCCCATCCTCAACGACGGCTTCGTCGAGGGCAGCAAGAGGTTCACGGTGTCACTGAGCAACCCGACCGGCGGGGCGGATCTCGGCACCCGCACGAACGCCACCGTCTCCATCACTGACAACGATCTGGGAGTGAGTTTTCGGTTCACCAGTTATTCCGTGGTCGAAGGTGCCGGCGCGGTGTTGATCGATATCGTGCGAGGTGATGATGGCAACCTGCCTGTGACGGTCGATCTGACCACCAGCGATTTAACCGCTATCAGCGGGCGGGACTACACGGGTGCCACGACCAACCTCATGTTTGCCCCCAACGAGCGATTGATGACGGTGGCCATACCCATCCTCAATAACGGTCTCAGGGAGTCGAACCGGAGCTTCCGAGTCACTTTGAGCAACGCCGTCGGCGCCTCGCTTGGCCAGTCGAAAACGACCACGATCACAATCGTCGATGACGACCAGGGTTTTCAGTTCGAGTCGGCCAAATACACGGTCGGCGAAGACGCGGGCGCGGCGCTGGTTCGTGTGCTGCGCGGCATCGATGACACGAGCGGCACCATTACGGTGGAGTGTGCCACCGCCAACGGAACGGCCACCAGTGGACTCGATTATATCGGTGTGACCAACACGCTGACGCTCGGGCCCGGAGAGAAGGTGAGGGTGGTGCCCATCCCGATTCTCAACGACGGGGTCGCTGACGGCAGCAAGGCTTTTCTCGTCAGGCTGAGCAATCCCACCGGCGGAGCGGTACTCGGCCCCCGCGCGACTACCACCGTCTCGATTCAAGATAACGATCTCGGGCTGGGCTTTGAA
>JAHCLO010000066.1 GCA_026125285.1 Verrucomicrobiia bacterium | reverse complement strand
GCCTCCAGCTCAGCAGACCGGCGCTTTGTATGGGGCATCCGCTCCGTGGACGACCTGATCCTGCGCGACGACACGAGCCAGCGGCTCTACGCGCTCTCCGATGCGCTGGGCAGTGTGACGGCGGTGGTGAACACCTCCGGCACGGTGCAGGAGCGGTATGGGTACGATGGGTTCGGCACGCCCCGGTATATGACCGCTGCTTTTGGCTATCGTGACAGTTCCAGCTACGGCTGGGAAACGCTCTTTGACGGCTACCGTTACGACACCATTCCCGGCCTCTACCAGGTCCGCTACCGCTTCCTCCATCCCTCACTCGGCAGATGGCTAAACAGAGACCCCATCGGGGAAAGGGGAGGCGTGAACTTGTACGCCTTCGTTGCCAACGAACCGCTCTCCCAGATTGATCCCTTGGGGTTGTCATCGAAGATATACGGTGACGGGCAGTTGTGTGTGGACAAGAAATGCAAGGCAAACATGCTGACTGATTTGCGGTATTTATCGGAGGCCGATCCAACTCAACTCTTGCCTTTGCCTGCTCCTGGGAAATGCGTAGATGCCGATGCTTTTTATGCACCAGGTTGGGCGTGGAAGATTCCGGACAATGCTACGCTACGTATCAAATGCGATGACGATGGATGCATTTCGAACATTACCAATAACAAGCTTGGGATTTTTGGCAAACGACCGATTTGGGAATGGGATAATGACAACAACAAGCCCGGTCCAAAACCTCCGAAGTGGCCCGGCGATATTCCGCCATATCCAAACACACCTCCCAAAGAAGAACCGCCAAAGAACTGAACTATGCGAGGCACTTCAAGCACTGAGCCGCAGCCGAAGAAATTTCACGTTCGGATTTGGCTGCTCTGTCTGTTTCTCGTCGTGGCCGCTGTGCCAGCCCTGATGTATTGGTACCTGCTCAGAACCGACTATTCGCCCGGGTTCACAAAGGCGGGATTCGAGGAGGTTAGGATTGGTGAACCGATGGGAGCCGTACTGGGCCGCCTAAAAGCCCCGGTGAACTTTGCCATCATCTCGCTTAGAGATGATGACAGCCGATACAAACCGCAATATTCGGACGATGTCTCTTCACTGTCACAATGGGCAGGTGATGAATCGGTTATGCTCATTCTGCGTTATAGCAAGCCACGTGTTCAGGATGGCAGTTATCGCGCCTACGAAATCTGGCTCACGAATGGGGTGGTGCAGGAAAAACGTGCCTTCAACTGGTGGGACTAACCGCATCGGAGTCCCGCACAAAAGGTGAGAAAGAATCTAGCGCGCCTCAGGCCGGCGCGAAGTAGGTCGGTCGGCTACCTGCGCCTGCCGCACAGCCCTGAACGCTGCGTCTTCGCTGCGGAGCGCGGTTGATAATTTGAATTGAGTTGGAGAATGAAGCACCAATTAAACGTCAATTGCCACGTAAAGCGCGGTTTCGTTGCGATCAACCAGCGCACGGCCATCACCAACGCGGACAACGCACGCTGGGTTTACAGCTACGACGCGTTGGGCCAGGTTATCTCCGGCAAGAAATACTGGAGCGACGGCACGCCCGTTGCGGGCCAGCAATTCGAGTACGGCTTTGACGACATCGGCAATCGTAAGAACACGAAAGTAGGCGGCGATCAGAACGGCGCGAATCTGCGGCCGGCCAATTACACGAACAACACGCTGAATCAAATCACCGGGCGCGGGGTGCCGGGGTATGTGGAGGTGCTGGGGCTGGCGCTGGCCACGAACACGGTGACGGTGAACGGGCAGAGCACGTATCGCAAGGGCGAGTATTTCCGCAAGGAATTGACCGTGAACAACAGCAGTGCGCCGGTGTGGACCAATCTTTCCGTGGCCGCGGCCGGTGAGACGACGGTGGCGGGGAATGTGTTCGTGAGCAAAACACCGGAAACATTCGGTTACGATGCGGACGGGAACCTCACCAATGACGGACGCTGGACATTGACTTGGGACGCCGAGAACCGGCTCGTCCGGCTGGTGGCGGCCACGTCCACCGGCCCGCAACAGCGCATTGATTTCGCGTACGACTGGCAGGGCCGGCGGATCGGCAAGAAAGTGTGGAACAACACAGCGGGCACGGGCAATCCGGCGGTGGACGAGCGCTTCGTTTACGATGGCTGGAACCTCATTGCGGTCCTCAATCCTCAGTCTTCGATCCTCAAGTCGTTCATGTGGGGCTTGGACCTGAGCGGCACGCTGCAAGGGGCCGGCGGCGTGGGGGGATTGGTGAAGGTTTTTGATCAGCCGGCCAACAAGCATTACTTCCCGGGATACGATGGGAATGGGAACGTGGTGTTGCTGGTGAACGGGGACACGGGCGAGGAGGCGGCGCGGTATGAATATGGTCCCTTCGGTGAAACGGTTCGGATGACCGGGCCGGTGGCGAAGGCCAATCCGTTCCGCTTCTCGACCAAGTTTCAGGATGACGAGACGGATTTGCTCTATTACGGCTATCGCTACTATGATCCCAGCACGGGGCGGTGGCTGAACAGAGACCCCATCGAGGAGAACGGCGGCATCAACCTCTATGGCTTTGTTCACAACGATCCGGTGGACAAGATAGATCCTTTCGGAAAGCAAGTCGCTGTGCCGATCCCAGTGCCGCCGATAACCATTCCCGTTCCGCCGCCTGCCATCCTAATTGGCGGCGCGTTTTGTGCCGGGGTTGCAGTGGGAACAGTCATAAACGAATGCACACCTGTAGGGAGAATCGGAGAGGGGATTGGAAATTTGATTTGCCGCAAAAAACCACGACTTCCACCATGTCGCAAAATAGGCGAGACGCCGCAAATTTGCCGGTATCACTGTCCTGGTGCGTTCATCGAGTATATCACCTACGTGAAGAAATACCCGAATGAGCCATGCCCTGGTTTTTAGTCGATATGAACCCGTGCCATTGCGGTAACCTCGCTAAGTTTGCTAAAGACCCAGAAATCCCGATTCAATTTACCAACAAGTCGGGCAGCTACTTCGTGTATCTTACCTCCACGAATCAGCAGAAACTTTCGTTCTGTTTTGTTTGCGGTGGACATTCCGCTCAACGAGAAGAACCGAAGTGCAAATGCAAACAACTGCGCAAGTGGTCTGATGTTCGGGGTTCATGTATCCAGCACGATGCGGTATTAAACGAATACCATTTGGTCTATGGAGACCGATGCAGGCTGTTTCTTTATTACTGCCCAAAGTGTGGTGGACGTCTTCCAGAGTCAAAGAGCAATCGGGTTTCGGGTAAATCTTTCAAAGTTGAACGTCTTAAGTTCGAGAAAAAACTTGAACGGGCAAAAACGCTGGAGCAGGTAATCAAGGTTCTTGGTGGACCACCGGATGAACGCGATACCGACATACGTTTCGACAAGAAAGAAAAAGAGATTTACGGCGCTAAACCTGTCAAAGAGTTGATACGCTACACTCAAATTGCTCGAACGCTGAACATAGTTGCTCAAGAGCTTGAAGATGGAACTCTTCAAATCTTTTATCCGATGAAATCCAAATCGTAATCCCCACACGGAGTCCCGCCCAAACGGAGTGAGCAACTTCCCCCTGCGCTGGTGAGTGCGCGTCATGCGTCCTGCTAAACGAAAGCCAGGCCGCACGCCGCGCACACACCAGCTTCGCCCCAAAGACAAAGTGAGTCTGCCCGTGGCGTCGTCCGTCCCGCCGCACGGGAGAGACGAAACGTTTTTCAATTGGAATGTCTCTCCCGCGCGCCGTGCCGGCCATCGTCACCCCCAGAACAATAAAGGGGTCACCCAGAGATGACTATAATGGTGGTTTGTATGACCAGTGGTTTGCGGCTACGTTACAACCGCCCAGTCATCATGTGGAAAGCAATCCAACTATGTCTGATGGTTCTGGCCGCCACGGGATGTGATCGTTCGCCAGGCACGTCCCATCCGGGAAGGGAAGCGATCGCGACCGCGGAGGATGCGGCCACGCTTATCCAGCGAAAACTGGATGCTATCCGGTTGTCTGGCGCGCCAGTCACCCTTGAGGAACTGGACCATTGGGCGCCGGCGCCAAAGGCATCGGAGAATGGGGCTATCGCCTGGACCAACGCGTTCGCCGCCCTAACCGTTCTACCGACGAATGCCCCCGCTTTTCTGGATCGTCATTCAACCTCAACTCCGAAAGTGAGACGATACTTTCAATACATTCTCACGACCAACAAGCTTGCGTTGGAGAGGATGCATCAGGCTTCAGGGTTCGTTCAGGCGGGTTATCAAAGAGATCAAAGAGATTGGATGTTCTACAACTCAGACGGAACTCTCAAGCGGCACGGTTTCCTAATGGGGGAGAATATCCAAAGGGCTGCGGAAGTGCTGGCCATTGAGGCGAGGATAAAGGGGGAGGCGAGAGAATTTGAGCATGCGGTGCATTCTATCACCACCATGGTTTCACTGTCCCGATCACTGGAACATCCGTCTTGGGGGTCGAGTGGGTGGCACGACAGCTTCATTGCCAATTGCCTGGCCCGGCAGACTTCAGAGTGGCTGTTGAGCCAGGATTTGCTGCCACTGGCGCAATTGCGGCTATTGCAGGAGTCCTTTCGGGACGCGGTGGCGTCCGAGACGCCCACCCGGCTACTAATTGCGGATCGCTGCATTGATATCGCGCGGTTTCAACATTGGGAGGAGCAAATTATTCCTAGTCTGATGTGGGATCTGTGGGCTCAAATGTGGAAACAGAATCCCGACGGCGCACATCCAGATGGCGAGCCGCCATGGCCGACCAATCTGGTGGCGGCAATGAAGGTGGATTTTGCCAAAGTGAAGGACGCCGAGTTTCTCTTTTACTTAACGGAGATGGAGCGCCTCATATCGGCAAGCCGTCTCGCTCTTCCGCAAGCTCTCCAAATTGCACGCAATGTGACCGCCACCGCCAAGGAACGAGAACACCAGATGCAAAACAACCAGGTCGTGGCTTACGCGCCGCGCTTGATTTCCATCAAGGCCGCATCGGTTTCGTTATTCGCTTCAATCACCGCTTTACGGCAGGTCGCGGAAACCGCCATGGCGGTGGAGCAGTATCGCACCCTGCACGAAGGACGATTGCCCACCGAGTTAAACGCATTAGTGCCAACTTACCTGGCCGCGGTGCCGACTGATCCATTCGACGGACGACCGTTACGGTTCAGACTACTCACCAGAGGCTACGTCATATACAGCATTGGCCCGGACGGGCAGGACAATGGCGGCAAAGACATGAATTCAACCGGGTATTCCGACATTACGTTTAACGTAAGGCGCTAGGCAGGAGCGTCAATTTCTGAATGAGTGATCGAGTTGACATAATTGCAGGCGTGCCTCACACAGACGGTGGAACGGAATCTGACATGCCTCAGGCCGCATCGGGGTTGGTCGGCCACCCGCGCCGCACAGCCCTGGCGTTGCGTCTTCGCGGTGGAGTGGGCAAAAGACCTGAACTTTTTTGAAGAAACTGATTTTTGATTTTGTTGCCATGAAATGTTGCCACCAGCGCCCCCAACACCCGCGCCCGAACAACAGCGGCAGCGCAGACCGGCGCTTTGTGTGGGGACTCCGCTCCGTGGATGATTTGATCCTGCGCGACGACACCAGCCTGCGGCTCTACGCCCTCTCCGACGCGATGGGCAGTGTGACAGCGGTGGTCAACACCTCCGCCACGGTGCAGGAGCGTTACGGCTACGACGGGTTCGGCGCCCCGCGCTACATGGACGGGAGCTTCGGCAGCCGCGGCAGTTCCAGCTACGCTTGGGAAACCCTCTTTGACGGCTACCGCTACGACCTCGAATCCGGCCTCTACCAGGTCCGCTACCGCTACCTCCACCCCAAGCTCGGCAGATGGCCAAACAGAGACCCTATCAATGAACTTGGGTTCAATCTCCTGATTCGTGGTCAGAATCCGTTCAACATCGAGGAGGAGAAAAACCTTTACGCGTTCGTTCGCAATAATCCGGTCAGCTTTCTGGATTTCCTCGGTCTCAAGAAGCAAGTGACTGGCGTGAAATGGTGTGCCGGTGGAAAACATCAGTGGATAGAGTATCCGGGAGGTTCGGCCGGTTACTATCCGAAGAACGACACTATCGGGAATTGCATTTGGGGTCCTGGCCAGGTCGTCAATCCTGATCCGCATGTGGGTGACGAAGACAAGAAATGCACGGACATCAAGTTGGATACATCCTGCTACGACTTGGACAAGTTCAAAACGTGCGTTGAAAAGAAGTCGCAGCCGAAAACAGGCGGGACGCCTTATTCAGTGTTTGGATACAACTGTGCCAACTGGGTGGCCACGGTGATCAAGAACTGCAAGGAGGAGGCGAAGAAGTAACGGCGGCTTCGATTCTGTGCGCACGCCTAAGCCTCAAAACCTACAAATGCGTTGGCTGTTACTCATCGTCATCTTCGCTGGAATGGGGCTGTTCATCTGGCGCATGGTGGAAGGCACTCCTCACGTCGAAGTGGTTTTGCTGTCCGATGCCAAAAGCAACTGGCAGTCGAACGTTTTCACTTGTCCGAGAGGGGCGAACTTTTACTTGGTCTTTGGCGTTCCGCAAGGCGCTACGTCCACGACCGAGAACGTCATTGGAACGGTCGCCGTGCTTTCGGACGAAACGCTCGTGGCCGAAATCCCCTTCGACGCGAAACAAAGCACTGTGGCGAGTTGGTTGAGCAAACAACAGTTGGAGGCATACGTGTTGAATTGGCCGACGAATGCAACGCCAACGCGGCTTGACGGGCGACTTATCCCCGGTCGCGATTATCGAGTGAAACTCAACTTTCAGTCGCCTCCAGAAATTGGTTCGGTCTGGCTCGTGTTCACCCAGACTGCCCGAGACCGGCGAAAGCCTTAACAACCCGCCCGGCTGTCCCGCACAAACGGGAAAGGGGTCGGGGCTGACTAAAGACGTGTTTTGGAAAGGAATGAATTGGATTATCGCCACAAGCATTTTACCGGCGCGGTGAACACTGAAGGCTTGCTGCACCAGCAGCCGTTCGCAGTGGTGGTCGCGCCCGGCGAACTCGATTTGAAACGCCTCACATAAAATACGGAGCGTGTTGTGATAGGTGTGCAGGGTGCGATTGACCACCGGCGTGATCATGCGTTTGGGGTCGTGCGTCAGGAGCGATTGTTTGAGGACGCTTTTGCCGGTGCCCGGTTCGCCGAGCATCAGGCACAGACCGCCCTGCTGGGCGTGGACGCGCAGGATGTCGAAGACTTCCTGTTGGTGGGCCAGCCACGGCCACACCCGCGAAGCCGTCAAAGTGTGACGCGGCAAAACCTCGGCCAGAACAAGAGAAAACGTTTTCCACAGCCGCCGCGTTGCCCGCGATTGGAACAAAACACCCGCTGGCCACGAACCGACTGGCCGCCGGCTTGAACCGGATCGTTGCCGCGAAGAAAGCTGTGCCGGTTCAGGGTTTCCATTTGTCCGCAGCGGGGGCAGCGCTGCTGCTTGAGGGAAAAAGCGCGTGCTTCAGCGCGGGTTCATTGCGCACAAAATGAAAAGGCCGGTGGAACATCCGTTCTTGCTGCCTCAACAACGCCGTTGCCGTCGAGCTTTTCTTGCACGGCGCCCCCGACGGCGGAACTCGGTTGAAGAGGATCGAGAGGAAGGGAAGGACGGCACCGGCGGCACTTCGCCCACATTGAGATCGTAAACGCAACCGGATTTCGGATGACAATTCGGCCGGAAAACGGCACTTCTTACGACGGCACTGCGGCACTTAACAACTCATCGGCGCAACTCGGTTCAAAAAGGTCCAAGAAAAAAGAGGACGGCGCTGACGGCATTTCATCCACTTTGAGATCGTAAATGCTCCCGGAATTATGGTTGCAATTCGGGAGAAAAACCGTACTCCTTCCACAATAGATCCGGAGTTTCAATGAAAACCAGCCTCCTGATCCTTCACTGGAAACGTCCAGAGAACGTTAAGCGCATTCTCGATCTGGAATGTGGCTACGAATGCGTTGACGAGATCCTCGTATTCAACAATAACAAGGATGAGCTTTTTGTTTATGATCATCCCAAGGTAAAAGCTCTCAACGCGTCTTGTGATTTTGGCCTTCGAACGAGGTGGATTCTTGGTGCGCTCGCGCAGAACGATTGTCTTGTGTTTCAGGACGACGACATACTGTTGGCCGAGGAAGCATTTTTACGATTCGCCCGGGAGCTTGAACAGGACCCAGACAGGGCATACTCGCTTCATGGGAGAAATCCTGCTTCGGATATTTACACACAAAAGCCAGCGGTTGGTGACGTTGCCATTGTTTTGACGAGGGCAACCTGTATTCACAGAAAACACATTCCGCTGATCTTGGAATGCGAAAGGAGGTTTCGTGCCAAATTTGGTTTTTCGGTCAACAACGGGGAAGACATCTTCCTCTCCTATTGCCTTTCTACATGCTATGGAAAGATGCACAAGATCATTCAGACGCATCATAAGAACTTGCTTTCACCTCATGCAATTAGTGATAGAGCGAATCATCTTGCGCAGAGAACCGAATTGCTTAGGAGTTGCCTGAAGTTCTTCTCTGGCCCCCATGGCGAAGAGATTCGTTGCTTCGCCGGAATACAAAGCCGGCCGTTGATCAACTCAAAGTGAGCATGTGTTCGTTGGTTCTGAAGAACGTGACGCTGCTGACAGCCAATGGCACGAATGATTCGGATTTGTCGCTGGCGGCGCTGCAGGCGTCCGCACGTCACATTCGCTTTCACTCGATCAAACTCCTTGCTGCCAGTGCGCCGTCACGTCCAATTCCGTCAAATATCGAGTTGGTGCTGATTCCGAACATGGATTGGGAAGGTTACAACGCATTCTCGGTCAAGAATCTGCCAAGTTACGTGAGCACCGAGTATGTGCTAACTGTGCAATCCGACGGATTTGTCTTAAATCACCGGCGTTGGCAGCCGAGCTTCTTGGACTACGATTACATCGGAGCCCCGTGGCCGGAAAAATTACGCGAAGGGCTCATTAACAATCGGGTTGGGAACAGTGGATTTTGCCTGCGAAGCAGGCGGTTCTTGGACCACGCCACGCAGTTGCATCGGCCCGCTGGCCTGGCGGACGACATTCTGTTCTGCCGCAGAGAATGCACACAAATGCAAGGGAACGGTGTCCGTTATGCACCGCCTCATGTGGCCGCCTCATTTGCCGTTGAGAATTCAGTGCCTGAGAATCCAAACGCAAGCATTCGCAACGTGTTCGGCTTCCATGGGAGGAGGACAAAGCAGACTCGACGCCTGTGCCAGTGGTTGCGCACTTGGAGCCGCTGGCTCGCGAACCCAGGAAATCCTCATGGCATGAGTGACGCAAGTATCCCGGATTCGGTGACCGGTGTCTTGGCTGGCTCCAAACCAGTGCTCTGAACAACGTGGAACAGGATTGGATGGAAAGTTTAACAGCAGAGAAGATTTGCGTGGTTACCGTGGCTTCCCGCGAGGAGCGAGGTTACTGGTTGTTTGGCAAGAGTTGCGCCAGGCACGGATTTGAACCGATTGTGTTAGGCATGGGCGAAGCCTATCGTCGTAACACAGACAAATTCCACCACCTGGACCGATTCCTCAGACACAGACCGACTGGTTTCAGTCATGTCTTGTTCTGCGACGCTTTCGATGTCGTCGCTGCCTCGGGATTGTCCAGGATTGCGACTGAGTTTAATAAGTTCAAGTCGCCACTCGTATTCTCTGCCGAGAAATCCTGCTGGCCGGATGCAGCAGTGGCAGATCAAATTCCGCCGTGCTCAACACCGTATCGGTTTCTGAATTCCGGACTTTGGATGGGGGAGGTCAACGAAGCCGCAAAACTGGTTGCGGAACTGGCGCGCAGGAGCACAGCTTCCAAAAGCAGGAGCGACCAGAGACTTTTCACGGAAGCTTACTTGGGTGGCGATTTTCCCATGGTGTTGGACCACCGCTGTTCGCTGTTTCAGTGCCTCCACCTGGCGTTGGACGACTTGGAATGGAGCGACCTGGAAGCCACCTTCAGAAACAAGACGACGGGCCAAGTGCCGCGGATTTTTCACGGGAATGGTGGGTCGAACATGTACACGGTCGTATCGCAACTCGGGTTGATTCCCACATTCGAGGAATCATTCGACAAAGCGGTTCGACTGGGGTTGATGTCGGAAAACCAGTATCGCTTCATCGCAGATGTGATTACCTCGTATGAGTCGTGCCGCGTGCTGGTGGTCGGAGGCGGCCACGACACGGAGCTATGGTACCACTGCTGCCGCGGAAATATGGTCTGCGTGGAAGATCGCGCGGAATGGTTTCCGCGTCTTCCCTGTAAATTGGTCGGTCCAGAGTATCAGGGAAGGATTGGCACATGGTTGCCGGAGGTGGCGGCTCCAAAGGCGGTCGCGCAGTCGTCTTGGGACGTGGTGGTCATTGACGCGCCGAAGGGAGATTCACCAGACAGTCCGGGGCGGCAGGAGCCCATTTCATGGGCGTCGCAGTGCGGTGCAAAGATTATCTTCGTCCACGATTACGAGCGTGATTGGGAACGTCAATTGTGTGACCATTATCTTGGGGAACCATCCCAAATCGTGCCGTTCGGGACGCGCGACACTCGAGTCCTTGCCGCCTTCAATCGCGTATGTTCAAATCAGCTACCGGTTTAATTCGACGCCCACGCATTTTCTATGAATCATTAAGCCATGTGGTAATGTGGCAGATGTCGCCGGTTGCCTTCGTCAGCACCAAACCGCAGCACTGGTATGGCAAACTACTATAAGCGACCAGATCGCGCGCGCGCATTGGAAGTGCGCCTCAAGGCAATACACCGCAACGTGGTGTTCGGTCGAGTTTTGGACATCGGGTGTAACGACGGAAGAATCACGAAGACCTTGCTTGACGAATGCGGCATCACTGGCGCGCTTGGTGTTGACTTGGAAGTCATGCATAATCACTTCCCGGTTCTTCAACAGAACGTAATGGATCTCAACCTCGAGGACCTTGGGGAGTTTGAAAACATACTTTACCTGAATGTTCATCACCATGTCATGGCAGCGGCGAACGGCTCTAACGCTGCACGCGCACAGCAAATACTTGACGGATTACTGAGTTCCTGCCGAGTGCTACTTTTTGAAATGGGGTCGGTGACAGAACAGTTGAAATCGCCTTGGCTGCGATCGCTCAAGCGCCGCTTCCAAACTGACGGACATTCGGCGGAAGCGATTTTTGGAAAAAACCTCTATTTCGAGATTGCAAGCTATCCAATGCATGGAGGAGTGCGGAAAATGTACAAAGTGATCGGAAACGCGCCTGACACCTGGACTGTGAAGAATCTCCAATGGTATGCCCGGAATCGCGGCACGGTCAGGCCGCACGACAAACGATTTATCAAGGTAAACGACTTGTTGCATCGTCCATTTCGCAACCCGGCCGGGGCGCGCAAGGATGATTTAATGAAACATGTTTGCTTTGCTACATTCATCCATAATCGCAAGGCTTACTTCGCAAAGAAATGCGACTCGGATCGTGTTAATGTCGCCTCGACCTTCAAGCTGTACAATGAGCTACGCCACACGCGATTTGCCGGACAAATCCTCCAGCCGTTGTATTACAGCCAAAGATTCGGAATGGTCTGGCCGTATGACCCGGAACTGATGCAACGACCTTATGGTGGTGCAGTGGTCGTCAGCTTTCGAAATGTTGACCGTTTTATAGAATCTCCTGAACAACGGGAGAACATAAAACAGTTGATGGACTGCCATGCCAGCATTGACGGCCAATGGAGACCAGTCCGGGCGTGGTGCGAATTCCAGACGGTTGTGACATCCAATGGCCTTCGCTTCATTGATTTCGATGTGGAAACGTGATTGGGGCACCAAGCCGGTCGAATGCTGCCGCGGCGATTTCGAGCCGA
>JAHCLO010000065.1 GCA_026125285.1 Verrucomicrobiia bacterium | reverse complement strand
ATAGGCATCGTTGAAGTGATTCGGCCCCTTGCTGCTATGAATGCGTATTCCCAATCTACAATTACCCTCATCAATCTCGTAACGGATACCACGCCGCAGGAAAGAGCAACAGGCAATGCCGGGTTTCCGTAGCAATACAGAAGGGATGTCCTCTACTACTGCGACCATACTTATGCCGTTGGGAGGATTCCAAAACTTATAGCTAACTTTGCAGGGGCCACAGTTTGGTAAGCTTGGAAACTTTGGTGGCGTCGGAAACTCAGGTGGACGCTCGCCATAGCCGAGCAATCCCAATTTATCTATCTTAGATAGTGCCCGGCGTTAAACGTGAATGAGCGCGTCAGCATTGGGTTGGGTGCGGATGAGGGCGTGCGAATGTTGGCGGGGTGATTGAATGATTGCGGGGATTTCGCGGTCTGAACCTGCAACATTCGCCGCTGTTCTCCGTCATGCGCCACCCATTCCAACACCAGCCTGATCTGCACGTCACCCCCATTGAAAAGATTCGCCTGCCGCTCAAGCGCCGCGACGAACTGCCGCCGCTCCTCGCCGGGCTGCAATGGGTCTGGATGCATCCCACGCTCAAGGCCGAGATCCTCGCCCTGCTCGAAGCCAAAATCCTCGCCGGCAAACAACGCACCGGACGCACCGGCATGGACCTCTGGCAAATCCTCGTGCTCGGCGTCGTCCGGCTCGGCCTGGACGCGGACTGGGATCGCATGGAACACATCGCCAACTACGACACACTCGTGCGCCAGATGCTCGGCCTGCCCGCCCTGCCGTGGGACGACGAGACCAAACAATTTGGGCACCAGACCCTGCGGGACAACGTTGCCCTGCTGGATGACGAACTGCTGCAACAGATCAACGCGCGCATCGCGGCGGCGGGCAGAGCGGTGTTCGCAAAAAAAAAAAGGACGGCGCGCCCGTCGCGGCGCTTGAAGTCAAGGTGGACAGCTATGTGTTGGAAACCGACGTGCATTTCCCCACCGATTTGAACCTGCTCTGGGACGCGGGCCGCAAGTGCGTGGACCTGGTGGAAGGGCTGCTCGCTTCCGGTTACGATCTGCCGGGCTGGCGCAAGTTCAGGGCGTGGCGCCGGCAGCTCAAGGCCTGCGAACGGACCGCCAGCCAGATCGTCTATCGCGGCGGGCCGAACAAGGAAGCGCGGGTCAAAGCGGCCGTGCGCGAGCAAGGCCTGCTCACCATCCAAGAAATGGCGAGACTGCTCGACTGTCCCACAAAATTAGTTTACCACTGGCGCTACCTTGGTTTGATTGAGGGCGTCATGGTCAACGATCTCGGAGAGCGGCTTTACAAACGACCCAGCGAATACATCATCAACGAAATCAAAAGCCGACAGCGCCGGAGACTCTGGGATCCGGCCTGTTTGAAAGAACAACCACAAGGCGCAGTATGAGAGTAACTCCTTGCTTTGGGGATAGTGGGGACTGGTGAACACGTGGCGGGTCTGCCATAACCGCAGGTACTCCTTGAAGTCCTTGGCCACGAACTGCGGTCCGTTGTCGGAGATGATCTGCGGACGGGCCTGCGGATGCTCTTCCCGGGCACGTTGCAGCACCAGTTCGGCGTCGGCTTCTTTCATGGCTTGCCGGATGTCCCAGGCAACCACGTAGCGCGAACAGCCGTCCAGCACGCTGCACAGGTAATAGAAGGTTCCGCCCACATTGACATAGGAAAAGTCGATGTGCCAATGCTCGTGCGGGGCCAGCGGTTGGACAAAGCCTCGCCCTTTGCTCGAGGGCTTTTGCCAGCGGTCAACCAGTAAGCCCGCGGCTTTGAGCACCCGATACACGCTGCTGGGACTGCCCGCCACGATGTCCCGATCCAGCATCATGAACGCCAGACGCCGATACCCTTCCAGCGGACATTCCCGGTAGCAGGCAATGATCTTTTCCTTTTCCCACGCTTCCAGCCAGTGGTCGCGCGGCACCAGCTGATTGTGTTCGTTGACCTTGCCGTAGCGGACCCGCCAATCCCGGAACTTGCGTTCGCCCAGACCGATCCACCGCAGCAGATGCGTCGCGGCCAACTCGGCCGGTTGGGCCCAGCGCCGGACAAAGTCCACAAGCTCGTCGCGAATGTCGTGCGCCACCCAGGTCATGTTCAGCTTTCCCCAAGTTCTTTTGTTAACTGGATGTGCTCCTCCATCAACTCCGAGAGCACCTCGTGCTTGCGCCGCAGCCGGTCTTCCAGGTGCTCAATTTCCTTGTGGAGCTTGTTCTCCGAACGATCCGCCGGTCCGCCCTCGAAAGCCCGGCTTCCGTTCTCGAAGAACTGACGTTGCCAGTTGTAAAACAGGCTGGGTTGAATCCCGTGCTCCTCGCACAGCGCTGAGATCGCATTTGCCTTCCAGCAAATGCAATCGCAGAATCTTGACCTTCTCCTGGGCACTGAAGTGCCGCCGTTGCTGCTTGCTCATCGTCTGCCTTTCTACAGGCAACTGTGCGCAAGCTCAAAGTCCAAACCGGCATTTTCAACTGAAGCACAACAGAATTCCAGAGTCAACCCATTTGAAGCCGAACAAAGGGTGTGAGACAAAATTCTTCATTCAGGCTGCCAGCGGCAGGGTGTCGTTGCGAGCGGCGTGTTGGTCGAGTCTGTACTTCCAGAACTCCTCCAGCCTGCGGCTGCTATGCAGACAGCGCAGCGCGAGGATGTTTTCGGCGCCGGACTCCGACCAGAACATGCCCGACTGTTTGCACCGCCCCCCGATCACGGTCTTGCAACCCGCTTCCACCACGCCCGAACCGATGAACCAGCCCGCCGCCCGGAACGTGCCGTATTGCATCCGGCTCCACGTTGCGCACAGCATCCTGTTGCCTGCTCCACCGCCGCTGCCCGGCGTGCCCGGGCGCACCGTTGGCGCGTCTCTTGAATCAGCGCCTGAACCTTGTCTTTGAGCAGCCGTTTGGCCCAACGGCGCAGCCGCTTTTTGTAGTCGGGATGGTCTCCGCCGATCCACGCCTCCAACACGTGGCCGGCGTGTTCCAGGCGGATAAAAGCCCCATTATGATCTTGCACGCGCAGTCTTTGAAACACAGCGCCGGCCCATGTTTTCCAGGCCCGCCGCTCCGTCAATCAACACTCCCCTTCTGCCGGCGCTGCCCAGGCCACGGCCAATGGCCTCCTGCCGCAATAACGGCCCGAATTCATCAATGGACTGGAAACTCGAAACGTAGGTCGTGATCTTCGTAGTCCCGCACCGGATGGCCTTGCTCATCGGTCCGCGCTGGGTGAAGACACACCCCCCAGGTAAACCTGGCGCGTCTTGGCCGTGCTGTCGGCCTGCTTAAGCCGCGCCGGCCCTTTAACCTGGGGCTTTCTATGGTACGCCCAAAAGTTGTTCTATGCTACATAGAGCACCGGCGCAGCACACTGGCCGGGCGGGCGCTCGCGCTCCTGCCATGGTTGAGCATTGCCCCTGACCTGCTGCACGACCCGCTGGATTTGGCTGCGCCGGAAACCGTGGCACGCGCCGATAATTTTAGATGGCGTTCGGCTTTTCAGGTAGGTCGGCTCGTCGCTGCCTTCCAGACAGATCAGTTTGGCCAGGGCGGGCGTATAGGCCACTTCCAAACCCAGGGCGGCATCGGCGGGATGGTGGCCCTTTGATCCTTGCCGGGTGATAGTAGTAATCCCAAGCTCCAACTGGAAGCAGCCGAAGATGCCCTACTCCGATGGCTTCCCGGCCCTTGCGGGTTTGTCTGGCTTGGGCTGGGTAGCCAGCATCGGCCCGGGCCCCGCCGCTGCCCGCTTTCTGAGCAACCAGCCGACCAACGCATTGGCGGATTTGAACACCGCCGTGCGCACCAGGATTTTAGCAGCTGGCGACGCTCTGGCCGTGCAACTCCCCGGATTCGAAGCGGGTGATCAGTTGCTGAATTTCTTCTTCCTGGGCGAGGCGGACGGCGGAGCGATGTTTTTTTGGCGGCTGCGATGTTCTGGCGGGTTTCCTGGACGACCAGGTCCGCAGGCCTCCTCGGTCAGTTGCCGGCATTGGGCATAGCCCGCCAGCAGCGCTCTCCACGGCGGGCAGTTCGTCCGCCGTGACATGACGGGTGTGATTTCTGCCCCCCTGCCAGCATTGGAGCTTTTGATGCCGGCCCGAGGAATGGAGGGAGAGTGTTCCCCGCTCCATGGCGGGGATGGCGGCGATTTGTTCCAGCAACTGAGTTTTCTTGGATGGATTCATGTATGCCTAGCACACTAGGCATACACACGTCAAAAAGCCAGCCGAAAAACTCCACTCGAAGAATTTTGTCTCACACCCCCGAACAAATCGACGTTGCCAAGGGGCTTGTTGCCTGCGAAAACGTATGAAGGCTTGCGAGATTCAACGCGAAGTTGCCCTTGCTCACTTCGTGACTTGCCCTGTGCATAGAGCGTGAAGAACGCTTCATCGCCCAACGGGTCTCCGTTTGGCCATTTCAGAACGGGCCAATAACCCGCCAATCCCGCCCGCGCCTTGCAGGCTGCCGCTCAAATCTCGCCCGCGCGTGTAGCTGATGGTGTTGATCGGGATGTTCGTGGAAACCTGCGGCTGGAAATGCCGTTCCTGCACCACCAACATGCCGTCATTCACCCCGTGAGATAACATCGGTTGGCGGAGCAGTCTCAGTTCCGCCCGACGTCTCGCGATGTCGTTTCCCGGATTGTCGAGGCGGTATCTCACGGGGTGAAGGTTGTTCACGCCAAAGGTTTGCACAAGTGCGTTGTTGGTCCGGCGATTCAAGTTCCAAGCCGCATCATACGCATACCCGAACTGTTCCTGCAACCGTGGCGTTGACCCGCCGCTTTCCCAACCCTTGGCCGTCTTCAACTGGCCGATGTTGTCGTAGAAGAGTATTTACACCGTCCGGGAATCGCTGGAAGGCGCGCTTTCGGTTCGCGTCGCGACACCGATTCCGTTACCTATGGCCGCCCATGTCGGAACGGCTGCCCATTTACGAAATTGAAAACGACATCGTCGCCTCGCTGATGGCGGCGAAACGGCTCATCCTGCAAGCACCCACAGGTTCGGGCAAATCCACGCAAGTTCCGCAAATGTTTCTCAAGCATGGCCTGCTGGGTGATGGACAAGTTGTCATTCTACAACCGCGCCGGCTCGCGGCGCGTTTGCTTGCGGCGCGCGTGGCGCGTGAACTCGGCGTCGAACTCGGGCGCGAAGTCGGCTATCAGGTTCGATTCGAGAATGTCACGAGCAACGCCACCTGCATCAAGTTTGAGACCGAAGGGATTCTGCTACGTCAACTGATTCAAGACCCGACTTTGCGCGGCGTGCGCGCGGTCATCTTTGACGAGTTCCACGAACGACACCTTTACGGCGACATCACCCTGGCTCGCGCGCTGGACATTCAGGAGCAACAGCGACCCGATCTACTGATCGTGGTGATGTCTGCCACGCTGGAGGCGGGGGCGTTGGAGGAATACCTGTCAAAATCCGAAATCCGAAATCCGAAATCCGAAATCACTTGCTCGGTCCTCCGTTCGGAAGGCCGAACATTCCCGGTCGAGACTGAATACCTGCCGCGGCGGCTTGGAGCTAATTCACCTCCCGTATGGGAACTTGCCGCAGATGCCTTCAGTCATTTCGTTCGCTCGGGCGGGCAAGGCGACGTACTTGTGTTCATGCCGGGCAGTTTTGAGATTGCCCAAACGCTTGAAGCCATCCGTCACGTGCCGGAATCGAAAGGTTTCATCCTGCTGCCGCTGCACGGCGAACTGCCGCCGCGCGATCAGGACGCGGCGGTAGAGCGTTATCAGCAACGCAAGGTCGTCGTGGCCACGAACGTGGCGGAAACTTCAATCACGATTGACGGCGTGCGGCTGGTGATTGACAGCGGGCTGGCGCGGATTCCGCGTTACGACGCCAACCGCGGCATCAATACCCTGTTCATTGAGAGGATCAGCCAGTCCAGCGCCGATCAACGCGCGGGTCGGGCGGGCCGGACGGCGCCCGGAACGTGCATGAGGTTGTGGTCGCAGCCGGAGCACGACGAGCGTGCGCCGCATGAATTGCCGGAAGTCAAACGGCTGGACCTTGCAGAAGTCGTGCTCACGCTCAAGGCGGCGGGTGTGGAGGATTTGCGTGCGTTCCGCTGGTTGGAGAAGCCGGATGAAATTTCGCTCACGCACGCGGAGGAATTGTTGCTGGATTTGGGAGCTCTCGGTAGCAGCCGACGTCAGGAGGCGGACGGCACGACAGCGGAAAGTCTCCGCCTCCTTGCGTCGTCGGCTACAATCACACCAGTGGGGCGAAAGATGCTGGCGTTCCCGGTGCATCCGCGTTACTCGCGCATGTTGCTGGCGGCGCAGGAATACGGCTGCGTGTATCAAGCCTGTCTGGTCGCGGCGCTGACGCAGGGACGCGATCTGCTGTTGCGCGGCGGCGGCAAGGCGGTGCAATCGGATCGCGAAGATTTGCTCGGCGAGAAGGCGTCCTCCGATTTCTGGATTCTCATGCGCGCCTGGAGTTACGCGCAGAAGAATCAATTTCGCCTCGAGGCCTGCCGCCGGCTGGGCATCCACGCCGTGACGGCCCGGCAAGTCGGCCCGCTGCACGAACAGTTTCTGCGGATCGCCAGGGCTGAGGGGTTGGACACCCAACTGCGCGAAGTGAAGGATGAAGCGTTGCAGAAGTGCATTCTCATCGGCTTCTCCGATCGCGTGGCGCGACGGCTGGATCAGGGCACACTGCGTTGCGAACTGGTTCATGGCCGGCGCGGTGTTCTGGCGCGTGAAAGCGTCGTGCAAACGCCGCCGTTGTTTGTTGCGTCCGAAATCCGCGAAGTCGGCGGGCGCGACAACGAGGTGAACACGATTCTCTCACTGGCAACCGCCGTTGAAGCCGATTGGTTGCGCGAACTTTTTCCCAAAGACATGAAGTCCGAACTGCACGTGCAGTGGGACGCACACGCCAAGCGCGTTCAAGCCGCCGAGTTGCTGCGGTTCCGCGGTCTGGCGCTGTCGGCCCGGCGCGTTGACCCGCCGCCGGCCGACGCGGCCGCCGGGATGCTGGCGGAGGAGATTCTGTCAGGCCGCTTATCCCTGCCGAAATGGGATCACAGCGTCGAGCAGTGGCTGCTGCGCTTGCGCCTGCTTGGCGAGCATTGCGCGGAGTTGATGCTTCCACCCATCACCGCAGAGGACCGCAAACACATCATCGAACAGCTTTGCCACGGCGCGGCGAGTTACAAGGACATCAAGGAACGCGAAGTGAAACCCGTCGTGATGTCGTGGCTCTCCCACGCTCAACGCGAACTGCTCGACAAGCACGCGCCCGAACGCCTCACGCTTCCAAATGGCCGCACGCCGAAGGTAACTTACGAAGCCGGCAACCCGCCGCACATCGCACTACGGATCCAGGAGCTTTACGACGTGCATCAAACACCGCGCATTGCGATGGGCCGCGTGGCGGTGCTGGTGCATATTCTTACACCGGGCATGAAGCCGGTGCAGATCACCCAAGACCTCGCAAATTTCTGGCGCGAACATTACCCACGGATCAAATCGGAATTGCAGCGAAAATATCCGAAGCACTTGTGGCGGTAGCGACGCGTCCGGGCATCCAGTAAACTGCTATCGTGCGCGGAGGGACGGCTTCAAGCCGGAACACATCACGGCGACTGTCTGTCGCGACGGCCGGGCTGTGGACTGTGCAATTCCGCCAACAAAAGTTTCATCATTTCCTCGGCGGCCACCTGCGAGGCCTGGCGAATCAGTTTGCGGTCGGTGTCGTAGCCGTATTCGTAAGTGATGGCCGGCACGCGAAATTGCTCGTAACCCCAGGCTTTGGAGGTGGCGCTTCCGACATTGTGCGAGTCGTCGCGCCGGAAATGGATCTCCGGGCAACGCTCGTGAATGGCCGCCCGCCAACGGCGCGTGAAGTCGGCGGGAAAAATTGGAAGCTGGTCCGGCTGCGCGTAGAAGATGTTCGTGTGCGTGGAATGAAAGTCCACCAAAAGGAACGGCTGGGCGCCGGGTTGTTCCCCTAGGCTCAGGAAGGAATCTCTCACGGCACGGGTTTCGGGCTGCGCGAATGGCCGCCAATCGCGGTTCAGATCCACCGCGCCCAGGTTGCTGCGCCAATGGCCGTGCTCGACGCCATCGGGATTCACCAGCGGCACGACGACCGTTTGGAATTCGCGGCGGAACTGGCGGGCGAGTCGCGAATTTCCGGTGATCGTATCCACAAAACTCATCAAACCCAGCGAACCGGTGACTTCCGGCGGATGTTGGCGGCCCATGATGAACACGTAATTGGGTATTGTCGTTTCGGCGAAGATCAACTGACGGATGGGCCGGCCCTCGATGGATCGGCCGATAATGCTCGACCGGGCAAATTTGAGCCGCATTTTTGCATCGGTCCAGACGCTGAGTTCTTTCAAGCCGATCATTTCCTGCGCTGCCACCCACAGTGGCTGTGGAGTCACGTCCAGTTTGACCACGGCCGTGCGCGAGGCGCTTTCAACGGCATAGTCAGCGTTGGCGATTTCCTTCCACTGGTCGCCATCGTGGCTCAACCAGGGTCGGGTGCGCGGTTCGCCGTAGGTGTAGGTGAAGCGGAGCGTGACCGTTTTCGGCAGGTCTGACCAGATTTTGAACGCGTACCACGGGCTGCGGTTGATGGGAATATTCTCGGGCGAAATCACCAGCTTGAACTCATTCCCGCCCAAGTGTTCGCACCCGTTCAGGCGCGCTCCGGAGAATTCGCTGGTGAAATACACTCCTGCTGCGGGAAAACTCCACGTCCGCCGATTTTGCATGCGCACCTTGATGTCACTCGGCGTGATGGGTTGGGCCTTGGCGTCAATGACTATGGCCAGGGTCAACAACACGCCGGGCAGCGAAAACCAGATCAAACGCCACCGCGAAGCAAGTTGCGAAAACCACTTGGAATTACTGTTCATGCCATCGGAGTGAAAACTGGCCCGTCGGGAATTACAAGCCATCTCGGGCGACATTTGTGTTGATGAGGTCCGGGTGACGGAATTCAGGTGTCGGAATTCAGGTTGCAGCAAGGCGCGTCTGCCACTACACTCTATCCGTCAAGGAGCCTGCGGCAGGTGGTGAGGTTCGGTAATGGGTCGCGGGCCGCAGGTTTCATCAAATCAGATGTTGCTTGCGACCCCGAACAACCGCGTAATCAAGTCGAATGTTAGAGAATTCTTGTGCCCCTGGCGGCCTGGGTCGCTTGCGTCCCGCGCTGCGGCTGATTGTTTGGGCCGTGGTTTTGCTGGGCTTCGCCATCTCGGCGCTGGCTCAATCCCTGGGCACCGCCGGCTTGGGTGCGCAGACGCGCGCACAAATTGAGGGAATTCAGGAGGAGAAGGCCGCCCGCAGCCCTGCCAGTCGCAAACTGGATTCGCAGTTGGTCTATGCCTTACGCCAGCAACGTCATGGTCGAGCGGTGGGGGCTGCCAGCGCGTTAACGGCCACTGTCCAAGCCGAAGCGGATGGCAGATTCATGGTGGACATTGACGCCGAACCCCATCCGGTGCTGGTCCTGTTCATCACTCAACGCGGCGGCGAGGTTCTCGGCCAATACCCACGCCACCGGAGCCTGCGCGCGTTGGTGCCGTTGGAATTGGTGGAGAGCCTCGCGGCGCGTCCGGAGGTTCAATTCATTCGGCCCGCCGTAGCCGCGCACACCCATGCTGGCGAGGTGATTTCCGAAGGGGATGTCGCCCATCAAGCCAACGCGTTTCGCGCGGGCTTTCTGGCCACCGGCGCCGGGGTGAAGATTGGCGTGCTATCCGATAGCGCCAATTATTACGAAGACTCCCGGAGCCAGGGCGAACTGCCCGAAATCACCATCCTTCCGGGGGCGTTCGGTTTCGGTACCGGTGAGGGGACGGCGATGATGGAAATCATCCATGACCTGGCGCCGGATTCGGAATTGTACTTCGCCACCGCATTCGGAGGTGTGGCGTCGTTTGCCGAGAATATCCGCCGCCTGTATGACGCGGGCTGTCGGATCATTGTGGATGACGTGATCTATTTCAACGAATCGCCGTTTCAGGATGGGCCCATCGCCCAAGCGGTGAACGATGTATCGGCCGGCGGCGCCCTTTACTTCTCCTCGGCTGGCAACGAGGGCAACTTGACGCACAACACCTCCGGGACTTGGGAAGGCGACTTCAACGATGCCGGGCCGGCCACTTTCGGACGCGGCGGCAGGATTCATAGCTTTGGTGGCGCGGATTACAACACCGTCCTTTCCGGGGGCGGATTCCGCAGGCTCGATTTGTTCTGGGCCGATCCGCTGGGACAGTCCACCAACGACTATGACCTCTACGTGCTGGACGCCGATGGCAACGTGGTCCGCAGTTCGACGAACATTCAGGACGGCCAACAGGATCCGTATGAGTGGATCGGCACCTCCACCGTTGGCGAACGCGTGGTGATTGTGAAGTACTCCGGCGACTCTCGCTTTCTGCATCTGGGCGCGTTTCGCGAACGCCTGGCAATCGGCACGAGCGGCAGCACGCGCGGTCACAACGCCTCCGGTGCGCCCAATGCCTTTTGCGTCGCGGCCACGAGAGCACCCAATCCCCCAACCGCCTTCGTCGGGGGAGTGACGAATCCGGTGGAGAATTTCAGTTCGAACGGCCCGCGGAGGATTTTCTTTCATCCAGACGGACAACCGATCACGCCCGGCGATTTCTCCTCCAGCGGCGGGGTGGTGCTGCAGAAGCCTGACCTTACCGCCGCCGACGGCGTGGCCACCTCGGTGCCGGGCTTTGGGTTGTTCTTGGGCACTTCGGCGGCCGCGCCTCACGCGGCCGCCATCGCCGCCCTGCTTTGGTCCTACAATCCGTCCCTGACTCCAGAACAGATTCGCGGCGCCTTGACCACGGGGGTGCTGGATATCGAAGCCCCCGGCTGGGATCGGGATTCTGGCGCCGGCATCCCGATGTTGCCGCTGATGATCAACCTCATTCCAGCTCCGGCGCCCAGGCTCGTCCTGGAGGAGATTCAGTTCACTGACGCGGATGGCAGTGGCGCGCTCAATGTCGGCGAATGTGCCGAGATTCGTGTGGTGTTGCGCAATTTGGCCAGCACCAACGCGGGGGCAGCAACCGGTGTCAGCGCCGTGCTGACGAGTACCACCATGGGCGTGCTGGCAGAGCCTGTCGCGCAGGATTTTCCCGAGGTGACTCCCGGTGACGTGGCGACGCACGCGCTTCCGTTTCGTATCAGTTCGGACTCGACTTACACCTGCTGGCAAGGGGCTGTGCTTCAGCTTCACGTTACCTCGGACAATGCCGGTGATTACCTCTTCTCCATTCCCATCGGACCTACGACCAACGGTGTCGGACCGGCGATTGAATACCAAGCCACTGACGTTCCGCTGCCGATTCCCGACGCCGGCACCCTGGAAGCGCCGCTTTCTGTGCAGGATTTTACGGCAGGAATCGCTGAGGTAAGTGTGTCAGTGCATTTACAGCATACCTACGATTCGGATTTGCACCTTTCGCTGGTGGCCCCGGACGGCACTGAAGTCGTACTAAGCGCCAATCGCGGCGGTAGTGGTATGAATTTCGGCACCAGTTGTTCAACGCGCACCGTATTTTCCGATCATGCCGCTCAGTCCATCGCCTCCGGTACCGCGCCATTTGTGGGAACATTTCGACCCGAAACCCCGCTCTCCGCGCTGTGGGGCCGCACCGGGCCCGACGTGAATGGTGTGTGGACGCTCAAAGTGACGGATGGAGTGGAAGCAGACACCGGGTCTCTGTTGTGCTGGTCGCTCAACTTGTCGCCGACCGTGTGCTACGAGGTTGGCGACCCGTGCCTCGTCCCCCCGGAGCTTGTTGTGTCTCCCAGCTCACAAGTGGCGACTAACGGCGACACCGTAATTCTTGAAGCCATCGCCACCGGTACCGAGCCGTTGCACTACATTTGGTTGTTCAATGAGACCAACACGCTGTCCGCCACAGGCGCGGCATTGAGCCTGACCAACCTGCTCCCGGAGCAAGCCGGCACCTATTCGGTGGTTGTGAGTAACTTCTATGGCACCGCTACGAGTTCGCCTGCGGAGCTTACGGTCTTGGTTCGGCCGTTTATCGCGACGCAGACATCGGACTTGGTGGCCACAAACGGAGATACTGTCGTCTTCACAGTGGAAGCGGGAGGTACGGAGCCGCTCACCTATCAATGGTTCTTCAATGAAACACATGCATTGTCGGAGGCCAACAGTCCAACCTTGGTGCTGACCAACATCAACCTGGCCAGCAGCGGTACTTACACCGTGAGAGTGGATAATGAAATTGGCAGCACGAGCAGCGCGCCGGCCTTATTGACGGTGCTGGTGGGCCCGGCGATTGCAGTGGAGCCGGC
>JAHCLO010000064.1 GCA_026125285.1 Verrucomicrobiia bacterium | reverse complement strand
AGTATCACATTTTGCCGCTAAGTGACTAATCCCATTCCATACGCTCGGATTGCTCACCACCGCTAACGCAGCCGGTCAGGATGCCGTACCAAAATCGGTATGCCCGGCGTCGTTGCGGCGGAGTTTGCGGAGTCGCTACCACGACCACATCACCAGCGGCATCGGCGCGGCGATGATCGGCTGGGTGCGAGCCGCACGGGCCACCGGCTGCGCGATGCTCTGCTACGTCGCGCCCAAGGAACACCTCGGCCTGCCGAACAAGAAAGACGTCAAAGACGGCGTCACAGCTTTACAAGATTGCCGCGCACGCCGCCGACCTGGCGAAAGGCCATCCCGGCGCGCAATGCCGCGACAACGCGCTCTCGAAAGCCAGATTCGAGTTCAGGTGGGAAGACCGGTTTAGCCTGTCCCTTGATCCGGTGACAGCCCGTGAGTTTCACGACGAGACGTTGCCTCAAGACGGAGCTAAAACAGCTCACTTTTGCAGCATGTGTGGTCCTCACTTTTGTTCCATGAAAATCACTGAGGATGTTAGGAAGTATGCCGCAGAACAGGGAGTGGCCGAGGAACAGGCGATTCAGGCGGGCATGGAACAAAAGGCTCGCGAATTCGTTCAGAAAGGCGGCGAGCTTTACGCCAAGACCTGAAACGTGATAAATTCCCGCCATGAAAGCGACACTCGCTGAACCCGAAATCGTGACGCGCAAGGGCAAGCCGGTCTCCGTCATCATCCCCATCAAGGATTACGAAGAACTCTTGGAGCGTGTGGAAGACGCCGAAGATGCCGCGTGGCTCAAGCGCGCCCGCAAGACGCCGCTTCAATACCGTCCGTTGGAGGATTATTTGGCCGAGCGGAAACGCGAATGACCGGCCATGTATCGCATCCTGCTTGAACGCGCCGCGGAGAAAGACCTCGCGCGTCTCTCAACCGGGATTCACGACCGCGTCATCGCCGCGATTCGAGCACTCGCGACCAACCCGCGCCCGCCCGGCTGCCGCAAGTTGGCCGGAAGCAAGCACGACTGACGCATCCGTGTCGGGGACTACCGGGTCGTTTACGAAATCGCCGACGAGATTCACGTCGTGCGCATCAACCGCGTGCGCCACCGGCGAGAGGTGTATCGCTGACCACCGCACGCGACGGCGCGTTCGCTCCCCGATCTACACGCTTGGATCGCTCACCGGCACTGGCGCGCAATCGCCCATAGCCAATGGCAGATTCCCAACCTTCACCAGCGGCACTTCACCAGCGGCATCACGCAGTGATGATTGATTGTTCGCTCTTGCCGGGCGGGATACACTCCGGCCCATGGCAAACGACGGCATTTCCGTTCCCTACAACCGCGACTTGAAACCGCTCGAGGAACTGCTCTCCGGTGTGCGACGACCAGGCGATTTCTTCGTGCAAGGTTCGCTGGAAACGCCAATGCCGCGCGTCGAGGTGGAGGCCGTGGGCGTCATTTCATTTCCCGTGCCGGACACGCAAATCCAGCAGGTCATCCGGCAAGCCACCCGAGCGCCGTATGGCCGAGGCGAGGACACTGTTCGGGACGAAGCAGTGCGCAAGACGTGGCAGTTATCGGCAAGCCAGGTCCGAATTGGAGGCAAGACCTGGGAGAAGACTTTTTCGCAATTGCTCGCCACGGTGGTGGATGGGCTCGGTTGCGCGGAGGCAAAGGTGTCCGCCGAACTATACAAATTGCTCGTGTATGATCCGGGTGGCTTCTTCGCGGCGCATCGGGATACGGAGAAGGCGGGCGGGATGTTTGGGACGCTGGTCGTCACGCTGCCGTCAGCGCATCACGGCGGGGAACTGGTCATCCGCCACGCCGGGCGCGAAGTGGTGGCGGGCTTGAGCAGCGATGAGTTTTCCGAACTACAGTTCGCCGCGTTTTATGCGGATTGCGAGCACGAGGTGCGGCCCGTAACGGAAGGCCACCGCGTCTGCCTGATTTACAACTTGATTCAACTCCCGGGCGGAAAGGCGAAAGAACCGTTGACCGCGCCGCTTTACGCTTCGGAGATTGAAACTGCCGCTGCGATATTAAGCGACACTTTCACCGCGAACGGTACGCCCGCGAAGCTGGCGTGGCTGCTGGAGCATCAATACAGCCCGGCGGGCCTGTCGTTCGCGGGCTTGAAGGGCGAGGACGCGGCGCGGGCGAAGGTGTTGCGCGCGGCGGCGGAGCGGGCCGGTTGCGCGGTGCATTTGGGCATCGTTCACATCGAGGAAAACGGACCGGCCCAGCCGGAATATGACGCCGGTTACGGTTACGGACGGCGCGGGCGATGGCACAGCTACGATGAGGAGGAAGTCGAGGAGGACGCCAGCAGTGACCGCTTCGAGGTCATCGAGGTTTCAGACGGTTCGCGGCACATTGATCAGTGGGTGAACACGGAGGATCAACCGGTCGCTTACGGGCAGTTGCCGCTGGAGGAGGGCGAAGTGCTGCCCGCCGGCGCACTGGACGATGAAGACCCGGACGAGCAACGACTCATGGAAGCCACCGGGAACGAGGGCGCGAGTTTTGAGCGATCTTATCATCGTGCCGCACTGGTGATCTGGCCGAAAGAACGGTTCGCCGGTGTGTTGATCCAGGCGGGTGTCGGCGCGGCGCTGCCGCATCTGGCGGAGCGGTTGGACGTGGGTGACCCAGCCGCCGCCGGCATCGCGGAGCAGATCATCAGGGCGTGGGAACAGCCGCCCACAACCTGGTCGTATCGGAGTCTCGCCAAAGAACCGAGCCGGGCCGAGATGCTGCGCCTGCTGACGAAGTTGGGCGATTGCGCCTTGCTGAAGCGTTTCATCAACGGCGTGGTGACACATGAATTTGATGGCAGCGAGGCGGATGCGCTGGCCCAAGCGATGCAAGTCCTCGGACAGAGGGACGCCGGAAAACTGCTCACGGCGATTGCGCGCGAGAACATGCCTTTGTTTCACGGCGGGTGCGTTAGCTTGTTGACGCGCATCCTTGGCGAGTTGGGTGAGACGTTGGACGATGAATGGCGGGCTGGTTTGCGCGAAGCAGCGATGGTCATGGTGCAAGCGCTGGCAGCCATCAAGCCCAAGACCGATCCCTACACGAGCGAGAACTGGCAGCGCGCGCAAAGGGCGAAGCCGGTGGACGCCGGCATGGTGGCTGGTTTGCTGGATGGTCTGCGCGCCATCGGAGCGGACAAACTGCGCATGGAGGCCGCCCGGGTTTTCGTGGCCGAAGTGAGCGTGTTCGATCCGGCCAAGGTGATTGTGCCCGCGCTCACGCTGCTTCAACAACGCGAGCGGAAGGGCTTTGTCGCGGATACCGCCGCCGGCCGACTGTGGGTTCACGCCGCTGAGTTTCTGCTGGCCCGCAGCGAGCAACCTCCCGCGCCGCCGACCGACTGGCGGCAGCCAGTGACGATTTCCTGCAAGTGTGAGGACTGTCGCGGTTTGCAGGCGTTTGCCCTGGATGCGCAGACGCAGGTGGCGCGTTTCCGTGTCCGACAAGACCGTCGTCAACATCTGCACCGGCAGATCGAGCATCATGGGTTGGACATGACGCACGTCACGGAGCGCAAAGGCTCGCCGCAGACGCTCGTCTGCACCAAGACGCGCCGGACGTTTCAGCGCCAGTGCGACCAGCATCGGGCCGACTGCGCTTCTATGGCGGAGTTGTTGGGCGTGATGCGCCCGATGCCAACTGCCTTGACCAAGCTGGCTACGCGCCTGAAGGCCGCCAAAGCGCGGAAGCCCGAGAACTGTGCCTGATACCGGTAACATTTCGTCCCGCATGATGCCGCCCGGAGGCGAGGCTTGCTCACCCGATTGCCGCGCAGTCATGAACCATTCTTCCCCTGCCGAGAAGATTGCGCTGTTCCGCTCGCTGTTCCGCGGGCGGGAGGATGTTTATCCGAGGCGGTTCGTGAGTCGAAAGACGGGCAAGGCTGGCTACGCGCCGGCGTGCGCGAACGAATGGGTGCGCGGCGTTTGCGAGAAGCCGAAGGTCAAGTGCGCGGAGTGTCCGCATCGGCGGTTTTTGCCAGTCACGGAAGAGGTGATTCGCTGGCATCTCTCGGGACGGGATGAACTCGGGCGCGATTTCGTCATGGGCGTCTATCCGATGCTGCTGGATGAGACGTGCTGTTTCCTGGCGGTGGATTTCGACAAGGAGAACTGGCTGGCGGATGCGGGCGCGTTTGTTGAGACGTGCCGCAGCCTCGAGTTGCCGGTGGCGCTGGAGCGGTCGCGTTCCGGTAATGGCGCGCATGTCTGGTTCTTCTTCGCCGAGGCTGTTTCCGCGAGCGCGGCGCGCAAGCTCGGCTCGCACGTTCTGACGGAGACGATGGAGCGACGGCCGGATTTGGGGTTGGATTCGTATGATCGGTTGTTCCCCAATCAGGACACGCTGCCGAAGGGCGGATTTGGAAATCTCATCGCGCTGCCGTTGCAAAAGGCGGCACGGGAACATGGCAATTCCGTTTTCCTTGATGAGCAGTTCACCCCGCATCCCGACCAGTGGGCGTTTCTTTCCTCAATTCAGCGCATCAATCGCGCGCGAGTGGAAGCGCTGGCTCGCGAGGCGGAAACGAAGGGGCGCGTTGTCGGGGTTCGATTGGCCATCGCCGACGACGATGATGATGCACCCTGGACCGCGCCGCCGTCGCGTCGCCGGAAAGAGCCGCCGATTGCCGGACAACTGCCGGAGCGCATTGAGATGGTTCTTGCCGACCAAATCTATATGCCGAAAGAGAATCTTCCGCCCGCGTTGCGCAATCGGCTGGTGCGGCTGGCGGCGTTTCAGAATCCAGAGTTCTACCGCGCGCAGGCGATGCGGCTGCCGACCTACGACAAGCCGCGCATTATTCATTGTGCGGAAGATCACGCGCAGCACATCGGGTTGCCGCGGGGTTCTCTGGAGGACGTGCGTGAACTGCTGGCCTCGCTGAAGATCAAACTGGTCATGCGAGATGAGCGTTGCGCGGGCACGCCGCTGAAAGTCTCGTTTTGCGGCGAGTTGCGCCCGGAACAGCGGGTGGCAGCCGAAGCCATGTCGCGTCACGAAACCGGCGTGCTTTCCGCGACGACAGCGTTCGGCAAGACCGTGCTGGCCGCGTGGCTGATTGCGCGGCGCGGGGTGAACACACTGGCGCTCGTTCATCGGCAGCAATTGTTGGAGCAGTGGGTGGAGCGGCTTTCGGCTTTTCTTGGATTACCCGCCAAGGAAATCGGGCGGCTCGGTGGTGGACGCAGGAAACTCACCGGCAAACTCGACGTGGCGCTGGTCCAAAGCCTCGTCCGCAAGGATGTCGTCCATGACTGCGTCGCCAATTACGGGCACATCGTCGTGGACGAATGTCATCATCTTTCCGCCCATAGCTTTGAACTCGTCGCGCGGCGCGCGAAGGCGAAGTTCTTCACCGGGTTGTCGGCCACGGTGGCGCGCAAGGACGGCCATCACCCGATCATCTTCATGCAATGCGGCCCGGTGCGGCATCGCGTGGATGCAAAGCAACAAGCGGCGACGCGGCCCTTCAGCCATTCCGTGCTGGTGCGCCCGACCGGGTTTCGCGGCGAGGCTGCTATTTCACACTCTGCAAAGTGTGAAACAGGGAATCCGCGCCAGGAATTTCAACAGCTTTACGACGCGCTGTGGCGTGACGAGAAACGCAACGCGATGATTTGCGCCGATGTGCTGCATGCCCTCCGCGAGGGGCGCTCGCCGCTGGTGCTGACGGAGCGAACGGAGCATTTGGAACTGCTGGCGGAACGACTGTCCCGGGAGGCGGTGACTGTAATCACGCTACGTGGCGGCATGGGGCGAAAGGCGCTGCGGCACGCGTTGGGGCAGATCAAGAAGCATGACCTGCAACCTTTTGTTGCATATGCAACAAAAGGTTGTACTGGTGGCCGGGTGATTCTGGCGACGGGGCGGTTCATCGGCGAGGGCTTCGACGATTCGCGGCTGGACACGTTGTTTCTCGCGCTGCCGGTTTCGTGGCGCGGCACGGTGGCGCAATACGTGGGGCGGCTGCACCGTTTGCACGAAGGCAAGCGCGCGGTGCGCGTTTATGATTACGCCGACCTGAATGTGAAGATGTTCGCGAACATGTTTGACCGTCGTTGCCGTGGCTACGAATCGCTGGGCTACAGCGTTCTGCTGCCGGCCAGCGCGCTGCCGGGTTGGCCGGTCGAAGTGCCGCTGCCGATTGAACCCGAGTGGAAACAGAATTACGCCGCCAGCGTGCGCCGGTTGATTCGTGATGGCGTGAACGTGCCGCTCGCAAACCTGTTTGTTCATGCAGCGCGGTCTCCCGCGCCGGATGCCGAGGGCGCGGCCCGCGCGCGGAGTGCGAGCGAGGTGTTTCTTTACCGGCGGCTTCAGACGCTGGAAGCGACGACTGGCAAGTTCCAACTCAACGCCGAACTGCCCATCCCATTCGATAATCGGGGCGTGATGGAGGTGGATTTTCTGTGTCGCGAAAACCGGGTCGTCATCGAACTGGACGGCGCGCAACACCTCGCGGACGCTGAGGCCTACCGGCGCGACCGGCGGAAGGACGCATTGCTGCAACAGCACGGATACTTCGTCCTCCGTTTTCTCGCCGAGGATGTGGGGAAGCAATTGGATTACGTGTTGGATACTGTTCTGGCAACGCACGCTCACCGACACGGCGGGCGTGAGGGAATGGTCCTTTGAATGTCTCCAACGTTTGAAGTCCAAGATGGATCTGTCGCGCTTCTACCCGACCAACTTCGAGGAAGCCGATGGAGGTGACGAGAAAGACCTTTCTATTGGCTTCCGGTTCACATCGTGGTTTCGATCGCGACGACGAGGGTCGCCTATTCAAAATCCATCTCAAAGCTGATCACGCCGGTGCCGACCTTGCTTTTGACCTTGGTGTTGGATTTGTTGATGACGGCCTGCATGGCTTTGTTGTCCACCAGTACTTCGGCGGTGAAACCGCGGATGCCATTGCGCCGGGCGATGCGCATCAGGTGCTTGAGCAGGAATGTGCCGATGCCTTTGTTTTGCCAATTGTCTGAAACCACAAACGCCACTTCCGCCAGGTTCGTCTTGGGATCGAGATAGTAACTGCCGATGGCCATGATTTCTTCGCCGGAGGCTTCGGGCAGCGTGCCAACAATGGTCACGTCGTTGCGGTGGTCAATATAGACGAAGTCCTGAATCTGCCGGCGTGGCACGATCTTCTGGTAGCCCATAAAGCGATAATAAATGGTCGCTTCGGACAGTTTGTAGAACAGGTCGCGCATCCGCGGTTCGTCGGTGGGATGAATGGGGCGGAAGTTGAGCAAGGTGCCGTCGTTGAGCAGGTAGGTGGTGCGCAGTTCCTTCGGCCCCACCACGATCTTACCCTCCTTGTCTGCCAGTTCGGCGGACAGGTAGCGGGCTTCGATGGCTTCGCGCAGGAGGTCGGCGCGGAATTTCGGATGCGCGATGCTGATGAGGGCAAGCGCGCGTTCAGCCACACTTTTTCCGTGCAGATACGCCGCGCCGTATTCGGTGACCACGTAGTGAACATCGGCCCGGGTAGTGACGACGCCCGCGCCGGGGGCGAGCCGCGTAACGATCCGTGAGACGGCTCCGCCCTTCGCCGTGGACGGCAGGGCGATGATGGCTTTCCCGTCCTTGGCGTGTGCGGCGCCGCGGTTGAAGTCCACGGCCCCGCCCACGCCGGAGTAAAACTTGTCGCCAATCGAGTCCGAACACACCTGGCCGGTGAGGTCAATTTCCAGCGCCGTATTGATGGCCGTCATCCGGTACTGCTGGCTGATGACGTTCGGGTCATTGACGTATTCGGTCGGGCGGAAGGAGAACACCGGGTTGTTGTGGACGTAATCGTAGAGCTTTTTGGTGCCCAGGCAGAAGCTGGCCACGACCTTGCCGCGATCCATGGTCTTCCGGGCGCCCGTCACAACGCCTTCCTCAATGAGCGGAATAATGTCGTCGGTGACCATCTCGGTGTGAATCCCGAGGTCTTTCTTGTGGGTCAGGAAACCCAGCAGCGAGTGGGGAATCTTGCCGATACCCAGTTCCAGCGTGGCGCCGTCGTCCACCAGCGCGGCGACATATTCGGCAATCTGCCGCGTCACATCCGTGACTTCGGCCGGCGGCACTTCGAGAATTTCCTCGTCGCTCGGCACGAGAATGTCAATCTCCAGTGCGTCAATGAGGGTGTCGCCGTGCGTGCGCGGCATGTTGGGGTTCACCTGGGCAATCACCAGGGAGGCGTTGTCCGCCGCGCTTTTCACGATGTCCACGGAAACCCCCAAACTGCACATGCCGTTCTTGTCCGGCGGCGATACTTGAATGAGCGCCACGTCGAGCGGCAGGCGACCGGAGTCGAACAGGCGGGGAATGTCGGAGAGAAAGATCGGGGTATAATCGCCCAAGCCTTCCTGGATGATGCCGCGCACGTTCTCCGCGATAAAAAAACTGTTTACCCGAAAATACTCGGCCAGTTCGCGGTGCGCGTAGGGCGCTTCGCCGAAGGTCAACAGGTGGACGATTTCCGTGTCAGGCAGGTCAAAAGCGCGCTTGGCCAGCGCTTGGACCAGCTGCAAAGGTTCGCCGCAGCCCGTCCCGATGAAGACGCGTTGGCCAGGCCGGATGCGTTTGACCGCTTCCTCCGCGGTCAGGACTTCAGACTGGTAATGCTGTTGCCAGTCAGGGTCGAAAGTGGGTTTGGATTTACTCATGTTGGTCAGCACCGTTTGAAAGGGTCATCCGTGCGTCGGCCACATACGGCTCGGTTCCGACCGGGCCGACGATGAACGGATTGATGTCAAGCTCGGTAATCTCGGGATAATCGGTCGCCAACTGGCTGATGCGTTGCAGCGCGCCGGCAATGGCTTCGAGGTCCACGGGCGCCTGGCCGCGTGCCCCTTGTAGCAGCGCATAGGAACGCGTGCCCTTCAACATTTGCATCGCCTCCTCCGCGGTGATGGGGGCGAGATGGAAGGTGACGTCTTTCATCACCTCCACGAAAATGCCACCCAGACCGAACATGAGCATCGGACCGAATTGCGGGTCGCGCGTCATGCCCAGGATGACCTCGCGTCCGCGATGGCCCATCTTCTCGACGAACACCCCGCGCAGGTTGGCGTTGGGTGCGCGGCGGTGGATGCGCAACATCATCAAATCAAACGCATCGCGCACCTGTTCGGCGTTGGCCAGGTTGATGCGCACGCCGCCAAAATCGGATTTGTGGATGATGTCGGGGGAGGAAATCTTGATGACGACCGGATAACCGATGCGTTCGGCGATGTCCACCGCATCATCCGCAGTGCGCGCAATGTAGCCGTCCAGAATGTTGAATTCGTAGGCGCGCAGGATTTCTTTCGCGTCCACTTCGCCGACCTGCGGCTGGCCGCTGCGCACGTGCATTTGCAGCACGCGATCCACGCGCCGGCGGTTCACGGGAAAGCGCGTGACGATACGCGGGGGGCGTCGTCGCCATGCGGCGTAATCGGACATGGCCCGCAGCGCGTCCATGGCGCGCTCGGCGGAAGGGTAGTTGGGGATGCCCGCGGCCATCAGTTTTTCCTTCGCGGCTTCCACAGCTTCTCCGCCCATGAACGTGGTGAGCAGCGGTTTCTTGTGGTTGTGCGTGGCGGCGAGCAACTCCGCCAGTCGCGAAGGCTCGGTCATGTTTTGCGGTGTGACCACCACAACGATGCCGTCAATGTCCTCCTCCTCCTGCAACACTTTCAGCGATTCGATGTACAGTTCGGGCGGCGCGTCGCCAATGACGTCCACGGGATTGTTGACCGAGGCGGCGGCCGGCAGAAACTTGCGCAACGCGGCTTTGGCTTTGTCGCTGGGCGTCACCATTTTCAGGCCGATGGATTCCGCGGCGTCCGCGGCCATGATGCCCGGTCCGCCGGCATTGGTAATCACCGCGACGCGCTTGCCACGCGGCAGCGGTTGCGCGGCGAACGCTTGGGCGTAGTCGAACAACGCCTCGAAATTCTCCGCCCGGATGACACCCGCGCGCTTGAACGCCGCACCGTAGGCGATGTCCGCGCCGGCAAGACTCCCGGTGTGTGACGAGGCGGCCTTGGCGCCGGCTTGGGTGATACCGACCTTCAGGATGACCACCGGTTTCAGAGCCGCGGCTTCCTCGGCGATACGCAGAAACTTGTTCCCGTCCTTGATGCTTTCCAGGTAGCTGGCGATGACGGCGGTTTCCTTGTCCTCGGCCAGTGCTTGTAGAAAATCCGCTTCGTTGAGGTCGGCCTTGTTGCCGATGCTGATGACTTTGCCCAGCCCCAATTTCTGCCGGGTCGCCCAGTCCAGGATCGCCACGCACAGTGCGCCGGACTGGGAGATCACTGAGATTCGGCCTGGCTGCGGCATCGAAGGCGCGAAGGTCGCGTTCATTCGATGATGCGTGTTGAGGATGCCGAGACAATTCGGCCCCATCAGACGCACGTCCTGGGATTGGCAAAGTTCCACCAACTCCTGCTCCAGGGCGGCGCCGTCGGCGCCCACTTCCTTGAAACCGGCGGTGATGACGGTCACCACTTTGGCGCCGGCATCAATGCAACTTTGAATGGCCTCCTTGACGAATTTGGGTGGCACCACAATGACCCCGAGATCCACCTGGCCTTCGTATTCCTTGAGGTTGCGGTAACACTTGCGGCCGAGCACCTCCGCAGCTTCGGGATTCACCGGGACGATGTTGCCGGCAAAACCGCTGGCCACGAGATTGGCGACGACGGCGTGGCCGACTTTGGCGGGATTGCGGGACGCTCCCAAGACAGCCACCGTCTGCGGATAAATCAATGATTCGAGCATAGACTCTTGAGCTTTCAAAATACCTTGGACCGGCGGCCCTTGCTCACCAACGGTTGGCAAGCCCTTTACGTATTTTGTTGGAACCAGCCAGGATCGTTCGGCTACCGCACGGGGCGAGAGTACCTCACCGGTTGACAAAGACCAGTCTCAGGTCCGAGAAATTA
Organism: Verrucomicrobiia bacterium; assembly: GCA_026125285.1. GTDB lineage: Bacteria > Verrucomicrobiota > Verrucomicrobiia > Limisphaerales > JADLHS01 > WYBW01. The sequence continues at coordinate 6,787 of JAHCLO010000064.1, read as the reverse complement.
ACCGGCTTAACGGGACTCCAACATTTCGATGATGATGCCACGATGCTGCGAGGGCTCTGGCTTCTCCATCCGCGCGCGGTGCGGACAAAGCGGAGCGTGTTGTGATTGACCTGCGAGTTACCGGCTGAATTTCTGCTGGCTGTGCCGAGCAGGCTGTCGGCCGCATCGCAAAATATGCACAGCAATGGGCAAGCGATGTGGAGCAGCTAATGGGGAAAACGCCAATTCTAAACTCGTCCGGGCGTTGATGCACTGCGGGCGCGAAGTTTTCGTGGTCGTGGACTTAGACGGGACCCCGACGGTCACTTTCGTTTCTGAAGAATCGCATGAGCACACAAGTCAACGGCCATCAGTTCAAAACCATTGACGCCAATGAAGCCGTGGCGTCGGTCGCCTACCGCCTCAGTGAAGTCATCGCCATCTACCCCATCACGCCGTCCTCGCCAATGGGGGAATGGGCCGACGACTGGGCGGCGCGTGGGATGAAGAATCTCTGGGGCACCGTGCCCTCGGTCATCGAACTGCAAAGCGAAGGCGGCGCGGCGGGCACGATCCACGGGGCGCTGCAAACCGGCTCCTTGAGCACCACCTTCACGGCGTCGCAGGGGCTGCTGTTGATGATCCCCAATATGTACAAGATTGCCGGCGAGTTGACGCCGGTGGTGTTTCACATCGCTGCGCGTTCCTTGGCGGCACAGGGACTCTCGATTTTTGGCGATCACAGCGACGTCATGGCGGCCCGGGCCACGGGTTGGGCGATGTTGTGTTCGGCGTCGGTGCAGGAGACGGCGGACTTCGCGTTAATCTCGCACGCGGCCACGCTGGAAACGCGCGTGCCGTTCCTTCATTTCTTCGATGGTTTCCGCACCTCGCACGAGGTCGGCAAGATTGCGGAGATTCCCAACGACCTCCTGCGCGCCATGATCAACGAGGAGCGCGTGCTGGAATGTCGCGCCCGGGCGATGACGCCCGACCGGCCCGTGTTGCGCGGCACCGCCCAGAACCCGGACGTCTATTTCCAGGCGCGCGAAGCGGCCAATCAGTTCTATCTGCCCATTCCCGAAGCCGTGCAGAAGGCGATGGACCAATTCGCGGAACTAACGGGGCGCAAGTATCAACTCTATGAGTTTCATGGGGCGAAGGACGCGGAACGGGTGATTGTCATCATGGGCTCGGGTTGCGAAGCCGTGCATGAAACGGTGGACCATCTGGTGGCGCAGGGCGAGAAAGTCGGCGTGCTCAAGGTGCGCCTGTTCCGGCCCTTCGACAGCAAACTCCTGGTCGCGGCATTGCCTGCCACCGTGAAAACCATCGCGGTGCTGGACCGCACGAAAGAACCGGGCAGCGCCGGTGAACCGCTGTACCTCGATGTGGTGTCGGCGGTGTATGAGTGCGCGACCAGCAATGGCCAGCACTTCGCGCAAATGCCCGTGGTCGTGGGTGGCCGCTATGGTTTGTCTTCCAAGGAATTCACGCCCGCCATGGTCAAAGGCGTCTTCGATAATCTCGCGCAGGCCAAGCCCATAAATCATTTCACCATCGGCATCAACGACGACGTGCTCGGCTTGAGCCTGCCGTACGATCCGGCGTTTTCCACCGAGGCCAAAGACGTGGTGCGCGCGGTGTTCTTCGGCTTGGGGGCGGACGGCACGGTGGGCGCGAACAAGGATTCCATCAAGATCATCGGTGAATACACGCCCAACTGGGCGCAAGGTTACTTCGTGTATGACTCGAAAAAATCCGGCGCGGCCACGGTGTCGCATCTGCGCTTCGGCCCGCGGCACATCCGTTCGACCTACCTGATTTCGCACGCGAACTTCGTCGCCTGTCATCAGCCCACCCTCCTGGACCGTTACGACGTTCTCAAATACGCGCAACCGGGCGGCACCTTCCTGATGAACACGGCGCACGCGCCGGAAGAGGTGTTCGGCAAACTGCCGGATACGATGCAGCGGCAGATCATCGAGAAGCGCCTCAAGTTTTATGTGATCAACGCCTTCAAAGTCGCCAAGGAGAGCGGCATGGGTGGACGCATCAACACCATCATGCAGGTCTGTTTCTTCGCCTTGTCCGGCGTCCTGCCGCGGGACGAGGCCATCGCGCACATCAAGGATTCGATCAAGAAGACCTACGGCAAGAAGGGCGAGGAAATCGTGGCCATGAACATCAAGGCCGTGGACGCCGCGCTGGCTTTCCTGCATGAAGTCGAAGTTCCCGCCGCCGTGTTGCCCGGCGTCGTGGCCCGCCCGCCGGTGCCCGAGAAATCGCCGCAATTCGTGCGGGAAGTGCTGGCCAAAATGATGACGGGCGATGGCGACGACCTGCCGGTGAGTGCGCTGCCCGTGGATGGCACCTATCCGACCGCCACGACGCGGTGGGAGAAACGCAACATCGCGCTGGAGATTCCGGTTTGGGACCCGAACGTCTGCATCCAGTGCGGCAAATGTGTATTCGTCTGTCCGCACGCCACCATCCGCAGCAAGGTTTACGAGGCCGCGGCGACGGCCAACGCGCCGGCGGATTTCAAATCCACCGACGCGCGCCTGCCGGAATGGAAGGGCCGGAAATACACGATTCAGGTGGCTCCCGAAGATTGCACCGGTTGCGGCGTGTGCGTGGACGTCTGCCCGGCCCGCAACAAGTCCGAGGCGAAACTCAAGGCCATCAACATGCGGCCCGTGGCGCCATTGCGCGACGCCGAAGTGAAGAACTGGGATTTCTTCGTCAACCTGCCCGAACTGGATCGGCGCACCATCCCGTTGGACAACGTGCGTTCCGTGCAACCCTTGCGGCCCTTGTTCGAGTTCTCGGGCGCGTGCGCCGGCTGCGGCGAGACCCCCTACGTCCGGCTTCTGTCCGCCCTCTATGGCGACCGTTTGATCGTGGCCAACGCCACGGGTTGTTCCTCGATCTACGGCGGCAACCTGCCCACCACACCCTGGGCTAGGAACGCCGCCGGCCGCGGGCCGACCTGGGCAAATTCGTTGTTCGAGGATAATGCCGAGTTCGGTCTGGGTTTCCGCGTGTCCGTGGACAAACAGAAGGAGTTTGCGAGCGAACTGCTCAAGCAAATCGCACCCCAGGTGGGCGACGAACTGGTCACAAAGATTCTCGCTAATCCGCAGAAGGACGAAGCCGACATTTTCGACCAACGCGAACTGGTCGAAGGTTTGAAGGCGAAGTTGCAGGGCTTGAGTTCTCCCGTTGCCACGCAACTTCGCGCGCTGGCGGATCAACTGGTCCGCAAGAGTGTCTGGATTCTCGGCGGCGACGGCTGGGCCTACGACATTGGCTACGGCGGTCTGGACCATGTCCTGGCCAGCGGACGCAACGTCAAGGTGCTGGTTCTCGACACCGAGGTTTATTCCAACACCGGCGGCCAATGCTCGAAATCCACCCCGCGCGGCGCGGTGGCCAAATTCGCCTCCGGCGGCAAACCCGCGGCCAAGAAAGACCTCGGCCTCATCGCGATGACCTACGGCAACATTTACGTGGCGACGGTCGCGATGGGCGCGAAGGACGAGCAGACGCTCAAGGCGTTCATCGAAGCCGAGGCGTACGACGGTCCGGCGCTGATCATCGCCTACAGCCATTGCATTGCGCATGGCATCAACATGAGCACGGGATTGCAGAACCAGAAAGCCGCGGTGCAATCCGGCCAGTGGGTGCTCTACCGCTACAATCCGGACCGCGCCCGGGAAGGTTTGAACCCGCTGCAACTGGATTCCGGCGCGCCGCGAATCAAGGTCGAGCAATACCTGAGCATGGAGAACCGCTTCAAGATGCTCACCAAGAGCAAGCCGGAGGAGGCCAGGTTGTTGTTCGCCCGGGCGCAGGAGGACGCCGAAACCCGCTGGCGGCTCTATGAGTCGCTGGCCGCCCGCAGTCTGCGGGTCAAGGAAGTCACCCCGGCGGCCAAGCCCACTCCGGCGACCGTGGCGGAACACCCGTGACCCCAACCCTCAACGCGAAAGAATCGTCATGGACCTGAGCACTAATTACCTGGGATTGAAACTGCGTTCACCGCTGGTGCCGTCTGCCGCGGCGCCGCTTTCGGATGACATTGCCAACATCAAGTTGATGGAAGACTCCGGCGCGCCGGCCATCGTGCTGTACTCGCTCTTCGAGGAACAGTTGCGCCTGGAACGGCACGAGTTGCACCATCATCTGACGCACGGCACCGAGAGCTTCCCCGAAGCGCTGACGTATTTTCCCGAGCCGGCGGATTTCAATCTCGGCCCCGAGCAATACCTCAAGCACATCGCCAAGGCCAAGGCGGCGGTGGACATTCCCATCATTGCCAGCCTCAACGGCTCGACGCTCGGCGGCTGGACGGACTACGCGCTGAAGATTCAGCAGGCCGGCGCGGACGCGTTGGAATTGAACATCTACAGCATCCCGACCGGCCTGGAAACCACCGCGGAGGAGATCGAAAACGAATACGTCCAGATCGTCAAAGCGGTGAAATCCGCCATCACCATTCCCGTGGCGGTGAAGCTCAGTCCGTTCTTCACCAACTTCGCCAACGTGGCCAAGCGGCTGGTGGACGTGGGCGCGGACGGCCTGGTGCTGTTCAACCGGTTTTATCAGCCGGACATTGACCTTGAAGCCCTCGAAGTCACGCCCAACGTGCTGTTCAGCACGCCGATGGCGATGCGGCTGCCGTTGCGCTGGGTGGCCATTCTGCATGGCCGCGTGAAATGCAGCATCGCGGCCACGAGCGGCATCCATCGCGCCGCCGACGTCGTGAAGATGCTCATGGTGGGGGCGGACGTCACGGAACTGTGCTCGGTGTTGATGCGTCACGGGATCAAGCAGATTTCCGTGATCGAACACGAATTGAGCGCGTGGCTGGAGAAGCACGAATACGAATCAGTCAAGCAACTCAAAGGCAGCCTGAGCCAGAAGAATTGCGAAGACCCGAGCGCCTACGAACGCGCCCAATACATGCGCGCGATTTCCACCTATCCGTTTCCCGTGGGCAAATCCTAGTGCTTAATTGCATAGATTAACGATAGTATTCCGAAGCTGGGATCCCTTTACTTTGCGCTTCCGCCATTTGAATGGTTTTGCGTGGTGACCGTACGCCTCAATAGAGGCTCCGATGGCTTGGCGTAGCTCTGCTGTGCTTCTGGCGCTGAGGCCACGCAGGGCCTTGCGCGAGAGGATTCCGAACCAGATCTCCACTTGATTGAGCCAACTGGCTGAAGTCGGCGTGAAATGGAAATGGACATTGGAATGTGCGGCTAGCCAAGCATCGCACTTTTTGTGCGTGCAGTAGTTGTCCAAAATCACATGCAATTCCTGCTCGGCCGGAGTTTCTGCCACCACCTGATCCATGAATTGCAGGAACTCCTCGCGTCGCTTGAGTTGGGTGATGGCGGTCTTCACTTGCCCGGTGGCTACCTCCAGCGCCGCGAAAAGGTTGAGCGTGCCGTGGCGTTTGTAGGTGCTCTTGAGCCCGCGAACGATCTTGCCATTGTCCGTCTCGACATAGCCCGTCTTGCGCTCCAAGGCTTGGATACTGGGTTTCTCGTCTACCGAGATCACCAGCGCCTTCTCGGGGGGATTGAGATACAAGCCCACAATATCGGCGGCCTTGGCAGCAAACTCCTTGTCCGTGCTCACACACCAGGAACGTTGCCGTTGCAAGCAGATTCCCTCATGGCGCAGAACCCGCCACACGGCATGGACCGAGCCGTTGAGCGCAGCGGCCACCGCCGGGCCGTCCCAAGCAGCTTGGCCCGCAGGGGGCGGTTGCTCCAGAAGCGCCAATACCCGGTTGCGGAATTCCTCGCCATAAACCGGCTTGGCTCCCGGTCGAGGGCCATCCCGCAACCCAGCCAAGCCGCGCGCTACAAAACGTTGCCGCCATTTAATGACGGTGTTGGAACGGGTGTGAGCGCTGCGAGCAACCTCTTGGACTCGTTTGCCGGCCAGACAGCCCAGGATGATCCGAGCCCGTTCCACAACTTGCTTAGATTCGGTCCGACTACCAGCCAACCGCTCCAACTCCTGCCGGTCTTCCGGACCACACGTAATTGCGGGCGCATTTCTTGCCATGCACCCCAGCATATAATATATCGCTTAACATTGCAAGTAAGCACTAGAACCGGGACTCAGAAGTGTGGAAACATGCGTTTGGGGTCGGTAGGGCGCGTCACTCCGTGCGCGCCGCGGTCCGCCACCCGCTGGCTGAACGGCGCGCACGGAGTGCCGCGCCCGCCCACTTGGCGCAATGGGTTTGTCCCAGCACCAGTCCGGAGCGCACCCGGTATGTGTAACTGTTGGTCACGGTTATGGTTGGGTGTCGGGAGGCTCAACACTTCGCTTTCTGCACAGCACGTAAGCCAGAGTGCATCCACAAAGCGCTCCTGTAGCCGCAGAACTTAGCCCACTAAGCACTATTGCAGTCCAGTCCACCGAATTGCTAAGGAACGGGGAGAGCGTGAAGCCGAATTCACTCACGAAATCAACCAGGACAAACAGCCCGCCGCAGAACAAGGCCATTTGGAGCAGACGGCGGCGCAAACATCTGCTTTTAGAAAGTTGCAGCAGGAATGACATAGCGAGGTTAGAAGTGATTGAGTATCGGCGGTGAGTTCTTGGGGCATGTCGAGCATCCGCTTGCCGGTGGCGCGACAGGGTATGGATCGATTGGCGGGCAACCGCTGAGGCAGCCTGCATACGCCGCATAACATTGAGTGGAATTCCACGCAATTACGATTGCAACGGACGCGCCACCCGTTCCGAGCGAAGGAGATCTTTTGAAGACCAGACATCCTGT
>JAHCLO010000063.1 GCA_026125285.1 Verrucomicrobiia bacterium | reverse complement strand
TCGGTTGCACCGACGGGTGGCGGGTTAGGATTCCAGGCTCACTTTCGCACCGCGTCCAGTTCGTGGATGGCGTGTTTGAGGCGGCGGACGATGGTTTTCTGGCGTTCTGCGGAAAGGATTTTCCCGCCGCCGATTTCTTGCACGTACAGGCTGTCAATAGCCGCGCCTTTCTCGGTGCAAATTCGCGCCGCCGAGATGTCCAGTTGCAGTTCCGCCAGCGTCTGGGCAATGGTGTAGAGCAGCCCGATGCGGTCCTCGGTTTCAATCTCCAGAAACGTGCGCGTGTCGGAGGCGTCGTTGTCGAAGACGATGTGCGTGGGGATGCGGTCGCCGGTGTAGGCCTGGTACAGCGGGCGGGTGATTTGTTGCCGCGCAATGAGCGCGGGCAAATCCACGTCTTCGCCGGTCAGCACGCTGCCGAGCAACTGCTCGAAGGTGTCGCGTTGGGCGGGGGAAGCGGGATTGCCGGTCACCGCGTCGGTGACGAAGAACGTGTCGAGGACGATGCCGTCGGTGCGGGAGAAAATCTGGGCGCTGAGGATGTTCAAGCCGGTGGCACTGAGGGCGCCGGCAATTTTTCCGAACAACCCGGTGCGATCCCAGGTACACACACGGACAATGCTGCAACCACGGTCCGGTTCGTTTTGCACGTTGACCACGGGCGCCAAGGCGTTTTGCTCGCCCAGAATCTGCAGCCGCATGAACCGGTGCGCCAGAATCAGGTCGTCGTGAATGCCGCGCGCGGTTTGAATCTGGAAGTAGCGCGGCGGCAGGGTGGCGGCGTGCGCGGCCAGTTCTTCCTCGTCAAAGTCCGGCGGCAATAACGCGCGCACTTCCGCCATCAGCGACTCGCGTTGTTTCTCCTCGGCGCGGACGAATTCCGTGCCGCCGGTCAGCAGCGGCATGGTGCGCAGGTGCAGCTCCCACAGCAACGCATCCTTGAAGCCGTTCCACAACTGGTCGCTGGTGGCCTGCGCGTCCACGAAGGTGTGGAGCGTCAGCAAGGTCAGCGTTTCAGGAGTTTCCACCTGGCCGGCGAATTGCCGGATTACCGCCGGATCGTCCAAGTCGCGCCGTTGCGAGACGTTGGCCATGAGCAGGTGGTGTTTGATGAGCAGGCACAGGAGCTTGGTGGCCGGGCCGTCCAGTCCCAGTCGTTGGGCCGCGCGCCGCGCCTTGCGCGCGCCGATTTCGGAATGGTCGCCGCGCCCGTTGGCCTTCCCGGTGTCGTGCAGCAGCAGGGCCAGGTACAGCAGGAACGGACGGTCCAGGCTCTGGAACAACGGCGCGTAAGCCTGATAGGGCGGGGTTTGGGCTTCCCAGATGCGGTCGAGCTGCTCGATGCACATCAACGTATGTTCATCGGCGGCGTATTGGTGATAGAACTCGTGCTGCACCAGACAGGTCAGTTTGCCGAATTCGGGCAGGTACTTGCCGAGAAAATCCACTTCATGCATGGCGCGCAAAATCGGGGCCACGTTGCCACGCTGGTTCAGGATGGTGAGAAACGTTTCGCGGAGGTGTTCGTCCGCCAGGAACTCGCGATCCACCAGGGTGAGTTGGTTGCGGAGCAGTTGGGCCAGGTCGGGATGGAGCCGCAGGCCGCGCTGCTGGGCATGCAGGAAGACGCGCAGGAGGCGGCGCGGTTGGTCGCGGAAGACGTGCTTCGAGGCGGCGTGGATTTCGCCGTCCAGGAACTTGAACCCATCCACCGGCTCCGCCACCGGGACGCGGCCCTTGGGCAGGAAGGAGCGGAGGGAAAGCCGCTTGTGTCTTTGCGGCAGCAAGGCCAAGCGCTGCTCCAAGGTGCGGGTAATGAGGAAAATGTTGCGTGAGTGAACGTACACATCGCGCATGAACCGCTCGATGCGCCGGCTGGGCGAGCGCTCGGTGTAGCCGAGATTGTGGGCAATGGCGGGCTGCAGGTGTTTCGTGAGGGCTTCCACCGGACGGTTGGTGTGGTAATGCAGTTCCGTGCGCACGCGCAGGAGAAAATCGTAGGCTGCTCCCAGTTCCTTGCCTTCCTTTTCGGTTGCCAGGCCGTGCCGCTGAAGGTCAGCCAGCGAGCGCGTCTGGTATTTGAAGAACGACATCCAAAGCAGGTTCTGGAAATCGCGCAAACCGCCGCAGCCGTTCTTGATGTTCGGCTCCTGCATGCAGGCGGAGTTGCCGAATTTGGCGCGTCGCGCCGCCTGGTCTTCGATCCGCGCCCGGACGTATTTCTCCTCGTAACCCCGCACACAACGGTCCAACACCCCTTTTTCAAACCGGCTGAACAACTTGGCATCGCCGACAATCAGGCGCGCCTCGATAAATGAGGTTTTGGTTTCCACGCTGCGCGGATCGGACTTGTCGTTGGCGGCGGCAATGCACTCAGCCACCGTGCGCACAGAGTGGCCGGGCTTGAGTCCGAGATCGAACAACGGCAGCCAGACGCCATCCATGATCTTCTCGAGCGCCGGCAGCGGCTTGGTCCGGTGCGCCACCACCTGGCCTTCGTGCAAGAACATCAGGTCAATATCGCTATGTGGATTGAGTTCACTGCGGCCATAACCGCCCAGCGCAACGACGGCGATGGGCGGAAATTCCTTGCGGGCCTGGACGGACAAGTTCGCCAGCGCCGCCTCCCACAAGTAGCGGATCACGTGATCGAGGATGGCGGCGCGGGCCTGGCAGATCACCACACCGCCGGCCCCGTTGCGGTGCGCCAGTTTGAGCCGGTGGGTTTCCACCTTGAGAAAGGTGCGGAGGCGCGACCGCTCCTGGTCGGCCGCGCCGGCCGGCGGCAACGTCAAGCGGGCCGCGGCATCTTCCGCGATTTTGTTGAGCAGTTTCTGCACGCGCGAAAGGTTGAGGACAAAGCCGGGGGAACGCAAGCGCCTGGGGGGGAGTGACAGTCTTGATTCAGATTCGGCAACCGGAAGAAACAGGACGCAACCTTGTGACGCCACCGGTGTTTGCCTAGATTCACAGCGGACATGCCCGCCAACCTTGATCCCGATGCCGCCCTGATGCTCCGCGTCAAGCAGGGTGATACGGCGGCATTTGCGGAACTGGTGGACAAGTTCAAGCAACCCGTGATCAACCTGGCTTTCCGCACCTTGCACGATCTCACGGAAGCCGAGGACCTCGCGCAAAATGTGTTTGTGCAGGTGTACAAATCCGCCGCGCGTTATGAACCGTCGGCCAAGTTCTCAACGTGGCTCTTCACCATCGCGCGAAATCTTTGCCTCAATGAAATTCGCCGTCGGGCGCGGCATCCAGCCGGTTCACTGGATCATTCAGCCGCCGAGACGGACGATCACCCGTTGCGCCAGGTGGAGGACAAGGGCGTGTCGTCGCCGCCGGAGCAACTATTGCGCGGCGAACTGGAGGAGAAAGTGGAGCGCGCCCTGGCGGAATTGCCGGAGAACCAGCGCACGGCGCTGTTGCTGTGCCGCCAGGAGGAACTGAGCTATGAAGAAATCGCCGCCGTGCTGGGCTGTTCGCTCTCGGCGACCAAATCGCTCATCCACCGCGCGCGCGAAACGCTCAAAGCCCGGCTCAAGCCGTATCTCCAGACCGGTGCGTGGGGGAGGAATAAATGAGCGCAACTCCCGGAACTTTCCGGTTTTTAACCCCATGGTGAATTTATGAAACCTGACCCGGTGGACAACCAATGGCGCGAGATGACGTGGCGCCGGCCTTTCAATGCCAGCGAGGAGGTGGAATTGCGCGCCTGGCTTGCCGCGCATCCCGAGGCCCGGGCAGATTGGGAAGCAGAGGCGCAACTGAGCGCCGCGCTGACACAACTGCCCGACGCACCCATGCCGTCGAATTTTACCGCCCGTGTGTTGCAGAATGTCGAGAGGGAGCACCGGCGGGAGTTGCAGGTATCCAGATCAAGCCGCCATGGATGGTGGCGGGTGTTGCTGCCGCGCGTGGCTGTTGCTGGGGCCGTGGTTGGATTGGGATTGTTCGCCTATCATCGCCAGCAGACGGCGCGGCAGGTCGAACGAACATTGCAGCTCGTGGAAATTCTGCCGGCCCCGGAGGCACTGGAGGATTTTGAAGCTATCTCGCGCCTGAGCCTCGCCACGGCGGCGGATGAGGAATTGTTGGCATTGAATGAGGAACTCCTGGCGTTGACGCGATGAACTGCGAAGGCTTCAAAAGACTTTGGCTCGCGACGACGTTAGTCACGGCCTGGCTGTTGGCGCTCCCGGCTTTCAGCCAGCCAGAAAGGACGACCACCGTCCCAGCCGTAACTTCCAGTTTGCAGAGCGACTCCGCCGCGCCGCCGCTGCCGTTGACGCGTTCGCCCATTGAGTCCTTCCGCGAACTGCTGGTCATGCCCGTGGAGGAACGCAACAAGGCTCTGGCCATTCGTCCGCCGGAGGCGCGACAGCGCATCCTGGCCAAGGTCCACGAATACACCGCGCTGAATCCGGAGGAACGGGAGTTGCGCTTGCTGGCCACGGAACTGCAATGGTATCTGCTCCTGTTGATGAACGCGCCGGCCGCCAACCGCGCCGCGCAACTGGAGTTGATCCCGGCGCAGATGCGCGAACTGGTCAAAGACCGTCTCCAACGATGGGACCTGCTGCCGCCGCCGCTACGCCAGCAGATGCGGGAAAGCGGGCACGCCGTCGCGTATTTCAGTCAGGTAAACGCCGGGGAAGGCCGAGAGCACGTCATGTCCGAAGACCAGCGCCGGAAGTTGACCGCGCGCTTCAATCGCTTCATTGAGTTGACGCCCCGGGAACGCGAAAAGGCGCTGGGCACCTTGTCCGATGCCGAACGTCGGCAGATGGCGAAGACGCTGGATGCCTTCAGCGCCTTGACGCCCCGGCAGCGCGACCAATGTTTGCGGTCGTTTGCCAGTTTTGCCGGACTCAGCCAGCCGGAACGCGAGCAATTTCTGCAAAACGCTGAACGCTGGTCACAGATGTCTCTCGCCGAACGGCAGGCGTGGCGCGAACTGGTCAGCCGCGTGCCGAGAATGCCGCCGCTGCCGCCCGGCCTGATGCCGGCGTCGCCTCGCCCGCCCCCGCTGCCCCCGGCACCGGGAGCCAGCGCCCCTGTGGCCACGAATGGCAATTGAGGGATGGCAGTGTTTTCACCCGGCGGCGAAATTGCGTTTTCCAATTCACGGCTTCCCCACTAGCCTGTTCTGCGTGCGTCCGACGGCATTTCATCTAGGTCCTTTGCCCATCTACTGGTACGGAGTGATGGTGGCGCTGGCGTTTCTCGTCGGCTTGTGGACGGCGGCGCGCCGGGCGCCGCAAGCCGGCATCCACGGCGAGCGCATCATGGACCTCGGTCCCTGGCTGATTCTCGGCGCCGTTGTCGGGGCGCGAATCCTCTATGTCGTTTCCTACTGGCGCGAGTCGTTCGCCGGAGAACCTTGGTGGGAAATCTTCATGGTGCAGCGCGGGGGACTGGTCTATTACGGCGGCCTGATCGGTGCGTCGCTCGCCTTTATCTTTTACGCCCGGGTGCGCCAACTCGAAATGTGGAAACTGGCCGACATTCTCGCCCCAAGCATCGCGTTGGGATACGTGTTCGGTCGCATCGGCTGCCTGCTCAACGGCTGCTGCTTCGGACGCGCGTGCGAGTTGCCGTGGGCCATTAAATTCCCCGTGGGACACGAGACGGCCGACGTGCCGGTGCATCCGACGCAAATCTATGATTCGCTGCTCAATCTTGGACTGTATGCCGGACTGGCGTGGCTGCATCGCCGCAAGATGTTCGATGGCCAGGTCTTCGCGCTCTATCTGGTCGGCTACGCCATCACGCGTTCCACGGTGGAATTGTTTCGCGGCGATTACTCCGCCGAACACCTCCGGGGCGGCCTGACGCCGGCTCACTGGGTCAGCATCGGCATCCTCTTGACCGGCGTGGCGATGTTCTGGATACGCCGACAACGCGCCGTGAAGCGCGGATAACGGCTGGAGAATCAGCGTGTCTTCCGCGTCTGTGAACGCTCTTCGATCCGCCATCCTCCATGCTCAACCCATTTTCCTCGCCGGTCCGACGGCGGTCGGCAAATCCACCGTCGCGCTTGAACTCGCCGGACGCATTGGCGGCGAAATCATTTCCGTGGATTCCATGCAGGTCTATCGCGGACTGGACATCGGCACAGCAAAACCGACCACTGCCGAACGCGCGTGTGTGCCCCACCATTTGATAGATGTGGTGGACTTAAATGAAGCGTTCGACGCAGCAAGGTTTGTCGCACTCGCTTACAAGGTTGTGAACGCAGTCCAAGCGCGCGGTCACGTGCCGATTTTCTGCGGCGGCACGGGGCTTTACTTCAAAGCCTTTCTCGAAGGCTTGGGGGAAGCACCACCGGCAAATCCAGCCTTGCGGACGGAGCTGGAAGCCACGCCGTTGCCGGACCTCTTGCGGGAACTGGAGAAGTGTGACCCGGCCACATTCGAGAAGATTGACCGGCAGAACCCTCGCCGCGTGATTCGAGCGATTGAAGTCATCCGCCTGACGGGCAAACCGTTTTCCACCCAACGCGCCAATTGGACTCACGCATCACGCATTACGCCTCACGCATCACACATCTTCGGTCTGACCCGTTCTGCCGCCGACCTGCGCGCCCGCATTGACGCCCGCGTGGAAGATATGTTCGCCTCCGGCTTGGTGGAAGAAACCAAGCGATTGCTCGCACACGGCCTCGCCCAAAACCAAAACGCCATGCAGGCCCTCGGCTACCGGCAAGTCGTCGAACACTTTCGCGGTGAACGGTCGCTGGCCGAAACGGTTGAACTGGTGAAAATCAAAACGCGCCAGTTCGCCAAACGGCAGATGACCTGGTTTCGCCGACAATTGCCGCTGGAGTGGATCGAATTGAAGCCCGACGATACGATCGCGGCCACGGTCGCGCTTGTGCGGGCAAGAGCCGCCGATTAGCCTGCCGTCATGTCCAAACGCCGGTTCAAGCTGCTGTGCCAACTCATGCTGGCGCTCGTTGCCTTGGGTGTCGCCTTCCTCCTGTTCGAGCGGATTCGGGGGCAGATTGCATTGGCGGCATTCAAGCGCGAACTGGCAGCCAAAGGGGAAAGACTGACGCCGGCAGAGTTGGCCGTGTCCGTGCCGGAGGCGGACAACGGCGCTCCGGCATTTCACGAAGCGGTGGACCAACTCAAGGAAGGTTTGATATTGCCCAAGAGCCATCCACCCAGGATGAGTGTCCTGCCCTCGGGCCGCGCCATCATTGGCTATCGCGAACCGGAATGGATGGAGGAGAAAATTACCAATCGGTGGGAGCAGGTGGAATCGGATTTGCACACCAACGCGCTCGCGCTCGCGAACGTTCGCGCAGCTTTGGAGATGCCGGCGTTCAACAACAATCTCGACTATGCACAAGGCGTGGACTTGCTGTTGCCGCATTTGGCCAGTTCGAGGTCTTTGTGCGTTTGGTTCGGCACCGAGAGCCAACTGGCGATTCGACGGGACAGAGGCCACGATGCACGGCGCAGTCTCGTTGCGCAGGCGCGGCTTCCACGCCCAATGGAGACGGATCGTTTGCTTATTAGTGAACTTGTCCGTATCGCAGTTGGTGCGATTGCCAGGAGTTCGACCTGGGATGCGCTGCAATCCGATGTGCTGACGGAGGACGATTGGTTCGCAATTCAAGCGACTTGGGAACAACAAGCCTACGCGGATAACATGGCGAGCGCGCTGGAGGGGGACCGGATTTACAGCGATGTTTCATACGATTTGCTGCGTGGGTCAAACGAGAGAACTGTCCACGTTTTCTATGGGCTGGAGGAATGGCTTCCTGTGGAGGACGACGAGCGACCATGGTGGGAGAGGAATCTGCGAGCGCTTCCTCTGGGAAAGGAACTCGCGGAGTTCTTAAAGAGACAGGTCTATTGTCGGCTGTGGCGGTTTGCGTGGTCCCATCAGGCCCAACTCCTTGGCATGAAGATGTATCATGGGCTGACGGAGATCGCCCGGATCGGGGTTGAAAAGAAGTCGTTTTCGGATGTGCAGATTTTGGTCGAGCAATTGGAAGCGGAAATGGACTGCGGGAGCGATTACTTCCGACTGCGCTATCCCTTCCATAATCCGTTCTTCACGCTCTCCGCTTCCGTCAAGAAAGCCATGCAGGCTGAAACGGAACGTTCCCTCGTGCTCTGCGCCATTGCACTTAAGCGTCATTATCTCCGCCACGATGAGCATCCCGAAACGCTTGACGCGCTGGTGCCGGAGTTTCTGGCCGCCGTGCCGACTGACTACATGAACGGCCAGCCGTTGAAGTACCGGCGCAACGCCGATGGAAGTTTCACGTTGTATTCCGTCGGCGAAGATGGCGTGGACGACGGCGGTGATGTCGCCCTGGCGCCAGATCGGACAAACACTCGCAACCTGTGGCATCGAAAGGACTTCGTCTGGCCGCAGCCCGCATTGCCGGAAGAGGTGGAGGCGTGGAGAAGGGAGGCGGGAAGAGACTAGCCGAAGTCTGGACGGCATGCCCCAAACTCCGGCTCGACAACGCTTCGGGCAGGGCTATCGTGATGCCATGAGCGCGACGGTTCAATACCTCACCGACAGCAAAGGCCGGAAAACGGCGGTGCTATTGCCGATTGAGGATTATGAAAAGCTGCAGGAAGACTTGGATGATCTCGCTGTCATCGCCGAGCGGCGGGAGGAAGCTACGATTCCGCACGCGGAATTCAAACGGAGCTTGAAACGGCATGGCCTATCGCGTTGAGTGGAAAAAATCCACGCGCAAGGATATGCGCCGACTTCCATCCGCCACTGTGGACCGTGTCATCAAGACTGTGGAAGCGCTCGCCGGGAATCCCTTCCCGCAAGGGGTGGAAAAACTCAGCGGTTCAGATCACGCCTTCCGAATTCGACTGGGAGATTCCAGATTGTTTACGAAGTGGTTGAAGCCACAAAGCTGGTTGAAATCCAGCGCGTCCGGCATCGGAAGGATGTCTATCGTTTTTAACTGCCCGCCCGTCACCGATTGAAAGCATTAGTCCAAACCAGAGACACGCGGACGGAACGGGTCTTCCTCGTCGGCGTGGAGTTGAAGAACGGCAGCGCGGCCAATTTGCGCGAATCCCTGGATGAACTGGGGGAACTGGCCACCACCGCGGGGGGCGAGGTCATCGGTGAGGGCACGCAGAAGGTGGAAACGCCCAATGCCGCCACCTACATCGGCAAGGGCAAGGCCGACGAGTTCGCGAAGTTCTGCGCGGAGCAGGACGTGGACACCGTCATCTTCGACGACGAATTGTCTCCCGCCCAGACGCGCAACCTGGAGAAGATCTTCGAAGTCAAAATCCTCGACCGCACGGCGCTCATTCTCGACATCTTCTCGCAACGCGCCCGCACGCGCGAGGGCAAGCTTCAGATCGAATTGGCGCAGCTTCAACATCTGCTGCCGCGCCTGACGCGGTTCTGGGGCCACTTGTCACGGCAAAAGGGTGGCATCGGCATGCGCGGCGGCGAAGGTGAATCGCAATTGGAGGCTGATCGCCGGAAGGTGAGCGAGCGCATTGACCGGATCGAGCGCGACCTCGATGCCGTGCGGCGTCAGCGTGAGACGCAGCGGGCGGGCCGGCTGCGGGCGCAATGGCCGCTGGCGTCCATCGTCGGCTACACCAACGCCGGCAAATCCACGTTGCTCAATCAACTCACCGGCGCGGCAGTGATGGCCAGGGATATTTTATTCGCCACGCTCGATCCAACAACGCGCCGGCTGCGCCTGCCCACGAACCAGAACGTTTTGCTGACGGACACGGTGGGTTTCATCCGCAAACTGCCGCACGGACTGGTCGAGGCGTTCAAGGCCACGCTGGAGGAAGTCGTGCAGGCGGACCTGCTGTTGCACGTGGCCGATGTGAGCCACCCGCAGGCGGACGAACAGATCGCGGCCGTGAACGCGGTGTTGAATGAGATCGGCGCAGGCGAAAAGCCGACGTTGATGGTGTTCAACAAGGTGGACCAGTTGAATGGCGGTAACACGCTGATGCGGCTGCAGGAGTTGTATCCGAATTCGGTGGCCATCTCCGCCACGCAAGGCACGGGCGTCGAGGAGTTGTTGGCCGCGATCGGCAGCCAGATCCGGCCCGAGCGCGAACTGCTGCAACTGAAGATTCCCCACGAACAATCGGCGGTCATTGCGCGGTTGCACAAGGTGGGTCAGGTGTTGGAGCGGCGTTATCTGGCGAAGACGACGAAGTTCAAGGCCCGCATCCCGCCACATCATCACGCGGAGTTTGCGTCCTTTATCCTGGAGTAAGAACCGCCCGCCCGCTGACCATGTCGGTCGCTTCAGTATAACTGCGTGGATTCGTCTTCGCTGATGGGTTGCTCGAACTGATCGCTCTGCAATTGCACTTTGAAGCGGGCGTCATCGGGGTGGAGCGCTTTCACGATCACGCGCCAGGACGCCACCGCTTTTGGCGCCAGCTCGGGCAGGGTATCCATGGTAATGGTGCGGTCCCGGGCCTCTGCCGCCGTCGCCCCTGCACTGGAAACGAATTCCTGGCTGTTGGGCAGGTGGCAAACCAGCCGGATGTTGGTGCCGGGGACACTGCCCTGGTTGGTGACTTTGATGTCGTAAATCACTTCCTCGCCGACTTCGATGGGGTCGGCGAGATCCACGGTTTCCAGCAGGATCGCGGACACACCGAAGATTTCCGTGGCGCAGTCGGATTCGCGGGCGCCGGCACGACTGCCTTTGGCGGTGGCGGCAATGGCCATGGTGCCCGATCCGGCCGGCTGAAGCGTCGCGCAGACTTGCTTTCCCTTGTTGGGCAGCAGGTCGGGAATCTCCCACATCAAGCGGTCTTCGGAGATTACTGCGCCATCGGTCTTGCTGATGACGGTTGCGCCCGTGGGGAGAGTCAAAGTCAGCGTTGTCGCCGGCTCGCTGGCGTTGCCAGTATTGATGACGGTAAGACAAATCTCGACAGGGCGACCCGCCGGCACTTTTGTAGGTGCGTCGCACTTCAGAAAAAGTGCGGGTTTGGGTTCCGGGCCGAGGTCATCCAGGAAGAAGTTGCTACACGCCTTGGGGGTGACACAGCGATAACGTTGCCCGTTCGAGGTGAAGTTGAAGGCGTAAGCCGGGGCCGGAGCTTTGCCGGCCCACAAGACGTTGCGCAGACAGATGGGTCTGCCATTGTCGCGTGAGGACATGAAGGGCATGGTGCTGCCGATGGGAATGGCTGTTTCGACAATTTCCGCAGTTTCTGCCGCGTGGAAGAGGTCCTCCAGTTTGCCCGTCCAGCCCCACTGTTCCAACACGGCCGCGAAATCCGGCTTTAACTTGGGATCGCGAAAGCGCGAGCGTAGTTCTTCAGCGGTCTTGACCGGCGGAGCGAACCGGGTGGCCGGATCTCCCAGTCGCGTGGCACGGTGTTGCTCAGCGGGCGCCGGCGCACCTGATAACAGAATGAGACTGGCCACGATGGCCGGCATAACACAAAGCAGCTTCATGGAGACCAAACTCCAAAAAAAGCCGGCTCAAGGCGAGCGAATAAGCGGCTTGAGGTGTGGTCCGTTTTTTCGTGTGTTTTGAAGGTCTCGGGATTACACAATCCGCATGCCCTCTGCGCTCAAGATCAAAGACCAGCCGGCCAGCGAACGGCCGCGCGAACGGCTCGCCGCCAAAGGCCCGGGTGCGCTGACGGATGCGGAGTTAATCGCCATCTTGTTGCGCACCGGACTGCGCGGGGCGAACGCCGTCGAGATTGGCGCGCAGTTGCTGAGACAATTTGGTTCGTTGCAGGCACTGGCGCGGGCGTCGGTGGATGATTTGCGCAAGGTCAAAGGCATCGGGCGCGATAAGGCGGTGACGTTGCTGGCGGCGTTCACGCTGGCGCGGAAGATGGCGGAGGAACTCCAGCGGGAATCGCCGGTGCTGGACAATCCCGAGGCCATCGTGGCGCTGCTTAAAGGCCAGAATCTCGTCAAGGACGTCGAGACGCTCCAGGTGTTGCTGCTTAACACGCGCCGACGCTTGATTCGTGTGGAGGAGGTTTTGGACGGGACGATTGACCAGTTGCTGGTGCATCCGCGCGAGGTCTTCAAGCGCGCCATCGCCGCGAACGCGGCGGCCATCGTGCTGGCGCACAACCATCCGAGCGGGGATCCCACGCCGAGCGAAGCCGACATCAAAGTAACGCGCGATTTGATTCGCGCCGGGCAACTGCTCAAGATTGAGGTGCTTGACCACATCATCCTCGGGCGGGCGACGCCGGAACGGGCGAAGGATTATTCGTCGTTGCGGGAATTGGGGTATTTTTTCTAGCTCCGGGTAATGCCGAGCGCATGGGGTGATTTTTCAAAACACTGAAGGATCACCCCTTTTCTGTTTCCTCGACTCGGCATTATCAGGACGCCATTCCTCGTGGTTCAAACCACAACCGAAAGGAATGCCTCTATGATTAAGCCGTTTCGTCTCCGTCCCCAAGATCTGCATCCACTGGAAGCAGGCCCACTTGCGCCGCATCTCGCCAGTTTCGCCGCGTTGTTGGCGCAACAGCGTTACTGCCGTGTGACCGGCTGGAATAAACTCCGGCTGGTCGCTGCTCTGAGCAATTGGATGATTCAAACAAAGCTCCGGCTAAAAGACCTCAGCGAACAGCGAGTCACGAAGTTCCTTGGGTGCCGATGGCGACGTGTTGTTTATCGGAGCGGCGATAAATGCACCCTCGCGCTCTTGCTGCAACACTTGCGGCAATTGGACGTTATCCCGCCGCAGACGCCTCCGCCGCTGACTCCCGTTGATATAATCGAGCGGGCCTACGGCCAGTATCTGCGCCAGGAGCGAAGCTTCATGTCGGGCAGCGTGGGGCAGTATCTGACGGTAGCCAGGCGGTTTTTGTGGCATCGGTTTCGGGATGGGAAAATCCGGCTGAAGGAACTCTGCACGAAGGATGTGAGTGATTTTGTTTTGAGAGACTCCAGCATCCGCGGTCGTCGCTCGGCTCAACTGATGACCTCCGTGCTGCGGAGTTTTTTGAATTACCTGTTTCAGGAAGGCAAGACCGACACCAATCTGGCGACTGCAATCCCCGCCACAGCGGGCGGGCGCTTATCGGAACTGCCCCGTTATCTGGAAGCAGCGGAAGTGGAGAAGTTGCTGCGGTCTTGTGACCGCCGCCAGAACGCGGGCCGGCGCGACTATGCCGTCTTGGTGCTGTTGGCCCGGCTGGGTTTACGTGCCAGCGAGGTGGTCAACCTTGAGTTGGACGACATTGATTGGGCTGCCGGGGAGTTGATTGTTCGGGGCAAAGGCAACCGAGTGGACCGGATGCCGCTGCTTCAGGAGGTTGGCAAAGCTGTGGCGGATTATTTGAAACGGGGGCGACCTCGTTGCTCAACGCGCCGCGTATTCGTCCACTGCAAGGCGCCGTATGTGGGCTTCAGCAGTCCGCCCAATGCTGTGAGCGGCATTGTGAACCGGGCCTTGGGACGCGCCGGTCTGAATCCGGTGAATCGCGGGGCGCATCTGCTGCGCCATTCGTTGGCCACCAACCTCCTGCGGAACGGGGCTTCCCTGACTCAAATCAGCCAGGTGCTGCGGCATCAGCAAATACAGACCACGGAGATTTACGCAAAAGTGGATGTGAAGGCACTACGCGCTTTGGCGCAGCCGTGGCCGGGAGGTGTCCAATGAACCCCCTGCGTGTGCATCTCACCAATTACCTGAAGCTCCGGCGGGGACTGGGGTTCAAGCTGGACAGTGCGGAGATGTTGCTGCGCAGCTTCATTCGTTTTGCAGAGGCGAAACGAGCGCCGTTCATCACCACCAAGCTCGCGCTCAAATGGGCCACTCAGCCGCCAAACGCCAAACGGGTGCAAAGCGGCAGCCGACTGGCTACGGTCCGGCGCTTTGCCGAATACCTAAGCACGGTTGATCCACGCACGGAAGTGCCGTCGCCCAAGCTGCTGCCTTACCACATGCGCCGACGGTCGCCACAGCTTTACCGCGATGAAGACGTTTGCAGATTGGTTGAGGTGGCGTATCAAATCGCTCCTGCCAATCCGATCAAAGGTCCGACGTTGGGCACGCTGTTGGGCCTTTTGGCAACGACTGGCCTGCGAGTGAGCGAGGCTCTGAAGTTGGACTGTGGTGATGTGGATTGGGATCGCCAGCAGTTGACCATCCGTTTGGCGAAGGGGAACAAGACTCGATTGACACCGCTCCATCCCTCAACTGTCGCGGCCCTCCGGCGTTATGCGTCGACACGCGACATCATTTATCCGAAGCGCAGAAATCCAGCCTTCTTTGTCTGGGACGGTGGCGTTCGGCTGGGATATGACTCCGTCAATCGCTGGTTCTTGTTGGTGGCCTGCCAAACCGGCCTGCGCAGACCTGGCGATCTACACGGCCCGCGCGTGCATGACCTGCGGCATCACTTCGCGATCCAGACCATGCTGCGGTGGTATCGCACCGACACGGACGTCGAGGCGCGTTTGCCGGAGTTGAGCACGTATCTGGGCCATGTTCACGTCCGAGACACGTATTGGTATCTGTCGGCGGTGCCGGAACTGTTGCAACTGGCGACCCAACGCCTGCAACCAAAGGAGGCCGGACGATGAAAACGCAAGCCACCTTCTCGGAGTTGCTGCAAGCCTACTTCACGCAACGGCTGATGCACGAATGCAACGCGAGTCCGCACACCATCGCAAACTATCGGGATACGTTCCGGCTCCTGATCGGCTTTGCCCATCGGCATCTGAAGAAGCCTCCCACCGCATTGGCCATGCAGGACTTGGATGCCGCCTTGATCTGCCGCTTCCTCGATCATCTGGAAAAAGACCGCGGCGTGAGCGCACGCAGTCGCAATGTGCGTCTGGCGGCCATCCATTCCTTCTTTCAGTATGTCGCCCTGCAAGAACCCGCGCTCGGCGCGTTGGCCCAACGTGTCCTGGCGATCAAGAGCAAGCGCCACATCAAGAGGCCGATCGACTTCCTCACGCGGCCAGAAGCCGAAGCCTTGTTGGCGGCGCCGGATCAGCAGACTTGGTTGGGGCGACGTGACTACGCGTTGCTCCTGCTGGCCTTGCAAACAGGGCTGCGTCTTTCGGAAATCATCGGCCTGCGCTGTCAGGACATTGCATTGGACAGTGGCCCTCACGTGCGTTGCACCGGAAAGGGGCGCAAGTCCCGATCCGTTCCATTGCGCAAGGAAACGGTCACGATACTCCGTGCGTGGCTGTGTGAGCGGAACACCAAACCCGACGCCCCGCTCTTTCCCAACCTACGCGGCAAACCGTTGAGCCGGGACGGTATTCAATATCTGCTCGCCAAGCAGGTGGCTGCGGCACGCCAACACTGTCCGTCTTTGAAATCCAAACGCGTCTCGCCACACGTGTTGCGACACAGCACCGCCATGGACTTGCTGCAATGCGGCGTTGATCGTTCCGTCATCGCGCTGTGGCTCGGCCATGAGCGAATGGACACAACGCAGATTTATCTCCACGCCAGCCTCGAACTGAAAGAAAAGGCGCTCGCCAAAACCGAGCCGTTCTACGGGCGGCCGCCTCGATACCGTCCGCCCGATCAACTGATGGCGTTCCTGCAAAGCCTCTGATAATGCCGAGTCGAAGGAATAGAAAAGGGGTGATCCCTCAGTGTTTTTGAAGAATCACCCCGTGTGCTCGGCATTATCCGGAGCTAGAAAAAATAACCATTATGCCGAGCTCGGCATAAGGGATATTTTTATTCGTGACCCGTTTAGGCGTGAGTTGGTATTGGCAAACCCGTTCGGCAAGCGTAGAATTCAAGCATGAATACGGTGGGTGAAATTGAGGATGCGCTTAAGGGATTGCCTTTGCACGACGCGCAGAATATCGCTAGGTGGTTGCTGCGGCATATTGACCAGAAAGGCGGTTCAAAAACGGTATCGTCCGACCCTGCTAAGGTCGAACTGCCGGATTACGCAGCACGGAGGCGAATGATTCTAGGCGACAAGATTCTGCCCAACATGGTTGTGCTGGGGCGCGAAGAGGAGCGATGGTGAAACCCTACGCTGACACCAGTGTGCTTTTCTCCCTTTTTGTTACTGACGCTCACTCGCCAAAAGCGGACGCTTGGCGGCAAGCGAACCCGGTTGCGCTCGATTTTACAGGCTTTCATCGCATTGAACTCCGAAACGCGCTCGGGTTAGCCGTGTTTCAGCAACGCCTGACTCCAGTGGAATCGCTGGCAGCCTGGCAGGAGGTTGAGCAGGATTTGGCGGCGGGACTATTGGTGCCC
This sequence comes from Verrucomicrobiia bacterium, assembly GCA_026125285.1. Classification (GTDB taxonomy): domain Bacteria; phylum Verrucomicrobiota; class Verrucomicrobiia; order Limisphaerales; family JADLHS01; genus WYBW01. The sequence continues at coordinate 4,110 of JAHCLO010000063.1, read as the reverse complement.
ACGCCTAACTTGTGGAGCAAACTTTTCCGCGAAGCGGAAGCTTTGGCAGAACATCACACACCGAAGATTGGCTGCCGGAGCTTGGACGTTTTGCATGTGGCTGCGGCATTGGTGCTGGGCGCGACGGACTTCTGCACGTTCGACACACGGCAAGCCAAGCTTGCTCAACTCGCCGGTATGCAAGTTCACCCGTAAGTTTATGGAAGCAACCTCCACTCCCCTGACGACGTTTCATCATGCTGTTCGAGTGACCCTCGAAGACAACGACCACGAAGTGCATGCGCACTTCAAGATCAACGAGACAATAAAAGTCGTATTGAACACAGGGCAAATCCCGGGCTACAGACTAAGCACGGATGGCTCTAGCGTCGAACCTGCGCTGACGCCAGATTCTGACCAAACCGCCTACGCCCTGCTCATTAAGAAGACGGCCTTAATGATTCGGCAGTCATTGACCGATGACCAAATCTTTCATCTCGAGGCCGATGTTTACAAATTGCAGAATGGGGACATGTGCGGTGGAAGCCAATAACCTCGTTGAGTCATGCCCAAGAGAATTGCGGGTTTGCAGAATTACTTCTCTATAATCCCCGAATCGTCGCTCGATCAAGAATTTAGACTCATCCTTGAAGGCTTCCCATTCGGGAGCGACGAGAGTGAACGTGACTTGTGGTTCCGCCAGAATTCAATGGTCATCCCGTATTTGCAGGAACTCAAAAAATCGTACGAGACGAGTCTTCAGCGATGGAACGAAGCCTTCATGAATTCTGACGAGTTTTTTCAACGCTACCCGTCACTTCCATCACCATTTTTGGTGTTCAAGTGGTCTTCGGCGTGTTTTCATCGCAATCTTGGATTTCCAGCTTCCGAGTCTTGGCCTTTTCCAGAAATATTATTCCGCGATGAAAGTAAGGCTGCGGTTCAAGCTGCCTTAGACCAAGTGGAACCCTTAAAGTGGGACCGTATCATAGTCTCGTGGGCGGGCTTTCGTTATGACGATTGCTACCTCTTCGGCAAGCAACTCTGGCTACTCACCAAGACCGATAAAAACGTTGACGAAGACGAGCTTCAACTGCTTTTCCTTGAGGCGGTGGATAAAGACCGCACGAGATTCGAGCGGCTCAAACGAAAACTCTCAGGTGATGCCGGTGCAAGAGTTGTAGAACGCCGGGAGTCCATCCCGGAAGAAGTCAGGATTTTCGTCTGGCGGCGCGACGAGGGACGCTGCGTGAAATGTGGAAGCCAGGAACGGCTTGAATTTGATCACATCATACCAGTCAGCAGAGGCGGCAGCAACACTGTGCGAAACATCCAATTGCTTTGCGAAGTGTGCAACCGAAAGAAAAGCAACGAAATTTGAAGTGGCTGCCTACAAGAAGCGACATGATTCATCCGACCGCAGTTATCCATCCTCAGGCGAAACTGTCTCCGACCGTCCGCGTCGGCCCTTACGCGGTCGTTGACGAGCGCGTTGAGGTTGGAGCGCATTGCGTCCTTGGCCCGCACGTTTATTTAACCGGGATCACCACGATCGGAGCGCACAATCATTTTCATGCGGGCTGCGTGATTGGTGACGCGCCGCAGGACGTGAAGTACGATGGCCAGCCGACCCGGTTGCGCATTGGCGATCACAACCAGTTTCGCGAACACGTGACGGTGCATCGTTCCAGCAAGCCCGAGAGCGAAACCCTCATCGGCTCGCACAACTTTCTTATGGCCAACTGTCATGTGGGTCACAACTGCCGATTGGGAGACCACACCATCATCGCCAACGGCGCGTTGCTGGGCGGGCACGCGGTCGTGCAGGATCGCGCGTTTATTTCGGGCAACTGTCTGGTGCATCAGTTCACGCGCGTGGGCACGCTGGCCATCATGCAGGGCGGGGCCGCCGTTAGCATGGACGTGCCGCCGTTCAGCGTGGCCATGCAGGTGAACGTGATTTGTGGGTTGAACATCGTGGGTCTGCGCCGGGCGGGATTCACCGCGGAGCAACGACTCGAACTGAAACGGCTCTACCAAGCCCTTTTTCGCAGCGATCAGAATTTGCGCCAGGCTCTGGTCACAGCCCGGGAAACCTTCACCAGTAGCGTGGCCAAAGTGATGCTGGATTTTGTGACTGAGGCCAGGCGGGGCGTCTGTACCGACGTCAGCCGGTGCGCCGGCTGAGTGGGAAACTCCGAGTGGTGCTCTCCCGCCTTTGTGATTTCGATTGCGCAAGCGCCGTCTATAATACAATGGGGAGACTTTGCGCAAAGGTGGCAGAGAATGCCGGAAACGTCTGCCGGCTGTCTCTCGCTCCCAGCGGGAGAGGGCGTCTTGTCATCCGCGCCCGAACATGGTGTCGTCCACTGTGGTTGCGGCGTCAGCCGCACTGGAAGTCTCGTCTCGAAAACAATCACAATGAGGCTTTGACGGGGCCGAGCGATTGTATTACGCTGCTTGATCGAAGATGAGTGTTCGCCGTCTGCAATTCGCCCTGCTCCCAGCCGCTTTGGTGTTGGGGATGTGCCTTGCTGCCCAAGGCCAGCAAACGCTGCCCCAGCGCAGCCAGAAAATCATCTTCTCCGATCCCAAAGGCGATCCCGTAAGTTCAAATCTTAATTTCATTGCCACGCAAAAACTGAACCTCAAGAGCTTGGAGGATGAGTTTAAGAAGCCGTTCAGCATTTCCGGGCCGGGGGCGGCCGGCAGCACAGCCCCGTTGCCCTTGCACCTGCCGCAACCCAATCTGAACCGACAGCAACTGCGCGAATTGTTCGAGCGGGAGCGAGATTGGATATTCCAGTCCCCGGAAGATTATGAATCCGACCTGACGGCGGAGAAGATTTTCAAAATCCCCGAATACGGCGAGGACGGCCAGGTGAAGCAGAAGGAAGGTGCCGTTGAGCGATTCTACCAGCGTTTGGACGAGGAGCGCGCTCAGGTCAATCGGGCGAGGGAGGACGCGGGGAATTCTGTTCTGTTCGGCAATCAGGAATCTTTCGGGTTTGCCGCCAGTCGCGACCTGCTGGAACTCCATCGGCTCAAACCGGGAGGCAATGTGGCGAACCGATCCGAGGCCAACCCGGTGTCGGGTGCGGCTTTCATCTCACCGGATGAGATTATGCGCCGGCTCGCCACTGGAAACAACGATTCGCCGCTTCTTGGTGCGCTTACTTCCGCCGATCTCTCCGACCTGCTCAGCGCCGGCAAACTGGAACTGCTTCCGCAGGCGGCGGCTCAACAGGCGCGCATGGAGGAATTCAGGCAATTGCTGGAGCCACGCGCGGGGTCCGTTTTGGCGGGTGAGGCAACCTCGGAACTTCTGAGCCGAAGCCCTTCGACCAGCCCCAGCTTGGATACCTCCAGGAGCCCAAGCCCGTTGCCCGAAGGGGCCGGCTTCGCCGCCCCCGGTTCGTTGTACCCTCGGGCAGGCGTGCCAGAGCGACCACAGGCACTGATCACGACCACCCCCGGCCGGCCTGGTTCGGCAACTGGTGAGTCCATTGCCGACCCGGTGCGGACGGTAACTCCGCCGCCCACTTTCAGCCTGCCTAAACGGGCCTTTTGAACCCCGGCCCGTGCAGGTCAACTCCAGCGCAAAACTTCCACCGCTGATCCTTTGGCTAAAGCGCTCCGGGGCGCCAAGTCCACCAAACCGTTGCTGGCCGCGAGCGAACCCAGCGCATGAGATGCCTGCAGGCCGGCGGAGCGGACTTCCCCCGCCGGGCTGATCTTCACACGCACGAAATGCCGGCGCTCGCCGGGATTGGCCAGCGGTTCATCCAGCACGCCTGCAACCGCGGGCAGGGCAAGCTCCGTGGCCCCTTGCCAGCGCAACAGCGCGGGTCGCACCAGGAACAGAAACGTGACGAAGGCCGAAACCGGATTGCCGGGCAGTCCAAACAGGTACTTCCCGTGGCAGCGGCCAAAAACAAACGGTTTGCCCGGACGGATCGCTACTTTCCAAAACTCCAGTGATCCTCCCAGTTGCTCCCAGGCCGCTTTCACGAAATCCATTTCGCCGACGGATACCCCGCCCGAGGTCACCGCCAGGTCACATTCCTCCAAGGCATTCTTCAAAGCGCGCTTGGTACTGTCAAGGTGGTCAGGCACCAAGGGGTACACTTT
>JAHCLO010000062.1 GCA_026125285.1 Verrucomicrobiia bacterium | reverse complement strand
CAAGGTTCGAGCCAAACACTTTTTGAGCGAGAGCCTTTTTCTCCTGTGGAGAACCCGAAACTGCCGTTTCGCCCGCGTTTTTAGCGGTTAGAATCCAATTTTGGAACGGTTCGAGCCACGCATTTCGATTCGTCAAAAGCGCGGAGCTTTGCTCCTGCAAAGACTTCCTACGACCCATCAACTTCGTTTTCTCGGCGGTATAATCATCACGCTCAATCACCCCGTCGAGAAACGAGTCGAGTAGTCGTTGGAGACGGAGATTGATCTTTTCAATCTCTCCGCGCTTCTGTTCTGCCACTACCGCGTTGGATTGGGCGAATTGTCGTTTTTCCTCCTTAACCCGTTTCAGCATCGCTTCCGCCCAATCCGCGCGGAGGGCAAATGGCATCAGCAGCGCCGAAATCTGTGCGGCAAGGTCTTCCTCGCGGATATAGGGCTGCTTGCATGGGCGCGCCTTGTGTTTCTTGGTGCAACGGTAATACGTGTGCCCCTTTTGCACCTCACCTGTGATGGCACTTCCGCACTCAGCGCACTGGAGCAGGCCCAAGAACGGCTTCCGCTCAGGCTTCCGGTCGGCGGGCGAGTATCGCCAGCGTTCGCTTAGAACAGCCTGCACCTGGTCAAAGAGCGTCTTCTGGATGAGCGGTTCATGCGTGCCTTCATGCACATCGCCCCCGTAAAGAAAGTGTCCATAATACATCGGGTTGGACAGGAGACGCGAAACATAGGCGCGCCCAACCAGCTTCTGGGTGGCCGTGCGCACGCCTCGATCCGCAAGCAACTGTCGGATGGAATCGAGCGTGCTCTCACCGGTGGCATACGTCTCGAACACTTCCTTGACCAAGTGCGCGCGCCCCCGGTCCACGATGATCCGCTTGGTGCGATAATCGTTCAAGTATCCGAAAGGTGCTTTGTGAGGAAACTCACCCCGCCGCACCTTCTCCCGCAAGCCGCGCTTGGTGTTTTCGGACAGCGAATCCACGTAGTATTTGCTGAACCCGAATTCACTGTGAAGCATGAGCTTTCCCTGGGGCGTATTCTCGAACCAAGTGCGGGGGAATTTGAGCGTCTTCAACGTCTCGGTATCGAGGAGATAAATGATGCGTCCGCCGTCCACGCTGTTGCGGGCCAGACGGTCGGGATGCCAGGCAAGAATCCCCGTCGCTTCGCCCGCCTCAATCCGCTCCAGCATGGCATTGAAGATCGGTCGCCCGGGGACTTTGGCGGACTGCTTTTCGATCAACTCCTCGACGATGTTGACGCCCTCACGGGCGGCGAACTGGCGCAGTTCATTGAGCTGCGCGTCAATGGAGAGGACTTGCTTATCCTCGACATCGGTGGATTTACGGGCGTAAAGAAACAGGTTGCTCATAGTAAAGAATATATTACCGCATCATGCTTGCTCGTGCAAGCATAGCGGAAACAAACAAGCAATCTGGCACGCTCACTCTTTGTGCCAGCGCGCCAGCGCTGCCGCTTTCGCAATGCGAGCTCGCGCCCTCGGTGACAGCTTCCTGGCGCGCGCTTTGCCACCCTTGGAAGCGCCAAGTTTCGACAGGGCAACTGCGGCGGGATTCTTTCTTCGGGTTGGGAGTGGCTTTGCCATGAAGGTCAAATAGTAAAACTGTGAAGGTGAGTAAATCGTAGTTTACCAGAAAACCGTCTTGCGATCCATGAAATGCGAAACCGTTGTTGATGGTCCTCGACTGCAAAAAAGCCCGTGGTTATTGCCTCAAACCGTGGTCTGACCTCCTCGAAATCAGTCAAACTGGTGGAGTGGTGCGTTTATACGACACCGCTCGAACATTCTTTCAGAATGAACATCCGGTGTAAAGGGTATCCCCATGGGTGGTCAAACAGGTTAAAGACTCGATGGTGCGCTCGTTTTGGGTGAATGAATTTGCTCATTACGACCGCAGCTTTCGGCAGGAGGTCGTCAGTCCCATTCAAAACAAGGTAGGGCAGTTGTTTCTTTCGCCGCCCCTGCGCAACGTGCTTGGCCAAGTCAGCACAAAAATCAATTTTCGTTTTATCATGGATCGCCGGCGCATTTTCATCGCCAACCTGAACAAGGGCCGCATTGGCGAAGCGCATAGCAGTTTGCTGGGGTCGCTCTTGGTCACTGGATTCGAGATCGCGGCTCTGTCTCGGTCTGACACTCTCCCGCATCAACGGGAGGATTTTTTCCTCTACGCCGATGAATTCCATCACTACGCCACGGATTCTTTCGCGAGTATCCTGTCCGAGGCGCGCAAATACGGTTTGGCATTGACCCTGGCGCATCAATACCTGGGCCAGTTGAGTGAGGCCGTCAGCACGGCGGTCTTTGGCAACGCGGGCACATTTTTGGCTTTTCGCGTCAGTGAGGCGGATGCCGCGGTGCTGGAACGACAGTTCGGGGGCGGGTTCTTGAGCGACCGCTTCACCGCGTTGGAGAATTACGAGCTTTGCGCGCGCCTGCTCAACCGCGAGCCGTTTCTGGCTCGGTCCTTGCCCCCCTTGGAAACCCATCGCCAACGTCGCCTCGCGGTCATCCGCCACTCCCGCCGGAAATACTCCACGCGCAAAAAAATCGTGGAAGACAGGATTGACCGCTGGCTCAAGAGCAGGCATTAACTTTTGCGTGCATTCCGCCGCCATTGATCCGCGGGCTAGTCGAGGGCTTTTGAAGCGACGCCTCTTTGAATCCACCGTCACACTGTCGGCCATATTCCTCTTATTAGTGGCCGTTTCGTCTTGGATACTCACGCGACTCTCGGCCGGTTTTGTTGCGCTGCTGCTGGCTGATGGGGTAGCTGCCTTGGTCGCCTATTACGCTTACTTGCGCTGGAACAGACAACCGATCCGGATTTGTTGCAATGGTTGTGGAGGGAAGATTCTGTGGAACACCCCTTGGATCTGCGGTGAATGTGGTCACGAGAATTTCAACGTTGATCGGTTTCCTCTTTTGCATCACTGTGAGCATTGTAAGTTAGAGTCAAAATCATACGTTTGCCATCACTGCGACCGGATCATATTCCTTTCCGAGGATCGTGATGCCATCAATCCAGCACGTCGGATAGAGGGCGAAGGACAGCGAAAGAAGGAGGTAATTGAGGCAGAGTTAAAACGAAAAGCACAATTTGAAGAAACTCAAGCTGCCCGACAGCGCGGTCTGGAAGAAAGAAGGCTGGCTTTGGACGAAGCGGTGCTAAACGCACAGATCAAAGCGATCAAGAAGGGCACGCCGGAAATCACCATTCAAAGCCAGTTGGATGTTCTGTTCAAAAGCCTCGAACGCCACATGCAACGAGCAACGGCACTTGATGAAGCTGTCCGGCGCATGAAAGAACTGGTTAACGAGGAGTGCAAAGGAGACCGGATTCAAATCCGTAGGCGACACTTGTTGGTTGACGAGTGGCGCAGAATGCAGATGCCCGAAGCGCAGTAAAAGCCCCGCTCGGTTTGAGCGGGGTTGATGGACAGGCTGGGCCTCTAAGCGGTGGCTGAGGCGGGCTTCCAATAGATGTTGGGTTCAGTGCGACAGTTGGCTAGGGCAGTATATGCCCGTAGCTGTTCACAGATGTCGCGATGCATAGCATAACGGAAACATTTGCCATAAGCTTCAGGCAATTCCCTGATCTGACGTTCGGCCCTTTCCAACGCCGCCTGAACATCGATCGTCTCGGTGTGGGCGACCAGGTCAGGGTAGTTGACAAAAGGGTATCCCTGATCTTGCTCGGCGTTCAGGTGGGGGAACAGGCGACCGTAGATTTCGCGATTGATTTGTTTGTCCAATTTCTCGGCAGGCGTTTTCCGCCGAAACAGGCCAGCGAACATCTCTAGTATTTCCAGCATAATCTCCTCGTGGTTGATAGTTGACGAAACCAATCACGTCGTGTGACGGGCTTCGGACAACTGGCAACCAGAGGAATATCGGAAAAGAAATCCGGGGAATATCTTACCACGGCGAGGACCTTTGCGTCAATGTGCCACAATGATGCTCGGGGGCGAGCGCCCGTGCGAACAGGCTCGTTCGTAGTCTCGCCCTCTCCACCCTCTTTGACGGATAGGTATCAAACTTGGGATAATGACAGACGGAACAATAGTTCCTTTCACCCTCAACCCAAGGAAACCGATGGATACTGCATCCGCTACCGTATTCGTGTTCTCGCCGTGCTTTTCGCTCGGCCATCTCGTTGCCACACCCAATGCCCTTGCCCAGATTCCCGACACGGAAATCCTGGCCAGCATCAAACGTCATGCCGGGTGTGATTGGGGCACACTTGACGCCGATGATTTGCAGGCGAACGAACGTGCGCTCGCTCAGGGCGGGCGATTGTTCTCGCAATATCATTCGACGCAAGGCGTCAAGTTCTGGATCATCACTGAAGCTGACCGTTCGGTAACAACCGTGCTCCTGCCGGAGGACTACTGAATGAAAACCAACTGGATAGACTTCAAAGCCCTGCGCGCGAATCTCGACTTTGCGGCGGTGCTCGAACATTACGGCCTCACGATCAAAAGCAAAAGCAAGCAACATCATGGCTTTTGCCCGTTGCCCAATCATAATGGCAAGCGCAACTCGCCATCGTTCTCGGCCAATCTCGAACGGGGCATCTTCCAATGCTTCGGCTGTGGTGCGAAGGGCAATGCGCTGGAATTCGCCGCACTCATGGAAAAGATTGATCCCCGGGACGGCGCGGCCTTGCGCGAAGTCGCGGCGAAATTGCAGCAGCGGTTTTGCCCGGACCTCCGTGGCGATGCGCCGGACACCAAAGCGTCGCCAACGGCGAAACCGAAACCGGTCAAAAAACCTGCACCCGAAAGCAAACTGCCGGTCGAGGTCAATGTCCCATTGGACTTCACGCTGCAAGGACTGGATGCCTCACATCCGTATCTTCTCAACCGGGGTTTCACGCCGGAAACCATTGTGCGCTTCGGCTTGGGCTACTGCTCACGCGGGATGCTGAAAAGCCGGGTCGCGATTCCGTTGCACGACGCCGTTGGCGCGCTGGTCGGCTACGCCGGGCGCGTGGTGGATGACGCGACCATCACGGAAGACAACCCGCGTTACCGTTTCCCCGGCGAACGCAAACGGGACGGCAAACTCTTTGAATTCCGCAAAACCCTGTTCCTTTACAACGGCTACCGGATCAAAGCGCCCGTGGACGATCTGATTGTTGTCGAGGGCTTCACTTCGGTCTGGTGGCTCGATCAAAACGGTCTGCCGGACGTGGTTGCCACGATGGGCGCGGATTGCTCAGAACGACAGGCGGAACTCATCATGTCCCTGGTCAAGCCGGACGGGCATGTGTGGATCATCCCCGACGGCGACGCGGCCGGGGAGCGCCACGCGCAAACCTTGCTGGCGCGAATTTCACCCCACCGCTTCGTGCGCTGGGTGAAAATGGCAGAGGGCAAACAGCCGACGGATTTGTCGGATAAGGAACTCAAACTGGAGCTTTTGCTCTGAACACAAGCGACTCGAAAGGGTCGCTCTTTTGGCCGTGAATTACGGATGAAATTGAGCGACATCCACCCCAATGGGCTTGGTGGTTGATACTGGCTAGTTTGCCCCCCGTAGGTGGCGGGTTCTCAGTTGGATGGGTTGGCTTCCGGTGCAGGAGGAGTCTGACTAGACCCGGTAGGTATTTTTAGAGTAAGTGCCAGCGCTCGCAATCGTGTCATCGCGCGATTCTGTTTGCCAAGTTCCTCCAGCCACTTTTCGCTGGTTGTGGCCACATCGTTAGCCAATGCGAACAAGACCTCGAGATTGATTTCCGCGGACACGGCTGCGTATTCCTGCACGACAGTTGTCTCCAACGCTGCGATTTGTTCTCGTGAATAGCCATTGTTATCGAAGACGCTGTTCATACCAGCTACTCCACCAGCGTAACCTGAGAGAACCGAAACCCATACTGCATTAGCCGGACTGGCGACAATCAGAGCAGATGCAGCGATTCCAGACGCAATACCGGAAATCCCGATCCCAGTTTTCCATCGGCCAATCTTGGCGGCTTGAGCTTGGTTATCGTCAAACGCTACGGAGAACTTTGTATCAAGCGCACTTTTTTCCTTTTGTAGTCGCTCATAGGCTTCCAGACGTCTGGTGGCTAGTTTGCGGGCTTCCGCAGTGCTGTTAGCCGCAATTCCAACTCCGCTATTGATCCTGGATTTGGCAACCGCCACCTCGGCCGTTATCGCATCATTGTTTGCTTTAACAATTGGGCCGGCAATGGTGTTGATTCTTGCGACACGTCTGGGAAGAGGGCAGCGGCGAAACCCATACGGCGATCCTGCGATGCGCGGGGGGGGCGCTGGGCTTCAAAAATAACAGCGCGAGCGAAGGCGAGTTCGGTGGGGCGACGGTGTGAATTGAGGTGATGAGCCGGATTCCAGCAGCCAGCCCAGTTTAACGGTCAGCTTGACCGCTTATGAGCTTCCCACGCCTCGTGACAACAACCGTGCATATCTCCGATGGAAGTGTGATCAAGCGTATCTGGTAACACTGTATTCAAATGGACCGACAGGGCGTAGTGGAGGAAATTTCGTAGCGCATGATGCAGGCTAGGACCGATTCTGGGAAAGTGTGCCTTCCCGTCACGTTGATTCCGGCCATATTCCAAAAGGGCGGTATTCACTCTAAGTAGCAGCGCATCACACACAACAAGATCATGTGTTCCCTCGACCATGTTCATTAGGCCAGCATGCAGGTGTATCATTTCAACGTAAACCGGGTCACGGTCAGTAATCGGCCCGATTTCCAGTGGGAAGCCAGCCCGAACACGATAACGCTCGTAATACATCTGGACCGTCCGGAGTTTTCCGAGTTGATAGGGAAGTTCGCCGGCTACAGATAAGACGCGCAATAAGTTGTCCGTCGCAAAGAGCAAATCTCGATCAGCATCTTCAGTCAGCAAGTTGCTGCCACGGAAAAAGACCTGCATCGCGCTCAAGAAAGTCTGAGCATCCTTGTCTTCGATTATCTCATCCAACTTGCCCAGCAATGGCGAAACTTCTTGGATGGTGGTTAACAAACGAGTGATCAGGACGGTTTCTTCAGTCAGTTGCGTCGGAAGATCCGCCACTGGAATCCACTGGTCCTGAACACGGCGTTGGACTTGCCAAACGTCACCGTTGGTGTAAAGGGCGAACTCAGCTTTCACTCCTTGGGCATCGGCGTAGCTGATGGCTTGCTTCATCCCAGCGTCGTGCTTTGCGTGCCTCGGTTCTTTGCACTCGACCACGACCCACGGTGAGCCATTCCGCGATACCAAAATATCAATCCGATAGGTTTTCGAGCCGACGCGAACTTGGTGCTCGAACTCAAGTTCAGTAATGGCAGCGCCGTAAGCTCGCATCAACTCGTAAGCGCACCATTGGCGAACCGGTTCTTCCGGCTGCGCTTGATCACCAGATGTTTGGCACATGGCCGGAAATAGGTAGGTAGCCGGTGGAACTTCGTAAAATGATTTGCGACGCATGGAATCACTATTGTTGAGTTGAAGCACCAGGTTCAGGGATGAAACAATTCAATTGTTTGCACAGTCTAGGAATTAGCTGTCTGCGGTCCAGCGTCAATGTCTAGCCGGGAACTCGTTCCAAAACTCGTCTGGGCGGATCAAGCGAGCGGGAGTGGGTTTCCGAATACTTGGAGGAAAGCCGACTCCGGCTCGCCCGCCCGCTGCGGACAAAGTCTTGGGACGTTTCCAGCCGGAGGGTTTCCCGCCGGAGGGGGTCAAGGGGGCGAGGCGGGATGACCCGACAGGCGCGGAAACCTCTCAAGTCTTTGGACGCCACCCGTTTCAACCCGTAAACCCTTCCAAACCCGTGCGCACGGACAGCCGGGCTTTCGCTTTGCGGAAAACGGCTGTCGGTGCGCCATATCAGTCGCCCAAGTCTTGGGAGTTCGTAACCCAGAGGCGAGGGGGCAAGGGGGACGCCGATGGGTCAGAAGCTGCCAAGTCTTGGGCGACCATTCGTCCCGCGAAAACTCGTTCTAACTCGTCTCCACCCTAAAGGACATTTCTGTGTCTTTTACTCGTCGAGACTCGTAAACCCGTCCGTCGGTGAACTCGTGTTCGCGTGAGCGATGAGGGAGGTTTTTGGCGAGCGCGGCTTCCCCAAAGAGACTGCCGCGCGAGCCATAAAACCGACCGAAGTCGGGGGTGGAACGAGAGCGTCCAACCACGACAAAACGCTGGTGAACAAAGGACGGCTCGCCAGCCCAGGGTGTCCCCACAGTGGGGACAGGTGTGGGGATACCCTTTACACCGGATGTTCATTCTGAAAGAATGTTCGAGCGGTGTCGTATAAACGCACCACTCCACCAGTTTGACTGATTTCGAGGAGGTCAGACCACGGTTTGAGGCAATAACCACGGGCTTTTTTGCAGTCGAGGAAAAGGCTGCGTCTCGCATTTCGATTCGTTAAAAGCGCACCGCGTTGCCGCTACGAAGACTTCTTCCGCCTCATCAGTTTCGGCTTCTCGGCGGCATCAGCCTCGCTCGATCAAATCATTGAGCAATCGGTCGCGGAGTCGTCGAAGCCTGACATTGACTTGCTCCGTCTCCGAGTCATGTCGAGCTTGGAAAAATGGCGGCCACTGCCAGGCAGTGACCGCCAGAGTTGGGAGGTCAAATCGTCAGGTTTTCGCCACTTTTCTGATCGCACCCTTGCCGCCGCATTTGGTGCATTCCTTGCCGTCCTTGGCGGCGGTCACGCAACATTCGTGGGCGCAATCCTTCTTGTCGGCCCGGGCTGTTTTGCAGCAACCGCCGGGCGTGCCAGCGATCAAGCCCTTGCCGCCGCACTTCGCACATTCTTTGGCGTCCTTCGCGGCGGTGACGCAACAGGGGTGGCTGCAATCCTTCTTCTCCGCCCGGGCTTTCTTGCAGCAGCCTCCCGGAACGCCGATTAATTCCCCTTTGCCGCCGCACTTCTCGCACTCCTTACCGTCCTTGGCGGCGGCGACACAACACGGGTGCGAGCAATCCTTTTCATCGGCGCTGGCTTTGGCGCAACAGCCGGCTTGTTCGGCGAGCGCCGTGCCCGCCAACAAACCGATCGCGCACAGTGAAACGATCAGTATCTTCGGTGATTTCATTTTGGACCTTTCTGGCATGATTTGGTTTTTTAGCTTCCACGCCCATACCGCGCTGCGACCCGGCAGCCGGCAATACGAAGGGGCAATGGATTGAGAGTAACCACAATCGTTCGATTGTCCACCGCCTTATGGCGCATTTCAGCCATGAGAAATCATTGAACGCCCGGGGCGCATGATAAGCCGGCTGCCGCTTGACAACCTGCCGCTGAGTCCAGGCGCGCCAGTGAACCTCAAATGGAGTTCTTCGCTGTTTTCCGTGGAACCAATCCACACGGCGCAAGACGCCGGGCCGCGAGCGGACCTGCCCCTCCCAGCGGGAGAGGATTTGCCAAATCCAGATTCGCGCGTTGCCCCCTCAAACCTGCGAAACGGCAGTCAAGTGCGCAGAGCGGCGCTGAAGCCGCACGCACTCCAGACGCTTCGCGAGCTTTCAGCGTCAAGCACCCTCGCGCAGCGTCTGGAGTGCGGCTGATTCATCGCCGCTTTGGGCAAAGGGAATCAGAAGAAGTGGCTCCCAGCCGCGCTGCATGCTTACACGGCACCCGTCTGACGTTGCCCCGCCTCCACCACTCGCTGGATCATATCGGCATCCGTCACAGCGATTTCGTATTCCGGCAGACCGGGCACACCCATGAACACGTGCGGATTCCGATACACCATCCGACTCTCGACTTTCTTCTGGCCCGACAGGTGAAACTCGCGCGCGCCCGTGGCAGCGATGAGTTCGCTCAAGTTTCCATCGTTGATGCCGGCGCCGGGCATGACAATCAAACGCTTGCCGGCCCGGCGCACCAGTTCGGCAATAAGCTCCCTCCCCGCCATCGCGCTGCCGCGCTGTCCCGACGTCAGCAAGCGCTCGGCGCCGAGCACAATGATGTCTTCCATCGCCAGAAACGCATTCACCGCCATGTCAAAGGCGCGATGAAACGTCACTGCCATGGGCCGGGCGACGGCGATCAATTCTCGCACTCGCGCCCGATCCACACTCCCGTTCGGTTGCAGAGCGCCGAGCACGACTCCGTTGACGCCCGCGCGTTTGCAGAACTCAATGTCCCGCCGCATGACGGCAAACTCGCTGTCATTGTAGCAGAAGTCCCCGCCCCGGGGGCGAATGAGCACGTGCAACCCGATGCGCAATCGTTCGCGTGCCAGTTCGATAGCCGCGGGACTGGGGGTCAATCCACCTTCAATCAGTGCCGAGCATAACTCCACGCGCGACGCGCCGCCCGACTGTGCCGCGAGCGCGGATTCAAGTGAATTGGCACAGACTTCGATTTGGACTGGAGTGATCATAACCGGCTGGTTGGGCGTTGGTCTGGAGGGCGGCGGAAATCAAAACCACGAAACTCGATGCATGGCAACGATGTTACGGGCGGATTGGCCTGGTGCCGCGACAAGGAAGTTTCGTTACCTCCTGCGGGGCGCGGGTAGGGCGCGTCACTCCGTGCGCGCCGCTACCGGCACATGGCTTTCTCAACGGCGCGCACGGAGTGACGCGCCCTACCTTGTCTCGGAATTTGTTTGTCACGGCACTAAGGTGCTCCTTGAAGCCGGAAAAACCGATCCTGCCCTGTCACGATTTCCTCCGAATATGGAGGCGATGGTCGCGGAGTAATCGGTGTCCAGGGGCCGGTAATGGCCGGCGCCCATTCCAGTTGCCCCTCGCCCGTCCAGTCCAGTTGCAGTTGGCCGTCCGTCCGCGTAGCCGGCAGGAATTCCGGCGGCGGCAACACCGCATCCAGTCGCAACACGCCCAGATACGTGAAATGGTTCGCGTTGTTGTTGTTCGCGGTGGGTGCGAGGCTGACGGTGATTTCCCGTCCGGCGTTGGGGACGATACCCGTGACACGGGCCGTGTTGGTGACGTTGTTGGCGGCGTTGAGCGCGGCGAAGCCGGAGTTGGCACCGGTGACGGTGTACCCCGTCTCGCGATTGTCACCCACGCCCGTGCGCGAGGCATAAAAGGTGAGGTCGTATTTCGCGTCGGGATTCAATCCCACCAGTTTGAAGCTGGGGAAGACATTGGCCAGACCGCTGAAGACTTCCGTGTTGCCGAACAACGAGTCGCGCGTGGCGTTCTGCGGCAGCAAGGGCCAGTTCAAGGTGCCGTTCTCGTTGGCGCCATTGAACCGGCTCAACATCACCAAGCCGATGGTCGTGGGCGCATTGGCGGCGGTGACCAGGTTCGTCAAGCGCCCGGTGGACGAACTGCCGACGGCCGTGGTGACGTTGTTCCATAAGTTCAACGGGTCATTCGGTGACACTCCATTCCCGGTGGGCGTGGTGCTGGCGCCGAAGTCGAAGAACAACGCGCGTGCCGCCGGATTCTCGGCCGCCGGGGTGACGTGCAATACGGCATTGCTGCTGCTGGCGCTGAAGGCAAGGTTGCTCACGACGACGGAAAAGACCGCGCCATCCATGTTGGTGCTCACCGATGGAATGGTGTAGGTGAACGAGTTCGCCCCGGGAATCGCGACGTCGTTGCTGAACCACTGAATGAAATAGGGCGGGGTCCCCTGCACGGCCGCGCTGAACTGGGCCGGCATGAATTCGGACACCGTCTGGCTGGCTGGCTCCTGGGTAAAGACAATGGGTTCCTGCTGCGGCACGGCGTCCACGCGCAACGCGCCGAGGTAGGTGAAGTGGTTCGCGTTACTGTTATTCGTGGTCGGGGCCAGGCTGATGGTGATCTCGCCGGAGGCATCGGGCATGATGCCGGCCACCAGCGCGGTGGCGTCGGTGTTGTTGGCGGCGTTCAGCGCGGTGAAGCCAGAATTCTCACCGGACACCGTGTAACCGGTTTCCCGGTTGTCGCCCACCCCGACTCGCGCGGCGTAAAAGGTAAAACTGTAGGTTCGCGCCGGGTTCAGATTGATCAGCTTGAAACTCGGGAAGACGTTGCTCAGGCCATTGAAGCTTTCCGTGTTTCCATACAAGGAATCGCGCGTGGCGTTGACCGGGAAACTCGTGGCGGTGGTGCTGCCGCTTTCGTTGGCGCCGTTGAAGCGGTTGAGCATCACCAGACTGATGTCGGTGGCGGCGTTGGCCGTGGTGACGATATTTGACAACGCTCCCGCGGACGATGTGCCGATGGCTTCCGTGATGTTGTTCCAATGCTGGGCCGGATCGTTCGGCGCCGGGCCATTGGTGGTCGGGGTGCTGGCCGCGCCGAAGTCGAACAGGAACGATTGCAGGCCGGTCTGGCTCGAGCCGGAGACGGTCGCCCAGGCAAAGTCCTCCAGCAACGCGGGCGAAACCGAGAGTCCCAGATTCAAACTGGTCACCAGCGAGTTGGTGGAGAGTCCGCGCGGGCTGACGCCGTAAATCTTGCTGTAGATGACACATGCCGCGAGATAGTAACCATTGTTGTTGCCGTGGTAATCATCACTGCCGAACAGCGAAACAAAGAACGGGTCCGCCGCCGGGAGCAGGCCGCCGGCGCTTTCCCAAGCCGTGCCCACCGGGGCCACCACGACTGGGGGATTCGTCGGATGGGCGGCGTTCAGCGCATCCGCCAGACCCTGGTAGTTGGTCCGCAATTCCGACTGAAATTCCGCAGTGCTGGCAAAACCGTTGGGAGACGAGACTCCCGTGATCAAGGAATGAGCCGCCGCCCGCGACCAGGTTTCAAACAGCACCACCTGGGTCTGCGGATGGTTGGTCATGATCTGCCGGTAAAGCAGCGAGCCGTAGGTGTAATGGTTGGCCACGCTGCCGCTGGCCAGATGCGTCGGTTCGGTGCTGTAGTTTTGGAGCACGACGTGCGTCCACGGCTGCGAATTGATGGTGGTCTGCGTTGTGGCGTCCAGACTGTGGAATTGGAAGTTCTGCCCGCCCACGGCGCGCATCACGGTGGTGGGGTCGGGATGTCCGCCCGCCTGAGCCAGCCGATCAAAAATGCCCGGCACGCCGCCCCCGCCGCTCCCAATGGTGAAGCTGTTCCCGATGAACAGCACGCGGTGCTGGGCGCAGGCGAATTCAATCGGCAGGCCAAGGAGGAGCAGCCCCAAGGCAAGCTGGCGCCAGGACTGGGCGGATTTCAAAGTCGTCATGCTGATTTGAGTGGATTCAGATACTGGAACTGATGTGATTTCTCACCGGCGCGATCCTAGGTGAGAAAAAGGAACCACGGAAGCCGGAAACATCCGGCTTCCGTGGTTTGGGATTTGGGCCAGCAACTGCCGCTTGGGTTATTGCTGGAGGCGGAAGAACCGATTCTCTCCCGGAGTAAGGGCTTCGCTGTAGGGTGATGTGGGCGCCGGCACCACCGGCGTCCACGGTCCGCCAACCGAAGGCGCCCGCAACAGTTGACCCGAACCGGTCCATTCCAGCTTGATCTGGCCATTCTCAATGGTGGCGGGCAGGAATTGCAGCGGCACCACATAAGGCGAGATTCGCAACACGCCGAGATAGGTGAAATGGTTGCCGTTGTTGTTGTTCTCCGTGGGCGCGAGACTGATGGTAATCTCACCGGATTCGGTTGGCGAGATGCCTTCCACCGTCGCCGTGTTGTTGATGTTGTTGGCCGCGTTCAAGGCGGTGAAGCCCGAGTTCGCGCCGGTGACCGTGTAGCCGGTTTCCCGGTTGTCCCCCACGCCGGTGCGCGAGGCATAGAAGGTGAGACTATATTTCCGGGCGGGATTCAGGCCGTTCAATTTGAAACTGGGGAAGATGTTCTCCAAGCCGCTGAAAACCTCAGTGTTGCCGTAAAGCGAGTCCCGCGTGGCCCGCTGCGCGAACACTGTGGCGACGAGGGTGCCGTTCTCATTGGCGCTGTTGAACCGGCTGATCATGGTCAACCCCACCGGGGTCAGCGTGTTGTAAATGCTGACGAGATTGTAGAGTTCGCCGAAGTCGGTGCTGCCAACGCTGGTGGTAACGTTGTTCCAATAGTTCTCCGGATCATTCGGAACAGGACCGAATTCCGTGGGCGCGGCCGCCGCGCCAAAATCAATCAACAGGTCTTGATCCTCGATCTCAAACACCCGACCGGTCAACGTGCTGTTGGGGGCAACGGGATTCCCGGCGAGGTCCTGCACGTTATTCACCACGATGGTGAAGCTACCGGTTATGGGCACCGTCAAGTGGAGCGTCACTGTTTGGCCATCTGGATTGAGGGTGGCCGCCGCCACGCCCACCGCCCCGGCGTCCACCACGTAATTGGCCGGATTGTAGGTCGTATCATCCATCATTTCGTCGAAGGTCAGCACGATGGTGTTGCCATCATAGCTCGCGGCCTTCAGCAACACCGGCGCGTTGGTGTCGCTGGACACCGTAAGGATCGCATTGGTACTGGCGACGCCGTAGGCCAGATTGCTGACCGTGACCGAGTAAGCCCAGCCGTGCATGTCCAGGGTCACCAAGGGGAGAGTGAGACTGAATTGATTCGCGCCCGGGAGCGGCTGGCCGTTCTGGTACCACTGCACCGAATAGGGCGGCGCCCCGGTGACGGCTGCCGTGAAAGTGGCTGGCTTGAGTTGGATCACTTGTTGGCTCACAGGCTGGAGGGTAAATCCGAGCGGAGTCTGCGGCGGCACGGCGTCCACCTTCAAGAAACCCAGGTACGTGAAATGATTCGCATTGTTGTTGTTCGCCCCCGGTCCAATGCTGATGGTGATTTCCCCCGAACCGTCTGGCGTGATGTCCGCCACCGTGACGGTTTCGTCAATGTTGTTGGCGGCGTCCAGCGCGCCCACACCGGAGTTGCCGCCGGTCACGGTGTATTCGGTTTCCCGATTGTCGCCGACCCCGGTCCGCGAGGCGTAGAACGTAAAGCTGTAGGTCGCATTGACATCCAGCCCCGTCAGCTTGAACCGGGGAAAGATGTTTTCCAAACCGCTGAAAACCTCCGTGTTGCCGAACATGGAATCGCGGGTGGCGTTGATCGGATGGGTGAAGGTATTCTGCGTGCCGTTTTCGTTGACGCCGTTGAAGCGGTTGACCATCGCGAGGTTGATGCCGCTCGGGATGTTCATCGAAGAAACCAGGTTGGTCAGGACTCCGGTATCCGTGCCGCCAATGGATGCGCCGATGTTGTTCCAATAGTTGTCCGGATCGTTTGGCAGGTCCCCACGACTGGTGGTATTGGCCCCGCCGAAATCAATGAGGTACGTCTGCGCGTGGGCCGTGAGGCTGGCGAACACCAGCAAGGCGACGGCAAGCCCCGCCAGCCAGTGCGGGCGGCGGAACTTGGCGCCCCGGGAGGGAAGGTAGCCGCGATGGGCCGGAGAATCCAGCGATGCTTGGGCCGAGACCAAAGGAGTGGTGCGTTGTGCGAGTGGGATTTTCATGTCAACACATCTGAACTGGGTTTTGATTCGGTTATGACTGGCTTGCGGGGAAATCATGCCGTCTCTGCCGCCAACGAGCAACAAAAACCTCAACAAAAACCTCAACATGACTTCCACGGCGGTTCACAATAAGTGGTCTGCTGCTCAAGGCGTTGGCAACTTGACGGCATACATGCTCCCGACAAAAGGCAGACGTAGCGGCGGACAATTCGTCCCCGGCACCGCAACTTGCTCTCCACGCTTCGCATTGCTTACTGGCGTAACGTTTGAACTCCTCTACCCCACCATTATGAACGGAATTGGCCTTCTTCATCCGGCGGGCCGTGGCGAACCATTCATTTGAAACGGTGCTTGCTCCCGCTGCTCCACTGCTTATCTTTCAAGCATGAGCCCCGTCCGCAAGATTGAAGAAATGATTTTATGAGCGAAACCCTCACCGCCCCCGCCACCAATCGCGTCAACCAAGTTCCCATCACCGACGACGTCCTTAACGTCGCCGATTTCAACAACCGCATCGTCGGCGCTTACAACGACGGCAGCGCCGAACTCGGTCTGCCCGCGGACAATTCCACGCTGCGCTCGTTCATCCCCGCCGGCACGGGCATCCTGCGCGACTTTTCCTACATCGCGCCCGAGATTCCGCTGCTCAACAGCGAGAATTGCGTCGCGTGCATGGCGTGCGTCACCGAATGCCCGGACACCGCCATCCTCGGCAAGGTCGTCACCAAGTCGAAACTCGAGGAGGAACTAGCCAAAATTTCCGATGAAGCCGAGCGCGAGCATTATCGCAAGCAGTTCGGCAAGACGACCAAGTTCTGGAACGTCTATGAAAAGAAGGGTGACGAGCCCGGTTACTTCGGCATCTTCATTGACCCAACCAAGTGCAAAGGCTGCGCGGAATGTGTGGATGCCTGCGGCGATCACGACGCGCTCACGATGCTCAAGAAGGACGACCGCACGTTGAAGAAGTTTCAGCGCACGTGGAATTTCTACACGAAGATGCCCGAGACGCCGAAGAAGTTCATCAACGAGAAAATGCTCGTGGACATGATGCTCGCCGAACGGTCGTTGCTCTACGTGGGCGGCGCGGGATCGTGCATGGGTTGCGGCGAAGGCACGGCGCTCCGCATGATGCTCGCCGCGACGGGTTTTGTTTACGGCAAGGAAAACATTGGCATCGTCAACTCGACCGGTTGCTCGACGGTTTATGCCTCGACGTATCCCTACAATCCATATCTCGTGCCGTGGACGAATTCACTGTTCGAAAATGCACCCGCCGACGCGATGGGCATCCGCGCGCGTTGGGATCAGATGGGCTGGAAGGACAAGAAACTCTGGGTCATCGGCGGCGACGGCGCGATGCTCGACATCGGTTTCCAAAGTTTGAGCCGCATGTTGGCCAGCGGCATGAACATCAAAGTGCTCGTGCTCGACACGCAGGTTTATTCCAACACCGGCGGGCAATCGTCCACCGCCACGTTCATGGGCCAGAACACCAAGTTCACCGTCCACGGCAAGGCCATCCCCGGCAAGATCGAGCGCCGCAAGGAACTCGCGCAGATTTGCATGATGCACCCGAACACGTTCGTGGCGCAGACCAGTTGCGCGATGAGCAATCACTTCTACAAAGCCATCCTCGCCGCCAATGAATACGACGGTCCGGCGGTGGTGAGCGTCTATACGACGTGCCAGCCCGAACACGGCGTCGGTGACAACCTGGCGATGCAACAAAGCAAACTTGCCGTGGATACGCGCACGTTCCCCGTGCTGATGTACGATCCGCGCAAAGGCGACAAGATCGCGCAACGCCTCAGCCTCCAGGGCAATCCCGCTGAGAAACAGGACTTCTTCATCGAACCCAAAACGAACGAAGTCTATGACTTCATCCGCTTCGCGCGCACCGAAGGCCGCTTCTCGAAACACTTCGACAAAGACGGCAATCCGAGCGAAACGCTGCTCAAAGCCAAACAAGAACGCCTCGAAAACTGGCGCACCTTGCAGGAGCTGGCGGGGATTATTTGAAGTGAACGGGCACTTGGCGAAGCACGCCAAATCGGCTAGAATTCAGGCATGAAGAACGAACAGTCAGTGAGCATCTTGGACCGGTTGCTTGAACCAGTCAGCCGTTCGCTCAATCCCGCGAGCGCAAAGGCTTTGGCGGAAATGGAAGCTGACCCGGTCGCGGCGGAACGCGTCTCGGTCCTCGCTGAAAAGTGCAACGAGGGCACGCTCACCCCAACGGAAGAACGCGAGTACGAAACCTACGTTCACGCCGGGAATCTCATCGCCATCCTCAAGGCGAAAGCGCGTTTGTATCTGAAGCGTCACGCCACTTCGTGATGTCGCCGGCCCTCCGCGAGCAAGTGCGGCAGCGCGCCGACAATCGCTGCGAGTATTGCCGCCTCCGTCAGGAACACGACAACTCGCATCCGTTTCACGTCGAGCACATCAACCCGCGCAAACATGGTGGCACGGACGACGCCGAAAACCTCGCGCTCGCCTGCCACCAATGCAATCTGCGCAAAGGCACGAACCTGACGGGCCGCGACCCCGACACGAACGAAATCATCCGGCTCTTTGATCCGCGCCGTGACCAATGGGCTGAACACTTCAAGTTCGCTGGCAGCCGCATCGTTGGAGTGACGGCAATTGGGCGGACTACTTCGTGGGTGATGCAAATGAATTCTGATGACCGTGTGGAACTGCGGTCCATCCTGCTGGAAATGGGTGAAGTGGACTAACGCAACGCGTCTCAACCGCGACTAGCGGACTCCGCAGCATAAGTCAGCGATTCCTCAGCCGGAAGAATCTGGCGCTACCAGCAATTGGATTCGTAACAAAGTTTTGGCCGTTCACAATTGTTGGTGGCTGTGAAACCAGTGTCCAGATCGGCGCGTTTGCATTGGTGGCGGACACCAAATCGAAACCTGCTGCAGCGGCTGGCCATGAAATGACAAAGTTGGTCTGCGCATTGGCGCTGGCTGTTATCTCTGCGAACGATCGGACCGAGACGTTATCGAACCAAGCGCTTCCTTCTCCAGCCCAGATTGTCAGATAGACCAGATCAGCTTCGTAAGGGACTGCAGGAAACTCCGATGTCCCTCTGAGTACGCCGTTCAGCCAGTAACGGATTCGAACGTTCCCGTTTGACAAGGGTTCATAGGCAATGGACGCCTTGTACCAGATGAGGGACGCAAACGACCCCATTTCCGGCCCAAAAAGACCAATTGGATTTGTCCCGTCCGTCGCGATAGAACTCGCGCCATGGATTGGCGTGCTGACCTCTGAGTTTGCCGCGCTCTCACGAGCGCAGCCACGAAGGTCGCCGTGGATGATCTTGCCGACGGCGATGTCGCGTCCAATCGCTTGCGCCAGCACGAAGGCATCGAAGGCCACCAACAGCTTGTCATCCTTGGTGAGCTTGTTGCGGAAGATGAACCGGATCGGGATGAATTGCGCCGCCTTGCCGCGACCTTCGGACGGAATGCGCTCGACGGCGTGGAGGGTGGATTCTGTTGAGCAGGAGTTCAGCGACGCTTGCACCGCGAGGTTTGTGGCCAACTTCCATTTGGCCGACTTCAGGTGATCGGGAGTCCGGGAGGTTTCCACTTCGCCGGGTGGCAGGTTGCCCACGAGTCGTGATGTCTCAGTGACGCGATACGTTTCGTCCTGGGTTTTCACCCACTCGGTGTAGGCATTGCCGGTCGAAACTTCGCCAGCCGCCCGCAGCCAGCATTTCGTTGGGCATTTCAAGTAGGCTTGGAAAAGTTCAGGGAAGATTTTCATACGCCTTGAAGCTACCACGCTTGAGCAGCGTGCGCCGCGCCGGAAAATATCTCCTTCGCAGCCCGCGCAATTTGAAGAATGGACTCCGCCTGCACGCTGGACGCGCGAACCGGTTTTTAGTCGAACGTCCAGGCGCGCTCGATTGGAGGTGTTGCCGAGAGCGGAAAGTGTTTTTCCCAAAAGCAAAAGCCCGTTGACCCAGCGGCATGAACATCAAGGTGCTCGTGCTCGCCCCGTGAGATACTTTTGTCGGCTGGTTTGCGCGTGGAATCGAGCGGGACATCTCACGGGGCGAGACACGCAGGTTTATTCCAACACCGGCGGGCAATCATCCACCGCCACGTTCATGGGCCAGAACACGAAGTTCACCATGCACGGCAAGGCCATCCCCGGCAAGATCGAGCGCCGCAAGGAACTCGCGCAGATTTGCATGATGCACCCGAACACGTTCGTGGCGCAGACCGGCTTGTGTCACCCTCTCCCCCTCCCGTCCTCCTCCTCACCCATTTTGAACTTCGTTGGTGAGGGGGTGGAGGGGGAGAGGGTCAAGTTGTGCAGCGATGAGCAATCAATTCTACAAAGCCATCCTCGCCGCGAACACGTGGCGTCGCGGTGTCGCGCGCCCGGCACGATTCTCGCAGAAGCTCCGACCGTGCATGACAACGCACAAGGAGGCAGCAATCATGGCACCAGCGGTTATCCTTGTTCTTCCGCAAGGTACGCAAGTAAGGCTCATCACCGTCTTGGCTGCCGACACGCTTTGCCCGCTGGCTGTATCGCTTATCCTCATTGGGCCAAACGCGAAGTCCTGCCCTGCGAAACTGGTTGGTAGCGCGTACGGGAATCGAACCCGTCTTTCAGCCTTGAGAGGGCCGTGTCCTAGCCGATAGACGAACGCGCCTTCAACACCAACGACCAGCAGTGTAGCCGAGTGAATGAGCGTGTCAATCGCCAGGGACGCACTGCCAGGTACGCACACTATCCAAAATCGTCGGCAGGTGACCGGGTTGACGCCGCCACCGGGCTGGCGTTTACGACCACACCGTGAGCTTGCGATTTCCGGGAAGGTCTCCGCTCCGTCCGACTCTTTCTGCGCGGACAGGATACAAGTATTCTTCAGTCCTCGCCTGCGGTCACCACCCACGGAGGCTCGAAGAACACTGCAATCGTCAACTCCGCCCGTGTCACAACTCCGGGTGATAAGCCATGAGAACCAAGTAGCTTCGGCTGGGAAAGCGTCTTGTTGGCGATCAACCGCTGGATCGGCAGCCCGGTGGCAGCACCGCGATTTCACGGCGACACATACGCCTCAAACGCCACTTCCGTGATTCCCACATGGCCGCCCACGGTTTGAACCGCCAGGAAGAACTCCTCGCCCGCCCGGTTCTCCCTGGATGGCCAACGTCAACTCGCGCCACCCGGTATCCGTTCGCACGATGTTCAGCACTCCAATTTCGATGCCATTGTGAAATCCACCCGTGTAGTCCGTGGTGGTATGCACGATACTGACCACCTCCGGCGTCGCCAACTGCACTTCCCACTCAGTCGTGAGGTTGTGACGGTTTCCGTCTGGTTGCGCCCTGAACGACCGCCGGATTGCTTGAACCTCGAGAATGAGCGAAAGCAGTATTGCATGCGGAAC
>JAHCLO010000061.1 GCA_026125285.1 Verrucomicrobiia bacterium | reverse complement strand
GGTAATTTATCCGACGGTACAGACTTCAAATTCACTTGCGGCAAGCCAGACAGCAGTGGTTTGAGTGGCATTCTGGAGCTGCTCAACAGCGCAGGAACAGTGATTGCCTCCGAGCCTGCTGGCATCACCAATTTGACTTACACAATACCGGCCGGCCAAGCTGGTCAGTATTATGCGCGCATCCGTGGCGCGAGCGGCACTGAAGGGCTGTTTTCGCAGTACTTGTTAAGTCTCGAATTGATAGACCTGCTCCCGCCCACCATTTTGACCGACACGCTTCCCACCGAGGGTGGTAGCGTCCTGGGATTGTTCGACCGCTTCACGCTCACTTTCTCGGAGGACATGCTGGCCGTGACGGTCAACGATGCGAACAGCTATGAGTTGCGCGCGAGCGGGCCGGACAACCTGTTCGATACGGTGGATGATGTTTTGTGGACCGTGAACGTGAGTCCGGCCTACAGCGCCGGCTTGACCGCCAATTACGTGATTGTAGGCGGCGCGTTGCAGCCGGGCCACTATCGCTTTACGGCAAAAACGGATCTGCAGGACCGTGCCGGCAATCCGCTCTCGCCAGCCCACGTCCGGCAATTTGCCGTGAACCAGGTGCTGGGTTTCAATACGGAAATCGAACCGAACAACACCCGGGAAACCGCCAGGCCTTTGGCGATGGAAAGCACCCAGCCCAACTTGATCTCGGGCGCGGGGCGCGGCTATTTGAGCGGTTCGGGCGATTGGGACTTCTGGAGTTTCGAAGCGCAGGCGGGCGATACGATGGTGCTGGCGGCGCAGAATCCCGGCAATCCCGGCAGCAGCGGTTTGACGTACATTCTGTACGACCCGTCCGGCACGCAGTTGTTCAACACCACATCGGCCAACAACGGTTTGCTGCAAACCGATCCGCTCGTGCTGACCAACGCTGGCGTCTTCACGGTGCGGGTCAGTTACTGGTACGGGTACTACAATGAGTATCGTTTGCGCGTGTCACTGTATCGGAATGAGTTGTTGGTGGAACAGGAGGCGAACGAAAGCCTCGGCACGGCGAATCCCCTGACCTTCGTGACCGAGGGCAACACGCGCCGCGCCACCGTGGGCGGGTATGCCCGACTGGCGAGTGATCTGGATTATTTCAATCTCGGCAACATTGAAGCCGGGCAGACCGTGTTCCTGGGAACACGCCAGCCAGCCAGCAGCCCGCTGATTCCGGTGGTGAGTGTGTACAACGCCAACAACGTTTACCTGCCGGAGGCGGGCAGCGGACGGCCTTCCGACGGCGTGGCCGAGGTGCGAATCGAACAGACCGGGACCTACTACGCCCTCGTCCGATCCACGGCCGGTTCGGATGGGTTGATGAGTGAATACATCCTGGACGTGCTGGCGCTGCCGACCGAGGACGTGATCTTTCCGAATTTGCAGGTCACTCAGTTGCAGGTGCCGGTTACCACGGGTCTGCAAAGCGGCGATCCCTTTACCTTCTGGTTCACGGTGGCCAATGTCGGTTCCCTGGCCACTCCGGCAAGTGTCTGGTTTGATCGGGCCGTGCTGTCGCTGGATCCAGTGATGGATGAAAGCGACGTGGTGTTGGGTCTGTACCAGCACACCGGCGCGCTCGCCCCGGGCGCGAGCTATAACGTGACAAACACGTTGAACCTGCCCGATGGCATCAGCGGCTCGTTCTATCTGATCGTCAAGGCGGACTACACCGATACCGTCAATGAGTTCATCCTCGAGGGCGACAATGAGACGGCGACCGAAAATCCGCTGGCGATCACGCTGGCGAATTATCCCGATCTGGTGATTGAAGATTTCAACGTCAACGGACCAGACGGCCAGACGTACACCATCAGTTGGAACACGTTCAATCGCGGCACAGCCGCCGTGACGTCCGATTTCATCAAGGAACGCGTGCGCGTACGGAATCAGACCACGGCCACCACGATCTTTGATCAAACCTATGCGGTAGCGGGCCCGCTGGCCGTCAACGCTTCAATGTCGCGTCAGGTGGATTTCATGGCCAGCACGCCGGGCCTGTATCTGGTGGAAGTGACGACCGATTCCGACCAGGACATTTATGAGTTCAATGCGATCAGTCATGAGAACGCGGAGAACAACACGGTCACCACCACCTTCGCGATTACGCAATTCCATGACGTGACGCTATCCGTGGCGCCCGCCGGCGCCGGGATCGTGACGGGCGCTGGCACTTATGCCCAGGGCGCCAGCGTTACGGTCACGGCCACGCCCGTCACGACTCAGGCCCCGTATTTCTTCCTCAATTGGACCGAGGGCGGCATCGTCCGCAGTGCGAACGCAAGCTACACGTTCACGATCAACCAGAATGCGAATCTCGTGGCGGTATTCGCCCTGCCCACCTATCAACTCAGCGCCTCAAACCATCCCCCGCTGGCCGGCACGGTAATCGGCGCGGGCACCTACGTTTGGGGGACAACCAACCCGGTGACCGCCCAACCGGCGTTTGGCTACAAGTTCAGTCACTGGTCCGAGAACGGTGTAATCGTTGGCTCCAATGCGACGCTGCATGTGCCGGTTTACAGCAACCGCCTGGTGGTGGCGCATTACGCCGACGCCCACCTGGTCCACGAAGTCACCACCGCCACCGTGCCGGCGGGATTGGCCACGGTCTCGGGAGCCGGGAGCTACACCAATGGCGAAAGCACAACCATTTCCGCTCCAGTCGCCGTGACGAACGCGCCGCCAAACTACTATGCGTTCAAACGGTTCACCTTGAACGGCACCCCCTCCGGCACGAACGCCAGCTTCCTCAAGACTTTTGCCACGACGGACCCGACCAACATGCACTATGTCGCGGAATACGAATTCGTGGACCGCACGCCGCCCGCGATCAGTGACATCGCGGCCACGCCGGGAGTCAGTTCCGCTGCGATCAGTTGGAAGACTGACGAGTTGGCAAGTTCGCGGGTGGAATACGGCTTAACCGCGGCGTATGGCACCCTCAACAGTTCATCGCTGTTGCGCACTCAGCACAACATCTCGCTGGCCGGGTTGTCGCCCGCCACGCTGTATCATTTCCGGGTGCGCTCTACCGACGCCGCAACCAATGAAACGGTTTCCGCCGACGGCACGTTCACGACTCTGGCGGCACCGGACCTCACCCCCGGCGCGCTCGCCGCCCCAGCCTCGGCTCCCGCGGGCACGATGATTCCGCTAACCTTCGTCATCTCAAATATCGGCCCGGGCACGGCCTTTGGTCCGTGGCAAAACGCCGTCCTGCTCTCGCCCAATGCCGACGGTTCCGGCGCGCAGACTTTGGGCGCGGTCAGTTTCAACCCTGGTGCGGGCGGAATTGCCGCCGGTGCTTCGATCACGGCCACCCAAAACGTGATCGTGCCGGCGTTGCCGCCCGGGCTGCGTTATCTGGGGCTGCGGGCGGACAGCGGCAATCAATTGTTTGAGATCAATGAGGACAACAACGTCGCGTTTGCCGCGGCGCCGCTGAACATTGTGGCCATTGATTTGCGCGTGGCGCGGGTTACCGCCCCGGCCACGGCCGAGTTTGGCCAGACTGTGCCAGTCGAGTTCGTGGTAACCAATGCGGGGAGCGCTCCGGCTTCGTTCACATGGACCGACCGCCTTTATCTGTCCCCCGCGAGCAACATCCTGGCCACGTTGTTGAACACGATGGATGCCGGGGTCGTTCCGTTGACAGCCGGTGCCAGCTACACGAATTCTGTCAACGCCAGCTTGCCGCACACTACCGCCTCCACGCCCGGTTTGTATCACCTGGTACTGGCCGCCGATCATGGGAATGCCATCGCGGAATCCGATGAGAATAACAACCTCGGCTCCACTCCCATCACGCTGTCGTTGCCGCCGATGGCGGACCTGGCCGTGGTCAACGTGAACGCGCCTACCAACGCCGCGCCTGGCCAGACGTTGCCGCTGACGTGGACTACGATCAATCAAGGCAGCGTCGGCGTTGCGGGCGCATGGTCCGAAACCGTGTTCCTGGCCACGAACAGCGCCGGCATCGGCGGGCAGGAACTGGCGACCCTTGCGTTCACGAACGCGCTGGCCGTGGGTGGCGCGATTACCCGCACGCAGTTGGTGACGATTCCGTCCTCCGGCATCCTCGGCAACCTCTGGCTTGCCGTGCAGGCCGATAGCCGCGGGGATGTCATTGAGCTGAACGAAGCCAACAACCTCGGTGTGGCTACCAACAGCACGCTGGTGCCGGCGGTGCTGACGCTGCAACTGAGCATCAGCCAGGTCACCGAAGGCGCATCACAACCGGTGGTGGCGACGGTCACGCGCAACGGCAGCCGGGCAGCGCCGTTGACCGTCACGCTAAACACTGGCGACCCCACGGAGGTGTCGCTTCCCGCCCAAGTCATCATTGCGGCGGGTCAGGCTTCCGCCTCGTTTAATATCGTGGCGCTGGCGGATGGCGAGGTGGATGGTTCCCAGGTCGTCACCATTGGCGCGTCGGCTGCCGGGTTCGATTCGGCCGAGGCAACTTTGACCGTGCTGGATGCGAACCTCCCGCAGTTGTCACTCCAACCGTTCGCCGGCCAGATCTTGGAGGGAGAAGTGATCGCGGCCCTGATCATGCGCAACGGCGGTACCAATGCCGCCGTTCAGGTGGCGGTTAATAGTTCCAGTCCGGGACAATTATCAGTTGTCTCGCCCGTCACGATCCCTGCCGGCGAATACTTCACGCATACTGAAATCCGGGCGCTGGAGGATACGCTGGTGGAAGCGCCGCTGGGCGTGTCCGTCACGGTTTCGACCCCTGGTTATCACCCGGGAACCACGAACATCACCGTTTTCGACAATGACTGGCCCGCGTTAACCTTGGCCATCGCTCCCGACACCGTAAGCGAGGGCGCCGGACCGCAGGCCGCCATGGCCACACTGACTCGCGCATCGG
Organism: Verrucomicrobiia bacterium; assembly: GCA_026125285.1. Lineage (GTDB taxonomy): Bacteria > Verrucomicrobiota > Verrucomicrobiia > Limisphaerales > JADLHS01 > WYBW01. The sequence goes on along the minus strand of JAHCLO010000061.1, from coordinate 19,432 downwards.
TTTCGGCCCGCCCGCTCGATGTGGAATTGCAGAGCAGCAATACCAATGCACTGCGCGTTCCTTTCGTTGTCACCATTCCCAGCGGCACCACCGTCATCACTTTCCCGGTGGCCGCGGTGAACAACGATCTGGTGGATGGAGACAAAAATGTTGAGGTGCGCGCCTGGTTCCGTGCTTCAGGTTCGGCCAATCGCTTGGGCGACCCCCTGATCGTTCCGGTGACGGTGACGGATGACGATGGTCCTACGTTGCGGCTGGCGTTCAGCCAAAGTCTTGTCGCCGAGGGCTTGGACCCCGCCGCCACCGGTACCCTGACGCGCAACGCCGGCACCAATGCTGCCTTGTTGGTCAGTCTGGTTTCCTCGGATGCCACTGAACTGATCGTGCCGGCAACCGTGACGATTCCTGTGGGGGCTTTCTCCGCCCAGTTCGATGCGGTGTCGGTCGCCGACGGTGAAACTGATGGCAACCAGACGGTAACGGTGACCGCGAGCGCGGCTGGCTTCACCACCGGAGCCGCCCAAATTACCGTAAGCGATATCAATCTGCCGGACTTGGTGGTGGCCAGCGTCGCCGCACCCGCCACCGCCGCCACGGAGGAATATGTGGATCTCGGCTATCAGATTCGTAATCAAGGCGCGGTTGCCTCGCCGTCAAACGCAATCGTGCAGCGCATCTATTTGTCGTCCGACCCGTTTGCGGGGGACGACATCTTGCTCAATCAACTGACCTTGAACGCCAGTCTTCCGGCGGGCAGCCAGTTTGGGCAAAGCTTCTCGGCACGTATGCCGCAGGCCGCCGGCAATTACTGGATCATTGTCGAAACGGACGTGTTGAACAACGTGGCCGAAATCGTCGAGAACAACAACGTCAGCATCTCGCCCAATCCGATCCAGGTGTCGCCGGCTTACAGTGCGGTGGTTGCCACCACGCTGGAGACGGCGCCGGCGAACACCCCGGTGCCTCTGACCGGACAGGCCACGCGTCCCGGTGGATTGCCCGCCCAATTTGCCTTGGTGAACATCCACATCAGCGTGCGCGAGACCACGCGCACCATTGCCGCCATCACGGATGGCAGCGGCAACTTCGCCACGACCTGGCAACCGCTGCCAGGCGAGGCCGGGTATTACGAGATTGCCGCGTCGCATCCCGGCGCGGCGGCGCCCGCCGCGCAGGACAGTTTCTATTTGTTGGGCATGAAAGCGCAACCGGCGCAGCCGTCGGTGCGGTTGAGTGAAGGCAGCAGCGTGGGAGGCACGGTCGCCATCCTGAACTTGAGCGACGTGCCGTTGACGGGGCTGGCGGTCGAAGCGTTGAATGTTCCGCCGAATGTCAACGCCACCTTGACGCTGGAAACCAATCATTTGGCGGGCAGTGCCACGATTCAATTGGGTTACGGGATTTCCGCCCTGAACGCCACGTTCACGACGGGCCACATCATCGCGCGCCTGACCTCTGTTGAGGGTGCGCTGTTGGAGTTCCCGATCCGCGTGACCATTGATGCGCTGGTGCCGCGGCTGGTGGCGTATCCGGGCCGGCTGGAAGGCGGTATGAAGCGCGGCGACCAGCGTACGGTTTCGTTCCAAATTGCCAATACGGGCGGGCTGGAAACCGGTCCCGTTATCGTGTCACTCCCGGCTCTGCCGTGGATGAGTCTGGCGTCACCGAATCCGATGCCGTCCCTGGCGCCGGGCGAAACCAACACCGTAACGCTGCACCTGAATCCGCCCGAGGACATATCGTTGACCATTCATCAGGGCAACCTCGCGGTGAACGGAGTCGGTACCGGCGTGGCGGTGCCCTTCAGTTTTCGGGCGCTCTCCGAGGCCAAGGGCGACTTGTTGATTACCTCGGTGGATGAGTTCACGTATTACGGCGCGGGATCCCCGCCTTTGACCAACGCCACCGTGCGCGTGCGCGATGCGGTCAGCCGGTCGGTGGTGACCAACGGGGTGACCGACGCGTCCGGCCGGTTCTTTGTGCCCCAGTTGATGGAGGGATACTACGACCTTGAATTGGATGCCGAACAACATAACGGGCATCGCAGCACGATCTTCGTTGAACCGGGCCTCACCAATGAAGTAACCGCCTTCCTTTCGTATCAGGCGGTCCGTTACACCTGGACCGTCGAGCGTATTGAGATCGAAGACCATTACCGGATCACGATTGAAACCGAATTCGAAACCGTGGTGCCGGCGCCGGTGGTGACAATTGATCCCCCCGTCCTGGATGTGAGTGATTTGAAGATCGTCGGGCAGACCAAACAGGTGAACATGACGTTCCGTAACCATGGCTTGATCGCGGCGGACGATGTTCAACTCCGGTTCAGTTCGCACCCATTTTACTCCATCGAACCGCTGATTGGAGACATTGGCCGGTTGCCGGCGAAATCGTCGCTGACGATTCCAGTGACGCTGCGGCGGATCGGCGATTTCCCCAGTCCCGTGCCGGGTCAGGTGCGGGTAGCCAGTGGTGTACCGTGCGGCATGAGCGGCAACACCTCATGGTCCTTCGAATGTGGCCCCCTCAGCATCAGTGGCGGCGCACCGGTCGCCGTCAGCGGTGTGTCGGGAGATTGCGGTGGTGGCCCGGGTGGTGGCCCGGGTGGTGGTGGCTTTGGTCCAGGTTGGGGTGGCCCGGGTGGTGGCCTGGGCGGGGGGGGCGTCAACACCAGTTACAGCAGCCCTTCGATTGGCCTCAAGCTGGGTTGCGATCCGGAATGTCTGGCCATAGCCATACTCAGTTGTATCCCTGGCCCGATTGGCTGCGCCGCCGGCGGCGCGGCTTGCGGTGGCGGATTGGCTCAGGGCGTATCGGCCCTCAGTGTGGTGGATTGCGCCATCGGATTGGCGGGTTGTGTCGTGCCTGGCGCCGGGGTGCCGGCCTGTATTTATTCCCTGCTGCGCTGCTTCATTGGCCCGGCGGGCGGTTCGCCGGAAATCAGCCTGGCCAGCGATGACACCGTGGATTACTTCAAGGCCGGGGTTCGCGCTCAACTCGACGCCTTCAACCTGATGACCGGTTCGCCGGATGGCGTCTGGCTGAATCCGATGGCGGATCCAACCACGGGTGATTGGTACGCACGTTTCCAGGCCGCGTGTGCCGAGGCGTCGGATGACGAACGTTTCATCACGCCGGACGAGCGCGCCGAGCTCCTGGCCGGCGAGCAACCGACCGGGGTGCCGCCGTCCGAGGTGGTCCGGTTGCTGGACCGCTGGAATCGCACGCTGGAGAACGTGGCGCTCGGGATTCTACGTCCCGCCGATGCGCCGCCGGGGGCGAACCTGGATTTCATTGATACGGTTGCCCTGCGCGAGAAACTCGTGCTGGCGGCCGCCTACCAGGCGGAAGCCGAGGCGGCTGGCTTTACTGATTCCATCAACGCCATCGTGGACACCATCCGTTATCGCGCGGAAGAAGGGGAAGAAGGCGGTGTCTGCGCCCGCGTGAAGATCAAGCTGGATCAGGAGGCCGTCCTGAGCCGCGAGGCTTTTCTCGCGACCTTGGAGATTGACAACGCCACCGCCAACACCCTATCGGACATCCGCGTCATCGTGCGCGTGACTGATGGACTGGGCAATGACGCAAATGAGATGTTCGGTTTGCGGCCCCCCGAACTCACGGGCCTGAGCGACGTGGACGGTGGCGGCTCCGTCGCGGGCGGCGCCAAGGGCACGGCGCGTTGGACGCTCGTGCCCACCGTGGATGCCGCTCCGCTGGAGCCGGTCCAGTATTTTGTCGGCGGCGAGTTCCGTTACACACTCAACGGTTTGGTGGTGACCGTGCCCCTCTCACCCGTGCCCATCACGGTCAATCCCACCGCGCGGCTCACGCTGGATTATTTCCATCAGCGGGACGTCTATTCGGACGATCCCTTCACGGACGTGGTCGAGCCGAGCATTCCGTTCAACCTGGCGGTGATGGTGAACAACTGGGGCGCCGGCGAGGCCAAGAACTTCCGCATCACTTCGGCCCAGCCGGAGATCGTTGAGAATGAAAAGGGCCTGCTGATTGACTTCCGGATCATTGCCACCGAAGTGGCCGGCCAGAATCTGACGCCCACCTTGACCGCCAACTTCGGCACCATTCCACCCGGTGGCATCAGCGTGGCGCGCTGGTTGATGACCTCCACGTTGCAAGGGTTGTTCATCAACTACAGCGCGACGTTCGAACACCTGGACGGTCAGGGCAATCCACGCCTCTCGCTCATTGACGAGGTGCGCATCCACGAGATGATCCGCTTGGTGCAGGCGCGCGGGCCCTTCGAGGACGGCAAGCCGGACTTCCTGGTCAACGACAAACCCGATCTGCGCGACCTGCCCGACACACTTTGGTTGAGCGACGGTTCGAGCAATTACGTGGCCGTGGTGACCAATGCCGTGATCACCGGCGCGCTTTCGCCGGGCAACCTGCAAGTCCCGATGACGGTCGAAATGCCGCCGGGTTGGGCCTATTTGCGCGTGCCCGATCCCGCGGACGGTCAGTATCGTCTGGCTCAGGTTGTTCGCTCCGACAGCTTTTCCGTGGGCGTGGAAACCAATGCGTGGGTGACGGATCGAACCTTCTTGGGACAGGGCAAGCGGCCCAAACAGGAAAACATCCTGCACCTGCTCGACCACGACAGCACGGGGCAGTACACGTTGATTTATGAACTCTTGCCCACGGTGGACGACGAACCGCCGGTCAGTTCGGTAGCGGCCCTGCCGGGAGAAAGTCAGGCCGTGTTTTTGTTGAGCTGGTCCGGCCAGGACAACGCCGGCGGCAGCGGCATTGCCAGCTACGATGTTTATTTCAGCGAGGATGGCGGCGCGTTTCAGCGCTGGCTCGCCGGCACGCCCACTACCAGTTCCGTGTTCCAAGGCACGCTGGGTAAAACTTACGCGTTTTACAGTGTGGCCGTGGACAACGCGGGCAACCGGGAACCCGCCCCTGCCGCACCCCAGGCGCAAACCACGGTGGCGTTCGTCAATCAACCGCCCATTTTAGCGGCCATCCCCACGCAAGTGATCCCTGAAGGCGAGACGTTCTCGCTGACACTTTCGGCCACCGATCCGGACGGTGATTCGTTGACCTATCAACTCGGCGCCGGGGCGCCGGCCGGTATGCTGCTGAATTCACAAAGTGGTCTTCTCACCTGGCTTACCGGCGAATTGCACGGGCCCAGCACCAATCAAATCACCGTGACCGCGCGCGACACTGGGATTCCGCAGTTGAGCGACACGTTGACGTTCAGCCTGATCGTGTTGGAATCCAACACGCCGCCGGTGCTGGCCCCCATCGCGAGCTTCACCGTCGCGGAAGGCGCGCTGCTGACGTTTACCAACGTGGCCAGCGACGTGGATTTACCGGCGCAACAATTGACCTTCAGCCTCGGCGCGGGTGCTCCTGCGGGCGCGGCGGTTCATCCGGTCAGCGGCGTGTTTACCTGGCAGCCCAATCAAACGCAGGGCGGCGTCACCAACTTGATTTCGGTGATCGTGACGGATGATGGTCCGCCGGCCTTGAGTGCGACGCAAACCTTCGCGGTGATCGTGATTGACACGCAGCCGGACTTCTCGCTCGGCATTGGCACCACCGCCATTTGGTCCAACGGCGTGGGCAATGTGGCGCTGACGCTGCAATCGGGTGTTGACCTCAACCAACTGCAGTTGGTGCTGGCGGTCACCAGTGGGCGGCTCACGAACCTCAACCTCTCGGGGCTGGCACCGCAAATTGGCTCGGCCAACTTGATTCCACTGGGGGCCGACCGGTTCAACGTGCAGTTCGATAAGCAGTCGGGTGCGTTGTTGCAGGGCAATCTGACGCTCGGCCAACTTGGTTTTGCCGCCGTGCCGGACGAGTCGTCGGCGATCGCGGTCCTGCGCGGTGAATCACTGCAAGGCGTGCGGGCTGATTCCTTGCAGAGCGTGGAGGGTCAGGCCGGCCTGGGCCGGGTGTTTATCGTCGGACGCGAACCCATTCTGGATGCGGCGCCGGCCGTCGGTGGTCAGGTGGCGCTGACGCTTTACGGTCATCCGGGCCAGGTCTATACCTTGGAGCGCACCGTCGCGGTCGGCGGCGCACCTTCCTGGAGCTTTGACAGTCTGGTGACCGCAGTTGGTTTGAGAACTGATCTTCCCCTGCGACCGGCCAGCGGGCCGATTGAATTCTTCCGTGCGCTGGAAGGCACGGTCGGAGTGATCCTGACCATTCGCCTGGAGGGCGGCCAAATCATTCTCGAATGGCCGCTGGAATGTGCGGAGTGCGTCTTGGAGCAATCTCCGGCGCTGACCGGTCCTGCGGCGGTTTGGATTGAAACGGCGGCCCAACCAAGCGAAGTGAACGGGCGTTATCGCGTGTCACTGCCTGTTTCTGGGGAGCAGTTGTTCCTGCGGCTGGCCATTCCAACTCCCTGATTGCTGACGGCTTCCCCGCGCGAAACGTGACTGGGGGAACTCCGTGAACTTGGTGGCAGTCATCCCCCATTTGGGGGATTGCTCAAGCCGGAGAGATTCCGGAAACTGGCGCGCGATGATTGCGCGCACCGGATCGCTGGCCTGCAATGGTTTGGCCAGCCGCCCGCGCGTGGGCGCCGGCGGCAATTTCCAGGGTAATGACTTGGCGAGATCGTGCCTGTGGGGTACAGTATTTCGAGAATCGGTCATCGAAGCCGACGCGCAAATCCGAGCAGAACTGATTATGAAAACCCAACCCAAATCCCGTGTGGCCTTCACCCTCATTGAATTGCTGGTCGTGATTGCCATTATCGCCATTCTGGCAGCGATGTTGTTGCCGGCGCTGGCCAAATCCAAGGAGAAGGCCATTCGCACGCAATGTTCCAACAACATCAAACAGATTTCGCTGGCTTCGCACATGTACGCTGCGGATTTCACTGATTACCTGCCTGAAGCAAACTGGAATTCTCCTTGGGTGGCGCGCGGCTGGCTCTATGACGCCCGACCAGGAACGGTGCCAAACATCATCGCCGCACCCTACAACACCAACGCGGTCCTGGCGTACCAAGGGGGGCTGCTGTGGGATTACATGAAGAATCACGAAGTGTACCGCTGCCCGCTGGACAAGACCAACGCGCCGGCCTGGCGCTTGCGGACGCAGAAGTTGTCTAGCTACTTGATGAACGGCGCCGTGGTGGGATTTGGCAGTATTGCACCGCGTTCCTTCAAAGTGAGCCAATTCCGGCAGGACGCGATCATCTTCTGGCAGGCGCTCGAAACCAATCCGGGTGACTACAACGATGGCTCCAGCGCGCCAAACGAAGGCATCACTAAATTGCACTCGGTCGGCACCACCGTGGGTATCGTGAGCGGCAGCGTGGAATACATCAAGACCGCGAAGTTCTATGCCGAAGTCAATATCCCACAAAAGAACCGGGTTTGGTGTAATCCGGCAACTTTGAACGGACGTTAATTTCCACAAACCGGGGAAATGGTATGAAGAATCACTTGGTTCGGACTTTAATCGGCTGCGCCAGTGCCGCGTTGTTGTTCAGCGGCTGCGGGCAAAAAACCGATGCCGACAGTGAACTGGAACGCGCGGCGCGTGCCCTGCAGGAGGCAGACCCGGCGCCGCAAGCCGGAGCGGCGACTGCGCCCGTTACCACACCGGTATATGTGCCTTCCGGGACGACGGCCCAGCCCGCCCAGGCTCAACCCGCCCCTCCGCCAGCCGAGCAAATGAGTGAGGCTATGACAGCGTACAAAAGCGGCAACCTGGAAGACGCCGTCACGCGCCTCCAGCGTTTGCGTGCCACTCCCGCCATGACCCCCCAACAACGCATGGCCTTGAACGACGCCATGGCCGCCGTGATGACGGAGATTTATTCTCTGGCGGCCAAGGGCGATGCCCGGGCGATTCAGGCGGTCAAACAATACGAAGCCATGCAGAGCCAGCAGCGGCGCTGAAGCCACCGACACTAGGGAAACGTTACCTCAGTCCGTTGCGTTAGCCCATTTTGTCGGCATCGCGTTCCAAGAGGACAACCCAAGTTCGCTTGCTGGCCGCGAGGCATTTCGCCGGCTTGTTCAGTGTCCGAGCGCTTGAGTCACGGAAGCAAGAAGCCCCAGGCAGGAACGCTTGGGGCTTTTTGACTGAGCAGGTCGAGCGAGGTTTGACTCAGTCGAACGCGTGCCCGGCGCAACAGAGCACGTTCCTAACCTTGTGCCGCACCAAGTCCTTTACTTTGGCTCGCGCGGGACCGAGGTACTTCCGCGGGTCGAATTCCTTGGGGTTGTCGGCAAAGGCCTTGCGAATGCCCGCCGTCATTGCCAGGCGAAGATCGGTATCAATATTCACCTTGGTGCAACCAACACGGCGGGCGACTTCGATATCGGCTTCCGGCACGCCGGCCGTGTCCGTGCCGAGTTTACCGCCGTATTTGTTGATCTCCTCGGCCAGTTCCTTGGGCACGCTTGAAGCGCCGTGGAGCACAAGCGGGTAGTCGCCCATGCCGGCGTCCATGAGGGCTTTCTTGATGGCTTTAAGACGTTCCAAATCGAGGTGCTGCTCGCCTTTGAATTTGTAGGCGCCATGCGAGTTTCCGATGGCTACCGCCAGGGAATCCACGCCTGAGGCCTTCACAAACGCAACCGCTTCATCAGGGTGAGTGTAACAGCCACCCTTCGAATAACCGCCACCCTCCTCGCCGTCGTCGTGCTGCGCCCCGACCAACATGCCGAGTTCGCCTTCGACGACGCAGTTGTGCTTGTGGGCGTACTCGACAACCTGCCTGCAAATTTCCACGTTTTTCTCGAACGGCTCGTGGCTGGCGTCAATCATCACGCTGGTGAAACCCTCGTCAATGCAGTCCTTGCAGAGTTGAAAGGAATCACCGTGGTCCAGGTGAACGGCAATCGGAATGTTAGAGAGGCTGACGGCGGCCTCAATCAACTTCTTCAAGTACACCGGATTGGCGTATTGGCGGGCGCCCTTGGAAATCTGGAGCATGACCGGCGCTTTCTCCTCCTCGCAAGCTTCAATAATGGCTTGGAGCAATTCCATGTTGTTGACGTTGAAGGCGCCCAGCGCGTATTTGCCTTTCAGCGCCTTGGCAAAGAGTTCTCGAGTGTGTGTCAGTGGCATAAGTTTTCGAATTCAGTTAATCAAAGGCCTGGTTTCCCCGGCCCATGTAGATAATAGGATTTACCAGAATGAATGAAAACCAAAATTGCGAACCTGCGAACGGAGGGCATCGTGTGTTTCTGGCCTGAACACCACTCCCAAAGCCCGAACCGCCCATTCCCGAAGGAAGGGCGGTTCAGCCCATCGGAATGAATCGGCGGCGTCAGCGCTTGGGCGTAACAATCTCGGCCATCTTGAATATCGGCAGGAACATGCAGATCACCATGCCGCCGATGACCACACCCAGAAACACAATCAAGATCGGTTCAATAAGCGAGGTAAGCCCGGCCAGAGTGGTCTCGATTTCCTCGTCCAAGAAGTCTGAAATACGCTCCAACATGCTGTCAATCTTGCCGGTCTGCTCACCGGCGGTAATCATCCGGATGATCATGCTGGGGAAGACGGGATGCTTGCTCAGGGCGGCGGAAATGCTCTCTCCGCGTTCGATGTCAGTCGAAGCCACCTTGATCGCCTTTTCCATGATCACATTGCCGACCGTTTGCGAGACGATTTGCAGCACTTCCAGAATAGGCACACCGCTGCGTATGAGTGAGGCCAGTGTGCGGGTAAAACGCGCCAGACAGATTTTGTGAGCAATAGCACCGAAAACCGGCAACTTGATGCGGCGGGCATCCCAGAATTCCCGCCCAGGCTTCGTCTTTATGAAATAAAGCCAGCCGTAAACCAGTCCACCTCCACCGATGATGAACAGCAGGAAATACTGTTTCACCGTCTCGCTGAGGTTCATCAAGAATTGTGTGGGACCGGGCAGTTCCGCGCCGAAGCCTTTGTAAATATCGCCGAAAACGGGGATCACCTTCACCAGCAGGAAGATCGTGATCACAATGGCGACCACCGTGACCACCGTGGGATACATCATCGCGGACTTGACCTTCTTGCGGAGCCGCGCCGTATTCTCCAGGTAAACCGCCAAGCGCGCCAAGATTTCAGCCAACAAACCGCCCTTTTCACCGGCGCCCACCATCGAAACATAGAGCCGATTGAACGCATTGGGGTGCTTCTGGAGAGCCTCTGAGAAGCTGTCGCCACCCTCGACGCGGGTGCAGACGTCTTTGATGATGTCCCGCATCACCTTGTTGGGGGTTTGGTCCGCGAGCGCCTGAAGGGATTGCACCATGGCCAGACCGGCATCAATCATGGTAGCCAGTTGGCGGGTGAAAATGACCAAATCGGCAAGTGCCACCTTCCCACCACTGGTGCGACCCTTTTTGCCGACCTTCTCCTGAATGGAAACCACCAAGAGGTTGCGGTTCAGCAATGCTGCAACGGCTGCCTGCTCCGTTGCCGCCTCGACCGAACTGCGGATTTCGCGGCCACTTCCCGTTTCTCGGGCTACATAAACGAATGAAGGCATAATCAGAGTATCTCGATTCTATCTCGTTGCGCCGCAAAACTTCAAGTCCGGGATATTCGCCGGCGCATCAAAAAGCAGCTGATTATGGCAAGCAACACCTATTCCATCGCCTCCCTCACTGCTGCCGATGAAGCTGAAATGCAGTGGCGTTCACGCTGTCGCCGCGCCAAACGCGCCCCTGCTGCCCAATCTTGATACAATCCGCCTCTCATTTAAGAGGCATTGCTAGCTCAGTGGACATCCTGCCGTGGCGTCGCGAGGGCAACTCCGGTTCCTGAATGGCGGTACGAGCAATCCCCCGCCCACAGACCAGGTTGCGCGCTTCAAGCTGGGCCACATCACGGAGTCGGCTAAAGCGTTGGAGGCTGCGACGCAAGCTGCGCAGATGATCCGATGGCAGAATCGTTGAAGTGGTAATCAGTGACCGCCGACCTTGATCTGTCGCGCCCACAGCGACGCAACAGGAATGGATCGTTCGTCTAACCTTCCTGCTTCCTTGTGTGATATTGCTGTCCAGAAAAGCAGTGTTTGGCGGAACCTCACACCAAACCGACCGGGAGCGAATCACAACTGGGTCAGATTGTGCCCAGGAGAGAATTGGACCTGGTTCTGCCGAGGCGCTTGAACGCTGCGTTGGTTGGAATTGTCTCCAGGTTAATCGCGGCAAGCCATGGCGCGGCATCAAGGCGCGGATTGTGGCGCCGCCCTACAACGCCGAGTTCACCCCACTCCCCTACTGGCAGGAGAGGATCCATCGAGCGAGTACGGTAGAAAGACCTTTCTCCGTTCACGAACCAGGCTCGTGATCAATGTCTGCCTCGCGCCGGTTGCCCAGATGGACGACCTGACGAGTCGGCCGACTTCGGGCAGGGTTGGCGCAAACTTGAAGAGTTCAGTGTGGAGCCAGTTCATGGTCAGGCACGGGAAATGAAGCTTTGGATTCCGGTTGATCCCGCTTTGCCTGTGCCGGACTTTACTTCCGTCTCGAAGCGTGAATAGTTGTGTCGTGAATCAACAAAGTCTGGCCCGATGTCCTCAATCGGGCTTTGGCCGGGCAAGCTTCGCCCGGCTGATCGTGTTGGGGCTGCTGGTTTCCACATCGCTGGCGATAGCGGGCACGACAAACTCCTGGCGCGTCTTCCGGTCGCTATCGAGTGGAGCAACGACCGGGCCCAACAAGGTTGGCAACCCGGGCATGGAGACCACGGGTGCGAATCTACCACTTGCCGGCTGGAGTTCTTATGGTTCGGGCTACCTGGCCACGACGACCAACGCGCACGGCGGCGTCCGTTCGCTGCAATGCTCGGCAGTCGCTGCGGGTGAGGTTCACGGCGCCTCGCAAACGATTGTCCTAAACCAGACGACCCCAAAGGTGCTCAAGTTGAGCGGCTGGAGCAAAGCGCAGTCGGTCAGCGGCGTGCCCGACAGTGATTACTCCGTTTACCTCGACATCATCTATACCAACGGCACGCCGCTGTGGGGACCAACGATCAATTTCTCCCCCGGCACGCACGATTGGGAATACAAGGAGGCGTTCATCATGCCCGCGCTGCCGATTCAGCATCTCTACTGTTACGCCCTGTTTCGTAACTCGCACACGGGCACGGTCTGGTTCGACGACATCAGCGTCGAGGAGGTACAGGACGCGGTGGTGCAATTCGACGGTGCGCCGGTGATAGCCAGCGCGCCGAGCCCGCTGCCCTACGACGCAACGAACCGGTTCCTGCTGTTGAGCGGCGACGGATTGCAGGTGGAGGTGACGCAAGACGGCGGCGTGATCGCGGCAGTGCGGGACGGCACGAACGACCTGCGCGGCGCGGCGGAAGATTACGCTTCCGGCTGGTTTGTTTGTGATCGCGGCGCCGGGTCGGATTGGTGGACCGTGGGCGGCTGGGTTAGCAATAGTAGCAACGATCTCCTGCAGCAGGGCGTGATCACGAACCTCAATCTCAGCGCGGAGATTCGCTACTCGACGACAAGCGATGCCATTCGGATTCAAGCGACGGTTTCCAACCTGAACGCCGCTGATCGCGCCATCTCACTCTACTTCGCTCTGCCGCTAACGATGCATTCAGGCTATTGGTGGCACTCGCCACGTGACCGCGTTGCGATTACTCAGTCCTTCGAAAGCGCCACGCTTGCGGACCTGGAATTGGGCGCACGCAACCAGGTCAGCGCCTATCCGGTCGCCACGGTCGCCAATTCTTCGGCGCTCACGCTCGCCGTGCCGCCCGACCGGTACCGGCCCTTCCGCATGATTTACAATGGTGCGACCAGACAATTCTTCGCCGTGTTTGACGTTGGCCTCAGCGCCACGCCGACGAATTTTCCGCACATCGCCACGGCTGAATTGTGGCTTTATCGCAGCGACGCGGCGTGGGGATTGCGTTCGGGTCTGGAGGGTTTCTATCGCCGCTTTCCGGCAGCCTTTACCCGCGCGTTCACGAACGAGGGCATCTGGGTGGCGTTCGCCGACATTCGCGGCATCACCAACGTCAGCGATTTCGGCATCCGCTATCACGAGATCGGGTACAACACGGCGTTCGTGAAATATGACGATACGCACGGCATCGGGTCGTTCCGCTATGTCTCCGAGCCGTGGTCCTATTGGATGAACATGCCGACGAATCTCTCGAACACCGACTACAACTCCGTCCAGAATTACCTGCTCCAACAACACACGCAGAACGTCAAGGCGGCCACGGCCACGCTCAGTTCCGGCGTGCGCGATCCGAACGGCCTGCTCTCGTTCTTCCCGGCGGCGGCGCCGTGGTGCCCCTACGGTGCGGCGTTCTACGTCAATGCCAGTCCCGGCATTTCCAACCCGCCATACACTGTCACGAAGTTTAGCAACGAATGGAACACCACCATGCACGACGTTTACAATCATCCCGAGAACTGCGTGCTGGACGGTGAATACATTGACAGCTTCGGCGCCGCGGCCACGGTTGCGGATTACAGCTCGAATCATTTGCGGACCACGACGCTTCCCCCGACCTACACGCGCGACAATTCCACGCTGATGACGCCGTTGATCTTTGGCACGTTCGAGATGGCGCGGGCCATTGGCGCGGACGTTCATGCGTTGGGTAAACCGATCATTGCCAACACCGTCTTCGCGCCGTGGCCGCGGCTGCCCCTCGGCATCGGTTTGTTTGACTTTGCTGGCGCGGAAATCAATTGCTTCGACGCCGCCGGGAGTTTCGTGCCGCCGTCGGATGACTCGCTCTTGTATGCACGGGCTTTGTCCGGTGTGCGGCCTTACGGCTATTTGCTCAACACTGATTTCACCAAGGTTTCGAGTGCCGAGATGGAGGACTACATGCGCTTGTGTGCGGTCTATGCGATTTACCCGAGCGCTTTCAGCGCCGACGCGTCGAGCAATAATTATTTCGAGCAACCGGCCTATTACGAGCGCGACCGCCTGCTGTTCAAAAAGTATGTGCCGATCATCCGGGCGATGAGTCTCGCCGGCTGGCGGGCCGTCACCGACGCGACGGTGGACAACGCGACGGTGGGGATTGAAGCTTTTGGCACGAACGCCGCGGCGGGCCGGGCTTACCTGACGGTGCGGAATTTCAGCCCGCAGGCCGTGAGTGCGACCATCACCTTCGATACGAACCGCTGGACGTTCCCCAACTCGCAATCGTTACGGCTGACGAACCTCTTTGATGGCGGCACTGTCACCATCAACCTGGCTGCGGGGAGCAACTCCTTCACGTTGACGCTGCCGGCGCAACAATGCAACGCCTACGCCGTTCAGGTCATTCCGCCGCCGCCACCACTCATTCTCAGGAACGATTCTGGATTTGGCTTAAACTCGAACCAGTTCGGATTCAATACGAGCGCCGCGCCCGGGTTGACCGCGGTGATTGAGGCTTCGACCAATCTGTTGAGCTGGCTGCCGCTCATGACCAATGCGGTGCCGGAATCCGGGATGGTGCCGTTCAGCGACGTCGGGGCGGCCCGGCTCGCGCGACGGTTTTACCGGCTCAGACTGCAATGAGGCCGACACGAGAACGGAATCTGGCTCGCAACGGTGATTGTATTCCAGCAACAAAGGCCACGCTTCATCCGGCGACAACCCGAATTCCAGCAGCTTGCAGGTAACGGCAAATGTTTGATCGTGCCCGCCCGCTCCGGAAACTGCGCCGGGAATCTTTCCGACGTATCTTCTCGCGCGTTCAACCGCTGGGAGCTCGCGCGTCATGGCAACTCGCTCACCTTCCGGGCCAACCGCAACTGGCGCATCAGCCGAATTCTCAAGTCCCAGATGTATCCCGGAGATCGGCCGTTCTTCGTGCGGTCGTTGACGGGTTCTTCGACGACCTCCGCGACGGTCCTGGAGATCGTACTGGCCGTGTGCTCGACGTGGAACCTTGCGGTTTCCGTCACTGACACGCCCTTCAAGGTCAGGCGGGCTGCTACGCATCCAAGACGAGGAATTTCGAGGTCGAAACCGGTATGCCACGCCGTCTCCGGGGCGCGTTCATAGATCAAACGCTACTGGCCATTCAGCATCAAGCCGGGCAGTTCGCGCTTCGCCAGCTTCTTGGCCGGCCTCTCAGCTTTGGCTTCTGCCGATCGCTGGTCGGAAAAGAGACGGCGCTGGTGTCGTCCCTCCTCGTCGTAGTACTACCAGCGCCAAACGACGCATGGTCAAATGACCGCCATCCACAACGCTGGCCGACTGCCCTGGGGCTATCGCTACTGCCAGGTCTTGGCATCCTTGGCCCGAAACCCAACCCTCAGCGACCCAAGGATGCTTCAGAATCTACCCTCCAGTGTGGCAGCCCTTGAGATCATCGCCAACTACCTGGACGCCGATCTGATCCAGGAAGGAGTGCGACGTGGGCTGCTCCATCCTCGCCTCACTCGTAGAACCGCAGTGGACGTGTGTCGAAAGATGGTCATCGGGCCGCTGGGAGACTGGACTGGATCGCCAAGAAGTGGGAAAGTGAAGGCGACGTATGCCAGAAGCTCCCGCAACATCCTTCTGGCTCCAGTACACGGCAATCATGTCGCTGCGGACGTGCAGGCCCTCTTGCTGGAAGCTGCGAACGACCGCCCTACGGATGCGCCGGGTGGTACGAGGTTCCTCGGCCAAGGGACGAGACCCGGCCAGGATAGTGAGGTCGTGCGTTGGGACATGCTCGCAGCGGTCGAGCCGGAACCCGGCGCTGCTCATGGCACACTGCCGCCGATGACTTGCCGCCCACTCGTCGAAAAGCTGGTGAAGGTCGCACTGGTCGAAGAACTCCTCCGGGCTGGCGAATGGTCGGGATGGGGCGGTCGTATTGCTCATGGGATTCTCGGTGCTACCAGAACCGCAATCGCCCGGCGACGACGCCCGACACGTAGATGGAGGTAACGGTCAGGCACCCTGAATCCAGTGTGTTTGAACAGGCTATGGAGCCGGGCACGCATCCTCGTCCTAGTGGTCGGGTGATTGCCTGGAGGCGGAATCAGGGTGAACCGGACGCAGCCTCCACGAACACGGACTGCTTCGAGGTCACATCACTCCGGCTGCCTTGGCGAGCTTGAGGAACTGATTGCCGAGGTTCTTGTAAGGACACACTGGGCCGCTTGTTTTCCTGTATGGCAACAACCACTGTCTGAGGTTCTCTGGGATGGGCACCAGCCTTCGGATGCCTGTCTTCGTGATAGCCGCCCGAATCTCGATGTGCCCTTCCTCCCACTTGAAATCAGACCAGTCCAGGCGTTTGATTTCCTCGGAGCGCAGGGCGGCATACGCCCCTATCACAAGTGCGGGAATCAAATCCTCCTTTGCCGCCACCATGAGAACCATGAGTTCATCGACGGTGAATACCTGGACTTCTGAGGCTACGCCGGAAGCCTTTTCGACTTCCAGGATACCAGTGTGGGTGGGTGCGACATAACGGCGAACTTTGGCAAACCGGAACAGGGTGCCAATCGCACGACGGAAGTTGTTACGGGAGCGTCCTGCCAACTTGAGGCCGTTGAGGAATCGTTGAATGTCTGTCGGTTCGACCGTATGAATCGGGCACCGAAACGACTCGGCAAACCGTGTCAGGCGGAGTCGGAGATCAATCAAATAGAGCCTGGAGCGGCCATTGGTTCTCTTGATCTCCAACAACTCAGTAACGACCTCCTCAACAGTTCGAGAAAGCAGCTTCTGGGTGCGGTTCGCCAGGTAAAACCTCACGGCCTCCACCAGGGAGTCAGGGCCGAGCAATTTGACGGCTTCTGCGTAGTCATGGGCCGCCATGTCGAGCGGGCGACCGGTCGGCTTCACGGCCGCAACTGCACGCCGGTAAAGCAGGCAGTCCTGGCTGGTCAGCGTCAGCACGTCAAGTTCGCCATTTCCCTTCTGCTCCACGACGGACAGTGCCAGTTGCTTGGCGTCCTCGTAGCTGTTGCGAGTCTTCCGCACCAGTTCTCCTCGGACGTGGTAGGCAATCGTGAAGCCCTTGGCTTTCTTCTTCGATTTGTAGATCGTGGCGACCACGCCGAACTTCTCGACCCGCTCTGGAAACTTCTTCGGTCTCATGGGATCAAGAACCGAATTGGCCCCGGAAAACGGTTTGCGCTTTCAGGAAATTTTCAGGAAATGCCCCCTGCGACTGAGGACGATTGCGGAAGTGCTTGAGATTGGCGCAGTTGAAGTGGAGCGGGTGAAGGGAATCGAACCCTCGTCTCAGCCTTGGGAAGGCCACATTCTACCATTGAACCACACCCGCTTCGCTATGGCCTGTTACTAACAGATCGAAGGTGCTCGTGCAACTCAATTGATGACACAATTGATGCACCGGTTTCGTGAGCGTGAGTTCCCGCCCCCTGTGGTCGGACGGTTGCTTCGTTCCAGTTCTTTTGGCATTCAGCGCCTGCACCAGGTCTCCAGACTCAGTCACGAAACAGTTGAGGCTCCGCACCGATCTTGGTTCTGCATTGTCCACTTGATCACTATCGGTTCCAAGGTCGGATAACAAAGCTTGAACAGCGATTCCAGGTTGGGAATGACTCCGCAATTCTTACTTATCTTGCGCACGATCCGTTTCAACAATTCGATGGCGCTGGTTGTGCATTGGGCATTGCGATTGTCGGCACAGTACGGGATCGGTTTTCGGTGCCTGTGCAAAACCAAGTCCAGGGAAGCCCAGCGATCCGTTCCTGTACATGGTTTGGAATCACGACCAAGATTGACTCGGTCGAGGCCACGCGATCTTGAACTTGGGAAACTGGGTGGCGGTCAGGGCTGTCGTTTGTCGCAACGGCGTCGGAGTTTTCCGGAAAGCGCCAAGCAAGCTTGGCTGGTTCTAGTTAACTGAGAAGAGTTAATCATGATAATTGGTCGAAAGTCATGTAGCCGACTCCGAAGCGGATGGGAGCGATCCCGCCCGTTGAGGCTGGGGAAGGCAAACGCGCGAGCCGTAGCGTCCCGCGAACTCGGTTCGGCCTCGTTACACAAAAGTGGGAGTGGCCAGCCTGCCGGAAATGGTGAAGCCAGCATCGGTCGGGAAGCAACGACCCGACGCACCGATCGAACTCCCCGGGGTGAGAGGAGACAGCGCGCGCGGAAAGAACCAGCAGGAACTTGGGAGACCCGGTTCGGTGTTCTCGGAGGACAATTGGCTGCATAGCCACCAAGGTTGCCCAGTGAGATCTCAATTTGGTTCAAGATTCCTATTGGGAACGTGCCGTTCACGCGATTCGTGCTCCACAATCCGTTGAACCCAAGCGCATCGTCCGGATCTCTGATTTCCTCGCTCAGATCGCGTCTGCCGCTCAATTCCGGTAGCGTTAAGAAGTTCAGCAAGCGCTGCGTTTCGTGGTCCACCATGAACAAACGCAAGCGGTTGGTGATAGCCAACCCCCAGTGTGGAAGCGGAAACGTCTGGCTCGTGTCCCAAGCCAGGTTCAAGTTCGTCGTGAACTGCGGAAGATCAGACTGGTAGCCTGCATCGGGCAGGAATACCACGTTCGTCAGAAGCGGAACTTGGAACGATGGATCGGAAGCGAGAGCATTGTAACCTGTCCATGCATTTGATGGAACGGAGAGGGACACCGGGAGATTCACCGAAGTCGTCAGCACGAACCCGGTATCATTGGTCAACTGCATCGCGATGTTGTTTTCCACGACGATGTGCATGGTCCGCGGGTAATTGGACCGATACGAATTCCACAGTTCCACACCAAGGATGTTCGAGATGCCCATGATGAACACCTGATTCGTTTGCCAGGTGCTGCGTGGCGCACTCACACTGGGGCGAGTTAGCTGAAGTCGTCGCGTGATTTGGAACACACTCTGCATGGCGAACTCATTGAAATTCGGAAAGCCCTTCTTTGCTCCGATGACGACCGGGATGCCATGCACATAATCGCCCTCCTGAAGTGCGTCGCGGTCGGCCGGATCGTTCAGGTCACGCCAGACATTGGTCAGCGCAGCAGGGCCGGCTTCTTCGTATCCGCAGATATAAATGGTCTGGCCGTCATTCGTGAACCTGGGACGGAACACGCTCGGGAGATACGGGTAACTGTCGTTGAACCGATTGGTGGTGGAGTCCAGAATGTTGGCGCTGACTTGCAGCAATCGGTGGACTGCCGGGCTGTAATGGTTGGTCGGCCAGACCTGAATGCGGCCCAGTTTCAAGCCGAGTTCAGACTGGAGGAGGCGCGCGGAAAGGTTGGTGAAGAAACCGAGCGGATCGCTGGTGTCGAGCTTCGAATTGCCGCGGGAGGTCGTCGTCATCAATTGGCATAAGCACACCAGCCAGCAGGCCCGGCTCCACAAAGAGCGTGCCGCATCTGAACTTGAACCCGACCCAAGAAAGCCTCCGTAGTTCATACCCAAGTTGAAGGGTAAGCGACTTTCGAAATCCTGCCAGCGCGAAATCAGAACCTTTAACGAAGATTCGCCTTAAACACCTATGGACTGCTTTCGCTCTACGGTGCCAACTA
>JAHCLO010000060.1 GCA_026125285.1 Verrucomicrobiia bacterium | reverse complement strand
GAAGGAAGAGTTCGCAAAAAGGAATCCCGGCAATTGGAATCCCTATGGCGCACTGCCGCAGATGCGGCTGCTCACCTATCAGATGCCCGACGAGTTGGTGGCCATCGCCAGTGCCGGGGAGTTTGATGAGTTTGATCTCAATGCGTTTTTCGAGGCCACAGGCACAGGTGTGTTGGCGCAATTCAAACACAAGAGCGACGTGCAGAAGTGGCTGGACATCATCCGTGGCGGCTATGCGCCCAAGGCCACCGAGTATCTGAAGACCGGCACGCGCCCGCCGTTTCCGTATTCGGACGTGCGCCTGCTGCCGTATCTCCAGCACTCGTTCTGGTTCCTGCCCAACGTCGCCGCGTGTCACGCGATGGCGAACTTGCTGGCCGAAAAACACAACACGTTCTGGCATGACTACGACGTGGTCGTTGCCGCAGGCGCAAGCGCGGGCATCGGGTTGGACGCACTGCCGCCAGTGCGCGAGGCCATCGGCAGCGGCTTTGACGCCAAGACCATCACGCTGTCGTGCGGCAAGCTCACCACCGGCGTCACCGTGCCGCAATGGTCCTCGATACTGATGCTGCGCAATCTCAAATCGCCGGAGACGTATTTTCAGTCGGCTTTTCGCGTGCAATCGCCGTGGTCCATCCAGAACCCCAACGGCGACGACCCGAACGAGGAGGAAATCCTCAAGCCGGTGTGTTTCGTGTTCGATTTCGCGCCCACACGCGCGCTGCGACAGCTTTCCGAGTATGGAATCGGCCTTTCGCCCGGCGAGCCGAACCCGGAGAACGCCGTCAAAGACCTCATCTCGTTCCTGCCGGTGTTGGCTTACGACGGCGCGAACATGACGCAAATTGACGCGGGCGGCATCCTCGACATCGCGATGTCCGGAACATCCGCCACGTTGCTCGCGCGCAAGTGGGAAAGCGCATTGCTTGTGAACGTGGACAACGACACCTTGCGCCGCATCCTCGAAAATCCCGAGGCGATGGCGGCCGTTGAGCGCATCGAAGGCTGGCGCTCGCTCGGCGACAACATCATTGAAACCATCATCAACAAGAGCGAGGTGGTGAAGGGCCTCAAGAACAAGGCCAAGGAAAAGGATTTGTCCAAGAAAGAGATGAAGCAGCTCACGGACGAAGAAAAGGAGTTTAAGTCCAAGCGTAAGCTCGTGCAGGAAAAGCTCATCAAGTTCGCCACGCGCATCCCGGCGTTCATGTATCTAACCGATTTCCGCGAGAACACGCTGCAAGACGTCATCACCAAGATTGAGCCAGACTTGTTCGAGACGGTCACGGGTTTGACGGTGAAAGATTTTCACCTGCTCGTGCGGCTCAAGGTGTTCAATACCGAGCAAATGAATCAGGCCGTCTTCGCCTTCCGTCGTTATGAAGATGCCTCGCTCCGTTACACCGGCATTGAGAGCCACGAGGGCCTGACGCACTACGGTCTTTACGACACCGTGGTGGCACGGGAGTAAGAAGTAAGCGCCTGTTTCAGGACATAGGAATTCTACAAGGGGCCTTAGCCGGTGGCCGGCGCGCTGCGTGCGCTCGGCCACCGTCCAAAGTATAAGGTGTGAGAACCGGTCTGAAAAATGCGAGGGGCGCTGCGGCGAGGTCAGAGCCGAAATGAGAAGCCGTCGCGTGTTTTTACCAGTGCGTTATGGACTGCGGCGGGAAGTACAGCGCCACCCGCTTTCGCCCGCTCACCAGCCGTCCGAATCCATGGAAATCCTCCGCCCAAACGGAAAGCGGTGTCCCCGCTCCCGCTCTGCCACCGCAGTCCAAAAGGTCGCCACCGGTCACGAAAGAAAATAGTGTGCGCGTATTTCGGATATTCCGTGGTCATGGGTCGGCGCGAACTCCCCGCGCACAGTGCCAGGCGCTGCGTGGGTCGGTGAGGCTGTGATTGGTGTGCCACGGTCACTCGCCTCCGTACCAGCGCTCAACGGTTTTCCGTGTCGTAAGTATCCGCAGGCTGGAAATCGAATCTACGGTTTGAGGACGCAAACCGTGGCGAAGAAAGCCTTCCTAACGGAAGCGGCTAGGCGAAAACCAGATTAGGGGTCGCGTGCAACTGAAGCACTTTCTCGACCGCTGCCGCCAGCGAGGTCACCACAAGATCGTGATGGCCAGAACCCAGCCACGGCGATTCGATGACGACCGAGGTGCAGCCGAGCTGACGCGCGGCTTCAGCATCCTGCCACTTGTCGCTGATGACAAAGGACCGATCCAGGTTCAGTTGCCAGGTGAATCCCGCTTCCGACAACAGGCCCGGGCGGGGTTTGCGGCAGGGGCAATCGTCGGATTCGTCGTGGGGACAGACCAAAATGTCATCAAGCGGCAATTCCCGGCGCAGCAGGTCATGCATGCGATCCAGTTCCCGGCGCGAGAGATGGCCATGGGACAATGCGGGCTGGTTGGTCGTCGCGATAAGAATGAATCCCGCAGCCTTCAACCGCTGCAACAAGGGCCTGGCGGCCCGGCACACACGAAACTCCTCCAGCATCACCGGACTGACCTGATGCTGGCGTTCCACGCGCGCTTTATTCAAAACGCCGTCGCGTTCGATGAAAACGGCCAATCGCATAGTTGTCATTGCGAAAGCAAGAGGCTCGCCACCGGTTTGGAGATTACGAAAAAAATTGATTTCGCCGATACCGGCTGCCAGAACCGATGTTGCCCCACTCAACAGATGGGACGCAGAAGAATGGTCCAGGTTCCCATAATACCTCCGCGCGCAAAGGAAACCAGATGTGGACTTGGGCTTGGCGAACCGGAGCCCAGCCGGTCTCACCGCGCGAGTTCATCCAGCGAGCGCACCCGCGCCTGCATCTGCTGGACGATGGGCCGGGCCCGAGCCAAAGCGTTTTGCTGGGTCTGTCCGACGAAGGTTTCCATCACCAACCGGACTGCGGCAATGGGATCGCCGTTGCGGTCGCGCAACGGCATCACCACCGAAACCGATTGCCGGTCCCTGCCGTAATAGATGCTGCCCTCGGCAATGCAGTCCTTCTCAGATTTTCCGCCAAGGCTGCCGATGGCCTCTTCGTGTTTGCTCCCCACCACCCGCGGTTCGCGGTTGTCGTCGAGGGCATAAACCCGCAAATCGCGCAGGCGTGGATATTTCTTAACCATCTCCCGCACCATGGCCACCGCTGGAATCTCCCGGGGCGTATAAATCATCTTCGTGTCCGCAAAATGACTTACTGAGTCAGCCATCGTCCAGAAACCGAACTTACCCGCCTGAAAACTGTTGTCCGTAAGCGGGGGAATGATGTCTTTGCCGTTGAACCAGACTTGAATTCGGTTGCCCTTGCACTGGATCTTCAATTCGTGCCAGACGCCGGCAGGGACATCCACCGTCGGACCAATCGGCTGGCTGCGCACGCCGTCCACCACCTTGTAAAAACGGACATTGCGGCCCAGACCGCTGGCGCGAACCACATAGAAATTCTTCTCGTCCCTCATGCGGAACGCGATGCCCGCCATCTGCGCGGTCTGGCCGCTTACCAGTTTGAAGCGCGTTGTCAGTTCAAAATCTCCGAACGTCTCGCCGTCAAACATCAGAATGGGAAAACGCTCGTCATTCGGCTCCTGGCTCAATTGTGCCAGTACCGCGCGGCGGCTTGGGACCGGGGCTTTGTCCGACAACGGCTCCAGCCGCGGCGGTACTTCGTCCATCACGACCTTCCACTCGCCCAGCGTACCTTCGCCCGCGACCATGCTGCGAAAGCCGGGCGGCGTCTGGTCCGCCGGAAACTCGCTGAAGTCGAAAACACGCTCCGCCCCCGGCGCCGGCAACGCCCCCACCAGCCCCAGAATGACAAACCACTTCTGTATCACCGCGCCAGCCTGACAAACCAACGGCCACGCGACAAGACATACCCATCCTGTCCAGTCAACCCTTCTTGGGTTGCTTCTTACCAGGTCGGCGGCTGGACGGCGCCGGACAAGACCCAAGGTGACCAGCGATAACGGCCAGACGCTTGTCAGGCCCGCGACCAATCCCCCAAATTGGTGGTTCAGCCGAAACTTTACGCTTACGCCGAGTGCGGTATCTTGCCGCAGTGTCAAAGTGCTTCGATTCATGAAACTTGTTGCCGTTGTTGTCCTCTCCGGGGTGGTGATGCTGTCAGAGTTGCGGTTGATCGCCGCGCCGGTGCCCGTGGGCGACTTCTCGTTTGAAACCAACAGCATCGCCGCTGGCGAGTGGACCTATAATCTCGAACCAGAGTGGAAGGAAACCGGCGGGCCGGACAATGGCAGCGGCTTCGAGGAGTACATCACCGGCTTTGTCGCCGAAGGCACGGATCACCTTGGCATGGAACTGAATCATGACGTCTGGCAGGACCTCGGCGTCACCTATCAAGCCAACACGCGCTACACGCTGACGGTGGCGGTCGGGAATCGCAATGGCCTTACCCAGACGGGCAACCAGTCGCAGTATCTGCTCGCCGACGCCACCGGCGCGCTGCATGCCACCGGCATTTTTGATGCCTCCGCGTTGCCGCCGCAGTCCTTCGCGGATGCGCCGCCGCTGGTGTTCGACACACCCGACAGTCCGGCGGCGGTCGGTCGGACCATTCGCATCTTGTTGCAGGCGCGCGGGGCCGGGCGTTCGCATTTTGATCACATCCGGCTCGAGGCCGAGCCGTTGAGTCAGCCGGGCGCAGCCACGCTCGGCAACTTGACGGCCTCAAACATCACCAGCACCTCGGCGTTGCTCACGGGCCGAGTGCTGGATGCCGGGGACGGCGCGCCGACGGTGACGTTCTTCTGGGGGACGGAGAATGGCGGCGTCACGCCGGGCAACTGGCAGGATTCCATCACACTGCCGGGCACCCAATCCGCCGCTTTCGCGACGAGCATCAGCGGGTTGAATCCCGGTGGGGCATGGTTCTTTACCGCGCGGGCCAGCAACAACGCTGGTCTTTCGTGGGTGGTTCCCGCCGCCTCGTTTGAAACCCTGCCCGAGCCACCACAGGTGGAAACGGTGGCCGCCGTGGATCTTGGCGCTACCGCCGCGACGCTGGGCGCCACTGTGCTCTCGACTGGCGGCGAGCCGCCGCTGGTCAGGATTTACTACGGCGAAACCGACGGCGGCAACAGCACGGCAGCTTGGGCTGCTTCAATTTCACTGGGTCAACAGACCGGCAGCGGAAGCGCAACAGTCACTGGCTTGAGTCCGGCCACGACGTATTACTTCCGCGCCTTTGCCACGAACTCCGGCGGCGCCACGTGGGCGGCGACTTCGCTCAGTTTTGTCACCTTGACCATCGCGCCGCCGGTGGTCCTGAACCGATCCGCCAATGGCATCACCGGCACGACGGCCAATCTGCGTGGTGAAGTCACCGAAACGGGCAACGACGCACCGCAGGTCACGATTTATTACGGCAGTACCGACGGCGGCAGTGATGCCGAGGCTTGGGAATCCGCCGCCGGGGTGGGGATTCAATCCGGCACGTTCACCCGCTTTGTCGGGGGACTGTTGCCGAACACCACTTACTACTATCGTTGTTACGCGACGAACGCCGCCGGCGGTGCGTGGGCCGCGTCGAGCGAATCCTTCACCACCACCGCGCCGGTTCCCACGACGGCGGTCATCAATGAGTTTCATTACAAGCCCGGCGACCGGACTTCGTTGGAGGAATTCATCGAGTTGCACAATCCGGGTGATGCGCCGCTCGACCTGTCCGGCTGGACGCTCGCCAGCGCGGTGAACTTCACTTTCCCATCCAACACCGTTTTGCCAGCCACCGGTTATCTGGTGGTGGGAGAAAATCCCGCAGTCTTACTCGCGAAATACGGCGTGACCGCGCTGGGGCCATGGTCGGGCAAGCTTTCCTCGAAAGGTGAAACCATCGAACTGCGCGATGCGACCGGTTCATTGCGCGACCAGGTGGCTTACGGCGCGGGCTTTCCGTGGCCAACCGGCGCAGATGGCGCGGGCAACTCCGCGGAACTTATTCATCCGTCACTCGACAACGACCTGGGCGGTTCTTGGCGTCCGTCCGGCAGCAGTGGTCCGACGCCCGCGCCGGTGACGTATGTATCGGCCGCGGCGACGGGCTGGCGCTATGCGAAGGGCACCAACGAAGCCTCCGCACCCGTGGAAGGCTGGCGTTCGCTTGCTTACCCGGACGGCAGTTGGCTGACGGGCAATGCTCCGTTCGGTTACGGTGGCGGTTACACGGTCAACACCACCTTGACCGACATGCGCCGGGTGGGCGGCAGCGGCGGTTACTCCACGGTTTATTTCCGCAAGACCTTCACGGTGTCCGCCGACAACATTCCAAATCAACTCCGCCTGCGGTTGCGTTACGACGACGGGGTGGTGGTATGGATCAACGGCACCGAAGTGACCCGGCGCAACGTGCCCGCCGGACAACTGGCCTTCAACGCCATCGCGAGTGGCGATCATCCGGCCACGGCTTGGGAGGAATTAACTTTGTTCAACACCGCCGCGTATCTCTTCGGCGGCGACAACGTCATCGCCGTTCATTCGATCAATCAATCCATCACCAGTTCGGATTACTACTTCGACCTCGAATTGCAGTCGGTCCCCGCCGGCGCAAGCTCTGATCCCACGCCTGGCGCCCGCAACGCGGCCTACCGCGAGTTGCATCAAATCCCGCCGCAAATCCGCCAGGTCGCGCACGCGCCCACGCAACCGCCGCCCGGCGCGCCGGTGACGATCACTGCCAAGATCACTGATCCCGACGGCATGGGCGCGGTGACGCTCGCTTATCAAACGGTGGATCCCGGCGCGTACGTCCGGCTGACGGACGCCGCGTACACGAATTCTTGGACGACCGTGCCAATGGTGGATGATGGCACGGGTGGCGATGAGGTGGCCGGAGATTCCATTTATACTGCGGTGTTGCCGGGCGCGCTGCAAACCAACCGCCGCCTAGTCCGCTACCGCATCACGTTTGCGGATGCCTTGGGCAACGCGCAAACCGTGCCCTACGCCGATGATGAACAGCCGAACTTCGCTTACTACGTTTATGGCGAATTGCCGGACTGGTCCGGCGCGTTCAATCCGGGGGCAACGCCCATCACGACGTATCCGGCCAGCGTGCTGGGCGAATTGCCCGCTTACACCCTCATTGCCAACGGCACCGATGTGATCAACTGCCAGTATAATTCCGGTTACGACAATGTCCGTTTTCGCGGAACCTTTGTGAGCCGCGGTGTGGTGTATGACCACATTGAGTTTCGTAATCGCGGGGAAGCTTCAACCTATGTTTCAGGCAAGAACAAGTGGCGGTTCTACTTCAATCGTTCCCGCAATCTGGTGGCGCGGGACAACTTCAATCAGCCGTACGCCGAAACCTGGAAGTCCTTCTCGGCCGAGGGTTGCTCCAGTCCGTGGGCGGCGTTGCATCGCGGTATGGCGGGGGTCGAGGAGGCGGTGGCCTATAAAATCTATCAACTCGCGGGCGTCCCGTCGGCCAACACGCACTACTATCACTTCCGCGTCGTGCGCGGCGCGCAGGAGACACCGCCCGCCGGGAGTTTGGTCAACGACCCCATCGGCAACGCCGACGGTCAGTATGCCGGCGATTTCTGGGGTTTGTACCTCGCGCTGGAACCGCTGAGTGGTTCGTTTCTGGACGAACGCGGCCTGCCGGACGGGAATGTCTATAAGATTGAAGGGAACGCCGGCGACAAGAAGCATCAAGGCATCGGGCAGCCGCTGGACTCCTCGGATTGGAACACCTTCCGCAACGCCCACGTCAACAGTTCCCCTTCGTTGGCGTGGTGGGAGGCGAATTTGGATTTGGAGAATTACTACACGTTCCACGCCCTGAGCCGACTCACCGGCAATGTGGACGTCCGCGGAGGCTACAATCACTACTTCTATCACCGTTCCAGTGACAATCGCTGGCTCGTCCTGCCGTGGGACCTCGACATGATGTTCATCGCCAAGAGCCACTGGACCACCACCATTAACGGCACGGCCTATCCGGGAGTGATCCACGCGCACAAGGCGCTGCTGGAACAACCCGCTCTGGCGCTGCAATACCGCAATCGCGCCCGCGAATTGCTGGATCTCGTTGCCTCGGACGGCAGCCCCACGGGCGGCCAGATCGGACAACTGATCCAGGAGTTTGCGCGCATTGTTCATCCGATTGGTCAGACGCAAACCTGGGCCAATGCGGATGCCGCGTTATGGAACATGCATCCGCGCACGCAGGGAGCGGTCGGCAACCGGAGCGGCCAGACCAGTCACAAGGGAAACTTTTTCTGGGCGCCCTTCTCCGACAGCCGCTTCGATGGTTCGTGGACGCGCTGGCTGCGGTCACCGGGTTTCACCGGCCACGCCAGTCACGAGGACTCGATGAATTACCTCCGGGACTACGCCATCAATGCCTGGCCCGGCGGTCAATGGACGGTGAGCAACGGCAATCAACTCGGCTATGGCTACCAGTACCTGCTTTCCGAAGCGGCGGATGCCGACATCCCCGCGCGGCCCGTCGCAACCCACACGGGCGCTGCCAGCTTCCCGCTGAATGACCTGTCGTTCACGTCGTCGGCCTTCAGTGATCCGCAAGGTGCGAATACGTTTGCCGCCATCCAATGGCGGCTGGCGG
Organism: Verrucomicrobiia bacterium; assembly: GCA_026125285.1. Classification (GTDB taxonomy): domain Bacteria; phylum Verrucomicrobiota; class Verrucomicrobiia; order Limisphaerales; family JADLHS01; genus WYBW01. The sequence goes on along the minus strand of JAHCLO010000060.1, from coordinate 16,038 downwards.
AAATCTCCGCGCCCGGGCTGCCCGGGCATGTTCCCGGCAGCGCGCCAAAGTATGAGCTTCAAGCTGTCTGGACCTCCGAAGTGCTGACGAACACCCCCGGCGTCGTCCGCCTTCCCAGTAATGTGGCCGTTGCCGGCAAAACCTATCGCGTGCGCGTGCGGCATCAGGACAGCACCGGCCGTTGGAGTCATTGGTCGCTGCCGGTCGAGTTTTCGCCAAGTGCTGCCATTCCCCATCCCGACCTGCTGGACAAACTGGTCATCAGCGAAATCCATTACCACCCGCTGGATCCCGCTACGCCCGCGGAACAGGCGGTCTCGACGGACAAGAACGATTTCGAGTTCATTGAATTGAAGAACATCGGCTTGAATCCGATCAATCTCACGGACGTGGGTTTCACCCGCGGCATCAGTTTCACTTTCCCGGAAAACACCCTCCTCGCGCCCGGAGAATTCATCGCGGTGGCGCAGAATCTCGCCGCGTTCGCCGCCCGGTATGGCAGCAACCTTCCCGTGGTCGGCGAATTCGGCGGTCGCCTCGACAACGCCGGCGAGCGTCTCACCCTGTCTTTTGCCGGCTCGGTGGACCTGCACGACTTCACTTATGATGACGCTTCACCGTGGCCGACAACACCCGACGGCTCTGGACCATCGCTGGTGCTCCACCAGCCGAATCTAAATCCGGATCCCAGCAACGCCACCAACTGGATGGCCAGCCGTGTGATTGGCGGAACGCCCGGCGCGGACGAACCAGCTCTGCCCGGCACCTATGCCGCTTGGGTGCAGGCCAACTTCACTCCCGCACAGCAGGTCAACCCCGCGATTTCTGGTCCCGCCACTGATCCAGACGGCGATGGCTTCAGTAACCTGAGTGAGTTCGCCTTTGCCACCTCGCCCTTCGAGGCGGACGCGCCGGAGATCCATTTCATCTGGGTGGCGGATGGGAATGAAACTTATCCGGCGCTACAGTTCCGCCGACCTACCCTCAATAGCGGCTTGCTCTACGAACTGCTCGCCAGCGACGATTTGCTGGTGTGGACCGCCGTGGCCACCACACCGCTCCAAACCAGCGCACTGGGCAACGGAGTGGAGGAAGTCGTTTTTCGCGACACGCAAACAGCAGTTGCCCACCAACGCTTCCTCCGCCTGCGCGTCACGATGCTCCCGTGAAGTTGATGATGGTGGCGAAGGTCGGAGACCGTCGGGAAGCCTCTCGTCGGCAAACCGCACCGTTTGAATTGATCAGGAAGCGATGGCCCGCTTTTTACACCGGCACCGGAGCACGTACTTGACCGGTTCACGGCCCAAGGCAAGCCAGTCACAGACCGGCATCCGAAGCTATACCTGCTTGTCGAGACTGAGTCTGACCTGGTTAGGGCACGGGCACGATTGCCCGGTAGAAGCGGAAGGGATGTTCTCCAGTATCCGGATCGGTGAACTGAATAACACCACCCGATGCCACCCGTGTGGCGATGGTCTGCCAAGCATTGAGATTGTTACTCGCTTGGATGAGATATTCCCGATCAACCTGCCCGTGAATCTCAAGCAATAGACTCCCGTCCGGCAGCCGCATGATCTGGAGAACAGCGGGCGTGGTCTCATTGATCGGAAGGCCGAAGGGCAGATTCACGTTATCCAGAAAGGCCGCGTCTAATCCGGCACTCAGCGTCGGGTCTTTGACGTAATCCCAGCGCAAGGTGTGTTCTCCCGTCGTGATGGGGTACACAAAAGTTGCCCAACCTACTTCGCCGGACCACCGTTGCACTTCCAAGCCGTCCACCGAGAACTTGAGATAGTCATAGATCGGCTCGGAACTCACGCGGTAATCGAAGGTGACATTGCCGGCGGAGAGGTTGGTGGTTACCATCAGCGAACTCATCTGCTGGCTCACTTGATTGTCGGTCATTTGACCTGAACGAGCGGCCCACTGTCCGACCGCCACTACAGTATTGGTGACGATCCACGGCACGTTGCCACTGGTAACCCAGCCCAACTGGGAGAAGTTGCTCGATTCAAAGCCGTCGGTGAAGACCGCCGGGGCAAAAACCGGCGTCACGGTCATGTTACTTTGGATCACCACCGCCACCGGATTCGCAGTGGAAACCACGTCACCGCTCCAAGAACTAAAGCGGTGGTAGGCCGCCGGCGTCGCGGACAACATCACCGTGGCGTTGCTGGCGTAATAACCCGAAGCGGGCAGAACGGTGCCGCCCTCGGCACTGCCCACCGTCAAATAGAAAACGGTCGCGGGGGTGAAGGAATAGTTCAGGGTGTAGAAGCCGGAGACACCGTCATATCCATCCACCGCAATGTAGTAAACCGTGTTGGATTTCACGGCTTGGACAATTTGACTGATGCCGCCCGGCTCGCCGTCGGTGGCGTCATCGTTGCTGGCGATGTGCGTCAAGTTGGTCACGGCGGTTCCCGTGTACATGGCCAACAGGGTATCAAAGGTGGAATTGGTGGTGTTCAGGACCAATACCCCGTCGCCGGGCGGCTGATAGAAGTACCACACCGACTTGCCGCCAGCGTTCCCGGCATGATTCGGTTCCCCAAACTGTTTGGTGGCATTCGTGCTATAACCCTCGACGCGCTCGGGCATGGAGGTCAGCGGGAAGGCATTGGCAAAAACATCGTTAGCCGGGTCATTCGGCAGGTAATACACTTGCACGGTTACACTCGGCGAGAAGTTGCCGGCAGCGTCCACCGAGGCCACGGCTAGGGTATTCTGGCCAGCCCGCAGCAGCGCCGGCGCCGTCCAGTTGGTCGTACCAACGGCGGCCGCAGCAATGCCACCATTGATACTTAAGAACACCTCACTGACTCCGGTGGCGTTCGGCGCGGGGTCCACGGCCGTCCCGGTCACATTGAGGACGTCATTGCTGACGGCAAGGCCACTCAACGGACTGGTAACAAAGACCGCCGGCGGGGTCACGTCCCGGGCGCCACCGGGCGCCACCCGCAATTGAATGGAGCCGAGGGAATTTGTTCCCGCGCTGGCCACCGCGATGCGGTAGGTTGTCCCAGCCTGCACGGGCAGACTCAGGTAGGCCTGCCGACGCATGCCAACGTCATTCGTGGCAGCAACCAACTGTAGGGTGCTCAACGCACTGCCAGTATAGACAGCCAGCACGGTGTCCACGGAACTTCCAGTGGTATCAATGAAGACATTGGTGTTATTGGCAGGTGACCAACTCCACCACAGTGAGGCAGCCACGTTCGCAACTCCGGCATGCTGGGGTTCGCCCGCTTCCAACGTGGCAAATCGGTTATTCGCCAGATAGGCAGTTCCTTCACTGGGCACCTTGGTGGCGTTGGTGAAGTGATCGTTGGGCGGCGGGGGCAGAATCGTGTAATAGACCTCGTTCGTGACGCCAAATTTATCCGGGGCGGTCGCCGTGAATGTCATCGTCACCAGGCCGGTTGAAGCGGGCACTTGGAAGGCGGCGGTGTAAAGATTATCGTTGGCGATCGCATCCGGTGGTTGGCCATCATTGGCGAACGTCAGGTTGGTAATTCCGATGATCTCACCGTTTACCGTGGCGTTGTTCACGCCAAACACGTCGGTGACGCGGACAACAATCGGCTGCACGGAGGAGGCCAGCAGAACCGAACCCGAGGGCGGATCCACATTGGCCTGTAGAATCCCAGTGCCAGAAAGAGTCAAGGAATTGTAGGCGTTCACGCGCCCGCCGGTAACCGTCCGTCCGCTCAAACTGGGAACCGGAACGACTCCTCCGAGCAGCCTCCCCGTCATTTCCCCAATATCCGCCGACGGATACAAGCTGAGGATCAACGCTGCCACACCGCTAACATGGGGAGCAGCCATGCTGGTGCCGTCGAAAGTCTGGTAGTCATTGTCGGCCCCGGAGGTCGAGGAATAAATGGACACTCCGGGTGCCCCCAGGTCCACCGAGGTCAGACCGTAGTGCGAAAAGTCAGCAAGGGTGTCAAACCGATTCATGGCCGCCACGGAAATGATGTTGGCGTTGGGATAGCTGGCCGGATAGAACGGAGTCTGGTCATTGTTTATGGAGTAGTTGCCCGCCGCCGCGACGAACAGCACTCCGGCCTCGTGGGCACGTTCAATGGCGTTGAACAAAGCTTGTGAATATCCGCTACCGCCCCAACTATTATTCAACACACGCGCGCCATGCGCCACCGCATAGTCCACGCACTTGATCGCGTCAGCGGTGCTCCCGCCCTGAGGTCCTATGAACTTCAATGCCATTATTCGGACATTCCAGGCCACGCCCACCATGCGGTTGCCGTCATTGGCTGCCGCTCCAATGGTGCCCGACACATGAGTGCCATGGTCGTCGTCGTCCATGGGATTGCCGGTGTTATTGATCGCATTGATTCCGTGAACGTCGTCAATGTAGCCATTGCCATCATCATCTATGCCATTGCCGGGAATTTCCCCCGGATTGATCCACATCTGGTTCGTCAAGTCGTAGTGGGTGTAACGCACGCCGGTATCAATGACCGCGACAATGACATTGGTTGAACCAGTGGTAAGATCCCAGGCGGCAGTCGCCGCAATGTCGGACCCGGGAACGCCACCATTCTGGCCGAGGTTCTGCAAGCCCCATAATGTGCCATCTACGAAGGACTGGTCAGTGGGCGTCAAGCAGGTGCGCACGATGTAATCCGGCTCGACATACTCGAACAGGCCCGTGGCCTTCAAGGCATTGATGCGGTTCAACAGGCGGGTTCGCACCGCAGTTTCGTCCGTCGCCGGCGCACTGGCCAACCCAGGCGTGTCCGCTTCCTCCATGATGGTCAATCCCGGCACGAGGCGGTACTCCCAATCTATACGCGAGCCCACTTGGGCCAGGGCATCCGCGCTGGCGGCCAGCACCACCGTGTCTTTGAACTTCGCCAGAATCCGCGTGGGATGCGCCTCGTGGCCATTAATCCGGGGAAGGCTGCTCTGGGCGGAGACGGTTGCGATGCCGGCGCACAAGCCGGCAATCAACAGGAACACCCACCGCAATTGTGCCCCGCGAAGACCTACCTGCGCGCGACACGCAGCAATCAACTTTTGAATCTTCATGAATCTTACTTTGTGGCCTGTGACCGCGCGTGGCACACACGCCACGGCAATCTTCGTTCCATTCTCTCGGGCTGCCGCAACTGCGGCTGCACCTGTCCTCATTGTCCCGCCGGGCGGTACATCACGCGATAAAGGCGCATCCCTGCTCCGGTCGTGCCATTGGTGTCAATTACGCTACAAATTCCGTTTGTGGCCGCGATGTAAGTAGTCGTCAGCAGTTTCTGCCAGGGAGCGTTGAAGTTGGTCTGGTATTCCACGTGATAAACCGTTCCGGCCGCCGCCATCCAGGAAATCTTCACCCCGGCCGGCGTTGCCACCGGTTCGATGGATGCGAGAACGACGCCGTCAAACGGTGTGAAGTCGAAGAAATTCGGGACGCCATCGCCGTCATCATCCAAAAGTTTGCTGTTGCGGCGGGCTCGGTTGACCTGAATGGTCTGCGTACCGTTAACCAGCACATCCACTGAACTGTTGGGACCGGCAAAGTCCTTTACCCACCGCAAACGGCCCTCAAACTGGCCGTCCAAGAACTCCTCAGCAGTGTGGTTGACTGGCAAGGTGACAGTTGGGGCCACCGTCGCGGCCGCAAAGTAGATGACCAAGCTGGGGTCAATCTCAAGCTGGTTCTGATAATCCGACAATTGCGAGAGATCCAACCAGTCTACATACAACGCCTTGCCCGGTCCAGTACCGGCAAAGGCGTACGCGTACGGGGCAAATCCACCCGGCGTCAGCGTCAAGCGCCCTAACGCCACGTTGTCAGAAAATCCATCTCGCGTGGCCAGACGATCCTCCGCCGCCCAGAAGTGTTCTACGCGGGCGAAAGAAGGCGCCACGGAACTCACGCTGGTGCCAAGCAGATCCCCGGAAGCCGGCTTGAACTGCATGTGGAAACCGTCCAGGCAAACGATGCTGTTGCTGGAACCGCCACCGCTGTCAAAGATCGAGCCGGTCACAACGAGATTAAGCCGGCGATTGCTCACCAACCCTGCACGGTTGAGTTTGAAGACATTGCCTTGCAGGGTGATGTCGCCCCCGGCGGTAACACGACCTCCTTCAAACTTGGCGGACGGAGTGATGATCGTCGCCGGACCATTCACCGCATTGGTGCCGGCAATCTCGCAGTAATCGCTCTTGATAACCAAGGAGCCAGACTGGATTCGTCCCGCATTGACATAGGCCAGGTAGGGTGCGGCCCCATCATCGCCAAAGTGCGCCTCGCCGGGGATGCTCAGGACACCGGTGTTGGTGAAATATTGCAGGTTGGGCGCGTTGGTGTGGACCCAATGGAACAGGTTGCCATCCAGGCTGAGATTCCCCTGGAGCGTAAAACTCTGGCCGTCCACAAAGAAGGTTTCGATCACCGTGCCATTGTCGTTGGCACTGATCACCACATTCGTGCCACGGGTTTCGAACTTATGGATCGCAACCGGCAGCTCATCGAACAAAGAACTTCCATCCAGAATCAACACATGCAAACCGACAGTGACGCTGTTGGTCAACGGCGCCGGCGTTGCCTCGCCGGTTTCTTCGTCTATTTCATAATTCTCGATCTCCATGACGTAGGAGTTGCTCCAAGTACCGCTCCAGGCATAGACATCACCGCGTACCCGTTCCACTGACTCTTTCATCAGATTCTGCACCCGCAGCGGACCATTGGTGGACCCCAGGAAGAAGCTTACGTTTTCGCAGTCCACCACCGCTCCCGCGCTCCGCACCAGGTGTTTGGTGTCAATTTCCACATACCCGGAGCCGCGAACGCGCGCGTTCAGCATGTCCAGACTGTTCGCCTGAATCTTGATTCGACCAGGCATGTTGGTAACCGTGCCTCCCGGCGTGGCCGGGGGACGAGACACCAGATTGTCTATGAAGGCCGAATAGCCCGCGTATGGGCCGTTGACCACCCGGTTGGAGAAAGAGGTTTCATACAGGAAATCCGGAGTGATGGGGACATTGCCGATGATTCCGCCGCCTTGCTGGATGCGTGACAATAGATAATTCGCGGGGCGCGAACCGCCACCGGAGAAATTCGCCAACACACCGCTGTTCGTCTCGGAGGCCAGCGTATCCTGGAAATACACCGTATTGGCGTCCAGGCCCGCACTCACGACGTTGGTGGTGTCCGTGGCAATCAGCACATGGGCCGTGCGGAAAAAGTTGGTCGGCTCGCTGCTGGGCGAGAAAAAGATGTTCACGGTTGTGTTGCTGGGATTGTTGACCCCGACAAACACGGCCTGGCGGACAAAATTGGTCACGACATTCGTCGTCATCGTGCTGCCATCCGGCAGGGTAATTTCGAACGAAGCTATCCCCACGGCATTGGAATAGCCGCTGGAGTAGGGGTTGCCAACGCCCACCACCGTGGTGAAGAAACCTGCTCCCTGGGTCACGCGATGCGGCGGCGACTGCACACTCCCATCCGGGCGGATGATGAAATCGGTGGTGATGTTCATGTTGGTCTGCCCCCAGTAATTATCGTAGATCGCCACGTCCGGGCTGAATACGTTGGTCGTGGGCGAGTCATTGAACGAGCCTTGTGGCGTAATCACCCGCACCCCGGTGCCGCTGAAAGACAGGTTCACGTTCGAGCCAACCAGATGCAACAAACCTCCCGCGCCGACACTGAGGTTGCCTTGATTCACAATGTTGGTGGCATACACGAGCAGGTAGCTCCCGAGATTGCCGTTGAACAAGGTGCTGTCGAAGGCGGTCACAAGGCCACCGTTGCGGTTGTGAAAATTGGCCGCTAACTGGCGCGGGGCAGTCAAGGCACCGCCGCTGTTCCGCGGCGCGTAATCAAATTGAAACCCGACGGCTCCCTGCATGGTGCCGCTGTTGGTGAAATTCCGCGTGTTCGAGGTGTCGAACGGGAAGACACTGCTGACACTGATCGTGCCCGAATTGATGAAGTTGGTGGCGTCAATCGGCAGCGCGGCCGAGAGATTGATACTTACCCCGTTGGTCCAGGTGTCCATCGTCTCCGCATGCGCCGCCAGCGGGATCAAGCCCGCGCCGATTAGAAGTGATAGGAAAAGCCGCTTCATAAAAAACTGGTTTTCACTTTCGTTTGCCGGTCAGGGACTGATGGTGATTTCGTAGGGCGTATCCACAAATCGTCCCGCGGAATCCGTAACGCGTATGCTGATATCATACGTGGCATCAGAGCCAGATTCAGGCACTCCTGACATCGTTCCATTCTGGCTCAAAGTCAACCCCGGAGGCAGGCCTGGCGAACCGGGTGACCGCGACCACACCACCGGCGCGGACACGCCGCCACTGGCCGTGAAGATCACTGTGTAGGAATTACCGACCTTGCCGGGGGGCAAAGTGGGCGGCGGGGGATGCACCTGGATCAAGACCTGATGCTCCAGATTCAAGACGCTGGTCCCGTTCGGATACACAATCGGTGCATTTGTGCTGCCGTCAAAAGTTCCCCAAATGGGAAACTGGATTTGGCTCGCCTCGTCCATGGAGCCTGGAGAGATATTGCCAAAGATCGGACCGACCTTGTTGAAAACGAAGCTGGAGGCAAACGACGGCAGAATTGTTCCCGGCCCCGCCAAGCCCGGATTCACGCCGTTGGTACTGAAATCAATGCCCCGCCCGATGAAGCCAGGACCGATCAAACCATCCGCCGGAGTCGTCGCCAGGTCCTGGGCCGTCATGAGAAAGTCCGGCGCCGTGAGGACCCGCTGGACCCGCTCACGAATCAAGGTGTTATTGGTGATCGTGTTGAGGACGTACTCGTTGGTCACGGGATAGAAAAATCGGTTCAACAGCGAATCAAAATCCTGCCGCACAAACTTGAACCGTTCCATGCCCTGACGCAGCGCCACGCTATTGGTCGGACACGTGACGGGATTGACCACGAACACGCGATTGGTGGCGTAAGTGACCGTGCTTTGGGAGAATTGCAGTTCGTTGGTGCCACCCGCGCCATTCGTGGCGCCAAGGGTGTTCGTCGCTACAAAATCCAAATTCGTAATCGCCACCACGTTCACCAACTGGGTCGAGACAATCCTGAAATCACAGAGATTCGTGGGAATAATGTAAAAATCCCCCATGACCATGTTCGTGAGCACATGGCGGAGTGACACGTTCGTGCAAAGGTTTCCCGGCGGCGCCCAAACGCAGTTCTCAACGTTCGTCTGCAGAACTGTGTACCGTCCCTGGCTGTAAACCGTATTCGTGACCACATTGGCGAAACTGTGTCTGAACCAGACGTTCACGTTGGTGGTGTAATTGGTGGCAAACACCAGCGACGCCGGACTACCCGCGACGGACCAAGGGAAATTCGTGAAGTAAGCGAAAGCGTTCGTGGACACGACATTGGTGAAAATAGGCGTCGTGCCGGCAACCACCAAGTCTGGATACAGCGCCGTCAAGGCCCCCGCGTCATTGGTCAAGGCCTGAGCGGCGAATACGGCCAGATTCGACGTGAAAAGAAGCTGAAAAGTATTGTTGTTGGTGATAAAGGAAAAAGTGTCCGGCCCGGCGGCCTCAATGTTCAGGTTGTTGGTGCGGAGCAGGTATCTCAAACCACCCATGTCGTCACGCGTGAAACCCGTGTAGTAACCGCCAATAAACGAGCCGGATACGGCAGACGCCAGCGGAGTAAAGACATTGGCCAAAGGATCAACGGGAAATTCAATGGCCTCGGCCAGTGTGTCCGGTGGTCCCGTACAAATTTCTACGATGATGTAGCTATACAGCGTGCCGTTGACGTAACTCGAAGGCTGAAGCAAGTCCAACCCCGAATAGACCGGGTCAAAGTTGCGCTTGATGACGGTGTATTGGACATCGGCCGGACAGCCGCCGGGACCGACCAACCGATCGTGCAAGGTCCAGGTATAGCGTTCGGGTTCCGCCAGACCCATTTGTTCAGCCATCAAACCTAAAACCACCGATTTAATGTCATAAAGCCCCAGCGCCTGAGCACGGTAATTGACCCGTTGCGCTTCCAGTGGCCACTCCGAAAGATCGCTGCTGTAACCGGAAATATTGGTCACGCCATTGTGCCGACCGTCAAACAAGCCAGTCATTACGTCCATGGCCTGCTCGATCGCCACCACTCCATTTGAGCCGAAGTAATCCAGGAAGTTTGCATCCATGGAGAAGTACATCGTCGGCGTGTTGCGGCGATACTCCTCGCCGAGATTCTTGGGTGTGCCGATGTCACCTGGCAACTCGTAGCCAATGACGATGACTTGGTACTCCTCGCTGCCCAGCGGCCCCAACAAGGCAAAAGCCGAGGCATACTGGGCGGTCAATCCCAATACTGCCACCCCGCAAAGTCGCTTTAACATGTGCCACATAGAAGTCTTCATTTAGCGCAGGCGTTCCACCCGGTAATAGCCGGTGCTGCTCAGGCCCACAAACATTGAGTCCACCGTACCCGCGGCAAACCTCGATCCGCCGAAGTTCGACCAGGAACTCAAATCCGTCGCCCGCTGGACCTGATAAATCAGGCCCGGTTGGGTGTTCCAATGGAGGAACGCACCTTGGGGAGTCGCCTCCACCCGGATGCGCAGAACGCTCAAGGCGTTGGTGGGATTGGTGCCGGCGCGGAATTCGTCCAGCGTAGAGGCCCCATCGCCATCCGCATCAACCGACGGTGCGGGCCACGCGAATAGGTCCGTGCCGTAAAACTGAGTCATCCACTCGTAGGGTATGCCCCCCCACGTAAGTGATCCATAAGTGGCATTGGTGGTAGCGCCCGAAAGCGGGGAGCGTCGTCCGTCCGCCAGCACGTAAGCCAGCCGGAAATTATGACTGCTCGCCGGGGCGAGGCCCGTCATGGTCCACCAGTTGTTGGTCACCACCGCAGTAGCCGTCGCCGCCCCATCGGCAAAAACCTCGTAGCTGGCCACGCTGAAGCCCGCCAATTCCGGCCAAGTCACACTCAAAGCACTGGAACTCAAAACGGTGACATACGGAGGGTCGAGTGGCGGCAGCGGCTGCTCCTCCCGAGCATAACGTTGACCGAACAGATCAAAGCTGGCCACGCCTCCGACGAAACTCGTCCAGATAACCAGAAAACGACTGTTGCCATCCGAAGCCACCGCCGGATGAATCTGCTGACTGACCGTGGTGGTATTGACGCGGAACTCATCACCGGCCAATGACCCATCCGCGCGCAGCAACTGACCATAGATCCCCTCCCGGGAGCCGTCCTGTGCCATGCTGGTCCAAACCACCAGATACTCCGAACCAATGGCGCTGATCTTCGGCGCCAACTGATCGCCATGCGTGTAAGTGTTCACCCGACGCGCTACGCCGCCAAAGCCGCCCCCCGAGAAAGGCCGGGCAAAAGCGTCCCAACTATTGCTGCGCTCCTGCACGTCCTTCTGCATCCATGCCACCATGAAACCGCCATCTGCCGACGGGGCCACGCTGGGATTCGCGCAGACGTTCGTGCCCGTGTTCACAAGGAATTCATTACCGCCCACGCCATTGGCGGTGAAGATGCGCGCGTAAACGTCCACACTATTCTCAAATCGCTGCTGTTCGCTGATCCACACCACCACAAAGCGCCCGTCATTCAACGGAGCGATGGCGGAGGATCGTTGATTGAAGGCGGTGGTTTGATTTATGCGAAACTCACTGCCTACGGGCTGACCAGTGGGGGTGAGCCGTTGCGCATATACTCCCCACAAGCTCCCGGAACCTTCCTGGTCATAACTGCTCCAAGTCACTACCACGTTGCCGCCATTAAGCGCGGCAATGGCGGGCTCGCGTTGAGAACTGTTAGTAAAGGTGTTTACCCGCACATCACCGGTGACCCAGGTGCCAGCCGCGGAGAGAAAGCGGGAGTAAATGCGTTGAAATCCTTGCAGGCCGCCCTGCCACACGAACGCCGCGCCACCGTCGCTCAAAACCGTCACCTGCGGACGGTTTTGATCGCCGTTGCCGCTCTCATTCACCCGGAATGAACTCAAGGTGCCGACCAGGCTGCCATCCAATCGGCGGGCGCTCACACCCTGCCCATGTCCGTCGGTCGCGTTATCCTCCCAGACCACATAGCCGCCAGTCGGTCGGAGGCTCAGATGCGGCCACACCTGTTCACCGGGCAGTCCGCCGGCAATTCCATATTCACCAGCCTCCGGGACAAATCCCGACTGGCCATGAAGGATCACGGGCGCGGCGGCGGCCACCAACCAGCACACCGCCGTCTTGCGGGCGAACTGCGACAATGCCATAAGATGTGTGTTTTGTACCAAGCGCGCGAATCCTTGTCCACGACAACTTCCACGCACGGTGGGTTTTCCACGGGACAGATCGCCGCCCATCCGGCCACCATTTGCATCCAGCCCGACTGTATCCAAACTCGAAAAACTGTTCATCATGCTGCCTGATTCCTAAAGCAGGACTGCCTGCCGGTCTTCCACCCCGGACGATGCCTCCAACTCGGCCAGCATCCCCCGAAATCCCCACCGCCGGTAAAGCCCGGCCAGAACTTCAATCCGTGGCGTCCGCTCCACCAACTCCGCCGGGTTAAACGCACCCGGCAAATCATCCTTCAACCGCACCAACTCCTGATTCCGCCGCACGGCCGCCTCCGATAACGCCAGTGCTCCCCGAATCCGCTGCGACCGGACTTCCGCCAGGCGCTCGTAAAGATTTGCAATCGAGCCAAACTGGCCGAGCAAATCCGCCGCCGTCTTCGGCCCCACTCCCGGCACCCCAGGAATGTTGTCCACACTGTCACCGACCAGACTCAGCCAATCCACGATTTGCGCCGGCTCGACGCCGGTCTTTTCCCGCACCTGCGCCGCCCCCCACACCTTCTCCGACTTGTCATTCGGATTCAGCAAACCGATTCCCGCGCGGACCAACTGCATGAAATCCTTGTCTGAACTGGCAATCACGACTTCCAGACCCGCTGCCACTGCCCGCTCCGCCAAGCCGGCAATGTAATCATCTGCCTCAATGCCTTCGCCGCAGAACGACGCCAGCCCGGCGGCCGCCAGATACTGCGCTATCTCATCCAGTTGCGCCGCCAACTCCTCCGGCATGGCGGGTCGCTGCGCCTTGTAAGCCGGCAACGCTGCCACCCGCTCCGCGCTCAATCCACCGTCCCACACCACCATTAGATGCGTGGGCTGCACGGCTCCCCGCAACTTCCCCAGCATCTTGATGAAACCATAGATCGCGTTGGTCGGCTGCCCGACCGGCGAACGCAACTCGCGAATCGCATGAAACGCCCGGTAGGCGTAGGCATGGCCATCCACAATCAACAACCGCTTCATACTTCGACGCGACGTGCTGGCTGCCGCAAACGTCGCCCCACCTGACCGGCAAACACAACCGGAACGACCCTCACCGCGCCATCCCCATCGTCTGCACGGGAATGGTGTTCGGGTTGAACGGCAGTTCATCCTCCGAGTGCAACCGGTTACCCGACGGATCAATGATGGTCGGCGTGACAAAGATCATCAGATTCTTCTTGGACGTGCTTGAGGATTCGCTTCGGAAGAAGCGCCCCAGGAACGGAATGTCACCCAAGACCGGCACCTTATCCTTGAAGCGCTGCACATTCTCGGAAAGCAGCCCACCTAGGACAATCGTCTGCCCGTCCCAGACCACCGCGCTGGTCGTCACTTGCCGCAAACGCAGGATGGGCAGCGGCAACAACGAACTCAGGGTTTGGCCCGTTCCGGTGATGGCCTGGGGCACGAACGCCGCCGCTGTCTCCAAATCGTATCCGACAAACTCCGTGAACGTCGGGATGATCGTCATCTGGATGGTATATCCATCCGCGGAAATATAAGGTATGACATCAAGCACCGGACCGAACGGCAGGATTTGCGTCGTCGGCGTTACGAAGGTGGCTGCTGCCGCTTGTTGCACCACGCCTCCACCCGCCGGAGGCGTCGCCGCTGCGGCGCCTTGATTACCCTGTTGCTGATCCACGCCGGTGACAATCGTACGCAAATCCACCACCTGCACCTGCGCCTGACGACCACTTACCGTTGTCACCTCCGGGGAAGACAGCAAATCCGCTCCATCGCGCTGGTCAATCGCTTTGATCACTGCCCGGAACTGTGGCTCGGTGAGAATACCGGTGAAGGTCGCCAGACTCGGAATGCTACCGGCATTCAACCCGTAGCTGTTCCGCAAACCAGACGTCAACAGACCATCAGTACTCGCGGGCGCAATCGTCGTGCCGGAAATGAAATCGCCAGGAAACGTGCCTCCCGGATTCGCCGGAGTTGGCGCCCCGCCAAATGACGGTGCCGTCCCTCCCTGCCAGCCCATCTCACCGTTACCCATCAAGATATTCCCCAGGTACCAGTCAAATCCCAGCGCGCGATTGTCCTGTTGGGTGATTTCTACGAACTTGGATTTGATGTTAATCTGATGCGGCGTGACGTTCAGGATTTGTATTGCCGTCTCAATGGTATCCAATTCCTGTTCGGTGGCTCGCACCATTAGCAGCCCCGTCCGGTCGTTCCAGAAGACACTCTTTCCCAACAATGGGTCCAGATTCACGCCGAGCGTGGTGAAGAAGTTCACCACGGCCATGCTCACTGCCTCCATGCTGTTGGTCTGGGTGATGAACCGCAACCCACCGCCGGTGCCGCCACCGCCGCCACCGCTTATTCCACCACCGCCACCGCCACCCGTTGTCCCACCACCCGCCACGTTCACCCGCGGAATGGTGGTGATATTGCCGCCGCCCGTCCCGCCGGCACCGCCCGAAGAACCACCACCACTACTACCACCGCCGCCACCGCCACCGCCAGTACTGGTTTGAATGTCGCCGAAGGCGAAGGCATTGACGTTCTCCAAGCCCTGATAAAACGTGTTCGGGTCCACCTTGTAGGTGCGGACGAACAGCATTTGCGGCTCGGCTCCCCGCAACGAGAATACCACGGCGTAATCTTCCAGTGAGTATTTGATTGGCTTGTCGGCCACCTTCACGATGGCCTCCAGCACGTCGGCCAGGCGCACGTCTGTCATCTCCGGATTGATCTTGATCGAAACCGTACTGATATCCACCGGTTCCGGGGGCGCAACCGAGAGGGGCAAACCCGTGGTCGGATCCGTGAACTGCTGCAATGGCGCCACCGTCGCGGCTTCGACATTGGGATTGATGATGAAATTGATGCCCCGCTTTTCGGGATCGCGCTTCTTGGCTTCATCGCTCAGAATTTTTACCACTTCACTCAGACCGAGGCCATCCCAGAGCACATTGTCCATGCGGATGCTGTCGAGCTTGGAGGCGATGGCCTGCCGGCCCTTGCTGGTATTAATCTTGGTGGAGCGGGCGTAGGGATTCGGCACGGGTAGCGCTTCGCGACTGGTGGGCCGTTCCCATGCCTTTTGAACATCAATGATGCCTTTCTTGGAATCCTGCTCCCGGCGACTTTCGGCGAGCCTAAACCGGGCCTCTTTGACCAGACTTGAATAATAAGAAGCTGCTTCGTTGCTTGGATCGAGCTTGAGGGCCTCTTTCAACTTGGCATCCGCCTGATCCAGCTCTCCCGCTTCCAGGAGAATCCGCGCATCTTGGACCAGCGTGTACGCACCAGCCTTCTCCTGCTTCACCACCGCCACCTGCTCCACCACCGCAGGGCTGGGAAGATAGGATTGGTTCTCGGCGAGAGCCTTGTCATTCACCTGCTTGAAGGCGATGGCCGCTGGATTCCGGGGGTCCACCAGCAGCGCCCGCGAAACCTGGAGGTCGGCTTCCCGCCAGTCGCCGCGGCGATAAGCCGAGTGCGCCAGTTCCATCCGCACCGAGGTGAGGCCGCCAATGGTTTGCGCCTGCTCCAGTTCGATGCCATACCCGCTGCCAATGCTCTGGGTCAGCTTGTAACATTCCTCATAACGCTTGGCCGCCGTTGGCAGGTCGCGCCGTAACTCGGCGTCCCGCGCCTCGACCAAGGTCTGGCGCAACGTTTGCACCGACGCCTGCCGACGCACAGCTTCTCTAACCGCGTCTTCGGCGGGGGAGGACTGGCTCCAGGAAACCGTCGT
>JAHCLO010000006.1 GCA_026125285.1 Verrucomicrobiia bacterium | reverse complement strand
CGAAACTGGCAAACAGGAGAGCCTCGGAACAAAAGACCGCGCCGAAGCGACCACTCTGCTCAATGCCCGCAACGAATCGTTTCGCCAGCCGCAACTCAATCTCCACATTGCCAAAGCCTACTTGGCGGGGACGGATTCCGGCGTCTCCACGCGGACCTGGCAGGACGCCCTGAACGCGATCATTGAAAACAAGGAGGGTTCGACCAAAGACCGCTGGGTTCGGGCGGCGAAGGAGTCGGCGCTCGACCTGATTCGCGGGAAGGTCATCCTTGAAACCCAAGCCGAGCAACTGCTCGCCTGCCTCAAGGCTGGCACGGTCAGCACCAACGTCCACTTGCGCAAGCTCCACAACTTCTGCCTCGCGATGAACTGGCTACCGTGGCCGATCATTCCGAAGCGACTCTGGCCGGAAGTCCGCTTCCAACCCAAGCGCGCCATCACGCTGGAGGAACATCAGCGGATCATCGAGCGAGAGAAGAACCCCGAGCGACAGAGCTTCTACGAACTCTGCTGGCATCTGGGCGGCTCGCAAACGGACATCGCCAACCTCAAGGCCGAGGACATTGACTGGCCCAACCGGACCATTGCCTACAATCGGCAGAAGACCGGCAGCCTGGCAATGATCCACTTTGGAGACGAAATCGAATCGGTTCTCCGCCGGCTGCCGGTAGTTGGCCCGCTGTTCCCCTATCTGCATACCGTCCGTTGCGGCGATCGGGCGACAGAGTTTAAGCAACGATGCGAAGGGCTGGGCATCAAAGGAGTGTCCCTGCATTCTTACAGATACGCTTGGGCGGAGCGCGCAAAGCAGTGCGGCTACCCCGAACGTTTCGCCCAGGAGGCACTCGGCCACAACAGCAAGGCAGTGCATCGCGCCTACGCGCGCAAAGCGAAGGTGAAGTTGCCGTCTCTGGAAAGCTACGAGAAACAGGCTGTGGAGGGTCAAATCATCCAGCTTCCGCCGCTCACGGCGGAGCGAGATCGAGCTGCCCGCCTCGGCCAGACCGTTGGCTAGTTTATCTGCTGCCGCCTCCGTTGCGCCCGCCGGCCGAACGCTTGCGGGCGTTTCGTTCTCTCCAATATGCGGCAATGGCGTCGCTGGCGCGGGCGAGCCATTTCTCGTCGCGACGTAGTTGTTCCAGCGTTTCGGTGGCGAAGTACTTCGTGCAATTCCGCGCGGGCTT
The DNA here is from genome assembly GCA_026125285.1 of Verrucomicrobiia bacterium. GTDB lineage: Bacteria > Verrucomicrobiota > Verrucomicrobiia > Limisphaerales > JADLHS01 > WYBW01. Next base: position 261,895 of record JAHCLO010000006.1, on the reverse strand, counting down.
GCCAAGGGGTTTGAGCAGGTTCGCCGCGATAAGCATGGGAATCTCGTGGGGCTCGAATCCGAGATACCACGCGGTCTGCGCGGCATCAAGGCGGGCAGGCAGGATCTTCCAACTGAGAAACTCGGTCTGGTGCGTCGTGGTGCTCATACGTGGACGGCAGTGCGGTGGTGGCTTGAATGCGTGTGATGATTCTTCTGCGCATGACGGTGGGAGGTCTTCTGATCAATGGCCTCCGTGGACTCCGCTTCCACCTGGCTGGGGGCTTGATTCTTGGTGAGGTCAAGTTGCTCCTCGATCTCGCTTTGGCGACGGCACAGGTGCAGGTAGTGCTCTTCCTTCTCGAAAGGCGCGCCGACTTTGGTTTCGAGTTCCTTGGTGCGCTTTTGAGCATCCATAATGTCGGCCTCCAGCTTGGTGGCGCGTTCTTCAAACCCCTGCGCGGTGGCTTCCAGTGATCGAATCGTGCCCAACGCCGTGTCGGTGACGCGCGCGGCGTAGCTGTTCTTGCCGCGCACAACGATTTCGACGGTGTTATTGAAGCTGGGGCGGAGAACCAGATCGAACCCGGCAAAGCGACCGATACGCACGTCATCGCCGAATCGGTTCTTCAGCTTTTCGGCCCGGCGGAGGATCAACTCGCCGGCAATGCCACGGTTGTTCGTTTCCTGTCCGTCGAGTTCGATGCTGAATTTGTCCCCTGCGGTGTCCTGCCGTATCGCAATATCCTGCCGGAGGTTCGTCAACCGGGCGCTGAACACCTCGGCGTCTTCGTGAGAGCGGCGGAGGTTCGAGCGAATGCGGTATTGCTCTTCGGCATGGGCGGAGCGTAGGCGCGTGAGACGCATCAATTCGGCGTCCACCTGGGCCTTTTCGATCACCAGCGGATTGCCGGAGGCGATGGCTTTCACTTCGGCGTAGGTCAGCGCGGCGGAGTCGAGGTCTTCCAGGCGGCGGATCGTCATGTCGCCGCTCATCACCTGGGCGATGAATTTGGCTTTCGTCTCCAAGGTCTGCCACATGTAGGCGTCAAAGCTGCCCTCGGTGACGTAGCGGAAGACTTGGACGGTGGAATTCTTGTTGCCTTGCCGGAGAATGCGCCCTTCGCGCTGCTCCACATCCGCTGGTCGCCACGGGGCGTCGAGATGATGCAAGGCAATCAAACGCTCCTGCACATTCGTGCCTGAGCCCATCTTCTGCGTGCTGCCGAACAAAACGCGCACCTTGCCGGAGCGCACGTCGCGGAACAAAGCCAGTTTGGAGGCGTCGGAATCGAATTCCTGAATGAAAGCGATTTCGCGCTCGGGAATGCCCATGCCCTTCAACTTCTCGGCCATGTCTCGATAGACCGAGAAGCCCTTGTCCTTGGGCGTCGAGAGATCGCAAAAGACAAGCTGCGTGGACCGCTCTGTCGCGCCCGCCTGCCAGATGCGGTGAATGCTTTCGACGGCTTGATTAACCTTCCCTTGGGGTTCGTCTGGCGCGGCTGGTTTCATCAGCCTGAGATCCAACGCTGCCTTCCGTCCCTCGGAGGTGATTTTCAGCATGTTGTCCACGCTGGGATCAATGCGCCCGCCCTTCAGCTTTTCGGCCCGAGCGGCGAGCGATTGCACGAACTCCTTCAACTCCTCCGTCGCTGGTGCGCTACGGATCGTGGGTTTCTCCCCGTCGAGTTTCGGGCGCGGGAGATTCAACATCGCCGCCGTCTGCACGTCGGCAGACTGGCGGAACATCTGCATCAACTCCGGCACATTGATAAACCGAGCAAAGCGCGTGTTGAGCCGATACCCAGCGCCGTCCGGCGAAAGTTCCATCGCGGTGACGGGTTCGCCGAACGTGGCCGCCCACGAATCAAAGTGATGCAGGTTGTGCTTCTTTAACGCCTCGGGCTGGAGATACCGCTGCATGGTGAACATCTCCGCCATGCTGTTCGCGATTGGAGTTCCGGTGGCGAACACCACACCGCCCCCGCCGTTGAGCGACTGGACGTGCCGCACCTTCAGATACATATCGAATGCCCGCTCGCTCGCCGTCTGCGGCAGGCCAGCAATTCGCGTCATCTTGGTGACGTAGAACAGGTTTTTGAAGTAGTGCGCCTCGTCCACGAAGATTCGGTCCACGCCAAGTTCCTCGAAGGTCAGCGTGTTGTCTTTCTTGTGCTCGGCGGCAAGGGCTTGCAGCTTGGCTTCGAGCCGTTTCTTAGCCTTCTCGATCTCCTTCACAAGGCGGCGATTCGAGGAATCCGCGTGCTGCCGCTTGATCATCTCCAACTCGTGAAGCTGCTCCTCGAAGAACCGTTCCTGTGTTTCGCGCGCCAGAGGGATGCGCTCGAAACCCGAGTGCGTGACGATGACGGCATCCCAATTCCCTGTGGCAATGCGGCTGAACAGCTTCTTGCGGTTCTGCGACTCGAAATCCTCCTTGCCCGCAACCAGGATGTTCGCGCCGGGATACAGCGTGAGCAACTCGGTCGAAAACTGGCCGAGCATGTGGTTCGGAACGGAGAACATCGGCTTCCGAGCGAGGCCAAGCCGCTTCAACTCCATCGCGGCTGCAACCATCGTGAATGTCTTGCCCGCGCCGACAACGTGGGCGAGGAGCGTGTTCGGTGTTTGCAGGATGCGCCAGACGCCCGCTTTCTGGTGTCCGTGCAACTGGATTGCCCCACTTGCGCCGGGCAGCGTAAGGTGGTCGCCGTTGAAAGTGCGGACACGCGTGTGGTTGAACGTGTCATTGTAGAGGCGGCAGAGCCGTTCACGACGGGCGTCATCCGACCACACCCACTCCTTGAACCGCTCTTTGATTCGTTCCTGCTTTTCGCGTGCGGCTTCGGTTGCCTGCGCGTTGACCACGGGTTTGTCGTCAATCGTGTCATAGACCGTGGGTGTCTTGAGATTGAGCGCATCTTCGATGAGTTCGAGGGCCGTGTATCGGTCCGTGCCCCAATCCGTCGTGTTGGCCGTCGCACCCTTGGCTTCCCAATTCGCGTTGATGTGCCATGTGCCCAGCGCGTGGACGTGGCCGATATCGACGCCGGACGGAATGTTCAGAAGCTGGGTGGTGAAATCCTTCACGTCGCCGGGGGGAAGCCAGGCCGAACCCAAACGCACGTCAATCTCGGTCGCCGCCAAGTCTGTTGGCTGCACGGATTTCAATGCCTCGACATTCTCGGCGAAGCGCGGATCAGTCAGCGCGGCAGCGTCTGCGACCGCGAGCTTTTCCCGCACGTTGCCGGAAAGGTATTGGTCGTCAGTCTCCCATTCGTTTGTTTGTGGGTTGCGGAAGATCAGCCCCTTCAAGTCGGGCAGGAATTCTTCGACTGGCTTGTTCAGCAATCCCGCCATGCGGTCGAGGTCAACGCCACCGCACTCATTCAAGCTTACGAGCAACGCTTCCTTGGGCGTGCCGACGGATTCCACCGGCTGCCGGTGGTGAATCGTCCGTTCCGTGAAGATGGTCGCCTTCGTCGCCCGCTTCGTTTCGTCGTTGTAGTTCTCCAGCGAGAGCAGCAGCGGCAAATCCGGATCGCTATCGAAGGCGCGCTGGTTGGCGCGGAGATTCAGCGGGCCAAACCGGGCGGTGAACCGGTCGTGAGCGATGTTGAGTTGCTGGCGCGTTTCGACGACATGTTCTTCCGGGCTGCCGTCCACCTGGGCGCGCAGACAGTCGCGCACGGCGTCACGCACCTGGATCATGCCGCGAATCCGGGACCGTGTCTCTGACGGCAAGTCATTCAGCGGACGCAGGACGTTTTCCTCGCGGATGCAGACAATCCCATCGTGAATACAGAACGCGTTGGGTTTGACGACATCCGGTGCAGGAATGGTCTGCTCCGGGGCAGATTCCACCAATTCGACCCGTTGCGCGCGATAGATGCCAGCAGGTAGCTCTGGAACTGCTGCACCGAGCGCGTCGCCGAGAACCCTGCCGTCAGGTTCCAACGTCGGCTCATTGTCCCGATACATTCGGCCGGTCAACTGAAGATGGCCGAGCATCAGGTGGGGACGCTCTACGAAATACTCATTGATGGGGATTTTCTCCCAATTGTGATTGGTGAAGTCCTGCACTGCGTGCCAGGCCGGTCCACGAGGAGCCTCGCCGGGCTGCAATTTGCGGAGCATGACGATGTCTGTCGTCACCTCCGTGCCAGCGTTCTGTTTGAAGGCTGTGTTCGGCAAACGAATGGCACCAAGCAACTCCGCCTTCGGGGCCAGATACTCGCGGAGCGTGGAGTCGAGCTTGTCCATCGTTCCGCGTGAAGTGATGAACATGATCAGGCCGCCGGGACGGACCTTCTCCAGGGACTTGGCGAAGAAGTAGTCGTGGATTGGGAACCGGTAGGCATTCAGGCTCGGATCGTGGACGGGATAATCCCCGAACGGCACATTGGAAATCGCCACGTCGAAGAACCCATCGGCGAGTTTGGCCTTCTCGAATCCCTGGGTGCGAATATCGGCATCCGGGTAGAGCACCTTGGCAATGCGCGCGGTGATGGAGTCAATTTCGACGCCGGTGATGGTCGAATGCCGGTGCATCGCCTCCGGCATTAGCCCGATGAAATGACCGATACCGCACGCTGGCTCCAGAATTCGTCCGCGCTCGAATCCGAACTGCTCCAAGGCGCGATACATGGCGCGCACCACGGTCGGCGATGTGTAGTGGGCGTTGAGAGTGCTTGCGCGGGCCGCTTCCAGTTCTTCCGGGGTCAGCAGTTGTTCCACCTCGGCGCGCGCCGACCGCCATTCATAATTGCGCGGGTCAAAGACTTGCGGCATGGCACCCCAGCCCACGTAGCGCACGAGGGCTGCCTTCTCCTCGGGTGTCGCGGGGCGGCCCTCGGCCTCCACCTTCCGCAGAGTTTGGATGGCTTCGATGTTCTGCCGGAATTTCTGCCGGGGCGGCCCTTCCCCGATCCTGTCCGAGTCAGAAATCCGGTAATTGCTCTCGTTGCGAACTTCCGGCGCCGAGCGGCGGATCGGTCTGCTCAGTCTTCCGGCGGGAGCAGGATGTATTTCTCCCGCACCATCTCCCACGCTTGAATCTGAGCCTGTTGCGCCGTTGCTCCCTGCTGCATCAACTGGATGCGAAGGGTGGCCATTTCGTCCTTTGTCTTCTCCTCCGCTTCCAGAAGTAATTGATGCAGAACGCCTTTCCGCTCCATTTCGCGGGCCATCTTCGGGCGGTGTTCGCGCCAGTGCTTCTCGGCCATTCGGCCGTATTGAGTCAACGGTGTCACGGGGCGGCCTGGGCGTGCTGAAAAGGTCAAGCTGCTGGTCGGATTCTACATGATTTCGCCGGATTGCCATGCAGTTCTTTCAGGTTGGGGCTGGCATGGCGGTTCATGGCCGGAACAGTTCGCCGACTTCGACTCCGAGGACCAGAGCAAAGGCATAGACGTGCTTGTCGGTGGCAACGCAGCGTTTCGTCTCGATGTTCGCGAGGATGTCGCGGGTGATTCGCAGATCGGAAAACCGGACCTGCAACCTGGCAACGAAGGTGTCCTGAGTCCATTCGCGCTGGAAGCGGAGCTTGGCGACTTTGCGCCCGATAAGATTTGCGTCGCGATTCATACGCAGTGTCTCTTGTCATAGGCTTTTCAACTTTCTTCCGGGTGTAGCTCCGACACAAAATGCGTGGTGGGTGCTTCGTGTTCGGGGTGACGATACGCGGCGCTAAGGCCACGTGAGGGACTGCGAGATCTGCGTGGTGACGCGAAGAACGCCGCGAGTTCGATGAAACGAAGCTGCGAATCGCACAACAACATGGCCGCCTGGTCGGCGGGGTGACGGAGACTTGCTCTGGAGGATGGGCATTTTCATGGATTGTGCGCGAAGCATAAACGAACGGAGCGCGGGTGCGGTCTGATACGAAACTTTCTCTCCACTGAAATCGCGATATCCGCAGAAAGCTCGCGATGCCGCGAAAGCGCATTTCAGATCGAAATTGAATTTGCGTCTGATTTTGCGAAATCGTTCGCTTTCCTTCTTCCGTCGCTTCCTGTAACATTCTGGCAACGAAATTGTGAAAGCGCCGACCCTGTATCATCGTTTTGCGTATTCGATGCCGCTGCGCGCCGGAGAAGTCGCGAAACCATCGAAGATTCGCGATGGCGCGGCGTTCAGCGAGGTCACCGCTCCCCTGGCCAAACTCGGCTGCGAATACGGCCACATCCTCTTCAATTCACCATTCGATCCGAAGAAGGACAAGAAGCTCGGCCACGAGCATTTCAGCTTCATCAAGTCCGACGATCTCCTCGTCCTGACCACCCGACCGCCGCTTGACGACAGGCGTCACGGCGACAAGAAGCACATGGACGAGAGCTACACGCACCTGGAGCAGCAAGTCTTCGCTGAGTTCCGGAAATACCTGGCCGTCTGCGCGCGTTCTCACGTCGAACTGACGCAGGCGGTTGGTGAGAAAGTGGAGAAGGCCGACCTAACTTTCTACCAGCACAAGAGCGCCCGATTGAAGTCCTACAAGCGGCTGGACGAGTTTCGCAACAAGAGGACACCGGAGGATTCCGAGATCGCGATAGGCTTCTTCCTGCGAACCCCTTCGATTCCTGTTTATGGCTGCGGGCTGCTGGCCTGCTATGGCATGGGTGGCTGGGAAACGCTGATTTGGAATCGAATCGTCCGAACTCGTTATGCTGAATGGGTTAACACACCCCTGTTCGTGGTCGGGCAGTTTGACATGAAGGGGTTGCCCGCCCGCCCTCACACCTTGGACTTCGTGGACAAGATCAAGGTGGAACTTCTTCTGGAGCACAAGGTTAACGGCAAGGTCTGACCTCTCCGCAAGGCTTCGCAGCCGGCTGCCAACCGCATCAGAAATCGGACGTTTCCCGGAACAAAACGGGCTCGGGTTCATGCTCACGCCTGGGCGCGTGGCCGAGCGGGAGAATCACCACGGAAATGTCATGCACCGGGCGCGTGCGGCGGCGGGTGAGCATCCAAATGAGAAATGCAATGCAGAGGAACACGAAGCCCATGAACAGGTAGTGGCCGTGCTCCTCAATGATGCCATCGAGAAACTTCGTCACACGTGCCAGGTATAGGACTGGATGTTCCATACAAGCTTTCCAACTGCTTCGATCATGCATGTCTGACGCGGAAACCGCAAGGCGTGTTCGTTGTCCACGACGAAAATCTGTCCTCATTTCGCCCCGGCCAACACTCCGTTGCCAGAGTGTCAGACCGGGGCGTGGCGTCTGTCAGACCGTGACCGCTTCGCCGCGGTTCTGCTGCACCTGCTGCCCCTGAGAACGGGCCACTGCCCTCCGGGCCTGACGGGCGATTTGCGCGATGACGTTTTCCTTCTGGTCCTCGGGCAGGTCCTTGACCAGGAGGTCGTAGGCGCGCTTCATCTCCGGGTTGCGGTTGATCTGCTTCAGAACGCCTTCGCGGATGCGCTGCTGGCGGTCAAGTTCGCGCACCTCGTTGAGGACGACGGTGCGCTCCAGCCGTTCCCGAGGCATCGCTTGGACGTAGGCCCAATACTTGGGGTTCTCTTTGATGTAGGCATCAATCTTGGCATCCACCTCTGGATTGCTCCGGAAAGTGGGCTGGTCGGTCGGGGCGGCATTGCCGCCGGCGCTCGGTGGCGCTGAGGGTCTCGGTTTGCTCATAACGATTCGTGTTTTGTTGTTGGTTAGCGCGGCATCTGCCGTGTTCGCCAGCGAAAGGCGATGCAATCGCCCCCGTCAGCAAAGTGTCATCAAGGTTTGGGCTGCGTGGGCAGGTCCGGTGTGAACGCGGGCACTTCGTTCGTCGCCGCCGACGGCAACACGGACAGCTTCTGGAGTTCGCGGTCGAACTCGACGAGGCGCTGTTCGTTGGTGGCGAGGCGGACGCTCAAGAGAGCGTTGTTGCGGGCGACGTTCTTCATTTCGCCCAAGACGGTCTGGAATTCGCCATAGGACTGCGCGAGCTTCGCGGCTTCAAGCATCACCCGAGCGGTCGTCTCCCGCTGCCTGTTCATCTCGGCGACAAGGACATCGTTCGTGGGTGGCGGCGCGAACGCGGCGTCCGGCGGGGGATTCAACAAGTTGACGGTGTCGAGCGGCCCGGGGTGCAGATTCCACTGCGCGGAGACTTCGATGCGATACACCGGGTGCTGCTCGTGCATCGTCTCCGGGTGATTCGGATCTACGTAGCGGCCAACGTGGTAGGCACGGACGACCTCACCGTAGCGAACCGACTCGACCGGCTCGACCGGGGGCGGCGGCGTGGGACGGAGGACAACCTGCGGGCGCGAGGCGCACGAGGCGACGAGCACTAGCGGAATCAGGGCGAGGTATTTCATGGCTGATAGAATGGGGTTGAGTTTGGTTGAACTGCGTTCGGGGTGGGTGTGGCTGCAACACCAAAAGCCGCTGGTGACAGAAGCGTGGGCACGTTGGTATTCCCCTCCTCGGCGAACGGCTTCAACGTGCCGCCAATCACGGCATCGCTACGGTCAATTGTTTGGACGACGTAGATGTAAAACTGCTTCCCGCTCGCCACGCGAACGTAGAAGCCGTCGCGTTGAATCGCCTCGTAGATGCGTTGCGCGTAAACCGAGAGCACCTTCTCCGCGCCTTTGAACGGGGCGTTGTTCAGCGAGCGGCTGTCCACCGAACCGAAGATGGTCTGCTCTTTCTCGGTCAAAGCACTCGCAGCGCCGGAGAGGAACGTGGCGGCGAACAGTTTGATTTCCGCCAGGTTGTCGGACTTGATGAGGCGTCCCCGCAGGCCCGCGCTGCCGTCGGTGATGCCCCAACCTTCCTGGTCGCCAGAAAACTCACGGTCGAGAGCGACGCCCTTTAGCCGAAGTTCCTCTCCCCCCTGCCAGACCAGCGTCCAACTGTTCCCACTGGCAATGCGCTCACGGTGGCGGTCGGTTTGCGCCGTGCCGTGGACTTCCGTGCCGGCGGGAATCACCAGTCTGCCTGCGTGGTAGATGTTCTCGGTGACGAGGCCAACGATGGGAGTCTGAATCGAGGCCGAGTCCACCGTGATGACGGTCTCGCACGGGATCAGACGGCCATAGGGCGCGTAGATCTCGCCGAGGGCCTTCGGTTCAGGAACACCGGCGGTCGCATCGCCGAACAGGCTGATCGGCGGGAGCTGCGGTGCTGGCGGCTCAGGCTTGGGTTTCTCGACAATCACCTTCGGCGGTTCATTGGTCTTGCCCGGCAATGGAAGCGGCTCGGGCTTGGGCGTCGGCAGATGAAACGGCTGCATGGGTCGCTGAATGGTCTGCACCACCTGCGGATGGTCCGTGGCATTCGTCGTCAGTCCAGTGACGCGAACATCGGCATCGCCAGAACCTGATCGGCTGCGTAGCACACTGAACACGATCAGGCCGCCGCCGAAGATCACCGCAAACAGGACCAGCTTGCCGCTGCCGGTCTTGAAGAAGTTGAGGAAGTCGCGCGGTTTCATGGGGCGGATGGGTTTTGGTTGATTGCGGGCAGGTTGGTGGAAGACGAATTCGACTCTGCGGCGGCCTTCTCCAGATCGTTCATGGCGCGATGCAACGCATCACGTGCAACCGCTTCCGCCTCCGGGGTCATCGCGGCCGATGGCCTCGGCGGTGCTGGATATGGCGAAGTGCGCGTCACCAGCACGCTGAAGTCGTTCTTGAGCGAGAGTTCGTTCCGCCCGCCGTCCGGCGTGCCACTGATGGCGAAATAGACGGTGCTTGCGGCACATGAAGGCAGCACTCCGGGCGCATCGCTGATGGACTGGAAATAGAGTCGGCTGCCAGCACGCACGCAGAAGCTCTCCGGCAGGTAGCGAATCTCCTGATCGGATTTGTTTCGCAGCGTGACATGAAAGACGAGCGTGTCCTCGGGGTTGAACCGGAACACCTCCTCGATGCGGATCTCGTAGTCGTTGAAATCCGTGACGAGCGGCTTGTCGGCAAACGTCCTGGCCTCCGCGCCGGCCACGGCGTCCGGTTGCTGTTTCTTCAGCAACGGAAACGCCTTGGCTTTGTCGAGCAACGCCAGCAGGCGAGTCGGGGTGACCTCTGGCGCGGGTTGGACATTCTGGGCGGTGGCAGCCCGGTCTTCGAGGTTCAGCGCCAGCACGGGTGTATCGCTCTCCACCAACTCGAAGACGTAGGTGCGCTTGTTCCAACGGAGGTTCAGATTCGTCGCCGCCTTCCGTGCCAGAGCGCGGACGGACAGGAACGATGAGCCTTTTGTGTGCGCCAGTTGGAATTGCCCTGGCGTCTTGCCGTCGGCAGTCACGCCCACCGCATCAATCGCCGAAATCGGTCCGGGCAGACTGATGGTCGTTACTCGGTTCGTTGCGACCGGCACGGTGACAACCACTCGTTCGTCGAGCGTGATGCGCTGGATGGCTTCGGGCGGTTTGGCAAGCGCGAGTGTGGCCGACAGGAGGAGTATGCTAATGGGTGATTTCATATTTGAAGTCGCCGACAGCGGTGGGGAAACGACCGTTGGCAGCCATGTTGGGGTTGCGGAGCAGACGGAGACTCAGTTTGAAGGTGAACGCCTCGGAGAAGGCCTTCTCCTGGAAGATGCCAGCGCGGATGACCTGGCCGGAAACGGTAGCCAGCACCTCGTTTTCGCGCGTGGCGAGGATGTCGATCCTGGCAATCTCCGGCTTCTGGTGAAGCTGCTTGGCGCGGAACTCGACCGCCTCACGCGTGCGATGCTCGCGCGCCTTCTCCAACGCCGACTTGAGGAACATCTGCCGAAGCAGCTCCGGATGATCGAAGTCCTTGGGGTTGCGCTCAAGGAACGTGATGGTCGCCAGCTCGGCTTGTTGCGCGTGCAAGTCCTTGGCTTCGGCAAACTGCAGCAGCGGGCTGATGTAGTAGGTCTGCGCCGGGTCAATGATGACAACGCGCTCGCGCTGCTTGAATTGGTTGATGATGTGGTAGCGGTCGAGCGCGGCGACAACCGTCACGGCGACGGCGACGAAGAACCAGAACCACGGCAGCCGGTCGCGTTGGGCGAACAACTGTGTCGGGTCGAACTTCTTCCGGGCGACGCGGGCGGGTGCGCCGTTGCCGGTGGGCGTTACACGAGGGCTGAGATCGGTGGTTTCCATAATCAGTAGTAGTGGCCTTTGGTCTTGGCAATGAGTTCACGAACAGAGCGGTCACCAGTGATGTCATCGCCGGGACGACCGCGAGCGGAGCGAGGGGGAAGACCAGAGCCAGCGATGATGATCGCGCCGGCGCTGCCCTGGCCCGCGGCGGTCGAGAGCGTGCTCAGGATCGCCGCCATGCCGGTTGCACCCACGGTGGCGAGGGGCAGCCCGGTAGTGGAGGCGACGGCCGCCGCACCCGCCGTGGTGGCAGCGGTCTGGAGAAAACTGCCGACTGCACCAGAAATGAGCTGGCCGCCTGCGAGCGTGCCGTAGCTGATAACCTTCTGGATGACGACCGGTGCAGAAATGGTACTGAACACGATCCAAAAGGCCACGACCGCCACTCCAAACGTGGCTTGCAGGGAATAGAGCGTGGCGGTTGGGTCAATGAATTTGAAAGCCGGGTCGGTCATGAAATCGAGAATGCCCTGGGTGATGAGCGCCGCGACGGCCCAGCCGAGCGGCCAGAGCAGCACACCAACGATGTGCATCAGGTAACGGCTGCCGATTGACCGCAGCGGGCGAATGGCCATAAAGCCAATCATTAGGGGCGAGAGAGCGTAGGCGGTGAACAGGATGAACTTCTGAATGATGTAGGCCCAGAACAGCAGCAGCGACGCGAACTGACCAAAGAGCCAGAGAAAGCCAGAGATGAGAAGCTCAACGGTAAAACTGTTGAGGTCGCTCAAAATATCCCACCAAGAACGGTCAGTCCCGGTATCACGCTTGATGACGAGCAACTGATTGTATTGGTCTTGTACGTTCGACGGATCAACGCCCAGGCCGTCGAGAATGGAGGTTTGCAGGAGTTGTTGGGCCTGATTGCCCCATTGCGGCAGCATCACCAGCAGGGCGGTCAACACAAACAAGCGCACGATGTGCAAGATGAGCGTCTTGCCGCTGAACCCGTGGACGACGAGAAGGATCGTCCCGACGATGAACAACATGAACGCCACGATGCGCAGCAATTCGTGCAGTTCGACGCACTTTTGCAGGAACGTCGGGAAGAGTTGTTCAAAGGTTGCCATAGTCGGGACGATTTGAGGGGGCGGTTACTGGGTCGGGAATGCGGTGGGCGCATTCACCAGGCGGAAGGTCTGCCCGTATTTCTGCACCGCCTCGGTGAACTCGGCATGCTGTTGCTCTTTCTTCGCCTCGATCTGGCGCTGCGTCTCGTTGCGATTGGCCACGTCCTGAACCAGCGCCGACGCGGTGGCCTGATTGATCTCGTAGTCCGTGTTGTTGAGCGCGGACGACAGGCCGATGAGCACGCCGGTCAACTTCTGCACCTCGGCGTCGGTGGTGGCGTTCTTCAACGCGGTCGTGGTGCGGGCGATTTCCTCCTTGAGCGCGACTCGCCGGGCGGTGGCGTCTGTAGTGACAGACAAAAAGTTGTCCGTCGTCTTCTGCACGGCCGCGACCGGCAGATAGGGCGCTTCGCGGCGCGTGACCGTTGCCCCATTCGGCGTCGTGAATGTCGTTCCGATGCTGCTGAACAGCCCGTTGGCGTCGTAGAGCATGGCCTGGCCCGCGTCCGCAGCCCCTTCGAGCGCGGTGAGCGTCTGGCCGAGCTCAGTCTTGCGCAGGTCGGTCACGAGCGGCTGAACCGTCGTGAGGAGGACGGCCTTGGGATCGCCGAACAGGCTCTCGTAGTGCTTGAACTCGTTCAGTTGGTCGTTGAGCGTCTGGATCTGCTGCACCTGGTTTTGAATGACCTTCACGAATTGCGCGATTTCCTGCGCGGTGTTCATGATGGATTGCATTTGCGCGGTGGGGTCAAAGACCACCCATTGCGCGCGGGCCGATACCGTGACGCCGAGCGTCACGAGGGTGAGTGCGATGAGTCTTTTCATGGTGTGCCTTTCGTTATGTTTGCGGACTAGCGGCGACACGCCGTCAATCACGCGAGAAGATTTACCACCACGAGCTGACGCGAGGGTGTATGTGCTGCGCAAGATGCGGAGAAGTCCGAAGCTTGGCCGAAGCGCGGCAACTATCGCAGCCGGCGAATGGCCGTCGGTGTCCCAGAATCAGCTTTCTAGGCAGCCCAGATTTGGCAACTATCTGTTCGGTGGCACGCTTGCTGGAAGAGTGCTGGCAGTTTAAGACGCAGCGCAGGTGGCCAACCTCGACTCAATAGAAGCGGAATTGAAGACATCGTGATCCTAATGAACGGGCGGATTAAACCACAATGGAATGCTTGCACGGTAAGAATGTTTCTTGTTCTCACCGTGATTTCTTCATGCCTAGCAATTTGGGCTCAGTCTGCCGCGACGCTGACAGACCAGGAGATCAAGACCATGCTGCAGGACAACATCGAGGTCGACCGGCAGACGGTCGGCCTTGCCGTGGGCCTGGTTGACGAATCCGGCGTGCGAGTTGTCTGCCACGGGAAATTGGACAACAACACTGACCGTGACGTGGATGGCGACACGCTATTTGGAATCGGCTCGATCACCAAAGTGTTCACGGCTGTGCTGCTGCAGGACATGGTCGAGCGCGGAGAGATGAGGCTGAATGACCCTGTTCAGAAGTTCCTGCCCGATTCCGTCAGGATGCCGACGTTTCAAGGCAAGGAAATCACCTTGCTTCATCTCGCCACTCACACCTCGGGCCTGCCGCGGGATTCCAGTGGCGATCTCTACCCGTTTTTGTCTCGCTGCAGGCTTCAAGGCGCTCCTGGAAATCAGAGGGTATACTCCAATCTGGGAGTCGGCTTGCTGGGTCACCTCATTGCCCGAAAAGCCGAAAAGGATTACGAGACGCTTGTGCTGGAACGGATCTGCCAGCCGTTGGGTATGAACAACACGTGCATCACCGTGCCACCCGATTTGGAGGCGCACCGCGCTGCGGCCCACGCCATGCCGGGTCATCGAGTGCAGGTTGTCTCCCCGACCCCACACAATACGAACTCGTTTCTACCTGATCTGCGCGGGGCGGGCTCGATCCGATCAACGGCGAATGACCTGCTCATATTTATCTCCTCATACGCAGGGCTGACAAATTCCTCGTTGAGTTCCACCATGAGGAAAACGATGGACTTTCACCTGTTGGAGTCAGGGGACAAGCGACCGCTGGTTTGGGAAAGTGACGGTGACGTGTTCGAGCACGGCGGACTGCTCAAAGGGTATCAGGCAGAACTGGCTTTTGATGTGAAGAAGCGACGGGGCGTGGTTGTCCTTTCCAACTGCGCGAACGCGGGCACGTTCGTTCCGGGAGTCTGGAAAGCGTTGCTGAACGGGCGCTCGCCAAAACCCGCCGAGAGCATTCCGTTTGATCCAGCCAGCTATGACCGTCTCGTTGGGACGTATCAGCTCGATAAGGAGGCCGATACTTGCACCGTTCGCCGTGTGGGTGAACGGCTGCTGATCCAATGGATCGGTGTGCCAGGCCAACGCGTGCGTATTCCGAGTTTTGAAGTTTATCCTCAAACGAAATCGGTGTTTCGGAATGAATTTCGGGAGGTGCAAACTGTATTTCACTCCACCTCGAACGGGACGCCTCCACAATTGGTCTTCACCAGTCTGGGCACTCTGTCGGGTTTCCAAGGTTCTCTCAATTTGGCCAAGATTTCCGGAGACGTTCCCGAACCAACCGCTCCGATTCAAGTTGATCCGGAGATATACGATGGCTTTGTCGGACAATACCGAAAGACGCTTCTATTCGGGCTGATTCGCATTGGACCAACTCTCAACATCTCTCACGACAAAGATAATTGGGGAAGCCACCTCATTGCCCGAGTCCGTGGCTTGGGAGTCGAAGAAATCTTTCCGGTAAGCGAAACCAGCTTCATTCCGGGCTTCGACGTTTCTGAAGCTTTGCGACTTACGTTCGTTCGGAACAAAAAGGGCCAGACGACCGGCGTGATTGTCTTCTGGAACGGAAGGAAACTTCGTGGCACTCGGATTGCCACCCTACCACACTAATCCAAGAATCATTGCACCTGCGCCGACCATGTTCGCGCCCAACGCGAAAACGGTTCTCTGTGCGGCAGCGAGGCTCAATGTCGTTCGGATCACACTCCGCCATTGCTACTCCTCAATGCGGAGCAGTTTTGTTGATGGTTGGAACGTTACCCCGTCAATCCGCTGTTCCGGCAACTGCACGGGGTAAAGGCGGACGCTGCCGACCTGGTTGCGTTGGCGCTGCATGGATACATAGAGCCAATACTGCTGCTTGACCGCGTCGCTCTTACCTTTGTCGTAGCCGGTGGCGTAAGCCTTCTCCGCCTGCTTCTTGGCGGCGTAGTGCAGCGTCTCGCTGACGATGACTCCGCCCGCCGCGCCAGCGGCGGTGATGAGCGGATCACCGTCGGAGAGTTCGTGGCCGAGATAAGCGCCGCCCGCGCCGAGTGCCACGTCGCTGATGGGGCGTGTCGCTGAGCAACCGGCAATCAAGCCGGTGACCAGGGCGAGCAGAATGAGTCTGGATGAGTTGGTGATGAGTTTCGTTTTCATATCGGTCAGTGGTGTTTGGTGTTGCCGTCTTTGCGGCGGTTGGCGTGGAGAATGATTCCCTCAACGACACTGGGGCTCTGGCGAAGCTCGCGGGCGCGGCGGTCGAAGTGTTCACCGCTCGAACTGGAGCAGTAGAGCATCTCGGGCGAGGCGACGTTGTGGACCGTGCCGCAGATGTTGCGTGCCGAGTCGGTGTGCAGATAGGTGAACGGCGAATACTTCTCGCCGGGCTGATGGTCGGGCAGCGGGTAGTTCATGATCGCGTGCTGCGTCACCTCGGGCAGCGCGATGTCCTTACCCATGTCGTCCAGGTCGGCACGGTCGTTCTGCCGCATGATGAAGAATTGGCGGCTGTTCCCGAACACGGCAGAGCGGATGCGCGACTGTTTGAACCGCGCGTATTGCTGCACGATGGAGATGTTCCAGCAGTTGAACTTGCGAAGCTGGGCGTAGGATTCCTGGACGATTTCCTGACCACCGGGAATGTCGAGGAAGCGGGCAACCTCCTCGTAGATGTTCCGTTTCCGAATCGCACGCGGGAGCGTCATGATGTGCTTGCGCGCGTGGTTGGTGATGAGAAATCCAGCGGCGGCTTTCAGTTCCTTTGCCGACTCCGGGATGTAGCCCAACTCGAAGTGCGCGATCTTGCCCGTGAGGGACAGGTTGCTCGTGCCGTCAAACAGGCAGCCGTAGTTGCCGTCGCGACACCACGGCAGGATGAGCGTGGCAATTTCCATGATCTGGTCGCGCTCCGCGCCCATCGGGTCGAGCATCATCAATTCCTGAAGCATCCGGTGCGTCGGGAACTCCTCGGGCGTGAAATAGGCGAACGCCAGGTTGCGGACTTCCTTGCTGGTCTTCGGCTCTTTCAGGAACTTCAACGCCTCGGCTTCGTCGAACTGTGCCAGGTAGGCTTCCGCCTCGGCGGGGTTGACGGCCCGCCAATCGCGGAAATCGGCGAAGGTTTCGAGGCTGGTCGCGCCGGGCGGCATCCGCTCGGCCCGAAACTGTTGGAGTGCCAGAGCGTGCCGGGCAATGACGAGCAACTGGTCGTGCCGCTTCTTCTGCCAGTCCTGGAAGGAATCCTCGTAAAGCAGATTCAGATACTTGGCGATCTGCGCCTGGCGGAGCATCTGTTTGTCCTCCTGGGCACTCGTGCCGATCATCCGGGCGACAAGTGCGGTCGAGGCGGAGAGATGATCGGGCGTGAGCGGCAGCCCCTTCGTGTCGAGGTAGTTGATGGTCAGGTCGCCGTCCGGGTGAATGATGATGGGCCGCGCGCCTTCTTCGACCGTCGCGGTGTAGATCCCGTAGCTGAGTCCCTCCTCGATGATGACGGTGTAACCGAAGTAGCCTTCCGTTTGGGTGAGCAGGTCACAGACGGTCACGGATTTGCCAGCACCCGACATCCCGAGCAACACGGCGTGCTGCGGGGACGCGGAATCCTTGCCGCCGGAGAACGTCTGGATGCCGACCAGATTGTTGGCCGGGCCGTCGTAAATCGCCTCGGCGGTCGCCAGGTGGCCGGTAAACGTGCTGGTGACCGGGAGCATGTCGGCGAGGAAGCGATGCTCGGCGTAGAGCTTCCGGTGTTCGTAGCGTCCCCACGTCCAGCCGGGCCAAGTCTGGAAAAACAGATTCTTCGAGGCGCTGGGCAGATTGCTCTCGAAGTATTGGGCCGCGTTCATCGAGTTAATGGCGTTCTTGATTGCCCCAGCCTTGGCGTTGAGGCCGTCGCGAGTCTTGTCCCAGACACGGATGGCGAACATGGCATGGAACGGAATGGTCTGGCCCTGCATCAGCGCGTGAATCTTCTTCTGCTTCTTCTCCATCACCGTCAGCAGGGAGATTTTCTTTTCGCTGGCGTAGTCACCGGCCACGCGGTCGTGCTCCTTCTCCTCCTTGCTGATCTCCTTGGTGATGGGCAACGGATCAATGTTCACCGTGATGGTGTAGTCCAGGAGACGAAGATTGGTGAGGCGTTGAATGATGCCCGGATACGTCGTGCGCGGCCAGCGGGTCAGGACGACGAGCGAGTGGTAGTGGCCATCGAGGAAGAAGCCGAAGTCGGACTGCCCATTCCCCTCGCTGTGCCAGCAATTCTCTTGAATCGAAAGCTCGGGCGCGAAGCCCTCCGCCGGATCGTAGTCGAACCGGTCGTTGAGCGACGGATTGAGGAAGCGCTTGTAGTGGCGGAAGTGGTCGGCATCCGTCATGGCCAGCACCCGTGCCCCGGCTGAGCCGAAGATTTCGAGTAGTAGGCGGTGAACATGCTCGAACTCGGTCTGAAGCTGTTCGAGCAGCGTCTGGTAGTAATCGCGGCGGGCAGCGGCGGTTTGGAATTTGGTCGGCACGTTCTCCAGTGCCCGGGAGATGTAGAAGATGACGCGCTGGCGGCGGAGTTTGCGTTCGGACATCGCCTGCCAATAACGCGCGAAGCGTTCGTTGCGGGCGCGCTTGGTCCAGACGTTGGAAAAGCGCTCTGTCTCCTGCTGGTAACGCAGCAACTCCCCCTTATAGTCGGAATCGCAGAAGTATTGCACTTGTAGCCGCTGGTTTTCGTGGAGGGACGCCAGCAAGAGACAGAGTTGGTCCTGGAAGTCGTTCAGGTCTGCAATCGGGCTGTTCGTCAGGTCGGGCGACTCGAAGATGATGCCCTTCGACACGTAACCGCCCCGCCGCAGGTGGTTGAACACGATGAGGTCGTGGGTGAAGAAGCCGTTGGGTGCGCGTTCGAACATAGGTCAGACTCGGATGGATTTACTGATGACGGCGGGACGTTCCCGGCGGCGGACCTTCGCCACGATGTGATTCACTTTCTCCAGGTCTCCCACGAGTCGCTGGACGGAGCGCGCCTTGCCGATTTCGTTCGTCGCGACGTAGGCTTCGCGGACGTGGGCCAAGGCGCGCTCCATGTGTGCGCGCGCGGTGGGGTCAAGGTCGTTCCGGTGGAGATTCTCACGCAGCGCCTGGTCGGCGGTGTCGAGTTGTTCAAAGATGTAGCGGCTCATGGCAGGTCCTTTGCGAGTGGATGCGTGAGGCGCGGAGGTTCGGGGGCAAAACCGCCACCAGTGAACACGCGCTCGAAAATGTCGCGGTCGTAGCCAGGCGGTTTGCCCTGCCGCAGGCCGAAGATGTAGGCGAGGCACAGCCCCACCGGAACGAGCGCCACGCCCAGAGACGTGAGCAACGATGACTTCAGTATTACGAGGAACACGAAGAACATCGTGATGCCCACGCCGATGCCGCCCACGAGCCACCAGAACAAGCCGCCCTCCAATCCCCACGTCCGGCCTTTGGAGTCGGATGCGGCGTTGGTGTCGGTCAGGCGGAGTTCGGCTTTCATGGTGGCTCGGGGCGGCGGGTGGCAGGTCGTTTGGCGAGATTAGAAGTTGCCCACACCCACCGTACTGTTGGTGTCGATGCCGAAGATTTTGAAGAAGGCAAAGATGACCGCCGGGGCGGCGGCGATGATTGCACCACCGATGATGGACATCTTGCCCTGATCCACGTCGCCGCGCCGGATGGCGAAGCCGCCGTAGATGACGCATGAGATGCCGAGCACGAAGCCGAACATCATGATCACGGCGAGGCTGTTGCTGATGCCGGTTTTGAGTTCGGTGGAGTTGAACGCCTGCGCGTAAGCGGAGGTGCTGTTCAGGGCGAGGACCGCGGCAGCCAGGAGGAGCGATGGCAGCCGCAAGCGGATTTTCTGACCGAGGGGTTTGATGTGTTTGATGAGCTTCATACGAGTCGTGTTTTTGTTTTTTTGTCGTTGAGCAGCGACTACCGCGCTGATCACGGGACGCAGCATGAAGCAAAGGGCAGAAAGCCGGGTGTAGGAGGGACACAAGGTGCGGGGATGTCCCTGCTAAAGGTAGGCGATGAACAAAACACCAGACTCGCACAAGCTTGCCAACCTCCAGGAACTCGACGTGTTGTTGCCGCGCGAAATCCGCGGCCAGTCCCACACGATTCCTCGAATCGTCTCCGCTGTTCGCCGGGGCGAACTCGGCCTCACGAAACCATCACGGCCACGCGGCAGCTTCCTGCTGCTCGGGCCAACCGGCGTGGGCAAAACTGAGACGGTGGTCGTGGCCACGAATCACGTGTTTGGCGAAGGGAAGCTGTTCCGCTTCGACATGTCGGAGTTTCAGAATCAGGAAGCCCTCGGTCTGCTGCTGGGCGCACGACTCGGAGAAATCGGCTACCTCGGAGCGGTGCGCGAACGCGCGGCGGAGGGTTCGCTTCTGTTCGACGAAGCGGAGAAGGCGCACCCCCGCGTGCTGGACATTCTGCTGCAACTGCTCGATGCCGCCCGGCTCACGGTGGCGACCGGCCAGACGCTCGACTTCAGCGGGTTTTACGTGTGGCTCACGTCAAACATTGGTTCGGCGGAACTGATGAGCCTCCAGCACTCGAACGAAGCCACGCTGGAACGCCACGTCCTCACCCGTGCGCAACAAGCCTTGCGCCCGGAGATCTTCGCGCGCGTGAATGAGAAGCTCGTGTTCCATCGCCTGAGCTACGAACACCAGTTGGAGATTGCGGAGAAGTTCTTGTCCCGCGAAATCGAATTCCTCGCCGCGCGCGGTCACAGGATCGAACTCGACAAAACGGCGTTGCCGTTTCTTGTGCGCAAGGGATTTCACCCGAAGCTCGGCGCTCGTCCGATGCGCGATGCCGTGGAGAAGCTCGTCGGCGACGCGGTGGCGGAATGTCTGCTCACTGGTCGTCCCGCCTGCGGTATCCTCGCGCACGACGAACTGCACGACCGCCTCTGCGTGTTCTAATTCAGGCCAAGGAGAGGAACAGATGCGTCTCGCCGATGTCCACGTCCGGCTGCACTGCTCCAAGCTTTCGCTTTTGAAGCTGGGCGCAGACCGTGCGGATCGCCTTCCGTTTGGCGGGAGACTTCGGCAGGCGCACCAGCAAGGCATCCGCAAACTCGTCGCCCTTCTTGCTGCGGTAAACGTCGGGTGCGATCACCTCGGTCGCGCCGGCGTCGTAGAGTGCGGCGACGAACTTCGCCGCGTCACTCTCGCGCTTGAATCGGCCCAGCGATCGAGCCTTCTTGTCGCCGCGTCCGCTTTCCAGCCAGGATCGAGACTCGAACCGATTGGGCTTGGCCAGCAGCCCGGCGACGAAAACTCGGTGAATGTGTTTCTCCGACACCGGCTTCACCGCCTTCGCCACCCTGCCAAGCCTCGGCAACGACTTGTCCTTCGCTGCCGCCGCGCGGTATTCGTCGGCGCTGACCAGTTTACCCCGGAGATAGATGTCGTCCGACAGGAGCGTTCCGTCACTCAACCAGCTTCGGCTGCGCCCGCAGAACTCGCCTCGCACGGTGGACAATTCCATCTGAGGCTTGCCGTTATCATGCCATGCGCGCTGCACACCCGTGCCTTGAACCATGCGGTATTTGCCGAGCAGTCGGCCCGTTTCACTCCATTGGCGGCAGACGCCATGCAACAGTCCATCGGCGTAGCGTTCCTCGGAGGCGAGGCGTCCGTTCTTGTGCCAGACACGGGCAACGCCATGCCGGTGACCGTTTCGGAGAGGCATTTGTTCGCGGAGCAGACCGTTTCGATACCAGGACTTTTGAATCGTGGTTCTCACGTCAGATGTTTTGCACTTCGACCATTGAACGTGAATTCTGGCCCATTTAACACGAGTCCCGGGCAAAAGCATAGCAGGAGTTGCCCTGATTTCAGTGATTTTTTCACCTTCCGTCGCCCCGCGACGACACACTTCCGCGATGAAAACCTAAAGGCAAAACTCCCCGGCGGCGGCGGGCGGGTCAAGGTGGAGGCGGGGGCAGCCGGGGCGCACTACCTTGACGCGACCGACGCCGCCATACAATCGAGAGGGGTTTCATCGCGTTGTCCAAGCCCGAGCCGAATGGCTCGCCAATCCCATGCAAACCGATCATATTCAACCCGCAGTGACAGTTCCCATGAGTAAACCGAGCGCCAAACCGAAAAACCGGAAAACAGTCCCGACGAAACCGAGCGACTACAACGAAGTCCTGGCTGGGGTGGTTGAGTTGCTCGACGCGGCCCGGCGCGCCTCGGCACGGGTGGTGAACTCGTTGATGACGGCGACGTATTGGGAGATTGGCCGGCGGATCGTGGAGCATGAGCAAGCGGGCTCGAAACGCGCGGGATACGGCGAGGCATTACTCGAAGGCTTGTCCCGCGACCTCACGCGAAGATTCGGGCGCGGATTCGGGATCATCCAACTTCGCACCATGCGGCAATTCTACGCGACGCATGCGCTTACGGATAAAATCCAATCGGTGATTGGAGAATCTCCGATTCGTCAATCACTGATTGACGAATCTGCCAAGAGCCTGGTGATTGCCCCAATTGGCCAATCAGCGATTGACGAATTCAGCCATCCCCACTCGGCCACGCGGTCGTTCGTTCTTGAACGCCTCGGTCGGATTGCTCAGGCATTTCCGCTGCCGTGGACGCATTACGTCCGCCTCCTGCGCCTTCGGAACGCGTTGGCTCGCGAATTCTACACACGTGAAGCTTTGGCGGGTGGCTGGTCGGTGCGTCAGCTTGACCGGCAGATCAACGCGCAGTTTTACGAGCGCGCCGCACTGTCGAAGAACAAGTCGGCCCTGCTGCTCAAGGGTGAAAAACCAAGGCCGGGCGATGCTGTCTCCGCCGACGAGGAAATCCGCAACCCTCTGGTCCTGGAATTCCTGAACCTGAAGGACGAATACTCCGAAAGTGACTTGGAGGCAGCACTGATTCGACACCTCGAAGCATTCCTGCTGGAACTCGGTGATGATTTCGCGTTCGTCGCCCGCCAACGTCGGCTGCGCATCGGCCACGAATGGTTTCGCGTGGACCTCCTGTTCTTCCACCGGCGACTGCGCTGCCTGGTCATCATTGACCTGAAGATCGGCGGACTCGTCCATGCCGACGTCGGGCAAATGAACCTTTACTGCAACTACGCACGCGCACACTGGATGAAGCCCGGCGAACATCCGCCGGTGGGGTTGATTCTTTGCACGGACAAGGATGACGCGCTCGCCCGGTATGCGATGGACGGTTTGGTGTCAACGGTCACTCAAACTGACCCACCTAGGGTCGAAATGAGAGGGCAAGATAGGGCTTCAAAATGACCCACCTTGAGAGTGGCAGCGGGGCTGCAATTTTTCCGGGGATCCGGAGGATGTGCAGCCTCTATGTCGAACAGACTCAAGGTGCAAGAACACGAAGCTATCGCAAATCTGAGCCGTTTGGGTTGGGGAATTCGCAGGATCGCCCGCGAACTGGGCCTCAGCCGCAATACGGTTCGTAGCTATATTCGGAGCCTGCCTCCGCCCGTCGATGCGGAGGCGATCACCGAGGAGATTCTCCAAGCCTCAGCTCTTCGGCCGACGGGTGCTGGGGATGAAACTGACCCACTTTCGACCGCCGGCTCCACTCCCCACCCCAACCAAACTGACCCACTTTCGACCGCCGGGAATACCGGGCGAAAAAGCCTTTGTGCCGATCACGCCGAGCTCATCCTGGCCAAGTTCGAAGAGGGTCTGACGGCCCAGAGGATTTATCAGGACCTCCAGCTCGAGGTCTCCTTCACCGGTTCGTATCAGTCGGTCAAGCGCTTTGTCCGGCGGCTGCGCCGCACTGACCCGAAGTTGGTCCAGCGGATTGAGGTCCAACCTGGAGAAGAGGTGCAGGTGGACTTTGGCACCGGGCCGACGCTGGTCCAAGCCGACGGCAAGAAGAGGAAGACCTGGATCTTCCGCTTGGTCCTGAGCTATTCGCGCAAAGCTTATAGCCAAGCCGTCCTGCGGCAGGACACCGAAACCTTTCTCCGTTGTATCGAGGCGGCCTTCCGGGAGTTCGGAGGGTCGACCTTGACCATCAATCTCGACAACCTGAAGGCGGCGGTGCTCAAGGCCGACTGGGCCGATCCCGAACTCAATCCCAAACTGATCGACTTCGCCCGTCACTACGGCACGACGATCATGCCCTGTTTACCGGGGGTTCCAGAACACAAAGGAAAAGTTGAGAACAGCGTCGCCTATGTCAAAGAAAACGGTCTGGCTGGCCACAAGTACTCGGCGGTGCCGGAGGTGAATCGGGCGTTGGCGCACTGGGAAAAAACCGTCGCTGACCTCCGCATCCATGGCACCACCAAGCGCCAGGTCGCCCAACTCTTCGCGCTGGAAAAACCGGCCCTCCAGCCTCTGCCCGCCTCGCTGTTCCCCTGCTTCCAGGAAGGCCCTCGGACGGTCCACCGTGACGGCCATGTCGAAGTGGAGAAGGCCTTTTATCACGTGCCCCCGGAATATCTCCGGCAGGAGGTCTGGGTGCGATACGACCGCCGTGAGGTCCGGATCTTCACCAAGAATGCCGATGGCAGTTTGAGGCAGATCCAGGTCCACCGCCGTTTGGAGCCCGGCCAATTCACTAACGCCCGCGGTATTGGCGGCGGTCAGGGCAGTTTGCAGGCCAATCTGGATTACTGGCTCAAGCGAGCCAGCGAATTGGGTCCCTGCTGTGAGGGGTGGGCCCGCGCCGTTGCCCAGAACCGCGGCATTGGCGGCATGCGCACGTTGATGGGGCTGGTCCGCTTGATCGACCATCATTCCTTCCCTGCCGTGAATCGGGCGTGCGAGCGGGCGTTGGCTAAAGGCACTTGGCGCTTGCGGGATGTGCGGGCGTTGCTCGAGGCCAAGGAAATCCAGACTCAAATCACCTTTGTCGAACACCACCCGTTAATCCGCAACTTGAGCGAATACGGGATCTTCATCCGAAACCAAACTCAAAACCCATGAATCAGAACCTCGCTACCTATGCCCGTCAACTGCGCCTCTCCGGCCTGCTCAGCAGCCTGGAGCTGCGCCTGGAAGAGGCTCGCACTCATCAACTCCCTCACGAGCAGTTCCTGGAATTGATCTTTCAAGATGAACTCAACGTCCGCCGGCAGCGCGTCATCGATAAACGCACCAGGGCCGCTGGTTTTCGCGATCAGAAGACCCTGGAGGACTTCGACTGGACGTTCAACCCGACCATTAAACGGCAGCAGATCTACGATCTGGCCAGCGGGCAGTTCATCCGTCAGCGCCGGGACGTTCTGATGATTGGGCCGCCTGGCCTGGGGAAGAGCCACTTGGTTCAGGCCATTGGCTATCACCTTATCAAGGCCGGCTTCTTGGTGGTTTACTGTTCCATTTTCGACCTGGTCCGTGACCTCCAGGCCGAGCAATCCCCCGCAGAGCTGCACCGCACTTTGGCCCGCTTCCTCAAGCCCGACTTGTTGCAGATCGACGACATGGGACTCAAAACGCTCCCACCCAAAGCCGGGGAAATCCTCCTGGAGATCATCCTGCGCCGGTATGAAACACGATCCACCTTCATGACCTCCAACCGGCCCATTGAGGAATGGGGAAAGCTCCTCAACGATGTCCCCGCCGCCACGGCCATTCTGGACCGCTTTCTCCATCACGCCGAGATCATCCAGATGAAGGGCAGAAGCTATCGCCTGCGACACGGTGGACGCACCGCCCAGGACGATGATCCAGAAGCCAACAGCGGCCTGTCGGCCGACAAGAAAAGGTGAGTTTTACGCTTTGAGCCATGGATTGCGATGGGCATCCAATAATCACTCCCGACCCGTTCCCCGGATCGGGAGCAGGATGCTTTCGCATTCCACGGACGCTCGGACGCTCGAGTTGCGCTCCCGCAGTGCTCTATCCTTCCGAACGCGACCCGATTTTAAGAAACGACGCTTGAAAACAGAACCAGAAAAACGCTAAACCACCTGCCGCCAGGGTGGGTCAATTTGAAGTGACCCTGAGGTGGGTCAGTTTGAACCGACCGGTGACAGTTTGGGAAGCAAGATGCTCGTCAGAGAATATCTGACGGCATTGCCGAAGGAATCCGCCCTGGCGGCGGAACTCGCCCGGACACGCGATTTGCTGGAACGCCAGGCGGAACTCCGCCGCGCCAGCCGTGGCAAATCGGCTTAAAGCTTCGGTCTGCGGTCGGCGAGCGGGGAAAGTGGAGCGGAGGGCGGAGAGCAGCGCCTAGCGAAACGCAGCCGAAGCGCAACGTCCCGCCGCCGAGCCGCAGACGGAAGCCCGCCACGCTTGCGGCGTCCGGCGAATGCCCGCTCGTGACGAGCGCGCGGTTTGCGGAGTGGAACGGGCGCGGTCGAGAGGGGGACAGGGCCGACCGGCAGACCGTGAAGCGAAGCACGACCGCGCGTTGGTCACGGCCGATTGGCATTCATTTGCGCCTCGTGGGTTTCCGCGCCAAACGCTGTTTTAGGCCATTCCAGTTAATCTGCTTCCTCTTGCACGGCTTCCGGAAATCAAGTTCCCACACGGCGATTTTCCATTCAGCTTCACGAATGGTTTTCCAACTGCGTGCCAATACTGAACACCGTAACTCCATCCAAACTGGCGGCGGCTGGCGGTGATACGACTTTCGGCGTTGCAGCGTGCTTTTCAACAGTCCAAATCCCCATTTCGTGCGCTGGATGCTGGCAAACTTGATTCGTGTTGGTCTAGGGAACTGCGCGGCCTTGCCCTGCGGCGACCACCGAAGTGGCACTCCACGCCGGTGAAGGGTTTCCAGTGACTTTTGAAATGGCTTCCGCAAACCGCCGACCAAGAGGAAAGTTCGGCAGCAGTCCTTTTCCTTGGCTGACGCGCCATGAGTCAGGGCAAGTTTCCACAAATCTTCCATTACGGCATCGGCATCATCGGCTTTTAGCCACTTCAGTTCGCACGCAAGAATAAGGGCGCTATTCTGCTTAACACCCACATCGTGTTGCTTCGCGCGTCCCTTCCCAAACTTTGCGTTCTGCTTCAGGACATTCGCTGAGCGATTCCACGGGACGGTTTGCTCCATCTTGACGGAGTTGGCGAGTTCGGACTTTGCAGCCTTCAGGCCGTCAATCAACGCCTGCCGAACAAAATCTTCCGTGATGCGTGTGGGCGATTCTTCGGCAGCACGTTGGAGCAGCGTTCTTTCGACGTAAAGGAACGCGCGTTCAACCCACGCGGAATAGTCGGATGTATTCATGGGCAAGGCTCAGTCATGTTTTTGACTCCCGCTGTGCCGCCGCAATCGGAATGCAACAAAGCCGGAGCGCCAACCACCAGGCGTAGAGCGCCCCTTCGGTGAGCATTTGTGGTTCTGCAGGAAGCCGTGAGCGATGTCGTTCCGCAGGTTCAGTCCGAACCGCTCCACCAATAGGCCGCGCAGGTCAAACGCCATTCCCGGTCCAACAATCTTCGCCATCTCCGCGTGTGCAAGCATCCAGCCCAAGTCGCGTTCGTCCTGGGTTTGGTCGGATTCCAGTTTCGACGTTATGATGCCCCGCGCTGTGAAGATTTCCCGAAGCGAATGTTCGATTTGAGGCAGAAGGAGGTGCAGGGCCAAAACCAGATCACCGCGCAGCCCGGCGTGGAGGCCGCGCAGGAACAAACCTTCACGACCGCGCGGCACGAACGGATTATCCTGCACCAAAAACAGTAGGTCCATCGGACGGGCGGGATGTTCTGCGATAATCTGCTGGCGTGCTGGCTCAATGGAAACCTGCACGCGTAGCCGCCAGTCCACAGTGCGCGACTGTGAATACATCTCCTTCAGCAGGGCGACTTCCCGATCCTTGGGATCATCCGATGCGAGAGGCGGCTTTGTGTCGGAGGTTTGGCCGTCTGGCCTGACGGTTGTAGTGCCGAAAAGCTGGGTGAACACACCGCCTGAATTCGGGTCTTCGATGCGTTTCTTGAGTTCGTCCGGGCGGGTTGGTTCGGCCACGAACGCGAAGCGCATAATCGCATCCTCAAAACAGTGCCCGGCCCCGTGTGCCGCTGCCGCCTTCGCGGACTCCTCCAGCTTCTTCTCAAGGTCGGGAGCGTTCTCCAGGGGTATCTGAATGGTTTCCATCTCGCCCATTGAGCGCTTTTGGAACGTGAGAAGGCGACGGTGAGCGTTCTCAATGTCGGCAGCGTCCGCTTTCGCTTCACGGAGGGCATGAACCGCCTTCGCCATCCAGCCCGCTGCCCCCATATACGAAGGCTGTGCGGCGTTTGCGAAACTCTCTGCCAGCTTGACGTAGGTATTCGCAATCTGAAGCCGAGCCGCGCGAGCGTCTTCGGATCTTCCTTCTCTGGAATCCCAAGCAGCCTTCAACTGCCAATAATCGCGAGAGAAGTGCCAGTTGGGGACGGCCTCCATGCTCTTGGCGATTCTCTCCGACAGGGGCGCATACTTTTTTGCGTCACCCACACGGTCGGCCAGCAGGAAGTGCATGAGGCGTGCACAGAGCAAACCTTTCTCCGTCGGCTCTTGCCGGGCAATCGCATCCTCCACCGCCTGAATCGCCTTTTGGTGGAACTGTTTAAGCCGGCCAATCTTTGCACCCAACTGCATCGCCCGCTGAAGATGCTCGGAAAACGGCGGCCACATGTCGCCCGACTCCAGCACGCGGCTGGATTCAATGTAGGCATCCACCGCCGTTTGCGCCGCCTTGTAGTCTTTGCGACAAGCCCAGAGCACGTCTGCGACCCGCGCGCGGAATTCCGCGTCCTTGATTCCAGCCAACACGCCGTTGAGTGCGTCCAAATCGGCCGCAGCAAGGTCTTCGGGAATCGCTGACCGACGTCCTTCCCAGACGGCCATCGGTCTGAAAGGTGACTCATCGGAATGAAAGTTGGGCCAGAACGACGCGACCGCGCCCAGTAGTCGAAATGCCCGATGCCCACGGTCGTCTCCGGCGTC
Organism: Verrucomicrobiia bacterium; assembly: GCA_026125285.1. GTDB lineage: Bacteria > Verrucomicrobiota > Verrucomicrobiia > Limisphaerales > JADLHS01 > WYBW01. The sequence continues at coordinate 233,572 of JAHCLO010000006.1, read as the reverse complement.
TTGAAGTGACTTCGCCTTCGCGGCTAACACTTCGCTGTATGAGTCGCATTCGCGCCGCGTGGCGGTTTGGAGCACGGCCTGCCAATCGTAAGCACGGATGTCATCGGCAGAGACGCCAAAGCCAACATTGGGCGCGTTGGTGCTCACGCACTTCCTCCAATGTTGGCGGGAAGCCGAGCAGGTGCGCCGAAGGGGTGATGGATTTCCGTCGCCATTCGCACGTCGTCTTTCCACCAGCGTAACAAGATGACACCTTGCCGACAATGCTTTGTGCCTCGACTTTGTGCTCGTCGCTTCGGTCTGCGTGTTGGCGAGCGGGGAAAGTGGAGCGGAGGGCGGAGCGCAGCGCCTAGCGAAACGCAGCCGGAGCGGAACGTCCTGCCGCCGAGCGGCAGACGGAAGCCCGCCGCGCGTGCGGCGTCCGGCGAATGCCCGCTCGTGACGAGCGCGCGGTTTGCGGAGTGGAACGGGCGTGGTCGAGAGGGGGACAGGGCCGACCGGCAACCCGTGGAGCGCAGCACAACCGCGCGTTGGTCACGGCGCTCAACCAATCGTCGAAGCCAGTGCGCAAGCGGTCAATTGGCGGCTGTTGCGCAAGCCCTCAAAATAGCCGTGTAGGCGCAGAACGAATGGCTCGTAACGGATGAGCACGCCGGTTTCGATGTTCTTGCGCTGGGCGGCATCGGTGAAATTGGCCGACGTGACGAGGGCCACGCGACGATCCACAATCACGCATTTGGCATGGAGACTGGCTCTTTGTTGCGTGTCCTCCGCCAGTGCGCGAGGGTCGTAATACAGTTCGGGCAGTGATCTTCCGGGCCAATGCTTCATCGCAAAGTCCCTTGCGAACCGACGCACAATCTCACTCGCCAAGGACGTGTCGGTGAGTTTGCGGGGAATATCGAGATGGAATGTGACTCGGAGCGAGGAGACTTCCTCCATTCGCTGCGCGAGTCGCTTGAATAGCCGTTTACCGTTATGCACCGCGTAGCCGACGAGGAGAATCTCCGTTTCCGCACTTTCAATGAGCGTTTGGACTGTTGCTCCAGTGTCGGCAGTCGGAACTCCAGCGACCTCGGGGCCTGAAATCACAAGGTCAATCAGATGTTCCGGCGCTGCGGCGCTGTCGCGCGCGGTCGCAACCGCCTCGGTCAACAAACCAATGTGGGCCGGAGACATCCCCTGTTGCAGCAACTTGTCAAAGCAGGCGAAAACCTCGGCGGCATGACCACCGACAATTTGATTGAGTGCGTGTCTTGTGATGCCGAGCGACAGCGGACCATCCTTCAATGAGGTTGCCAGCGAATGAAGGACTGCGGGCGTCAGATTGTGCAGCGGCTCGAACATCAGGAGATGGGGGCAAAGAATTCCGCTTTTAGTGCCTCAATGGTGGGGACAACCAGCGCGCGGTCGAGGAATTCGTTCCGTTGTTCGCACGAGGTTTCCGCGATAAGCAGGCAACCGTGACAGGCGCTGCCATGCAAGTGCTGATGGTCGTGTCGGGCGGGAGCGTGGTTGGCGCAAACCGGGTCGTTGGAACATAACGCGCCTGACTCAAGTGCCCGTCGCATGTGCCGCCGGATGTCACGTGCCGCCACCACCAACCCGCCAAGCGTTCCTTCCGCGTCGGATGAACCGGTATAGATCAGGATGCCATAGGCATCCGGCGCGGCGAAGATGCGCTCGCGGAGCGAGGATGCCGGATAGCCACATTCGAGCGAGATTGCCGTCAAAAGCAGATGCGCGAGGGAATGGAGCATGTAATACGGCAGACCAGGGAATTCACGCGAACTGCCTTCATGTTCGGCCTTCCACCGCTGAAATCCGTCCGCGAGCTGAATGCCGCGTTGCTGCACGGCGGGACGTTGCAGCCAGGCATTGACTGAATCCGCGCGTAGTTGGAGGAAGATGCCCTCTCCACGATTCTCGACGGCTGGCAACCACGAGCTATCCAGAGCGAGCGGTGCGCGCTTCACGTCGAGCGACAAATCACCCTGAATATCCGGCCCTGCTGCTTCAAATCGCGTGAAGCCAACTTGCGCCACGACTTCTCGCAACCGATGCACGAGCACGACTCGTTCAATCGCCGACATCCAGGGCGCATTCCATACCGCTGCGGGCAAAGCCCGCGCGAAGAAATCGCCGTCCGGCACGTCCGATCCCAGTTCATCCTTGGCTTCCGACAACGCCTCGAATTCGACTTCTTTGACGGGCCGGTCCGCGCCGCTTGCGCCCTGCCGCACGCGTGAGATGGACGCGAGGATGGCAGAGTCTTCCAAACCTTGGAGTTTCACAGCAAGGTTCGGAATCTGTCTCACCATCGCGAGCTTCTCCGGGGAGTCAACAATGGACAGCCCCGCATCCCACGCCGACTTCACAACCTCATCCACGGCGGATTGCAGATCGGGAATCGAAATCACCGACATCAGTTGGGGAAAGTAAGCGTTACTCGCGCTGCGAATCAGCAGCCGGTTTGGTTCTCCACAAGCCTCCTTCGTTCCCGGCCCAAGCCACGGTCGCAACCCGTTACATGAACCAAGCGCCCTCAAATCCATGCGCGCTGCCTGGCTCATGGCGCGCTGCGCGCCGCAGTCGCACACAATCCATATCTCGTCGAGGTCGCCGGTCGTGCCCCGCTCCTCCATCCACAAATCGCGCGGACACGGCGCTGACGTGCCGTGGACGAACGCTTTCCAGTCAATGTCTCCAACATGCCCCTTCTTGCAGGCGCGCACAAAGCGCACCGGAACAACAGAGAGTTTCTTCCCATCAGCATCGCGATACTTGCCGCCATCGAGGCTGTTCAAGTGAACGAGCCGACGGCGGCGGAAGCCCTGCTTGGTGACTTGCGTTTCCTGGACGATGAACCACTCCGGAAATCGCCAAACCGTGATGTTCGGTCGAAACCCGAAGCCACGGTCGGATGCGGGCGGCGGAGGACGAAGCGTCAGCGTCGGCAGGCCAACGATGCGTTTCAGCTTCTCCACAAGGCGCGGCTCTTGGATGAGCGGAATCTGGTTCTGGTCGTAATGCCAGTTGTCCAGCCCGGCAACGATGACGGAAGCCTCCGGCAAGTCCACCATCGCCCCCGGACCGAAGGTGGTGACGACTTGGCTGGATCGAAGTTGGGGAGTGCTCATGGCCGTGGCGTCCAGTCGTTGAGATTCTTCACGGTCAACTCGACACTCATCTCCACGTCGCGCATAGAGCGATTGGCACGGAACTTCCGTCGCACCGGCGGCAAGTTCTGCAAATCAGGGTGCAGATACTCGTAGAGAAGACGCTGCGCCGCACCGACCTCCTGCTGATACTGCAACTGCGTGTTGGTGGTCTGGAATTCGTCGGCAATGTTGCGCCAGTCATCCAGCAACCGTCCGGCCCGTTGAAGCACTTTATCGAACAACTGCTGCGCCGCCACCGCAGTCATGCTCGGATCGTGGTTTCGTGCGCGCTCGGCGAACCGGGTGGCGAAACGGTCAAGTGCGGCCCGCTGTGCCGTGATCGCGCCCGCTCCGAGCGGTTGGGTCATTGCTGGGTTTCCCTGCCGGCACAGCGCGACCAACGCCGCCGCCAACGCCCGGTCCAGTGCCCGTGGGGAGAACGGCGTGACGCTCGTGGCTTCAATCGCTCGGTAGAACGTGGCGTGATACATCCCGAAGCGTTCGTAGTGCGAACGGTCGCGGGGTTTATGGACATTGAGCAAGGTCACGACCAAACCCGGACGGTTTGCATCGCGTCCCACACGGCTCGTGGCCTGAATGTATTCCGCGCTCGTCTTGGGTTGGCCAAGCACAGCCATCAAGCCAAGTCGGATGATGTCCAAACCGACGGAGATCATGTTTGTCGCCAGCGCCACGTCCACTCGGTCGTCCTCGTGGAACGGCTGGGCGAGTCGCCGCTTGGCGGAGGCTACGTCACTCGTCGAAACGCGCGAGGTCAGTTCCAGCACCTCGTAGCTGATCGTCCGGTCAGTAAAGAGCGTATCCAGCGGATCGCGTCGGCGTCGCCGCGAATACTGCTGCACGCGGGTTCGCACTTCGTCCTCCACAATGCGGCGGCTGCCCCCCAATTCGCGCAGGCTGTTGAAATAACCCAGCAGCGTCATGTAAGGATCGGCTGGATTCTGCTTGTTCGCCTTACCGCCTTCGCGTTGGTGAATCGTCTGTCCGGCGCTCAGAATCGCGAGCCCGGCGCGGAGGAGAACAACCTTTAAGCTTCGTCCCTGCGCCGCGACGCCGACGTAAAGCCGTGCGGGGATCTCGTTGGCAGGTTGTGTAATGGCAAAGAACGAATCGCGCCGGTCCTGTCCAGGCGGCGGGAACACAGCTACCTCCTGCCGCTCAAACAACGCACGAATCTGTTTATCCGCCCGCCGCACCGTCGCGGTGCTCGCAATGATCTTCGCCCGCAGAAAGTGACCGTCGTTTGTCCGACTCGACAACGTATCAATGGCCGTTTCGTAAACGCCTGCGATTGTTCCGAGCGGGCCGGAGATGAGATGCAACTCATCCTGGATGACCAGTTCGGGCGGCGGCAGCGGCCCGCCGAGCGGCTTCGCGTTCTTTTGATTGCACGGGCCGTAAAACCCCTCTTGGTCGTATCGGTCCACCAAGCCAAACAGCGTTCCGGTCTCGCCTGTCCACGGCAACGCCGCGAATTTGTCCACCGTGGCGATGATGAACGCCGGCAATCTCCGGTAAATCGGCTCGTCCACGCCGAGAATCGGCAATGGCCGGTCACCGGAGAAAACGCACTTTGAGTTCGCGCAGTGAACCCGTAAATCCGTGGGCTGATTCACGCTGGGGATAAGCCGGAACGAATTCCGGTCGAACTTCTCGCCGCACCACGGGCAATTCTCAATCGGAATGGGAGACGGATTCGCGCGCGAGTCCCGCTGGAAGCGCATCGTCTTCGTGTAGGCTGAATACTCCGCGCTCGCGCTGGTGTCGCCCCGGCGTCCCATTCGGTTTGGCGTCGCCGCCGACCCGACCCACAGGCCGATTTCAAACGGCCACTCGCCGAGTTTTCCCTTGTCCTGGTCGCGCTCCAATTCCAACGCGCAGATGAGTGCCGACGCGCGGCTCAACTGGTCCAACGTGAGCAGACGCAGGGTGTATCGCATCAGCACGCACACGCCCGCCGAGCGGATGCCTGGATGGCGTAACCGCCGCAAGACCATCGTGAAGGCCGCAAGGCCGAGATAGGCTTCCGTCTTGCCGCCGCCGGTCGGAAAGAACAGCAAGTCCACCGTGCTGCGGTCGAGATGCGTCGGGTCAACGATGCCCCGCAGGTTCATCAAGATGTAGGCAAGCTGGAATGGATACCACTTGGGCGGCTGCACCTTGCTGGCGTCGCCCTGGTAGCGGAGCAATTCGCGTTGGCGTCCGGCGGCAGCCATCGCGCGGTTGGCGATACGAAACGCATCGAGCACTTGCGGGTCAGCCAGTGCATCAATGCCCGCCTGAATCCGGTTTGAGGCGTAGGTGGCGTTTTGCAGCATCGCCTGTGCGGTCTGCTGATGGCGCACGGCCAGAACCGACAGCTTTACCTGCTGCGCAGAAATCCAAGCCCGATACTGCGAGACGAGGGGCGAGAGTTTCGCTTGCGCTTCTGCGGCGTTGCCCAGCGCGCCGAGCACTTCCATCGTCAGTTCCACTTCCGGGATGGATGCCGGCGAAACCTTTTCAACTTCCGCTGTCGGAATCCACGTCGTTTGAACCTCGTAGCAGTGGTTGCTCGTGGTGCAATCGCCGGTGGCCGAAACCCCGTGGCCGACCGCGTATTCAAATACGTCGCGATACTGGAGGTCAGCAACTTGTTCGTCCCATTCATCCGTCATTTCCCCCGCGAGTGTTCCGCGCAAATCCGGGCGGGGCACGAACGGCTTCGGCGAAATCAGCGTGAGCGAAGTCTGGAACGCGAATGCTCGATAATGCCGCTGCTCGTTCGGCACGCGGTTGTTCACGAGAAAGACGGAGACGGATCGTGTCCCCGATGGCAGCCGGCTGGTCGCGTTTGCTCCGGCTGGAACGGCGCGGACAGTCACGCTCACGGTCAACCCGCCGCTGTTCGGAACGGGGAATTCCTGCGGCTTGCTGCCGGGCGTCGGCAGCGCGATTTGAACCACTTCCTCGCGCGGTTCGCGGCGATAGCCTTTCGGTGGCGACGCTGGTTGGGGCGTTTGCGGATTTGCCCCACCCTCCGCGCCTGTGGCTGGTGTCACGGGCTGATCGTGTAACTCCGCCGGGGTTTCCGTGGTCGGCCCACCATCCGCCGGTTCGCTTGAACCGCCTTCGTAGAGGTAATCGCCCCATTTGACTTTGGCCGTGAGTGTTTCGACTCCGGGCGCAACGAGCACGCTCAAGCCCATTGAGGACGGCAGCAAACTCTTGCGCGCGCTGGCTCGGTCAGGCGGTGCGGCGTCATCCGTGCCCTTCGTGTCATCGGCGCTGTCAATCTCATCGCTGGAAGTCTCATCTGACTTCTGCTCGGTGGGCGCGGTGCTCGGCACAAGGAAACCGCAGAGATACCAGCGCGACGGCGCGTCCGGCAGCAGTTCACGCGCAAAGGTGTGATTGTTGTCCGGACCGACCATGTCGAGCTTGAGGGCTTCGACGATCTCACTGCGGATTGTTGCTGAGGTGCTCATTCACGCGCTGGAGATTACCCAATCGCACCCTGAAACTCACGATTTCGTTTTGAAACCAGCTCATCTCGGTTTGTATGGGTTACAGATCCACACCAAGCAACCGCCCGCTCTCCGTGGACGCATCCAGAATCGGGTCAATCAACCACGGCTTCTTGTCGAGCGATTCGGGCGGGGGCTCGGTGGTGGTGACGATGTATTGGAATGGCGGCTCACTGCCACTGGCAGCCTCCATTTCCTGCGCGGCATTGAACAGGGAAACGTAAATGCTGGCCGCCAAGTCCGCCTCGCGCGGACTGTCGTGCATCAGGAAACGCGGATGATGCGCGGCGGTGTTCGTGATACCGAGCGCGAGTGCCGCCAGGTCGAAAATCAGCCAGCGCACGACCTTCAGCGCCGCACTGTCGCGCAATCCGTGGTATTCGAGTTCAGGAACGATCTGCTTGCCCGAGAAGCGCACCCGGCCCGTCACGGCTTTGCCAAGCATCCGCTGGGCGACGAAATTGAAAATATGTCCGAACTGGTCCAGCAGCTTTTGGTGATGCTTCGTCAGGTCGGACAGCTTGGCATCCAACGCCTCTTTGTCGCGCTTCAGGTCCTTAATCTCGACATCCCACGTTTCAAGGTCAGAACACGCCTTCCGGTAGCTGGCGAGCAAAGCCTCGATTCTCGCGGCTTCCTGGGCGGGGGCTTTGAGTTTCTCAAGCTCCCGCTGGTGGCGTTCGCGCGCCAGCGTCAGTGCGCCCACTGCCACTTGCAAGGCTTGTTGCTTGGGCGCGGCCAGTCTTCTGCGCCGCTCCAATTCAGCTTTCAACGACGCCACTTTGGTCACTTCGGTTTGCGCGTTGGCAGCGAGTGTCTTCGTGGCGTCGGTGATTTCGTCGTCCGCTGGACGTTCATGCGCAATCGGGCAATTGGCTTTCCACGCCTTGTCCATCGGATGTGAACAATACCCACGGAACGGGCCTAAACCGTTGAGCGTTTCCCGAAGCGGGTCTTTCGGCTTTTTCGGCGGAGGCGCAACACCCCGCACACGGGCGTCTTCCAAGTCGAAAGCCTCTTCGGCTTCCTCAACCAAAGCGTTCACCAAGCTCCATTCCGCGCGGCGCTGCCCTACCTCGGCGATGAGCTTGTCAATTTCCTCGTTCTGCTTGACCGAAGCCAGGGCCTGATCGGATGCGTTCCGCAACTCCGTTACTTTCTTGTCCACTTCCTGCTGGAGCAACGGCGCGTCGGGACTCTCGACCTTCATGCCCAGCTTTTCTTCCAGTGACTTCTTCTCGCGCTCGACGGTGAATTCCAGCTTGGGCCGGTCGCGCATCTTCTGCTCGTGCGATTCGGCTTTGCGGGCGAATTCGGCGAGAAGCTTCTGTTCCGCCGCGTCCACCAAGCCCAATACCAGCCGCACGAGATTCGCCTTGTCGTCTGACGACACGTAGGGGCTTTGGGAATCACTGTCCTGCTCGCGACGCCATTCGAGCAAGCCGCTGAAGTGCGCTTCTTGGTCGCGCGACAGCCACGGCAACAATCGCGGCCAGTCCAGAGTCTTCTGCGACTCCGCGAGCGTGCGGAATTTCATGCCGCCGAACACGGCATCATCAATCGCCTGCTGGTATTCCTTGAAGCCAAGTCGCGAGGGCGATTCGGGGAACTCGTCATTCAACGAGCCGTTTAACTTGGCGAACGGATTGTAGCTGCCGCCGCTCAAGGAACGTCCGACCAGCCATCGCTGCCCGGCGACATACACTTCCGCCAGCACCCAGCCGGTCGGGAATTTCGCGCGGAAGCCTTCGCGGAATCCTTTGCTGCCGGCGGGTTCTTCGCCGAGCACGTAGCGGATGAGACGGCAGAACGTCGTCTTGCCTGCACCATGGCCGGCGAGTCGGGATGCTTCGTCTGTCGAACCTGTCTCCAGCGCGCGGAGGATGTTCAATCCGCGACGCAACTCAATGACCTGACGCAGCAACGTGTCTTTCGACGGCGGCCAATCTTTATAGACCGCGAGCTTGGAAACCCACAGCGCGGGTTCACCGCGTCCCGTGGCCGGCGCGAGCGACAACGGCTCGTCCTTCGGCGGCTCTATGGCGAGGCCGGGCAAAGCGGGATGTTTCTCGGGCTTCATAATTCATCACGCGAGGACCAACTCTTTGGCCTCCTTCGTCCATTTCGCGCGTTGAGGAATCGGCACGGCGTCTGGCGTCAATGTCGCGGCGACACGCAATGCGAGCCACGCATCAAAGCGCACGTCGTCAGAGAGGCTGGGACGTGGGCCGTCGAGCAGATGGAACACCGGGCCATCGTTGCCTTCCGTGATGGTGAGATTGCGCGAGCCGAGTTGGTTCAAGCTCGGGATCAACAGTCCGTCCGGCACGGTTTCATTCCAGCGCGCCGCCCAGGCTTTGGCTTGCGCGCTGAGTTCGGCGGGGGCGAAGCGCTGCATCAGCTTCGGATTCGTCGCGAGGATGAAGGCATCGAGCAGGCGCGGCCAGGCGAGGCTGCCGCCGGCCTCGGACAAAAGCGTGAGCGCGAGATTCGTGGTATAGAGCAACGGCTGCGATGCGGGCAGACGCCAGTCGGCGGGCAACTTCCGTTCGGTCGCGTCCGGCGTGGCGATGCCCAGCGCCAGTTGCGCCTTGCCAGTCTTCGGTGCTTTGGCGGATGCCTTCTTGGGCTTGGGCTTTTGCGCTGCGGCGGTTTGGCCGGCGAGTTCCTCTTCCTTCGCGCGCTCGGCGTTGAGCTTGAGCAGGCGGGCGAGGACTTCGTCGCGGATTTCGTCAGGCCAGCGGTAGCGCCAGGGTTTCTTGCGCTTGCGGGCTTTGCCTTCGGACTCGTCATCCTCCTCGTCCTCGTAATCGAGCAGGAACTCGCAGGTGCATTTGGGGATGAGGTCATCCCAGCCGTAGGCGGTGAGGACGGCGGCGTCCATCGCGGCGTGCAGGTCGCGCAACTTCAGAATGTCCGGCGAACGCTCCTCGGGATCGTGGAAGCGGTTGTAGGTTTTTGTCAGGCCGTCGTTGTTCCGCACCATCAACGCGGCGCGGAACTCGTAATACTCCCGCCCCGCCGCTTCCAGCGACGCGTCGCCCTCAAACTCGATAGGAAACGGAAACGTCTCGAAACAGTCAGTCGGAGTATAGCGCAAGTCGTCCTTCATCGAAGATGACTCGCGTCTTGCCCACAGCTCGTGAACCCGCGACTGGAGAGCGCCGAATGCCGCGAAGGTCTCCAAGGGAAAAACGTCCAGTGTGTTCCCGAAGACCATTCGGCTTGGCAAAAATGCGAACGACATGTGCGGAGTAGCCCCGCAGTTGATAGCTAAAACCCGTTCTAAACCTGCTACCGCCTGATATAGCTCTCCGCGCAGCCGTTCGAAATGCCACCAGTGTGCCGTCGAGTGGGAGGCGCGCGTGCCTTTAACCTTGGTTTCGATAATGCGCAGTAAATCTGGGTAGTCAGAAGCGACCTTGCCAGGATAGTCGAGGGGAACGACTCCTTCGTTCAGCCACTCTCGACGCTCACGGTCTGTGCCTGATGCCCATGAGCTACCCAAATCCGCACGGTTCAGCGGCCAATCGAAGAAATTGATCACGTAGCGATGATGCGAGTGAGCGGGCGTATCCGTGACTTCTTCACCACCGATGTATGGAAACACTTGCTCAGAGTTGCGGGGGTCAGTGGCGAAGAGACGCCGCATATCCTCAATACTGTTGGCCACGTGTTTGTTGTCGGTGTCATCAAATGTGAAGCCCATCCCAAGGACTATGCTTCCTTGGAAACTCCGGTCTGCATTGGCAGTCAAAACGGTGGGGCTTTCGTGTCCACCTGCATGGAAAAGGTATGCGGTGATCACAGGAACAAGGCGACCGTCCAACTCAAACGGACCATGCTGGTCCGCTTTGGTGGCCCAAACAACGCTCACCACCACAGATGCTTGGCCGGGCCATTTGTAGCGTTTGTTGGCGGCGTAGATTGTTCCACCGTGCGTGCAAATCCATCTCAAGCCAGTCGCACGAGTGTCGCCTTGGCAAATTGTTTTGGTCGCGATCAGACCAAAGCAACCTTCCGCCCGCAGCAGATCGAAAGCGTGACGGAAGAAATGAGCCACAAGGTCCGCGTTTCCATGAGATTGCTCGTGCCACGCCTTCAACCAATCCGGGTAAGCATCCTGGTTACCCTTGCTAAGGGTGTTCTTTCCCGCATACGGCGGATTGCCCACGATGGCATCGAAGCCAGGGTTTTCACCAATAAACACTTCCGGGAACTCGATTTCCCAATGGAACGGCGTCACGGGGAATCTTCCGCCGCGCAAAGCGTTCACTTCTTCGGTCGGGCGTTTCTTGAGATCGCCTTTGCTCAAGTAATCGGAGAGGCGTTCGGCCAGTTCCGCGCGTTTGGCTTCGCGGGCTTTGTCCTTGTCCGCCGCAAAGAACGCGGACACGGCGGCATCGCCAATGAAGCGCACGAGATCGAGGAGTTCATCGGCCTTTTCCAGTTTCTCGCGCTTGAGTTGCGGCGTGCCGTAATCGTCGCCAAGGCCGAGGAGGTTTTGCCGTTCGCGCAAGGCGGCGGCGGTGCGTTTGCGGACTTCCTCGGAAAAGAAATGGCGGGCGCTGGTCCGGGTGTCGTGCCAGGTAAAGTCTTCAATCTGGCTGCGCGTGAGGCCCACGAGCGAATCGCCGCAGCGGATGGCGTGGTCCACGAACGTGAACGGATGGTCTTTGGCGAGCGTGACGAGCCAGAGGGAAAGTTTGGCGAGGTCCACGGCCATCGGATTGCGGTCCACGCCGTAAAGACACCGTTGAACGACGGTGCGCATGGCGAGCAGTTCCTCGGTCTCATCGTCCGGGAGCGTCGGGCGTCCGCCGTGATGCCGCCACGCTTTGACGAGGGCGTCGCCAAGCTGGCGGCAGGTTTCCACAAGAAACGCGGCGCTGCCCACGGCGATGTCGCAGATTTTGAGTTCGAGAATTTGCGCGGGCGTGGGGTGTTCGCCGAGGCGTTTGAGAATCGGTTCGAGGGTCTTGCGGACAATCGGCTCGGTGAACGAGCGCGGCGTGTAGTGCGAACCGCTGCGGCGGCGTTCGTCGGTGGGTTGCAGCACGAGTCCGCCGTTGGGCACAGGGCCGGGCGTTGCGCCCCGGTCAATGCGTTTCTCCAGCGCGGCGAGCAGGTCGTCCACGGACGCGGCGGCTTTGAGCTTTTTCTCCGCCTCGCCGTTGAGTTCGGTGTCGGCGTTTTCCTTGAGCCACTTGGCGCGCTCGGCGGATTTCACCGCGAGCAGGGTTTCGAGGTTCACCACGGGCGAGGCCGGGACGCTGCCATTCTTGCGCTTGCCCTTGAGCGCGATGCTCTGGCCGCCGGAGACTTCGATGGCGAAGCCCATGATGGTCTGATAGACCGAGCCGATTTCCTGCACGTCGAGCGTGCGGTAGCTCAAGCGTTCGCCGTCGAGGATGAACAGCTTGTGGAGGACGCGGAAAATCGTGCCGTCGCTGACGAGCGGCAGGCGCGGTTCGGCGAGGGTGCGACCTTCGAGGAATTTGAAGCGGTCGGGGTCAAAGAGATGGCCGTGACGGGCGGGCATCTGCATCTGCGGATGTTTGCAGCCGTCATGCACGGCGCGGAACAGCGCGAGGAGTTGCGCCCACGCGCCGTAGCGTTGATCCATCGTGTCCGGGTAACGCTCGGCGTCCGCGCGGAGTCGCTCGAACAATCCGTGGACGGAATAGTAGCGGACGTAGGTCTCGGTCGGCTGGCGGCTCTTGGGATCGGTGGGAACGATGCCCCGGTCTTCGGCGAACAGCAGGAACACCATTCGCATGAGCACGTTTAGCAGGCCGGCGTAAACGTCGTCGGGATTCTTCGCGAGCACGGCGCGAAGGAGTTCGCCTTTGGCACGTTCGTCGGCGGCTTGGAATCCGCGCAGGAGTTCGTAGAGCGAGTCCAGGACCTGTTGCGCAAGCGTGGTGGAGACGGTGCTCTGGTATTCGCGGCTGCGGCGAAGCAACGCGGGCAACCTGGCTTCGCTCGGTGTCGCGCCGGAGCACGCCTCGCGCAACAACATGTTCAGCGCGGCGAGAATCGGGCGACCCGCCACTTCCGTCATGTGCCGGACGGTGAACGTGATATTGCCGGAGTTCTCTCCGTGCGGCGCGTAGAGCAGACGGATTTGCGTGCCGTTGAACAACACGCCGATGGGAACTTTCGTTTCGCGGAGCAGCCGCTCCATTCGCTGCGTCGGCGAGGCGGACCATCCCCGTTCATCGGCTGCAACACGGGCATCGAGGTCGGTGGCGAGCGGGACGGATTGCACCAGCAATAGCCACGGTTGCGCCGGGTCTTTCGGACGCGCGTCTTTCAAGGCGAAGCTCGGTGCGAGCGTTTCGCCATAATCCGGCAGCGCCACGGTCAGTGCGTCCGGCAATGGCCGGGCGGAGTCGAGTCCGTGAAGGCAATCCTCCGGCCAACCGAGAAACTCGCGGGCGAACTTGGGGAAGTCCGCGATGGCAATCAGGGCGTTGTCGTCGTTGTCCGTGACTTCCTTCGTGAACGGCAGGAAACGCTCCTGCATGGGGAGCGTGTTCCGGTCGAGCACAACCTGCGCATCCACGAGCGCCGTCGGCGACACGACCAGGCCGTCCTGCTGGACGTAGCCGAGCCAGGCTTTGTGATCGCGTATGGGAGCGTCGTTGGACATGATTTAGCCGGTCACGGGCCAGAGGTAGGCGAGGCCCACAGGTTCAATTCGGAATGAGGCTGCTTCGTAGAACTTGCGCACGCGCTCCGGTTCGCGCTGCAAATCACCTTCGACGTTGGCGAGCCACTTGTCCCAATAACGGCGATTGGATTCGAGCTGGCGCTTTTCCAGGTCGAGGCTCAAGAGCAACTGTGTCTGGTCATAGCGGCCAAGCTCCGTCAACACGCGACGGCGTTGGTCTTCCAGCACGCGGCGTATGGAGTCGGCTTCATCCAGACCGCGCTTCGCGAGCTTCGCTTCGGCATCCACCTTGGCTTCCTTCCCGCGCTGTTCGAGATGTGGGAGCAATTCCTCGATGTCACGGGCGAAGGAAGATTGGAGACGTTTGGCGACGGCTTCCGGGACATTCGGATGCGTGCCGGGACGCAGGCCGTCTTCAAGCAGTTCAAGGGTCTTCGCTTCGGCTTCGCGTGCATACGGCGTAAGCGAACCGCGTCGGGTGGCGAGTTCTGTCCAGCGGGCGGTGACAGTAAGGATTTCCTCGTGCAATCGCACCGCTCCCGCGCCGTAGAGCGAGAGACGACCGAGCAGGACGACGCGCGGAATGGCGTCGGACGTGTGCGCGAGGCAGGCGCGGGAAAGATCGTGATGAACGAAGCCTTGCGACAGGAAGCGGCCAAGCAGGCGTTGGACGACACGGTGCTGCAAATGGAGTTGCACGATGTCATCGTCAATTCCCTCGGGTGCGTTGAACACGACCGGACGGATGGGCGATTCCTTCCGCCACTGGAATCCGCGCTGCCCATCGGTGGCCGGAGCACGCAGCGTATCGAGCGTATTTGCCCAAGTCGGGTCAGCGCCGTGGCGGACATCGAGATTTGGAAACACGAAGCGAGCGGGAGAATTCGCGGGAGCGTCGGTCGGTTTCAGCGGCTCGGCATCCAGCAATTCGAGCGAGCAAGAAAGCGCGTCGCGAAGCTGATTTTGGTCGAGGCCAATCCATTTGGAGGCGTCGTTGATGCGGTTACTGAGAACGTCAATCTGCTCCTGCAACTTTTGGCGCTCACGCGCGGCCTCCAATTCCTCCTCGGCGGTGGCGCGCTTCTCCTGGTCAAGGTCGGCGGCTTCGATTTCCGCGACGAGTTTGTCGGCTTCGTCGTGGCGGATGCCAGTGCGGATGGTGTTGGAAAGGCGTTCTTCCAGCACGGCGGCGAGGCTGCCGAGTTCGGTGCGGATGGTCTCGGTCTTGCGCACAAGCGCTCGCAACACGCGATCTTCGGGGCGCTGCGAATAGACGAAGTAGTGGCAGAACACTTCAGACGCCGGCTGGAGCTTGCGGTCAATGCGGCCGTTGCGCTGCTCCAAGCGGCTCGGATTCCACGGCACGTCGAAGTGATACAGGTTGTGGCAGTGCGCCTGAAGGTTGATGCCCTCGCGCGCGGCGTCGGTGGCGACCAGAATGCGAATCGGATGCTCGTTCGGCGGCAGGTTGAACGCGCGTTTGATGGCCTCCCGCTTCTCCGGCGGCGTTGGCCCGTGATAGACCTCGATGCGATGCTCGGCCAAATCGGTTTCCGCGATGATAGTGCGGAGCATTTCGACGAGGTAGCGCTTGGTGTCGTCGTATTCGGTGAAGATGAGCAGCCGCAGGTCGTTCCACTTTCCACCGGGGCACATGCGCTGACGAATCCAATCGGTGAGGTGACGAATCCGCGCATCCGGCAAAGCGCGTGACTGTTCGGCGATGCGCTCCATTTCGGAGAGCAACGATTTCTCGCGGGCGATGTTCGCACTGGTGGCAACGCCAGCGGTGGCCGCAGTCGCGTTCTCGACTTCCTGGGCGAGCAACGCCTCCTGTTCCTCCTCGGACAATTGGGAACGGTCGTCGTCGCTATCCACTTTGTCGGCGAGCAAATCCAACTGTGGCGATGGTGCGGGCGAAGGAGCGGCGGACGCATCGGCAGCCCAAAGTCGCTCCATCGTGCGGCGATGGACAGCGAGCGTGCGGGCGAAGGCTTCGATGGAAGACAAAAGCCGCTGTTGAAGATGCGACACGAGCAGTGCGGCTTCGGCCTGCTTGCGCTTGGTCGCGCTGGCGAGCCGGAGCTGACGAACCTGACGGTATTCGTCCAGCAGCCGCGAGAGCGCGAGTTCAGGAGCATCCGCAGGCAGATTCTTGATGTCCACCTGCACCGGCTTGCGCTCGGGGAAGCCGCCGACGAGCTTGCGCAGGTCATCCTTGAGCCGCCGCACCATCACGTCGTTCAAGCTGCTCTTGAGCACTTTGACACCACGAGTGAAGCGTTGCGGGTCGAGCAATTCGAGCAAGGCACTGAAACTGTTGGAATGGCCGTTGTGCGGGGTGGCTGACAAGAACAGGCGATGCTCGAAACGCGGAGCGAGGTCGCGGATCGCGCGCGTGATGCGAGAATCAATGGCGTATTTCGCTCCGCTGGACGGCGCGGCGTGGTGCGCTTCGTCGAGAATCAGGAGCGAACCGGGGCGGAAATTGTCGAGCCAGTCACGCAACGGCGCGGTGTAGGTTTCATCAATGAGCAATTTGTGGGAGATGAGGAAACGCGGGAACGTTGTCCACGGATTCACGCCGTAGCCACGCTCCTGTCGAACGCGGTCAATATAGGCGCGGTCAAGAATCTCGAAGGTCAGACCGAACCGAGCTTCAAGTTCGTCCTTCCACTGCCCCAGCATCGAGGGCGGACAGGCAACCACGATTTCGCGCACGCGGCGACGCAACAAAAGCTCGCTGGCGATGAGCGCCGCTTCAATGGTTTTGCCGAGACCAACGTCATCGGCGATGAATAGGTTGACGCGCGGCAGGAGCAAGGCTTTGCGGAGCGGTTCAAGCTGGTAAGCGTCAATGCGAATGCCAGCGCGAAACGGAGCTTGGAAGATTTTTGGATCGGTGGCGGTGACGCAGTTCCAACGCAGGGTGTGGATGTAGGCGCTGAAATGCCTCGCATTGTCGAAGCCACGCTTGCCAATGGCGGCCCAGGCCTCGCGGTCGAGAATTTCCGCATCAAGTTCGAGTTTCCAAACCACTTCGAGTGGCTGTCCTTGGGCGTCATCGTCCAAACATGCGAGCCGCACCAACGTTCCGTGTCGGCCAATCGGGACGTGCTCGGTGGATTCGACCAGCCAAGTGCGCGTGCGAACGCGGACAACCTGCCCCTGTGATGGAGCTTGATGGCCGTTCCGTGCTTCGCCAGCACTGGCAGGTTGTGCAGTCGTTGAGCTCATCCGATTTATCGCGCCGCCCGAGCGAACGAATGTGCGGCAAAGCCAGAGTCTGGTTCGTCACCAGGTAACGCGAGTCGGGGGAGGCTACCAATTCGGCTTGCTGCCGACAACCGTGGAGGTGTGCCAGTGTGCCGGGACATGCCCGGGACGGTCTCCAGCGAAAGACAACCTACCGTAAGACTCAAATCACTTGAGTCCACGTTGCTTCGGTCTGTGGTCGGGGAGCGGGGAAAGTGGAGCGGAGGGCGGAGAGTAGCGTCTAGCAAATCGCAGCCGGAGCGAAACGTCCCGCCGCCGAGCCGCAGACGGAAGCCCGCCGCGTTTGCGGCGTCCGGCGAATGCCCGCTCGTGACGAGCGGGCGGTTTGCGGAGTGGAACGGGTGTGGTCGAGAGGGGGACAGGGCCGACCGGCAGCCCGTGGAGTGCAGCACAACCGCGCGTTGGTCACGGCGGTCCTGGATTTTCCGGGATTCTGGTCGGTTGTGGCCAGTGGTCAGGACGCGAGACGCTGCGGTCGGCGCGTGCTTGATCGCTGCGGCCCGCAGTTCGCTGGCAGGCGCAGTCCGCGCGCGGCGGTCGTTCATCGGCAACGACTCCCAATGAGGAGAGGCCAAGATCGAACTGGAAGCGGTGATGCGGCAGCTTGGCTGACCCGAGCAACAGGTTCTGCGCGTAACCCGCGCCCATCGCGCCGACCATTGTCGTCAGGTAGCCCACGGTGAGTTCTGGCGGCGGCTTTCCTCCCCAATACTGTGCGCCATCCACACCTCGTTGCTCGGCTGCGGCTGCCGCCTCGGCTCGAAACTGGCGCTCGGCTTCGGTGGCGGTTTCGTAGCGGATTCCATTCACCTCAATCCGTCCTCTGCACCACGGGCAAGGAAGGCCGGGAGCATACAGGGCGATTTCCGCCAGTTGTTCGCGGAGGACACCGTCTTCGGCACGCATTTGCACGGCGAGGTCCAGAACTGGCACAAGGTAGTGAGCGGCGATGTCACCCAAAGCGGCGCGTGCGTAGTTGGAATCGGTGCATCCAAGAATCAGGTCGCAACGAAGTAGTTCGTCGAGCACAGCCTCGTCGAGAAGATCACCGACAAAGGCGGTGACTTTCGTCGCTGGGTTGATTTCTCCAATGAGCCGAGCCGCAAGCGCCACCTTGCTGGGTGGTGGATCAGCCCAGAGGTCGGAGTGACGGCTGGCATGATTGCGCTGGTGGCCGGATGCTTTGAAAGGTCCGGGGTCAACGATGACCAACTCACCGATCTCCGCTCGTGCGAGCAGATGAATCGCGGGGCTGCCCGTTCCACTACAGCCGACGATTCCAGTAACAGACCGGCGAAACCGGCCTGGAGCATCCGCTCCGAGAAGTTGTGCGACTCTCTCCTGGGTGGGCGCGTTTGGTGCGCTGCCGGTTGATTCGGGAGCACTCCAGATCGTTCGGCGCGCAGGCTCGCGAAGGCATCGCTCTCCAGTGACCAAACACTCGCTGACCGGAATCCATTCTCCTCTGTCAAAAACCCGCCCCGTGAACGATAGTTTCCGTTCCGAATTCCGGGACACGATGAAGCTGGCATAAGGTCGCCCGTTGCCAAACCGCTCAAACTCCTCGGCAAAATAGCTGTCCATGTCGTCGTCCGAGCGGCTTGGGAACGGGGCGCAGTCCTGCGGGTGCGAGTGGATTATGCCGACGCCAAGCTCGTGCGCTTCGAGACTGTCCAAGGCACGTCGAATGTAGCCAGGACGGAATTCAACGAGCGGACTGTGCCGATCAAGATCGCCTGTTTCCGGCTTCTGGGAATCAACCCACGTGACCAAGATGCCCCAGCGCGTCCGCCGGTAGCCGAACCGGAAGAAAGTGCCCCATTCGCTCTCAGGATAACGATGGAAGAGCAGTCGGAGCAGTTTCTCCCGGTCGGCTTCTGTGATGCGCCACAGGACTTCCCGGCCGTCTCGGATGGGACGAATCGGTTTCATCAGACGCGGGCACGTTGAATCCAAGACAGGATTTCAGTGTAGTAGGTATGGAGGCCGTGCCGGTCCTTATTCCAAGCCGGCCCGCCGCCCCCGTTATGCGGGTGGTAGCTCACGAGTTGCCAGGTGCGCCCCAGCGCCTGAACAGTCTGGCCCTGCGGCGAGCCTTCGACGCGACCCAACAGCGGAGAACCGCTAGGCAGATACGCGCCGTCGAGCATCACGCCGGGATAAGCGGATGGAAGCACGACCAACACGTCCGTTTCGGCAACATGCGGATAGCCCTTTCGGGTCGGCAACCGGTGATACACGGTACACGGTGTGGGCGCTTCCAGGAAGGACACTTCTCCGCCGTTGTCGCGAAGCGAACCAAGCTCGCGCTGGACGCGCGCCAGTTCGTAGCCCCCAACGACATTGGTGCGGATGACGGAGTACTCTTCGCAACCCTTGATCTCCACCGTTTCGTCGAGGCCGACAGGGATGCGCTCTTTGCCTTTATGCAGGGTCACTTCAGTTGCATTCGGTTGAGGACTGACCAGTGCGGCGATTTCTCGCCCGGTCATTCGAGCCTTTACCCCGTCTGCCTCACCGAACGTCTGTTTGTTGACGATGATGGTGAGGCCAACGCCGACACGCCGCGTGTAAAACACAGGGCCGTCCGGGAAGTTCACCTCGTTGTCGAGATCGATAGGCGAATCGTTCGGCGATTCGTAGTCACGGAAGAGTCGAACTGATGGGGCAAAGCCAAAGAGCTCGCGCAGTGACCGACCGGTTTGACGAGGATTCAACGTCTGCTCGGCGTGGTCGTTGACCACAAACGCGACTTTCG
This sequence comes from Verrucomicrobiia bacterium, assembly GCA_026125285.1. Classification (GTDB taxonomy): domain Bacteria; phylum Verrucomicrobiota; class Verrucomicrobiia; order Limisphaerales; family JADLHS01; genus WYBW01. The sequence continues at coordinate 214,174 of JAHCLO010000006.1, read as the reverse complement.
GCGGCGCAGCGCAACCGTTTGCGGGCTTCACTTCGCAGCGCGGCAACGTGTAGAATACGTTGCCTTGGGAGAGGTCGAGGTGCGCCTCGTCCTCGAACGGAACGTCGTTTGGCGATCCGTGGTCGCGCACGAGAACCAAGTCTGCCGCAACGCCGGCTTCGTGCTTGATCAGGCGGGTGGTGGCCCACCGTTGCGGCAGCAGAACGAGTGCATCGTTAACGACCGCCGCCCATTTCGGAGACGGTTGGCAGGATTCAGGATGTTTCGCCAGAGCGTCGCCCTGGCCCGACTTTGGAATGATGAGTGTTTCGCTCATTGTAACTGTCAGTTTGTTCGCGGCCATTTACCGGTTGCCGCACACGCGGCGGTCGGTGCATCCGCTCAATTACCTTTGGCTGGTTTCGGTTGGCCTCTTGGGCAGAAAAAGTTGCGCCGAGCGAAAGATTTTTCCCAAAGACGCGGGAGTTTGTAGCCTATTGCTATTGAAGGCATGAAACAGAACAGCGCCGAACTTGAATTCCGAGACGCCGACTGGAAGGCGATTGGTTTACGGCTGCTCGTCTTTGCCCGGTACTGGGCCAAGGCTCATTATGGTTGGCGGGACGGGCAACTCCTACCGGGCAGCAAAACGCCGGAAGATGTTGCATGTGAAGTCTATGCGGCCTATTCGCGCGGCGAGCGCACATTCAGCGCCGACGCGCCGATGTGGGTGCAGTTGAAAAGCGCAGTCAAGAGCGTGCTCTGGAACTTGCACCAGTTGAAAGAGAGCAAGTTGACCCGTGCGGAAGATCCTGACTTCTTCGAGCCGGTGGAAGATGGAAGTCCCGGACCGGAGGCTGCCCTTCGCAGCGAAGAATTCTGTACGCGCTTCTTTGAACTGCTCTATGCCGACTTCCGAGTCAAAAAGAACGGCGAGTTGCGGAAAGTAATTCTGGCGTTGGAGAACGGTGCGCAGACCGTGGCAGAGTTTGTGCAGGAAACCGGACTCAAAACCGCGCGGGTGTATGAGCTGCGGCGACAATTGAAGGCAGTCGCTGAACCCGTGCTAAACAAGATGAATCGTGAGGGAGATAGTTATGAACAAGCATTACCAAAACGCGGCGCAGCGATTGCATAACTTCGCGGCGGACGATGCGGACTGCACTGAAGCGGAACTCCGCGCGGAATTGTCGGCCCAAGGCGTGAACGTCGAGGCTTTTCTTGCCCGATTGGCGAAGGAGTCAGACATCAAACTGTCAACGGCGACAACCAAGAAACCCACGGCTTCGGAACGACTGCGAGCCATTGCCAGCCGCGCCGGAGACAAGGTGAAGGGATTCTTGGGCGAGTTGAACACTGGTGACGGAGCGAACATGCCCGCCGCCGCCTATGGGCGTTCGAGTCGCCGCAACAAGCGATCCAGCGCATCCTCGCGCGGCAAGCGTGGTGGTAAGGCCGGCAATTGAATTGGCGGTGACAACCCCATGAAACGAAGCTTCTATACGACTGCCAACGGGCCTACCTGGTCGGTTAGCCGTGACCAGCAGCTTCAATCTTGCGAGCGAAAGTATTTCTTCCAATACGTTGCGGAAGCAAAGATCAACAGTCCCGACCCGTGGCTGCGTGGTATCGCCCTGCTCAAGAAGCTCAAGAATATCCCCATGTGGCAGGGCGAGTGCGTGCATCTGGTCATTGCGGAATACTTGAACCAAGTCCGTCAGCGTCATTCACCGGCACTTGAAAGCCTTGTCCAGTCACTCCGACAACGGATGCAACGTGAATGGCAGTTCTCCGAAAAACGCCGTTTCCGTGAAGAACCCGCGGCCGTCGGCAAAACGGGCGTGGCCTTGTTTGAGCATGAATACGATGAAATGCCTCCCGAGACATCGGTTGAGGCTCTCATCCAGAAGGCTGCGAAGATGACCGGCACATTCTACGCATGGGCGGAAGGCGAGAGCGGTCTGGCCGAGAAAGTCCGCACCGCCGACCGCATTTGGATCGAGCCGCCCGCGTGGGGTGTGGAAGCCCCCGGTTTCATGACCAACAACGTCCAGGTTATTACCAAGGTGGATTTGGCCCTGCATCATCGTGGCGTTTCATTCACCGTCTATGATTGGAAGACTGGCAAACCACCGCGTGAAACCACCGAGCCGAGCCAGAACGAATTGCAAGTAAGTGTCTATATGTTGTGGGCGAATCTCGGTCTGAAGTTGCCGCTGGATGGGGTGACGAGCCGCTTGGTCTATCTCGGTGGCGACCAAGGCAAAGAACTTTGCTTTGATTTGGACGAGGAGCGTGCGGTTGAGACCTATCGGATAATAGAAGACAGCGTGCGCCTCGCTCAACAGTGGGAAAGTTATTTTGCCAAACGCCGCTTGAAGCTGGGCGATCTCGATTATGCGGCGGCGGTCGAAGAATGCCGCCGCTGCAACTTCAAACGAGTGTGCCGCGCGAACCTAACACCGGAGAATGAGCTATGAGCGAGAAACAACTTGGGGCAACACTTTTCCCGATTACCGGTCTTCCGGGACGGGCATTCCGTTTGCGCGTCCTGCGGGTGCGGGAATCCATCCCAATGGATACGCAGACGCCCGTTCGCCTGAATCGTTGGGCAACTCAACTCTGGAAGGAACTCAAGCAGGCCGTGGTCCCCACCGGGCGCTTCGAATCGCCGGCGTTCCTGACGCCGGATGTGGAGTCGTTGACTGTGGGGAGCGTGCTGACGGTTCAGGACGTTCCTGATCACGAGTATTCCATCGAAGTCACTGCTGAAACCGTGGAAGTCGCTCCGGCTTCGGCCAGCGGAGAGGAACTCCAATTGGCCGGAGAAATGGTCAAACGCGCGATCAGCGATACTTTCGGGCGCAACAGCGACAAGTATTGGCGCAAGCACTGGAATCTTTATTTCCGACTGGAACCGGAGAATTGGGAAAACAAACACGACCGGGTGTTCGCTTATCGCGGACTGAAGTTTAGCGTCGTCTTCTTGGGCGACAAGCCGTGGCTGGCCGCCGATATTCTGACAACGTATCGCGGGCAACGCTCGCTCTCGGAGTATTCGAGCGACCAACGCCAGCGCGAACTCTATTTTCACTTGAGCGATCGTATCGAGCCGGACGACCGCGCAACTTTCTTGCGGGACAATGGCAAGGTCAAAATACCCTGTCGCGTTGTTGGCCCGACCGGGCAGACGGTCACGCAATATACCTTTCTAAATAATGGCGGGCGGAAATGCGTTCGCGAGTATTACGAACAACGCTACGGCATTCTCGTTTCCGAGCACGACGAAGCGGTGTTCGTGCGCGACCGGGAAGGAGGCGATTCCTGGCCTGTACCCGCCTCGCGACTTTATCCTCTGTTCAATACTGAGTATGACGAAGTGAGGAACTGTTCCGTTCAGCCGCAAATGTCACCGGATGAGCGGGTCGAAACGATCCGGGCTTTCTTGAAAGACATGAATGATGTGCGCTTCGCTGGCAGCGCGCTTGCGATCGGTCATAACGCCTTCCAAGCGGCGGAGCGGTCTGTTTTCCCTGCACCCGCCCTTGAGTTTGGAGACGGTCAGACGCTTACGGTGGATACTTCGTTGTCCGCTGAAGACGGCTATAATCGCTATCGGCAGGGAAAAATGACGATGCTGTATGAGCACGGACCTTTTTCAGGGCAGAGTCTGCCTGATTTGGTGCTGCTCTATCCCGATAACCTGGAGCGAAACGTCCGCGACAAACTCCGTCTGCGACTCGGCGAAGAAATCAAGGATCTGTGTGGGGTCGCTCCGCGAATCGCGCGGCAGATTCCCTATCCGCTGGGCAAACAAGCCCACGCCGGCGCGGGCTTGCTGGCCGCGGCGGACGATCTGGTTCGGAACAATGACGGAACCTTCCTTCCCGTGATTGTGCTGGCGGATGCGCTGCGTGAACACATTTACGACTTGCTGAAACGGCGTCTGAGTTCGCTCGCTTCTCAATGCGTGCGCGAACGAACCGTCTTGCGTGTCGCACGGGATGAGCAGGCGGTCGGTGGCAGCCGGTTGCGAAATCTCGGTCTCGGAATTCTGACGGCGGCGGGACTTCAGCCGTGGGTGTTGGCGAAACCGTTGCACTACGATTTCTACATGGGCGTGGATCTGTTGGCGAACCAGGTCATCTACGTGTTCGTTTGCGGCAAGGGCGGGCGTAATGTGTGGGTGCAACGCGGCGATCAGCTTCGCCGCCGCGGTCTCACCGAGAAAATTGACCGCGTTCAGCTTGCCGACCAGTTCAAAACCGGCGTTCGCGAAGCAAAGCGGCTGGGCGTGCCGTTGAACAGTCTGGTCGTCCATCGTGACGGTCGCTGGTGGTCCAACGAAGACCTCGCGATAACGGAAGCCATCGCTGAGTTGCAGAGCGACAGCACGTTGTCCAAGGACTGTCAGGTAGGAGTGGTGGAGGTTCGCAAAAGCCATCTGCCAGTCCGACTATTCAGCGTGGTGAATGCTGGACGAGCCGCATTGGAAAATCCAATGCCAGGCAGCCATCTCATTTTGAACGACGCAGAGGCAATTCTCACTCCCACGGGCCAACCTGGGCGCTGGGACCGGCAGGGCCGCACTGCCGGTACGCTGTTGCTTCGCATTGCGCGCAATCCGGCTGGTCGGCCGCTGGACATACGTAAGATTGCCGAAGACGCTTACGGCCTCACCCATCTCAATTGGAATGCACCTGACATCGAAATCTCGCTTCCCGTCACTATTCGGTGGAGCGACGAGCGGCTTCGCGAAATCGTCACCAACCCCAGCGCGACCGATGACACCGAAATCGAGCCGCAGGAGGCGACCATCGTATGAGTTCGCTTGGACAACTCTCGACCCGTCTCGACCGCCGCTTGCAGGTGGTGGGAGAACTTACCAAGGCGTTGCTTGCGCTTCGTGCCGAACTGACGGGCAAACTTGATGCGCTTAAACTCACGACTGTCGATGTTGAAGCGGCCCGGGGGACGATCACTGAATTCCTGAGCGGGCTCACATCGGTCCTTAACGGTGCGCCCCCGGCTTCTGAGGAGCAGCGCGTCTTTCTGGCTAAACTGGCGCAGTCCGGAGAACCGCTCGCCGATTGGGCGGAGGACTTCGGCAAACTCGTGGAACAACTGCAAGCCCGCACGCCGGTCGAGTCGGCACATTTGGACAAGATCATGCGTGTGGTCGGCTTCCTCCAAGGTGAGGCTGCTGAAGACGTGCGGCGACTCCGTTCACGCTGATGTAAACCGCATGAATTCATACCGGGCGCTGAAGGCTAAGGAGGTCGAAATCGCTCTTGCGGCATTGCAAGAGCGGCTGGAGCAGTGTCCGCGCGCCAACGGTCAACACGTCATCGTCCTGGAACGGCTTGAGGCATTGCTCGGCACGTTTGCGAATGAACTGCTCACCATCCAACCCGTCATCCATGATGCGGCGTTTCGGTCGCTGGTTGATTATACGCTGAACCGGATCAGCATTTTTCTTTTTATCGTCGAGATGCAATACCTGCGTGGGTTGGTAATGCCTACAAGCGAGGAACTCTTCCTTCGCTCCATTTTTCTGAACTGCGCCAAGCGACTGGGCCTGGACTGGATCGAGGATATGGCGGTGCAGGGTTCGGGTGAGCTTGCCATTTACCCGGAGCTTGCCGGTTCGCTGGCCATTCCCGCTTTCCATGTCCCGACGGGATTGCTCGACTCATTCCTCTCCCTTCCGGGTGTGTATCATGAATTCGGTCACAGCGTCTTCGCCCGCTTTCCGTCCATCCTGGCCACAATGCAACGGATGGTTCGCGCCCACTTTCAACACCTCGTTCAGCAACTCGGGCCAATGCAGCCAACGATACGTGCCGCGCAACTGAAGCGGTTTGAGCTGGCAGAAGAATTTTGGACTGACCGATGCCTGGAGGAATTATTCTGTGATCTGTTTGCACAATACATCGGCGGCTGCGCCAACATTGTTTCGATGATTGACCTTTCAATGGCAAAAGGTCGCCCGACATACGACATGGACAGCATGGATTATCCGCCTGACGCGGCCCGAGTGCGAATATGCGCCGCGTCACTCACAACCTCCCAAGCAACTGAAGCCTCAACCGAGCTTCTGTTGGCCGAATGGGAGGAATACGCGCAACAATTCAGCGACTCGCAATTCTATCGAGATGCGTGCGGGGACAATTTGCTCAAACAGCTTGGTCAAACAGTATTTACCGCTCTTGCGTCAGAAATGCCCAACCTTCCCAAAAACGAAGTTTCCCCGCCTGATGTTAAGGTCGCGTTCACACCAGCACAGACCATGTCGTTCGAGGATGCAATCCAGCAAGGTTGCGCCGTCTTGGCTTGGAATCGCGATAATTTTGAATCCTGGTGGCAAGATGCACGCACGAGACTTGTATGAAGGTCAATCCGGTTCAAATCAATCGCCGTACCACGGAAAACCACTTTGCTACCGTCCCGTCTGACTCCAGCGGCGGCAGAGTCACCCGCCGAAAGCCGCGTTCGCAGTGGGCGAGCACGCACTCGTGATCGCGGAGATTGCGGAGCTTGTGCGGTTTGATCTTGTGCTCTTCGGTTTCGGAGTAGTTGCTGCTTGCCCTTCCAGCGCTATAGCCCCACGAGCGTTTGACGACGCGCTTCTTGCCGAGGAAATCGGCGGCCTGGACTGCGTCGCCTTCATCGGCGGCGCGGAAAATGAGGCGGTTGCGGAGGTTCAGCGTCAGCACCTTCGCCTTGTCGTTGCCGAGCGGAGGCACAAGTGAGGTCGTGCTCTGGGCGGCGGCGACGATGGTCGCGCCCGCTTCGCGGATCACGTCCACGCAGTTGTAGTCGCTCGTGCCGTCCTCGCTGGCGGTCATGAACCGCTGTGCTTCGTCGGCCCACAGGATGAGCAGGTTATTCTTGGCGCGGTCGGCCTTGGCTTGGTCGAATCGGCGCAGGGCATGGTTGTAGTAGAGCAGTTTCAGGAACGTGTTCACGTAACGCCGCTCGGTCTGGAACTTTTGCGGCATCGTAGTGAGGATGATTCGGCCCTGGTCAATCGTGCTGAAGTGGAACGTGCTCTCACCCGTGCAGAACACTTCGGCCACTTCGGGGGTGAGGAAGTATTGGAGATAATTGGCGATCGTTTCGCGGACACCGCCAAGCTGCTCGTCGGGTTGCGTCAGAAAGCGGTTGGCGAAGTGGGCATAAACAGCTTCGCGGCGAGGCGTTTCCAGCAGCGATTCGAGGTTTTCCATTTCTTCTTCCAGCATCTCGCGGTCGGACAGGAGCTCGAATGCGCCCCGCAGCGTCACCGGTCGGCTCAGCTCGAACAGCATTTCCAGCGCATGGGCGATATGCGTCTGCGCCTGGCTCTTGAAGAATCCCTTGTCGCCGCCTTGGCCAAGACTTGTGGCGGTATCCACGACGAACTTGGCGTAGGTCGTGAACGGGATGCTCCGGTCGCCGGTCAGATTGTAGCGGTGCGGAGGCGTCCAATGAATGTCCGCGTCGTTGGCGCGGATTTGCAGATGGATCAGGTCGTGCTCGCGCCCGTAATGCCGGGCCATAACAGCGAGCGTCTCCCAATAGACCCCCTTTTCGTCAATGCACAGGCCGCCCCACGTCGGCTCATTCTGGAAGACCTGGTGCGCAAGTTGATTGATGCCGGAACTCGTCTTGCCTGAGCCGGTGTCGCCTGTGATAAGCCAACCGCGACAAAACTGGTTTCGCCGCCACGTCAACCCGCCCAGGCGCGCAACAAATCCCCGCTTCGTCGGTGCGAACAAGAGCCACGCGGCTACCAGTGCCAATCCAATCGCGCCAGCCAGCAGGAGGTATTGGGGATACCGGAACATCACTTCGAGGTCTGGCGGGAATGCGATCGGACTGATTGGCATGAAGTCCAGTTTCACGGCCACGCCCTCCCGATCAGGTATCCAGCCAGCAGGCTGGCGAGCGCGGCGAAGAATGCCGCCGTCCGGGTGATTCGGGCCGCGAGATGCGTCGAGGGCAGCTTCTTCAAGGCGTCCAGCAGGGCCGCTGACTGTGCCTGAAATGTCCGCGTCGTTTCCGCGAGCTTGGCGATGTCGGCCCGCACCAGTTCAAACGATGGCAATTCGCGCCGTCGCAGGTCATCCCAATGGCGCTGGTGGATGCGGAACAGCTCGACTAGCAGTAGCACCGCATCGTCCTCCCGCAGTCGGTATCGCTCGCGCCAGTCTGCAACTGCCCGCTCGAAATCGTCGTCAAAGTCGGGTTCGATGTTTGGCATAGGCTACTTGGTCGGCAAAAGGAGTTCCGTGACCGATTCGATTTCGCCGTAGAGCTTGCGCTGCCAGGTCTGAAGGCGCTGCCGATCAAGGAGGCTGAACGCAGCGTGCTTGACCGCGGCGGTGATGGTGAGGTTCTCAGCATTGAGCATCTCCACGAGCCAATCCTGCAAACGGGCCATCGCGATTTCACGTCCGCCGAGCTTGTCCTTGAGCTGCGCCCGCACCTCCGAGGATTCAAACAGCGCGAAGCTGTCGCTGTGCGCCGCGTTGCGCACCACAACGTAACCGGACTGCTTGCCGAACTGGTCGGCGAGCCGCTGCACCTGGTCCACGCTGTCGGCCTCGTGATTCACCGGCATGACGAGCGTGAGTTGCGCACCCATCGCCGCGAGAACGGCGGGCAGGTCTATCTCGGCAAAGTATTCAATGAACAGGTCGGTCGAGGCCGCCCGGCAATCCATGACGACGAGTTGCGATTTCTCCAGCGCCGCAAAGATGCCGTCGAGCTCGCGGCGGTTGTCCAGGTCGAGAAATCGTGCGTCTGGATGAAACCGCTTCAGGGTCGAGTTCTCGTTGTCGGAATCAATCGCAACGTGCGCGATGCCCTTGTCCTTGAGGAACTGGACGAAGTTCACGGCAAAGAAGCTTTTGCCGACGCCGCCTTTGCCGTTGAGGATCAAATCGAGTCGTTTCATGTCGTTTGTGGTTTGAGCATCCGCACCTGGGCAATACGCGGCCCGCGCGGGCGCGGCTGTTGAGAGTCCTCGCTGCTGCCATTGACCGGAAGTTCGGCGGCTGGGAGCGCGTCCGGTGGCTGCGGTTGGACGGCGTCAGGGCTGGACACGGCGGGGACAACCGGCCGTTTGCGTCCGGGACGCCGGCGCGGACGAACAATTTCCCCCAGCACCTCATGACAGAACACGGCGACGGCCGTCTTGCTGGTCGGCAGGCAATGCTGCGTGAGCAGTTCGGCAATCGCGCGATACGACGCGCGCTTCTGCCGGAGTTCGGCGATGACTTCCTTGGCCGGGATCAGGTCCTGGAACTTCTCTGGACGGCGCGGCGTAAATTCAGCGACCGCCTGCCGAACACTGGCTGGATCAAATGAGGTCATACGCGGGAGCGTGGTGGATGTGGACGGGAAACTCCGTTGTCGGCGCAGTAGCCACGCAAAGGCGATGAAGCGCCGGTGGCCTGGTCGAGGATGAATCCCGGTCGGCCCGCGGTTGCAGCCTGTTTGTGGACGCGGACATTCCGGTATCCCGGACTGAACAGGGACAAATCGAAGACATGGCTTTTGCCTGACCTTGGCCGCTTTGGTCCGTTGTGGGTTTGTGGACACGGACAATTCGTTGCCACGACTGCGGGCGCGGACGGACCGCAACTGTGGACTGCTCGCGTTCTGGGCTCTTGCGCGACTGCGCCCTGACCGTGGCCGAATCGGGTTCGCTGACAGGCCAGCGCCGTAGGCGCTGCGCGCTGCTGTTGCGCGGCTGTTCCGTGGCCGCTCCGCGACTCATTCGCGGACGCAGAATCCTTGTGGCAACAAGGGGTAAGGCTTGTCCTGTCTTAATCATGATGAGAAACGCACTGCCTCTGGTGCTGGCTGAGTTCGCTACGCCACTGCTCCAATTGTGCAGTCACGGCTTGAATGCGGGTGATTTGCTCGATGCTTACCACCTTCGCCCGCGCTCCCACGTGAGCGCCGAGTCGGGTCTCCGGCAGTTCAACGATGAGGTTCGCGGCGTTGCGGTTGATATGTTCGCCGAATCGTTTCAGCACTTGAATAGCAGTTCGGATTTGAGCGGTCGTCGGTGCGTGCATAGTCAGATGTGGATTCCGCGTGAAGGCTTGCGGGTGAGTTCGGGACGCTGGCTGTGCCGGCGCTTGGGCAGCCATTCCGCGCGTTGGACTTCCTCCGAGCGGACAGGATGTGCCCAGGGTTCGCTAAACCCGAGACGCGCGGCGGCTTCCTCGGCGGCGAGCTTGGAGGGCGCTTCAACAACCGTTCGCAACGGATCGCCCATCAAGCGGGCGTATTCCCGGTCTGTGTAGTAGATGCCCCAGTACTGGTTGCCGGACGTTTCAGTCGTTCTCGTGCTCACACCGACAGTTCAACACAGGGCGCGAGGGAGTAGATGTAGCAGCGACACAAAGTGCGCATTCAGTCCCACTCGTGTCCACTATTGGCCGGATAATGCCTCGGGAAAGAAAGTCATCGTCCTACATGCTTCCAGACATGCCCCCCAATCCCGCTTGTCATGTCGCTGATTGCTCGAAACACTGAGACGGTCAATGTTCAATATCATCAAAGGCTGGTTCGGCGAGACGCTGACGACATTCGGCATGTGGCTGCGTCTGGATGAGGGCGTTTACCGGCGCATTGACGACATCATCCTCCCTTCGCCCAACGGCACGACGCAGATTGACCACGTGCTGGTTTCGACCTTCGGCATTTTCGTCATTGAGACGAAAAACATGCAGGGTTGGATCTTTGGCGGGGAGAAGGACGCCACTTGGTGTCAGAGCATCTACGGGCACAAGACCCGGTTTCAGAACCCGCTTCACCAAAACTTCCGCCATGTCGAATGTCTCGCTGGTTTCCTCCACCTGGACCGACAGGTGTTTCACTCCGTCGTCTTCTTTATCGGGGAATGCGAATTCAAGACCCCCATGCCGCAAAACGTGCTTTGTTCGGGCTTGGGGAACTACATCAAGGGCTTCAACAAGACGTTGCTCGCGCAGCCACAAGTGAACGACATCGAGGCCAGGCTTCGAGCAGTGAAAGGCAAAGGTGGACTCACCAAGGCGGACCACCTTGCATCATTGAACCAACGCCACGGGTCAATGGCCGTTTGTCCCAAATGCGGTGGGAGAATGGTCGCCCGCACAGCGAAAGCCAGTGGCAGGCACTTTCTGGGCTGTTCCAACTTCCCCAAATGCCGACACACCATCTGGCCGAAGGGATGAACACGCCGCGTTCTTCATCAACCTGGCTCAACCGCACGGAGCTGGGCATCGGGCTGGCATCGTTGTTCAGTGATTGGTCACACGAGATCGCCACAACCGTCAGGCCAGCGTTTCTGGCGACGGCGGGCTCAAGGCTCTCGACAAAGGCGTCCACGACTCCGACCGTCTCCTGACATTGTGAACCTATGAAGCTGCGCGAAAGCGGAATGCCCGAAGAGGCGTATTGGGAAACGCTGCTTGATGTTCCACTGATCCTCGAACGCCTCGAAATCAACCAGCAGCTTCGAGATGTCGTCGAACTGGGGTGCGGTTACGGGACATTCACACTGCCAGTGGCGAAGCGGATTTCGGGCGTTTTGACGACCTTCGACATTGAGCCGGAGATGGTCGAGCGCACGCGGCAGCGGGCGGCCCAAGCGGGTGTGTCGAACGTGCTCTATGTCGTGGGAGATGTATTTGCCGACGGTTTTGGCGGTGAGCCGGCGAGCAAAGATGCCTGCCTGCTGTTCAACATCCTGCACTGCGAGCAGCCCGTGAGATTGCTGGCTGAAGCCGCCCGAGTCGTGCGCTCGTCGGATTTCGTCCACGTCCTCCACTGGCGTTTTGATCCGGCCACGCCGCGCGGCCCGAGCATGAACATCCGTCCCCGGCCTGAGCTAATTGTGAACTGGGCGAAAGAGGCGGGTTTGGTCTCTTGCCCAGAGGGGATTCTGGACTTGCCGCCTTGGCACTACGGGATTCGATTTCAGCGTCCCGGCATTTGAGTCCATCGCGGCGAGCCGGGCTTGAGGTGAAGGAGTGGGATGCGTCCGTGAATTACAGCCATGCCTTTAGCCGCTCGCGAAGCAGATTGCGGGCGCGGTAGAGACGGGACTCGACGGCCTTGGGAGTGGTCTGCAAGACGGCAGCGGCTTCGGCGACCGCCATTTCTTCCCATTCGCACAGCACGATGGCTTCGCGCATGTCGTTGGGGAGGTTCTGAACGGCGACGCGCACGGCTTCGGCGCGCTCGGTCGCAGCGGTCGCCTGATGTGGAGTCGCGATGCCGGATTGGAGCGTGTCGCCCAGGGTTTGTTCGGTGGTTTCGGATTCGGCGTCGAGTGAGACGTTTGGATGGCGGGATCGCCAGCGAAACTGATTCCGCGCCAGATTGCCAGCGATGGTGAAAAGCCAGGTGCTGAACTTCTGGTCGGGCTTGTAGCTCTCGCGGGCGCGATAGACGCGGACGAAAGTGTCCTGCGCGAGGTCGTTGGCATCGTCCTCGTTTTGCAGCATCCGGCAGAGGAATCGAAATACCGCCGGGGCGTGCCGCTCCATGAGGTCGTTGAGCGCCGCATCGTGCCCGCCCACCAGCCTTGCCATGTCCGCCCGGTCAAGGGCATCGGTATCAGCGGTGTCCATGCGGGTCGGTGGCAGCGGGAGACATGGTGCGTTCGATTTGCTCGTGGAATCCGAGCGTCAGGCTCTGCATCTCGGCGAGGTAGCGCCGGCCTTGCTCGGGCGGCATGACCTGACTGACCTCGCGGAAGTGCTGGAGCATGGCCGCCTGGCACTGGGCGCGCACCGTCCCGACCTCAATCAACTTCTGCTCGACAGTGGCGGGGGCGTTGGTGGGCGACGCCAGCAGCGTCTGCAACTCACGCTTCCGGGCGTCAATACGTTCGCAAAACTCGCGGCACTTGGGCAGATAGCCATCGTGGAGTTGGCGGACGCGGGCAAGGTCCGCGTCGTTCAAGCGAAACTCCAAACGAAGCCAGTCGAGGTCATCAGTGGGGCGGGCCATGTGCTTGGCGCACCAGTAGGCCACGAGGCGCTGTCCGCCGAAGAACGCGGCAGCGCCAGCGAGGAGCATGACGGCAAGGATGAGCAGTGGGCGGCGCATAACTTCACCGCAAGATGTTGGGCGCGACCGATGACAAGTAACGCTCCTGCGCCCGTTGCTTTACCGCGTCGGCGCTGGAGACGAAACCGGTCAGCCCGCCCGCCAGCAGCAAGAGCGTCAGACTGGCCAGCGCGAAGCGTGGCAGGAACAGGCGATCCGCCCAACGTACCAGCAAGGCATACAGGGAGGGGGGCGGAATGGGCGCAGCTTCTTCCTTCTCAATGCGACGCCAGACGGACTGCTGAAATCTGGGTGGCAATGGCGGCGCGGCAGGTTTTGCTTCGAGCAGAATGGCTCGCAGCCTCTCATCATTCACTCTTTGCGTGTCGTCGTTCATAGTCATTGAGCCAGCGGAGCATCCCGCCAGCAGAGGTTAAGGTGTCTCGATGCGGATGACAATTGCGACACCTGGCCCGGCCACGGTTCCGCCGAGGGAGGCGAAGGCACCCGGGGGCGGCTACCTCAAGGCCCGGGGCCAGATGTTGCGCATTCGTGTCTATCATTATTCCGTTTGGGCAGCGGTTGATTCCATAACCGCTCGCCTGCTCCATACTACACCGCTGCCATTCAAAACCCTCAACTCTCCGCACCTTTTGTTTCCCTGCGGGATTTGGCCGAGAGCGGGGTAAGCAGGTTGCGGGGCGGTCACTGTGACCGTTCGCAATAAACCGATAACAAATCAACAACGAACATCATATGAAACAGAGCATCCAGAATCAAAAGCATGTCGCTCGTTACGCGTTTGCCATCATCGTGACGGGGCTCGGATTCTTATCCGTTGGGGCTGTGGCGCAAGAAAAAGGGGCGGAACGCCTGATGAAACTCAATCGCCCGCCAGCGGCTGCAATGCGCCCGCCAGCGGAGTCCAAAAGCGTGCCCATGTCCTGCCCCAAATGCCAGGACGTCGTGAAACAAGTCCCCGACTGGAGCGCAAAGGGCGGCCAGATTCTGATGGCCGGAGGGCGTCCAACAAAACCTGTAGTCCAGCATCTATGTGAGGGGTGCTCGACGACACTCAGCGTGGTAGGACACGGAAAGGCCAAGCAGCAGGTGGCCCAGCATACTTGCACCAGTTGTGGTGCGGACAGCAAGTCCTGCTGTGCGACGACAAAGGACGGGAAGCCAACATCGGGCATGTGACCGAAACCGAGAAAGTCTGAGGGGTTGTCCGCCAACCGGTGTATGCCATGACGAACAGAGGGCCTGTGGTCCTCTATACAGAGAAAACGATCAATGAATCAAGCCATAGCAAATATGAAACATGTTACATCTTTCTGGAAAAGTGTGCTCGGTGCTGGTGTCGTCCTGGGAATCGTCACGTTGGCGTCTGCCGGTCCTGCGGACGGCAAAAGCGCCAAGCCCAAACCCTACCCGCTGCAAACGTGCGTCGTCTCCGGCGAGAAGTTTGGCGGCGACATGGGCGACCCCCATGTCTTCACCTATCAGGGCAGGGAAATAGAACTGTGCTGCAAAAGCTGCCTGAAGGACTTCAACAAGGAGACTGCCAAGTTCATCAAGAAGCTGGACGAGGCGGAAAAGGGGAAGGCGACGACGAACACTGCGCCGAGCAAGGGGCAGAATGGGCACGGTGGGCATCAGCACTAGAATGGGTGGACGACGTTTGCGAAGCCCAACGACGAATTCAATAGAAGCAACTCTCCAGCAACGCATGAAAACACTCTCTCTCTTGTTTGGAACGGCCCTCGTCTTTGGGTCCACCACAGCCGGGCGCGCCCAAGGCTGCTGCACTCCTTCGGGCGCGACAGGACACGCCGGACATGGCCAAACGACCGCCGGCGCGCCGACCAAGACCGCCGCGCCCAAGCTCGCTATGAACGGGGCTGCCAAACCGGTGTTTGAGAACTATCTTGCCGCGCAGGCGTCCCTGGCCGGCGACTCGATGGAAAACGTTTCCGCCAGCGCCTCGGCGCTCGTTCAGGCCGTGCGGGCTGACACGGCCAAGACCTTCCCTGCTGAAGTGGCATCCCAGGCCGAGGCATTGGTGCAGGCCAAAGACCTGGCCACGGCACGCAAAGCGTTCCAGCCGTTGAGCGAGTCGCTCATCCGTTTCGTCAAGGCAGGCAGCATTCCCGCAGGAACGCTATACGAAGTCTATTGTCCGATGGCGAAGGCAAGTTGGCTGCAAGCCGACAAGACGGTGCGCAATCCCTATTTCGGCCAAGCCATGCTGAGTTGTGGCCAGGTCAGGAGTTAAGGGATTTGCGCGTTCTTGGTGTCGGCCCGTGGAGACGACTCAGCCTTGAGAAGAAGACCGTTCCGCTGGCTGTGACCTGTCTATCGCTTCCCCGCGCTTGGTTTAAGAGACGGCCTGAATACGAAGCCCTATGAATCGCAAGCTCAAACAATTCAGCCTAAAGGCGATCTCTGCGCTTTTGCTTGTCGTAGGCCTGCTGGCGCTCACTGGTTGCCAGACCAGCGATGGTGGCAGCGACAGTGGCAATTCCAGCCTGCCGAGCCATCAGCACCACCATTGACGGGCGAGCGATGCCTACCAACCAGCGACCCTGAGATGAATCCAAATCCAGAACGCTTTCGACTCCAATTGATCTTGGGGCTCGCCGGCTTGATAGCGGCAGGTCTCTTGCTGGCCGGCTGCAGGGGTGTTCCCACCAAGACCGAAAAACAGTCGCGAGCCGATTTGAAGGCCGTGACGCAAGTCTATCGGCCCGGTGAGCGCAAGGCGAGCCTGCCCACGCTTGATACGAACGCCACGCTCGGCACGTTCCTGACTTACGCCATGCTGAACCAGCCGCGCGTCGAGGCGGCTTACTACGATTACGCGGCGGCGGTGGAGCGCATCACCGTGGAACGGTCGCTGCCCGATCCCAGACTCTCCTTCGAGTCGGACATCGCGGATATCGTGATGACCGTGATGCCGGGGCTGATGCAAGAGTTTCCTGGTCCGGGCAAGCTGAAAGCGGCGGCCAACGTTGCGACCGCTGAGAGCCGGACGCGGTATTTCGCGTTTGAATCCTCCGTGTTGCAGACGGCCTTCTCGCTCAAGCGAGCCTATTACCAGCTTTGGTTTCTGGATGAGAACATCCGCATCAACCGCCAGACGCTCGATTTGCTCGCCGAACTGGAGGAAATCGCCCGCGCGCAGAACGCCGCCGGCAAAGTGACGTTGCAGGATGTCTATCGTGCTCAGATCGAGCAGGACCAACTGACGACGGAAATCGAGAACTTGGAGGATTCGCGCCGTCCGCTGATTGCGCAGCTCAAGGGTGCGCTCGGACTGAGGCGCGAGCAGGCTGATCCGCCGCAGCCCACGCGATTTGAATCCACGCCGCTGGATTTGAATGGCGACGCCTTGCTCGATACGGCGTTTGCGCGAAATCCCCGGCTCAAGACCATGGAAGCCGACGTGCGCATGGCGGAAGCGGCCATTGCGCTGGCCCGCAAATCGAAAGTGCCGGATTTCAGCCTGGGGTTGATGGCGGATGCCAAGGCTGCACCCACAATGTTTCGTCCGTCAGCAGGCATGACCCTCCCGGTATGGCGTGACAAAATCGCGGCGCAAATCGCGCAGGCGCAGGCCACCAAGCGCGCCGTTGAAGCCCGCCTCACTTCCGAGCAAATCATGGTGACGGTGGATTTCGCGATGAAGAGCTACGACTACCGGGAAATCACCCGCAATCTGGCACTCTTGCAGGACAAGTTGATTCCCAAAGCGCGGCAGTCGCTCGCCGTTGCGCGCGCCGGCTATCTGGCGGGGCAAGTGGATTTCTTTGATCTTCTTGACGCCGAACGCACGCTGCTGAGTTTCCAGTTGCAGGAAGTGGAAGCGCGCACGCGTCGCGAGATTGTCTTGGCCGATTTGTCGCTATCCATCGCCGGTATCGCGCCGGAAGGTGCGCCGTTGCTGCCCGCGGCCACGAGCACTTCCGCTCCGGCATCCAATCAATCAACTCAACACTAAGCATGAAAATTATCGGCAAACATATTCAACTGATTGGCATTCTACTTCTGACCGTTTTTATCGGGGCAGCAGCCGGCCTCTACTTCGATTTGCCCGGTCGCCTTCAAAAAACCAAGGCGAAAAGTGTCGCCAGCGAGCAATACACCTGTCCCATGCACCCTGACGTGGTGAGCGCCAAGCCAGACAATTGCCCCAAGTGCGGCATGGCGCTGGTTTCAGCAAGCGAGGCAAAGGCCGGCCACGCCGGCTGCTGCGCCGACAAAAGCGCAACCGCACCCGTGACGGAACGGCGATTGCCGCCCGGCCATCCGCCTGTTCCCGGTTGGACGAGCGACGCGCCGCTGGAAAATGAGCCAGCCTCCACTAACACTTCAACGCATTCTTCACACTGACCTGAGTATGAAATCCAAACTTGTTTTAATCATCATTGCCATCATTGCTGTCGGCGGCGCGTTCTTCATCGGCCGCTCGACCGGCCACAAGCACGCTGCCACGGGTGAAAGTTCTCAGGCAGCCAAAACACTCTACACCTGCGGCATGCACCCGAACGTGATCCAGGACGAGCCCGGCAACTGCCCGATCTGCGGGATGAAGCTCACTCCCATCAAGCGCTCGACGGGCGGCACTCCCACGGCCGGCGCCGGCGAGCGGAAGCTCAAATACTACAAGTCCACGATGATCCCCGGCGAAGTTCGCGACACTCCGGGCAAAGACAGCATGGGCATGGACATGGTGCCGGTTTACGAAGACGAAGCGGCAGCGGCGGATGCAGCCACCATCTCAATTGACCCGGTCACGATCCAAAACATGGGCATTCGTTCAGCAACGGTCACACGCGGCCCGCTGCGCCGCGTGATTCGAACGGTGGGCACGATTGATTACAACGAACCGGCGCTGGCGGATGTCACGACCAAATTCAAAGGCTGGATCGAAAAGCTCTACGTGGATGCCACCGGCAAGCAGGTTCACAAAGGCGAGCCGCTCTTTGAAATCTATTCGCCCGAACTCTACAGCGCCCAGACGGAATACCTGCTGGCCCTCCGCGGAGCACCGGCGACGGACCCGGCGGGACGGAATGCATTGCTGGAAAGCGCCCGGCTCAAATTGAAGTTCTTCGACATCTCGGACGAGCAAATCGCCGAACTGGAGAAGACCCGGCAACCGACCAAGACACTGCGCGTGGCCGCGCCGATTGACGGGTTCGTGACCGAGAAGATGGTGGTGGAAGGGATGATGACGGAGGCGGGGATGAAACTCTACCGGCTGGCGGATCTCGGTTTGGTTTGGGTTTACGCGGAAGTCTATGAGCAGGACCTGCCGTTCATTCAACTGGGCCAGGAGGCGCTCGTTACCCTTTCTTACCTGTCGGACCGGCAGTTTCGCGGGCGCGTCACTTACATCTACCCTACGGTGGACGAAAAGACTCGCACGGCCCGCGTGCGCATGGAGTTTCACAATCCTGGCTATCTGCTGAAACCAGGCATGTTTGCCAGCGTGCAATTGCGGGCCGAACTGGAACCTTCGGCGCTGCTGGTGCCGGACATGGCCATCCTGCGCAGCGGCGAGAAGAACACCGTGTTCGTGGCGCTCGACGGCGGCAAGTTCGATCCGCGCACGGTCACGCTCGGTCCGCGCGCGGAGGACGACATGTATCAGGTTTTGAGCGGCCTGAACGATGGCGAGCGCGTCGTGACTTCGGGGCAGTTCATGCTCGATTCGGAGAGCCAGTTGCGCGAGGCCATCCAGAAAATGCTTCATCCCAAAAAGCCGGGCGCGGCCCAGCAGGTCGTAGCCGAAGGATCCGCAAGCGTGCAAAAAACCGAGTCGCCATCAGCCGCAGAACCACACAGCTACGTCTGTCCGATGCCGGAGCACGTTTCCATTGAGTATCAACATCCGGGCAAGTGTCCATTGTGCGCGATGACTTTGGTGCCTGTCTCGGCGGCGACGCTGGCGAAAATGCAGCCCGGCGGAAAGGTCGAGCATTACACCTGCCCCATGCCCGAACACAGCGACGTGAAACTCGACAAACCGGGCAAGTGCCCCAAGTGCGCCATGACGCTCATTCCCGTGATGCCCAAACCCGTTCCGCCGGCAGACCCGCACGCCGGACACAGCGCAGCCGCGCCGGTGACTTCTCCGCTTTACACCTGCCCGATGGAAGAACACGCCGACGTGGTTTCCGACAAACCGGGTCAATGCCCGAAGTGTGAAATGAAGCTGGTGGAAACCAGCCAGGTGAAGCACGCCAAACTGGCCGAGGACAACTGGCGCAAACAGCACCCGGCCCCTCCCACGGAATCACCGCCGCAAGCTGCCGTGCCTTCTCCGCTTTACACCTGTCCAATGGCGTCCCACGCCCACATCGTTTCCGATAAGCCCGGCAAGTGTCCAGAGTGCGAGATGAAGCTGGTGGAAACCAGTCAGGTGAAACACGCCAAACAAGCCGAAGAACATTGGCGCAAACAGCACCCGACTCCGACCCCTGCAACCGCCACGCCACAACACCAGCACTGACCCGCGATCCGAAGGATTACCATGCTCAAAGGCATCATAGATTTCTCGCTCAAGAACAAGTTCATCGTCCTGCTGGGCGCCTTGGCGCTGGTGGTGGGCGGCGTTTATTCCGTTAAAAACATTCCGGTTGACGCCATTCCTGACCTGTCCGACGTGCAAGTCATCATTTACACGGAATATCCCGGCCAGGCACCGCAAATAGTCCAGGATCAGGTGACGTATCCCATCACCACCAAGATGCTCTCGGTGCCCTTCAAGAAGGTGGTGCGCGGCTACTCGTTTTACGGCTATTCGTTCGTCTATGTCATCTTCGAGGATGGCACCGATCCTTATTGGGCGCGCAGCCGGGTGCTGGAGTATCTGAGCCAACTCAGCACTCAGATGCCCAAAGGGGTGACGCCCTCACTCGGCCCCGACGCCACCGGCGTGGGTTGGGCCTTCATGTATGCGATCAACTCCACCAATCACAGCCTCCAGGAACTGCGCTCCATGCAAGACTGGCATCTACGCTATCAACTCACCGCCGTGGACGGTGTTTCCGAAGTCGCCTCCATCGGCGGCTTTGAAAAGCAGTATCAGGTGACGGTGGATCCGGTGAAGCTGCGGGCCTACGACCTGCCACTATCCAAAGTCCGGATGGCCATTGAGATGAGCAACGGAGAAGTCGGCGGTCGCGCCATCGAAATGGCTGAGAAGGAATTCATCGTCCGGGTCAAAGGCTACATCCAGGACGTGGAATCGCTCCGCAAAGTCGCCGTCGGTGTCGGCCCCAATGGCGTGCCGATCTTGCTGCGCGACGTGGCGACGGTGCAACTCGGCCCGGAGATGCGTCGGGGCATAGCTGAATTGAACGGCGAAGGCGAAACCGTCGGCGGCATCGTCGTGGTCCGCTACGGGGCGAACGCGCGCAAGGTGATCCAGGAGGTAAAGGAGAAGCTCGACGCGGCGATGAAGGCCCTGCCGTCCGATGTCACATACACCATCGCTTACGACCGCAGCGCGCTGATTGATCGCTCCGTCAAGACGCTCCAGCACACTCTACTGGAGGAGAGCGTGGTGGTGGCGCTCGTCATCATCGTTTTCCTGCTCCACTTCCGAACCGCGCTGGTGCCCATTGTCATCCTGCCCATTGCGGTGCTGGTTTCGATTCTCATCATGCATGTCCAAGGCATCAGCATGAACATCATGTCGCTGGGCGGCATCGCCATCGCTATTGGCGTGCTGGTGGACGGCGTCATCATTCTCGTCGAAAACGTCCACAAACATTCCGAGCGGGATGAAGGCAGGAAGCCGCGCTGGGAAATCGTCCGCGACGCTTCGGTCGAGGTGGGGCCGACCATTTTTTTCGCGCTGCTGGTGGTAACCGTTTCATTCCTGCCGGTGTTCACTTTGCAGGAACAGTCGGGCCGAATGTTCAAGCCGCTGGCGTTCACCAAGACCTATTCCATGGCTGCGGCGGCCATCCTCGCGATTACGCTCGCCCCCGTGCTGGCGGGTTTGTTCATCCGGGGCCGAGCACCGGCAGAGGAAAAAAACCCCATCAGCCGGTTTTTAACCTGGATTTACCATCCAGTGATTGACTTCGTGATCAAATGGCGCTGGTCCGTGATCACAGCCGCTGTCGTGGTCGTCGTCTGGGTGTTTTTTCCGTGGAACTGGCTGGTGACAAACCGCCTGCCGGAGGGCCAGACGAGAGAATTCTCACAAAAGCTCGGCAAACTGTTCCCTTACCAGAACATCGGTTCAGAATTCATGCCGCCCCTCCACGAAGGTGATCTCCTCTACATGCCCACCACCTTCCCTGGCATTTCCTCGACGAAAGCCCGCGAACTCCTCCAGCAAACGGACAAGATTATCAAGACCTTTCCCGAGGTGCATCACGTCTTTGGCAAAGTTGGCCGCGCCGAGACCGCTACGGATCCCGCGCCGTTCGACATGATCGAAACCACAGTCATGCTGAGGGACGAAAAAGACTGGCCGAAAGTGGACATCAAGGATGACAGCGGCAAGGTCGTCGCGGATCGGCGCCGGACGGTTGAGGAATTGGTGGACGCGCTCAACAGTGCCATCCAATTCCCAGGTCTCGCCAATGCCTGGACCATGCCCATCAAGACGCGCATTGACATGCTTTCCACTGGCATCAAGACGCCGGTCGGGATCAAAATCGCTGGCCCAAACCTGGCGGAGTTGGAGCGGATCGGTTCCGAGGTGGAGGCCGTGGTGAAACAGGTGCCGGGCACGACCAGCGCCTATTCCGAACGGGTGATTGGCGGTCGTTATCTTGAATTCGACATCAACCGCGACGAAATCGCCCGCTACGGTCTGACCTTGGGCGAAGTGCAGGAGGTGCTGGCCGTGGCGCTCGGGGGCATGCCGATCACCACCACGGTCGAGGGCTTGGAACGCTACACCATCAACCTGCGCTATGAACGCGATTATCGCCAGGACCTGCAAGCGCTGCGCGATCTGATCGTGCCCGCGCCCACCGGCGCCCAGGTGCCGATGGGCCAGTTGGCGACGATCAAAGTGGTCAACGCGGCCATGGCCATCAAGAGCGAAGCCGCCGTGCCCAACGCCTGGATTTATGTGGATGTAAAGGGCATTGATATCGGCACCTACGTTCAGGCAGCCATGCGCACCGTCAACCAAGCCATTGCCGACGGCACCATCACGTTACCCGAGGGCTACAGCATCTTCTGGAGCGGCCAATACGAATACATGCTCCGGGCCAAAGAGCGGCTGCTGCTCGTCGTTCCGGTGACGTTGTTGATTGTGGCGTTGCTCATCTATCTCAGCACCAGATCGTTTGTGAAAACAGGGATCGTGCTCCTGGCCGTGCCATTTTCGGTGGTGGGTGCCTTCTGGCTCATCTACCTGCTCGACTACAACATGAGCGTCGCGGTCTGGATCGGCCTGATCGCGCTGGCGGGCCTGGATGCCGAAACCGGCATGGTGATGCTGCTCTACCTCGATATCGCCTACGAAAAATGGCAGAAGGAAGGCCGGATGCGCAACGGCGCGGACCTCCGCGACGCCATCTATCACGGGGCGGTGAAACGGCTCCGGCCGAAGGTCATGACCGTCGCGACCACATTCATTGCGCTCGTGCCCATCATGTGGAGCACTGGCACCGGCGCCGACGTGATGAAACGCATCGCGGTGCCGATGATCGGTGGCGTTGCCACTTCCTTGCTGATGGAACTCTTAGTATATCCGGCCATTTTTTACATCTGGCGCTCACGGACGATCCGGCATCAAAACCAACTGCCGCCAGCGGCAGCGACCAGCGCCCAACCGGAGCCGGCACATTGAAATAACTCGACCTCACATCCTTACTCACATGAGCATCGAAGACACCATTGGCTATCAAAACGACGTGCCAGCGTGCGTGGTGTGCGGTAAGAACGTGCAGGGTGATCGCGGCTTTGCCAAAATCAACCACGGCGGCATCATGGTGAACCTGTGCTGCCCGCATTGCATCGAGACTTTTCAGCAAGACCCCGGACCGCACATGGCGCGGCTGGCGAAGATCGAGAATTATCGGGCGTTGAAGCAGATGGTGAAATGATACTCACGCGGTCGCCCACTCAACCTCTCACCCCATCGTCGCAGGAGCAATCCAGGCATCCATGCTTGCTGCAAACCCGGCAGGTGTCTTCGAGCCTTTCACGCAACTGCTTTCGCGCGCGATGCAACCGGACGTGCAAATTGTTCACGCTGATTCCGAGCGCGGCGGCGACTTCCTCGGTTGGCGTCCCATCAAGGTCAATTCGTTGCAGCAATGTCCGGTATTGTTCCGGCAACGTCGACAACAGGCTCTTGAAGCAGTGGCAAATCAGACGAGTGTCTTCCGTCGAGGGGTGCTTCGCCAACTCCGACTCCAGCCGCTTCAGCGCGCGGTCGCGAACATCGCGCCGCCGGTGCAGGTCAATAATGGAGTGTCGGAGGATGCGATAGAACCACACCACCGCGCCCTCGCTGTCAGCCGGTTTGTCGGCGGACTTGAGCGCCTTGAGCAAACTGTCCTGCACCAGATCGGCGGCAAGCTCCAGGTCGCCAACGCGCGCGCGTGCGAAACCGGTGAACGCATTCAGGTTCGCAATCAGTGCTTCTTCGGCTTTGGCCATGCGCAGAGACTATTCTGTTGCCGGCGGATAGGCAACCTAGCCTCGAAAATGGCGTATTTCTCCTGATTTCGATTACACTGTAAGAGTTTTAACGGGTCTGCGTTTACATGAGTGAAAGAAGCGCCAGGGCGCTTTGATGAACGACAACCAAGAAACCTATGAAGATTGACCCAATTTGTGGAATGACCGTGGACGAAGCGACGGCTCTCCGCGCCGAGCGCGAGGGAGAGACGTTTTACTTTTGCAGCGAGCACTGCCGGAAGAAGTTTCTTTCTCAGCGCACGCCTGCCGAACCAGAGGGCGGTTGTTGCGGTGGAAAAAGCGAACATATCACGAAGGAACATTCCTGTTGTGGCGGTAAAGCGAGTGCCGACGCTCACAGCCACGCGCACCACGATCCTTCTCATCACGCTCACGAACACGCAGCGGTGACGCCTTCAGCCGCCGCTAAATACTTTTGCCCAATGTGTCCCGGCGTGGAGTCGGACAAGCCAGGCGATTGTCCGAAATGCGGCATGGCGTTCGAACGCAACCCCGCGTGGAAACCCGCGCCGAAAACCATCTACACCTGTCCCATGCACCCGGAGATCGAGCAGGATCATCCCGGCGATTGCCCCAAGTGCGGCATGGCGCTTGAGCCAAAAACCGTCGCCGCCGAGAGCGACACGGAGGAAGACAACGCCGAACTGCGCGACATGACCCGCCGCTTCTGGATCGGTGCGGCATTGACGTTGCCGGTGTTCATCGTGGCGATGGCGCATCTCATTCCCGCGTGGAGTCACGCTGAATGGTTGAGTGGTGAGTTGTCACGCTGGGGACAATTCATCTTGAGCACGCCAGTCTTCTTGTGGGCAGGCTGGCCGTTCTTCGTGCGCGGCGGACGTTCACTCGTAAATCGTAGCCTGAATATGTTCACGCTTATCGCGCTCGGTGTCGGCGCGGCCTACGCCTTCAGTGCAGTGGCAATGTTCTTTCCGCAGGCATTTCCGCCCGCAACGGGCCACAGCGGCAAACCGGCAATCTATTTTGAAGCGGCTGCCGTCATTACTGTGCTGGTGTTGCTCGGTCAGGTGCTGGAACTCCGCGCCCGCCAGCGCACCAGCGGCGCGATCAAAGCCTTGCTCGGCCTCGCGCCAAAAACCGCCCGGCGCGTCACCGCAAACGGCGACGAGGACGTTCCGCTCGATGCCGTGCATCCGGGCGACCGGCTGCGAGTGCGTCCCGGTGAAAAAGTTCCCGTGGACGGTGAAGTAGTCGAAGGCCGCACGTCTGTGGATGAATCAATGCTCACTGGCGAACCGTTGCCGGTGGAAAAAACCGTTGGCGCAAAAGTCTCCGGCGGCACGGTGAACACCACGGGCGGCATCGTGATGAAGGCCGAGCGCGTCGGCAGCGAAACAATGCTCGCGCAAATTGTGAATCTGGTCGCACAAGCTCAACGTAGTCGGGCGCCGATTCAGGCGTTGGCGGACAAGGTAGCTGGTTGGTTTGTTCCGACCGTGCTGGCGATTGCCGCGCTGACTTTCGTCGCGTGGTTCGTTTTTGGGCCAGAGCCGCGACTCGCCTTCGCCATCACCAATGCCGTCGCCGTCCTCATCATCGCGTGTCCGTGTGCGCTCGGACTCGCCACGCCCATGAGCGTGATGGTTGGCATCGGGCGCGGCGCTCAAATCGGCGTGCTCATTCGCAACGCCGAGGCCATCGAGAAGCTCGCCCAACTCAACACCCTCGCCGTGGACAAAACCGGCACGCTCACCGAAGGCAAGCCCAAGCTGGCGCAGGTGTTGCCAGTCGGCCGGTTTGACGAGAAAGATTTGCTGCGCCTCACCGCCTCGCTCGAACAGGGCAGCGAACATCCGCTGGCGCACGCGGTTGTCGTTGCCGCCAGTGAGCAAAAACTTCCGCTCGAACCCGCGAAGGATTTTCAATCCACAACCGCAGGCGGCGTGGCGGGCACTGTCGCTGGACGCCGCGTGTTGGTTGGCAAACCCGATTTCCTGCGCGAGAACGGAGTGACCGACATCGCGGCACTCGAAACTCTCGCCGCTCCCCGCCAAGCCGAAGGCGCGACCGCGATATTCGTCGCCGTTGATGGCCACGCCGCCGGAGTTCTGACCGTGGCCGACCCGGTGAAAGCCACGACTTCGCAGGCGCTCGCCGAATTGCGCGAGCTCCGCGTGAACGTCCTCATGCTAACCGGCGACAATCCGCGCACCGCCGAAGCCGTCGCCCGCAAGCTCGGCATCGCCGACTTTCAAGCGGGCGTCACCCCGCACGACAAACATGAGAAAGTTAAAACGCTCAAGGCAGCGGGCCGAATCGTTGGCATGGCTGGCGATGGCATCAACGACGCGCCCGCGCTCGCCGCCGCTGATGTGGGAATCGCGATGGGCACAGGCACAGACATCGCAATGGAAAGCGCCGGGGTCACGCTCGTCAAAGGCGACCTGCGCGGCATCGTGCATGCGATAAAACTTGGCCGCGCCATGATGCGCAACATCCGGCAGAATCTTTTCTTTGCGTTTTTCTATAATGCGCTGGGGGTTCCCGTCGCGGCGGGCTTGCTCTATCCGTTCTTCGGCCTGCTGCTCAGTCCCATCATCGCGGGCGCTGCCATGAGCTTGAGTTCGGTTTCTGTAATCAGCAATGCTCTGCGCCTACGCCATACGCGGTTGTGAAATGAAACCCGGGAGAACTCAACGGAAATGACCTGTTGCAAAAACCCGGATACGCTCATGCTCTGTTGAACCACCTGCCAATCATCAGGCTGGCGGTCGCCGGGTTGGCGCTCGTCGTTGCGCTCGCCTCCAGGAACCGCGGGACAGTAATGGGCAGTTTGATGCTCGTGGCGGTGATGGCAACCTCGGTCTGGCCGGTGATCAAGTCCGGCGAGTCCGCCTACAACCGCATTCGCGCCATCTCGGACTCCGAGGGCGCGTCGCTCTTGAAACCGCACATTCTCATCGCAGATCGCTGGGCGTGGCTTTACTACCTCACGGCCCTGGCTGCGGCCGCGGCCGCTCTGGCGGCATGGAAGCGTCCTGAGAAATTGCGGTGGTTTGGAATTCCCGTTGCCTTGCTGGCCGCGGTCAACCTGACGGCGGGCGGGGTCGTGGCCAAACCGGGCGGCGAAGTCCGGCACCTGGAATTCCGCCCCGGCTCGACGCTTTCGCATCCAGATCTGCCGCCGAACCACGACCGTGAGCATGAGCACGCGCACTGAAACTAGTGCGCCAAGCTGCTCAATTCTGTCAAAACAACCTGCCAACTAACCCGGGAACAGCGCGTTCCCGCTGCTGGCTGTCGGATTCTTCATCGCTAGCCTGATCACCAGCACCATCCTGACGCTCGAACTCGTTCCCGCCATACATTCCCTCTGGCGCGGGCGGCAGGTGGAATGGGTGAAAGGCCCAAAACCCCCACACAAGAAGTGGGAGGATTTGAGCATGCAATTTATGGAGTGGGAGAAGCAGGCGCACAAGGAGTCCTTGCCGCCTCAAGCCGATTCAATGTCCTGAGCGGGTGATCGGCGGAGGCGATTGCCCCAATCTCGGCGAAAAAGTCTGCGGGGAAGTGTGCGCAGCGGTGTAGGCAGTAACGAAGGCGGCCACGGTGGCTGCCAGTGAAACCGGAAAACAAATTGAAAGAAACGATCGTATGAAGAGCATCAAGAACATTGGCAACTACCTGACCCGTGGAACACTCATCGTGGCCGTGGCCGGCCTCACCCTCCTGGCCAACAGCGCTGTGGCTCAGGAGAAAGGTGGCGAGCGCATGATGAAGCTGCTCCGCCTCAACACGGCGGCGGACGTGCAGAAAGTGGAAGCGGGCGACACAATCGTCATGTCCTGCCCGAAGTGCAAGGACACCTGGGTGAAAGTCGTTCAGCCTATGGGCAGAGGTGGGCGGCAGGAGACGGCGAACATCCAGCGTCACGAGTGCCCTGGCTGCGACACGAAGATCGTGACCGAAGGCGTGGGCAAGCAGGCCAAGAGCGTGGTAAAGCACACCTGCAAGCAGTGCGGCAGCGAGGACGTGTCCTGCTGCGTGATGAAGAAAGGTGCTGGCCCGACCCCAGGCATGGACGAGCACAAAGGGCATCAACATTGAACCGGATGGCCAAACGAGACTGACGAGCGGGTTGCCCAGAGCAGCGCCGCTCGTTCGCTTGTAGTATCTTCGTTCACGCGACTGCACGATGAAAACCACCCGAAGGCAGTTTCTTGGGCGCACAGCGCAAGGCGCGGCGATGGTCGCGGCGGGAATGCAGTTCCTGCCGCTTACCCGGTTGCGGGCGCAGTCCGCACGCCCCGGTAATCCGTTGCGATTCCCCGCCGCCTGGGCTGGCGGCTCGTTGGCTGTGGCCCGCGCCAATCTCGCCATCTGGCCCGGCTATTCCACGGCGGTGTCTGCCATCAATGGGGGAGTCCCCGGCCCGACGATTCGCGTCCGACGCGGCGAGGAGTTCGCGGCACGCGTCCAAAACAACCTGGGCGAACCCTTGGTGCTCCATTGGCACGGAGTGTTAGCCCCGGAACGGATGGACGGACACCCGCGCGACCAGGTCGCCGCCGGGCAAAGCTACGAAGTCCGATTTCCCGTCCGCCAGCGCGCCAGCACTTGCTGGTATCACGCGCACACGGACCAACTGACGGCGGAGCAGGCTTACGCCGGTGTGGCCGGTTTCTTCATTATCGAAGACCCGGCGGAGGCGGCCTTTGGTTTGCCTTCGGGCAGCCACGACGTGCCGCTCGTGTTGATGGACAAGCGGGTCAGCGCCTCCCGCCAATTGGTCTATGCGCCGTCCATGATGGATGTGATGTCCGGTTACCTCGGCGATGTGATGCTGGTGAACGGGACGCCGGATGCCTGGCTGTCGGTGGACCGGGGACTTTACCGCTTGCGGCTGCTGAACGGCTCGAACGCCCGCATCTACAAGGTCGGGCTCAGCGACGGACGACCGTTCCACCTGATTGGCACAGACGGTGGCCTGCTAGGCGCTCCCGTGTCTGTGACCTCGGCGATGCTCGCGCCGGGCCAGCGGTTGGAAATCCTCGTGGACTTCTCGGCTTACGCGGTTGGCGCGTCGGTCGTGTTGAAGAGCCTCAGCTTCCCTGGCGGCGGAGGCATGATGGGCGGTTCGCAGCAGGGGACGGAAATGGATTTGTTGCGCTTCTACGTGGACAGCGCCGCGACAGGAAATGCGACCGTTCCGGCGACGCTGCAACCGTTCACGCCCCTCAACCCGGCACAAGCCAAGCGCACGCGTGTCTTCACTTTGGCGATGTCCGGCATGGTTCACACCATCAACGGGCAGCTTTTCAACATGCAGCGCAAGGACTTCAGCGTTCCGTTCGGGGACGTGGAAATTTGGGAATACCGGAACACCGGCACTGAGCCTCACCCCATGCACGCGCACGCCGCGCTCTGCCAGGTCTTGAGCCGGAGCACCACGGCGACGCTGCCTCCCGAAGACGCGGGTTGGAAGGACACCGTGCTGGTGAATCCCGGCGAGATGGTGCGCGTGCTGACGCGCTTCGACACCCATTCCGGATTGTTCGTGCATCATTGCCACAACCTCGAACACGAAGACTCGGGGATGATGCAGAACTTTGAGGTGCTCCCTCCGCCCACGCTCGCCGTCCAACGCGACGGAACAAGTGTGACCCTCTCGTGGCCGGAAGCGGAACAAGGTTGGCGATTGGAATCGTCCGCTGAGACGAGTGGCGCGGCTTGGGATTTGGTGGCCCAGAACCCCACCCTGGTCGGCGGTCGCTGGACGGTGACAGTCAGCGAGGCAACGGGCCGGCGTTTTTACCGGCTGGTCAAGCCATGAGGTCGGCGGGACTTGTAGAGCGTTGATTCAAACCTGTTTGGAGTCGAGAAAGCCGTTCAGAACCTTGGGTTTAGGAATAAACTTTGAACGTTTTCTGCCGACGTGTATTCTAATGGCCGTGAGCAGGCTCACTAAAATTACAGCGATGTTGGCGCTGGTCCTCTATGGACTGGCGTCAATGCATTGCATTTTGGAGGGCGTTCCCGGTTTCGATTTCCTCAAGACCTGCTGCTTCGTGGATTCAGGGGCTGCCAACTCGAAGGATTGCGAGAGCGACGAATGCGTCGTCGAAAGCGGGGATTACCGGGCTGAAGAGCAGACTGTCTCCGCGCCCCAGCCGCTACTACTCCTCGCCCTGCTTTCCTCCGTGATTGAAGCTCCGCTGCCCGAGCCTCAAGTCGCATCGTTGGCCGCTTCGGAATCTCCGCCGGAACTTTCCAGGGTCTGGCAGTTCTCCCATCGCACGGCGCTTCCTGTCCGTGCTCCTTCCGTCGCTTCGTAATTAGTCCTCGCTTTCACTGAGGATTGTTCCCGTTCCCACAAGGCGCATCGTCGCGCCCTCGTGCTCCGATCTGTCGTGGTTTGTCCTGTCCGTGTTTGACACTGTTTGAATCTATGAAGCTGACAAGTTCCTTGCCGTGGCCTCGCCAATTCGCTGTGGCGGTGCTCGCCGTTTCCCTGGTCGCCCCCGTTGCGTGGGCGCAGGAGTCAACCTCCACCACCAACGCCCCGCCCGGCGCGTCGCATACGCTCGATGCGCTCGTGGCCGAGGCACTGGAGAAAAATCCTGAACTCAAGTTTTACGATGCCGAAATCGCCGCCGCGAAAGCTGGGCGCAGAACCGCTGGACTGCTCGCCAATCCTGAACTGAGCGGCGGCGTGGGCCAGAAGCGCGTGACCGGCGGCGGGCTGTCTGCCGAGGGCGTGGCGTGGTCGGTATCCCTGGTGCAGCCGTTCGAGTGGCCGGGGCGCATCGGTCTGCGCAAGGCCATCGCAAACCAAGACATCGAACTCGCGCACCTCGGTTACGAGCGATTCAAGATCGCTCTCGCTGGGCGCGTGCGGACTCTGGCCTATGGCTTGTTCGCCGCGCAGGAGAAATCTGCCGCCGCGACGGAAGTGGCCGAGCGGTTCAAGGCGCTCCGCGAAGTGCTGGTGCAGCGCGATCCGGCAGGCCTGACCCCATTGCTCGAAACGCGCGTCATCGAAGCGACGGAGTTGAACGCTCAGAGAAGAGCCAGCGAGGCGGCGTTGGCCACGCAAGCGGCGTTGCTGGAACTGAACCAGCTTCGCGGCGCTTCGCCCGACACGCGGCTGACCATCAGCCAGGCGAATTTGGCCTTCCGTCCGCCGCCCCAAGATCGAAGCGCGCTCATCACGCTGGCGCGAACAAATAATTTCGAGTTGCGCGTCCGTGCGGTGGAACTCGCGCAGCAAGGCTTCCGCGTTGACCTCGCGAAGAACGAACGTTACCCGTCCATCAGCGTTGGCCCGACCTTCTCGGAGGAAAACGCCGGCAACGACCGCGAGCGCATCATCGGCGTCGGCATCTCGCTGCCTCTGCCGTTGTGGAATCGTAACAAGGGCAACATCGAAGCCGCCGCCGCGCGCCAGATGCAGGCGGAAGTCTCGCTCAACGTGACCGAGCGGGAGATTCAGCGCAGAGTCATCGAAGCCGCGCTGACTTACGAGACGAAGCTGCGCGAGATGGCGAAGTGGCGGCCCGACTCCGTGCAGCACTTCCGGGAAGCCGCCGAAGTCGCCGACCGCCATTACCGCCTCGGCGCAGTGCCGATCTCCACCTACGTCGAATTGCAGAAGCAATACCTCGACGCCGTCGAGGGCTTGCTCGACACGAAGAAAGAGGCGCTCGATGCGGCGGCGCAGCTTGAATTGCTCACCGGCTTGCCGTTGCCGCTTTCGCAAATCACCCCGACCGAGGAGAAGAAATGAAGGCGTTTCACTCCATCGCGCTCGTTTCCGCTTGGCTGGCAGTTGCCTCGTTGCTTGTGGGTTGCGGCCACCAGGAAGGCGACGGCCACGATCACGGCAGAGAGGAAGCCCATGGCAAAGACGACGGGCACGGGCACGGCGAGGAATCGCCCTCCGGTGCTTCTTTCAAGGAGGGCAAGGGCGTCATCGTGACCGAAGAAACCAAGACAATTCTCGGGGTCGCAGTGGTGGACGTGGCCGAGCGGAAATTGCCGAACCAGATCCCCCTTACCGTTCAGGTCTTTGGCGAGAAGCATCATCACCTGCTCAATCCTGAAGACCATGCGGGTTGCGACGTGCATGGCTCAGCCTTTCTCCCGGATCATTCTGCCACAGCGGTCAAGCCTGGTCAGGCGGTGGAACTGTTGAAGGACAGCGGCGGCTCGCTTGGCGGCGTGGTGCTCGCGGTGCAGCGGGCGCTGGCGCTGGGCGAATCGGAGATCATCGTAGGCGTGTCGAACGCGACAATGGCGCTCAAGCCTGGTGAGTTCATCCCGGCGCGCATCACTTTACCGCGCGAGGACCTTGTGCCCGTGATTCCACAGTCTGCGCTCCTGCGCACGGCGGAGGGCATGTTTGTCTATGCGGTCAACGGCGAGGCCTACTTCCGCACGGCCGTGAAGATCGGCGCGGAAGCCGACGGTTGGGTGGAGATCGCCGATGGCCTGTTTGCGGGCGACCAGGTGGTCACCAAGCCCGTGGAAACGCTCTACCTCATCGAACTCCGCGCCACCAAGGGCGGCGGGCACTCGCACTAATTTCCCGCTTATATGCTTAACCGCCTCCTAGAATTCTCCGTCCGCCAGCGCGTGTTCGTGCTGCTGGCGACGCTCGTCCTTGTCGGCATCGGCGTTTATTCCGCGTTGCGGCTGCCGATTGATGCCGTGCCGGACATCACCAACATCCAAGTGCAGGTCAACACCTCCGTTCCCGCGCTTGCGCCGGAGGAAATCGAAAAGCTAGTCACGTTCCCGATTGAGAACGAGATGGCAGGCATCCCCGGTCTGACGGAACTGCGCTCGCTCTCCAAGTTCGGCCTCTCACAGGTCAATCTGATCTTCGAGGACGGCACGGACATCTACCGTTCGCGCCAACTCGTCAGCGAACGCTTGCAGACGGTGATTGATGAACTGCCGCCCGACCTGACGCCGAAGCTTGCGCCCATCAGCACTGGTCTCGGCGAAATCTATTACTACGTGGTCGAATACGCAGCCGATGCGACCAACAAGCCGCCCACGCGCGAGGCGCAGTTGATGGAACTCAAGCTGATCCACGATTACGTCATCAAGCCGCGCCTCCGCTCGACGCCCGGCCTGGCGGAAGTCAACTCGCAGGGCGGCTACGAGAAGCAAATCATCATTCAGCCCAATCCCGACAAGCTCAAGAGCGTCGGCATGTCGTTCAGCGAAATCGCCGATGCCATCGGCGAGAACGTCGAGAACGCGGGCGGCAGCGCCATTCAACTCGGCGGCGAAACGGTCGTAGTGCGCGCGGCAGGACGAGTGCAAACGGCGGAAGAAATCGCGAACCTGCCGTTAAAGTTCGGCGCACGCGCCACCCCGCTGCGGGTCAAAGACGTTGCAGAGGTGGGCATTGGCAAGGCCGTTCGCACGGGCACGGCCACTTACAATGGCGAGGAAGCCGTGCTGGGTTCGGCGCTCATGCTCTCCGGCGAAAACAGCCGACTCGTCGCCAAACGCGTGGACGCGAAGCTCAAGGAGCTTCAGCCCAAGCTGCCCTCCGGCGTGACGATCATCCCGGTCTATGACCGCACCGTGTTGGTGGACCGCACGATCCGCACAGTGGAGACGAGTCTGTTTGAGGGTGCAATTCTCGTCGTGGCGGTCTTGCTTGTGATGCTGGGCAACTGGCGGGCGGCGCTCATCGTCGCGCTCGCCATCCCGCTTTCATTGCTGTTCGCCATGACCGGCATGGTGCAGGGAAAGGTGAGCGGCAATCTGATGAGTCTCGGCGCGATTGACTTCGGGCTCATCATTGATGGCGCGGTGGTGATGGTGGAAAACATCATCCGCCATCTCGCGGAACGACAGCACAAACTCAAGCGCCGGCTCACCGCGAACGAACGCGCTCACGAAGTGCTCGTGGCCGCGAAGGAAGTCGCCAGCCCGATGTTCTTCGGCGTGGTCATCATCACGGTGGTCTATTTCCCGATTCTCGCGCTCACCGGCATCGAGGGGAAGATGTTTAAGCCGATGGCGATCACCGTCATCTTCGCGCTCGTCGGCGCACTGGCGCTGGCCCTCACATTGATGCCCGCGCTCTGCGCGTATCTGCTTGGCGGCAACATCAGCGAGAAGGATTCCTTCCTGGTGAAGTTCGCCAAGAGACTCTACGCGCCGGTGTTGAACTTTTCCTTCCGCGCTCGGTGGCCCGTCACCGGCGCGGCGGTCGCGCTGCTCGCCCTGGCCGCGCTCGTGTTCAGCCGGCTGGGCGCGGAGTTCGTCCCTCAGCTCGACGAGGGTTCGTTCGCCACGCACATGATTCGCACCACGAGCATCGGCATTGACGCCAGCGTGGACATGCAGAAGCGTGGCGAGAAGGTGCTCCTGGAGAAGTTCCCGGAGGTGGATTACGTCTTCAGCCGGCTTGGGACAGCGGAAATCGCGAGCGACCCGATGGGGGTGAACGTCGCCGACACCTACATCATGTTCAAGCCGCTCGACCAGTGGCGCAAAGTGGACGGCAAACCGATCAACAAGGAAGCGCTGGCCGCACTCATGACCGAGGAACTCGGCAAGCACGTCCCCGGCGAGGGCCACTTGTTCAGCCAGCCGATTGAAATGCGCTTTAATGAAATCCTCGAAGGCACGCGCGCGGACATCGCGGTGAAAGTGTTCGGGGAGGACTTCGCGGTGATTGAGCAGGTCGCCAGCGAGGCGCGGGAGATTTTGGAGAAGATTCCCGGCGCGGCAGACGTGGAGTTCGACGCGCTCGGCAAATCGCCCCTGCTCGAAATCGTCCCCAAGCGCGAGGCCATGAGCAAATACAACCTGCACGCCGCCGAGTTGAACCGCGTGGTGAACACCGCGCTGGCCGGGCAGGAAGTCGGCAAACTGATTGAGGGCAACCGGCGCTTCGACATCGTGGTCCGCTTGAGCGAGGAACTGCGTGAGAAGATTGACGACCTCAAGCGTCTGCCGGTGCGCGTGGACGACGGCGGGTTGCTCACCCTCGGCCAGGTCGCCGATTTCAAGGTGGTCGAACAGGTCGCCGCCATCGCACGCGAATACAGCCAGCGCCGCGCCGCCATCATGGTGAATCTGCGCGGGCGGGACGTGGAAAGTTTCGTCCTCGAAGCGCAGAAGAAGGTCGCCGAGCAGATCACACTACCGGACGGCTACACCATCGAGTTCGGCGGACAGTTCAAGAACTTGCAGGAAGCCCGAGCCCGGCTCGCCATCGTTGTCCCCGTCGCACTGACGCTCATCTTCGTGCTGGTGTTCATGGCGTTGGGCAGCTTGCGGCAGACGCTGCTGGTCTATACCGGCATCCCGCTTGCCGTGACCGGCGGCGTGTTCGCGCTCTGGCTGCGCGATCTGCCATTCAGCATCTCGGCGGGCGTCGGCTTCATCGCTTTGAGCGGCGTGGCTGTGCTCAACGGGTTGATGATGATTTCCTACTTCAACCTGCTGCGTGAACAAGGCCACATCCACAGGCTGACCGATTGCGTTCGCGAAGGCGCAATGACGCGTTTGCGCCCGGTGCTGATGACGGCACTGGTCGCCTCACTTGGCTTTGTGCCTATGGCGATTGCCAGCGGCGCGGGCGCGGAAGTCCAGCGTCCGCTCGCCACCGTCGTCATCGGCGGCATCCTGAGTTCCACATTCCTGACCCTTGTTCTGCTCCCCACGCTCTACGAGTGGCTGGAAAGACGAAAACCATCTGCGGACGACGCGCCTGCGGAATCCCCTTCGGGTGAAGGCGGACCGTCTCCCGACGCTGCGCCCGTTTCGTGAATAACCTATGAAGGTTTACTTCACCGCCATCGGATTGTTCACCGTGACGGCCCTGGCCGAAATCTTCGGCTGCTACACGTTCTACCTCTGGCTGACGCTGAAGAAGTCGCCGCTCTGGCTTGTGCCGGGCGTGGCGAGCCTGGCGCTGTTCGCGTGGCTGCTGACGCTGCACCCGACCGCCGCCGGACGCACTTACGCGGCGTATGGCGGAATCTACATCGCTGCCTCGCTGGCGTGGCTCAAGTTCGTGGACGGACAGTCGCCCGATCGCTGGGATGTTCTCGGCGCGCTGGTCTGCCTGACCGGCGCGGCCATCATTTTGTTCCCTCACCTCAAGACCATAGCCACAAACTGAAAGGACAGAACACAACATGAAAGCAAACATCCGCATCCTCACCCTGGCCGCCGCCCTGTGCGTCGGGTTATTCACCGCCACCGCCGCCGACAAGCACGAGCACAAGGCCACGCCCAAGGGCGGACGCCTGCTCGACAAAACCGAACCGCACGCCGAGTTCGTGGTCGAGAAGGACCGCACCGTGACCATCAACTTCTACAATGAAGAGATGAAGCCAGTAGCCGCGACGACGCAGACCGTCAGCGTCCAGGCGGACGCGCCGGGCGGCCGGGCGAAGATTGAGTTCGAGAAGAAGGGCGACTCGCTCGTGAGTAAGACGAAGCTGCCCGAAGGCGATGGCTACAACCTCGTCGTGCAGTTCAGGCAAACCGCCGACGCGAAGCCGCAGAACATCCGTTTCAAACTGGACCTCGCCACTTGCGGCGAATGCAAGCGGGCCGAGTATGCGTGTATCTGCGAGCACTGAACCCCGCCATGAAAGAAATCAAGGCCATCATCAAACCGCTTATGCTGGAGCGGGTGCTGGAGGCGCTGAGGGAAATCCCGGATCTGTCCGCCGTCACGATTTCTCCGGCGCACGGCCTCTCCGTCAGGCGCGGCGCGTTCGACCAGATCGTTCACACGAAGCTGGAAATCATTGTCCCGGATGAAATGGTCGAGGAGGTCGTCGAGACCGTTCAAAAGGCCGCGCACACTGGCAACCCGGGTGACGGGCGCATCTTTGTCATCCCCATCGAGCAGACCGTGAAAATCCGCACCGGCGAACGCGATACCCACCAGTAGTGCAACCGACAATGAGATGAAGCTATGAAACCAGCAATCGCTCTGCTTGGCATTCTCGGCCTTACGATGGTATTGGCTGGCTGCGCCTCGCTCCGGCCACTCGCGTCCACACCTCCCGCCGCCGTGATCGAACTTACGGAGCCAATGACGATCCGCTATGCGCTCCAGGGGGATACGATTCTGCCGGCGGGGGAATACAGGGCAACACTAGAGGACAACGGCGGTTATTACTACGCCGCGCCGGCAAAGCTCATCAGGAACGACACGGTGGGCTGGCAACTCGATGGGGGCTTGTATCTGAAGAAGGGCGCTCAGATGCCAACCCACTATTACGTTGTCGGACAACACCACGCGACCGGGCTTTATCGCTTGAAGACGGAGCCAAAGTGCAAGCTGAAGCCCTGATTCCATGAAAAAGGCAACGACTACGATGGACGCGCCTCCCGAGCGGGAAAGGAATCCAAGGCGACGTGTTTGCGTTCTCTATGCAGAGGATGATCGCCTGACCTCGGCGGCCATCGTCCGGTTGCTCACCCTCAAGGGATTCAAAGTCGAATCTGCGGCCAATGGACAGGAAGCACTCGCAAAGCTCTTGTCGCAGCCTGCTGCATACGACTTCATCATCACCGACCAAGCCATGCCCTTGCTGACGGGCGAAGAATGGCTCACAAGGGCTCGCGAAGGCGGGTTCTCGGGCAGAGTCCTTGTGTATGCCGCTTCCCTGCCTGACGCTTTGGCCGCACGTTTGCGGGAACTGGGGGGGAGCGAATCGTCAACAAGACGGAGAGCCTGCAAACGCTCCTGGACGCGCTGGGTGAGCCGTTGGGAACTTCATGAGCCGATGGCTGTCACCCGAAAAAGCCGCGCGTCGTGCCGAGCGGGCAGCAAAGCAAGCCGAGCAACGCCGCAGAGAAATACGCCGGATGTGGCTGATGATCGGTGGGATTGCGGTCCTGTCCATCGGGCTGACAGTCGCCGATTTCTTCTGGCTGCGGTATCGGGCGAGGCAGCGGCACGAGCAGCGTTACCATCGAGCCGGAAGGACCAACGCTCCCGTCTCCACCCCGCTGGATGGCGGACAAAACCACGCAACCAACCATGAGTGACTGCTGCAAAAGCTGCGGATGCGGCTCCAAATCTGCCGTTTCCAACGCGCCCTCTCAGCCAGCCGCTCCTGACGGATCGCCGGGAACGACGTTACGCGTGGCCGGCATGGATTGCCCCGATGAAGTCGAGACGGTGGAACGCGCCCTCAAGCCGCTGCCTGGCGTGCGTGACGTGCGCGTGAATCTCATGGGTGGAAAGGTCCTAGTCGCGCACGACAACACGATCACGCCCGAACAACTCATCGCTGCCATCGGTAAGGCCGGGTTGAAAGCATCACTTGACCAGACTGAAGGGCACGAGCCTGCCGACGCGCAACGCTCGCGACTCATTTCCGTGGCGGTTTCGGGTGCGCTTACCGGCATCGGACTCGTGGCGCAATGGAGCAACCTCGCGCCCGCGCCCGTTCGCATCGGCGTGTTCGCTTGCGCCATCATTGCGGGCGGCTGGTTCATCTTCCCCAAGGCGCTCGGCGCGGCGCGGCGGCGCTCCCTCGACATGAACGTGCTGATGACCGTCGCCGTTCTCGGCGCGGCGGCGATTGGCGAATGGAGTGAAGGGGCGGCGGTCGTGTTTCTGTTCGCGCTCTCCGAGTTGCTCGAATCCTTCAGCGTGGCGCGGGCGCGTCGTGCGATTCAATCGCTGATGAAGCTCGCGCCCGAAACGGCCTTGCTCAAGCGCGGCGACCAGTTCGAGGAAGTGCCGGTGGCCCAGGTCTCCGTTGGAAGCATCATCGCCATCCAGTCCGGAGCGCGCGTGCCGCTCGATGGCGAAGTGGTCACCGGCAACTCCGCCATCAATCAAGCGCCCATCACCGGCGAATCGATGCCGGTCGAGAAGCAGCCCGGCGACACCGTGTTCGCCGGCACGATCAACGGCGAGGGCGCGCTCGAAGTGCGCGTTACCAAGCCGCACACCGACACGACGCTCGCGCGCATCATCCACTTGGTCGAGGAGGCGCAATCGCAGAAAGCGCCGTCGCAACGGTTCGTGGACACCTTCGCGCGCTACTACACGCCCGCCGTATTCGCCGTGGCGTTGCTCGTCTGGCTCGTGCCGCCGTTGCTGGCGGGCGGGATGTGGACCGTCTGGACTTACCGCGCTCTCGTGTTGCTCGTCATTGCCTGCCCGTGCGCACTTGTCATCTCCACGCCCGTTTCGATTGTCTCCGGTCTCACGGCGCTGGCCCGGCGCGGCGTGCTCATCAAGGGCGGCGCGGTCCTGGAAGCCGTCGGCAAGCTCACCGCGCTGGCCACCGACAAGACCGGCACAATCACCGAGGGCCGGCCGCGCGTGACGCAAATCATCCCGTTCAACTCCAAGTCCGCCGGGGAAATCCTGCGCGTGGCCGCCGCCATTGACACGCATTCGCAGCACCCGCTCGCGCAAGCCGTGGTCGCGTTCGCCACGGAGGAGAAAGTGGCGTTCCCGCGCGCCGAGAATTATCAGGCCCGCAATGGCCGGGGCGCGGAAGGCGAACTCGACGGTCATCATTACTTCGTGGGCAACCACCGCTTCGCGCACGAACTGGCGGTGTGCTCTCCGGCGCTCGAACAAAAGCTCGCCGAAATCGAGGCGCAGGCGCAATCCGTGGTCGTGGTCGGGCACAAACCGCACGCGGATTGCCCCGGCGAAGTTCTGGGCGTGCTCGCCGTCGGCGACGCGGTGCGCCCGAACGCGGCCCAGGCTGTCCGCGCGTTGCACGAGGCGGGCATCCGGCAAGTCGTGATGTTGAGCGGCGACAACCAGCGCACCGTGGACGCCATTGCGGAGCAGGTCGGCATTGATCAGGCCCACGGCGATTTGCTGCCCGAAGACAAGGTGCAGCGCGTGCGCGACCTCATGGCCCGCCACAAACACACTGGAATGATCGGCGACGGCGTGAACGACGCGCCCGCGATGGCCGTGGCGAGTGTGGGCATCGCAATGGGTGCGGCGGGCACGGACACCGCCATCGAGACAGCGGACATGGCGTTGATGCAGGACGACCTCAGCCAGGTCGCCGAGGCCATCCGCATGGGTCGTCGTACCGTGCGTGTGATTCAGGCGAACATCGCCTTCGCGCTCGGCGTGAAAGCGATTTTCCTCGCGCTGGCCCTGACCGGCCACACCAGTCTGTGGCTGGCAATCCTGGCGGACACTGGCGCGACGCTGGTGGTCATTGCCAATGCGCTTCGACTCCTGACACCCAAGTAAGACCACTGCTATGACTTGCGAATTGCCTCTGAGAAATCGCGCCACGCAGGCTGGTATTGCAATCGGGTTGATTGGATTGCTCCTTGTCGCCGGCGGCTGCGCCTCCTGGAAGATGGAACGGGTGAGCGTGCAGACAGAAGCCAAATCCAGCGGCGGCATTGAAGTGACCCCGCCGCGCGTGTATCGCGATGCAAATGGGTTTCTCGTGGCCGGGAATCTCCGCGGGCGGGGCATGGGCGCGCATCATCCCGGCCCGGGCCATTTGCACGCGCAAACGATGGACGCGGAAGGGCGCGTCATTAGCGACACCAAAACCGCAGCACCTTCCATCCGCCATAACCGCTATAGTTCTCGAGAATCGGCGACCTACACGTTTCGTTTGGAAAGGCTTCCACCAGCGGGCGGGCGGCTGCGAATCGTGCTGCACCGATTCTCAATGAAAGAGTGTGGCGGTTGAAGTCTCGTCTTCCCAAATATGCACAGCGGCGCGTCCGTCCCCTGCGAAACGTGTATGTGTGACACTACCGGGGCGTCGCTGATACAGCACGATTGGCCTCGTTCTGACGGCCAAGACGTAATACAATCTAAAGAACGCGCGGGAATACTTCGAGGATTACCTCTGCGTTGGCGACTACTACGACGCGGGACAGCCGTGTCGCGGCAATGGACCGGCTGGGGCACACAGCGGCTCGGAGTAGCCGGATGTAGTAGTAATGGACAAGTTGCGCGATCGGCCCGCGTGGCCTTCAAAACACGGTCGGCCAACGGAGGAAAAAGTCCTGCGTCCTTTTCCAGACTCGTTCGTCTTCAAAGGTGAAGGGGCTGCAAAGAAATGCGGTCCAGAAGAACAATAAAGAGAACCATGAAGACACAAGAATTCGAAAACGACACAGTGAAACAGACAGTCCGTGAGCGCTATGGCCGCATCGCGGAAGATGGCGGAAGTTGCGGCTGTGGACCGACTTGTTGCAGTCCCACCGGACCGGCGACAAAGGATGGCCATGATCCCACAGCCGTATCGCAGGGGTTGGGTTACTCCGCTGACGAAACGGGTGCAGTCCCGGAAGGCTCGAACCTGGGCCTCGGTTGCGGAAATCCCCAAGCCATCGCCGCCTTGAAGCCCGGCGAGACGGTGCTCGACCTTGGCAGTGGCGCGGGTTTCGACACGTTTCTCGCAGCGCGGGCAGTTGGAACAACGGGACGCGTCATTGGCGTGGACATGACGCCGGAGATGGTTTCCAAGGCGCGGAAGAATCAGGCCAGCGGGGGTTACGAGAACGTCGAGTTTCGCCTCGGCGAGATCGAGAGCCTGCCGGTGGCCGACGCGAGCGTGGATGTCATCATCTCGAATTGCGTCATCAATCTCTCGCCGGACAAGCCGCGCGTGTTTCGGGAAGCATTTCGGGTATTGAAGCCAGTCGGACGGATCGCCGTTTCGGACATCGTGGCGCTCGCGCCGATTCCCGAGGAGTTGCGCAAGGATTGGGAGCTTTACACGGGCTGCGTGACTGGCGCTTCGCTCGTGGACGACCTCAAGGCCATGCTGAAGGAAGCGGGATTCACGAACATTCGGATCGTGCGAAAAGGCGAAAGCCGTGAGATTATCAGCGGGTGGTTTCCGGGGCGGAAGGCGGAAGACTATGTGGCCTCCGCCAGCATTGAGGCCGTGAAGCCCGCGACGCACTGATGAACGCAACGCTCGAACATATCTGGCACGAATTCGCCGACAAGCTAGGTCAGTTCATCCGCTCGCGGGTGTCTGACCCGGCGACGGCGCAGGACATTTTGCAGGATGTCTTCGTGAAGATCCAGAAGCGGCTCGGCCAGCTCCAAGACCCGGCCAAGCTCGAAGGCTGGATTTACCTCATTACCCGCAACGCCATCATTGACCACTATCGCACGCGCAAGGAGACGGTGGAAGTGCCGGACTCGTTGCCCGCCGAACCCAACGCGCATGACGGCGAAATTGAAGAACTCAAGGCATCGTTCCGCCGAATGATTTACAGCCTGCCCGAACCGTATCGCGAGGCGGTCGTATTGACCGA
The DNA here is from genome assembly GCA_026125285.1 of Verrucomicrobiia bacterium. GTDB lineage: Bacteria > Verrucomicrobiota > Verrucomicrobiia > Limisphaerales > JADLHS01 > WYBW01. The sequence continues at coordinate 172,225 of JAHCLO010000006.1, read as the reverse complement.
GCTTGAAGGGTTAACGCAGCAAGCGTTGGCAGATCGTCTTGGCATTTCCCTCTCTGGCGCGAAATCGCGTGTGCAACGTGGCCGTGCGCAGTTGAAGCAAATGCTCAACGAATGCTGCACCTTTGAGTTCGATCGGCGCGGCCATGCTATTGACTGCCAACCCCGCCACCCGACGGCTTGTTCGGAATGCTCGACCATCACTCGTCTTCGCTGACGCCAAAAAAGGACGATGACCAAGGCCATCGGCTGGGGTTGCGGGTTTTTCTGTGAGGAAGCTTGGCTTTATCTAATTGGGCCAGCACGAGTTAGGAAGCACTGAGAGTTCGATGTTGACTGACTTCGCCACTTTGCTAAATTACTATCCGCAATGGCAAACAAACCGTCAGTCGGGCAGTTCAAAGCGCAGGCGCAGGTGTTCAAAGCCCTCGCGCACCCAGGCCGGTTGCTCATGCTGGATGAACTCTCACGCGGGGAACGCTGCGTGTGCGAACTGGCCGCCTTGGTGGGCTCCGAGATGCCCACGGTCTCCCGGCACCTGTCGCAGCTTCGGAATGCAGGCATCGTGGATGACGAAAAGCGGGGTGCCCAGGTGTTTTACCGGCTGGTGACTCCCTGCGTGATGAATTTCTTCCAGTGCGTGGCCTCGGTGCGTGAGAAGGGACGCGCGTAGAAGTGTGGGCGCGGTCATTTTTTTGACCTTACATTTACCATGTTAGCTAAATTCCGAATAAGCGTAGGATTGGCCGACCATGAATGGCGCGTGTGAAGCAAATTCATCGAGTGCAGAGTGGAGCCGGGAATTGAAGATTCTTGCCGGTTTTGCAGCGGTGTTTGGTCTTCTGTTCTTCCTGCCGGTGGGCGTGCCGCGTTTTGACAACGCGCTCAAGGAGGGACTGGAACTGACCAAATGGTATGCGCAAGAACACGTCATGCTCTGCCTCATTCCAGCGCTGTTCATCGCGGGTGGCATCAGCACATTCGTGAATCAGGCGTCCGTGATGCGCTACTTGGGACCAAAGGCCAACAAGGCGCTCGCTTACGGAGTGGCGTCGGTGTCGGGAACGATTTTGGCGGTGTGCTCCTGCACAGTGTTGCCGCTGTTCGGGGGGATCTGGATGCGCGGCGCGGGCCTTGGTCCGGCGACGGCGTTCCTTTACTCCGGCCCAGCCATCAACGTGCTGGCCATCGTGATGACGGCGCGCATCCTTGGGATCGAACTGGGAACGGCGCGGGCGATTGGCGCGGTGGCGTTCAGCGTGGTCGTGGGCTTGGCCATGCACTTCGTGTTCCGGCGTGAGGAACAAGCCAAGGCCGAGGTGGCGGCGGAGATGCCCGAAGTCGAAGTCAAGCGGCCGCTCTGGCAAAACGTGGTCTTCTTCGCCTCGATGGTGGGCCTGTTGGTGTTCGCCAATTGGAGCAAACCGGCGGAGCCGACTGGACCCTGGGCGGGTATCTTTGCGTGGAAATGGCCCGTAGCGGGTGCATTCGCATCGGGTTTGGGGATTTCGCTGGGGCTGTGGTTTGGCTTCAAGTGGAGAGAACTGGCGTTGGCAGCGTTGCCCGTGGCCATTTTGAGTTTCGCCTTTCCTCATGAACCGCTGATTCCGTTCATCGTCGGTTGCGCTGGACTGGCGGTGCTCTGTGCCAGGAATCCCGGCGAAGGCCGCGAGTGGCTGGACGCGACATGGACGCTGGCGAAACAAATCTTCCCCCTGCTTATTGGCGGCGTGTTCGTCTCCGGCATCCTGCTGGGGCGCCCGGGACACGAAGGGTTAATTCCCTCGGAGTGGGTGAGCCAGTCGGTCGGCGGGAACTCGTTCTTCGCCAATCTCTTTTCCTCGATGGTAGGCGCGTTCATGTATTTCGCGACGCTGACGGAAGTGCCGATCCTGCAAGGCTTGCTTGGTAGCGGTATGGGCAAAGGCCCGGCGCTGGCGTTGCTGTTGGCCGGCCCGGCGCTTTCTCTGCCCAGCATGTTGGTGCTGCGGAGCATCATGGGCACGAAGAAGGTCGCCGTCTATGTGGCCCTGGTGGTCGTGATGGCTACCGTGAGCGGACTGATTTACGGAGCGTTGTTCGGGTAAACGATCAACTCAAAACATTGAACTGCAGACAAGCAACAGAACTATGAACATCCTCGTTATTGGACCTGGCTGCGCGAAGTGCAAGACACTGGCGCAATTCACGGAGCAAGCCGTCAAAGAACTCGGACTGACCGCCGAAATCAACAAGGTGACGGATCTTAAGCAAATCATGGCTCTCGGCGTGATGATGACCCCGGCGCTGGCCGTGAATGGCTCCATCAAGGTGACTGGGAAGGTGCCGAGCATTCCCGAAATCAAGGCCATCCTGCAGCAGGCCGCCGCTTGAATAGAAAACTTATGAGCACGAAGACCATTGGTTTTGTTGGAGGCGGGCGGATCACCCGCATCTTCCTGGAAGGTTGGCGGCGAGCAAATGCTCTGCCAGCCAACGTTCTGGTGAGCGACTGCAACGCAGACACGCTGGCCAAACTGCAGGCCCAGTTTCCTGGCGTCCAGACGACGGGCGACAGCCATGCAGCGGCGGCGCAGGACATCGTGTTTCTGGCGGTGCATCCGCCGGTGATGGCGGAGGTGGCGACGGCCATCAAAGGCAGCGTGAAGCCCGGGGCCATCGTAGTGTCGCTGGCACCCAAGTTCACGCTGGCGAAGCTCACCGGGCTGCTCGGCGGTTTCACTCGTCTCGCACGGGTCATCCCCAACGCGCCATCGGTCGTTAGCTTCGGCTTCAATCCCTCAGCCTTCGCACCCGCGCTCAGCGCGGCGGACAAGACAGATATTACCACCCTGCTTTCACCGCTTGGCGAGAGCCCGGAGGTCGCCGAAGAGAAGCTGGAGGCGTATGCAGTCCTGACCGCAATGGGACCGACCTACCTCTGGTTTCAGCTTCAAGCTCTGCGCGAAGTGGCGGCTGGGTTTGGGCTGAGCGAGGCGGAGATTGGTCCGGCCCTCAAGCGCATGGTCTGCGGCGGGGCGCGGACGTTGCTCGAATCCGGTCTGACGCCTGCGGAAGTGATGGATCTTATCCCCGTGAAGCCGCTGGCCGAAATGGAGGCGCAAGTGAGTGAAATGTATCGCACGCGCCTGCCCGCACTTTACCAAAAAATCAAACCATGAGTCGTGAGACGAACTTAGCCACACCAAACTGAAATATGAAAACACCTGTCAAATTGCTCATTGTTGCCGCCGTGGCGGTCGCTGCGGTCGCCGCCGTTGCGCTTAAGCAACAAGCGAAGTCCCCGTCCCAATCGCAAACTTCCGACTCCACTCCGGAGGCTGCTGCTGTCGCCGCCGAGGGAACGGCAGCCCAAACAGTCCCGGTCGCCGAGCCGAGCCAGGCCAGCCCCGCCGCCACGGCCAAGTTGCCCCGGATGGTGGACCTGGGCGCGGGCAAGTGCATCCCCTGCAAAATGATGAAGCCGATCCTGGACGACTTGAAGACGAGCTATGCCGATCGCTTCACTACGGTCTTCATTGATGTCTGGGAGAACCCTGACGAGGGGAAGAAATACGGCATTGAGATGATTCCCACGCAGATCTTCTACGACGCCGAAGGCAAGGAACGTTTCCGCCATGTGGGCTTCTACGGAAAGGAAGACATCCTGGGGAAGTGGAAGGAACTGGGCGTGGACGTTTCCGGCAAATCGCCTGCCGCAGCGAACTGACGCTCGCGTGTCACTCTGAGTCCGGCTGAAAACAACCATCCAGAACAACTGAGCCAATATCACACCATGAAAACGCAGCCCCACTCCCGCTTGAATCTCCAACTCAGCGCCGGCCTGCTTTTCATGCTGGTGGGCGCGGTTTTGCTGGCCGACCTCGGACCAGTCCGCGCCGCCGTCACGAGTGAGACGCCCAGGCGCGCGATGGGTGTCTGCCCGCCCTACAAATTGAAGGACGAGCAGGGCAACGTGATTGACCCGGCCAAAGGCATCAACGCCAACGCGCCCTATTCGCCAAGGCAAACCTGCGGGGCGGCTGGCTGCCATGACTACGACAAGATCACGGAGGGTTTTCATTTCCAGCAAGGCAAGGGCGAGGCTGTCCCCGCGTTCATGGCGGAGCGTTACCAGTGGGTTTCTTCACCGGGCAATTACGGTGGCAGTTGGTGCTCGCCCGCACCGCTCTATCGCCAACTGGCGGCCAAAACCAACGCCAGCGGTCGTGTTATTGACATGACCAGCTACGAATTCGTCACCGCCACCTGCGGCAACTGCCATCCCGGTGGCGGCCCGCTGGAATTCGACCGCGACGGCAAACGTTACGACACCTGGATGCGTGACCCGGCCAGCGGCCTCACGACCGGCGGGGACAATCGCTTCGACGGGGACTATTTCAAAGCCCGCTGGTCTGAGACCGGCGTTATTGAAGCCGACTGCCTCCTCTGCCACCTGCCGGAATACAACTTCAAGAAACGAAATGAGCAATTGGCCAACCTCAACTTCCGCTGGGCCGCGACCGAAGGCGCGGGATTTGGGCATGTTGCCGGCATGGTGGCCAGCAACCAAGCCCCGCAAGTCGCCTACGACCTGAAGAGCTTCGACGCCGAGGGGAATGTGCTGGTTCACACCGTGCCCGAGCCGCGCAACGAGACCTGCCTCACCTGCCACGCCAAGCCCAATTGGAAGAAACGCGGCGCAGCGTTCTCGGCCCGCACCGATGTCCACCTGGCCGCCGGCCTGCGCTGCGTGGACTGCCACACTGCGGGCAGCAAAGCCTCCGACCCGCGCATCCGCGGACGCGAGGTTCATCAATTTGGCAAGGGCGACGATCCCTCCGGCTTTGTCCGCAACGATCTCGATGACACGGTGCGCTCCTGTCAGGAGTGCCACCTCGAAGGCTGGAACAACGCCCCGCGTGCCACCCACGCGTGGCTGCCGCCGCTGCACATGGAAAAGATTTCTTGTCAGGCGTGCCACATTCCCACCCGCGCGGTGAAGAGCGCTTTGGTGCAGGCGAGCGACTCGTTCACCACCGCGCCTTACATCACGCCCCCCGGCAAGCGCATCTGGACCTTCTACGATCAGGAAATGAATTTCTGGAATCACTACGGCGAACTGGCGATGTTCACCCATCACGACCAGCCGACCGACGTGACGCAGCCCACCCTCGCGGCTTACAAGGGCAAAATCTACCCCGTGAACCGTGTCCACAGCGCATGGGTCGGCTACGAAGATGCGGGCAAGCCCGGCCTGAACATGCTCTTCATGCGCGACTTCTTCACGATGTGGAAGCAGCACCGCGACACTGGCGGAACGAACTATGGTCAGCTTGCCGTGGTGAAGGACGACAACGGCGACGGAACGTTCGAGATCAACCGGCCCGAGGAAATTGACGCGCTCCTGGCGGCGACGAAGGACCACCTGACCAAGACCGGCTTTCCGCTCGAAGGCAGACGGCTGGTTTGGGTGAGCGACGATCGCGCCTGGTATTCGTCGAAAGAAAGCAAGCCGCTGCCCAAGCTGCCGCACGAAGCGACGCCCTACGCCTCGGTCTATAAGTTCTCGCACGATGTTGCGCCCGCTCGCGCAGCCCTGGGCTCGGGCGGCTGCACGGACTGCCACGCTTCGGACTCGAAGTTCTTTGACCGTGCCGTCCTGTTAACGGCGTTCTCACCCGATGACGGGAAGCCGCGTTGGACGCCCAACTCTACCATTCTCGGATACTCCTCTGCTTCCGTCCGGCTCGGCGCGTTCCGGGAGCAAACCCTGAAGCCCGTGCTCTACGCGCTGCTCGCATTGCTGGGCGGTCTGCTGGCCATACTGGGCCTGCGAGGCGTGGCGGTGCGTCACCAGGTTCTGTCGCCATCGGCGGCGGTCGGTTGGTCGTGGCTGGCTCTCGCGGCCATGGTGGTGGGTGGCATTGTGGTTGCCCGGTCGCCTGAGTTGACGGAATACATGACTGCCCGACGGTTCACGCTCGACGCGGCGCATTTTTGGATCGGGATGGGCGTCCTGCTGGTGGGCCTGGTGCTCGCGTTGCAGCGTCCCGCCAGCGGAAAGGCGGTCGCCACGCCGACTGTTCTCGGCAATGCCTTGTGGGCGCTGCTGGTGTTGACCGGGATTTGCGGCGCGCTGGTTCTTCTCAAGCTCGGTTGGCTGGCTGCCTTGACGCGCTGGGCTTACACCGGCTTTGACCTGGGCCTCACCCTGCTCGCGCTGGCGTCCGTCATCGCGCTGGTCCTGCGGCTCGGCAAACCCGCTGCCCCGGAGGCCAGTCTGGGACAACCAAAGCCGGCAACCGCGTGAACGAACGGTGTGACAATGCAACGGGCCGAATGCCATTGGAGTGTGCTGTCCAGAACACACCGCGCAACGACAGCGACGCGAACTGGGCGTTCGCGCAAATGACCATCGCCTTCTAAACCAATGAAGCCACGCACCCAAATCATCTTCGTGCTCGCGGTCCTGGTAGCGGTCGCGGTGCTGTCATCGGTGCAACAAAGGCCAAATCCAGGTCGCGCCCAGAATGGCGGGGCGTGCTGTCCGCTCATGGCCGCGCTGGACGCGAAGCCGGTCTCTGCCGCCACAAACCAAACAGCCACCAACGCGGGCGATCACCAAGTCATCGCGTATTACTTCCACGGCACGGTCCGCTGCGAAACGTGTTTGCTGATCGAGAAGCTCGCAAAGATGGTGGTCGAGCAGGAGTTCACCGCTGAACTCGCCACGAACCGGTTGGTGTTCACGTCGGTAAACTATGAGTTGCCGGAGAACGCCCATTTCCTGACCGACTACAAGCTCCCATGTCCATCGCTGGTGCTGGTCAAGCAAAGGGAAGGCAAGGAGGAGAACTGGAAGCTGCTCGCTGACACTTGGCAACTGGTCCATGAGCCGATCAATCTCAACGCGTATGTGGAAACCGAAGTGCGACACTTCCTGAATGGGGCCAAGCAGCCGGCTGGCACAGACCCGTCCGGGTTGCCTGCCGCTCTGAATAATCACTGATCTATGGAACAGCTACCTTCCACCCTGAGTCACTCTGCGCCAAGAATGCCACACTGCCCGTCCTGTGGTCAGCAAGGTCGCCGGGTTTCCGCTATGACACTGGAAACATTGCTGTGCCCGGAAACCCGACTCCGCTTCAAGTCAGTGGACGGGTTCTTGTTTTGCGCCACGCCGACCTGCGATGTGGCGTATTTCCATTCTGCTACTGGCGACCGGGTTGTCTGCGCGGAAGTGCGCGTGCCGATCTTCCAGAAGCGAACTGAACCAGAGCGCCTGGTCTGTTATTGTTTCCAACACACGGTGGCGGCTATTCAGCAGGAAGTCAGGGAAGCAGGAACGTCCCGCATCACGACTGACATCAAGGCCAAGTGCGCCCAGGGACTGGACAATTGCGAGCACACCAATCCGCAAGGCTCATGTTGTCTCGGCAATGTCCAGCGAGTCATCCGTGAGTCCACTGGCGACCACCAACCACCATCCGCAGCCGGAGGAGCGTGTTGCTGTCATTAGCCGGCTGCGCTGCAACGGAAACAGATCAAGAGCATCGTCATGGAACAACTTTTTACCAACCTGAGTCACGCGGTCGAAGGCGCACCCGCCATCGCGCTGGGCGCATCGTTCGTATGGGGCATTCTGAGCATCGTTCTCAGTCCCTGCCACCTGGCGAGCATTCCGCTCATTGTCGGATTCATCAGCGAGCAGGGGCAAGTGACGACCCGACGTGCATTTTGGACTTCAACCCTGTTTTCGGTGGGCATCCTCATCACTATCGCCGCCATTGGCGCGATCACGGCGGCGGCGGGGCGAATGATGGGCGACGTGGGGCGCTACGGCAATTACTTCGTCGCACTCATCTTCTTCGTGGTGGGATTGCATCTGGTCGGCGTGATTCCGTTGAACTTCTCTGGTGCCGGGCCGGTGGGGATGAAACGCAAGGGCCTGCTGGCGGCGTTCATTCTTGGCCTGGTGTTCGGCATCGCCCTCGGCCCATGCACTTTTGCCTACATGGCCCCGATGCTGGCGGTGACCTTCAAGCTGGGCGGCGAAGCTCCGTTCTATGCGGCCGGTTTGCTGTTGGCCTACGGCCTGGGCCATTGCGGGGTGATTGTCGCCGCGGGCACGTCCACGGAACTGGTTGAACGCTGGCTGAAATGGAATGAGCAATCGAAAGGCCTGGGCGTGCTCAAAATCGTCTGCGGCATTCTCGTCATGCTTGGCGGCATTTGGCTCATCTACACTGCACCATGAGCGCAAAACTACCTCGTCCAATCACCGGCGCATCGGCAGTCCTGGTCCTGGCTTTCGTGCTGGAAGGTGGCTCGCTCGGCGCGGAAACCACAAACGCGCTGACGCTCACCGATTGTTTGCGCGAAAGCCTCTCCGCCAATCACACGCTGCTGGCCCGTTCCGGCGAGAGCGACGCCGCCGGCGCGCGGGCCAAGGGCAGCACCGCCGCGCGTTTGCCGAGACTGTTCGCCGCCGGCAGTGCGCAACACACCAGCGATCCCTATCGCCTGCAACCCGCCACCGAGAACAACCAGCCCGGCATCTTCACCCGGGATACGTGGCAGGCGATGGCGGGCATCGCGCTTCCCCTTTATGCGGGTGGGCGGCTTGCCGCCGAACAAAGCGCTTCGCGTCTGCTGGCGGAGGCCGCTTCGGGCGATGTGGCGTTTGCCCGTCAGGCGCTGGCCGTGCGGGTGGTGACCCTTTACGAGGACGCGCTCGCGTTGCGCGCCGTCATTCGTTCGCTGGATCAATCCCGCGCCACGCTCACCGCGCAAGTGGAACAGATTGACGCGTTGCTTCGGCAACAAAAGGCTGCCGAAGTGGACCGGCTGCGCGTGTCGGTTCGTCTCGCGCGCGTGGAGCAGAGCGCCATCGAAGCGCGCAACCGGCTTGAAATCGTCCAGGCCACACTCGCGGTGCTCATGGGCCGTGAACCTTCCGTCGCGTGGGAACTCGCCGACAACTTGAGCACGCCTCCCGCAGCCTCGGTTGACATGATCACCAGTCGCGAGCTGCGGGCCGACGAAGCCGCGGCGCTGGCTCGATCTGCTTCCGCCGCGCAACAGGTCCGCGCGTCGCGTTCCGGTTATTGGCCCACGGTGGAGGGTGTTGCCACCTACGGTCCGCGCGCCGATTTCCACAGCGGCGAGGATTACGATATGGGGTTCGCCGGCGTCGCCCTGACGTGGAACATCTGGGATTTTGGTCGCACCAAATCCCGCGTGAGCGAAGCTCGGGCGAACCAGCGTGTCCGCGAGGAAGCCGTCGCGGAAACGACGTTGCAGCGGCGTCTCGAACTCGCCAACGCCGAAGCCGGTGTCCGCGCCGCCGCCGCGCGGATCGAAGCCTCGCGACTCGCGGTCGAGCAGGCGCAGGAAAGTCTGCGCATCGAACAACGCAAATACGAACTCGGTCAGGGCACGATCACCGATGTCCTCGACGCGCAGTCCGCCGCTGTCGAATCCGAATCGCTCCGCGCCCGTGCGCTGGCCGACCATTCCATTTCGCTGGCTGCCCGCGATTTTGCGGCGGGCCATGTCTTCACCAGCGTCGCTGCGTTACCGGTGCTTCGCGCTGATCCAGTCGCCGGCGCAGTCAACGATTCGCCCTCCAAGCCATGAACAACATTCGCCACCAAGTCATCCAAATCAGACCCGGTCGGAAATCCGAAGACCGAATTCCCGAGGCCCGAAATAAGCCCGAATTCCGAAACCCGGATCCGGAACTGTCTCCCGTGCATCAAGAGTCCATCACCATTGCCGCCGCCGATCTTCGGCCTTCGAGCTTCGGATTTCTTTCGGCCTTCGGATTTCGGATTTCGGGTTTAGCGCTGCTTGCGCTCGTCCTCACCGGCTGCGGCAAGACCGCTCCCAGCAAACCCACGCCACCGCCTGCCGCTGTGACCGTCGAGGCCGTGACCAATCGCCACTTTGTCCGCCTGCTCACCGTCACCGGAACGATCGAGCCGACGACCGTCGCCGGGCTGGCGTCACCCGCCGAAGGGCCGGTGCTCGGCTGCCGTGTGCGCGAAGGCGACCGGGTCACGGCAGGCCAGGAGTTGCTCAGCATTGGCCGGCAGCTTTCCGCCGAAGCCGCCCAGGCTTCCGCCCGCGAGGAATTGCGCCGGCAGGAACAGGAATTCCGCCGCATCGAGGCACTGGTCAAGGAGAAGGCCATCGCGGGCGATCAACTCGACACCGCCCGCGCCGCCTTGGAACGCGCCCGGGCCGCGCTTGCCCAGGCGGAACAAGCCGCTGACGATTACTCCATCCGCGCGCCGTGGGCTGGCGTCGTTTCGCGCGTCCGCGTGGCTGATGGCAATTACGTCGCTCCGCGCACGCCGCTTGTGGACCTCTATGATCCCGCCAGTCTCGTCCTGCGTTTCGCCGTGCCGGAAGACCATGCCTTCGCCTTGGCGGTGGGCGGTCGCGTGCAAGTGACATTCGACGCACTGCCGGGCCGCGCCTTCACGCTCGAAATCATCCGAGCCTATCCGGAACTGGATCGCCGGCTGCGCACGCGCTCATTCGAAGCGGCGCTGCCCAAGGACGCGACTTTTTCGCCCGGCATGTTTGCCCGCATCCGCGCCGTGCTGGAGGAGCAACCTTCGGCGCTGACCGTCCCGGTCGAAGCCGTGCTTGGCGAAGGGGTTAAGCCATTCGTCTTCGCGCTTGCGGACGACAAGGCCGCACGCCGCCCGGTCGAAACCGGTTTCGAGCAGGATGGCCGCGTGTGGATTCGCACCGGCCTGAAGGTCGGCGACCGTGTGATTGTTGGCGGCATTGAGCGCGTGAAAGACGGCACGACCGTGCGCCTCGAAGGCGGCAAGCCCGCAGCAAAACCCGAAGGTGACAAGCCCGCCGCGAAAGCAGCGAAGCCATGATTCGCACCGCCATCACCCGCCGGATTTCCACCGCCATTGTCGCGCTCGGACTGGCAATCTTCGGCGCGCTCAACATCGGCACGTTGCCGGTGGATTTTCTGCCGTCGGTCAAGTATCCGCTCATCAAGCTCTCCATCGTCTGGCCCGGCGCGACGCCCGAGGACATTGACCGCAAACTCGCCGACCCCATCGAGCGCCAGGTCGCTTCCGTGGACGGCCTCGATTATCTCACGTCCAGCGCGCTCGAAGGGCTTTATCAACTCGACGTGAATTACCGCTACGGCGTGGACGTGGACGTGGCGTATCAGGACACGCTCGCCGCGTTCGCCCGTTCGCAAAAGGATCTGCCGCCCGACATTGATCCGCCGGTCATCATCAAGGCCGACCCGTCGCAACTCCCCATCGTGCAGGTCGCCTTCGAGTCCGACCGCATGGACCTCACGCAACTCCGCACCTGGGTGGACAACTGGCTCACGGATCGTCTGCTCGCCGCCGGCGGTGTGGCGGCGGTGGATGTGGCGGGCGGACTCGAACGCGAAATCCGCATCCTCGTGGACGGCGGCAAGCTGGAGAAACACGGCCTCAGCCTCGAACTCGTCGAGCGGCGGTTGCGCGAGGAAAACGTGCAACGCCTCGGCGGACGCGTCACCGGGCCGAACCGCGAAACCATCGTCCGCACGCTGGGCGAATTCACCGATCTTGAAACCATCCGCCAGATCGTGCTGGTGCGTGGCGAAAGTGGCGCGCGTATCCGGGTGGCCGACGTGGCGACCGTCGAGGATTCCCATGAGGAAGTGCGCCTCCTCACCCGGTTGGATGGCCGTCCCGCCGTGAAGGCCAACATCATCAAGCAGGCCGACGCCAACACCGTCGTCACCGTGCGCAACGTCGAGCGCCGCCTCACCGAACTTGCGCCCGCCTTCCCCGCCGGTTTGTCCCACAAGCTGCTGGAAAACCAGGCCGACTACATTGTTGATTCGATGAAGGGCGTGCGCAACACGGCGCTCGAAGCGCTGGCGCTGGTGATTCTCGTGCTGTTCTTGTTCCTCGGCAGTCCGCGCCAGGTGCTCATAATCGGCATCGCCCTGCCGTTCGCGTTGCTCGTCAATTTCTTCGTCATGCGGCTGGCGGGATTTTCGCTGAACATCTTCTCGCTCGGCGGACTCGTCGTTGCCATCGGCGTCCTGCCTGACGCTTCGATCATCGTGGTGGAAAACATCACCCGCCTGCGCAGCCTGCGAAAAGGTGACTCGCGCGCGACTGTGGCCGAAGCGGGCACGCGCGAAGTTGGCGGGGCGATCCTCGCCGCGACGATCACCTTCATCGCGCTGTTCGCGCCGTTCCTGCTCGTGCCCGGCATGATCACATTGCTGTTCCGCGAACTCGTGCTCGTGGTGCTCGGCCTGATGGTCATCGCGGGGCTGGGCGCAATCACGCTCACGCCGATGCTCGGTTCGACGCTGCTGCGCGGCGAACACAACGAACATTCCTGGAGCGAGCGGCTCAATCGCCGATTGCAGGCCGGCTACGGCTGGCTGCTGCGCCGCGCGTTGAACGCCCGGGTGATTGCACTGATTGTGTTTGTCGCCGTCGCGGCTTTGGGCGTGGTGCTGTTCAAGAAGGCGGGTGCGGAGTTTTTCCCCGCCGTGGACGATGGCCGCATCGTGGTCAAGGTGCGCATGCCGGCAGGTGCGGCGCTGGAACGCATGGACGCCATCACCGCGCAGATCGAGGCGCTGGTGCGCGGCGACAAGCGGGTGCGCAGCGTGTTCACCCTCATCGGGGGCGCGGTGCGCGGACTTTACACGAACAAGATCGGCAACGAAGGCGAGGTGGACATCGAACTCGTGCCGCCCGGCGAGCGTGACATCTCTACCACCGACTACATCGCGGAGCTACGCAAGAAGGTCGCCAAGGTCCACGCGCCCGGAGCGATCCTCGCCGTCTATCAGGCCAAGATGCGCGGCATCCGCACGCTCGGTCAGGCGGAGATCGAGGTGGAAATCAACGGCTCGGAAATTGACACGCTGTTCACACTGGCCAACGACATCGCCGCGCGTCTCCGCCAACGCCCCGAACTGGCAAACATTTACGTCTCACTCGATTACTCGAAGCCCGAGTGGCAGGTGGAGATTGACCGCACGCGCGCGGCTGAACACGGACTGACCGTGGCCGCCATCGCCGGCTCGTTGCGCGGTTACATCGGCGGTGACGTGCCCACCCGCTACCGCGAGGCCAGCGAACTCTACGACCTGCGCGTCCTCGTGCCCGAACGCAGCCTGCGTTCGCGTTCCGATGTCGAAAACCTCGTCCTGACCACTCCGGCGGGCGACCACGTGCGGTTGCGCGAAGTCGCGAATGTGCGCTCCGCGACCGGCCCGGTCGAGATTGTGCGGCAGAATCAGATCAAGCAGGTCATCGTGCGATGCGATTCGCAGAACGTGGACCTTGCGACCGCGCAAACCGCCACGCGCGCGGCGCTCGCCGAAGCAGCGTGGCCGCTGGGCTACAATTACACCATCGGCGGCAAGGCCCGGCAGATGGCCGAGATGCAGGGCGTGGTGAAAAGTATTCTCGGGCTGGCGGTGTTCTTCTCGTTCATCGTGCTCGCGGCGCAATTCAACAGCCTGCGCTTGCCGCTCGTCATCTTGATTGCCGCGCCCTTCTGCCTCACCGGCATGGGTTATGGCCTGTGGATCGCCGGTCAGCCCTTCGGCGCGACCGTCATCATCGCCGCGATGATCGTGCTGGCAGCCAACGTGATTGACGGCGTGCTGCTCATCGAAACCGCCGAACACCAGCGCGCCGCCGGCAAACCGCTTTTTGAAGCCACCCTCGGCGCGGGTCTGAGCCGGTTGCGTCCGCGTCTGATGACGGTGCTGCCCGCCGTGCTCGGTTTCGCGCCACTGGCATTCGCGCTGGAGGAAGGCGGCGAACTGCTTCGTCCGATGGCGGCAGCAGCCATTGGTGGATTGCTGCTCAATGTGTTCGTGGCCCTGTTCCTCGTGCCGGTGCTTTACACCTGGATGGCGGGGCGCAGTTCGTTGCCAGCCACCACAGTGCCAGAACCCGAACCAATGGAACACCCTCTCTAAGAATCGAATTGAATCCTATGAACACTCAGTCTCAATGCACCTGTCAAGCCGCCCCCAAGCTCCTCTTTCCTTGCTCCGGCGCTTCCGACGTTGGCGGTCTATCGGACCGCGCCGCACGTCAAATGACGCTGGACCTCGCAGGGAGGATGTATTGCCTCGCTGGCATTGGCGGTCGAGTTGAAGGCATCCTGGCTAATACCCGCTCCGCCGCCAAAGTTCTGGTAATTGACGGCTGCAAAGAGGAGTGCGCCCGCAAAACGATGGAACTGGCGGGCTTCAGCGGCTTTGCCCACCTGCAACTGGAGCGCGACTTCCGCTTTGAAAAAGGCGCAACCCGCGTTACCGCTGCCCGCATTCGCCAGGTAGCGGATCGGGGAGCAGATCTGCTTGCCACCTAAATTGCGGTGCTCGCGAGAAATGCGAGTGCCGTGAGCCGTGAACCAAGAACCAACAAATCCAAAGGACATTCCATGAAAGAAAACGTGACTCGCCGTAACTTCCTCGCCACTGCGGGCATTGCCGCCGTGGCTGCAACCACCGTCTCCACCTTCGCCGCCGAATCGGGTGGCGGCAAAACCCTCAAACTCCTCGGTATCTCGTGCAGCCCGCGCAAGGGAATGACCACGGCGAAAGCCGTGCAAGCCGCACTCGATGCGGCCAAAGGGCTCGACGCGCGAATTCAGGTCGAGCTGATTGACCTCGGCGGACTGAACATCGCCGGCTGGTCGCCCACCCCGCCACAGGACGACTTCACCGCCATCCTCCCCAAGCTGCAAGACCCTGCCGTGGCCGGCCTCATTATCGGCTCGCCGTCTTACTTTCGCAGCCTGAGCGCGCTGACGAAAGCGTTCATCGAACGCTGCGCGCCCTTGCGCGAGCCGAAGATGCTGTTGGATGGCAAACCGGTGGGCGTCATTGCCACGGGCGCATTCCGCAACGGTGGCCAGGAACTGGTCATTGAACAGATCCAGACCGCGATGCTGTGCTTCGGGATGATTCCTGTGGGTGGCCGCCCGCCCGCCTTCCAGGGTGGCACGGTGCTTTCGACGAAAGACGACATCAGCGGGGATGAACTCGGCCTCGGCACGGCCCGCAACACCGGGCTGCGCGTTGCTGATCTGGCGCTCAGATTGACGCAGTGATCGTTTTCCGTGCGGATGCAAACAGCTATAGGCTCATTTGCTGTGGCAAGCGATTGACTGTCGCTCCAGAACCATCCCGCGCGTAGGCAACGTCAAAAAGACTGATTGCATTTCGCCGTGTGGCGAAATATCGTGTCGCTGTAATGCGCGAGTTCATGAACATCACCAAGGCGCTGGCGGACGAAAACCGCGTTCGCACTCTGCTGGCGTTGCGGCAGGGCGAGTTGTGCGTCTGCCAGATCACCGAACTGTTCGGCCTTGCCCCCTCCACCGTCTCGAAACATCTGTCCATCCTCTTTCAGGCGGGGCTGGTGGAGTCGCGCAAGGACGGCCGCTGGATTTATTACAAGTTGCCGGGCAAGGACGCCCCGGTGGAGGTGCGCGAGGCGCTGGGTTGGGTCGAGCAGGCGCTGGCCGACAATCCGCAGGTGCAGTCGGATGCGAAGCAGCTCAAGAAGATCGTCCGGCAAGACCCAACCGATTTATGCAAACGACAGACCCACAAATGAAACCGACCATTCTGATCCTCTGCACGGGAAACTCCTGCCGCAGCCATCTCGCCGAAGGCATCCTCCGCGCGGCGGCAGGCGATACGCTGAACGTCCAAAGCGCCGGATCGAAGCCCGCAGGCTACGTGCATCCGCTCGCCATTCAGGTGATGAAGGAAATCGGCATTGATATTTCCGCGCATCAGTCGAAGCACATGAATGACTTTTTGCAGCAACCGATTGAGACGGTCGTCACCGTTTGCGGCAATGCCGACCAGGCGTGCCCGATGTTTCCCGGCCAGGTGAATCGTCATCATTGGGGCTTCTATGATCCCGCCCATGCGACCGGCACGGACGAAGAGAAGCTCGCCGTGTTCCGCAAGGTGCGGGATGAAATCAAAATGGTTTTTGAAGCCTACGCCGATGGTCGCCGCGATCAGGCGAAAGCCGCGTAATCTCCATGAGCAAACAGAGCGTCCTGTTCCTTTGCGCCCACAATGCCGCCCGCAGCCAGATGGCGGAGGCGTTGTTGCGCAAGCACGCCGGCGACCGCTTTGACGCGATGAGTGCCGGGCTTGAGCCCACGACGATTCATCCGCTGACTGTCCGGGCTTTGAACGAGATTGGCGTGGATGTTTCCCTTCAGCACGCCAAAGGACTGGATGGCATTCTGGGCAAGCAGACGTTTCAATTTGCAGTTTTCGTATGCGAGCGGACGCAGGAGAATTGCCCGCACGTTTATCCTTTCGCACTGCAACGACTCTCCTGGCCGTTTGAAGACCCGGCGGCGGCACAAGGCACGGAGGAGGAACAATTGCAGACATTCCGGGAAATCCGCGACCAGATTGAAGCGCGAATTGTGGAATGGCTCAAAACAATGGCGACACCCGCCAAACCGTAACGGACATTTATGAATCTAACGACTCTCCAAATCTTTGATCCCGCCATGTGCTGCACAACCGGCGTTTGCGGGCCGGAGGTTGACACCAAGCTGGTCCAATTCGCCGCCGATCTTGACTGGCTCAAGTCACAGGGCGTCATCGTGCAGCGGCACAACCTCTCACAGAACCCGGCGGCGTTTGTGGAAAACAAAACCGTTCAAGCCACGCTGACGGAAAAGGGCGAAGCCGCGCTGCCGGCGTTGTTGGTCAACGGAAAACTCGCCATCGCCGGTCACTATCCCGACCGGGTGGAACTGGCAGCGCTGTTGAAGTTGAAGGCGACCGCAGCACCTGCGCCCGCAAAATCGAGCTGTTGCGGGGGAAGTTCCTGTTGCTAATGAACGCTGCCGAACATTCGCTTGCCCACTTTCTGAAAGCGCCCACGCGTTTCCTGTTCTTCACGGGCAAAGGCGGCGTCGGCAAGACGTCGCTGGCGTGCACTTCGGCTATCGCACTGGCCGACGGCGGCAAGCGCGTGCTCTTGGTCAGCACCGACCCGGCCTCGAATCTTGATGAAGTGCTCGGCGTGCGCCTGACCGCCGCGCCGACGGCCGTTCCCGATGTATCCCGGCTGGCGGCGCTGAACATTGATCCCGCCGCCGCGGCGGCGGCCTATCGCGAGAAAATGGTCGGGCCGTATCGGGGCAAGTTGCCCGAAGCGATTGTGCGCAGCATGGAAGAACAACTCTCCGGCGCTTGCACGATGGAGATCGCTGCGTTCGATGAGTTCTCGAAGCTGCTCGGCGAACCTGCGGCGACTGCTGAATTCGACCACGTCATTTTCGATACTGCCCCAACGGGCCACACGCTGCGCCTGCTCTCGCTGCCTGGGGCATGGACGGGATTTCTCGCGAACAGCACGACCGGCAATTCCTGCCTCGGGCCGCTCGCGGGTTTGGAGAAACAGCGGGCCGTTTACGAAAGCGCCGTGGCGTCACTGGCGGATGGCACACAAACGACGTTGGTTCTGGTGAGTCGCGCCCAAAAGGCCGCGCTCGTTGAAGCGGAACGCACCAGCAACGAACTCGCGGCGATCGGCGTCGGCAATCAACGGCTCATCTTGAACGGACTTTTTCAAGCCGCCGATTCCGATCCGGTGGCGCTGGCACTGGAACGACGGGGGGCAGAGTCATTGTCCGCCGCGAGCGGTTTCCTGACGAAGCTGCCACTGTCGCGAGTGCCGTTGCGCTCGCACAATCTGGTGGGTATTCCCGCACTCCGGGCGCTGGTGCTGGCGGATTCGTCCCGGGATGAAGTTCCGCCTGCTGATGGTGGAAGTGCGTTGCCGCCTACGGAATCCCTCGATGAGCTCGTAACTGATCTTGCCAGGTCCGGTCGCGGCGTGGTGATGACGATGGGCAAAGGCGGCGTGGGCAAAACCACCATTGCCGCCGCCATCGCAACGGAACTCGCGCGGCGTGGACACAAAGTTCATCTCAGCACGACCGACCCGGCGGCGCACGTTGCGGCCACGGCGGGACAACTCGCCGGGTTGCACGTCAGCCGGATTGATCCGCAGGCGGAGACGCGCGCTTACGTCGAGCAGGTGCTGGCGACGGCGGGAAAGAATCTGGACGCGAATGCCCGCGCCTTGTTGGAGGAAGATTTGCGCTCGCCTTGCACCGAGGAAATCGCCGTGTTCCGCGCGTTTGCCCGCACCGTGGCGCAAGGCAAAGATGCGTTTGTCGTGCTCGACACCGCGCCCACCGGGCACACCTTGCTCTTGCTGGACGCCACCGAGTCGTATCACCGCGAAGTGGCCCGAAAGACCAGCGACTTGCCGGAGGAAGTGCGACAGCTATTGCCTCGCTTGCGCGACGGTGATTTCACCCGCGTCGTTGTGGTGACGTTGCCGGAAGCCACACCCGTTCACGAAGCTGCTGCGCTACAAGATGACTTGCGCCGCGCGCAAATCGAACCGTTCGCATGGGTCATCAATCAGAGTTTTGCCGAGAGCGGTTCGCACGATCCACTGCTGGTAGCACGCGGGCGGGGCGAAGCGCCATTCATCCGCGAAGTCGTCGCGAAACATTCGCGGCGCACGGCCCTTGCGCCTTGGGTAACAGAAGAACCCACCGGGCCGGAGCGCCTGCGACAACTCTTCCACACCGCAAGCGAGGAAGTGTTATGACGCCCAAGCGGGTGCTCTTTATCTGCACGCATAACAGCGCACGAAGCCAGATCGCCGAGGCGTGGATGAAGCACCTTGGCGGCGCGGCATTCGAGGTGGAGAGTGCGGGGCTTCAGCCCGGCACATTGAAGCCGCTCGTCATAGAAGCAATGCGCGAGGTGGGCATTGACCTGTCGAGCAAATCGACCCAAACCATCGCCGACGTTCTCAAGTCGGAGCGACCGTTCGATTACGTGGTCACGTTCTACGATCAAAAGAAGGCCGGGCAGTGTCCCACCTTCCTCGGCGAAATAGCGCGGCGGCATTGGGACATTCCGGAACGTCTGAAAGCGCCTGTGCCCCAGGAAGAACAACTGGCGCATGTGCGGAGCGTGCGGGAACTAATCAAACAGCGCGTGGAAGCGTGGCTGGCGGAGAATTCTTGAATCGAGTTTATGAAAAATGAATCTGTGACGGCGCTGCAAGAACCCAAGCGGCTCGCCTTTTTTGAGCGTTACCTGACTGTGTGGGTGCTGCTCTGCATGGTCGTCGGCATCGCGTTTGGCAAGCTCCTGCCAGATCTCACCGCCACTCTGAGCAAACTGGAGTTCGGCAAAGGTTCACAGGTCAACGTGCCGATTGGCATTCTGCTGTGGCTGATGATTTATCCGATGATGCTCAAGGTGGATTTCAGCGCCATCGGCGGCATCGCCAAGAAGCCCAAGGGCTTGGTGGTGACCTTGATCATCAACTGGCTGGTGAAGCCGTTCAGCATGGCGTTCCTTGCCTGGCTGTTCATGCAGCATATCTTTTCCGCGTGGATCACTCCCGAGATGGCGAAGGAATACACCGCCGGGCTCATTATTCTTGCAGCCGCGCCCTGCACCGCGATGGTTTTCGTGTGGAGCTATCTAACGGATGGCGACCCCGTTTATACGCTGGTGCAAGTGGCGGTGAACGACCTCATCATGCTGGTGGCGTTTGCGCCCATCGTGATGTTCCTCTGCGGCGTGGCCAACGTCATCGTTCCGCCGAAGGTGCTCATCACCAGCGTTGTGGTATTCATCGTGATACCGCTGGCGGCGGGCTGGCTGACGCGCACACTGCTGCTCAAGTCGCACGGGAAGGAATGGTTCGAGAAGAATTTCCTGCCGAAGTTTCATCCCGTGATGATGTGGGCGCTACTGCTGACCCTGGCGCTAATCTTCGCGTTTCAGGCCGAGAACCTGACGACGAAATGGTTTGCCGTCATTCTGCTGGCGATCCCGATTTTGATTCAGGTCTATTTCAACTCCAGCCTCACCTACCTGTTGATGCGCAAATTGAAAGTGCCGCACAATGTGGCGTCGCCTGGCGCGCTCATCGGCGCGAGCAACTTCTTTGAACTGGCCGTCGCCGTCGCCATCACGCTCTTCGGTCCGGCTTCTGGCGCGGCGTTGGCCTGTGTGGTTGGGGTGCTTGTTGAAGTGCCGGTGATGCTCTCGGTGTGCAAGGTGTGCAACAACTCGCGGACCTGGTATGGCCGGAGCGCGGCGGCACGTTGAAGGTTTGAAGTGTGGCTGGCACACCAATTGATGGGTTGTCGGAGGCATTCTGGTGGCCGTGCTGACGGCCAAGACACAATACAACCTCAAAAACGCGCGGGAATACTTCGAGGAGCACCTCTGCGTTGGCGACTACTACGACGAAGGGCAGCGCGTTTCAGGCGAGTGGCAGGGCCTGGGCGCAGAACGGCTTGGATTGGCTGGTCGAGTCCGTGCGGATGACTTTCTCCGCCTGTGCGAGAACCAGCACCCCGCTACGGGAGAAACGCTGACCCAGCGCCTCAACACCACTCGGGCCGATGGCGACGGCAGCGCAGCGAACCGAAGGATCTTCTACGACTTCACCTTTTCCCCGCCGAAGTCGGTTTCACTGGCCGGATTCCTTGGCGAGGACGCGCGTGTGCTGGAAGCTCATGCGCGGGCAGTGAAGTCGGCATTGCGCGAGTTCGAGGCCTTCGCCGCGACACGCATCCGCGCCGGTGGTGAGCGTTCCGACCGGCGCACCGGGAACTTTGCGGCTGCCTTGTTCACTCACGACACGTCACGGGCGCTTGATCCGCACCTGCATACCCACTGCATCGTATTCAATGCGACATTCGACGCTTCTGAGAATCGCTGGAAGGCGCTTCAGAATTACGAACTGCTGCGCGCCCGTAAATTCGCCGAGAACGCCTACTACCATGAACTCGCCCGCGAGTTGCGCGGTTTCGGGTATCGTATTCGCAACCTGTCCCGTGGGGATTTTCAGATTGAGGGCATTCCCGCTGAACTGTGTGACCGCTTTTCCAAGCGTGACGCTGAAATTGATAAAGCCCTGGCCACGCTGCTTGCGGACAAACCTGAACTGGCCGGATCAAACATCGCTGAATTGCGAGCACGGTTGGCGACGGAAAAGCGGACTCGAAAGCAGAAGGATCTGAGCCGCGATGAACTGCGGTCGCTATGGGGTGCTCAATTGAGTCAGGCTGACCGGGAAGTCCTGCGCGGGTTGACGACAACCGCAGCCGACGAGGGCAAGCAACGCGCGTCCATTTCGGTGGTCGAAGCGGTGCAGTGGGCTGAGGAGCATTTGTTTGACCGAAACTCGGTCGTGCTCGAATGCCAGGTGTGGCAGGAAGCACTTGGGCGGGCGCGCGGCGAGGATTTCTCCTTGGCTGAACTCAAGCAACTCACCGAGCGGCGTGGTTACATCCGTGACGCAAATCGTCCCGGTGAATTGACCAAGCGCGACGTGCTGTTGCGGGAATGGGAAATTGTTCGGACCGCCAAAGAAGGTGTCGGCGACTGCTGGCCGCTCGTGCCCAATCCCCAGCCCGCCAATCCAAAGCTGGATGACGAGCAGCGCAAGGCGCTTGTTGGATTGCTCGGGTCGACGAATCTGGTTTCGGTCTTTCGAGGCGGCGCGGGCACAGGGAAGAGTTTTGTGCTGCATGAGTTGGCCCAACAAATCCAGCAATCGGGACGACCCGTGGCTGTTCTCGCATCGCAGCGTCAGCAAGTCGTGAATATGGAAAAGGCGGGGTTTCCGTCCCCGTCGACAGTCGCCAGCTTTCTCACCAAGGCTGAATTGCCGGAGCGCGCCGTAATCGTCGTGGATGAAGCCGGGCAGATTGGCGGGCGGCAAATGCTGGCTTTGCTCCGGCTCGCCAAGGAACGGAACGCGCGCGTCGTCCTTTCTGGGGACACCCGGCAGCACGGTGCGGTGGAAGCATCGGATGCGTTGCTCGCCATCGAGCGTCATGCGGGTGTGAAGCCGGTGGAGTTGCATACAATTCGCCGCCAAGACCCCGGCCTTGGTCGCGACAACAGCGAGCGCGCCAGCATCAAGCGGTATCGAAAAGCGGTTGAATCGGCGGCGGCGGGAAGATTGGCGGAATCATTCAAGCGTCTCGACCAGATGGGCGCTGTCGTCGGCTGTAGCTTGGGCGAACAAGCCGACAAGCTCGCCGACGAATACGTTCATCTCGCGGAACAGAGCGCCTCGGCGGTCGTGGTGTCCCAGACCTGGGGCGAAGTGCATCGTGTGAATACGTGCGTGCGCGAGGCGCTCAAGGCGAAGGGATTGCTCGGCGCGAGTGATACCACGGTTCAAGCGCTCGAACGCGTGGATCTGACGAATGCGCAGAAGCGCGATGAACGATTCTACCCGCAAGACGCGGTGATCGTGTTCAACCAGAAAGTGCGCGAAGCCGACGCCGGGGCGAAAGGCAAATTGTCTGGAATCCTCAAAACCGGGCTGCTCGTGGACGTCGGCGGACGATTCGTCACTGTGTCGAACAAGATGATCGACCGCATTTCGGTCTGCCAGGCGCGCGAGATTGCCATTGCGTCTGGCGACCGGCTGCACCTGAAAGCCAATCGCACGCTGGCATCCGGCGGACGGGTCACAAACGGAGAGTTGGTCGCGGTGAAATCGGTTCGTGGCGATGGCGGCATTGAACTCACCGATGGCCGGGTATTGGACGCGAGCTTCCGCGAGTTCCTGCCGGGTTACGCCGTCACGTCTTACGGCTCGCAAGGCAAGACCGTTGATTATGTCCTGTTCTCCGATTCGACCATCAAGGCCGCGACAAATGCGCAGCAATGGTATGTGACCATCTCGCGCGGTCGGCGCGGCATCCGAATCTTCACGCCGGACAAAGAGCAGTTGCGCGAAAACGTCACGCGTTCCGGGCATCGCCCATTGGCGATGGAACTCGCGGCTGGTGTAATCCCTGGTCGCGGCGTCCGCCTTTGGGATCGGCTGCATGGCTACCTGCTGCGCTTCGGTCGCCGCGCGGCTGGCAGCTTCTGCCGATTGAAACTCTCTCGTCGCCATCGTCATCAACCCATTGAAACCCATGAGCACAAAATCACCCGAATGCTGGGCGAGCGATCCGAACGCTCGCGCGGTCAAAATCGAAGTATCGGCTGAGCAAAGCCTGCTGCTGCCGTTCGACCAATTCGCCTTCGCTGAACTCAAGAGTGAAGGGAAGGAGCAGCGCCTCCGCTTGGTCTTCGCCACGCACGAGGTGATATTGCATGGCCATTCTCTGCGACGGATCGAGACGGGGATGCAACGGATGGAGCTATCCTTCCTGATGGCGCTGCCGCCGAATCAGCGGTCACTCGTGCCGGACGGCCAGCCTGTGGTTCGTGAAATCGCGATTACCGAAGTCCGGAACGTCGAGCATCTTGGACAGCCCGAGTCAAAGTGACTCCCGCCGCAACTGCTGAGTGGGATCCTCTTCCCAGCCGCCACCGAGGGCTTTTTAGGGGGCGACGAGAATCCAATGGAACGTAGCGCTCACCACGCACCAACTCATCCTCCGACCCACACGGGGTTCGCTTCGCATCCAGTAGGTTAAGGTAATCGGTGCAGGAGATCCTGAATCACCTGTGCGGCGTCCTCTCTGAAGCCAATGGACCGGGTTTCGATTCCAACTGGGACGCTGGCATCATCCAGGTTGACCCTGAGAAGCGAGGCGTGGGGGTGGTGCGACACAAGGCGCTCAAACGGCCAGCGGATGATTCCCGGCGTGTTGAAACCGACTCCCAACTCAAGAAGCGCCAAGCGCCCGGCGAACGAGCGGTTCACAAACTCGGCGTACGCCAGTTGAGTCTCCATGTGGGGCGATTCCACAAAGTGGCCGTCTCTCCTGAGGTTTCGCTCAAGGTAATCCCCGCAGGCGGGGCAGCGCGGCATGTCCGAATCCCGCACCAGCACGCTGGCGTCATCCATGTTGGTAAGGAGGTTTTGCACCAGGTCACGATTGTCATGGAGGGTTCCGCTGCAGGGCACCGCGCACTGGAACTTCCCATAGTCGCCCTGTGGGGTGAACAGCCCGCCGGGAGGAAAGCCCGCCTTGGCGAACTGGGCATCAACGTTCGTGGTGATGACGAAGTGCGGCTTGCCTGCGACCAATCGCGAGAGATGCAGATACGGCGTCCCCGGCGGAGCGTCGTAGCGTATCGTCTGGATGTGATGAGACCAGAAGGCCCAGAACCGGCGCCGGTTGACGTCGTTGGGAGCCCAGTGCGCCACGATGGCTTCCCAGATGTTGTTCAACCCCAGACGCGCAAATTGCGGATAACACTTCCGGAATAGGTCCGGATCCTGGTAGTTCAGCCCGGCGGCGGCGGAGAGGCCGGCCCCGGCTCCAATCAGAATGAAGTCGGCTTCCGCCAGCAGGCGTCCTGCGTCTTTAACTCTGTCGGAATAGGGCCGCATAAACATCGTGGTCTTCCTGGGTAAACACGTTGAAGACAACCCGGTGGGGGTGGTGCCCGGATGCTTGCAGCCATCGGCAAACGGTACGCACCGCGATCTGCGCCGCCGGAAGTTTCGGGAATCGGAATTCCCCTGTCGAGATGCAGCAGAAGGCCAGCACTTTGATGTCTTGGTGCTGCGCCGCCAAGTCGAGGCAGGCCGTGTAGCAGCACTCCAGAAGGCGTTCGTCCTCTGGACGCACGCTCCCGTGGATAGTCGGACCAACCGTGTGGATCACATAGCGTGCGGGCAGGTTGTAGCCTCCGGTCAGTTTCGCCTGCCCGACAGGTTCGGCACCGCCCTGCCTTTGCATGATCCGGTGGCACTCCAGCCGCAACTGAATGCCGGCGGCAGAATGGATGGCGTTGTCAATGCAGCGGTGGTGGGGCACGAAGCAACCGAGCAGCTTGGAGTTGGCCGCGTTGACGATGGCGTCGGCCGCCAGGGTGGTGATGCCGCCCCTCCAGAGGAGCAGTTGGTCCTGACATGGAACGTCGCCGGCCCCGAACGTCTGCCGGATGGTAGGCAGCCGATGTGGGTCGGTGACGGCTGCCGATGCCCGCTCTGCCGCGAGGAAACGGTCCTGAAGTGCAAGCAGTTCAGGGTGGGCGCGCAAAGGGGGACGGATATTCATGAGCGTCCTCAGGAGATAACGCTGGCCTGCGGCATCTTCCGGGATGGCCGTGCGTGAATCCGCCCAGCCCTCCGCCAGCAACGCGCGAAGGAGCTCCTTCAGCATGTCGTCCTTTGTCATGTGCGGAAGCACAAGGGTGGTTTTACGAGTCGCTCCGGGAGCTTGCTTCCGCGAGGAGATTGTCGAGGTCGAGCGTGCGCGTGAACATTCCGAGTCCGCCATCGGCGGCGCGCGGCCACTGGTTGCGCGGACGGTCCCGGTAAAGTTCGACCCCATTGCCATCCGGGTCGCGCAAGTAGATTGCCTCGCTCACACCGTGGTCGGACGCTCCGTCAAGCTCGATGCCCGCGGCGAGCACGCGACGCAATGCATCGGCGAGCGCCGCTCGCGTGGGATATAGAATCGCCAGATGATACAAGCCGGTCGCCGTCCGCGGCGGTGGCGCACCGCCAGCGCTTTCCCAGGTGTTCAGCCCAATGTGATGATGATAGCCGCCGGCGGAGACAAACGCAGCTTGCGACCCGAAACGCTGCGTGAGTTCAAAGCCCAGCACGCCCCGGTAAAACGCCAGCGCACGCTCCAAGTCGGCGACTTTGAGATGCACATGACCGATCGTGACGCCGGGGGCGATTGGCTTGGAAGTTTCGTTGGAGCTCATTGGCAGTTTTGACGCGAAGGATCGGACCTTACATGCCCGAGTTCAGGAACAATCCAACACCGATCTTTGCTGCTTCCGAACCGGCCACCGGGTGCAGGAATTCCTTCTTGGTCTCGTCGAGTTCGACGGTAACGGACTGGTCCGAGACTTTGGTGTTGATGAGTTCGAGGAACGAAGAGTCGATGTCCTTGAAACCGAGGTTGGCGCCGGTGCCGGAGCAGGCCATCTTTTTGTTCGCGGCGAAGAGGCTGTTGACCACCTTGTAGTGGACTGGCTGCTTCTCCGGCGTCGTAGCGGGGTTGTTGCCTCGGGCTCCGGCGTCCGGGTCGCGACCCGCCATCGCTCCGCTCTGGTAGGTCCAGACGTAATTGCCATTGGCGATCACGTTGTTGCGAAACCCGAAATCGTCGGCGATCTCGGTCGTCCACACGCCCGAGCCGTAGGCACCGTGGACGAAACAGTTGTGCATCGAATGGCCGCGGCTGCCGCCCGTCCAGAAGACCACCGTCAGCTTCGCGTTGTAGAAGACGCAGTGGTGGACGTGAATACCCGAGCCATGCGCCAGGATTCCGAGATGGTTCGGGCTGACCACCTTGTCGCCGGCGAAAAGGCACTGCGCGATTTCCAGGTCGTCCAACTGCCTGCCCATCCTCCCGATCGGATAGACACGGACGAGCATGCCGGGCTTGGGTGTTTCAACCACCGGGGCGCCAAGCAGCTTGAGGCCCTGGATCGTGACGTGGTTGGCCTCGGTCAACATGCCGAAGATAAGGCCCTTCGCCCTTGGCCCTGTCAGCGGCAGCGTGTGGATGAGGGTGGGCATCCGTCCCGTGTGCCAGTCCGGGTCGTCGGGCAGCACCTCCGCGCGGATCGTGAGGCGGTCGGTCTTGGTGAACGTCCGCCGCTCGGGCTTGAATATCGCGGTCTCGCCGACCGCATAAACTCCTTCGGAAAGAATGACGGTCAGCGGACCGGTTCCTTCGGTCTGGTTCACACGCCGGGCCGCCTCGGCCAGAGTGCGGAGCGGACTGTCCTTGGCTCCGGAGTTCGTATCCGCGCCCGTGGCCGGGTTGAGGTGGAGGGTGTTTCCTTCCACTGCCGCAGGCTTCGGCGACGTCTCCTGGGCGGCAAGCATCGTGGGGCGGAGCACCGAAGCGAACGCGGCGGCGGTGAAGGTGGTCTTAATGGCTTGTCTTCTGTTCATAGGCTGACTCTTTTAGGGGGTATGTGGGGCGGGTGAGATGCCGATCAGTCACCAGCACTCTGGAGCCAGGTGGGCTTGGTTTCGAGGATGACGCCGTCGCCCTCGGTGAATTGGACGAGGCTCTTGGCCTCGGTTTGGATGCAGATGTATCGAAGCGAACTCTGAGCATCGGCGGCGATGCAGCGCCGTCCGGCGGGGTCAACGCGAATGACGCTGCCCTCGGCGACCTCGAACTCGTCGCCGTCCACTTGGAAACGACCTTTCCCTTTGACCATGATGTAAACCTCCTCATTCCGCTTGTGGGAGTGCAGGAAGGGCACACTGACGCCTGGGGGCAGTTCATTGATGGAGACTTCCGAGCCGGTAAGGGCAAGTTCGTTGTGCAGCGTGACGCGTCCTTTGGCTTGAATGTCACCGATTGATGTTACCTGGTAGTTCTTGCCTGTGGTGTTCATTTGTTTGCTCCTGCCCTTTTGTTTATTTGTAGTTTGTATTGTTACGGTTTGGGTCAAAAAAAGGGTCATTGGGAAGTCCCCAACACGTCCTTGAGCACGTCCGCGATGGTGGTGCGGTCGAGTTCGGCTTCCATGGCGGCTTGGGCCTTCTGGTAATGCGAGCCAAGCCCGCGCTGGATGTTGCGGCCCACGGGACAGAGGACGTTAGGCTGCTGGCTGTGCATGGCGAACACCGTCCCCGGGCGAACGATTTGGTAAAGCCCTCCCAAGGTAATCTTCTCGGGCTTGGCCAGAAGTTCCCAGCCGCCGCTGACACCCGGTTGCGACTTCACGAGGCCGGCTCGACGCAACAGCGCCAGGATGCGCCGGATCACGACGGGGTTGGTGTTCACGCTGCCGGCAATGAACTCGGACGTGACGGGCTTGGGATGCAACGCCGCCAGTACACACAACACATGTATCGCGACCGTGAAACGACAATTTACCATAGGTTCATTCCGAAACAGTATCTGTTACGATATGGAAACTGTCAAGCCGATGCCGCACCCATGAGCTCCCCTGGGACGCGGCGCTGCCTGCCAATCATCTGTCGCGCATCTCCTGATGGTCAGCCGCTGGTTTGGGGATTGTTGTAATGGAGGTCAACGCCGCGCAACAAGATGGGAGATCATTAAGCGTCCCGGTGTGATTCCAGA
This sequence comes from Verrucomicrobiia bacterium, assembly GCA_026125285.1. GTDB lineage: Bacteria > Verrucomicrobiota > Verrucomicrobiia > Limisphaerales > JADLHS01 > WYBW01. The sequence goes on along the minus strand of JAHCLO010000006.1, from coordinate 144,130 downwards.
TCATGCGCGCGAATTGCGCGTTTGGCGTGTTTGGCTAGTAGATTGGCGCGGTCTGCAAGTGACAGAAGTGGGATGTTGGCTATTGTAGAATTATGTGGCCATCGGAATTTGGAACACGAGCGCAAGACTGTCAGCACCTGAAGGTGAGGAACACTCCTATGTATCAAACGATCGCAATTGCTCTCACCGTCGCGACTTTAGCGCAAAGCGCTTTAAGCGCGCAGTTTGATTGGCCGCAGTGGCAAGGGCCGGACCGGACAGCCCAATCCAAGGAAACCGGCTTGCTCCCTGTGTGGCCGAAAGATGGGCCGCCGCTCGCATGGAAGATCAACGGCCTTGGGGGTGGCGACAGTGCGCCTTCCATTGCGGCCGGTCGCATCTACGGCATGAGCAACCGCGGCGAGGATGAAGTCGTCTGGGCGTTGTCCGAGCAGGATGGCAAGGAAGTCTGGGCAGTTCGGATCGCGCCGGCCCACTCGCAGAACTTCCCGCAATCAAAAGAAGGGCCAAGCGCCACTCCGACTGTGGATGGCGACCGGCTTTACGTCATGGGGCTCGCGGGCAATGTCGTGTGCCTGCGGACGTCCGATGGCAAAGTGGTTTGGCAACGGAATCTGGTGACGGATTTTGGTGGGGCGATCCCGGCCTGGAGCTACCGCGAATCGCCGCTGGTGGACGGTGACAAGCTGATCTGCACCCCCGGCAGCGATGGCGCCATGCTGGTAGCTTTGAACAAGTTGACCGGCGAGACGATTTGGAAGACCCAGATGCCCGGCAGTTCGGAAACCGCTCCGGCCAGCGCTCCCAATGCCGGTGGCGGTGCGGGCGGCGGCGGTCCTGCCGGAGGCGGCGCGGGCTCCGCTGCGGAGGTGACCGGCACGAAGGATCCCAACCTGTTTGTCAGCGAGCATTGGGGAATGACGGCTTTCTCGCAAAAGATTCCCAACGGCAAGTATGTCGCGAAACTCTACTTTGCGGAAACCTACCAGGGAATCACCGGCCCGGGCCAACGTGTCTTCTCCTTCGATGTGCAAGGAACCAAGTTCAAGGACTTCGACATCTGGGTAAAAGCGGGCGGACCCAACAAGGCCTATGTGGAGACGGTGCCCGTGCAAGTGACCAACGGCGAGTTTCGTATCGCCTTCACGTCTCAGGTCGAGAATCCAGCCATCAAGGCGATTGAAATTGTTCCGCAGGGAGAGTCAGCGGGCGGAGCATCCCCCGCGGGGACGATTCGGATCAATGCTGGAGCTTCCTCGCCATTCACGGATTCGAGCGGCCAGGTTTGGCAGGCGGACAGCGGATTTGCGGGAGGTATGACGAATCCTGGGATGGGCGGCGCTCCTGGGGCTCTCGGAGGCGGTCCTGGCGGCGCCGACCGCGGTCGAGGTCGTCCCGGGGGTGGCTTCGGCGGCTTCCCTGGTCTCGGATCATCGGGAGCGGCCTACGCTTCGCCTATCGCCATTGAATTCGATGGGCAACGCCAGTATGTGCAACTTACCGCAAAAGCGCTCATCGGGGTTGCGGCAGCCGATGGCAAATTCCTCTGGCAATACAACCGGCCTGCTAACGGGATGGGGATCAACTGTTCCACACCGATTTACCAGGATGGGATTGTGTTTGCCGCCTCCGCCTATGGTGCGGGCGGGGGAGCCGTGAAGCTCAGCCGGGAATCAGATGGTGAAGTAAAGGCCACGGAAGTGTGGTCCTCCCGGCAAATGGAAAATCATCACGGTGGTGTGATTTTGCACGACGGCGCTTTGTTTGGATCCAATGGCGGCAACGGTGGCGGCTACCTGATCTGTCTCGACTTCCGAACGGGCGACATTCTGTGGAACGAGCGCGACTCCGATAAACGACGGGTTCGCAAAGGCTCGGTCGCGTTTGCCGATGGCCGCATTTACTACCGTGCCGAGGAGGGCGACCTGATTTTGATCGAGCCGAGCCGCAAGGAATACCTGGAGCGTGGGCGCTTTATGCAGCCTGAGCGCACCAGACTGCCTGCTTGGGCGCATCCGGTGATTGCAAACGGCAAGCTCTACATTCGGGATCAAGACATGCTGTTTTGCTACAACGTCACAGCGAAGTAGGACTCTATGAATACCAGACTACCTACATTTGCTCTTGCGCTGCTGTGCCTCATTTCCAATTGGACTTTAGCGCAAGAGCCCAAGAAATCAGACCGCACAGACAGTCTCTCTCCCAGCGATATATTTCGCTTCACGAACACTTGGGAAATTCATCTGACCTTCACGCCGGAGCAATGGGAAGCCATGGAGCCGAAACAGCAAGGCAGACCTCAATTCGGAGGTCGCCGGGCGAGTTTTCTGCAAGGGCCAGAGGGAGGTCGCAACGGTATCGCCGCAGCGTTTGGCATTGTATTCGAGTACGTCCGCGCGGACTTGGAGTTCGGAACCAATAAGTTCAAGGACGTGGGAGTGCGTTACAAGGGAAACGGCACATTCCTCAGTTCCCGCGAGAGCCTAAAGCGATCCTTGAAGCTCGATCTGAACCAGTTCGTAAAGGGACAAAAACTCGCCGGAATGTCCCAGTTGAATCTGCACAATTCCGTGCGCGATCCCAGCGGCATGAACGAGTCGATTGCTTATCGCCTGTTCCGCGAAGGTGGTGTGCCGGCTCCGAGAACAGCCTACGCCAAGGTTTACGTGACCGTTCCCGGCAAGCATGACCGTCAATACTTCGGGCTCTACAATCTGGTCGAGGATGTCGGGAGCGCTTTCGCTGAGGAGCACTTCGCGGCGAAGAAGGGGGCGATTCTGAAGCCGGTGACGCCGAGTGTGTTTTCAGATCTGGGCGACGACTGGAAGAACTACAACCAAACCTACGATCCGAAAAGCGAACTGACCGAGGAACAAATCAGGCGCGTGATTGACTTCAGCAAATTTACCTCCACTGCATCGGAGAGCGATTTTGCAGCAAGAGTCGGCGACTACATTGACCTTGATACTTTCGCGCGCTACATGGCGATCACCGCCTGGTTGACCGACCTTGATGGCATCCTCGGGCCGGGCCAGAATTACTACCTTTATCTCCATCCGAAGACGCAGACGTTCCTGTTCATTCCTTGGGATCAGGATCAACCCTTCGGCCAGTTCCCGCGCGGAACGCAGGAGCAGCGCGAGAATCTGAGCATTCACAAACCCTGGACGGGCCAAAACCGCTTTTTGGAGAGGGTCTATCAATGCGAATCATTCAAGAAGATTTACCTGGCGCGGTTGGCAGATTTTAACAAGACCATTTTCGACGCGGAGCGAATTCACCGGCAAGTGGACGAATTAGCTGCCGTCCTTCGCGCCCCGATTCAGGAGGAATCGTCAGAACGCCTCACGGAGTTCGATAAAGCAGCCGCAGGCCAGAAGCTTACTATCACTATGGGGCCGGGCTTTCAGGGCGGGACTGTGGTGACACCGATCAAGCCCTTTGTCATGGCACGCGCCAAATCAGTCGCCGATCAGCTTGCGGGCCAAGCCGACCCTAAAACCACAAATCCCAGGTGATCTCCTTGCCGGAGCGAGTACGTCCCTCACAGACTCTTACGACGTGAAAGCAAAGCAACGCAAGTTTCCATCACTTTTGTGACAACGATCCGACGCCATTGCGCAGGAGGTTTTCGAAATGGAATGAACGTCAAGTTCAACTCCATATTGCTAGTGCTCGCCGGTTTGGTGACCTGCCCACTGATCTCGCAGGACTGGCCGATGTTGGGTGGCACGGCGCAACGGAACATGGCCTCCGCCATGATGAACCTCCCCGAGACTTGGGACGTCAAGAGCGGCAAGAACATCAAATGGAACGCGCAGATCGGTTCGACGTCATATGGAAACCCGGTTGTGGCCGATGGGAAGGTCTTCTTGGGCACTAACAACGGTAATCCCCGGAACCCCAATATCCAGGAGGACAAGGGCGTGCTCATGTGCTTCCGGGAGTCCGATGGCAAGTTCTTATGGCAGGCCGTCACGGACAAACTGGCTTCCGGATCGCAAAACGACTTCCCTGAGCAGGGCGTCTGCTCCTCTCCGGCGGTGGAGGGAAAGCACCTTTACTACGTGAGCAACCGCGGAGAGTTGGTTTGCCTGGACACTGAAGGGTTCCTGGACGGCAAGAACGACGGACCTTTCCAGGGAGAGGTTTACCAAGGATCGAGTGATGCCGACATCGTCTGGAAACTCGACATGATGAAGGAACTGGGCGTTTATCAGCGCAACATGGCGAATTCGTCCCCGGTCGTCTGGGAAGACCTCGTCTTTGTTGTGACATCCAACGGCCGGAGTGATGAGAAGGTTCCCTCTCCGAAAGCACCCAGCTTTCTCGCCGTCAACAAGAACACCGGCAAAGTCGTCTGGCAGGACAACTCTCCGGGTGACGACATCCTGCGGGGCCAGTGGTCGTCTCCGGCTCTTGGTCGGGTAGATGGACTGCAGCAGGCTTTCTTTGCGGGAGGAGACGGATGGCTGTACGGCTTCAATGCCCAGACGGGAGAGAGACTCTGGAAATTTGATCTGAACCCGAAGAACATCGGGCCGGAGGATCGCAATTACGGAATCGCCACGCCTGTTTTTAGCGAAGGCAAGGTGCTCATGAGCGCGGGGCAGGATCCCGACAAAGGCAGCGGACGCGGAGCCGCGTACAGTATCAATCCTGCGAAACGGGGCGACATCAGCGAATCCGGCAAAGTCTGGCAGTACGAAAAGCTCGACCGTTCCATTTCCACAGCGGCAGTTGGCAACGGGTTGGCTTTCCTGTCCGACTTGGACGGCATTCTCCACTGCCTCGATGTCAAAACCGGAACGCCCTATTGGACTTTCGACATGAAATCTCCGGTCTGGGGATCGCCGCTGCTGGCGGATGGCAAGGTTTATCTGGGCGATGAGGATGGGGACCTTGCAGTTTTCAGGGCACATTCGAAGTTGCAGCAACCGTCCGTAATCGACATGGCGGATTCAGTGTACAGCACGCCGGTGCCGGCCAACGGCGTGTTGTATGTGATGACGAGAACCCAGTTGTATGCCATCACCACACCTAAGAGCGAGCCTGGCAAGTGACACGAGAAAGGCAGTAACGATGAGTAATCGAACCAAAGTCATAACGATGTTCTGCTTGCCGCTCATCGCGGCTAGCGCATTCTCCGCGGATTGGCCACAATACTATGGGCCGAGCCGAAACAGTACATCCACCGAGAAGGGGCTGCTGCGAACCTGGCCCAATGACGGCCCAAAAGTACTCTGGACTGCCCCCCTCGGTATCGGTTTCGGCGGCCCCGCCGTCAGCGCCGGCAAGGTTTATCTACTCGATCGCGACGACAACGTTGGCGACACGTTAAGGGTCTACGATCTTTCCAACGGCAAGGAACTCTGGAACTTCGCCTACGCCGGTCCTGGAAAAGTGGAGTTTCCCGGATCCCGGTCCACCCCAACAGTGGATGGTGACCGTGTTTACACCGTGGGCATGTTGGGAGATCTGCACTGCTTCAGCACTCCGACCCAGAAGCCTCTCTGGCATAAGAATATCTGGACGGATTTCGGCGGCGGCAGCGCCGTCCCCGCCAGTCCGTTCGCGCCTCCCGCAGCGGGCGGCCAACTGCCGATATGGGGAATCGTTCAGAGCCCGCTGATTTACCGCAATCTGCTGATCGTCGCCTCGCAGGCGCCCCAAGCGGGTGTCGTCGCCTACGACAAAGCGACCGGTGAGATCAAATGGAAAACAGATTCGCTCACTGGCATGACCTCGCAGTCATCTCCGCTCAACAGCGGGACCTCGTACGTCAGTCCCTCCCTGGTTAAAGTCGGTGCGGAAGATCAACTCGTCATGATAACCGCCGCCCAGGGACGTGGCCGTTCCGCAAGCGGCGGAAGGGTCAACGGGATTGACCCGTTGACCGGGAAAATCCTGTGGACCTACACCAACTTCAACTGCTGGATCCCGGTCGCTCACGCTGTGGACGCTGGTGAAGGACGGATGCTCATGGCCGGCTCGTATAACGCAGGGTCCGCCATGATTCAGGTGGCGAAGAAGGCGGACGGGACATACGGAGTCACCGAGTTGTTCAAGACCCCGGACTTCGGGTCTCATACCCAACCGCCGATTCTGTATAAGGACCATTTCTACGTGCAGTACACGACTAACGAGCGAAGGGACGGGCTGGTGTGCATGAACATGAGCGGCGAGGTCAAGTGGAAGACCGCACAGAATCCTGCGTTCGTCAAAGGCGGGGCCATCCTGGCCGACGGTCTGATCCTCGCCACCGACGGCAGTAAGAAGCTGTATCTCATCGAACCCGATCCGGCGGGATTCAAACCGCTGGCCAGCGCCGAGCTGATGGACGCCGGTAACAACTGGTCCCCCATAGCGCTGTCAGACGGCAAACTGCTGATTCGCGATCAAAAGAAGCTGTTGGTCGTTCAGGTTGGTCAACAAGAGCGATAATACCTTTAAGATGAAGGCAATGTCAGGTATCAGAAAGCAATCACCAGGAATGGGAATTCTCAGGGCCGTGTTATCAGCGGCAACAATCACCATTATTCCAGGAGCAGCGATGTCAGCAGACTATAAATTGAATCCGTTCACCCTGGCCTATGACGGAGCGATTACCGAACACGTAAAGGGTCGAATCAATATTCACGCGGTCACTTACAAGCTCAATGGCATTGACATTTCCGCCAACGTTTACACCCCTGCGGACTATGACCCGGGCAAAAAGTATCCCGCCGTGGTCGTGGCTCACCCCAATGGGGGAGTGAAGGAGCAAGTCGCGGGCTTGTATGCGCAGCGTTTGGCGGAACAAGGCTACATCACCATCGCGGCGGATGCCGCGTATCAAGGAGCCAGCCGCGGTTTGCCCCGGCAGGTGGACAAGCCGGCAAACCGAATTGAGGACGTTCACGGCATGGCCGATTGTATTACTCAATTCAAGGGCGTGGATGCCCATCATCTGGGCCTGCTCGGACTCTGTGGCGGCGGTGGCTATTCGTTGAAAGCGGCACAAACCGACAAGCGCTTCAAGGCTGTTGCCACCTTGAGCATGTTCAATTCGGGGCGGGTAAGACGCAACGGCTTCATGGACTCACAATTAGCCACGATTCAAGAGCGGCTGGCCCGGGCCTCGGAAGCGCGCGCGCAGGAGGCGGCAGGCGGTGCGGTTCTTTACGCGGGGGACGCGAACCTGACGGACGAGCAGATCGCGGCGCTGCCGTTTGAACTCTATCGCCAGGGCTATGAGTACTACTGGAAAACGCATGCCCATCCAAATTCGACGTTCAAGTGCACCATGAGCAGCCTGCTCGATTTGATGAACTTCGACGCGGCCACCAATATGGACCTGATCAATCAGCCGTTGCTGATGATAGCCGGGAGCAAAGCCGACACTTTATACATGACGAAGGAAGCGTTCGAAAAGGCAACCAACGCGGCGGGCAAGGAACTGTTTCTGATCGATGGCGCCACCCACATTGAAACCTACTGGAAACCGCAATATGTAAATCAAGCCGTGGACAAGTTGGCCCGGTTCTATGGCGGGACGCTAAAGAAGGGGACCAAATCATGAGGTTCAAGCGCCGAAACCTGTTCGCCACAATCCTGCCCGCGTGGGTCGGGCTCAGCCTTGCCGCCTGGGCGGCAGGCAGCAGCGGCGTGAAACTCGCGCCGCTGATTATTCAGGAGCAGGGAAGCTTTGCGGTCGGCGGTTCGGTGGTCACCAATTCCGGAACGTATGATCCCTACAAACCGGCTCCGGCCGGACAAACATTCCATGGCGATCACGCTTATGTGTTTTACCAAATACCCGCTGAAGCCCGGAAACTCCCGCTGGTGATGTGGCACGGGATCGGACAGTTCTCAAAAACGTGGGAAACAACTCCGGACGGGAGGGAAGGCTTTCAAAACATTTTCTTGCGCCGGAGGTTTGGGGTTTACCTTCTTGACCAGCCACGAAGGGGGGACGCTGGTCGCAGCACGGTGGCCGCGAGCATTACTCCCACACCGGACGAACAGCAGTGGTTTGGCATCTTTCGAGTCGGCATCTGGCCCAAGTATTTTGACGGAGTGCAGTTTGCGCGCGATCCTGAGACGCTCAACCAGTACTTCCGCCAGATGACCCCCAACATCGGGCCAATCGACATTGACCTGAACGTGAAGGCCGTCTCGGTTTTGCTAGACAACATTGGTCCGGCGATTCTGGTCACGCATTCGCATGCGGGCGGCATGGGCTGGCTGACCGCGACCAGGAATCAGAATGTGAAGGCCATCGTGTGTTATGAGCCGGGAAGCGGATTCCTATTTCCCGAAGGGGAGGTTCCCTCGCCGATGCAAAGCTCCGGAGGAACACTTGAGGGCGTGGGAGTGCCGATGCGGGAGTTTATGAAACTCACAAAAATCCCCATCGTCATCTACTATGGGGATAACATTCCTGACAAGCCAAACCCCAACCCCGGCCAGGATGGCTGGCGGGTGCGCCATGAGATGGCAAAGCTCTGGAAGAATGCCGTGAACGGGCACGGAGGGGATGTAACGCTCGTCCATCTGCCAGACATCGGAGTTCGCGGCAACACTCACTTTCCTTTCTCGGATTTGAATAATCTGGATATCGCGAATCTCATGTCCAACTGGTTGAAAGACAAAGGTCTGGATTAGCTATTAGAGTGTAAAGCCGAACAAGCCAAAGACATGCAATTGCCCGCGAAGACTCTTATGGCCGCCACTGTTGGAATGGCGTGTTTGATGATGACGACTGAAGTGAAAGCCCAGCAGAACGAGAAACTGAGCGGAAGACAAAAGGCCATTATCCCCATTGCGGCCTTCACCGGCAGCGGGAACATGCCCGGCCTGGAAACGGCTTTGACTGAGGGAATGGATGCCGGGCTGACCGTGAATGAAATCAAGGAAATCCTGGTTCATACCTATGCCTATGCCGGCTTTCCACGGGCTTTGAACGGCATCAATGCCTACATGGCAGTAATGGCTGACCGCAAGGAGAAGGGGATAACAGATAACGAAGGCAAAGCGGCAACCCCCATGCCTTCGGGTTTTGACAGGACCGCGTATGGCCATCGGGTTCGAAATGCGTTGGTGGGTAGTGATATGTCAAATCGCACGAACGGATATCCGGCTTTTGCGCCCGTCATTGACCGGTTCCTGGTTGAGCATCTTTTTGCGGAAATCTTTTACCGGGACATCCTTAGTCATCAGGACCGCGAACTCGTGACCGTCAGCATTCTGGCGGCGATGACCGGTACGGAGGCTCAACTCAAAACGCATCTGCGGATCTGCATGAACGTGGGGTTGAGCAAAGCGCAACTCGAAGAGTTCGTTAAAGTGCTCCGGCAGAAAGTCGGTGCGGAAAGCGCGGAAAGATCCGCGGCGACACTTAACGATCTGCTGGGAACTAGCCCTCCGTTGAATCAGGCAAAGTCCGTCAAGGTCATCAAAAACAAAGCACCGACCAAGGGCGCGGCGGCTCATTTTACCGGCAACGTCACGGTCGAATCCCAATTTGCGTCAGAAATACTGAACGGCTATCGCGGAGCGATTGTGACATTTGACGCCGGAGCACGCACCGCGTGGCATTCCCATCCATTGGGGCAAACGCTCATCGTCGTTTCCGGGCGAGGGCTGGTTCAATCTGAAGGTGATGCGGTTCAGGAAATCCTGCCGGGCGATGTGGTCTGGATTCCGCCGAACGAGCTGCACTGGCATGGTGCCGCACCGGACAGTCCCATGTCGCATGTCGCGATTTCCGATCCCCTGAATGATTCAACCGTCAAATGGATGGAGCCTGTCTCGAACGAGCAATACCGAAAAACACCGCAGTAAGAGCAGCAAACGAACTCTCCATCCTTTAATCCGAATTACCACCGATTCACAAACCATGGAACTAGCGATATGAAAAACCTGTTAGCCGGCCTGGCCATTATCTTGAGTTGCAATGTGCATGCTCAGCCGTCGAATGCTGGCGCCGCCCAAGGCGCAGCGCCCACGGTCCGCACCGGTTCCGGAGTCGTCCGCGGTGTTACCGAAGGAGACGTCTCCAGCTTCAAAGGAATCCCCTTTGCCGCGCCACCGGTGGGCGAGTTTCGTTGGCGTCCGCCTCAACCCGTTGCCTCCTGGGAGGGAGAGCGCGATGCCAGTAAATATGGCCCCAATTGTGCCCAAGGTGGATGGGGTGCCGCTCCCGGGTCCATTGCCGCGGGCTCTTCCGAAGATTGCCTGTACCTTAATTTGTGGAAACCAGCCGGGGCCAAACCGGGATCAAAACTGCCGGTCATGGTGTGGATCCATGGCGGCGCCTTCGTGGGGGGCAGTGGCTCCTCTCCGGGAAATTCAGGCGATCAGTTTGCCAGGCAGGGAGTCATACTGATCAGCATCAACTACCGTCTCGCGCGGTTGGGGCATTTCGCCTTCCCTGCTTTGACCAAGGAGCATCCGGATGAACCCAAGGGAAGTTACGCTTTCATGGACCAGATCGCGGCACTTAAGTGGGTGCGGGAAAACATCGCCGCATTTGGAGGTGATCCGGATAATGTCACCATTTTCGGGTTCTCGGCCGGCGGTGTATCAGTCCATTCACTCATGACCATTCCGGCTGCGAAGGGCCTTTTCCACAAAGTCATCAGTGAATCCGGCGGCGGCAGGGACGGTGTTCTTACCGGCAGACCCATGAGCAAAGACGATGCCGATCCCTTCTATACGGTTTCAGCCGAAACGATCGGAATCAACTTTGCCCGCAAGCATGGAATCGAGGGCACGGATGCTGCCGCGCTGGCAAAACTGCGCGCGCTCAGTGTGGCGGAGATCGTCGATGGGGGACAGGAAACAGACGGGCAAGGAGGTCCGCGCACGTATTCGGGCCCCATCCTTGATGGCAAGCTTGTCGTAGAAACCGCTGAGAGCGCATACAAGGCAGGCAGGCACGCACGCGTTCCACTCATCATCGGGAACACCAGCGCCGAAATTGGCGGAGGGTTCGTCAATTCCACCAGTTCAAAGGAAGACCTGTTTTCACTGTTCGGGAAACTGAAAGATGAATCGCAATCCGCCTATGATCCGGACGGGAACAAGGAATTTGCCGAAGTGATAACGAAGTTCAACACCGACTGGGTATGGGGTGAGCCCGCGCGCTTTACCGCCAGGGTTTTTGTTGCCAGTGGAAGCCCCGCCTACATCTACCATTTTGGCTATGTCCCGGCTTCGATGCGAGAGAGGGCGCGGTACGGCGCCGGACATGGATCCGAAGTGGGATATGTGTTCAATAACCTCTCAGGCGGCCGGGGAGGCACACCGGCACCCCAGGACCAGGAAGTTGCCAGGATGTTGAACGGCTATTGGGTGAACTTCGCCAAGACGGGCAACCCAAACGGCAAGGGTCTGCCAGAATGGCCTCTTTACGGAATTCAGAAGGAAGAAATCCTCGATATCCAGGCCGACGGCAAATTAGTCGGCAAACCCGACCCCCGGAAGGCGAGACTGGATGTGATCGAAAAGGCGGGCGCGTTGCGGAAACAAATACAATCGCGTGGTGGCATCTAACCAGCAAAGCGAAGGGATGCCGGAATTCGGCACGCCAGAGATACGGGAAATCGTCCACGTGACCGTGCACTTTGTCCTTGGGAGAACCTGCGTCCGGGGCGTAACTCACCTGTTCTGCCTTGCGGATCAAAGCTGATGAACAACGTTCGTTTTTATGAAGGAAATCAATGAGTGATCGACTGCGAATCTCCAGCATGTGGGGAAAGCGATTTGCTGAGCAGAACATCGCCCTGCCCGCACTGCTTCGTCGTGCCGGATTACCCGTGACGCTTTTTCAGCAGGAAAAGGTGTTCGTGACAACCGCTGAGCTGTTTTCCCTCTGGCGGAGCGTGAGTGAACTCAGCGCGGATCCCGGAATTGGAGCGAAGCTTGGCTCGGAAACGCGGCTGGCGAGGACGCACCCGGCGGGCATCGCGGTCATGTGCAGTCGAACTTTTGGCGATGCGCTGCAACGACTCGGCCGCTACAAACAACTCACCTGCCCGGAAGAAATTCGCCTCCATCGCACGGACCAGGAGGCCGCGGTCGAATTCTACTACGTGGAAGCCAGGGAAACGCAGCCTGAGGTGCTCGTGGATATGCTCCTGTCTTGGATTTTGAGCGTGGGTCGTCTGGGGACAGGCGATCAATTCGCGCCGCTTCGCTTGGAATTAATGCGTCCTGCAAAACATCGCGCCTTGCTCGAAAGCCACTTTGGTTGCCGGGTCCGTTTCAAGGCCGACCGCAACGCGCTGGTGTTTCGGAGCAGTGATCTCGACCGCCCTTTTGTGACTCACAATGAGGAATTGCTAAACGTGATCGGATCGCAGTTGGACTCCGAGCTTCAAGCCAGGCACGCGAGTAATAGCGTAGGTGAGCAAGTGAAGCAAACCCTCCGGCAATTGTTGGCCGGGAAGCGTCCAACGCTGCAGGATGTCGCTAAAGAACTCGGCCTGAGCGCCCGTACACTGCAACGGCGGCTGACGGACTCGGGCATCACCTTCCAACAGGTGGTTGAAGAGACGCGCCGCGAGCTGGCCCGGCATTATCTGAAACAACGCGCCGTGGAACTGAACGAAGCTGCCTTCTTGCTCGGCTTTGAAGACGCCAATTCTTTCTTCCGGGCTTTTCAGCACTGGGAAGGAACGTCGCCGGGCGAATGGCGGACTCGGGAAGGAGTGACAGGATGAAAGTAACACTGCTGCTCGCGACGGCCAAAACAGTTTCACCGCTCGCTCGGGTGTCCGCATAGACAAACAAGACGTGTGGAGAATCATATGAAAAATGCAACAGATCCCCCTGCTTCAGAAAACGACGAGAACGCTTCCAACACCAGGCTGAAGATCGGACCTCATAGCGAGCACCGAAGTAAATGGCCCTGGGCGGCTTGGGCACTGCCCTTAGCGGGGTTGGTGTCGCTGGTGTGGTTCCTGATCCGTGTGATTCCCAAGCCCTCGCGAGCCGCCTATCCCTGCCAGCGGGCGGCTTTTCCCGTCGCCAGTGCGTTTGTGGTGTGGCTGACCGCCGTAGTCATGTCCAGCCTGGCGTATTGCAAGGCCAAGCAACTGGCGTTCCGAGGCCGCTACCTGGCTGCTGGACTCTCCATGGCGGTTGCAGTGGTGCTGGCGGTTGTCTGTTGGTCACCCAGCATCACTGACACTCGCGCGGATTTCGTTCCAAGCGATCCGCCCAATACCCCGATGGGCGTCGGCAAGGGCATCTATCCGGGGCGAGTCGTATGGGTTCACGATCCGACCGCGACGAAGTGGGATGGGGTGACCGGGCGCTGGTGGGAAGACCGGAACCTGGATCAGCAGGCGGTGGACAGGATGCTCTCGCATACCCTGCGGAGTCTGGCCGGGGAGCAGAATGATGCGGCCGCCTGGGACGCCCTCTTTCGCTATTTCAACCGCAATCACGGTACGGGTGACGTCGGCTACCTGCCGGGCGAAAAGATCGCGATCAAGATCAACCTGAACCCGGAGGGTTACGGCGCCGCTTATAGCAGCAACGGCCGCATGCCGAGCCCGCAACTAATCCAGTCCCTTCTGGCTCAACTTTTTAACTCCGCGCAAGTCTCCGGGTCTAACGTGACTATCTTTGATGCCTCGCGCGCCATTGCCGATCCGCTCTACAACCGGATTCACACCAATGCCAACCCACACTTCCAGCGCGTGAGGTTTGTTGCCAATACAACAGTCAACGGCCGCATCGGTGCGGTAGCTGACCTTGCGCATCCCGTCCACTTCGCCAATTCCAGCGTGGCCCCCGCGAATAATGCCACCGCCTATCTGCCGACGTGCGTGACCGAAGCCAAATATCTGATAGATCTGGCCCAACTCTCGGCGCATAGCATGTTCGGTGTGACCGCGTGCGGAAAAAACTGGTTTGGCTCGATCTGTTGGCGGACGAATGCCAACTATTTTCCTTGGAACGGCGGCTGGACGCCCTCCCCCCTTCATAACTTTGGTCTTCGCAATAACGCCATGGCTACCTACAACCCTATTGTCGATCTCCTTGGCGACCCGCAACTTGGCGGCAAGACGCTGCTGTTCCTGGTGGATGGCCTCTACGGTTCGGATAACGCGATCACCGCGGTGCTCCGCTTCAGGTCCTTTGGCACTAATTGGACCGCCAGCGTGTTGGCGTCGCAGGACCCCGTCGCGATCGATTCGGTCGTAGTGGATATTTTGCGTAATGAACCGCTGATGGCCAACAACATCACTGGCCAAGGCGTCGACAACTACCTCCATGAGAGTGCCGAGGCGGGCAGCCCGCCCTCGGGCACCTTCTACGATCCGGCAAGCACCGGAACTCGCCTCGCCGGCCTCGGCGTCCATGAACACTGGAACAATGCGACCAATAAGTCGTATTCCCGCAATCTTGGCCGAGAGGAAGGAATCGAACTCATCCCCGCAGGTGGCCCCAACAGCGACCCGGACGGCGACGGGATGAACAACACAGCCGAGTATCAAGCCGGTACCGACCCAATGGATCCGAATTCCACACCCTTTCGCAGCACCTCCATCAGCCGCCAAGGCGACGATATTCTCATCACTTGGGCGACTCAAGGTGGCACGACCAACCGCGTACAAACGGCCCCGGACATTGCCGGCGGTAGTGCCTCCAGCACGTTCACCAATCTCAGCCCGGTGGTCATCCCTCGCGGCAATTATCTTGCGAGCACGAACTACCTCGACATCGGAGGAGCGACGAACGTGCCGGCCAAGTATTACAGGGTTCGCTTAGGACCGTGAGGTCTTACCGCCAAAGCTTTGCTGGGTTCGCGGTTTGTTGCGGTTTAGGGAGAGGACTCCGCTGTGCTCTGGCGGCTCGGTATCAGTTCACGGTTCACATGGCGCTCAGGCTTTCCGGCGCTTCAGGCAATTGCTGGCTGCGCGCGTGGATAATTGCCCTGTGTCGCATAGGCAAAGAAATGGACTCGCTTTCTTGAAGCCGATGTCGGCTAAGCGTAGAAATATCCCTTATGCCGAGCTCGGCATAATGGTTATTTTTTCTAGCTCCGGATAATGCCGAGCACACGGGGTGATTCTTCAAAAACACTGAGGGATCACCCCTTTTCTATTCCTTCGACTCGGCATTATCAGAGGCTTTGCAGGAACGCCATCAGTTGATCGGGCGGACGGTATCGAGGCGGCCGCCCGTAGAACGGCTCGGTTTTGGCGAGCGCCTTTTCTTTCAGTTCGAGGCTGGCGTGGAGATAAATCTGCGTTGTGTCCATTCGCTCATGGCCGAGCCACAGCGCGATGACGGAACGATCAACGCCGCATTGCAGCAAGTCCATGGCGGTGCTGTGTCGCAACACGTGTGGCGAGACGCGTTTGGATTTCAAAGACGGACAGTGTTGGCGTGCCGCAGCCACCTGCTTGGCGAGCAGATATTGAATACCGTCCCGGCTCAACGGTTTGCCGCGTAGGTTGGGAAAGAGCGGGGCGTCGGGTTTGGTGTTCCGCTCACACAGCCACGCACGGAGTATCGTGACCGTTTCCTTGCGCAATGGAACGGATCGGGACTTGCGCCCCTTTCCGGTGCAACGCACGTGAGGGCCACTGTCCAATGCAATGTCCTGACAGCGCAGGCCGATGATTTCCGAAAGACGCAGCCCTGTTTGCAAGGCCAGCAGGAGCAACGCGTAGTCACGTCGCCCCAACCAAGTCTGCTGATCCGGCGCCGCCAACAAGGCTTCGGCTTCTGGCCGCGTGAGGAAGTCGATCGGCCTCTTGATGTGGCGCTTGCTCTTGATCGCCAGGACACGTTGGGCCAACGCGCCGAGCGCGGGTTCTTGCAGGGCGACATACTGAAAGAAGGAATGGATGGCCGCCAGACGCACATTGCGACTGCGTGCGCTCACGCCGCGGTCTTTTTCCAGATGATCGAGGAAGCGGCAGATCAAGGCGGCATCCAAGTCCTGCATGGCCAATGCGGTGGGAGGCTTCTTCAGATGCCGATGGGCAAAGCCGATCAGGAGCCGGAACGTATCCCGATAGTTTGCGATGGTGTGCGGACTCGCGTTGCATTCGTGCATCAGCCGTTGCGTGAAGTAGGCTTGCAGCAACTCCGAGAAGGTGGCTTGCGTTTTCATCGTCCGGCCTCCTTTGGTTGCAGGCGTTGGGTCGCCAGTTGCAACAGTTCCGGCACCGCCGACAGATACCAATACGTGTCTCGGACGTGAACATGGCCCAGATACGTGCTCAACTCCGGCAAACGCGCCTCGACGTCCGTGTCGGTGCGATACCACCGCAGCATGGTCTGGATCGCGAAGTGATGCCGCAGGTCATGCACGCGCGGGCCGTGTAGATCGCCAGGTCTGCGCAGGCCGGTTTGGCAGGCCACCAACAAGAACCAGCGATTGACGGAGTCATATCCCAGCCGAACGCCACCGTCCCAGACAAAGAAGGCTGGATTTCTGCGCTTCGGATAAATGATGTCGCGTGTCGACGCATAACGCCGGAGGGCCGCGACAGTTGAGGGATGGAGCGGTGTCAATCGAGTCTTGTTCCCCTTCGCCAAACGGATGGTCAACTGCTGGCGATCCCAATCCACATCACCACAGTCCAACTTCAGAGCCTCGCTCACTCGCAGGCCAGTCGTTGCCAAAAGGCCCAACAGCGTGCCCAACGTCGGACCTTTGATCGGATTGGCAGGAGCGATTTGATACGCCACCTCAACCAATCTGCAAACGTCTTCATCGCGGT
The DNA here is from genome assembly GCA_026125285.1 of Verrucomicrobiia bacterium. GTDB lineage: Bacteria > Verrucomicrobiota > Verrucomicrobiia > Limisphaerales > JADLHS01 > WYBW01. Next base: position 127,397 of record JAHCLO010000006.1, on the reverse strand, counting down.
AAAGCTGTGGCGACCGTCGGCGCATGTGGTAAGGCAGCAGCTTGGGCGACGGCACTTCCGTGCGTGGATCAACCGTGCTTAGGTATTCGGCAAAGCGCCGGACCGTAGCCAGTCGGCTGCCGCTTTGCACCCGTTTGGCGTTTGGCGGCTGAGTGGCCCATTTGAGCGCGAGCTTGGTGGTGATGAACGGCGCTCGTTTCGCCTCTGCAAAACGAATGAAGCTGCGCAGCAACATCTCCGCACTGTCCAGCTTGAACCCCAGTCCCCGCCGGAGCTTCAGGTAATTGGTGAGATGCACACGCAGGGGGTTCATTGGACACCTCCCGGCCACGGCTGCGCCAAAGCGCGTAGTGCCTTCACATCCACTTTTGCGTAAATCTCCGTGGTCTGTATTTGCTGATGCCGCAGCACCTGGCTGATTTGAGTCAGGGAAGCCCCGTTCCGCAGGAGGTTGGTGGCCAACGAATGGCGCAGCAGATGCGCCCCGCGATTCACCGGATTCAGACCGGCGCGTCCCAAGGCCCGGTTCACAATGCCGCTCACAGCATTGGGCGGACTGCTGAAGCCCACATACGGCGCCTTGCAGTGGACGAATACGCGGCGCGTTGAGCAACGAGGTCGCCCCCGTTTCAAATAATCCGCCACAGCTTTGCCAACCTCCTGAAGCAGCGGCATCCGGTCCACTCGGTTGCCTTTGCCCCGAACAATCAACTCCCCGGCAGCCCAATCAATGTCGTCCAACTCAAGGTTGACCACCTCGCTGGCACGTAAACCCAGCCGGGCCAACAGCACCAAGACGGCATAGTCGCGCCGGCCCGCGTTCTGGCGGCGGTCACAAGACCGCAGCAACTTCTCCACTTCCGCTGCTTCCAGATAACGGGGCAGTTCCGATAAGCGCCCGCCCGCTGTGGCGGGGATTGCAGTCGCCAGATTGGTGTCGGTCTTGCCTTCCTGAAACAGGTAATTCAAAAAACTCCGCAGCACGGAGGTCATCAGTTGAGCCGAGCGACGACCGCGGATGCTGGAGTCTCTCAAAACAAAATCACTCACATCCTTCGTGCAGAGTTCCTTCAGCCGGATTTTCCCATCCCGAAACCGATGCCACAAAAACCGCCTGGCTACCGTCAGATACTGCCCCACGCTGCCCGACATGAAGCTTCGCTCCTGGCGCAGATACTGGCCGTAGGCCCGCTCGATTATATCAACGGGAGTCAGCGGCGGAGGCGTCTGCGGCGGGATAACGTCCAATTGCCGCAAGTGTTGCAGCAAGAGCGCGAGGGTGCATTTATCGCCGCTCCGATAAACAACACGTCGCCATCGGCACCCAAGGAACTTCGTGACTCGCTGTTCGCTGAGGTCTTTTAGCCGGAGCTTTGTTTGAATCATCCAATTGCTCAGAGCAGCGACCAGCCGGAGTTTATTCCAGCCGGTCACACGGCAGTAACGCTGTTGCGCCAACAACGCGGCGAAACTGGCGAGATGCGGCGCAAGTGGGCCTGCTTCCAGTGGATGCAGATCTTGGGGACGGAGACGAAACGGCTTAATCATAGAGGCATTCCTTTCGGTTGTGGTTTGAACCACGAGGAATGGCGTCCTGATAATGCCGAGTCGAGGAAACAGAAAAGGGGTGATCCTTCAGTGTTTTGAAAAATCACCCCATGCGCTCGGCATTACCCGGAGCTAGAAAAAATAGCCAAGACTTCGAAGACTGGCGTGGTTGGGATTTCCAACGACGATGTGGTCGAGAACTTCGATCTTGAGAAGTTGCCCTGCTCGGATGAGGTCACGGGTGATCTTGATGTCGGCCTCGGATGGCGTCGGCTCGCCGCTAGGATGATTGTGAGCGATGATGATGGCGGCAGCGCTCGCCATGATGGCTAAACGGAATACCTCCCTTGGATGACAGAGAATGGTATCCATCGTCCCAATGGACACCAGGTAATGCCCTTTGATGCGTCGGCGGGTGTTGAGGATGAAAACCACCAGACATTCACATTCAGAATTGAAGTAAGGATGGGTCGCGATGTGCGCTTTCCAATAGGCGGCTGCCTGATCCGGTGTTTCGCACTGTTGCATAGTATCGGGCGTGGGACATTCCCGCAGTGAAACGATTTTCCATTCCTGCGGTTGAGCCGGGAATTTGATGGGCTTGACGATGTTGTTCTCAGGTTGCGGAGCGATGGCGGGGCTTCCGGTGGGGATGAGGTTTTCCGTTGTGTTCATGTTTTGCGTTTCGTTCTGAAGGAGCGGGACTGCTCTCTTCACCTGCCCCGAGAGAGCAGCCCCGCTCCTGGCGAAACGCACCCGTCTGTGCCCATGCCGCCGGGCGGCGGAGCATCAGCAACGGAGTGACAGCGGGCGAAAAGATGTTTCGACCGCTGGCGCGAGGTTGCGCGGAGCAACCAGAGGCGCGGGCACGGGCGGGATGAACACGACGGATTACCTCATCGGCGGATGCCAAGCATGCGCTGCATCCTCTTCGACGAATCTGACACTCTGACCATCACTGAGGCAATGTTGCGAGGTTGCGGACGCATCTTGCAGGCTTGCCCTGATTTCACGTGGTTTCGGAGTGTTTTAGTGCCAGCAAAAGTGCCAGCAACGCCTCACTGAACGGGTTGTTCCCTCCTAATTGGTGAGTAATGGCAGAGTAATCAGCGACTTGACGAAACGCTCAGGAAAGGGCCATTTTACAGGCGATTTCGCTGCCTGTCAGGCGATGGGCCTGAGATTGCGGGAGTTGTGATTGGACGGTGTGTTGGGACTGAAAGCCCCAATTCCTGTCCGATTCCGACCCTCGCCTCCAAATCGAAACGCTTCTGCGTCAAGGTTTTCCATCGGCAGAGACCCGCAACGGGCATCAAAACGGGCACTAAATTAGTGCCCGGCGCGAACAAGGGCGAACAGTCGCCAGCGCGCCGGTTACACCGTAACGACACGGTTCGCTTCTCTCATAAGCTGCACGCCATGCTTATGAAAACTCGTTTCCGTTTGATCCACCGCGGCGAACGCGGCCGGCAGTTCTACTGCGTTGATTCAGAAACTGGCAAGCGATGGAGTCTCAAAACCAAGGACCGCGACGCCGCCGAGCAGATCGTCCTCGCCAAGAATCAGGCGCTCCGTCAGCCCGCGCTCAATCTGCAAATTGCCAAAGCCTATCTCGCCGGCACCGACAACGGCGTCACGACGCGCACCTGGCAACACGCCATCGAATCACTCACTAACACCAAACTCGGCGCGAACAAGGAACGCTGGGAGCGCGTCGTCAAGGATGCCGCACTCATGCCGCTGCTGCCGCTGGTCATCATCGAGACCAAGGGTGAGGCGTTGCTGCGCGCCATGCAGGCCGGGACGGTTTCCACCAACGTCTATTTGCGTCGCCTGCACAACTTCTGCGTCGACATGAATTGGTTGCCGTGGCCGCTGGTACCCAAGCGCCAGTGGCCGGCAGTTCACTACAAGGAGAAGCGCGCCATCACCCACGAAGAACACCAGCGCATCATCGCTGCCGAGGTCAACCCGGAGCGTAAAGTGTTTTACCAGCTTTGCTGGCAGTTGGGCGGCAGCCAGGGTGACATCGCGAACTTGAAAGGCGAGGACGTGGACTGGACGAACAACACCATCAGCTACACGCGCAAGAAAACCCGCGTGCCGGTGATCGTCCATCTGGGCATGGAAACCTTGAACCTGCTCAAAGACCTGCCCGCCGAAGGTCCGTTGTTTCCTTACCTGTCCAGCGTGCGCGCGGGCGACCGCGCCACCGAGTTCAAACAGCGGTGCGGGCAACTTGGCATTAAGGGCGTGACGCTCCACAGCTATCGGTATTCGTGGGCCGAGCGCGCGAAGATCGTCGGCTATCCCGAGCGCTTCGCCCAGGAGGCTCTGGGCCATAACAGCAAAGCCGTGCATCGCGCCTACGCGAAACGCGCCCTGATGAAGTTGCCCTCGTTGGAGGAATACGAACAGAAGGCGGCTGAAAGTGTAACTACGCCAGCATAATCCAAGTGGCCGCGCCGGTGCGGGATTGCTTCAGTTCAATCCCGCGCCGGTGAGCAGTGGATTCGACATCCGCTTCGCTGGCGAACGCCGGCTGGCATTCTTGGCCCGCCAATGATTCACCACCGCGTCGGAGGCTTTGGCCAGCCATCGGGGATCTTTCCCGAAGTTCTGCAAATCCACGGTGGCAAAGTATTTCGAGCCGGTAGTCGTGGGCCGGCCCAGCGCCTTGAGCAAACCCGCCGACATCAAAACGGGAATGTCATTCTCCCCGAAGCCCAGCAACCAGGCAGCTTCGCCGATGCCCAGCCGGGCGGGTAAATTTCTGAGGGAGAGAAGGTCCTTCTTTTCCTGATTCATAAATCTCCTTTCGTCTGATTCTGCAGACGGTCATCCACGCCGTCCTTGTTGGCGTCCACGAATCCTTGCAGGCGACCGTGACGGTGAGCGAGAAACCAGCCGCCCACCGCCACGCCGACGCCGCTCAGGATGAGCAGTTCGTTCCCCACCACCAAAGTCGGAAGAATCATCAGCGCCAGACCGCCGACGGCAATCGCCGCGCTGGTCGTCACGCTGCCAATCAGTAGCTTGAGCGGCGGATAAAAGATGGATGCCAGGCCAAACACGAACATGGCGACACCGACCCACACGATGCCTTTCAGGCTGGCGAGTTTCGCGCCGAGTTCGCGCGCGGTATCTTTCTGCGCCGCACCCAACTCCGTCTTGGCCCGTGTCTCCTCGCGCTCGACAACGGGCATCGGCGCACTCACGACCACAGCCGCGGCATTCGATGTGCCGGATTCCAGGCGCGAACCCGTCGGCACAGTGTAGCTCCGCGTGCGCACTGTCTCTTGATCCTGCCGCGACACGGCCGCCGGGTTGTCGCTCTGGACGACGGTTTGCTCAATGCCTTGAGTAGGTTTACTCAGCGTCGTGGCCTTGCCGCCCTTGAGCGGCGCAGTGCCGGCACAGCCGCACAGCAATCCGACGGACGCCATCACGGCAAAATCAATCAGGGTGAAATTCAGTCGCTTCATACTTCCTTCCTTTCTTGGAATCGCCGCAGCTCGAAAGCGCACTCGTTCAGCGCGGCGGTGTTGTGATCAATGCAGACGGCCAGCTTCAGTGAGGTTTCACTTTGCCTCTCGATGATTTGCGCCAGCGCCGCGTGATGCGACTCGCGCAACTCCTTGTGATCGGCGAGGACAACTTGCAGTTGGCGCACCAGCCAATAAATCACAATGCCGCCGCCGAGCAGCAGTAGGCAGAACGCCGCCAGGAACAACCAGCGGTCATTCATGCTGGCGGCGTGATCCACCGCTTTGAGAAATTCGTTCGGAGTCATGTTCGTCATGGTTGATTCACTCGTTGCACCCGTTCGATCAGCAATCGTCGCGTCGCAAAAAACTCCATCGGGTTGGTTGCCGCTATCCACGTCACTTCACCCTCGACGCTCCGCCAAGTCACGAGGTTCGTGCTCCGCTCGATCACCGGCGTCAGCCGCACCCACGTTTCGCCTCGCACCACCGGCGGCGCGGGCTTCGCTTCCCACTGAACTTCGTTGCTGAAGGCGGACTCAAGGCCATTCGCGTCCATCGCCGTGGCCGCAAAAAACCACCGCCCGGTGTGCGGCAACACGACCGCCTGCGTCAGCGCCAAGCCCGCGTTCGTCACAAACGAATAGCTGCGCGAGTTCGTGCCAAAATAAATCCGATAGTTCGTGACCTCCGGCGACGGCGACGCGTCCCACGCGAGCGTGACATGTTGCGCGTGAACCAACGCGGTCCAAGCCAGAATCAAAATTGTCAGCAATGGTTTCATCGCGTTGCGTTCACGACCGGACGAGCCGCACCACGCCGCCCTTGCGATTCAGCAGCGTGCCAAACTTGGAAAGCATCCCTTGGGCGACGCGGGAAATGACCGGACGCGTGTCGCTCTTGTCGTAACCGGTCTGCGTCGTGCCGACGTTCTGGTATTTCAAACCCTCGCCCGCAGGCGCGGCAGTGCGATCGGCAATCAGAAGTTCACGCGCCATCTCGCACGTTGCTTCAATCACCGGCTTGGGCACGACGTTGCTGGCGACCGTGCCGCCGCCCCAGCCATCGGCATCAGGATCGTGGCAACCTTCGCGCGGCCATTGCAGGGCTTGCGTCTCCTTCAGCTTCGCGCCGTCGAACTGGAATTGCGCATCAATCAGGCGCGTGGCCATCACCAGCGCGGCATCCTTCTTGGCGGCAGTCGCGCCAGTCCACGCGGTCGCATACAAATGCCCGTCGTGGTAGGCGTCGCCATCCGCCGCGTTCGCGTAAGCGTTCGCGTCGCTCCGGCCTGTGCCGTCTTCTTTGATGAGTGTCAGCGCCATAAATCAAACTTGGATGTCGATGCGATACACATTCGAGAACGGCCCGACCGTCGCGCCGTTGCGATAACGCACCTTGAAATCGAACGTCGTCTCATTGTTTGCCGCCTGCGGGTAGTAGTAGCCAGGATTGCCGCTCGACACGGTGGCGTGCAGGACGAACGGGCCGTTGTTGAGGCTCAACCACACTTCCATCTGCGCGACCGGATGGCCGGCGTGATTGAACAGCCAATCAATGTAAACGTCCCACCACCCCGCCTCGGTGGACTCCCATTCGTAAGTGCCACCGTTGATTTCCGGCGGTGCGATGGCGTCATCAGGTCGCACGGCATTGCTGCGGTGCGTGATCTCCTTGCCGCTGGCATCCACGCCAACGATGAAATGCAGTTGGCTGCCGCCGTCGGGCGCAAATTGTCGGGCCGCACCGTAAGCCCAATAATCCTCGGGCATGAAGTAGGTCGCGCCGCCATCGAGCGTCAGCCACACATTCCACTTATAGGGATTCGCGAGATTCCATTCCCACACGAGCAGGCTGGGATACAGCGGGACGAGCACCGGCGCTGGCAGCAGCTTGTGCTGCCGTGCCCGGCGACGATCTTGCAACCACGCGGCCAGCCAGCCTTTACGCGTCCAGTTCAGAAGTGCTTTTGTCATCGCTCGCTTGCGGTTTGTCAGTCACGACGGGTTCAACGGCCTTGGTCGCGTCGGCCTTCACCGCCGACGGTGGCCCGTCCGGCACGGACTCGGCCACGATGAGTGGGCGACGCTTGCGCCGGATGATGGGATAAAGATTCGTCATCACTTTGCTCCTGCGGTTCGGGCCTCACTCGCGGCGATCTTCTCGTCGCGATACGTTTTCAATCCATGCCCGAGGCTCGTCAGAGTCGCAAATTGCGCCGCTTCCTTCTCCGTGCGGCAGAGCATCAGCAACTCCACCTTCGGCGAACCACACTCACGCTCCACCGCCACGCCCCAGGGCGCGGACGGTGTCAGGCCGTGATAGATGGCGAAGAAGCGGTTCATGGATTCAAAGAGCGCGGAGCGCAGCATCACGCCACGCTCCGCGCCATGACTCAATTGTTGTGGTCAATCGCCACGATGCGGACGTTCTTGTTCTCAAACACCCGCGACCAGTTCGCGCCATTCTCCAGCTCCGCGTTCGTCGGGCTGTCACCCACGACCGCCGCCGAAGTGAACTTCACCCCGCGAGGATGCAGGATGTAACGACGGCGGTTGATCAGCATGGTGTCGCTGTCCAACGCTTGCCGTGCGATTTCCACACCCTCAGTCCCGATGCCACCTTGCAGCGGCGTCGAGTCCAGCGGCGCACCACCTTTGGCGAACGCACCCGGACCAAACAGGTAGCTGGTGTAAACCAAGCCACTGGTCGTGCCCGCGCGCACCGGCATCGTGTCGTCCACGATGACGCGGCGGCCCTGGAAGGTTTTGATCTGCGCCTTGCCCTCGCTGTCAGGGATGAAGTCAATCAGATCAAGCTTCCGCAGTGCCGCCTCCGTCGCACTGTGCAGCGCGATGGCCGTCAAACGGTCGCCGCGATCACCCAGCTTCACGGTCGCATCCACGAAGGTTGCGCCGTTCAACTGCGTCGTCGCCGACACCCCGCCGGTGGCTTCCGCCGCGATGCCCAGCTTGTTGCCCGCCATCGTCGCCGACGCGAAGATGCCTTTCAGCGCCGAGATGACCAACGTCTGGTCCATGCGCGCCCAGTAGTCACCCACCAGGTCAACAATCGCCTGCATGGGATCGTCGCCCGAAACCACCTTTGCCAGATGGTTCGCGCTCCACGCCTGCGCATCGTTGTGAATGCGCGCGATGTCCTGATCGCTGGTGATCTTGTTGACCACGAGCGGCGCGCTGTCGCTCAGGATTTGGCGTGCGGCCGTCAGGTCTTTCCAGAACGGCATTTTCACTTCCCGCCCGCCACCACTTGCCAGGTCATCGAACTCAGGCGCGTGCTCGATGATGCCGCTTTGCACGAAGGCGGAAAGCTGTGCCGTCCGCTCAATCGCATACTTCTCAAACTCCGTGGGGATGATGATGTCCGCCAACGCTGTCTTAGCCATAACTCAAACCTTTCTGTTTTACCCGCTCAGGCTGCGGCCTTGAGGCGCGCGGCGAGTTGCGGGTCAGTTTTCTGCAGTTTCATTTGCTCCGTGAGATTCCAACTTTCCTTGCGGAACGGATTCTTCACGGACCGGTTTGAACCCGTCCCACCCCCGGCAGGATTGCCGGCAGCCCCGCCACCAGCGTTGGATTCGAAAAGATGCGGAGCGTCGGACGTCTGTGCGTCCACCCACTCCTCCAGTGTCATCGGCGTCACGCCGTCCTTGCCATAACGCACCGTCTGGCCATCGGCCTCAAAGGCGCGCGGCGCACCATTCACCAGCTTGAACACCGTGCGTGCCCGGGCGGTGATGTCAGGAATTGCCGTCGGGCGCAGACCGCGCTTGGTCGCGGCGGTGATGACGCCCTGGTCAATTTGAATCGCGGTGAGTCGCGTGTTGAGCGAGTCACGCTCGGTGGTGACGGTCGCGAGTTGCTTGTCCCAATCGGCCTTCAATCCCTTCACGCGGTCCACGACGATCTTCTCGATTTCCTCGGGCTTGTGGCCTTGCGCCTGCAATTCGAGTTTGCGTTTCTCCTCGACGAGGCGGCGAAACTCATCGGGGTCAATCCCATCAAAGCGGGCATCGCGTTCCTCGATTTGTTTCCGCAACTCGATGTTGTGGTTACGCATCTCATCCGCCTTGGTCTTGTCGGTTACACCCTCGATGTCCGCGTAGAACGCACCATCGCGCTCGACATAAAGGCTCGCGTGTTCAGCGGGGATTTCCTCCCGCGACTTCAATTTGTATTTCAGTGCCATCGTGTTTCCTTTCTCGTTTTAATTGCCAGTGCGGCTCGCACCTCACAGTTCGATTGCGATCTGCCCGCTCAACGTGACGCCGGGACTCAACTGCCCGTTCGCGTATTGATGCACGCGAAACCAAACGAACGTCGGCGTCGGCCATTCACCTTCCGTGAGCGGCCCATCCCACGAGCCATTCACCGCCAGGTATGGCGCGTTCAAATACACAAGGTCTTCAAACGCGATTGCCCCAAGCGCGAGGCACGTGACAAACCGCAGCATCGGGCGCGGATTCACTACATCCCCGCCCACGGGCGGCGTGGCCCATACGAACCACTTCGTTCCGGCGGCAAGGTTTTGCTGCGCGCGAAAACCGATGAACCCGGCGTTCTCGGTGAACGGGCCGGCATCGCTCAAATCCAGCGCGCCATCCAACCACGCCACCACTGCGGGCACGACCGATGGATTTGCCGCTTCGCCTGCAATCGTGCGGTTGCGAACCACCATCGTCATCGCTTTGCGACCACTCACACGGCGACGGCTGCCATCGTCGAGCAGTACCTTGTTGTTCTTCGCCCAGGCGTTCCACGCCCGGCGTTGCTCACGCGTCAGCGTTCTCCAGAGACTCGAAACTTTCATTGCACCACTCCTGTTTGTTTGTTGGGTTCACCGACGGGAGTTCCAGAGACCGGAGGCGGCGCACTTGTGACCAGCCGTTTTTCCTCCTCATTCGTGCGACCGTTCGGCAGCACTTCACCTTTACGGAATAACTCAAACATCGTGTCGCGACTGATTGCACCAGCCTGCCACGCGGCCACGACCGCGGTGATTTCATCACTCGCCATGCCCTTCGTGCTGAAGTCGCTGTTCACCGTTACGAGCACGCGATCTTCACCGACGGCCTCCGGTGTTTCTTCGGTGGAGTTCCACCAATAGACCCAGCGGAGAACATGCGTGAGTGAATCACTCACGCTCAGACTCACAGCGGACAGCACGGAATTTTCACCACTCTGGCGAAGTTCGATCGCATCAGCGGATTCACCGACGCGCTTCTGCGCTTCCAACATCCGCGTGCCGAGGACGGCCATCAGCCGCTCGTCACGATCCATCGCGCGCTCAAACGTCGTCAGACCCTGCCCGGTGAATTCGAGGAAGCCCGCAGTTGCACCCGGAGTTTCCGCGACCCATGCGCTGCTTGATCCAATCCGCAGCGAGGACGACTTGTCGAAGCCACTGACCCACGCCGTCGGCAGTGCGGTGAAGTGCATCCCATGCTTGTAATCCGCGTTGAGGCGGTAGTGATCGAGATTGACCGCGATGATGTCCGCCAGCGGCAACTTGTCCACGACCGGCAGCGAATGGCGTGGACCGTGGAACACGAACGGAATCAGCGGCAGTGGTTTGCCGAGACGGAGCGGGATCCTTGTTTCCACTTTCGTCCACTCGGTTTTTCCACGCTTGGATTTCTTGCTGCCTTGCTGCCAGATTTCGACTTGATACGACCACCCGGCATTTCCACCCGGAACGAGTCGCAACACACGAAGCTGTTCGATCTCGTCGGCTTCAAATTCATCTTCACCAGCCACGGGTTTCTTGCTGACCTCACGCAGCACAACGAGGGTCAGAACATTCCGACCGTTCACACGTTCCGTGTGCCAGTTCAGGATTTGTTCAGCGGTGTAGAGGACGGCATACGCACGTTGTTCAACCTGGTCTTCCCAATCCACCAACGACCCGGCGCGACCCACGGTGACAACTTCGGTCACGACGTTTTTCGCGTAGGACGACAACGACGTGCCCAGCATGTCGGCGTCATCCACGAACGCCGCCAAGGCACGACCAACACCTGCAGAAATTTCCGGGAGTTTGAACGTCGGCTCGCGACGGAAGATCAGGCCAACGAAACCATCGGCGGTGCGTGCGGTGGCGTTGAAGAAGGAAGCGCGTGCGCGGTAGGCGTTGTATTCTTCGGACGTTTGGGAATCCAACTTCGGGAGATACCGTTCACCGGCGGCTTTCACCGCCGCTTCGCCGGCAAAGACATCACGCGCGCTCAACCACGCAGCGGCGCTCGCATCGTAATCAGGATGTGTGGAATCCGTCGGCACGCGCGCACCGTAGCACGCGTTTTTTTCACTCCGATTTCACGTCACCAAACACACGACCGCTCGCGTCCGCTCGTTGACCCTCAACTTCCGTCTGCATCCGTCGGCGTCCGTCACATTTTCGCTTGACGGTTTTCAACTGGCGCGTGCGATAACTTGCAATCCGGCGTGCTGCAATTCGTGGTATCGCAATTCGCAGGCGTTGTCGTCCGTGTCTCCACTCCGTAGCTCTCTATGTGGTGTGTGTGTCAGCTCCGCACAGGCCGCGTAGATGGACGGCGAATGCATCTGCCGCGCCAGCCTGCCGCAGGCGCAACACAGGCTGTCACGGCAGCTGCGTCGCCGGAGGAATTGAATGCGCTATCGCGCAGCGCGGCCCGTGCTGCGCAATGGTGATGACACACACACCACATAGAGAGCTACTACGTTACGTTCGCATCCACTGGCAGCGCTGGCAGTGCGCGGTTGCGGCACTCTACTTCCAGCGCGTCACTTTCCCGGTGCAGTGCTGGGTCGCGTGCGGTCGGCTTCCGCAGTTCCGGCCGCAGTTGCCGTGGTGGCAGCCGTTCGTCTGGCGGTGGCTCGTAGTCACCGGCTGGGTGCGCCCATCGCGCCGTCGCGAGCGGCCAGTCTGAGCCGCTTCGCGGCTCACCGCGCCTGACGGCGCAACCGCTGCGAACGCTCGACTTCCAATCACTGCCGCTAAACAATATCGCCATGCCAAATTCGACGCCTCCCACATCCCAGGCCGCCAAGGTTTTCCAAGCTGCAATCAAGGACGCCGAAATTCTCCTCGACCAATTCGACAAACTCAACAGCAAGCCGCCGCCACCGCAAACCGAGGTGTTCAAACGTGCCGGCCTTATCCTGGCTCTGACCGCTTGGGAAACTTACATTGAGGACCGTTTGTCCGAGGCGCTCCAACCACGTCTCCAGCAGATTGCCGGCAGTCCGCTCGCTCATTTTGTGGAGTCCAAGTTCCGCGAGGATATTGCGCGGTTGCACAATCCCAACTCCGCGAAGACCCAGAAGCTGTTTCTGGATTACCTGAGCATTGATGTCACCAAGACTTGGGCGTGGTCCGGCCTTGGCGTTCCCACTACCAGAAAATACCTGGACACCCTGGTATCCAAACGCGGCGATGCTGCCCACCGATCGCCAGCCTCAGCACTTACTACGGTCAACGGCCACATTGTGAAACGTGACGAATTGGAAAAAGGCATCGCGCTTCTCAAATTTCTGGTTGAGGCGACGGATCTCGCCTTGAAACAAATTTGATCCCTTACTACTGATTTCCTGAATTGACCGGCATGAAAGTGTGTCCCCAATCTTTTGAACCGGAACTCCTTCAAGCCTTAAATCTTGTCGCAACGCTTTGGCACAATTCGCCACATAGACCGACGATTGCCGAAGATGTTTTGCTCGCGTGGGATGAACTTCTCGTTGCTTGGGTCAGAGATACCTCGATGCCCCTCATTGTGCGATCATCAAAGGGTGCTCCTGGAAGCGAAGTAATACACCATACCAACCGGGTGCTCATCCCGTCCGATAATTCGCCAGCACAGTGGGCAATTACACTTGCCGAGCGTGGTGAAACGCCGAGCCTTAAACAAGTCCGGCAGGCTTTGCTGTCAGATTCGATTCCCTTTGCAATGGCTATCAAGGCTGCCAACAAGTCCAAGACCAGATATTTTTGCAACCTCGATAAGTTGGGAGATAACCCCAACAAACGAAATTGGAAGGTTGGCCACATCGTGCCAGTCGGAATGAAGCTTCGCGGTGAACTTCACGAGTATCCCATTCGGAATCTTCAGACGCATTTCCTCGATCTCATGTCCCCGCGCAACATGTATGTCGTTCCAAAGGCGTGGGCTGGACTTTCCGAAATTGAACCGGTGAATAAAGTCTTTCGTGCTTCACTCGGCAACTCTCTTGCAAATTTGCACCAACGCGCGTTTGCTCCCGCTCAGTGATTCGATTCACACGCAGCCAGGTGAAGTCGTGAGTCGCTGACAATTTGAACGCGCCTTGTAATTCGTTCGCCCTCGAAAGACAAAGTTGGCTCGCTTCGCTCGGAGTGAAATTAGTTCGCGCTGCACTCCATTCGCGTGCTCAACCACCACGAGGCGCGCAACGAGATTCACGGTTTCCATTTACGTTCATCACCGCCGCGCGCGCGATGCCTGACGTTCGCCCTAGCGCCTAACGGCGCTGGGCCGGGCCGCCATCTCGGGTTTACGAACGTCACTCTCGGCGGCCCTCTCACTACCCGCGCGCGCGTTGGACGTCTCACCACGCTCGAACGCCTCTGTTCCAATCCACCGTTGCTGGTTGCTCGAACGGTCTGGCGCGCGCGGGTCAGGCATCAAGGAAAAGATGGCCGCTATCGCGGAAATATTTTGGACGACTCGTCGCTTCGCGCCTCGATTCAACAACGGCAGCAGCGCGGCGTCACAGAGCGGACACTTGCGCGAGCCGAGCCTGGCGCTGACGCGCCCCTGGTCGCCCATCGGCTTCGGCTCGCGCCAAGTGACGCGGTTCGCCCAGATTACAAGCTCACCGCTTCCGCACTGTTCCGCCCGCACCGCTGGCCGGACTCGGCAGCTTTCCGCCCGCTCCATTCGCTGCCGCACTCAGCTTCGCCGACTTCGCTGGATGCTCTCGCTCATTCCGACGGCCGCAAACTGCCGAGACCGGCACGGACAGCGGTGCGCCCAAAAACGCAAGACGCCAAACGCCGCGATGCTCCGCATATCGGCCCGGTGGGTGCAGGCACGCCTGCCAATATGGCCGCGAGACTTCGTCCGGCCTGGACACCAGCAATACGGCGCGAGGCTTCGCCTATCGCCGAGGACATCACCATTAACCGTGAGCACGGCGCGTTTGCTCCTGCGTCGCAAAACACGCCGACCTCACTGACAAAACCAAGTTGGTCTGAGACTTCGCCGTCAGGCTGCGGGCGGTGCTGCCGATCGCGCCCATGCACCCATCGCGTCGCAGCCCTCGCCCTCCGCTCTGCCGTCGAAGACTCAGATTCGTTGGCTTGCGCTATCGCGACTGCGCCGGGGAGCGAGTCCAGCAGACCCGGCCAAAGGCATCGGCTCGCGGCTGGTTGGCACAACAGACCGGCGAGGCTTACGGTGCTCGTTCCTGCGCGCCTGTGGCCTCGCCTTGCTCCCCGGTGCTACACACAACACATATTGTGCGTTCGTTCCGCTCCTGCGTCGCTTCACACCTTTATTCCTGATCGCACCGACACTCCTCACTCGTGAGCCGCTTCAGCGCTGGAATAAAGGGTCGCACAATATGGCGTTGTGTGACGCACCGCTGCTTCACTGTCACGCTGATTGCTTCCCGCCGTCCCCCGGCGGCACGCGACTGCCCTCGTCGCGTGGCAATCACCGCGCCAGTTCGCAGGCATCTGTCGCGCCAACTCAACCACTCGCCTTGAAAGGAACAGCCGGGTCTGCTTGCCCCAATGCTCGCCGGTGCGGCTCGCACCCCCGCCCAACCCCAATGCTAGACCCCTTCCATCCCCAAGGAGTCTGCGCTGGGAGATAGTTGGCTCGCTTCGCTCGAATGTGGGGAAACGAAGTTTTTTTGTGTCGGCAGCTTCGTTTTCAGGTCCGGCTTTTTCTGCTTCTGCGTTTCTCTCCATCGCCCTCATGGCGTCAGCCCAAGACCAGCCCGCCCCTCGCGGCGACCTTCTGAAGACCACTTCCACGGGGGAGGGCTGGGGCTTCCGCTTTTTCATGAAGGGCGACGGACAGAAGACGCAATGCAGAGCAGAAAAAAAAAGACCATGAAAACTACATCACAAAAAAATAACTCAGGGGCTCGGGAGCAGATCCGCAATATCGAGCAGACTAACACAAGCACCGAAGCGCAGAGCGCACCGCAGCCGGAGCGCAAAGACAATCGCTTGCCGATTGATTCGGAAGCACGGAAGGCGAACCGCACGTTGCCGACACCGAAGGTGTTGAACCTTTTGTTGACCACGTTGCCCGACGTTTACCGCACCGCCGAGGTGGTAGGCAAATGGGTTTGGGTGACGTTCAAGGAGCAGCCCGCCGCCGAGATTCGGCAGCAGTTGGCCCAGCTTGGCTTCCATTGGAATCGTGAGCGTCAGGCATGGCAGCACCCGTGCGGACTGTTCCGCTTGAGCAGTAACAACGACCCGCACGAGAAGTATTCCAGCTATCGCCCGGCGAGCATCCGCCGCAGCACGAAGGCGCAGACCCCGGAAGCCGTCGCCGCGTGATTCAACCGGGGCGCAGTGACAGTGCGCCCCATCACTTCACCAAGATTATGACCAACTCTTACACACTCCGAGCCGGTGACGTTGTCGAGTATGCCGGCCAGCCGTGCCGCGTGATTCGCGTGAGCGAATCCGCCGCCCTTGTCGCGGTGATTCAGAAGCCGCGCACCATCACGCCGCGCTTTGGCAAGCCGGTGACGATTCAACCGCGCCCCAAGCTGGAGCGCATCAGCCCAAACTCCGAAATTCCAATCCTTAACCGCTGAAATTTATGTGCATCGCAACCGCAGACTTTACCAACACCGGACTTTATCGCGCCGTGTATTTCGACGGCCCGCAATCCGACCGTGACCATGAAGGCGAGGAAATCCCCGTTTGGGTGGTTTATATCGGCGACGACGAAGCCGAGCCGGTCAGCCACTTGCAACACTTCCGCAGTTTCGAGATTGCGGAAGATGTCGCCCGCCACTTGGCCAGCAGCAAACGCCTCGACCTCATCCACGAGGCAACGCCCGCTTGAAAGGAATCACACCATGAACCAAGACCAGAACATAAATCCAGAGGAAGCACTCGCCGCCGTTTTCGGCGAGCCGCAGCAGATCGCCGACGGCATCACCGCCTTTGGCCCGGTGGTTTACAGTTACACCCGAGCGCAAGCCGTCGCCGACGGCGTGCAGGTGGACGTGACCAAAACCGCGCAGGAAGCCGGAATCAAATATCCCATGTTCCTGACTCGCGCCGTTTGGGATGCCTACGTCGCCGTGCCGCCCGACGTGACCGCGCAAGACGAAGCCGGGAGACTCTGGGATGTCGTGTGGATGACGAGATTCGGAATCCTCCGTGCTCGCCCCGGTGTTGACCGCATCCCGGTTGCGCTCTACGTGCGCAACGACAACCGCCGCGCCAAACTCGTGAAACTCATCGCGCAGTGCGGCCCGCAGGACATGGACGACCCCGCGCCTGCCATCACGGTGATGATGCCGGACGAGGATTGACCATCACAGGCGCACGGCTCGCCACCGTGCGCCCCCCCATAAATTTTCGCGGCTGAACCTTGAGGGTTCAGCCGCGCAGCCATCGCTGTTGGGAACTCGCGTCGTCCCCAAACCCCGGCGCTGGTGCTACGCGCACCAGACCGCGCGAAAGGTCGTGGACCTCTCGACTCCATTTCTTACAACCCCCGCAATTTCCGCTGCGTGACCGTCCGGGTTTTCGTCGCCACCAGGTAACGCAGGCAGTCGGCGCAATCATCGCCACCAACGCCATCGTCGTCCGCGTCAATCTTGAGCACGTCCTCGGGCCGGTTTGGATCGTGTTGCAGCGTCGGCAGCGTTTCAATCAGCCGCCCGCATCGCTGGTCAATGAACAGACTCGGCCGGATGTTCGCCTCGATGTCGCCGAAGCGCGTCATAATTTCCGCCCAGCCGTTGAGCCGATCCGTGTTCGCCGGGCGCAACGTGATGCCTTGCCGCGCATACTGCGCCGCCACCGTCGTCCCGTCGCTCTGCCGCGAGAACACGTCCGCGCCGGCTACGAACCGTTTCAAATCGCCGAGCTCCAGCTTCCGGTCGCCGATCTTGTGCCGTGCCAGCATCCCCTTGATCGCGGGCGCGTGACGCTGCGGTAGCCACAGCCGCTCCGCGTGTTCGTCCACCACGAACAGATTCCCGTCACCGTCGGTGCAACCGAGCAGCACCACGGTGTAGTGCGCGAAGCCGTAGTCCATCGCGCAAAACCATTCCCGCGCCCGCGTGTCATCGAAGTTTTTGACGACATGCACTTCCCGCCGCACCGTCGTGAAGAACTGGCCGGCGGCAATGTCCCAGTCGCCGTCCAGCCACGCGCGGCGCTGCCACCCGCTCAAACCCTGCAACACCCGGATGTATTCCGGGTTGTTCCACCGATTGTCGGTCACGCGGGCCGACACGAATCTCGTTTCAGTCTCGCGACGTTCGAGCATCGGCGCGACGAACCGCGTCCGATACCACGCGTGACCGACACCCCCCGGATTTGTTGTGGAATAAATTCGCGGACGCCAATTCGATTTGCTCGTGCGGCAGCACGTCGTGATGTCCTGGTATTTGCGTGTGGTGAGCGTGGTCGCCTCCTCGATCCCAATCACGTCGTATTCCAAACCAAGATACGCATCAATGTCCTTCTCGTTCTGGAAATGCCCGGCGATGATGCGCGAGCCGTTGTTGAAAGTCAGGATGCCGCGGAACGCCGAGAACTCGTGACCGAGATTCGTGAACAACTTCCGGCGCAGATCCTCAAAGTGCTCCAGGTTCGCCTTGCCCACCTTGCGTAGCAGCAGGCATTTCAACCCCGGCACGCGCTGGCAATCGTCCACACCCATCTGCGCGAGCAACCAATGCGACTTGCCGCCGCCACGCGCGCCGCCGTAGCCGATGGCCGTCGGCCCATCGGCGCGGTCGCACAGTCGCGCGGCGGCGCTGGCGACGAGTTGCCGCTCCTGCAGAATCACGTCGGCCCGCTCAAACCGCTGCATCTGGTCCTTCGGACAGCCTGCACGCCGGCCAATCAGGAAATAGCGTTCCCAAGGTGTCATGGCTTGATCTCCCCTGTTTGCGCCGGCAATTCCCCTGTTTGCGATCCCGGACTCCCTGTTTGCGACGCCAAAACCCTGTTTTGCGTCCGCGACGGGCCTCCGACGACCTCCACGTCCACCACTTCGCCCGGCAACGGCTCGCCGTAGATTTTTTCGAGCGCGACCGTGACTTCGACGCGCACAGTCGGCAGATCGTCGCCTTTGCGCCGCTCGCCGTCCGTGCCGAGGCCCGTCGCCAGCCGGCCCAGCTTGCTGGCGATTTCCAGCATCCGCGCGATGTCGGCGAGGTTGGCATAGACCTTCTCGCGTTCCATGTAGGCGTCGAGTCCGCGCTTGGCAGCCGCGATGGCCCGCTCGTGCATCTGCCATTCCGTTTCCCTCAACGCCTGTTCGCGGCTTTCCCATTCCGCCGCCTTGCTCCGCGCGACCGCCTCCACCGCTTCGCGTTCGACCACGGCCAAGTGCGCCCCGTGCGCGGCCACCCGCGCCGGCCAGTCGAACTTCGACGACCACCGCCCGAGAATCGTCACACTCTTGTTCAACTTCTGTGCAACCGTCGCGAGCGACCGCTCCGGCCCGAGGCTCAAATACAAGCTGAATGCGGCAAACGCCTTATTCGATTCGCGGGGTTGCTGTTCAAACATTAGCGGCATAGACCCTCCTCGATAGATTCTTGGTAAATGACCCTCCACACATCCCGCGCCGCCGCATGGTCGCACAGTTCGAGCGGACACCCGGCGGCGTAGTAGGCGTTCGACCGCACCATGCCCAGATGCGTGACCAGATCAGGCGGCGACTTCGCCAGCCTCGCGGCAAACCGATTGAAGATCGCCACGCCTGCTAGATCGGTTGCCACCCAAGTCGGCGGCACTGGCCCGAGACGCGGCGGCTTGAACAAGAACCGGAGCAGCCGCCCTTTACTGCTATTCTGAGTTACTACCTTCTCAACTTCATTACTCATATCTTAATACCTTTCTTACCTATGGAGACTTCTTTGATTCTGATTCTGATTCTGAATGGCATCCGTGACGCAATGCGTCCGGCATTGCCGCAGGCATTGCGTCAGGCATGGCCTTCCCACCGCTTCTTTGCCGCCGCGCTGCCGACCTTCGAGCGTTGCGCGAAAATTTCCTGGGACTTCCGCCACTCCTCCCGGCAGCGCGGTTGATGCCAGACGCCGTCCTCCAGCCGGAAGTGGTAACGGTTGTCGAAAATGATTCCTTTGGTGCGCACCCATGCCGAAGCATCGCAGCAACAGACGCGGCGCAGATATTCGTCATCGTCGGGCAGGCCGTCGCAGCCGGTGTGATTCCAGTAGTGCCAGAGCGCGCGCAGGTATCCCATGCCGACGGCATCGGGATAACCGGCGATGGCCTCGAAAAAGTCGTTGCCGTAGAGCGGCAGGTAAGCGGAGGGTTTTTTCATGTGTTCCAGATCGTGTTGTTGAGGGTGCTCTCGATCATCGCGCGCGTGCCGCCGAGCCGGACGAACTCGCGCACGTCCTTGGCGGGCGGCACATACACGGCGAACGGCAGTTTGAGTTCGCCGCCGACCTTGCGCGCCCCGTCGAGCCCGGGTTTGTCGTTGTCGGAAATGATGACGACGCGACGGCAATCGTGACGCCGGGCGAAAACCTTGATCTCCGCGCCGCCGCAACAGCAGTTCGGGCGACCGACGGCGAACAGGCCCAGCTCGATGGCCGCCGCCGTGTCAGTCGGCCCTTCGCAGACGAACAGGGTTCGAGACTGCGAACCGATCGCACTCACGGCCACGCTCAACCCACCGGAATCGGTGGGTTGAAGACTTTGGTTTGCCTGATTTGCAACGGATTGCGCGTGCTCAACCTGCTGGATTCCAGCAGGTGCGATCCGTTCGCACGTGCAGAGAAAAATGCCCTGCCGACTGCCACGCACGGCGAACTTGCCGCGTTCGTTGCGCAGCCGGATGCCGACCACGTTGCCGTAGCCATCGCACATCGGGAACGCCCAGGCCGAATGTGGCGCAGCCCAAGCCGCGCCGACGGCAACCAATGACGGCGTTGAAACGCCGAGCGACGCGGCGAACTCCGCCAGCGCGGTCAGCGTAGTCGCGGCGAGCCAGTCGCGCATCAGTTTCGTCGCGTTGATCGTCGGCGGCGGTGCAGATCGCGGCGCTCGCGGCGTCAGCCGCCCCGGTGACAACTCGCGTTGCGAGTGCATCCAGCCGCCGGACTTCGCCGGCCTATCGGATTGCACCCGCATACACTCCACCCAACCGTCGCCGAATACGCGACACCAATCCGGTTTCTTGCAAACCGGGCACGGGTGCGATTTGGAAACGCGCGTGAAGCTCATGGTGCGAGCACCCCCATTCGGCGGCGCAGATTGTGTTCGTATTCCCTGACCCGCGCCTGAATCAGTTCCTCAGCGCCGACCGGGTCGGTGTTCCCGGCGATGATGTTGCATTGCAGCCGGACGCTCATGCGCAACGCGCTGGTGCGGCAAATTCGGTTGCGACCACACTCCCAGGAAGCCACGGCGTCCTTCGACATGCCGATGGCGGCGGCAAATTGCATTTGGGTCATGCCCAGTTCAGTTCTGGCCCGGCGCATGGCCGCCAGCCATTGCCCGCGTTCATTCTCCATGACCGATGTTGGCGTTGTTGGTTCGATTGTTTGTTTCATAGCAGTTTCAGAAAATCCTCCATTGAGCGCAGCACATGCACCGTGTGCCCGAGTTTTGCGGCGTGATGTTTCAGCGCGGCTTGCGCGGGAGAGAGTTTGCCGCTTCGCGACTTGCACTCCACGAACAGCACGCGGCCACCGTCCGCCAGAATCACAAAGTCCGGCTCGCCCAGCGTGCGGCATGTCCGTTCGGCCATGCTGCCGTGCAACGCGATCCAGCCGCGCCGCCGGCACTCGTCGAAAATCTCCTCGTGGAGGCTCGCCTCCCGCACCACTCCATTCCGCGCTCCGCGCTGCGGACTCCGCGTTCCAAAAAGGTGCGGATTCAGCCGGCGCAACGTGTCGTTTGGGATGATGCGACTCAGTTCCATGATGGATCTCCTTGCGGCACGAGTGGCTTGCGCCAGCCATTCTTGGCGAGCGCATCAATCGTCGCCGACGCTTCCGCGAAGCTGACCTCCGTGCCGTAGCCGTATTTCCGCAGCACCTTGGCCTGCTTGAACGAACACAGCTTGCCATCCCACCGCCGGAAGATTTCCGAGATCAGTTGTTTGCCTTGGCTGAACGAAAGGTTGTCAGGATTGATGCCCTGCTTGGCGAGCAACGAGCGTTGCTTTTCCGTGAGTTGCTTCACGTTGTCCCAGCCGCGCGGCTTCACGGGGTCGAGGTGCAGCACGTCAAACGGATCAACCGACTGCGTCGTGAACCGCGCCGTCGCCACCAGCCGCGCCCGACGCGCGGCCTCCGCCAATCGCTTTTGCTCGTGCAACTCCGCTTCCGCTTCGTCCAACGCTTCGGCCATCTTCACCGGCCCGCCGGCCTTGAGCGCCCGCGTCATGGCCAGCTCGACGGCTTCCTCGCTGACCTTGCCACCGAGAATGTCCGCGCTCGTGACGAGCTTGTGCTTCCCGGCGTTGCCGACGAAATCCACGACGAGGCACGACGGCTTCGCGCTCGCGGCAATCGCCGCGCGCCGTTCGTCAGCCGTCTCCGGCCCATCCACCACGCCGGGCAGCGGTCGCGTGGAGCGCCCGACCATCTGCGAATACAGCGACCGGCTTTTCGTCGGGCGACCCATGATGACAACCTCGACGCCAGGATCATCGAAGCCTTCCGTCAGCACGCCGCAGTTGCACACCACCTGGATTTTGCCTGCGGCAAAATCTGCCAGCACTTTCCGGCGCTCGTCCCGGTCCGTCTTGCCGCACACCCACGCCGCCATTTCCGCGCGATGCCGGTTAAAGATTTCCGCCGTCATCTCGGCTGCTTTCACGCTCGCCGTGAACATCAGCGCGCGGCGTTGACCGATGATCGTCAGCGACGCCGACGCCATCTGTTGCAGATTCTTTTCGGCCTCCATCACCGCGGCCAGGTCGCCGCCGTTCAAGTCGCCCGCCGTCGTGCGGATGCTGGAATAGTCCAGCCCCTCGACATGCACCATCTGTTGCTCGATTGGCACGAGCCAGCCGTCGTGGATCGCGTCCAGCACTTCGTAGTCGAACGCGACCGATTGAAATACTTGCCCCAGCGCCTCCTCATCGGCGCGGTCCGGCGTGGCGGTGACGCCCAGGACTTTCAACGCCGGATTCGTGCGGTAGTAATCAATCACGCGCCGATACGTCGGCGAGGTCGCATGGTGCGCCTCGTCAATGATGAGCACGCCGAAGCGTTGCGGATCGAACTTGGACATGCGCCCGCCGCCATCGCCGCCGGAGCACTGCGTTTGAATGGTCGAGACGACCACGCGCGACGCACCGAACAGCCCGCCGTCGGCCCGGTATTCGCCCATCTCCACGTCGGCGGCGAGGCCGGTGACCCGCTGGATTTTGTCGCGCGCCTGGAAAATCAATTCCTCGCGATGCGCGATGACCAGTGCCCGGCGAGGAAACACCCGCCGGATGACATCGGCGAACAGCACGGTCTTGCCGCCGCCCGTTGGCATCACGACCAGCGTGGAATCGTTGTCCTGCCATTCCTTGAAAATGGCGTCAGAGGCGGCGAGTTGATAAGGACGCAGGTTCATATCAATTGAGGTGAGCTTTCTGCCACGCCAGATGCCGCCGGAAGCGGCGCAGCTTTTCGCGGCGGCAATGCGCCTGCCCGCGCCGCAACGTCCAGCGATGCACCACGCCGAGCAGCCGAAACCAGAGCTTGTCGAGTTTGCGGATCATGGTTAGTTCCTCCCTTTCGCCCGTGCGCGGAATTCCTTGTCCTCGCGGGTGACGCAGGTGTTCCAGCGATGTTCGGAAATCAGCCCGCGCCCCTTGCAGAGCGTGCATTTATCGGGAAGCTGGCCCTGACAGGTCGGGCACACGGCGAACGGCTTCGCCGTCTTGATGTCCGTCCACGCCTGATCCAGTTGCGACAGCGCTGACGAGAAGTTCACCTCGGCAAACAACTTGTCCTTGTTCTCCTGGGCGGCGCGCAGCGCGCCTTTGACGCGACTCAGAGCCGTCAGCATTTCCTGGACTTCATCCGTTCGCTGCCAGAGCGGAATAAGTTGTGTGGGAATCGGCCAGCCCGTGCCGTCCAGCACTTGCGACGGCGGAGGCGGCAACTGCGGTTTCACCGCAGTCTTGTCCCCGCTGCCGTTGGCGTCCGTTGACGCCCGTCGCTGCATCGGCGGCGGCGGCAATTTCCGCTCGCGGCCATCCAAACCGACTCGGGTTGGTGGCGGCGGACAACTGGAAGAAATTCCAGTTGATGCCCGAACCTCCGCGACCAACGGATGCCCTACCAGGCACATTTCCGCCAAGGCACGGTCCGACAGTTTCGGAAATTCTTTGAGCGCCATCCCGACCGCGTGCCGCTTGTCGGCGTTGGTTCGGCGCAGGCCGTGATGCGCGTTGCACCCGAGCGCGAACTTGAGCGCATCGGATTTTCCGCCCTTGCGGACGTCACATTCAATCTGCGTCGCGCCGTTCCTGACCGCCGCATGGATGCGATGAAAGCCATCGGCGGCGATATGACGGCTGCCATCGTGAAACACGATGACCGGCGGAAACTTCGCCCCGTCGGCCAGGGCCTCGGCGTAATCCGCCACCGTCGCTTCGTTCAGGCCCGCCCGGACTTGCGTCCCGGCGTCCGTCACGATCTCTGAAAGTTTGATTTTCTTGGTCATGGTGAAAGGAGCGCGTTAGTCACTTCCGCGCGATTGCACTCACATGGGGATGTCGTCGGTGAACTCCGCCTTGAGTTTGCCCCACTCATGCGGCTTGAGGTCCGTGTTGGATTTGTTCGGGAACAGCCGGGCAATGGTGTCGAACCAGACTTTCTCGATGACATCAGCGGCCTTGCCAGATTGCGCTTCGTTCAGCGCTGCCCACGCCTCCTCCATCGTCGCCGCACCTTGCGGTGGGCCACTTGGCGGCGGCGCAACGGGCGCAGCTTTCGGAACGGTCGGGATTTTCGGCGCGGCGGGTGCGGCTTTCGCTGCGACACCGGCCAACGCCTGGAACTTGCTGCCATACTTCGCCAGCACCGAGCGACGGTCTGCCGCCGCGGGCGTCTTCATGCCGCCGCCCAGCGGATTGAGCCACTGACTCTTGAAGTATTGCCCGCCCTTGTCGCCCGTCTCCGGCCCGCCAACGATCTCGAACTCCACGTCGCGCATCGCGCCACCGTCGAGCGAGTTGTCCATGAGCCAGAACGGATCAGCGCCGTCCCAACCAAACACCGCTTTCAGCGTGTCCGTGGTTTTGGTTTGGATTGTTCCGTCCGCCTTCACGAGCACGAGCGTGTGCTTGAAGGTGAACCCGGTTTCCACCATCACGCACGGCACTGCGCCGCAGAGTGAGCCGGTGGATGCTTCGTAAATGACCAGTTGGCCATTCAGCTTGCAGACGTATTTGCCCTCTTGAGGGATTTCCATATCAGTCCTTTCGTTTAGTTGTTGCTGTGTTTGTGAATCGGAGGCGGCGGAAGTGCCGTTGCCGGTTTGGGAGTGAATGCCTGGACCGGCGAACTGCCGTCCGAATCTTCATCCGAATACATTCCGAGGATCGAAGCCCACGAGTAACGGCGCAGATACGTCAGCGTGCTGCCGGCGGATTGCACCTTGGATTTCCCTTTTTCCTCGGTGAGCGGAATGACGATGCGCTCCGCGACGAACTCGCCCGACTCATGCGCGAGAATGGATTCCACGCCGATGCCGTTCGCGTCCGAGATCGGGAACTGCACGAGACTCAACTTGTGCTTCGCCAGAATCGGGCGGCTGGCTTGAATCACCGCGCCGAGCGATGCGTATTTCGATTTCAGAAACGGATTCGTTGCGTCGAACACCGCGACCGGCATTTCCGCCTGTGCCTTGGCGAGCGCCGTCGCCAGATGCGTGATGGTTTCAGAGCGTGTCATAATTGGTTCTCCTTGAGAGATGGCCTGTGCGGCTCGCACTTAAATCACTCCGCAGATGCGGGCGATTTCGATTTCGATTTCCACATCGCGCCGGTTGTAGGCAATTGCGCCGTCGCGGTCCGCGCGCCACAGCAGCGGGAAATCGCCGCCGTGACCAAGCTTCGGCGGCAGGCCGAAGACCCGTGCTACGTCCTCGACGCCGTTGCCGTCGAACGATTTTCCGAAGGACAGAAGTTCCAGCGTGTCGAAGATATTTTCTGCCCACTGCGGACGCCCCTTCCAGAACGCGAGAACCGTCGCGGGCACTTTCAGCCCGTGAACGCGGGCGCGGTTGATGAGCATCGGCAGGTCGAAGCTCTTGACGTTGTGCCCGCCAGCGGCCACGCCATCGGCCAGCGCGTCGCCCAGGAGCGTGAGAAAGTTGCCGACGAGTTCCTTTTCCGTGCCGGCGGTGAACGACTGGATGCCCGCTTCATCCCCCGCGCCGATCAGCACGACCTCAGCGGTCTTCCAATTCAGCGCCGCATCGGCGAGGTAGTCGGCGCGCTTCTTGGCGATGGCCGCCGCGATCTTCTCCGGGTCTTTCAAGTTCGCGGCGGCGGTGAATTCCGGGGCGAGCGCGAGCAGTTTCGCCTCATCCTGCGGAACGGTTTCGATGTCGAATACGATGTGCTTCATTTTTTCTCCTGTGGTTTTTGGTTTGTGTTAATCCGTGAAATTCACGTGTGAGCTTTCAGCAATCCCCCAATAACCCGCGCGGCATGGCGGCGAATGGACTTGTCACCCGGCACGTCGCGGCGAGATGCGCTTCCACTTCCGCCCACTTGAAACGGAGGTAAGGTCCGAGCCGATACGCCGGCAGCCTGCCTTGATTGGCCCACTCGCCGACCGTCTTGGGTTTCACCCCCAGCCGCTTCGCGACCGCCACCTTGTCCAGGTAGCCTTCGCTCGCCACGACCGGTTCACTCCCTCTCCGCGCTGGGGAGAGGGCCGGGGTGAGGTGAACTGTTGCTCCTTTTTTCATGGTGGCCCTCCGCAAGGAGTCAGCAGTCGAAGAGTTCAAACGTGGGTTTGCCGAGCACCAGGGCGATGCGTTGTTTCATCGCCACGTCGGGCGTGACGCGCCCGGTTTCAATCCGCGAGATTTCGATCTCGCGCGTGCCGACCTGTTCCGCGAGTTGCAGTTGGGTGATGCCCTTCAGCACTCGCGCCGCCTTCATTCGATTGTTCGCTGCCATGTTCGGTTTCGTTTTCACCGTGACGAACCGTTCGCCCCGGCATAAGGCATGGGCGGAAAAATCGTTTCCGGTGGCGGAAAAATCGTTTCCGGGCATAAAAAAACGCGAAGGGTTTATCCTTCGCGTTCTTTTGTGAGGTTTAGGTAAGAAATCTAGTCGCGCCAGCGCACTCCCTTGGGCGGCTCATACGTGAAACATCCCGGCTTGCCCGCTGCGCCGATGCGATTCTTTGCTCCGACCGATGGCATCCACAAATGATCCTCCAGATGCTTTCCAAATGCCTGCAAAACCATGTTCGGTTGCCCCCGGCTGCCCTTCGCCGTCTTCATTTCCTTGATGAAAGTCTTGATCTGCTTCCGCACCCGTTCTGCCGATCGGCTCGCGCCGTCCGCAAATTTCCCGCCCCGCGACTGTGCCTTCAGCAGACCCGCCAATTCCTGCCGGGCATCCTCGCGCTCTTCTTCGGGCAGCAACTCGTCCTCACTGGCCGCCTTCAGTTCCGCGACTTTCGCCCGCAACGCCGGCAGCGTGTCTTTCCCCGCCAGTTTCCGGCCCGACGCTTCCTCAATGACACCGCCCACCGACCCCAGCGCCACCGGCACATGGCCGAAATCTTCTGGCTGCCCAATCCTGCCGACACCGTCCAGCACGGGATGCCCGTCCACGCACTTTTCCAGTTCCGTCGCGTGAATCGGCTCGTCCGGCGGACTCTTGAGTAGATGCTCGACCAGCTTCACCGCCCGTTCATCAATTAGCACATCCCGCTTGCCGGCAAACACCAGACTCCACGCCTTGTGACCGTAGGCCAGGCGGAAGGTGTCCTTGGACAACTCCTCTCGCTCCCATCGCTCGTCCTGTTTCTCCGCCAGCGGCGTTTCCTGCGCCTTCTGGACTTTTTTGGCCGGCTCGGGCCGCGACGCCGCCGGGCCGGAGTCGTAAACGATTCGCAGCAGGCAATCCTTCGGGATGCTCCGGTCAACGATCTTCGCGCTGTAGCGCTTCAACATCTCCTCCAGCACCCGCTTGACCTCGCCGCCGTGCCGCTTGTGGAGCGCCACCACCTGTTCTGCCGCTGCCAGCGGTGATCCGCCCAGGTATTTGAGCGTGCGCACCACTTCCGGAAACAGCGTGATGAGGTCGGACGCCGCCTTGATGTTGGCCACGCGCTTCGCGCGCTCCAAATACAAGGCCATCATCATGCGATCTTCTTCCTGCGGCCTTGACCCCGTGAAAATATCGGTCGCATACCCTGCGATGGGATCAAACGCCTCCGCCCCGCCGGCAATGACACCGAACCGCCGGTCAATGCACTGCGAGCATGTGCCACAGTGCGGATGCTCGTTCGAGAAACTGAAGGTGTGCGCGCAACTGACCGAGTGGCCGATCAATTCCGCGCAATCCGCTTTGACAATCCGCTCGACGATTTCGCCCTTCGTCTCCCAGATGAATGGGTTCTCCACAGTGAATTTCTCGCCGGCCACCAACCCCAGCACATTCCCGTAGTCCTGCAAGACGCGCGGATGCGTTGTCCGCGTCGCGCGCGACCCCAGCACTTGGGCGCACACCGGGAGGTTCAGGCTCACCACGCCGTTTTCGTAAAACCGCACGTTCCGCTGCCCGAGCATCTGCGCCACCGTCGCCCCGATGGCGACGTAGAGGAACGACCGTGTCCGCTGCGTGTAATTCTTGTTCAGATCGCTGTTCTTGTTGATGTGAACGTGCAGATGGGTCGGCGCAAAGTTCCCCGCCTTTTCCGCCAGCAGCGCTTCCAGTCGGCGATGCACGTTGTTCAGCTTGTCCGTCGGACGATGGTTCACCAGCATCAGGCGGCGCTTGCACCGCACCGCCTCTTCCACCGCGCCCGATAGTGAATCTAGCCCGCCGGAGAACATCACCACCTGCTGTGGTTCACCGCGGAAATTATCGTCCCTGAGTCCCGGCAGGTAGTGCTGCATTCCCGGCGCGTGCTTGGCGGCGGTAAACGTGAACTCAAACACATCGTCCGAGAGGAATCCCAGCGTGTCCGCCAGCGCCTTCTGCATCTCCGCCGAGTTCCACAAATCCGGCTCGCGCACGGGAATGTGGAATTGAAACCGCCGCCGCCACCGGCCGCCGAACGTGTCCACATCCAGCCCGCCGCGCGACGTTGCTTGGTCCGCACAATAAACGTAAGTGGCGATTTCCAGCAGGTCCTCGAACTGCTTGGGCACGGGCTTGAATAGCTTACCGTGCAAATCTTCCAGTTCCAGCCGCAGGTAGTCCGGGCGGTTCTTCTGTGGCGTCCACAGGTTCAGCGGCAGCACGACCGCGCCGTCCAGTCCGCCTTTGATTGGCGACTGCCCCCCGCATGGAATGATGCAAAGGTTATCCATGTTTCCGTGCGCGGGTCTCCAGTTCCAACTGCATCTTCCGCAGCGAAAACCAGCCGAATTTCTCCGCCGTCTCCCGGTCAATGTTGCCACCGCCCTCGTAACGATTCTTCGACAGCCATTCGCCGCTGAATTTTTCCACGATCTCCGACGCCTCCCAGCAATGCGTCGCCAGCGCCTTTTCAAATCCCTCCAGTTGCCCGGCGGTAGCAAACCGGCGCGACGCTCCCACTTGGGCCGGCATCGTTTTCGACAGGAAATAATTCAGGCACTCGTTGGTGAGCTTTTGGAAGAAACTGCGCGAAAGCTGCCCGAACTCCTTGACGCTCCCCAGTTTTCCCAGCGCCGATCTCACATCGTCGGCGTTTGGCGGCAGCAGCGGCGGCATCCGCTCCTGCAAATTTTCCGTCACCACCGCGATCAATGACCGCTCCGCCAGCTCGCCGAAGTCCGAGCGTTTCCCGCTGCCGTCAATCCGCTCGTCCATCGCGTTCGCCAGCGCCATCGCGACCTCGACCACCGACTCACTCTTTCCAATCTCCAGTCCGAGCGACGCCAGGTGATCCACCGGATTTTTCTGCGCGGCGGCCACGCCCAGTTGCGTCATCCACCAGATTGCCTCGCGGAAGCCGATGTCCCCTTGCACCTTCGCGAACGCCAGCCGCCAGGCGTTCGCCGTCGCCTCCGCCACCCGCGCCGCATCCGCCCCCTCCGCCACCAAGCCGACCACTTCGTTCCAGCTTCGCGTCGCGGGCAATGTTCCTAGTCGGGTGTGGCCCATGGTCGTCTAGTTGTGATAATGGCAGTCCTTCGCCAGCGCGCTGAAGCCCGGAGAATCGTGGGTGTCAGTCATGTCCCGCGCCAGCAGCCACTGCGCTCTGAGATGCGTCAAGGAGGCGTGCATTTCGGAAATTGTAACCAGAATGTCCTCCAAAACACAATCCCGGCCCGGCTACAAGAATCGCTCCGTTCTGGAAATCGGGTTGGACCGTGTTTGTCTCACCTCGGCTGTCAGACTGTCTGCATGAACTTGTTCGCTCTGCTTTGCGCCGATCCCGCATCCTCCACTCCTCCACTCGCACCAAGAGTTTTTGACTGTCATTAACGCTGTTGTAACTGCATAATTCCACCCAGCATGGCTCGGCTCGAAGACCTCACCACTGGCACACTCGTAAAGGGCATCATCCCTGATGCTCTCACCGAGTTGCTCAGTTCCAAATGGCACGGCTCGGACGTGCTGGAGGTCGTTTACAAGGACACCGCTGGCCGCGTCGGCACGGAAATCCTTTTTCGCGACCGCGAATCCGCTTTGCAGATTCTGACGGCCGGCCGCCCGTGGAGTTTTGATGGCGATGGCCGCGTGTTCCGTCTCGTGTCCGAGGCGCATCGCATCCGGCTTGCCCATTTGTTCGATCCCCTGGTTGCGGTTCATTCATCGCTCGTTGAACCGTTGCCCCATCAGATTACCGCCGTGTATGAGTCCATGCTCCCGCGTCAGCCGTTGCGCTTCCTGCTGGCCGACGACCCGGGCGCGGGCAAGACGATCATGGCCGGACTCTTCATCAAGGAATTGCTCATTCGCGGCGACCTTCAGCGTTGCCTTGTCGTCAGTCCCGGCAACCTGGTCGAGCAGTGGCAGGACGAACTCTGGCGCAAATTCAATCTCCCTTTCGACATTGCCACCAACGACAAACTGGAAGCCGCGCGCACCGGCAATTGGTTTCGTGAAAACTCCCTCTGCATCGCCCGCCTCGACAAACTCAGTCGGGACGAGGAGGTCCAGGCCAAGCTCAAGGATACGGATTGGGATCTGATCGTCTGCGACGAGGCGCACAAAATGTCCGCCACGTTCTTTGGCGGGGAGGCCAAATATACCAAGCGTTACCACTTGGGCCGCCTGCTTTCCGGCATCACCCGTCATTTCCTTCTGATGACGGCCACCCCGCACAACGGCAAGGAGGAGGATTTCCAGCTTTTCATGGCGCTGATTGATGGCGACCGCTTCGAAGGAAAGTTCCGCGACGGCGTTCACACGACCGACGTCAGTGACATGATGCGGCGCATGGTCAAGGAGCGCCTGCTCAAATTCGACGGCACGCCGCTGTTCCCCGAACGCGTCGCCTATACGCTGAATTACACGCTTTCGGACGGCGAGGCCCGCCTCTACAAGGAAGTCACCGATTACGTTCAGGAACAGTTCAACCTCGCCGACCGCCTCAACAGCGATGGGCGGCGCGGCACGATCGGTTTTGCCCTCACTTCATTGCAGCGCCGGCTCGCCTCGTCCCCGGAAGCCATCTACCAGTCGCTTCGTCGTCGTCGTGAACGGCTCGAAAAACGTCTCAGCGAGGAAAAACTCCTTCGCCGTGGCGCGGCTGTGCCGCTCGAAAGCGTCGGCCCAACTCTTTCCAGCGACGACATAGACGATCTCGACGACGCGCCGGACGTGGAAGTCGAGGCCACCGAGGAACAGATCATTGATCAGGCCACGGCGGCGCAGACCATCGCGGAACTCGAAAAGGAAATCGGCATCCTCCGCCGGCTGGAAAACCTCGCTCTCGAAGTCCGGCGCAGCGGCAAGGACCGGAAGTGGGAGGAACTTTCTTCTCTGCTGCAAAACAATCAGGAGATGTTCGATGCCCACGGCCATCGGCGCAAACTCGTCTTGTTCACCGAACACCGTGACACACTAAATTATCTGGCTACGAACATCCGCACGCTCATCGGCAAACCCGAGGCTGTCGTTCTGATTCACGGCGGCTTGGGCCGCGAGGAGCGCACCAAGGCGCAGGAACTTTTTACCCAGGACAAAGACACCCAGGTTTTGTTGGCTACCGACGCGGCGGGCGAGGGCATCAACCTTCAGCGCGCTCACTTGATGGTGAACTA
This sequence comes from Verrucomicrobiia bacterium, assembly GCA_026125285.1. Classification (GTDB taxonomy): domain Bacteria; phylum Verrucomicrobiota; class Verrucomicrobiia; order Limisphaerales; family JADLHS01; genus WYBW01. The sequence continues at coordinate 95,730 of JAHCLO010000006.1, read as the reverse complement.
CGATTTACCGTGGAATCCCAACCGCCTCGAACAGCGCTTCGGTCGCATCCACCGTATCGGGCAGACCGAGGTCTGCCATTTGTGGAATCTCGTCGCCGCCGAGACGCGCGAGGGCGCGGTCTATTTGCGGTTGCTCGAAAAACTCAGCGAGGAACGCGACGCCCTCGGCGGACAGGTCTTCGACGTGCTCGGCAAGGTCACCTTCGACAACCGGCCCTTGCGTGAAGTGCTCATGGAGGCCATTCGTTACGGTGACCGCAAGGACGTCCGCGACCGTCTCTTTCAAATCGTCGAAGACGCGATGGAACACGACAAGCTCCGCGACCTCGTCGAGGAACGTGCGTTGGCGCACGACTCCATGGACGCCTCCAAAGTCCGCCGCATCCGCGAGGGCATGGAACGCATCGAGGCGCGGCGCTTGCAGCCGCATTTCATCGAGTCCTATTTTCTCGCCGCCTTCAATGAATTGGGCGGCACGATGCGCGAGCGTGAACCGCGCCGCTTCGAGATCAGCCATGTCCCGGCGGTCTTGCGCCAACGTGACCGCCAGACCGGCGTCGGCGATCCTGTCCTCGTCCGCTACGAGCGCGTCACTTTCGAGAAACATCTTATCGCCGTGCCCGGCAAACCCGTTGCCGAGTTCATCAGCCCCGGCCATCCGCTGTTGCAGTCGGTGTCAGATGTTTTGTTGGAACGTCATCGCGATCTACTCAAGCGCGGCGCGGTGTTGGTGGATGATCGCGACACCGCCCCCGGCCCGCGCGCCTTGCTCTGTCTCGACCACGCCATTCAGGACGCCCGCACCGATCGCGCCGGCAATCGCCGCGTCATCTCGCGCCAGATGCAGTTCGTCGAGGTGGATGCCCAGGGCCGCTGCTCCCCGGCGGGCTATGCTCCCTATCTGGATTACCGGCCCGCCACAACGGAAGAGCTTCCCGCCCTTGAAGCTTTGCTCCTCGAACCGTGGCTCAATCAGGAGTTGGAGACCAAGGCGACTTCCTACGCTATCGCCCAATTGCTCCCGCGCCACATCATGGAAGTGCGCGACCACCGCACCGACCTGATTGAACGCACCCGCGTCGCCGTGCGCGAACGGCTGACCAAGGAGATCAATTATTGGGATCACCGTGCCCAGCAACTCCGCCTTCAAGAACAGGCCGGCCAGGTCAACGCGCGTTTGAACTCCGGCAAGGCGCAGCAGCGTGCCGACGATTTGCAGGCCCGCTTGCAAAGTCGTCTCCGCGAACTCGAACTCGAATCCCAGCTTTCCCCGCTGCCGCCTGTCGTTCTCGGCGGCGCGGTCATCGTGTCCGCCCGCGCCTTGCGCGACGTCACGCCCCGGCTCTCCGAAACGCCGCCGCCTAACACGCACGACGCCGAAGTCCGGCGGCGGGTCGAATTGCTCGCCATGCAGACGGTGCTGGCGGCCGAGCGGCGGCTGGGGTTCGAGCCGGCGGATGTCAGCTCGGAAAATCGCGGCTACGATGTCGAGTCCCGGATTCCGAACACCGGCAAGCTGCGTTTCCTTGAAGTCAAGGGTCGCGCAGTCGGGGCGAATACTGTTACCATCACGCGCAACGAAATCATGACCGCGATGAACAAACCGGAAGACTTTATCCTCGCCATCGTCACGGTGGATGGTGACACCGCCGAGCCGCGCTATGTGCGCCAGCCCTTCCGGCGCGAACCCGACTTCGCCGTCACCAGCGTCAATTACGATCTCCCGGACCTGTTGGCTCGTGCCACCGCGCCCGAATAGTCACGCCCGAGCCAGAATTATGAGCGCGCCGGTATCGTCATGAAGATTTCCCTCCCCAATCTGTTGAACAGCTTCGATGGGTTCAATGCCCTGTCGAGTTTGGCTGACGCCGCCATCGGACTCACGGGCGGAACGCTCGATGTGAGTCTGGCGGCGCTTTCGGTCGTTGATCCGAACATGGCCGCTCCTTTGGGCGCGGTGCTCAACACCATCCGGGATCGCTCCAATACGATTTCCATCGTGGATGTTCCCTCGCTGCCCCTGGCGGTGCTGGAAAAAAACGGCTTCCTCCGGTGCTTCGGGTATCCCGACACCGCCCCGTTGAGCGGCACTGCCGTTCCCTACACCCGGTTTAGCGCGAAGGAGATCAAGTTGTTTTACGATTTTCTCGATTTGCATCTGCCCAGCAAAGGGCTTCCGGAAATGACCAGCGATTTCACGTTGCAGTTCCTGCAAATCCTCGGTGAAGTTTTTATTAACGCCGAAACGCACGCGGATTCCAGCCTCGGCGTTTTCGTTTGCGGACAGTTTTATCCCCACCAGCAACGCCTCGTGCTTTCCATTGCCGATTCCGGCGTGACCATTCCCGAGCGGGTGAATCAGCGTTTCAACATCAACTGGCCGGCCATTCGCGCGTTGCGCTGGGCGCTCGTCGAGGGCAACACGACCAAGCGCGACACGCCCGGCGGCGTGGGTCTCAAGTTGTTGCGTGACTTCATCTGTGCCAACCGGGGGCAAGTCCAGATTGCCAGCGGTCAGGCATTCTGGCAATTTCATGCAGAAGCGGAAGAATTCAGAGAATTTGACCATGTGCTCCCGGCAACGGTGGTCACAGTCGCGGTGGATACCGCCAATTGGCAATTTTCCGACAGCCCAACGCTGAACACCTGATTTTTTATGAGTGAACAAATTTTAATCCGGGTCGCCGACCTTGTGAACAGCCCGCGCGCGGTGGACGCCGACGACGGCGAACGTGTTTTCAAGGAGGTTTGCCCCCTGCTCAGGGCCGGTCAAAAGGTGCAACTGTCCTTCGATGGCATCACCATGGTCATCACCGCCTTTCTCAATGCGTCCGTCGGCAAGCTTTACGGCGACATTTCGGAGGAGAAAATCACCGAATTGTTGGAGGTGACCAATCTCCGCGACGCGTTCCAGCCGGCGCTCGACAAGTCCATTCAGTGGTCGAAGGCCTATTTCCAAAACCGCAGCCGCATGGAGGAATCTGTTTCCGAGGACTTTCCCAATGAAGAACAAAGCGTTTAATGTTGCGGCCCACGCCTTCACCCCGGCGGACAAGGTGCTCCCGGATGCCAACATCTGGTTGTTTTTGTATTCGCCAGCGTCTGCCGCTTATCCTCATTGGCTGAAGGCCAAGGTTTCCCTTTACTCCACAGCTTGGGGAAAGCTCCATGCGAGCGGAGCCAAGGCTTTCATTGATCCCATCGTTCTAGGCGAGGTCATCAATCGCTTGCTCGACGATGAGTGGAAGCTCATTGATCCACCTGGTTACGGTAGGAAGTATGCGAAGCGGAAGGATTTTCGCCAATCAGCCGATTACCCGCCGGCGGCCAAATCCGTTCAATCCATCGCCACCCAGATCATGGCCGACGCCCAGGCGCTCGATCATCCATTTTCCAAATGGAATGTCGGGAAAATGCTCACGGATTTTGGTTCCGGGTCCACCGATTGGAACGACCAGCTCATCACTGAGAACTGTCTTCATCATAATCTGAAACTGATGACCGACGACGGCGATCATATCACGGGAGGCCTCGAAGTGCTGACCGCCAACGGTAAATTGCTCGCCGTCTGTCCGCCATGAGTTCTGCCCAGCCCAAAAAACTCATTGAGGTCGCACTGCCGTTGCCGGAAATCAACGACGCTTCGTCGTATGATAAAATGCCGGGCATCGGGCCGCACCCCAAGGGCATCCACCACTGGTGGGCGCGGCTGCCGTTGCCTTCGGCGCGCGCGGTGTTGTTCGCTTCCGTCGTCACCGATCCATTGGACGACCCGGCTTGGGCCGGGAAAAGTGAGGCAGCGCAGGATGCGGAACGCGAGCGGTTGTTTGACATCATCCGCCGGCTCATGGGTAAGAAGCTCCACGACCAGCCCGGCGTATATGCCGAGGCGCACGCGGAAATGTTGAAACATTGCGGCGGCAAACTTCCGCCCGTGCTCGATCCGTTTGCCGGTGGCGGCTCAATCCCGTTGGAAGCCGCGCGGCTGGGGTGCGAAGCTCACGCCGCCGATCTCAATCCCGTCGCCGTCATCCTGAACAAGTGCAATTTGGAAATTGCGCCGCGTTGGTCCGGCTGCCCCCCGGTGAATCCAGAAGACCGTCGCCGCATCGGTGGCACGCAAAGCTGGACTGGCACGCACGGCTTGGCCGCAGACGTGCGTTACTATGGACGTGTTATCCGCGAGCGGATGCAGGAAAAGCTTGGTCATCTTTATCCGCAAGTGCGGCTGCCTGATGAAAATGGAGGCGGTAAAGGTAATGTCATCGCGTGGATTTGGGCACGCACAGTAGCAAGTCAGGATCCGGCAGCACGCGGCGCACATGTGCCTTTAATAAGCAGCTATTGGCTTTCGACTACTGCGGGCAAGCTTGCCTGGCTTGAACCCGTCGTGGATCGGGCGGCGGGCAAGTATCATTTCAATGTGAAGACCGGCACGCCAGTGGATAGGGCATCCATCAAGGCGGGAACGAAGCTTGGGCGTGGCGCAAAATTTAAGTGCCTGCTTTCAGGCCAGCCCATCGAAGACACCCACATTAAGAGCGAAGGAATGGCCGGTCGTCTTGGAAGCCGCCTCCTTGCCATCGTTGCCGAGGGAAAAAGAGGGCGCATTTATTTGCCGGTCACACCGGAACACGAACGCGCCGCGCAAGTCACTCCACCCGACGACGCACCAAATGAAGAAATGGCCGATGACCCCCGCAATATTTGGTGTGTCAGCTACGGGCTTGAAAGATTTGACCAGCTCTTCACTCCGCGCCAGCTCACGACCATAATTGCTCTGAGTGACAGCATCAAAGAGCTGCGTTCCGAGGTTGTTAAAGCGGCAAAGAATGCTGCTTTAACAAAAGAAAAAACGGAAGCTTACGCGACGGCAGTTATTACCTTTTTGGCTTTAAGTCTGGATCGCACTGTTGATTTCAACAACTCGCTGAATCGTTGGAGTTCAAGCAATCAGAAGGTGATGAATATGTTTGGTCGCCAAGCAATCCCAATGATGTGGGATTTCGCTGAAGCAAACACTGTTGGCGATTCTGTTGGTGCTTGGGTTACTTGCAGTGACTACGTTGCTGACTGCGTTGAGGTGCTTGGTGCGGGTAACGCCACTGTCGGATATGCAATTCAGAATGATGCCGCAGCAGGCGAAGACATCGGAAAAAAACTCCTTATCAGCACTGACCCGCCGTATTACGACAATATCGGCTACGCAGCTTTGAGCGACTTCTTTTATGTCTGGTTGCGGCGCACCATTGGCGATTTACACAAACCGCTTTGCGACACGGTGCTCGTGCCCAAAATGCCGGAGTTGACGGCATCGCCGGAACGATTTGATGGCGACCGGCAAAAAGCAAAAGAACACTTTGAGTCCGGTTTCCGTCGTGCATTCACAAGCTTGCTGAAAATTCTCGACCCGCGTTTTCCGCTCACCGTCTATTATGCCTTCAAGCAGGAAGACGAGGAAGAGACCACCAGCGACGATGTCGAAGCCGTCGGCGCGTTGAATCTCACCACCGGTTGGGAGACGCTGCTCGAAGCGCTCATTTCCAGCGGTTTCACCATCACCGCCACATGGCCGGTGCGCGCATCGCAGACGTGGCGCATGGTTTCCATGGGCACAAACGCGCTCGCCTCCTACATCGTGCTCGCCTGCCGCCCTCGCCCGGCGGACGCGGCGCGTGTCGGACGGAATACTTTGGTTGCGGAATTGAAGCGCGAATTGCCGCCGGCCTTGCGCCACTTGCAGCAGGGCAACGTCGCCCCGGTGGACTTCGCACAGGCGGCCATCGGTCCCGGTATGGCCGTCTTTTCCCGTTACGCCGCCGTGCTGGAGAGCAGCGGCCAGCCGATGAGTGTGCGCACCGTGCTCGCGCTCATCAACGGCATGAAGGATGAATTGCTCGGCGAGTCGGTCGAGGAACTGGACAAGGATACACGCTGGGCAGTTTTGTGGTTCGAGGAGCAGGGCTTTGAATGGGGCGAAGCGGGCAAGGCAAACCTGCTCGCCAACGCGCAGGCGACCGCCGTGAACGGCCTCGTGTCCGCCGGGATTCTGGAAGTGCGCGGGAATCAGGTGCGCTTGCTGCGGCCAGAACAATTGCCCGCCGATTGGGATCCGTTGCAGGATGACCGCCCGACGGTTTGGGAAATGACTCACCATCTGTTGCGGGTTTATTACCACGAAAAGAAAGGCGACGAAGCCACCGCCGTCCTCATGCGCAAGCTCGGCGCCAAAGCCGATGTCGCGCGTGACCTGGCGTATAAATTGTTCACGGTTTGCGAAAAACAAAAACGCAGCATCGAGGCGCAAAGCTACAACGCGCTCGTCCTCGGCTGGCCCGATCTGGTAAGATTAGCGCAGTCACGGCCTCAGACCCGAGGACCGCAACAACCTGAATTTATTTAGCGCGCAACTAAGCTATGGCCATCACCAATCACGAACGAGTCGGCAAGTCGCTGGAATTTTTGACCGGCGGCCTCAAACCGTTTGTTGAGCGCGAACTTAAGAGCATTTATCAGCAGGGCTGGTTTGAGGAGACGCGGAAAACGATGGCCGGCAGCCAGATGTCCCTGCTCGGTTCTGCCGACAATCCGCAGTGGGATGCGCAGGCGCTTTTGGTGACGCTCTGGAATCAATGGAACGAGGTTTTTCGCAAGACGCTCGGTCAGGCGGAACGCACTCTCGTCAGCGAATTGCGCGAGGTGCGCAATCGCTGGGCGCACCAACGCCCCTTCAGCACGGATGACGCCTACCGCGCCCTGGATAGTTGCGCCCGCTTGCTGACGGCCGTTTCGGCCCCGGAAGCTTCCGAGGTGGAGAAGATTAAATTGGAGTTGCTCCGGGTCCGGTTCGACGAGCAAGTCCGCACCGAAAAACGCAAGTCCGCCAGCACCGCCGTGGAAAGCGAAACCATTCCCGGCTTGAAGCCGTGGCGGGAAGTCGTCACGCCGCACCGGGACGTGGCGTCTGGCAAATACCAGCAGGCGGAATTTGCTGCCGACTTGTGGCAGGTCCACATGGGCGAAGGTTCGGACGAGTATCGCAATCCCGTGGAATTTTTCCGGCGCACATTCCTGACCCAAGGTTTGCGCGATCTCCTGTGCAGCGCCTTGATGCGTTTGTCAGGTCAGGGCGGTGATCCGGTGATCGAACTGCAAACGAATTTCGGCGGCGGCAAGACCCACTCGATGCTCGCGTTGTATCACATGTTCAGTGGCATGAAGGGGGCGGAGTTGCCCGGCCTTGAGTCTGTGTTTGAAAAGACCGGCTTGAACAAAATCCCGGTGGCGAAACGCGTGGTCATCGTCGGGAACAAGATTTCCCCCGGCTCACCCAGCCGCAAACCAGACGGCACGGTTGTCAGCACGCTTTGGGGCGAACTCGCGTGGCAGCTAGGCGGCAAAGAAGGGTATGCGATGGTAAAAGAAGATGACGAGCGCGCCACCAGCCCCGGCGATACGCTGCGCGTCTTGTTCAACAAATACTCGCCGTGCCTGATTCTGATTGATGAGTGGGTTGCCTACGCGCGCCAGTTGCACGAGGCCGCGGATTTGCCCGGTGGCCGGTTTGAAACCCATTTCACGTTTGCCCAGACCTTGAGCGAAGCCGCCAAAGCGGCGAAGAACACCTTTCTGGTGGTCAGTATTCCCGCCAGCGAAAGCGGCGTGGTCAGTCCGCACGGCAGCGAAGTCGAGGACGTGGAAGTCGGTGGCGAACGTGGACGCCATGCTTTGGAGCGGTTGAAAAACGCCATCGGTCGTGTCGAATCCTCTTGGCGGCCCGCCAGTGCGGAGGAAGGTTTCGAGATTGTCCGGCGACGTTTGTTTGAAACCATCACCGACGCGCAACTATTCGTCGCCCGCGATGCGACAGCCAAGGCGTTCATGGAACTTTACCGCTCGCAGCAGCAGGAATTTCCGCCGGAGTGTCGGGAGGCCGAATACGAGAAACGTCTCAAGGCCGCGTATCCCATCCACCCGGAAGTCTTCGACCGGCTTTACTCCGATTGGTCCACGCTGGTGAAGTTTCAACGAACGCGCGGTGTGTTGCGGCTCATGGCAGCAGTGATTCATTCGCTTTGGGAAAAGCAGGATCGCAACCCGCTCATTCTGCCGGCGAACATTCCGATTGATGACCCACGGGTGCAGTTTGAACTCACCCGCTATTTGCCGGACAATTGGGTTCCGGTCATTGAGAAGGACGTGGACGGTCCGAATTCACTGCCGCTCCGCATTGACGGCGAAAGGCCGAACCTTGGTCGCTATTCTGCGTGCCGCCGCGTTGCGCGCACGGTTTACCTTGGCTCTGCGCCGACGGCCAAAGCAGCCAATCGGGGTTTGGAGGATCGGCGGGTCAAACTCGGTTGCGTCCAGCCGGGTGAGTCGCCGGCCATCTTCGCGGATGCTCTCAGCCACCTGACCCGTCTGGCGACCTACCTTTATGCGGACGGCGCACGCTACTGGTATTCCACCCAGCCCACCGTTACCAAGCTCGCCGAAGACCGTGCCGAACAATTTAAGTCCGACCCTGACGCCGTGGCCGAAGAGGTAAAGGCGCGGGTCAACCAGGACCTCAGAACGCGTGGCGATTTCAGCCGCATCCATTCTTTCCCGCTCACCAACGCCGACGTGCCCGACGATCCCGATGCGCGGCTCGTCATCTTGGGGGTGGAATATCCCCATGTGAAGGAACAGGACAGTCCGGCGTTGGCTGCGGCCAAAAGCATGTTGGAAAGTCGCGGCAACGCGCCGCGCCTCTACCGAAACGCCCTTGTTTTTCTAACCGCTGACCGCGCCCGCCTTTCCGATCTTGACGAGGCGGTGCGGCATTATCTGGCTTGGAATTCCATCGTGCAGGAATCGGAAGGCGACGAACCGCCCTTGAATCTCGACTCCTACCAGCGCCGGCAGGCCAAGACGCAACGCGACAACGCCAATACTACCGTCAGCGCCCGCATCCCGGAAACTTACCAGTGGCTGCTTGTGCCGACGCAATTGAAGTCACAAGACCCCGTGCAGTGGCAGTCGTTCCGGTTGCAGGGCCAGGAGCCGCTGGCCGCGCGGGCGAGCCGTAAATTGAGGAACGACGAAATGCTGGTTTCCAAGCTGGCCGCTTCCCGGCTGCGCCTGGAACTGGATAACGTGCCGCTCTGGCGCGGTGATAACGTCTCCGTGAAACAACTGGCGGAAGATTTCGCGCGCTACCTTTATTTGCCACGCTTGCGCAACGCACAGGTGTTGGTGGATGCCATCCACGAGGGCATTGCTCTTTTAAGTTGGCAGCAGGATTCCTTCGCCTACGCGGACAGCTTGGATGAACCGGCCAAACGCTATCGTGGCCTGCGCTTCGGCAAACAAGTCCCGCTGGGAATGGACGAGCTGTCCGGCCTGTTGGTTAAACCAGACGCGGCCATGAAGCAATTTCAAGCCGAGCAGGCAGCCACGGTCGTTTCTATTGCCGGATCAGCCGAAGGCAAAGCGGAGTTGGTTGGCCATTTGACCGTAACCAAAATCGAAGCTGAAAATGGTAAACCTCCCGCGCCGGCCAAACCAAAACGCTTTTTCGGCGCCGTCCCCTTGAATCCCCAGCGGGTTGGCCGGGACGCTGGCAAAATAGCCGAGGAAATCGTTCAACACTTGGCCCTTCAGCCCGGCGCAACGGTCGAGGTCACGCTCGAAATCCGCGCCCAAATGCCCGAAGGCGCGCCCGACAACATCGTCCGCATCGTCACCGAAAACGCCCGCACCCTCAAATTCACCGCCCAAGGCTTCGAGTCCGAATAGCCCGGCGCACCGCGTCCGCCTTACACTACCCTCCTACAGCTTGTCAAATCCGTCGGCAAACTTGCCGGCGAACGCAACCACATTCTAAACAGACTTGCCGTTCTCGGCTGATTTCAGGTCCTCAAACACCGCTCTTCCCTCGTCGGTCATCCTCAGAACGCCCGGACGGACGCTTTCGATCCAACCCTCTCCGGCCATGATACCCAGTGCCCAGTTAAACGCGCCCTCTCGCGGCCGCGTATCAAAGCGCCGGCTATACTCCGCTTCGCAATGGGTGTGAATCTGGGTCTCCGAGGCCTCTCCCGCTTTGACCAGTAACTTGAACACCTCAAACATCAATACGCCCCCAGCAAGGATGACCCGTAGTCCCTGTAGTTCCGCAATGCTGACGGGAGGATGATTTTCGCGATCTCGGATATTTATCACGGCCCTCAGGCCCAGCCTGGTCAGGTGGACATCAAGTCCTCGCCCTGACTCCCGAGCCGTCGTCTCGATAAAATGTGCGTTGCCCTGTAGTCGGTAATATACATGCTTAAAATGTTTACCGGACATCGGTTTGCCTATTGTCTTCCCGACACCCAGTTCAAGTCGCCTCACCGTGCATCCAAGCCTGCACCCCTGCAACCGCTGTAACATGGCCATGTTCGTCGTCATCTTTGAAGCCGCACTTCGGTAGGAGTGCAGCATCGCCTTGGGAAAGCCAGTGAATGGATCATCTGCCTCCGGAAGGGACGTGTCGATTGGCGGCCAGGGGTCATCATCTTCCGGCGTATCACCACCGACATCGATCTCGCCGTCATCGACAGAGACAACCCACGACGGTGGATTGACGTAGTAAACTAGGAGGAGCAAAGCAAACGCACCCCCAGCCTTGATGGCCAGCCCCATGATCTGACCACTGATTTCCACGAAACCAAGCAACCCGCCTCCGATGGCTGCGGCACCAAGTGCGGTGGCAATTCTGATAATCCGCATGGCTTCAGGCGGAACGGAGCGCCGCTTGCGACGGAAAGTCAAGCGCCACGCATACACCAACACCACGCCGAGCAGGATCGCCCCCGCGCCAAACAAGTATTTCTGTTGTTCGTTCATCGGTCGCCTTTCCGCTTGCACTTAGCCGCCGGCAACTACGGCCGGTTCTATTGCGGCGGCTTGACCCACTAGAACTGGCTCGGCGTCGAGTTCGCCCTGCTGTCGTTGAACTCTCCAACGCCGTTCAAGAGTCCAACTTGCCTCACATCATTCTGCCCACGCTATACGCGTCGCTTATGGCGAAATCACCTTCACGCGAAAGAACGCATTCGGCTCGCTCACAAGCACGGCACGCGTGAAGTCAAAGTATCCACCCACCGGCACGATGTTTGTGCCAACAGAAAACCAGTAAACCATGTTCGTTGAGGCTTGGATTTCGTAGGCCGCTCGCGGCTGTCCATAAAAGCGGAACTGGAATTGCCCTGGTTGCAGACTCCCAACAAAACCCAATGTGTTGTGCGCGGCGGACAATCGGTCCACAATGATTTGCGCCTGCTTGGAATTTCCAGCCGCATCAGTTGCCGTGACTGTCAAATTGTTTTGCCCGACCAGAAGCACAACCGGGCCGCTTGTCCATGTGCTGCCAGCGAGCGCTGCCGCGCCATTGCCGCCGCGTTCGTTTGCCCACAGCACAGATTGCACACCCACGTTGTCAGTCGCCTGCCCACCCAAGGACACTGCGGGGTCGCTCGTAAAGAAGGTCGCGTTGGTCGTGGGTGACAGAATCGTCAAGGTCGGAGCCGTGACATCTGGCGGCAAGTAAACCACGGTCACACTGGCGACCGAGGAGGTGTTTCCCGAGGTGTCACGAGCATGGACCGAAACGGCATTCGTGCCAACTTGCAGAGTTGCCGTTCCGGTCCAGTTGGTGGTTCCTGAAGCCGTATTCCATACCCCGCCGTTGATTTGAAACTCCACAACGGAGACAGCAACATCATCCACGGCCGTCCCTGACACCGGCAACGCCGGATCACTCACGCGCGCTCCAGTCAGCGGAGCACTGACATACACTTGAGGAGCAATTGTATCCGGCTGAATAATTGCCTTGGCGACCCACTTGATGCTGCCAGGCGACCGGTTGTCTCCTTCAGTCCAATACACATTCCGTTCGTCAACGGCCAGGCATGTAGGATTAACCAGATTCGTTGCGAGCGTGATGATCGGGCCGCCATCGAGGGGCATCTGCTTCACGCAACCCCCAGGGCTGGTGAATTCAACCCAGAAAAGGTTGGTTCCGTCGGCCGCCATACGCCACGCACTGCTCAGATTCGAAGCACAGGTTTGGCGCGTGCCCCCGTCCACAGGAATACGATATATGTTACGGCCGGCGGTCCAGTAAACCCACCCCCCTTGCACAAGCAAACCCGGGTTGACCTGGGTAGTGCTAGACAGGGTGATCGCCGTGCCGCCGCCTTTTGGCTGCTTGAAAACTGACCCCGGGTTGTTGAACAACGACCAGAACACAGCCGTGTCAGTAACCTGTATTCCTGTCGCAAAAGCCGGCCCGGTTGCAACCGTTACAATTGGGCCTCCGTTCATCGGCATTGAGAAAATCATGCCTTGGTAATGACCTGCCCAATAGACCAGCCCGTCGCGCAGCGTTATGCCTTCGATGGTATCCTGATTCGTGGAGTAAAGCGTTGTAATGACACCTCCATTTTTTGGAACCTTAACTATGTTTATCCCCAGATTGGAAAGGAATATGTCCGTGTCGCTCAATGCGATTGACCCGTAAGTGCCCCAATTTGTAGAGATGATTGTCGTCTCACTGCCACCGGTCTTCAGCACTTTTTTGACCACACCCCGCCCCGCCTCGGTCCAATAAACCCAGGTGTCATCGACTGCAATTGAACTTGGGTAAGACAGCCCAGACGCCAGACTGCCGGGTGGTGGCGGCGTTCCTGCCTGATTGATGGTAAATGCTTGGCCCGCCGCCGTAATAGTGCCCATGCGTGACCCGGAGGCGGTGTTCGGCTGGACGGTATAGCTTATTGATGCGGTTCCCGTTCCTTCGTTAGTGCTAATCGTAATCCAGGTGGCGTTGGCCTTGGCCTCCCACCAGCAAATCGCATCAGCCAAAACCGAGAAGGAGTCGCTGCCGCCAGCCGCCGGCCACGCGTAGCCGGGCGAGCTGAGCCGGAAAACGCAGGCATTTTGGTTCCCGTTCTGGTTGATGGTAAAAAATTGCCCCGCCGCGGTGATGACTCCGCTTCGCGGCGTTGTGGTCGGGTTGGCGTCAACCGTGTAAAATACACCGTGCGTGCCTGTTCCCGATGAACCCGACGTGATGTGGACCCAGTTCACATTCACAGATGTGCTCCAGGAACATCCGCTGGCAGCGATGACATTAAAAGCATCACTGCCGCCAGCCGCCGCCCAAATATCCCCCGGCAACGATAAGGAAAATGTGCAACTGGATTGGGTGACCGCCGCCATCACGCTGATATTATCCAGCTTGAAGCTGGTAAAACCGCTGCTGTTCAATTGGGCCGTGAAATATAATTTTACGGTCTGCCCCCGAAGCGAAGATAAATCGTAGGTGATATTGCGATATGCCGGCTGCCCGGTGCCTGAGACTTTGTCCAAATTGGATCGCTGGCCAAGGATTGCCAGAACGTTGTTATTGGCGTCGCGCACCGTCGCAGTAAAAGTGTCCACCGCCGTGCTGCTGGTGTCTTCGGAATAAACCCAGAGCTGGGCATTGAAAGTCACCGTTGAGGAGTTGGCTGGAATTGTGATGCTTTGCCACATGGTATCCGTGACTGAATTCAACTCACCCAAAACGTAATAATAATATCCTGCGTATGGAAACGTAGGATTGACGCCTACGATTGGGCCGGACATCTGCCAGCCGGAGGTGTTGCCGCTTTCGGCTCCGCCGTTGGTCACCAGCTCTTGGTTCACCGTGCCGCCGCCGCCAGATGATGAGTTGAGCACGGTTACCGACGCACTAGCGCTTTTCGTGACCCCGTTGAAGGTATAGTCGCAGGAAATATCAACGCTGGTGTCTCCCGCTACTTCACTCGCGGTCAAAACCCCCGCCGCTGAAATATCAGTTGCCGTTGAGTTCTCATGCCAGACCGGCGTAACGGTCTGCTGAACCCCTCCAATTGTCGCCGTGGCTGTCAACTGCACACTGCTGTTCTCTGCCATTGAAGCCGGCGCAGAGACCGACAAACCGGTGAGCTGTGCCGCCGCCGGTGCCACGGTGAAACTCGTGGGGAGCGATTCAACTGCCCCGTTCGCCACCCTAACCGTCCATGTGCCGACGGCGGACAGAACCGTGATGTCGTAGCTCATTTCAGTTGCACTAGCGAAAGTTGGTGTGCGGATATATGTGTTGTTGGCCGGGTCGGTAAAAATAAACTTGGATGCGTTCGGATCGCTGGAAGGTTTGAAATTCTGGCCCGTCACGACGATGTGTTGCGCAGAGGCGCTGGTTGGCAATGTCCCTGGCGTGACTTGGGCAACCACCGGTGCGGCAATGGTAAGTTGCGCGTATTTTACTGTGTCATCCGTCAGCAGCAGGACTTTGGAAATTTCGCCCGGCAAGCCGTCCATCATCTGCTGCGGAATCATGTTTATTTGTTCCCGCGAATTCGAGACGTAGGCTTGGGCCTGATCAGCGAGCACGCCAATGTCCGGTGTCGCGATAGATATTCCCAATGAGGTTGCGTCCTTGAGGACGATGTTTGCGCCGGCTTGCCCGGAAATGACGGCCTCCACATTTAGGTTTAGGTTTACCGATTCGGTGAGATCAGTCAGCGCGTCCTTAATCACGAAATCCCCCGCCTTCTCAACTAACCTTCCAGTCAGGCCAATCATGTCCGACCCGGTGGTCTGAATGAACAGGTCGAGAACCTTCAAACGCCATTGTTCCAATTGGCTTATTGTCCCCAGGTTGTAGCTGACCTTGCGCTTGGTCACGACCCCGCTTTTCGTCAAATAGGCATCATAGGTTACATGGCTCACTCCCATTCCTGGCGCAGAGCCTGACTGAAGAATTTCCTGACGTCTGGCCTGGATAAACGCCACCAGTTCATTGACTCGCTGCTGTGGTAGCTGGGTCTGCCGCAACAAGGTGCTCAGCGCATTAAACTGGCTCTCCACATAGTTCCTCGCTTGCAGCTTGCCGGTAAAAATGCTCCCACCAGTGCGATCATATTCGGTCGATTTGTGTGAGATACGGATCGGACAATTTGCGGGAATGGCTCCATTGAGATCGCTTTGAATGGAATTCATGAACAGAGTGTAATTGAAGAAGAAACTCGATGCGTCCGCCCGATCCAACATTGCGGAAACGATGCCATTGTAACTAGGGCCATCAATCGCTAGGGCAAGGTTGACGCCGTCCTGCCGAAAACGATCCAGACTCGTGTAGATTGAGTAGTAGGATTTTCCAGAATCAGCTGCACCAATGGCGGTGTGCAAATATTGTCTGGCACCGCCGGTCTCCAGATTCGGAATGGCTGTCAACCCGCTATACACAGCCAATGCAATGTCCAGAAAGGGCCGCGCCCAATCGCTCCACACGAGCGAATTATGAATGTTCTGCGCATCCGCAAATGCCCGAGCGGTATTTTCAACTTCCCAGTCCATCTTGTTTAGGGTTGCCGTCTTGAGGTTGTCCAGCGCGTCCGCCGCGCTGGTGGCCGGAACATCTTGCGCGGACAGATTTACGGCGGCGGTTAACAGGATGGCAAGCACAACAACGGCTAAGCTAGAACTGCATTTCAGGGGAACTTGGCAGGTTTTCATGGTGTTCAGATTTGGGTTTGTGTTCTGGAACAACAGTGATACTATACCAAACGTGAATTGGCAGTCAACCAAAATAAAAGTAATTTCGTAGTTAATTCGTAGTAAAACAAAATTCCCATGAAAACCTTGATGATGACCCTGTTCTCGATCTCGCTCAAAACTCGCATTCTCCGCGAATGGCAAAAGGCCAATCGTGCGCAGGATCAGGAATTCTCCGAACGTGAACTGCTGACCCTAGAGTTAATCAGCGACTTCGGTCCGATTACCGAAAAGGGACTTTGCAAGATTTTTGGCATTTCATTCAGCTCCGTGGGAGACATCGTCAAGAAGTTGACACAAGCCAACCTGGTTGAGGCTGACCGGGGGCGTGGGCAGCCGTTGGAATTGACAAAGCATGGCAAACAGCGTCTTGAACAGATTAAGGAAGTGAGCGCGGTGAGATTTGGCTATCTTCTGGAGGGATTGACGGAAAAGGAGCAAGAAGCCTTCTTGGGAATCATGGCTAAGGTGGATAAGAACGCTGAGCAGTATGTCCAGCGCCTCGTTTTTGACCGCTATACCGCAAAATAGCCAGTCACACCCCTACACCGCCTCCGCTGCCGCCGTCGCCTCCAGTTCGGTCAGCAAATCGCCGTGGTGTTCGCGCAGATACCGCAGCACTCGGTTGTTCTCCAGCAGCCGCTTGATGTAGCCCTTCGCCAGCGTCAGGCTCATCATGTTCTCCGTGTAGGTCGCTTCGATGGCTTTGAAGTCGTGTTCCAGCGCTTCCATCTCGCGTTCCATTCGCGCCAATTCTTCCGCTGTCATGCCGGCCTTTTTCTTTTCCTCGTGCGGCGCAACCATCTGGTCGCGCGGCGTCGCCAGCACCAGTGCTTCGACATACGACTTCGTGAAGTTGTGCGCGGACAACAGCACTTCCGCGATCTCGATTTGGCGCAACCCCGTCACCTTGCGCAGCAGCCGGATGGCTTCCGCCGTCATTTGCCGATCCTTCAACAATTCCGCCGCTTCGGGATTGATGCCATCCAGCAGGTTGAGCAGGCCCGACACCACACTCATTGGCATGGACAACGCCTTGGCAATGCGCTCCGGCTTCACTCCGTTCCGCACCGCCTTGACGATCATCTTGTGCGCCTGAATCGGCGGCAGCCGGTTCACGCGCGCATTGTAGGTGTATCGCTCGTCTTCACTGGCGACGATCACGGCCACCGTCTTCCAGCCGAGTTGCTTCACGGCAAGCAGCCGCAGATGCCCGTCCAGCACCAGGAAATTGCCGCTGCCGCCGGCTTGCGGATAAACCATCAATGGCTCAATCAGCCCGATTTCGGGAATGGAATCCACGATTGCTGTGTATCTTTTCAAATTGTCCGGATTCTTGACCAGCTTCGTTGGCAGCAGTCGCGCCAGTTCCACTTCGCGCTTCCGCATTTCAAACGCCACCTTGCCTTTCTTCTCGCTCATGCCGCCTCCTTTCGTTGTTCTGTGATTCGCACCCAAATGTCCTTCGGCATCGTCGCCAGTTCTTCCGCTCGCAGCAGGGTGATGAAATGTTCGTCATCCATCAGTCGTCGCAGCGCGGTGAGAATGAAGAGCAGCTTCGCATCGCAAACCCGCGCCTTCTTCACCATCAGGCGTTGCTTCTGGCTCTCCCGCCGAAACACATTCACCAGACTTTCCGCGCTGGTTCGCGTCGGCTTCGGATTGCGCGGGCCGTTGCCTCGCTGTTTGCCGATCAGCCGCCGCCGATCCATCACGCGCCGGATCATCCGCAGCGCCGCTTTGGTCAGTTGCCGGCTTTCGCACGCCCTCAACAGTTCCCGCTGCATTTCGATGCCTTCCGAGCGCGCGATTTCCACGGCCACGCTGACGGGAATGCGCCCGCTCAATGCCGCGTCCAGCAAACGCTGTTCGCCGGAGCGCTTCAACGCGAGCAATCCGTTGATGGTCGTCGTGTCCACGTCAATTCGCGCGCTGATTTCGTGCAGCGTCAGTCCTTCCTTTTTCAACCGCTCCACTTCCGTCAGGATTTCGCCCGGCGCGGGATTCCGCCGCGCCATGTTCTCCGCCAGACTTCGCAGCAGCCGATCCTCCTTGCTGATTTCCACCACCACGGCGGGAATCTCCGTGTAGCCCAACGCCCGGAACGCTTCGATGCGGCCTTGCCCGCACACGAGGTCATAGCCCGGTCCTTCGTCCTCGTCTGCGGCGCGCAGGCTGACCTGAATCGGCTTCTTCAAGCCCAGGTTCTTGATGCTTTGCACGATCTGCGCGAATTTGCTCTGGTCGCGGTGGCGCGGATTCAAAATCCGTATCCGGTCTATGGGAATCAATTGCACTTCATCATTCATGCGGCGTCCTCCAGGTTGATGCGTTCAGTCAGCGTGAAAAAATAGTCGAGCGTGTCGCAGCGGTAGGTGTCGAGATACACGCCATTGGCTTCGGCGACGCGCAGATGCTCCCACGTCATGTCCATGCCGGGCAGCAGGTAGTAATCGCGGATGCCTTCATTGGTGGCGTCCATGCGCACCGCAATCGTGATGTCCGGCTTGAGTCCGGCATCCAGCCGGATCAGCCAGCGGGATGCCCCGGCCTGCGTCGTCGTGTGCCGGCACAGCACGATGGAAACCCGCAGCTCGCGATTCACATGCAACAAATCCGTCGGCTTGTCCCATTCCGCCGTGCCGCCCAGCGCGGTGATTTGTTGCACCACCGAGGCGACTATTTCGGGATGCCGCTTCCGCAACCGGCGGTTTTCCTCGATGAAGGTGTAATCAATCCCCGGATCGTAGCCAATCAGCCGGTAGGCGTTCAGGAGCGTGCCGAAGCGATGACCAAACGCCGTGCTCGATGGCAGGCCTTCCGCTTCGTCAATCAGGATGCCCGAGATGCGTCCGTGTTGCTTTAGCAGGGCGCGCAGTTTTTCCAGCATCTCTTCATCGCTGAGTCTTTGGCTGCGCGCCAAAATGATCTCCCGCGCTCGCAAATAGATTTCCGACTCAACGACCCCCTCAAATACCCCGTCGGCCCGAATCCACCGTTCCGGGGGATTCACCACATGCTTGCGCTTCAATTTGAACGACGTCCGGTGATAGACGTTGTTGCCGATGTATTTCTCGTTCGTCAGGACTTGATGCACTGTCGCCCGATTCCATTCGCGGTCGAAGTCCGTCTTGATGCCTTTGGCATTGAGCGCCGCCGCGATCTCGGATTCCAATTTGCCCTCGTTCACGAACGCCTGGTAAATCCACCGCACGGTGGCGACTTCTTCCTCTGGGCCAGGCACGAGCACCACGCGGTCGGTTTGGATGCTCTTCTGCTCGCCCATCTTGAGCACGCCCTTTTTCGCGCCGCTCTGGTCGAGCAACACCCGACGAAGACCAAACCCGGCCGTCCCGCCCTGACGGAAGCCTCGTTGCACCAGGTTGCACGCGCCCTGAAAAACCTTCGCGGACAGTTCGCGGCTGTATTCGCCGGCCATCGCCCGCTTCACGCCCTTGACGATGGTGGACACCGGGCTGCCGTCGTTCTCGAATTGCTCCGCGCAGTAATGCACCGACACGCCGGCCCGGCGGCACACGTATTCGTAATACGCGCTTTCGTCCGCATCTTGGAAACGTCCCCACCGGCTGATGTCATACACGAGGATGACGGCGAACTCCGCCCGGCCCTCATGCACATCGCTGATCATTTGCGCGAGCGAATCGCGGCCCTGGATGTTCAGGCCGCTTTTGCCCTCGTCGGAATACTCCTTCACGATTTCCAGCCCGCGCCGCTTCGCGTGCTCGCGGATCACGTCCATCTGATTGCTCGTGGAGTATTGCTGATGCTCAGTGGACATCCGCACATAGGCCGCAGCGCGGTTCTGCCAGCGTGTTGTGTCGGCGCGGCTCATGCAGTGGGGAAAAACGCCACCCTCGCGGCGGTGAGTTCCGACACGGCTGCCATTGCCATTGCGCGATTGCGATTCATGGTTGAACAACGCTTCCCTCTGGCGGGCAGGAAAGCGCTCCTCCACGAATATCAAACGGGCGGCGGTGGAGCTATGTCGTCTTGTAGCGCACCCGGCCTTTGCGTTTGTGGTTGCGCCAGTAACCGGGATTTTCTTCGCGCCAGAACTTCACTTTTTGCTTCCTCTCCGCGCTGCCCCAATAGCCTCGGTTCTCTGGTTTTGCCAGCCATCGGGATTGTCGCCAGGCTTTGCTGGCTTTCTTGCAGGCGGCTTTGGAGCAGAACCGTTGCCGGTCCTGTGTTCGTGGATCCGGCGTGAACCATTTCTGGCAGCCGGGACATTTCTTCCGACGCTCTATTTTCATAGAGCGTCATGGCCTGAAAAGATAACCCCCTGGGCAAGTCACTGACGCATCTCTACGCTGCTTGAACCGCCGCTGGTTTTGTCGTGACGAGTGCCACGCGCGGCCAACTTGCACATCAGTTTTTCAAGTCTATAGCGGGCACTAAAACGGGCATCAAAACGGGCACTAAAGGTGTTCGCTCTTGTTGAAAATTGTTGGTGTCCATCACGCTTTGTTCGCTTGATTCAATCACTGGAAAGTGATAATCTCCTTACCAGTGCAGCATTTAGAGAAGTAACCGCTGCTGAATGGTTTAGGCGGGTTTCGGAACAGCTCCCCTCGCTGGGCGATTCCGACCTCCGCCTCCATCTCCAAGCTTCACTTGGAGAATGAGTTGCAAATCTCACAGCCCTCAAGTGCCAGCAGGAGTGCCAGCAGATTTGTGACTCGGAATAACTCAATAACAACTCCGCAATCACTCAGGCACGACTTGCTGAAACGCAATTGGCTGTGCGTTTGGTGTCATTGAGACACCTGCCCTTCGTCCTCGGATGACAGGCTCGAACAAAAAAATTCGAGCCATGAAAAACCGATTCCGCCTCTACCGCCGCAAGAAGGGCGGCATGTTCTACGCCCACGATTCTGAAACCGGGAAACAGGAAAGCCTCGGCACCAAGGACCGCGCCGAAGCCACCACCCTGCTCAACGCCCGCAACGAATCCTTCCGTGCTCCCCAACTTAATCTCCACATCGCCAAGGCATACTTGGCTGGCACAGACTCCGCCGTTTCAACGCGAACCTGGCAGGACGCCTTGAACGCCATCGTTGAGACCAAGGACGGCTCAACCAAGGATCGCTGGGTGCGGGCGGCGAAGGAATCCGCACTCGACCTGATTCGCGGCAAGGTCATTTTGGAAACCCAGGCTGAACAACTGCTCGCCTGCCTCAAGGCTGGCACGGTCAGCACGAACGTCCATCTGCGCAAGCTGCACAACTTCTGTCTGGCGATGAACTGGCTGCCATGGCCGATCATCCCCAAACGGCTCTGGCCAGAGGTCAAGTTTCGGCCCAAACGCGCCATCACCCTCGCGGAACATCAGCGCATCATTGAGCGGGAGAAGAATCCCGAACGACGGAACTTCTACGAACTTTGCTGGCATCTTGGCGGGTCGCAGACGGACATTGCCAACCTCAAGGCCGAGGACATTGACTGGCGAAATCGCACCATTGCCTATCAGCGCCAGAAGACCGGCAGCCTGGCGATGATTCACTTCGGCGACGAGATCGAGGCCGTGCTGCGCCGGCTGCCTGCTTTTGGACCGCTGTTCCCCTACCTGCAATCCGTCCGTTGTGGCGACCGCGCGACAGAATTCAAGCAACGCTGCGAGGGGCTCGGAATCAAGGGAGTGTCGTTGCACTCCTACCGCTACGCGTGGGCTGAACGTGCCAAGCAATGCGGGTATCCCGAGCGGTTCGCCCAAGAGGCTTTGGGCCACAACAGCAAAGCGGTGCATCGAGCCTACGCCCGCAAAGCGCAAGTAAAGCTGCCCTCACTGGAAAGCTACGAGAAACAGGCGGCGGAGGGGCAAATCATCCAGCTTCCGCCCCTCACCGCCGAGCGCGACCGGGCCGCAAAGCTCGGTCAGAGTGTCGGATGAAATGCTGCACAGTTTCAGTTACGCCCGCTGGCTGATCGCTTGCGGGCGTTATCTTTCGTCTTAATGACAATGCAGGATTTCCGCTCGGACACTGTGGTGGCTCGCCTTAAATCACAAGATTGTCGTTAAGGTGCAAAACAAGCATCATACTTCGGGCATCGGTCAGGCTTGATGCCATTTGAGGGTAGGACCGTTTTTGTCCACCTGGCTCTGATACGCTAAAGGTTATGTCGGTGTTGGCTGCTCAACTCTTTCGGGAAGTGCGCCCGGACTTTTTCCGGGTGCTCGCTGGGCCATTGGCGCGACTTTATGTGGACGCACTGGATTCGCTGGAGCGTGAGGCGAGCCTGCGAAATCAGGGCCTCGACCGTGCGGAAGCTCTGGCCTTGGTGGAACAAGTGGTCGAGCAGCACGGTGATTTGGTGGGGACAGATGATGAAGTCATCGCAGCGGCTACGTCCAATCGGGAGCGGGCGCGAGCAGTGCTCGACACCTTGCGCACTGCCGGATGGTTACAGGAAGAAGAGCGTTCAGACTGGCAGCGGCTGGTATTCTTCGATCCAAACGGGACAGTTCTGCTTCACGCGCTGCGGCGCATTGCCTTTCCTGAAGCAGCGGTCTTCTCCGACAAGCTGGTCAATGTCTGTGCCACGATTTCACGCGGCGGCGAAGTTAATCTCGATGCGTTGCACGAAAACCCGTGGGCGCAGGTTGAAACCTGCGTAGCCAACCTCCAGGCAGGTCTCGCTGAATTGCGCGGCATGCAAAAGTCCATCGAGCGCCACACGAAACAGCAACTCGCGGCAACTTCTCTCAAGGAAAATCTTGCCCTGCTTTACGATCAATTCGCCGAGCGGATTGGCCGCACTTGTTACGCGCAACTCGTCCATTCTCGATTGCCGAGCAAACTGTCGGAAACGCATCGTGCGCTTGAGAGCCTCTCCAGCCATGCCGACCTTTTGACCAAAATGCAGTCGGAAGTCATGCGGCGTGAACCGGCCCTCTCACCAGATGCGGCAATGTCACGGGTGCGGCTGCGAATCAATGAACTGGAGGAGATGCTCCAGCAGATTGAGCCGTTGGCGGATACCATTGACCGCCGGACGGCCGAGTTTGCCAGGCGCTCCCAGGCGCGTTTCCGGTATTTACAGGAAACCGCCAGTGAGAACCGCGCCCGAGTGCAGACCTTCTTTGAGACGTTGAACCAACATTTCTCCGGCTGGCGTGTGAGAGATATGAACGCGTTGGCCCTTGAACTGCCCACACTGGCTCTGCATGACGTCCGGATTCTCGGCGGGTTGGAATCGCTCAACACGCCGCGCCTGCGACGGGCGGCAGGAGAAATCGAACCGTTAGAGGATGAAGATCCGCGCCATGCCGACCGCGCATTGGCGCAACTGGAAAGCAACCTTCGCGACTCGCTTACCGTCAGTCGTGCGAATCACTTCATTACCACGCTGCCCGGCGAGAGTGGGGCGACCTGGAGTTCGGAGGAATTGCTCCGACAACACGTCCACAATGATGAAGATATTGCTGACCTCATCGCTTGTCTGTTACACGCACATTCCGCAGACGCACGATTTGAGGTGCAAGTGCCGCGCCGGGAAGCGGAGGCTGACACGGGCGACTTTGATCCCAAACTTCAATACCGCATCGAGCGGTTCACTTTGGTGAAGAAATGAGCGACCACGAAACGTCAGACAGCGCCAGCGGCCTCCTCTCGCGGCTGCAACTGCACGACCGCGAACGGTTGGGTGAAGCGCTGCGCCGGTTGATGGCCCACGGCTCGATCCTCGGGCTTGAACCCGCCCAGACCGACCTTTACCACTGGTGTTACCAAAATCGCCCCTGGGTGGATGAATTGGCCGGACTTCTTGATCTCAGACTGCATTGGGAACATCAGGATCGCACGGTGCAAGCCGTGCCGCAGAGTGCTGCTTTTTTACTCCGGCTCAAACTCGATGCCACTCTCGTGCTGCTCACGTTGTGGTATGAATTCGACACGGCCGTTCGCGATCGGGGTGAAACGCCGCCGGTGCGACTGACCGCGCAACAACTGAACGACTCACTCGCTGCCAAATTCGAGCCGTTGAGGAAGTTTCAGCCCAGTCCCACGCGACTGCGCGAAATCCTCTCATTGGCCCAGCGTAAGAACCTGCTGCGCTTTTCGACGGACAACGCGTTGGAGCGCTCAATCATCGAGATTTTCCCGACTCTCAAGCGGGTCATTCCATTCCAGAGCATTGAGGAATGGAATAAGAACGCCGAGCGGTATCTGGTGGCGGCCAAGGAAGCTGCCGAGAGTGCCGTTCCTGTCGCCGATGACGACGAAGGGGACAAAGACGAATGAGCCGCACGATCCGCTTAACCCACATACACGCGCTGAACTGGTATGGCTACAAGGACAGCATACCGGTGGAGGGAAACCTGTTGCTGGCCGGCGTCACCGGCTCGGGCAAATCCATCCTGATGGATTTGGTGCAGCTGGTTCTCGTCGGCGACCAACGTCTCGTTCGCTTTAACCAATCCGCCACGGGTGACCGCTCGGACCGTTCGCTCAAAGGCTATAGCTTGGGCGACCTCAAGGACGATGAAGGTGGCGTGGACAAATACATGCGGCAGAGTGCCATCACGTATGTGGCGCTAGGATTCACCTGGCCAAATGGCAAGCGGGCTGAAACCTGGGGACTGAGAATCGAATTCGCCAGCGCGGCCGAAGCGCATGGCAAGGTGACGCCGTTCTTCATTCCCGCCGCCCTGACACGAAGCGATTTTCTCCATCCTGACAAACGCCCGCTTGATTACCCGGTATTCAAGGCGTTTGTCGAGGCGCGTGAGGGTCGGCTGTATACCGAAGGATTGGACGCTTACCTGCGCGATATGGCCCAACCAACCCACTTGAACTTCGATCGTGCCGTGCTCCGCGCCCTGCTGCCGACAGCGATGTCGTTCACTTTCCTGAAGAGCTTCAATGATTTCGCGCGCAACTTCATTCTGCCTGCCGACAAGCTGGACGTGAGCGACGTAACCGCGAGCTATCGCACATTTCTTGGCTACGAACGCGACTTGAACGATCTGAACGATCAGTTCGAGAAGCTGAAAACCATTCGCGATACCTTTGCGCGCCTGACGGAACTTCGCCGTGACCGTGCTCTCGCCCGCTACCTCGAAGGGCAACTCAGACATGAGCACGCCGCCGAACAACTTCAAGCCGAGGAATCACGACTCGCGAAACTCAAAGCGGAGAATGCGGACGAGGAAAAGCGGCTGGTGGAACTGATTGAATTGATCGAGCGGGGACGCGCCGAATCGAAGAAGATAGATGCGCTCATTGGCGAAACACCAGAAGGGCAGCTCTACAAATTCATCAAAGGTCGCAATTCCGAACTCACTCACCAAATCAGCGGCCTCAGTGGTATTGGCAAATCGCTGGATGACGCGCTTGCCAACCGCATCCGCAATGCTCGGTCGTGGCAGAAGGAGTTTCGCGCCCTGCCTCTTGAGTTGGATGCTGCATCGGTTAACTCCGTCGAGCGAGCCATTCAGGCCGTGACGGATGGAGGTGTTGGCAAGGCTGGCGAAACCCTTCCCGCTTTGAACACCGCCACGCAGAATGCGGCGGCTGCCGCCAGCCGTGCCGCCGGGCAGACCATCAAACGACTTGGTGACATTCGCCAGGACTTGGGCCAGCTTCGCGACGAACTTGCGGCCCTCAAAATCGGCAAGCTGCCTTTCCCAACGCGCTTGTTGGACGCTCTCAATAATCGTCTGCTCGCGCCCGGCGCAGATTTGCCGGCGCGACACCTCCGTGAGTTGTGCGAGGTGACGGACGAACGCTGGAGACCCGCCATCGAAGTTGCTTTCGCCCGGAAGTTTGGTGTCGTCGTGGCGACGGAGCATTACGATCAAGCAGAGAAGATTTATCATGCGCTCAAGCCGGCAGAACTTGCTGGCGACGCTGGCCGCGAATCGCTGGTGAATCCGGCGAAAGCGTTGCAGCGCCGGAAACCAGTTCGGCCTGGCTCTCTGGCCGAGAAATTGAAGCCCAGCCATCCCGTCGCGGAGGCGGTTATCAGTGAAGCATTCGGAAGCTTGATGTGCGTCGAACGGCGCGAGGACTTGCGAGACCATGACTTCGCCATCCTGCCGGATGGTTTCATGTTGCGGGGCGCGTTCGTTGAGCGTCCACGTTTCTACGACGGCAACCCATTTGTCGGCCAGAAGGGTCTGGAACAGCAGCGCCTGTGGAAGGAAAAGCAGGCCGAGGATTTGGCCAACGAGGAGCGCAAGTTGTCTCCGGTCGAACGCGCTTTGAAGTCGCTTAATGAAGGCTGGCGCGAGCATTTTGAAATTGCACCAAGCCTCTACCAGGATTTGGCGCGTGCCCAGGAGTTGCCAAAGCTTCAAGATGAGTTGAAGGAAAACATTGCCAAGCTCAACCGACTTGATCGCTCGAAGTTTGATGAACTGGCGAACGAACAGACGAAGTTGGAAGCAAACCTGAAGGCGATGGAGAATGAACGTGACGCCCTCAACCGCAGTGAGAAACGCGGGGAGGTGCGGCGGCTTGAAACTCATGTTGCAACCGCGCGGGGTGAAGTCGGCAAACTGGCAGAGAAATTTGATCAGATTCGCAATGAAGTTGACGTATCTCCATCGCTGAAGCGTCTGGAAGAAATGCGTTCAGACATGCTCGCGCGCTATCCTGTCAAAGACACTGCGGCGAATCGCTTCAATGAACAGTTTCACACCTGCGACCGCGATGCTGCGGCAGCGTGGGAGGATTTGAAAGCCAAGCGACGAGAACTGGCCATCGCCCATTCCAAATTCGACGACCTTCCGATTGAGGCAGACACCAACGACGCGCACGCCAAGCAACTGGCCAAGTTGGAGGAAAGCGACATTCCCGATTACCGAGCCAAAGCTGAACGAGAACGCAAGAACTGGGAGAAGCTCTTCCGCACCCAAGTTCTTGAGAAGCTTCACAGCGCCCTGCAAGAGGTGGTCAACCTCGTTGCCTTGCTGAATACCGCCCTCAAGAAACGTCCCATTGGCACGAACACCTACGAACTGCGTTACCGACGCAATCCAGACTACCTGCTATACCACGAACTATTGGAAGCCAGCGCCATCGCCCGCGAGGATGACTTGTTCTTCGCTTCCGCTGACCAGCGTTTTCGAGACGCGATCAATCATTTCCTCAAAACTCTCACCGAAGCTCCTGATGGCGCAGAGGCCGCTCGGTTGCTCGATTATCGGCATTACTACGAATACGACATGGAAGTCGTGGAAGCCGACGGCCGCAAAACGAGCGTGGACCGGCACTCGGGCAAGTTCAGCGGTGGCGAAAACCAGTCGCCCTTCTTCATCGCCATTCTCGCCAGTTACCTGCGTGCCTACCGGCGTTACAGTTCGCGCAAGCCCGAGCCGTCGCTGGGGCTCGTTCCGATTGACGAGGCATTCTCGAAACTGAGCGGCGAACGGATCAAGGACTGCATTACTGCGCTCAAAGCCTTCGACCTCCAAGGCGTCTTTTCCATGAGCACGGGAAACATTCCCTACGCCTTTGAGCATTGCGACTGGCTGGTGGTGGTGTCGAAAGAGGAACGCCGCCTCGGCAACCGAACCGAGATAAGGAACATTCCCGTCAGCCTCGCGCGCAACTCCGATGACGCACGCCGGTTGATGGCAAGGTAGCCATGAAACATCCCGCACCCGTGCTTGAAGCCCTCGCGCGCCGCTATGAACGCAGGTTGGCGGGCCGAACCGGCGCGGCCAGCCGGGATGTGCTGGTGGAGGTAGAGGACTTGTTGAGGGATGCCGATGCTTCCGAAGGTGACTTGCGGGCCGTGGCGGAGCAACAACTTCGGGAAGCCGAGCAGGCGGGAATCCTCAAACTTGAACCACTCCACAAGCGGGATCGCGCTTCGCTCCACCAGGTTCGATTCTCCCCGGCCAACGAGACGAGTTTGTTTGATCTTCTTGGCCAAAGTTCTCCCAAGTCAGTTCGAGAATCGTTGGCGAAACAGTTCGCTGCTGCGTCCGCGCTGGACTTACTCCCACGCTGGCGCGAGGGATGGATGACTTGGTGCGAGCGCAAGCGGGTAGCGGCGCTTACTGGGAAATCGGTCGAGCCTTTCGACCGCCACCCAAGTGAGGCAAACGAGAAGATACTGGCGCTCATCCCTCGTTTGCTTGCTTGGGACGGCGAATCGTTGGTGCGGTTTGTGAGTTGTGTGCTTTGTGGTGATTCCAAAACGCTGGAATCCCTTGCTGTGCAGGATCGAGACGGTGAATTTCGCGACAAGCTGCGCGGCAAGCTGGGGCGTCTTCTGGGAGAGATAACGAACGGTCAAATCCGTGCCTTGGACGATTTGGGGATTCTGCCAAACCCACGTTTTGCCTTGGTCCACGGTCCGATGAAGATTCGACTCGATGGCGAATGGCTGGATTTGGGGCGCTTGCAGGGCGCGTTCCGGTTGGCCGAAGCGGACATCGCGCGGGCCGACAGCGTGGTCACTAACGCCCGGCGTTGCCTCACGGTTGAAAACGAAACATCGTTTCACGAACTCGCCAAACTAAAATCGGGAACATTGCTTATCCAGACCAGCTATCCGGGTTCTGGCACGTTGAAACTGTTGCAACGATTACCAACTGAACTGGAATTCTGGCATTTCGGTGACAGCGATGAGGCCGGCTTTGATATTCTCCGAGTTCTTCGCGAGAAGTCCGGCCGTGATTTCCAGCCATTGCACATGCAGCACGGTCGAATTCCTTTTGAGCAGGAATCACTAGGACGCCCCAAATGCGCACACTGGCCATTCTATGACTGAAGGTGTGGGAGAGAAAAACCTAATCTACGACTTTCGCTTGCGGGCGTTTCTCTGCCGCCAATACGCGGCGATGGCGTCGCTGGCACGGGCGAGCCATTTCTCGTCGCGGCGCAGTTGCTCCAGCGCTTCGGTGGCGAAATACTTGGTGCAATTGCGTGCGGGCTTCCCAAGGGGTTTCAGCAGGTTCGCGGCAATGAGCATCGGGATTTCGTGCGGCTCGAAGCCGAGATACCACGCGGTCTGGGTAGAGTCGAGGCGTGCGGGCAGGATCTTCCAACTGCGAAACTCGTTCTGTTGATCGGTCGTGTTCATACGTGGACGGCGGCGCGGTGACTGGAGCGTGCGTGATGATTCTTGTGTGAGCGGCGTTCGGAGGTCTTTTGCTCCACTGTTTCCGTGGATTCGGCTTCAACCTGGCTGGGCGCTTGGTTCTTGGTCAGGTCGAGCTGCTCCTCGATTTCGCTCTGGCGGCGGCAAAGGCGCTGGTAGTGCTCCTCTTTCTCGAATGGCGCGCCGACTTTTGTTCCGAGTTCCTTGGTACGCTTGTGGGCGTCCGCGATGTCGGACTCCAATTTGGTGACGCGTTCCTCAAGTCCTTGGACCGTCGCTTCCAGCGATCGGATCGTGCCCAAAGCCGTATCCGTGACTCTGGCGGCGTAGCTGTTCTTGCCGCGCACAACAACTTCAACGGTGTTGTTGAAACTCGGACGCAGGAAAAGGTCGAAACCGGCAAAGCGTCCTATTCGCACGTCGTCGCCGAAGCGGTTCTTGAGTTTTTCAGCTCGACGCAAGATCAACTCACCAGCAATGCCACGGTTGTTGGTTTCCTGACCATCCAGTTCGATGCTGAACCTGTCACCAGAGGTGTCCTGTCGAAGGGTGAGGTCCTGGCGGAGATTTGTCAGGCGGGAGGCGAACATTTCGGCGTCCTCGTGAGCGCGCCGTAGATTCGACCGGATGCGGTATTGCTCCTCGGCGTGGGCGGAGCGCAATCGCGTGAGCCGCATCAACTCGGCGTCCACCTGGGCTTTCTCGATCACCAGCGGGTTGCCGGACGCGATGGCCTTCACCTCAGCATAGGTCAACGCCGCCGAATCGAGGTCTTCAAGACGGCGAATGGTCATGTCGCCGCTCATGACCTGAGCGATGAACTTGGCCTTCGTCTCCAACGTCTGCCACATGTAGGCGTCAAACGAACCTTCAGTGACGTAACGAAAAACCGAGACGACTGCGTTCTTGTTTCCCTGGCGGAGGATGCGCCCTTCGCGTTGTTCCACGTCCGCTGGTCGCCAGGGGGCATCGAGATGGTGCAAGGCAATCAACCGTTCCTGCACGTTCGTCCCTGAACCCATCTTCTGCGTGCTGCCGAACAGAACGCGAACCTTGCCTGCACGCACGTCGCGGAACAGTGCGAGCTTGGAGGCGTCCGAGTCGTGGTCCTGGATGAAAGCAATTTCGCGGGTCGGCACGCCGAGGCGTTCCAATTTTTCCCCCATGTCGCGATAGACTGAGAAACCCTTGTCCTTCGGGGTCGAGAGGTCACAAAAGACAAGCTGTGCTGACCGCTCTACAGCGGTCGCCTGCCAGATGCGGTGAATGTTCTCGACGGCTAGATTGACCTTCCCCTGTGGCTCGTCGGGCGCGGTGGGCGTGATGAGCCGGAGATCCAATGCTGCCTTCCGCCCTTCGGACGTGATTTTCAGCATGTTGTCTTCTCTCGGATCAATACGTCCGCCTTTCACTTTTTCAGCCCGGGCGGCAAGCGATTGGACAAACTCCTTTAACTCGTCGGTCGCCGGCGCGTTGCGGATGGCGGGCTTCTCGCCGTCCAGCTTCGGGCGCGGCAGATTCAACATCGCGGCGGTCTGCACGTCGGCGGACTGGCGGAACATCTGCATCAACTCCGGCACGTTGATGAAGCGGGCAAAGCGTGTGTTAAGCCGGTAGCCCGCCCCGTCCGGAGAAAGTTCCATTGCTGTGACGGGTTCGCCGAACGTGGCCGCCCACGAATCGAAGTGATGCAGGTTGTGTTTCTTCAGATCGTCAGGCTGGAGATAGCGCTGCATGGTGAACATCTCCGCCATGCTGTTCGCGATGGGCGTGCCGGTGGCGAACACCACACCACCGCCGCCATTGAGCGACTGAACGTGCCGCACCTTGAGATACATGTCGAACGCGCGTTCACTCGCGGTCTGCGGCAAGCCCGCAATGCGGGTCATCTTGGTGACATAAAAGAGGTTCTTGAAGTAGTGCGCCTCGTCCACAAACAACCGGTCCACGCCGAGTTCCTCGAACGTGAGCGTGTTGTCCTTCTTGTGCTCGGCGGCGAGGGCTTGCAGCTTGGCTTCCAGTCGCTTCTTCGCCCGCTCAATTTCCTTTACCAGCCGACGATTCGAGGAATCCGCGTGCTCCCGCTTGATCATTTCCAGCTCGTGAATCTGTTCCTCGAAGAATCGTTCCTGTGTCTCGCGCGCCAGCGGGATGCGCTCGAAACCGGAGTGGGTCACAATGTTCACCTACGCGATACTCCGGTTGCAATACCTCCTCCCGCTCAATCCGCAACACCTTGGCCCGCTGTCGCCGGACCTCGCCTTCAACACGGCCGTTAGTTTTACCACCAACACGAACTGGCAGAACTATGGTGGCGAATCCACGATGTCGTATTTCTCCCAGATGGTAGCCCTTGCCTTGCACAACTTCGCTTCCGCCGCCGTGGGAATTGGACTCGCCGCCGCGCTCGTTAGGGGTATCGCAAGGCATTCCGCCAAAACGCTTGGCAACTTCTGGGTGGACCTGGTGCGCGTGACTTACTACCTGCTCCTCCCCATCTGTCTCGTCTTCGCCGTGTTTCTTGTATCTCAGGGGATGATTCAAAACTTCAAACCTTACACACAAGCGACGACGGTCGAAGGCGCGACCCAAACCATCGTGCAAGGCCCGATGGCGTCTCAAGTCGCGATCAAGATGCTCGGCACGAACGGCGGCGGCTATGTAAACGCCAACGCGGCGCATCCATTCGAGAATCCCACTCCGCTGTCCAACTTCATCCAGATGCTCTCCATCTTCAGCATCGGGAGCGGACTGACCTATTGGCTGGGTCGCATGACGAAGAATCAGGCGCACGGCTGGTCGGTGTGGACCGCGATGATGATTCTGTTCCTCGCCGGGGTACTTACGTGTTGGTGGGCCGAATCCGCCGGTAATCCCATTCATCATCAACTCGGTGTCGCGGCTGCGGATGGCAACATGGAAGGCAAGGAAGTTCGCTTCGGCGTCTTCAACTCCGCCTTATTCGCCACGATCACCACAGATGCTTCGTGTGGCGCAGTCAACTCCATGCACGACTCTTTCACGCCGCTTGGCGGGTTTGTGCCGCTGTTCAACATCCAGCTTGGTGAAATCATCTTCGGCGGGGTTGGTGCGGGGCTCTACGGCATGCTCGTGTTCGTCATCCTTGCAGTGTTTATCGCCGGGCTGATGGTCGGACGCACTCCGGAGTATCTCGGCAAGAAGATCGGCGCGTTCGACGTGAAGATGGCGATGCTCTCACTGCTGGTGCTTTGCCTCTCCATTCTTGGTTTCGCTGCCTGGGCCGCAGTGAGCGAGTGGGGCAAAGCAGGGTTGAACAACGCCGGTCCGCATGGTTTGAGCGAGATGCTTTACGCCTTCAGCTCGGCCACGGGGAACAACGGCAGTGCCTTTGCCGGACTCAGTGGCAACACACCCTGGTATAACACCACCCTCGGCATCGCCATGCTCATCGGGCGGTTCTGGATGATCATCCCCATCATGGCGCTGGCGGGTTCGCTGGCACAAAAGAAGGTTGCGCCGGCCAGTGTCGGCACATTCCCAGTTCATGGTGGCACATTCGTCATTCTGTTGCTCGGCACAATCCTGCTCGTAGGCGCGCTGAACTTCCTGCCCGCGCTCGCGCTAGGTCCAATTGTCGAGCACTTCCAAATGCTGCAGGGGAAACTGTTTTAACCGGGGAAATCACCATGACACCGAAAGCGCCCTCACTCTTTGATTTGAAAATCGTCGGCCCGGCCATCGGCGAATCGTTCAAGAAGCTCGACCCGAGACTGATGGTGAAGAACCCGGTCATGTTTGTGACAATGATTGGCGCGACGCTGACCAGTTTTGCCGTCTTCAACACTCCGAACGACCGCAGTTTCATCGCTCAACTCGCTGTATGGCTCTGGTTCACTGTTTTGTTCGCAAATTTCGCTGAAGCCGTGGCGGAAGGAAGAGGCAAGGCGCAGGCTGATAGTCTGCGCAAGGCGCGCAAAGACACGGTGGCCCGCCGGTTGCGAAATGGAACTGAAGAACGCGTCCCTGCTCCCGAATTGCAGAAAGGCGACACCGTGGTGTGCGAAGCTGGGGATGTGATTCCTGCCGATGGGGAAGTTATCGAAGGCATCGCAAGCGTGGATGAAGCCGCCATCACCGGCGAATCCGCGCCCGTCATCCGCGAGAGTGGCGGCGACCGGAGCGCCGTCACGGGTGGCACACGCGTCATCAGCGATCGCATTGTCATTCGCGTCACGATGGAAAAGGGCCACGGGTTTCTGGACCGCATGATTTCGATGGTCGAGGGAGCGAAGCGCCAAAAGACGCCGAACGAAATCGCCCTTACCATCCTGCTTTCCGCGTTGACCATCATTTTCCTGCTGGTGTGCGTGACGCTCAAGCCGTTCGGGATTTACTCCGGCGTGGATTTCTCCCTTCCGGTGCTCATCGCGCTGCTCGTGTGTTTGATTCCCACCACAATTGGTGGGCTTTTGAGCGCGATTGGGATCAGCGGCATCGATCGGTTGATCCGTCGCAATGTGATGGCCACCAGCGGTCGTGCAGTTGAAGCGGCGGGTGATGTGGACGTGCTCCTGCTCGACAAGACCGGCACAATCACCCTTGGCAATCGGATGGCGTCGGCATTTCTGCCCGCGCCGGGCGTGCAGGCTGAGCGCCTTGGTGACGCGGCGCAACTTGCCTCACTCGCAGATGAGACACCCGAAGGCCGCAGTATCGTCGTGCTCGCCAAGGAGAATTTCAACTTGCGAGGACGCGATGTCGCTCAACCCCACGCCAAGTTCGTTCCGTTCACGGCGCAAACACGCATGAGTGGCGTGGACTTTCCGGCAAATGGTGGTGTCGCCCGTTCCATCCGCAAGGGCGCGGTGGATTCGATGCGGACTTATGTGGACGGCTTGGGTGGGCAATTCCCCGAACCAGTCGTAAAAACAGTGGACGAAGTCTCGCGCTCCGGTGGCACGCCACTGGTCGTGGTCGAAGGCCGGGAAGTTCTCGGTGTCGTGCAACTCAAGGATATGGTCAAAGGCGGCATGAAGGAGCGGTTTGCCCACCTTCGCAAAATGGGCATCAAGACCGTGATGATCACGGGCGACAACCCGCTCACGGCGGCGGCCATCGCGGCGGAGGCGGGAGTGGATGATTTCATGGCGCAAGCCACACCCGAAGCGAAGTTGAAGCGGATTCGCGAAGAACAAGCCGCCGGCCATCTCGTTGCCATGACCGGCGACGGGACGAATGACGCTCCGGCATTGGCTCAAGCCGACGTGGGTGTAGCCATGAACACCGGCACGCAGGCCGCGCGAGAGGCCGGCAACATGGTGGACCTCGACAGCAATCCCACGAAGCTGATCGAGATTGTTGAAATCGGAAAGCAACTGCTGATGACCCGTGGCTCGCTAACGACGTTCAGTATCGCCAACGACATTGCCAAATACTTCGCGATCATTCCCGCCATGCTGATGGTGACGTTTCCGGTCATCGCCCCATTGAATATCATGCGCCTGACTTCACCCCAAAGCGCCATCTTGAGCGCGATCATCTTCAACGCGCTCATCATCATCGCTCTGATCCCACTGGCGTTGCGGGGCGTGACTTACAAGCCCATCGGCGCGCTCGCCATCCTCCAGCGCAACCTGCTTATCTACGGCCTGGGCGGCGTCATCGTCCCGTTCATGGGAATCAAAGCCATTGATGTCGTCATCACCACTTTGAAACTCATTTGAAATATGAAGTCTCTCTTCGCCCAACTTCGCAGTGCAATCATGGCCACGCTGATTCTGGCGGTGGTGTGTTGCGGAGTCTATCCGCTGGTGGTCTATGGCGTCGCGCAGTTGGCATTTCCTCGCCAGGCGAACGGTAGTTTGATCGTTACCAAAGACGGCACGGTTCGAGGCTCGGAATTGCTCGGGCAGGACTTCACTGAAGCGAAATACTTTCACCCGCGTCCTTCGGCTGCCGGCAATGGCTACGATGCCGCGAACTCCGGTGGCCGCAATCTTGGACCAACTTCTCAAAAGCTCGATAGCCTCATCAAGGAGCGGATTGCGGCGTATCGAACGGAAAACGGCTTGAGCGACCAGACTGAAGTTCCCGCCGATGCTGTCACTGCGTCAGGCAGTGGACTTGATCCACACATCAGTCTGCGCAATGCCGAGCTGCAACTGCCGCGCGTGGCCAAAGCGAGAAACACCAGCGAAACGAAGGTGCGCGAGCTCGTTGCCCAGAACACCGATCAGCCGAGTTTAAGCATCCTGGGTGAGCCCGGCGTGAGCGTTTTGAAGCTGAATCTGGCTCTCGATTCGATAGAATGAATTTGTGAGCGACAGCGACCGCCCCAATCCCGACGCGCTGCTCAGTTTCATCCAGCGCGAGGAAGCCGCGCGAAAACGCGGACGGCTCAAGGTATTTCTCGGCATGTGCCCCGGAGTCGGCAAGACGTTCGCCATGCTGGAGGCGGCGCAAAGGGAATTGAAAGCGGGAAGGGACGTTGTTATCGGCTACGTGGAAACGCATGGTCGCAAGGAAACCGACGCACTGGCTGTCGGGCTGGTGGAGATTCCCCGCAGACAATTCGAGTATCGTGGCGTGAGGTTGGGAGAGATGGATCTGGATGCGCTCCTCGCCCGTCACCCGCAACTGGCCCTGGTGGACGAACTGGCGCACACCAATGTTCCGGGCGCACGACACCCCAAGCGTTGGCAGGATGTGGCGGAGTTGTTGGATGCCGGCATTGATATTTTCACCACGCTGAACGTTCAGCATGTTGAGAGTCGGGCGGACACGGTTCGACAAGTCACGGGCGCTGAAATTCGTGAGACTGTTCCAGACAGCGTGCTGGACGATGCTGTGCTCGAACTGGTGGATCTTCCCCCCGCTGAACTCGTCCAACGGTTGCACGAGGGCAAAGTGTATTTGCCAGACCGCGCGGCGACAGCAGCGCAGAATTTCTTTCGTGAAGGCAATCTCACTGCCTTGCGCGAATTGTCATTGCGACTTGTCGCGGATCACGTCGGCGAGGACACACGTGATTTTCGGGTCGCTCAGGCAACCACCGCCGCATGGAAGACAGGCCACTGTTTGCTCGTGGGCGTCGGACCAAGCCCGTTTTCTGAACCGCTCATTCGATGGACACGCCGGATGGCAGACGGGTTGCGCTGCCGGTGGCTAGCCGTGCACGTGGAGAGTTCTCGCGCACTCTTGCCAGCAGCAGAAGCTCAATTGGAAAAGAATCTGGCTACGGCACGCGAACTTGGCGCGGAAGTGTTCACCACCACCGATGACGATCTGGTGCGCGGCCTATTGCGCATCGGGCGGCAACAAAACGTAACCCAAGTCATCGTTGGGAAACCCGCCGGCACAGGCTGGCTCGAATGGCTGCGAGGCGATCAGTTGTTGCGGCGGCTGGCACGTGAAAGCGGTGACATTGACCTGCAAGTCGTCCGTGCTGAGAAATCCGGCACGAAAGCCACTGGGCCGATGTGGCGTCCATCGTTCCAATCCAGTTTACAGCAATATTTAACTGCTGTCGGGGTCATCGTTTTTACCGGGCTCATAAACCTCGGCTTGATGGCGCTCTCCGGTCCGCGTGTGCCGGGCCTTGTGTTTTTGCTGGCGGTGGTGTTGGTGGCACTAAAGCTGGGTCGTGGCCCGGTGCTGCTCGCGGGGGCGTTGAGTGCATTGATCTGGAACTTCTTTTTCCTCCCACCTCGCTACACATTCAGCATCGAAAAACTGGAAGACTTCATCCTGTTCGCTCTCTATTTCGTCGTGGCGATCGTGCTCGGTCAACTTGTGGCACGGATTCGCACGCAGGAGGAGGCTGAACGGCGACGCGAGGAACGCGCCGTGGCACTTTACGAATTCACCCGTGAACTAGCCGAGGCGACTTCACGCGATGAAGTGGTCTGGCAACTGGTGACCCAGGTCAGCAAGGTGTTTCACGGGCCGGTCGGTGTTGTTTTTGCCATAAACAATATGCTCACGCCTCATCCGGATGGTTCGCTGGCACTCTCCGAAAAGGAACTGAGTGTGGCGGATTGGGCGTTTCGACAGCGAAAGGCATCCGGACGTTTTACGGACAATCTGCCGGCGGCGCGTGCATTTCACCTTCCGTTATTCACCGAGCGAAAAGCCTTCGGTGTTCTGGCCGTGGAGTTGCCGGACAACGAGCTCACTTT
This sequence comes from Verrucomicrobiia bacterium, assembly GCA_026125285.1. Taxonomy (GTDB): domain Bacteria; phylum Verrucomicrobiota; class Verrucomicrobiia; order Limisphaerales; family JADLHS01; genus WYBW01. The sequence goes on along the minus strand of JAHCLO010000006.1, from coordinate 58,888 downwards.
GTCTCAGCGTGATTTGCTGGAAACATTCGCCCGGCAGGCGGCATTGATTCTGGATCGCGTCGAACTGCGTGCCGCTGCGGAGCAGGCCCGGTTGTTGGCCGAATCGGAGAGGTTCAGCCGCACGTTGCTGAATTCCATCTCGCATGAACTCCGCACTCCGCTGGCCGCCAGCACGAGCGCCGCGTCTGCGCTGGCGGCGGCAGGAAGCGCTACACCGGAGCAGCGTCAGTCGTTGATGGACGAAATCCAGGAAGCCAATGCCCGGCTGAACCGTGTCGTTGGCAACTTGCTGGATGTGGCCCGACTGGAGTCTGGCAAGGTGCGCCCAAACCGCGACTGGCATGACGCCCGAGACTTGGTTCAAACCACCTTGCGCGAACTGCGGCGGGAACTCGCATCGCATCCTGTGTCTTTGGACTTGCCGCACGAACCGCTGCTGGTCCGGTTGGACTTTTCGCTTATGCAGCATGCGTTGGGAAATCTTCTGTTGAATGCGGTGGCACATACGCCGCTGGGAACGGCCGTGACGGTCGGAACGAAGATCGCCGACGGCGCGCTAGCGCTGTCGGTTGCGGACCGTGGTCCTGGAATTCCTTCCGCGTTGGTGTCACGCGTTTTTGACAAATTCTTCCGAGCGCCCAATGCACCGACGGGCGGCAGCGGGCTTGGCCTCACCATTGTAAAGGGATTTGTTGAAGCTCACGGCGGCACAGTGAGTGTAGAGAATCGTGCGGGAGGCGGAGCAGTGTTCACGGTACGCTTGCCGCAGCCGGAGAAACCGCCCATCGTTGAAGCCGGTTGATGAAGCCCGAAACCAACAAGTCCGCTCAAGTCGCTCTGGTCATTGATGACGAACCGCAGATTCGCCGTTTATTGCGGGTGACGCTCGAAGCCAACGGCTATCGGGTCTTTGACGCCGCAACGGGAAACGACGGTGTGGCTCAAGCTGCGCAACGAAAGCCGGATGTCGTCTTGCTTGATTTGGGCCTGCCCGACCTCGATGGCTTGGCGGTGCTGAAGCGGATTCGCGAGTGGAGCAAAGTTCCCGTTCTCATTCTCAGTGTGCGCGATCAGGAGGAAGAGAAGATTGCCGCGCTAGATTCCGGCGCGGACGATTATGTCACCAAACCCTTCAATAGCGGGGAATTGCTCGCCCGATTGCGCGCGGCGTTGCGACACGGCCAACCACAAGGGGCGGATGCCATATTTCAGGTCGGCAATCTTGAAGTGGACCTCTCCAAGCGGCTCGTGCTGAAGGATGGCACGGAAGTCAAACTCACACCCATCGAGTATTCGCTACTGCGATTGCTGGTCACACACGCTGGCAAGGTGCTGACGCACCGCCAGCTCTTGACTGAAGTGTGGGGTGAGAAGGCCGTCGGGCAGTCCCACTACCTCCGGGTTCACATGGCGCATCTACGGGAAAAACTGGAAGCAAATCCTGCCACGCCTGAAATGATCGTTACTGAACCAGCGGTTGGCTACCGACTGATTATGCGAAGTTGACCTGACGAGGCCAAGTGTGCGCGTGATACACGCCACAAGCGGGAGGTTCAGATAGCGTGGTCGTGCATGGTGACCGCCAAGACGCAATACAACCTGGCGAATGCCCAGGAATACTTCGAGGAACACCTCTGCGTCGGCGATTACTACGACGAGGGTCAGCGAGTATCTGGGGAATGGCTCGGATCAGGCGCACAGCGTCTTGGGCTGGCAGGCCGAGTCCGTGCGGATGAATTTCTTCGCCTCTGCGAGAATCAACATCCCGCCACGGGCGACACGCTGACGCAGCGACTGAACTCGACGCGGTCTGATGGTAACGGCAATGCCGCGAACCGCCGGATTTTCTACGACTTCACCTTTTCACCACCGAAGTCGGTTTCACTGGTCGGATTTCTCGGTGAGGACACACGCGTGCTGGAAGCTCACGGTCGGGCGGTGAGATCGGCACTACGCGAGTTCGAGGCTTTCGCCGCAACCCGCATCCGTGCGGGTGGCGAGCATGGCGACCGACGCACCGGGAATTTCGCCGCCGCCCTGTTCACACATGACACCTCGCGTGCGCTCGATCCGCACCTGCACACTCACTGCATCGTCTTCAACGCAACCTTCGACACCACGGAGAATCGCTGGAAAGCCCTCCAGAATTACGAACTACTGCTTGCCCGTAAGTTTGCTGAGAACGCCTACTATCACGAACTCGCCCGCGAACTGCGGACCATGGGTTATCGGATTCGCAACCTGTCACGTGGGGATTTCCAGATTGAGGGTGTGCCGACGGAGTTGTGTGACCGTTTCTCCAAGCGCGATGCTGAAATTGACAAGGCTTTGACGAAGTTGCTTGCCGACAAACCGGAACTGGCCGGTTCAAACATCGCCGACTTGCGGGCGCGGTTGGCAACCGAAAGGCGGACGCGAAAGCAGAAGGATCTGAGTCGCGATGAACTGCGGGCGTTGTGGGGCGCTCAACTGAGTCAGGCAGACCGAGAAGTGTTGCGTGGGTTGATGGAAGGCGTGACCGATGATGAAAAGCAACGTGCATCCATTTCGGTGGCCGAGGCGGTTCAATGGGCGGAGGAACATCTCTTTGACCGAAACTCGGTCGTTCTGGAATGCCAGGTGTGGCAGGAGGCATTGGGTCGCGCGCGAGGGGAGGATTTCCCGCTGGCCGAACTCAAGCAGCTTACGGAACGACGTGGCTACATTCGCGACGCAGACCGTCCCGGCGAAGTGACCAAGCGCGACGTGCTATTGCGTGAGTGGGAGATCGTTCAAACCGCTAAAGAAGGCGTCGGCGACTGCTGGCCGCTCGTAGCCAAGCCACTCCCGACGAATCCGAAACTCGATGACGAGCAACGCAAGGCGCTTGAAGGACTGCTTGGCTCGACCAATCTGGTTTCTGTCTTTCGCGGCGGAGCGGGCACAGGGAAGAGTTTCGTGCTGCATGAGTTTGTCCGGCAAATCCAGCAATCTGGACGGCCAGTGACAGTTCTCGCGCCGCAGCGTCAGCAAGTTGTGGATATGGAAAAGGCTGGCTTTCCGTCACCGGCGACGGTCGCCAGCTTCGTCACCAAGGCCGATTTACCGGAGCGCGCCGTGATCGTGCTGGACGAGGCCGGCCAGATTGGCGGGCGGCAAATGCTGGCATTGCTCCGTCTGGCTAAGGAACGGAACGCACGGGTCGTTCTCTCCGGGGATACACGGCAGCATGGTGCAGTGGAGGCATCGGACGCCTTGCTCGCCATTGAGCGTCATGCGGGGGTGAAGGCGGTGGAGTTGCATAACATTCGCCGCCAAGACCCCGGCATTGGTCGCGACAACAGCGAACGCGCCAGCATCAAGCGGTATCGGAAGGCGGTTGAATCCGCAGCCGCTGGAAGACTGGCAGAATCCTTCAAACGTCTTGACCAAATGGGCGCTGTCGTTGGTTGTGGCGTGGGAGATCAAGCCGACAGGCTCGCCGATGAATACGTTCGTCTCGCTGAACAGAGCGCCTCGGCGGTCGTGGTGTCCCAGACCTGGGGCGAAGTGCACCGCGTAAATTCGAGAGTGCGCGAAGCACTCAAGACGAAGGGATTGCTTGGCGCGAGCGATGCCACGGTTCAAGCGCTCGAACGCGTGGACCTGACCAATGCGCAGAAGCGCGACGAACGATTCTATCCGCAAGATGCGGTGATTGTGTTCAACCAGAAGGTGCGCGAAGCCGACGCAGGCGCGAAAGGCAGGCTGTCGGGAATTCTCAAAAACGGACTGCTCGTGGAAGTCGACGGGCGATTCGTCACTGTCTCAAACAAGATGCTCGACTGCATTTCTGTCTGTCAGACTCGCGATATCGCGGTGGCGTCGGGCGACCGACTGCATCTGAAAGCCAATCGCAAGCTTGCAACGGGTGGGCGCGTCACGAACGGAGAGTTGGTCGCGGTGATGTCGGTTCGTGCCGACGGCAGCGTTGAACTCGCCGATGGCCGGGTGTTGGACGCGGGCTTCCGCGAATTCCTGCCGGGCTACGCTGTCACGTCTTATGGGTCGCAAGGTAAGACCGTGGATTACGTCCTGTTTTCCGATTCCACCATCAAGGCAGCAACGAACGCACAGCAATGGTATGTGACCATTTCACGCGGCCGGCGCGGCATCCGAATCTTCACGCCGGACAAAGAGCAATTACGCGAGAATGTCACACGCTCTGGTCATCGGCCGTTGGCACTCGAACTTGCGGCTGGTGTAGCCCCTAATCGCGGTGCCCGCCTTTGGGATCGGCTGCACGGCTGTATGCTGCGCTTTGGCCGTCGTGCCGCCGACAACTTCTGCCGGCTGAAACTTTCCCGTCGTCGTCATCAACACACTGAAACCCATGAACACAAAATCACCCGAATGTTGGGCGAGCGACCTGAACGCTCGCGCAGTCAAAATCGAAGTATCGGCTGAACAAAGTCTGCTGCTGCCGTTTGATCAGTTCGCCTTTGCCGAACTCAAGAGTGAGGGCAAAGAGCAGCGTCTTCGGTTGGTCTTCGCTACGCATGAAGTCACGTTGCGCGGCCACTCTTTGCGACGAATCGAAACCGCCCTTCAACGGATGGAATTGTCATTCCTGATGGTGCTGCCACCGAATCACCGGTCGCTCGTGCCCGATGGCCAGCCGAGCATCCACCAGATCAGCGTCATCGAAGTTCAAGACAAGGCGAACGAGGAAAAACCGCTACTCGCCCAGGTTGCGACGCAGGAGGGCGTGTAGCTTGGCAGGTGAGAGAATGGTCACGGTCTTGCCCTTGACCGTGACAAGTTCTTGCTCGCGAAACTTCGCCAGCGTGCGGGAAAATGTCTCGCTGACCGTGCCAAGCTCTGCCGCCAACACACGCTTGGTCATCATCAATTCAATCTTCACCGACCGGTCACTGGACGGATTTGGGCAGCGTTTGACCAGCCAGTTCGCAAGACGCGTCTCCACGTCCTTGAGCGTCAAATCTTCGAGTTGCCCCACCAGCACCCGTAAATGGCTGCTCATCGAACCGAGCATTCGCAGAGCCAGCTCCGGTTGTCGTTTCAGCAACGCCAGAATGCCCGCTTTCTGAACCAGCAAGACTTGCGATGCCTCCAGCGCACGCGCGTCGGCAGGATATCCTCTGTCGGAAGCGAGTGCCACCTCGGCGAAAGAGTCGGCCACGCGAAAGACATGGATGACCTGTTCTTTGCCGGCTGCACTGACACGATGAACGTTCACCGCTCCCTTTTGAACAATGTAGAATCCCTGTGCCGGGTCGCCTTCGCGAAACAGATACGAGCCCTTTTCGATCGTTTTAACCGTTGTGACAGCGGCGATGTTCTCAAGGTCTGGCAGGGGCAGTCCCGTGAACAACTGGCAACTGCGCAGCGTGTTGACAACAACAGCGGCTCTGAATTCGGCTCGTGAGACGGTCATGTGCTTAACATTCAATCACTTTCCCGCCAGAAGTAAACGAGCCAGTCCGCGCCCGCGCCCCGTTCCACTTTCGATTTGAAACCCTCGCCGCCGAGCCGTTCAATGAGCGGAGATGGCAGGAACGGTGCAACGATGATAATGCCGTTGCCGGGTTTGAGTTTGTCCACCTGATCACGGATGAAAGGAAATGGCTCTATTCCGCCGCTGATCATTTCACGAACATCACAACGCTTGAATCGGTTCAGTGAAGGCATCATGGTTTGTGTCCTTGGGATGGTCGTCAGCCACCGATGGCGGTCATTGGGCGGCAGGGTTGATAGGCGTTGCGAAACGAGTGCTCCAGCGGCTTGCGTTGTAGAGCGGCGCGCAACAAATCCTGAATCGCGTCGTCGTCCGGTTCGTGACGCAACGCATGGCGTAAATCAATTTCACCGTGGTCGCCCAAACATGGCCGCACTTTGCCGTCTGCGGTCAGGCGCATCTTGTTGCACGTCTCGCAGAAGTGCAGATTCGTCATTGCACCGATAAAGCCAACCCGCGCCCCGGTGTGCTTCAACTGGTAATACTTGGCCGGGCCGAATCCGAGCCGCCAATCTGGCTGCGGGATCAGTTCATCCTTTTGGCGCAACAGTTCCATCGCCTCGCCCACGCTCATGAAATTCTTTTCGGTCAGCACGTCAGTGGTGGTTACCGGCATCAGTTCGATCAGGCGCAACGGCAGGCCGTGTTCCGCCGCGAACAACACCAGCGGCCAGATTTCCTGCTCATTCACCCCGCGCATGAGCACGGTGTTAAGTTTGATGCACTCGAAGCCTGCCGCCACCGCCGCTCGGAGGCCGGAAAGCACGGCTTGCACGTCGCCACCGGTGATCCGCCGGTAAAGGATTGGATCAAAGGCGTCCAAACTCACATTAACCGTGCCGACGCCAGCCTCGCGCAAGGGTTGCGCTAGTGCGGCGAGCTTCGTGCCGTTAGTGGAGATGCCGATATGCTCGACGCCGGGGATTGCCCTCATCCCGCGCACAATGTCCGGCAGATCCGCGCGCACCAGCGGTTCGCCGCCGGTGAGCCGGAACTTGCGAAAGCCTATGCGCGCCGCGACACGCGCGACGCGAAGGATTTCATCCGCCGTCAGATGATCCGGTTTCCGTTCCCAACCCTTGTAGCCCTCGGGCATGCAGTAAAGGCAACGCTCATTGCAACGGTCGGTGACCGAGATGCGCAGGTAATCAATCGTGCGTCCAAATGTATCCATAATCATCTATCGGCGGCTGGCTCCTGAAGCATGCGGATCGTCCCCGCGCAAATGCGCCACGCCTTCGCAGATGGCGGGCGCAAGGATTTCCAGGCACTCGCGCACGGCGGAAGGATTGCCCGGCAAATTCACAATGAGCGAACGTCCGCGTGTGCCCGCCGTGGCACGCGATAGAATCGCGGTTTTCACTTTCGCCAACGACGCCATGCGCATCGCCTCACCGAAACCGGGCAACTCCTTCACCAACACCGCCCGCGTCGCTTCCGGTGTGACATCGCGGGGCGAAATGCCCGTGCCGCCAGTCGTTACCACGAGGTCGAATTTTAAGTCGTCTGTGCAATGCAACAGCGCCGCGGCGATCATTTCGCGCTCATCTGGCACGACCTCGGCGTGGAATTGGGCTTCGGGAAAATGTTTCCGCAGCACCATCTCGATCTCCGGGCCGCTACGGTCGGCATAAACACCCGCGCTCGCCCGGTCGCTGATGGTGATGCGTCCGATGTTCATTTTTTTACCTTTGCGACGACGTGCATGCCCTCAATGCGCATCACCTTGTCCACGGCCTTGCACATGTCGTAGAGCGCCAATGCAGCCACGCTTGCTCCGGTCAATGCTTCCATTTCCACACCAGTCTGGGAGGCTGTTTCAGCCACGCACTTGATCTCAATCTGATTTCGTTTCACGCGAAAACTCACCGCCACGTGGCACAAAGCGAGTGAATGGCACAACGGGATCAAGTCCGCTGTGCGTTTCGCGGCTTGAATCCCAGCGATCTGCGCCACGGTCAACACATTGCCCTTGGGGAGCGCGTTCCGTTTCAGCGCGCGAATGGTTGCGGCGTGGCAAACCAAAGTTGCCACCGCGACCGCACGGCGGCGATGAACTGGCTTTGTTCCCACGTTGACCATGCGGGCCGAACCGGCGGCGTTCAGATGCGAGAATGTCTTTCGTTCCTTCATCAGGTTCTCTCCGCGCGCGCAAATTCCACCCTGCTGCCGCGCGGCAATTGTCCAGCGCCGGCAGTGACGCGGACAAGCGCATTTGCCGATCCCAGTGCGGTTAGATCACCGGAGCTCTGCCAGCGCAGCGGCGTGAGCATGGCCTTTCCATTGAGCAATTGCCAGCTTGCCGGCCAGAACGTTTCCCGCGCGTTGTCTCCCGCCAATAAATCCTCCGCCAATTCGCCGACCTCGAAATCCGTTCTCCGGGTTTGTCCACCCCAGGTCTCCAGGGCCGCGCGGACGTATAGGTTCAAGCAAACGAAATGCGCAAGCGGATTGCCTGGCAGACCAAACGCCACTGTCTCGCCGCGTTGTGCAACAATGAGCGGTTTGCCCGGTCGTGCCGAGGTTTTACTGACGTGAACGATGAATCCCGCCTCCTCCAGCAAGCGCCGCGTGAAATCGTGTTCGCCTACACTCGCCCCGCCGGAAAGGAGCAACAAATCAACTCCAGATTTCGCGCTGCGGATTTCGGAATTGATCTGCCCCGCATCCTCCGCCACGCGCCGTTGATCCGGCGTGATGCCCCATTGGCCGAGAAAGGCTCGCACGAGAGTCGAGTTGGAGTCGCGAATCTGCCCGCTCTTCGGCGTTTGTTCTGGCGGGAGGATCTCGTTGCCGGTCGCCACATGCAGAACACGCGGCAGTCGCGTGACCAGCGGCTGCACACAACCCACACTTGCCAGCAGACCAAGTGCGCCGTGGGTCAACACCACGCCGACGCCAAGCAACTCCTGACCGGCTTTCGCATCTTCACCCCGGAAGCGGATGTTGCGCTCGTGATTCCGCCGCAATACGGCAATCGTGCCGCCTTCGACGCGCACGTCTTCCTTCATCACCACTTGCAACTTTTCTCGGGGGAGCGCGCCACCGGTGGCGATGCGAACTGTTTCGCCCGGCTGTAGCCTGCGTGGCTTCCAATCGCCAGCGCGAAGTTCATCCACGATGTGAAACTCCGTTGCCGTGTCATCCAACCTCACCGCATAGCCGTCCACCGAGGAGCGATCAAATGCGGGCTGATCCTCCCGAGCGCAGACGGACTCACGCACCACGCGACCCGCCGCACAGGCCAGCGAGATTCGTTCGGTTTCCAACGGACGACAGATCTCTCCAACCAATTTCAACACTTCACCGGCGGATTGCACCGCGCCAGATTGAACCGCACAGGGTGTTGCGGCTTCAGACTCCGGCGCTTCGCCAATCGCCCGCCGCTTCCAGATCGGCACATCTTGCTTCAGCCGATTCATGAAGGCTGCCAAAAGCGCGAATGCCTCGGCCCGGTGCTTCGCAGCGATGCCGACGTAAATCGCCGCTTCGCCGACCGGGACGATGCCGACGCGGTGAATCACGCGCGCTGCAAGGCACGGCTTGGCGGCGGACAGTTCCGTGATCAATCGGTGCATTTCGCGCTCCGCCATCGGTGAGTAGGCTTCGTATTCGAGTGCCCTGATGGGCTGGCCGTCCTCTTCGCCACGCACGACGCCGCGAAATTCCACCCGCGCGCCCAGAGAGGCCGCTGGCGGCTGTTGTTGCTCCGCGATGCGTTGGGTTGTAATCTGGATTTTGATTTCCATGGGCGTGCATTCAACCGCCTGAAACTGGCGGGATCAAGGCCACTTCGTCGGCATCGTTGAATCGGTCTTCCGGGCCGACGTATTCCGAATTTCGTGCGAAACGCACCGAACTGCGAAACCGTTCCAGTCCTGGATGCACGGCAATGAGCGCGCGCCACAGGCCGTCCGCATCGGTTTCAGCGCACGGCAGATTCATTTCCGCACAGCGTGTCACGTCTTTGAGATGAGCAAAAAACAGGATACGCATATCATTTTCCAGTAAGGATGAGTTTGGCGGACGCAATCCACAGCACCACCACAAGCGCCTGGAGGAAAGCCGGCGTGCGCCAGCGGCTCACGCCGTAGTGCGTGCCGAGTAAAGCGCCCGCGATGCCCAGCACGATTGCACCAATGAACATCGGTTGCCAGACCAGTGCCTTGCCACCCAAACCGGCCAGTCCGGCGATGGAGTTCACGACGATGAACAAAGCGGAGATGCCGCCAGCAACCTTGGCTGGCGTCCAGTTCAGAAAGATCAGCAGTGGCGTGAGGAACACGCCACCACCAATGCCGGTGAGACCTGCGAGGAAGCCGAGTCCGCCACCTGCCAACAAAGCGATGGGCAAACCGATGGGCCGCCTCGTGCTGGTCTCGTGTTCGCGGCGACCCCAGCCAAGAAACCATCCGGCAGCCAGCAGTGCCGCCCCTAGCACCAACGCATAACCGCGTCCTTCCAGGTGCATCCGGCTGCCCAACCAGGCGCACGGAATGGATGCGACCGCCAGCGGAACAAAGATTCTGACGTCAAAGAACCCGGCACGTTGAAAACGCCAGAACGCAATGCCAGCAACGCAGCAATTCATCCACAGCGCCCCCGGCCGAGCCACAGCCGCCGACAATCCGAGCAAAGCTGCAGCTGCCAGATAGCCTGTTGCTCCACCATGCCCAACCGAGGAATACAGGAACGCCACGAAGCCAACCACCATGGGAAGCACTATGGTTTGAATGTCGGTTAGCTCAGCCATCCGTGTCTGTAGATAGTTCCACCGAATTCAAATACTCCGGATTGTTCGCCAGTCGCACCGAGTTTTGAACCCGCTCCAGTCCGGGATGCGCGGAAACAAGTTTCCGCCAAAGCCCAGCGGTATTCGTCTCCCCGCACTGGACGGTCATTTCCGCGCAGCGGGTGATGTCTTTCAGGTGGGCGAAGAAGAGGATGCGCATGACAGGTGTTTTAGAAAACCGCTTTAGCCTTGTCCACTGTGGGTTGCAGATTGCAACGGACGGTCCGTCGTCAAATTGTCTGCCGGTTTGACAAGTTCCTTGTGAATTCGCGCCAGCACTCGCTGGGCCTCCTGCGAATCAAAATCCTCGTGCTTTCGTTTCTGCACCCCGAGCCGGCTCAAGTCGTAATGCTTGTCCGCTCGCAACCCGTGGCGTTTGAGAATATGCCCAACGCAGTGAAGTGGACACCCGTCAAGGGCGATGATCGTCCGGCCCGACTTGGCGACGCCCACCAAAGGCTTCACATCACCGCCCACTCCCGCAATACAAGACATCTCGGCGACATTGAGCCGGTCGAGTTTCACGGCAAGGTGGTTGGCCAACTGCGCAGCGCTTGAAGCGCCGGAGCAGGAGTAAACCAATGGAAGTTTCTTGTTCTCGCTCATGACCGTGGTGAGCATTGACTCACAACTCCAGTTTGGACCATCCAGCGGTGGCGAACCTTGACCGGGGTCAAAGCTTCGGGCTGCAATTGCGGATTAGAGCAACTCAAGGATTGTCCAGCCCGCGAGGACCGCGAGAGTGAATTTGAGCAGGAGTATTTTTAGCATAGAAGCCAAAAGGTTTGGGTTGTTACGATTTCAGCCGCGTTCGCGAAGATCTTCTTCGTGCAGCAACCTCATTCGCGCGGAAAGAATGGCCGCCCGACCAAGGTAGCCAACCACATGTCTTGGGTTGGCCTGATCAACCACGGGCAGGCGACCGATGTTTCTATGCAACATCCTGGCAAGCGCTGCGTGCAGGGGTTCATGTGAATGCGTAGTGACGAGATCAGTGCTGCCCGCCGCAGCTACGGTCATCCCCCCGGACGGGTCTTGCCGCAGTGCGCGCACCATGTCTCCACGAGTAATGATCCCAACGAGTTGCTGTTGCTCATCCACAATCAGCGTGCCCTGCCGTTGACTGACGGGAGAACTTCCGTCGCCAATCAGGTCGGACAGCTCAGCGAGCTTCATGGTGGCGGGAACACAGGGCACGTCTCGTTCCATCACGTCGCCTACTCGGGCCAACTCGAACGGATCAATACTGTATTCACACGTGACGTGATGTCCGCGGCGGGCCAGTCTCTCGGTCAGGATGGAACGCCGCATGAGCAGAACGGTGACGCCGAATGCCGCCACCGTTCCGACGAGCAAGGCTGGGAGCATCATGAAATCATGTGTCAATTCCACGGCAAAAACCATGGCCGTCAGCGGTGCGCGCATCGTCCCACTCATCATTGCGGCCATGCCGATCAGCGCCCATAGGCCGGCCTCATGCCCGGGAAGCCATTGTCCAATGAGCGCACCGAGTGCGCTGCCGATGATGAGCAATGGCGCAAGCACACCGCCCGATGTTCCTGAGCCCAGCGCAACGGCCCAGACCAGCGCTTTGGCAATCATCAGTCCTGCCACCGCCGCGCCGATCATCTCGCCACGCAACAAGGTATGAATTGTATCGTAGCCGACACCAAGCACGCGCGGCTCGATGATGCCGCCGACGCCGACAACTACAGCGCCAATTGCCGGCCACCACATCCAGTGAAACGGCAGCTTCTGAAACAAATCTTCAAATGTGTAAACCAATTGCGTCAATAATCCCGCTCCGAGTCCGGCAACCAATCCTACGCCGCTGGCCATGATGAGTTGTGCACCGGAAGGAGCGTTGTGGGCAACGATTGGAAAGATTGGTCCTATACCGAGCAGCGGCACTCGCATGGCAGCCGCCACAATGGCGGCCACGGCCACTGGAATGAAGCTGCGCGGCTTCCATTCGAACAGGAGCAATTCCACCGCCAGCAGAATCGCGGCAACCGGCGTTGCGAACACCGCCGACATGCCTGCTGCCGCACCCGCAACCAGCAAGGTCTTACGCTCCGCCGCACTGAGGTGAAACTGCTGTGCGATGATCGAGCCAAACGCTCCTCCGGTCATGATGATTGGCCCTTCCGCGCCAAATGGTCCGCCTGTGCCGATGGAAATGGCCGCCGAGATGGGTTTGAGAATTGCGACCTTGGTTTGAATCCGGCTTCGTCCGAGCAGGATGGCCTCCAGCGCCTCGGGAATCCCATGGCCGCGTATCTTATCCGAACCAAACCGTGCCATCAGGCCAATAATGAGAGCGCCAACAACGGGCACGGCAATAACCCAGTATCCGAGATGATTGACCTGCGGCAGAGCCGGCAGTGCGGAGAAGCGTTGATAAAACGCCAGGTTGGTGATGACCGCAATAAGCCAGAGAAGCGCAAACGCCACCAACGAACCAATCACGCCAATGGCCGCTGCCACCGCCGAAAGAATCACGACGCGCCGATCCGTGCTGAAATCGGCCAGACCGGCATGGGACGCCACCCGCCCATCCAACCCGGCAGCCGGTTCGAACCGTGAGTCTTCATCATCCATAAGGGCGTAGAGATTATATCGTAGTGCGATATACGTCAATTCCGCAGTAGCGTCACGGGGATGGCTCGTGCTAGGCTTCACGTGGATGGCAGCACGCAAAAAACTGTCCCAATTGCAATACGAGAACCTCGCGGCGTTTCGCTATGCGTTGCGGCAGTTTCTTCGCTTCAGCGAGGATGCCGCGAAGCGCGCGGGCCTGACACCACAACAACACCAGGCGTTGCTGGCCATCAAGGGTTTTCCGCGGCGCGATGAAGTGACCGTGAGCGAACTGGCCGAAAGACTGCAACTTCGCCATCACAGCACGGTCGAACTGTTGGATCGTCTGGCCAAACTGAAACTGGTCGTCCGCGCACAATCGGACAGCGACCGGCGACAGGTGAATGTGCGCCTGACGCCGCGTGGAGAGCAAATCCTCGACAAGCTTTCCTCGGCCCACGAGGAGCAATTGCGGCGGATTGGACCGGAACTCACCGGATTACTCAATCAGCTAGGCGCAGTCAGAGAATGACGGTTCTTTGGAAAGCGAGAACAAGCGCGAGTTTCTGTGCACTCAATCACGCTTTGATGTGAGTCAATGTCGGCTGCGTCGCTTTCAGTTACGGTTCAATCGTGATGGAAATGCGACGCGCACCAAATTCTGCGCTCGTCATTCCGATGCTGAATCGACAGAATTAGCCAGAGTCCCATGTTCAACACGCTCAATCTCCGGGCCGCGTTGGTCGCCGCAGTAGCCACGGTGCTGCTGGTGGCTTCGATTCTCATTGGCTCGCGTAACCTGACGAACTTCGATCCGGCACTGGTGGCCTATCTGTTCGGCTGCATCTTCGCCTGCTTCGGGATTGTCTATCGTTACACGGTTTGGCTGCAACGACCGCCCACGTGGCGCTATTTCGCGCGGGGCTGGAAGTTGTTCTTCACCGGACGAACCATCGCTTACGGCTGGGAACTGGTGAAACATTTCATCGTCCAGTTTCTCGGTCAGAAATTCATCCGCAACCGGGGCAAGGCGCGTGGTTTCGGTCACATGCTCATGGCCTGGGGATGCCTCCTGGCGTTTGCCATCACGTTCCCGCTGGTCTTTGGTTGGATTCACTTTGGCTTGAAACCGGGCGGCATCAACATCTATGAGATTTTCGTCTTCGGTTTCAAGATCATGGAATTTCCACTGCACACGGTGCTGGCGGAGATCATTTTCAACGGATTGAATTGGTCGGCGATTCTCGTGATCGCGGGTGTGATGATCATGATGCGCCGTCGCCTCACGCACGCAGGACAGATCGCGATCCAAACGTTCGAGGGCGACTGGCTGCCGCTGCTGTTGTTGCTGGCGATTTCGTTGACCGGCCTGGGCATCAGCCTCGACTACAAGTTCATGGAGGGCAAAGCGCATCAGTTCATGGCCATCACCCACGCCATTACCGTCATTTTGTTTTTGCTCTGGATGCCCTTCGGGAAGTTCTACCACATCATCCAGCGTCCGGCGCAACTTGGGATCGCCATCTATCGCCGCGCCGGTGCGGAAGGTCCGCAGGCGGTTTGTCCGCACACCACGAAGGAGTTCGACTCGCAAATGCACGTGGACGATGTCAAAGCCGTCGCGGCAGAACTGGGTTTCAATTACGCGCGCAAGGATGGCAAATCGCATATTGAATACAGCCCGCAGGGGAAACGCGCCCTGCTGGCCAAAGCACATCTCAAGGCCCGGCAAAAGGCCGGTTCGCTTTTTGGATAAATCGTCATGGCCACTTTACCTGTATCCGCCGAGAACCTGATCACTCAATTCGGGCCGTCGCTGAATTTCCCCCCCATGCAAGGCTACCCGGGGCGTGACGAACCGGATGACGTCGTCAAAACACATTGCTGCTTTTGCGGCATGCAATGCGGCATCAAACTGCTGGTGAAGGACAATCGCATCGTCGGTTTTGAACCCTGGGAGGAGTTTCCTTTCAACGAAGGGCGGCTGTGTCCGAAGGGTGTTCAGCGTTATCTTCAGAACAACCATCCCGATCGGTTGCTTGATCCGATAGAGCGCGTCGAAGGAAAAGGCTTCCGTCCCATTGCCTGGGAAGCAGCTTTTGAGCGCGTGGTCTCCGAGATTCAACGAATCCAAGGCAAATACGGCAAGGACGCGTTTGCCATGCTTTCCGGCGTCTCGCTCACAAATGAAAAGAGCTATCTTGTCGGCAAATTTGCGCGGGTGGCGCTCAAAACCAGGAATCTCGATTACAACGGGCGGCTCTGCATGGTGAGCGCCGGAGCAGGCAACAAGAAGGCATTCGGGCTCGACCGTGGTTCAAACAACTATTCCGACCTCGCGCACGCCGAAGTGGTGATGATCTGCGGAACGAACGTCAGCGAAACGTTTCCGACGCTCACGCACTGGATTTGGCAGGCGCGCGATAATGGCGCGAAGCTCATCGTGGTTGACCCACGACTCACGCCCATCGCCCGCACCGCTGATTTGCATCTGCCGATTCGACCGGGCCGTGATTCCGCCCTCTACGGCGCGATTCTGCATCAGCTCATCAAGCACGACTGGCTCGATCACGATTTCATCGCCAATCACACCACCGACTTTGAAAAGGCAAAAGAAGCGGTGAAGGACTACGACCTCGAATGGGCGGAGCGCACGACGGGCATCGCCAAGGAAAAGATCATGCAGGCGGCGCAGTGGTGGGGTGCGGCCAAGACAAGTTTTCTGCTGCACGCGCGTGGCATCGAGCACCAGAGCAAAGGCGTCGAAAACGTGGTGGCCTGCATCAACTTGGTGCTGGCGACCGGGCGCATCGGCAAGCCTTATTGCGGTTACGCGACCATCACCGGCCAGGGCAATGGCCAGGGCGGACGCGAGCACGGTCACAAGTGTGACCAACTTCCTGGCAATCGCGACATCGAGAATCCGGAGCATCGCAAATACATCAGTGGGGTTTGGGGTATTGATGAGAAGGAATTGCCCGGCAAGGGACTCACCGCCTATGAAATCATGGAGGCGATTCACCGTGGCGAAATCAAGGGCCTGTTGAGCATTTGCTTCAATCCGCTCGTCTCGCTGCCGAACAACAACATGATCCGCGAGGCGCTGGAGAAGCTGGAATTCTACGCCTGCATTGATTTCTTCCTGAACGAAACCGCCCGTCACGCCAATATCATCCTGCCCGGTTCGTTGCACGAAGAGGAGGAAGGCACGGTGACAACCGCCGAGGGGCGCGTCGTGCGTATTCGCAAGGCCGTGAATCCTCCGGGCAACGCCCGCACCGACACCAGCATCTTGCTGGAACTCGCCAAACGGCTGGGTGCGGAGAAGCATTTCGGTTTCAATTCCTCCGAGGAGATCTTCAACGAGTTGCGCGTCGCTTCCAAAGGGGGCACAGCGGACTACTTCGGAATCACCTACAAAAAGATCGAAGATAACATGGGTGTGTTCTGGCCGTGCCCTTCGGAAGATCATCCTGGCACGCCGCGATTGTGGGAGGACCGCAAATTCAAAACACCCGATGGCCGGGCGCATTTTAACGGCGTGGCTTATCGCGAACCGGCCGAACTCACGGATGCGGAATACCCGATGATTCTCACCACCGGTCGTGTGGTGTCGCAATACCTGAGCGGCACACAGACGCGGCGCATCGGCAAACTTGTCGAACAATATCCCGAACCGTTGCTGGAAATACATCCCAAGACGGCGGCGCGTTTCGGCATCAAGGATCGCGAGTTGGTGAAGGTTGTGACGCGGCGCGGGGCGGCGGAATTTCCCGCGCAACTCGTCGAAACCATTCGCGAGGACACCGTGTTCATTCCCTATCATTGGCCGGGCAAGAAGTCCGCCAATCAGCTCACTTCGGGACATCTCGATCCCGTCTCCAAGATTCCCGAATTCAAGGTGTGCGCCTGCCGGCTCGAACCGCAGGGGCGTCCTGCACCGTCCCCTGCGGAAACCAAAGCCTACGCCAGCGCATGAACACCACGACGTTTCGCACTGACCAGGAATTCTTCTTTGACCCGCAGCGTTGCATCGGCTGCCACGCCTGCGAAATGGCGTGCGCCGAATGTGAAACGAACGGCCAGACGGCGATGATTCACGTGGATTACGTGGATCGCTTTCTGAGCACGCAAACCTCGGTGCAGGTCTGCATGCACTGCGAAGACCCGGTCTGTGCCAAGGTTTGTCCCGCTGACGCCATCACGAAGGATGAGTTTGGCATTGTTCACAGCGCCAACACCGCGCGCTGCATCGCGTGCTCGAATTGCGTGCAAGCCTGTCCGTTCGGCGTGCCCAAGAAAGTCGAGCCGCTCGACCTGATGATGAAGTGCAACATGTGCTACGACCGCACCAGCGCGGGCAAGAAGCCGATGTGCGCCACGGTCTGTCCGAGCGGCGCGCTGTTTTATGGCACTCGCGAACAAATCGGCCGTAACCGCCCGAACAGTTCGCCGGTGAACACGTTTCGTTTCGGCCAGCAACTCGTAAAGACGAAGGTCAATATCATGATGCCCAAAGGGGCTACGGAACTTGTCGTGGATAGCGAATGAACACCAACAGCCCATTACCCGAAAAGTCCGCGCCGGAAGTGGATTTCCCCATCGAGCGCGTGGAGGCCGAACACGTTTCGCGGCGCGAGTTCACCAAGTTTCTATGCCTTGTGTCCGGCGGCATGGCCGTCGGCAGCGGCTGGGTGGCGGTAAAGGACCGGCTGTTTCCACCACACCGGATCGAAGGCGAGGAATTCGTCTGCAAGACCGAAGAAGTTCCGGTTGGGGGCACTCGCGCGTTCACTGTAACCGGCTCAAAGATTCCGTTCATTTTGATACATCTGAATGACGGCAGTTGGCGGGCTTTCGAGCAGAAATGCACGCACCTTTCCTGCGCCGTGTTCTATCAGCCTGCCGCCGACAAGATCCAGTGTCCGTGTCACAACGGGTGGTTTGACGCGCGAACCGGCAACGTTCTGCAAGGCCCACCACCGCGTCCGTTGAAGCGCCTCGAAGTCCTCGTCAAAGGCGACGAAATCTACGTCACCGAACCCGCGTCCACATGAGCACCTTCCGCGAAGCCCAAAGACAGGCGCATCCCACGAAGACCAACACGCTGTTGCTGGGCGTGATGTGCGTGTTGATTCTGATTCTCTGCATGCAGGTGTGGCTGCTCACCGTGGCATTGAATGAATCCCTCGACGGCCACAACGCGGTCAAATGGCCGGCCTTCTGGTCATCACTGGCGCTCTTCGGCGCGGGCGCGGCGTTGTTGCGGTATCTGCCTTCGCCCCTAAGATTGCCCGCGCGTGAGATCGAACGTGAAGCCTTTCCGCACGCGGCACTGGCTTGGCGCACCCTGGGTATCAGTGTCGTTTCATTGGCTCTTGCCTTTGCCGTCTGGTTCATGTGGTCGGCCATTCCCATCCGTCTGAAGGACGCCGGATTCAATCTTTCCCGCCAGCAACTTTTCTGGCTGACGGCAACCCCGGTGCTGCTCGGCTCATTCCTGCGCATCCCTTACGGCCTGATTGTTTCCACGTTTGGCAGTCGGCGCAGTTACACTTTTGTCACCCTGTTGCTGTTGCTACCGTGTATTGCCACCGGCTTTGCCGTGAAGAACCCGGCCACGCCCTATTGGGTGCTGCTGGCGTGCGCGGCGCTGACCGGCATCGCCGGAGCAAACTTTGCCACCTCGATGGGCGTGATCAACCTGTGGTTTCCCAAGCAATCCCAAGGCACGGCGCTTGGCATCAATGGCCTGGGAAACTTTGGCGTGACCATTGCGCAGTTCACCATCCCATTGGTTATCGGGTTCTCGCTGCTCGGGGTGTCGGCGGATTCAACTGGCATACCAGCACGATCCATTCACGTCGAGAACGCCGCGTTTCTCTGGATTCCCTTTATCCTGCTATGTGCGGCGGCAATCTGGTTCGGCACGAAAGATCACGCGACCCAGCCCAAAACATTGGCGTCGCAACTTGTGGCGGGCAAACGGTTGCACACCTGGGTGCTCTCGCTGCTGTATTTCCTGACCTTCGGTTGTTTCGTCGCCATGGGGGCATCGCTGCCGCTCATCATCAAGGAAGTGTTTGCTTCCGCTCCCGGTGGCGCGCCCAAGCCGCTGCTGTATGCGCCCTGGGCGGCAGCCATTGCCACACTCGCGCGACCGCTGGGTGGCTGGCTGGCGGACAAGTTCGGCGCGGGGCTGATCACTTCGATTTCAGTCGGGACAATGGCCTTGGGCGGATTCAGCCTGTCGGGATTCCTCCAACCGGACCAGTTCGCCGGATTTTTCACCGTCATCCTGATCATCTGTGCTGCGTCCGGACTGGGCAACGGCAGCGTGTTCAAAATCATCCCGCATGTCCTGCCAAAGGAAGCGGGGGCAGCTATCGGAATTGTCAGTTGCCTCGGCGCCTTGGGCGGCTTTGTCCCGCCACTGCTGCTAGGCTGGACAATGGATCACCTAGGCGGTCCGGCCTGGGCCTACACCGGAATGGCCCTATTCGCGCTGCTGTGCCTCGCGGTGAACATCTGGTTCTATCATCGGCGGAATTCGCCTACCAATTGTTAATGTTCTAACGGAGTCCATGAAACCTCACTACAATGGGTTTGACGGACGCAGTTGACCATCCTCCATTTCGTAAGAGCGGTCGAACACGTCTAGAGAACGGTGGTCGTGCGTCACAACAATCACGGCCGAACCGCGCTCGTGGGCGACTTTGCGGAATAACTCCATGACTTGTCTGCCGCGATGGCTGTCCAGCGCAGCTGTGGGTTCATCGGCGAGAATCAGGCTGGGCTGGTTTGCCAGCGCTCGGGCAACTGCAACGCGCTGCTGCTGGCCACCGGAGAGCGCATCGGGCAGGTTCTTCGCGCGTTCGGCTACGCCGAGGTAATCGAGCAGTTCCATTGCCCGGTGTCGGGCGGCGTGTGGAGTGGTGTCGTTGATTTCCATCGCAACGGCGACGTTCTCCGCAGCGTTTAGGAATGGGATGAGGTTGGCCTTTTGGAAAACAAATCCGAGATGCTTTCGGCGGAAAGCGCGCAAGTCCACCAATGGACGCGGGCCGTCCATTACTGCCTCGCCACCAATAGCGATGCGACCCGCTGTGGGCGGATTAATCAGGCCGACGGCGGTAAGGAAGGTGGATTTGCCCGCGCCGCTTGGGCCAAGCAAGGCGACCACTTCGCCGCGCGCCAGCCGAACGGAAACGTCTTTCATCGCCACGACCTCGGTGTTGCCCGAGCCATAAATCTTCGTCAGGCCGATGGCTTCGACGGCGGGTGTCGGGTTGCCATTGGTGCTCATGACAACACCTTGTTCGGCTCGACGCGCATCGCTTTCCAGATACCCAGCAGGCTGGCGAGCACTGAAATGACCGTGACCACGAGGGCCAGCCCCCACAAGTCTTCGGGTGCGATGAGCACGCGACGCGGGAACTTTGGAAAAACCCAGCCGCCCAGATACCAGGCTAGAACGAAACCGAGCGCGCCGAGCAGGAGCGCCTGTTGCAGGATGAGGCCGGCAATCATCGAGTTGCGCGCGCCCATGAGCTTGAGCATCGCGATGTCGTGAATCTTGTCCAACGTCAGCGTGTAGAGAATCAGGGCCATGATGATGGTGGAGATGATCACCAATAGAGCGCGGAACAAGCCAATCTGTCGGCGCGCCTTGTCAATCATGCCGTGAACCAGCAACTCGTTTTGGCCGTCGCGAGTGTAAACCGTCACATCCGGCCATGCGGAGATTGTTGTTGCAACCGCAGCAGAATCGAATCCCTTGGCAACTAGAACGGTGATCGCGCTGACCATCGGTCGCGCCAGTGCTGGAATTCCCGAGGACAAACCACTCCCTCGTTCGAGCAACAGCGGTTGCATCTGGCCCAAGTCCTGTCCAACGGCTCGCTGCACCCGAGCCGCGCTCTCCAGTCGGATAGCTTCGCCCGGCAGGTCGAATTGGATCGCCTGCGCGTCCTGTGTGGTGAAAAACGCGATGCCGTCGCCACCCGAAGAGACCATTCCTTGGCTCACACCCACGACTGTGTAGGTGTCCTTGCCGAGCTTCAGCCTCTCGCCCAATGCCAAACCGAGCGACGCATCGGCGATCATTTCGTAATGTGCCTGCCCGAGCGGACGACCGGCGATGAGCTTGACCCATTCGCCCTTGTCTTCTGGCCAGGCCAGGCCGTGGGCGTTCATCCGCAACGGCCTTCCATTGTATTCGCGCTGGACGTTGTGCGAAACAAATGTCCGAGCTTTGGCGACACCCGGCACGGCCCGCAAGCGATGTTCAAGATTCGCGGGTAGGCGGGAAATCTCGGCGAACGGCCCGCGCGTGCCGCGTTGCACAACCCATAAGTCCGCGCCAATGTGGTCCACCACCACCAGCGCATCGTCAATCATGCCCCTGTAAATGCCGCTCATGCCCAGCACGATCATCAGCAGCAGGCCGATGCCCACGGTGGTCAGCGCGAACCGTCCGAAGTTGTGGCGTATGTCTTTGGCCGCGAGGTTCATGGCATCGTGATGCGTTGACCAGACTTGAGCGGCCCTTGCTTCGGATTTGCCGGCGTCACGACTTTGTCGCCTGAAGACAAGCCATGCATGACCTCCACCGCAACGTTCCCCCGCAATCCAAGCGTCACGTCCCGCCACGAAGCCTTGCCGTTCTCGGCCACGAAGACGCCCGGCTTTCCGCCGCGCCATTGCAGACACGTCTGTGGCACAGCCAGCGCGTTTGACTTGCGCGCAGTTTCAACAAACACCTCGGCGCGCTGACCGATGGTCCAATTGAGAGGAAGTTCGCTCACACGTACGTTCACCAGAAACTCCCGTGTTTCGGGATCTGTTTCCCGACCAAGCCGGGCGACTTCTCCGGGATATGCTCGGACGGGATCAGAGCGGAACACGATGCGACCGGTTTGACCGGGGGCTAAGGCAGTCGCCACGGTTTCGTCCACCCAAGCAGAAACCCACAGTTCGTTGGTGGCGATCAATTGCAAGACGGAACTGCCCGGCACAACCACCCCTCCCGGGTCGCGGTCGCGCTTTGTGATCAGCCCGTCGTAAGGGCTGCGAATCTCTGCGAAAGTCAATCTCTCGCGGTGATAGTCCAAATTGCGTTCCGCCGTGATGACTTGTTGCCCGGTTTCCGCGGTGGCCGCCCGGGCGCGCTTCAAATCCGCTTCCGCGACGTGCAGTTGCTCAACGGCCTTGTCCATTTCTGCCGGTGAACTGACCTTGGTGGCGACGAGATGAGAAATGCGTTTGTGCTCCTGTTGAGCTTGCTTTTCGACGGCTGTAGCGCGGACTTCGTCCACGCGCACCCGCTCGGCAGTGAATTTCGCGGCCGCGAGCGCCGCTTCTGCGACTTCTACCTGGCGCTGGATTTCGCCGTCGTCGAGCCGTGCGAGCAACTGGCCTGCGCTAACGACGTCGCCCTGATCCACAAGCATGTCTGCGAGCCGCTCTTGGATGCGAGAACTGATGGTGGTCTTGACCCGCGCTTCGAGCGTCCCCGTGCCCATCACCTCACCAACTACGAGGTCCGGCTTGGCTTCAAACATGTGCACCGGGACGGCTGCAAACTTACCATAATAGAAAATGGTCGCCGCAATGACGACAAGCAGCAGCCACTTGACGGACATACGCGTGGCGGCGGTGAAGTTCGAGGAATTCATGGCGCGCTCCCTTGGCTTTAGTGCGCGTGCTCGTGAACGGCGTTCACCGGTTGGGTGGTTTCTTCCTCGTGCTCGTGCGCAGACGCCGACCATGTAGCGACCGTGTGCAATGCCTCGACGTAGTGGACGAACTTGACATAGGAGGCTACGAATTCGCGGCCGGCCTCCACGTTTTGCTCGGCGTGCTTTCTATTTTCGACAGCCTCATCGAAACGCTGCCGGATGCCGTCGGCAGCTTCGCCTGTCACGAGCTTAATTAATGCGTCAACATTGCCACTTTCGAGCGCCCGGTCGGCGACCTCGACGGTAGGATCAACTCTCGTGCCGGCAGGCTTAAGGCCAGTATAAGGCGCGCCTTCACCAGCACGATGCACGCGGACAAGCGTCTCAAAGAAGAACTGGTCGGCCAGTTCGCGCGCTTCCTGGCTTTGCGCGCGCACGGTGAGTGTCCGGGCAAAGGCCGACTCCAATTCCGTTTCATGCTTAGGCTTGACCCATTTCAACACGGGCGTGATGTCTTGCTTTTCTAAGGCCGCTTTCGCAGCGCTGACGACCGGGCCGTCCAGCGTGTCGCAATGGGCGAACGCCGGGGTGGCCGATAGTAACCAAGCGGCCGAGAGGATACCGGCAGCGATCAGTTTGTTTATCAATGTCTTCATGTTCATTTTCCTTTCGTGTTTGGTTTGAAATTCAACGCGAGGCCAAGGTGTGTGAAGGGATTGATTCGACGGCTTCGACAAATAGTTTCCAGCCGGCCTCCGCGTGTGCGGCGATGTCGAATGCACCGCCGCTCATGACCCAAAGAACAACTCCCGGCTGAATCAACCCTAGAAAGAGCACTGACGCCGCTTCCGGATCAACCTCAGTGCGAATGAACCCGTCGCGTTGTCCGTCGCGGATGAGTTGCACCACGTGGTGCAGATACCCGCGAATGATCTCATACATCCGGCGACGATGTGCGGACTGGCCATGAAACATCTCCTCGGAGAACACCACGCGCGGAATGGCGGAATTACGGAGGACGAGTTCCACATGGCGGGTGAGCAAGTCGTGCAGCCGATCCAGCGCGCTTGCACTGTTCCTTCGCACCTGGGTCACATTGGACTCCATGCGCTCGGCGATTAAATTCAGCACTGAAGCCAGCACATCGTTTTTGCTGGAGAAATGCCGGTAGAGCCCTGATGGCACAACACCCACCGCTTTCGCGACGCGGGCCACATTGAGGCCGCGCATCCCATGGCGTTCTACGACGTCCAACGCCACTTGGGCGATCTGTTCTTGCCTAATGTCAGTCTTTGTCTTTTTGGCCCGCATATTGTGAATCTACGTTCACAATATAGTTGCGGCATCCTTACGCAGTATTGACGTAGGTCAAGGCTTTAGCAGGTTTGGGGACTTGTCAGCGTTTGGTGTGCGCTTTGTTCCAGGTGCACAGACCCTGCAAATCACTGAATTCGCAGCGGCAACGTGGTAAATCCGCTGGCTGGATAGGCAGCGAGTGCAGGTGATGTTTCGGGGATGGTTACGATGTCCTGGGTGTGGGCCAGCAATTCCTCCATGAACACTTTCATCTCTAACTTTGCCAATGGCGCACCGGGACAGACGTGAATCCCTGCGCCCCAGAGAAGGTTCTTGCTAGGGTCACGATCGAAGCGAAATGAATCCGGTTCTTCAAAAACACGTTCATCACGATTGGCCGAAATCCACATCAGCGTGATGCGTTCGCCGGCGGCAATCTTTCGCCCACAGATTTCCACCGGGCATGTGGTGATTCGCCGGTTTGATACCAGCGGACCGAAAATGCGGAGAATTTCCTCGATGGCGTTCGGTAGCAGGTTGGGTTGGGCGCGCAATTGCTTCTGCAATCCGGTATGCTCGGCCAGGTAATGGGTGAGAATGCCGACCGAGGCGGAGATCGTGCCAATTTCGCCTACGGTCCAATTGCGCAGGATGCTTGCCAGCTCCTCGTTGCTTAGAGGGCGTCCCCAAACCTTTTCGTGCATCAGTGCTGCGGTGAGATCGCTTTCAGGGGTGGCGTCTGCTTGCAGCCGGGTTTCCAACAGATCATCAATGATGGCTTCAAATTCCAGCGCGATTTCGGACATTGCCTTGCGGTCTTGGGCGAGGGTGGCTTCGTGGTTCTTGCGAGTCCATCGCAGCAGCGGTTCTTGCAATGCTGCCGGCCACCCGAGAAACGCGCACTGGACTTGCACCGCAAACGGCAGTGCGGCATCTGTCATGAACTCCACTTCGCGGCGCACGTTCAAATCGTGCGCGAGCTTCGTGGCGATGCCGCGGCAGATGGGTTCGAACGCCTCCATGCGTTTCGCTGAGAAGTAGGGTTCGATGATGCGGCGATACTCGGTGTGCTCCGGCTGGTCCATCCCACTGGGCACGGAAAGATGCTGCGAAACAGCGCTGCTGAAGGTTTTGTGATCGAACAGCACGCGCATCACGTCTTCGTGGCGGAACAAGGACCACCCCATAAGCTCGCTGTAGGCGACGGGACAGCGGAGACGCATCGCATCGTAAGCCGCACGCTGATTCCGCTTCACCTCCGGAGAGGTCGGATTCCAACCTGGTTCAGGGCGGCTGGTTTTCATATCGTTCATCATCATGTCAGGGGCGGCACAAACTCCTCCCATAAATAGTCAAGGCGTGACTGCAAATCAGGCAGCCATTTACCCGGGAATCCTGACGGCTCGGCACTGTCGCTCCGAGGCAGGCAGATAAGACATTGGAAGCAGTTCGGAAATAAAAGTTCACTCGTCGGAAAAAGGATCGTCCTCTTCCGCGTGCCCCCACCGGGATACCGTGGGCCATTCGCGTTCATAGCCATCACAGGTTGTTTGATAGGCCGGACAGAGGACGCAGCCATCGCCGCGAATGATCTCCACGTTGGGCGTGGGCGGGTAGGATTGCAAAAGCTCTTCCGCCACGAACCGAACCTGCTGTTCGTCGGCGCTGAGGGGGCGGGACGGAAGTTCGGAGATTCCAGCCTCTTGCAGACAGATCCCGCCTTCAACAAACAGAACCGAATTTTCCGCGTCAATATGGTGTTGCATGGCCGTGATGTATCGCTCCGTCGTGGTCCGGAGTTGAATTTGATCCGCTGGAGACAAAGGTTGCCTCGCGATCAACTGCTCGATCTGGTCCAGCCAGGCTTTGAACTGACGGTGATCATCGGTCAGGACAGCAATTGGGCCGTGATCGCCGGGCAGATCGAGTTGATTTACCAGGGTCGCAAACAGCACTTGCTCCTCCCGGGAATGGTGGAATTGGTCGGCATATACGCGAAAAAAGCGAACGAACCGATCCAAGTCTTGCGGGCCGGTCTGGGCGTTGACGAATTGACTCACTGCGGTCCGAAAAGAGTCCAGCATCCGGTCAATCAGATCATGCTCGGTGCGTAGTTCCTCCAGCAGTTGCATGACCGCAACGTGGCATGACCTTGTGCCGGAATCAATCATGACCACTGCGGTCGTCTCATCCTGAAGAGGAAGGACAATCGGCTGCTCCAGTTCATTCATCTTTCATTGTGCGGAAATCCCAAGCACTCGTTGGATGGGAAGCCGCGCCCGTTCGAGAAGCTTGTGCCCATACACGCTCTGGACTTTGTGGTTTCGCGTCCAAAGCCCGCTCGAAGTCTTCGATCAAGTCATCTCCATCCTCAATGCCAACGGACACGCGCACTAGGCCATCGCCGATGTCCGCTCGCTGTCGCTCGTCGGCTGTCATCAGCCGATGCGAGGTCTTGCTGGGAACACACACGAGACTTTCCACCCCGCCCAGGCTCAATGCCGGCATGACCAGGCGCAACCGGTTCAACATCCCATCCACGAGAGCCGGATCACGCAGTTCAAACGATAGCATTCCGCCAAAGCCGCGCATTTGCCGCGCCGCAATGGAGTGGTCGGAATGTTCGGGCAGGCCGGGATAATTCACGCGAGCCACGGCGGGATGCGTTTGGAGGAACTGCGCGATTCGTCCGGCATTTTCGTTGTGTTGGCGGACGCGCAAGGCGAGCGTCTTTAGTCCGCGTTCAAGCTGGTAGCAGGAATGAGCGTCCAGCATGCCACCATAGTTCGTGGCCGCTTCGGTCAGGCGGCCTATGATTGCAGTTGAAGAAACAACCACGCCTGCGTTCACATCGCTATGACCGTTGAGGTATTTGGTGGCGCTGTGGATGACCGCGTCGAATCCGAGAGGAATGGGATTCTGGTTTATCGGGGTGGCAAAGGTGTTGTCCACCACAGTCAAGACGCCGTGCTTACGACCCAGTGTCGCAATCGCTGACAGGTCCACACAGCGCAGGAGGGGATTCGACGGCGACTCCACGTAAATGAGGCGCGTGTTGGAACGGATCGCCGCAACGAACTCCGCTGCCGTGCGATGGAAGGAAACCTCGACGCCAAGGCGGGTGAGTTCCTTTGTTACCAACTGCTGCGTGCCTCCATACAAGTCGGTTTGAAACGCGGCGTGGTCACCCGGTTTGAGATGCGCGAACAGGAATGTGGAAATCGCCGCCATGCCCGAGCCAAACACCAGCGCATCCTCGCCTTGCTCCAGCGCGGCGAGCTTGCGATTGATCACACGTTGGTTGGGCGTGTTGAAATAGCGCGGGTAGATGTTTGCGTTGGTTGAATTCGGGAACGCGTATGCCGAGGAGGTGTAAATGGGACTGCACGCCCCGCCGGTGGATGGATCGAGATGAGTCCCGGCGTGAATGCAACGAGTGGACAGACCGTTTTGTTTCGGATCATTGTTCATGAGCGGGTGCGGGTTGTCTGTTTCTTTCGCAAGCTCCGGAGCGACTCCAAAAGGAATTCGCGCAAGACAACAGCGTGATTATGGTGCTCATCGTGCGCCGCATATACCAGTGTCACCGCCCCACGAATCAACGCGCTTCGCAAGGGTTGCAACGAATCCAGATTGGACTGCAGTTCCTTCCGGTAGCGCTGGCGAAACTGTTCCCAGCGACCCGGGTCATGCCCAAACCACACTCGTAGCGCGCTGCCGGGCGCGACGCCCTTGAGCCAGCCGGTGAGTTTCAGCGCATCCTTCCGGACGCCGCGAGGCCAAAGGCGGTCCACCAAATAGCGCTCACCATCCGAGTCCGTCGCCGGCTCATACGCGCGCTTGATTTGTATCTTGATTGACGCCATCAGCCACCCATCAAAATCAGCGATCCTGGAATTCGTGCAAGTAACACGCCGGACTGGATGGCTCGGCCGGTTCATCTTTCATGGCGTTGAGATCGTTCCGAACGGTATCGGGCGCTGTTCCCGCACCCAATGCCAACGCCCGGGGAAACAGAACGTTGTTTTCCTTGTGGACGTGCTGGTGCATGTTGCGCTCTAGGTTCGCGAGCGCGTCATACATCGCACGGAACGTATTACAGGCCCAGTCCGGCGGCGTGTAACCGTCAGTCAATCCCTTGAAGCGTTCGAGCGCAGCGCCGGCGTTGTCGTGTTCGGATTCCAGTTTTGCGAAGACGGTCTTGAGTTCAGCGACACCAGCGGCCTTGTCTCCATCTGCGGCCTCCAATTGCCGAATTTTTGGGAACACGACCGATTCTTCCTCTTCCGTATGCGCAGTTATCGCCACATTGAAGGATTCAAAGACTTGTCGGATTTCGTGCAGGCGCGTTTCATGGTCGCCGTGAACAGCGGCGACTTTGCGGGTCATAAAGTCCAGCCGCGGCAGTTCTTCCCGCAAATAGTCATGGTGCACCTGCTCGATGTGGTCACACAGCTCGGCCAGGCCCATGGCATCGGGGTTGGCCGAGGAGGCATCGGACACGCCATCCAGTGCGGTCAGCATCGCGACGACGGTTGCGGGATCAAGCCCCTTGGCGCGGCAGACTTCCGCCAGTGGCTTCTTGCCGCCACAGCAATAGTCGATGCCCAGGTTTTCAAAGATGCGCGACCGCGCCGGCACGGCACGGACCATCTCTCCAACAGTGGTTTCAGGTGTTATAGCAGTCATAGCTTTCATTGTTTGATTTTCTCAGAAGGTTGCAGATGTGAAGATGATACAGGTTTGATTTGTGCCCTGAGCGGATTGTCCTCAGACGGCACAACAAGTTCTAAAAACTCTGGGTTGCGATGGATGAACCCCGCAACATACGAGCACTGCGGAACAATTCGCCATTTCAGATGCCGAGCCTCAGTCAGGGCGGCACGAACCAATTGCGCGGCAATCCCCTTGCCGCGCATTTCTTCCAGCACATAGGTGTGCTCGAAGACTGTATTGCCGTTCTGTGACGCGTAGCTCAGATAGGCGACCGTTTTGTCATCAATATTTATCTCGAAGCGCTGCGAGGACTTGTCGTGCGTCACGTTGAGGTGTGTTGCCGAACGTAGTTCCGGGGAAACGACTGGGCGGCGTAGATTCCAATCCGCCTGCACCAAAGCCCGAATTTCTGCCGTCGTGCTCAGCGCCAACGCCTGGGTAGACAGCGCCTCGGCGGTGGTCACTTCCATTGAACGAATCGTGTGCTTGATCTCCAGCAACCGACCGGGCGTGACACTGAGGTTGCGGAAGCCCAGTCCCAGCAAGAGCGCCGTAAAGGCAGGATCGCTGGCAATCTCCCCGCAAACAGAAATGGCTTTGCCTTTGGTTCTGGTTGCGTTTGCCAGCGTGGCAAGTGTTCGAACCACTGCCGGGTGCAACGGTTCGTAAGAAGAGTCCAAGTCACCACCAAGCCGATCCGCCGCCAAAATGTATTGCACCAGATCGTTGCTACCCACGCTCAAGAAATCCACTTCGTCAATCAGTTGTGAAACCAGTATCGCGGCGGCGGGCGTTTCGATCATCGCACCCACAGGGATGCTGGAATTAAATGACTGACCTTCCCGCGCCAGCTCGGATTTCACGGCTTCGACGACTGCCTTGACTGCGCGCACTTCCTCCAGACCACAAATCATTGGCAGCAGAATCGAAACCGGATGCGTCGCGCTCAGTCTCAGAATGGCCCGCAATTGAGTTCGCAAGATATCACGATGAGCCAACAGCAGCCTCACTCCCCGGCGACCGAGAACCGGATTGGGCTCAGATGGCAGCGGAAAATAGGCAAGCGGCTTGTCACTGCCTATGTCGAGGACACGAATTACGGTAGTCGCGGGCCGGAGATGCTCCGCTGTGGCGCGGTAGAAACGGTATTGTTCGTCCTCGGAGGGAAAGTGGTCCTGCGCGAAGAATGCGAATTCTGTTCGATACAATCCAGCACCGTTTGCTTTCACGCGTTCGGCGGCAACGGCGTCACCGGTCTGACCGACGTTTGCGGAGAGGTTGACCGCAACGCCATCACGCGTCACCGCCGGCTGATCCACCGAATGCTGCAAAGCGCTCTGATGAGCTTGCAGGTCCATTTCGAGCCGGTCATACGCTGCCAGAATATCTGAACCCGGATTGATGAATGCGCGGCCCGCCAATGCATCAATGATTACCAGATCTCCGGCGGCGATCTGTCCGGTGGCGTGCGGCACTCTGACCAGCATCGGAATGCCCATGGCGCGAGCCAAGATTGTCGCGTGAGCCGTCAAGCCGCCTTGTTCAACAATCAAGCCACGCACCCCGCGTCCCTCCAGTTGAGCGACGGCGAAGGAAAACAATTCGCTGGTCACCAGCACACAGCCTTGCGGGTCGGAGGGAATGACGGGCGGAGACTGCTGTGCGAAATGATCCATGAGCCGCTTGCGGACTTCGTGAAGATCGGCAGCCCGCTCCCGTAGATACGGGTCATCAACTTTTTCAAATACGCCCACGAGCCGTTGAATGGCCTGCTCAATCGCAGCTTCGACATTGATCTTCTGGGAGGTGCAAACCTCGCGGACAGCCAGGCGAAGTTCGACGTCGCGTAACATGAGAATCTGCGCTTCAAAGATGTCCGCCTCCTTCTTCCCGAGGGCTTTGGTCACACTCGATTGCACTTCGTGCAACGTTTGCTCAACAGCCGTGACCGCCTCATCAAACCGTGCAAGTTCAGCTAGAATGTCCGACTCCGCAATTTGTCGTCGCGGCACGACCGCCTGCTTGGCGCAATCACACAAAAGCGCACGCCCACGGGCAAGCCCCTCCGAGGCAACTTCACCGAGGATCATGGTGGTCTTGGACTGCTGCTGTTCCGTATTGGACATCTGTTTCACGCGCTGGTCTCGCCGCATCCACAACGATTTGCCGGACTAGGCGGTAACCGGTCATTCGCGGCAGGCACTCCCGACGACTCGATCTGTCGGCTGCTACCGGTGGCTTGTTGATGCGCGCAAAGGCCGGTGAAACATTAAGGGGTCAAAAGATGTATTGCAAATACATCTTTTATCTTGAACCTCTCCTTCGACTCAGGCACGCTCGCTCCCGATGCAGTTGAGCGCCTACTCTGATTACTCGCTCCGGGTTCTAATGCACGCCGCCTTGCGCGGCCCGGAGCGGGTCACGGTGGATGAAGTGTCCGAAACATTCGGCATTTCGCGGCATCACCTGGTTAAGATTGTGCATGATCTCGGACGTCACGGGTATCTGCACACACAGCGCGGCATCGGCGGCGGCTTCACGCTTGGGCGCGCACCGGAAAGCATTCGGCTGGGCGACATTGTGCGGCTCGGGGAGGAAACCGAGAAAGTGATAGACTGTATAGACCGGCCCAATCGCCCGTGCCGAATCTTCCCGGCGTGCCGCTTGAAAGGCGTCCTGGACGAAGCGGCGGCAGCCTTCTTTGCGGTGTTGGACGATTACACCTTGGCGGATCTCGTCAAGCAGCCCAGCCGGATGCGCACCGCTCTCGGAATTTGATTTTATGAACTACCGAAAACTCTGGATCAGTCTGTTTGTCGTCATGGCGGCGTCGTTTACCGTCCTGATTTATTACGGAAACGACCTTTACCACAAAATGCCGCCGATTCCGTCAAAGGTGGCCACAGCGGATGGGACGGTCGTTTTCACCGAACAGGAAATCCGCGACGGCCAGAACGTGTGGCAATCCGCTGGCGGACAGCAGATGGGGTCGGTGTGGGGACACGGAGCTTATGTTGCCCCCGATTGGTCGGCAGACTGGCTGCATCGGGAATCGGTCTGGCTGCTGGATCATTGGGCAAATCAGCAATTCGGCAAGCCATACAAGGAAATACCCGCGACGGATCAGGCGGCACTGAGGGCAAAGTTGCAAGCCGAACTGCGCACCAACACTTACAAACCGGACAGTGGCGAATTGGTCGTGTCCCCCGATCGAGCGGCGGCAATCCGCGCGGTGTCCGATCATTACGTTCAACTCTTCAGCGACGCGCCGGAACTAAAGAAGCTGCGTGAGGCTTACGCCATTCCGAACAACGTATTGCGCGATGCCGGGCGAAGACATGAAATGACGGCCTTTTTCTTTTGGGCAGCTTGGGCCTGCGCAGCCGAACGACCCGGCGAAACCATCAGTTATACGCAGAACTGGCCACCCGAGCCGCTCGTCGCCAACGTGCCGACAGGTTCGAGCGTTCTGTGGTCGGTCGTCAGCTTCGTGCTTCTCCTGGCCGGTGTGGGTGCACTTGCCTGGTATCATGCCGTCCTCAAATCCAAGGAGGAACAGACGCATGATCTGCCAGAAAAAGACCCGCTGCTGGGACTGCAACCGACGCCTTCCATGCGTGCCACGCTCAAATACTTTTGGGTTGTGACGGCGCTGATCCTTGCCCAAATTATCATGGGGGTGGTCACCGCCCATTACGGTGTGGAGGGTAGCGGTTTCTATGGCATCCCACTGGCAGAATGGCTGCCTTATTCCGTCACACGAACGTGGCACACGCAGTTGGCCGTGTTTTGGATCGCCACGGCCTGGCTGGCAACCGGGTTGTTCATCGCCCCGGCGGTATCCGGACACGAACCGAAGTTTCAACGCGCGGGAGTCAACTTTCTCTTCGTTTGCTTGCTCGTCATTGTGGTCGGTTCGATGTTTGGCACTTGGTATGGCACGCGTCAGCGCATGGGATTGGAAATGAACTTCTGGTTCGGTCACCAAGGCTACGAATATGTGGACTTAGGCAGATTCTGGCAACTGTTCCTGTTCGTCGGTTTGTGGGTCTGGCTGCTCCTGATGGGCCGCGCCATGTGGCCCGCCTTTAAGAAACCGGGCGAACATCGGCATCTGCTTGCCTTGTTCTTGATTGCTTCGACAGCCATCGCGTTGTTCTACGGCGCTGGGCTTATGTGGGGACGACAGACGCACTACGCGATTGCCGAGTATTGGCGCTGGTGGGTTGTGCACCTTTGGGTGGAAGGATTCTTCGAGGTATTCGCCACCGTTGTGATCGCCTTCCTCTTCACCCGCATGGGGCTCTTGCGCACTGTGACCGCTACTGCCGCAGTGTTGTTCTCGACCACCATTTTCCTTTCCGGCGGCATCATCGGCACGTTCCATCATCTGTATTTCAGCGGCACGCCCACGGCAGTGATGGCGCTGGGAGCGGTATTCAGCGCGCTGGAAGTTGTGCCGCTGGTGCTGATCGGCTTCGAAGCCTACGAGAATCTGACTCTGTCACGCGCGCGGCAATGGGTGTCAGCCTATCGTTGGCCGATCTATTGCTTCGTGGCCGTAGCCTTCTGGAATCTGGTGGGCGCGGGGTTGTTTGGCTTTCTCATCAATCCACCCATCGCGCTGTATTACATGCAGGGGCTGAACACCACCGCCGTGCATGGCCACACCGCACTGTTCGGAGTTTATGGCATGCTGGGTATTGGTTTGATGCTGTTCTGCCTCAAGGGCCTTACGGTTCATCGAATCTGGCGAACGCGACCACTGGCATTCGCCTTTTGGTCCATCAATATCGGCCTTGCGTTGATGGTGCTGCTTTCCGACCTGCCGCGTGGGCTGATGCAGACCGTGGCCAGTGTCAACGAAGGCATGTGGTGGGCGCGCTCGGCGGATTTCATGCAAACAGGCATCATGGAGACTTTCCGCTGGTTGCGGGTCATCGGCGACACGATTTTCGGCGTCGGAGTGCTGGTGCTGGGTTGGTTCGTGCTGGGGATCAAAACCGGCTGGTCGTTGACAGATCAACCTGACGAGATCGCGAAGCAATTCCCCGAAAGCGCAGCGGTGAAAGCCGTGCAAAGTTGAATCCGTCGAGTCGTCTTGATTCACCATTGTCATTGTTATGAACCGTGACCGTCTGTATCTGCTGAAATCTGACTTCATGGACAACGGCAAAGGGCCGTATTTCTGTCCGGGCTGCGCGCAAATGGTCGGGCTGTTGGAATTCTATCTCGACCTCAAACAACAACTGGAAGTCCGCTGGCTCGACTTTCCTCGTCCGCGTCCAGAATTGATTGAACTGCTGGGTGAGGAGAATCAGAGTTGTCCCGTCCTGGTATTGAAAGAAGCGCCGACGGGCGTTCCGTCAACCATTCCGCTTCAGCAGGCCAAGGGACGGTGGTTTGTTGAGGGAGCAAACGAAATTGCGAGCTACCTCGCGCACGCCCACGGCATCGGCATTCCGCATTGAGAGTCTTCCAGCAAAAGGAACGAGTTGCAAATCAGATCAGTTGTAGTTGCAGCAGCAACCACATCCTTCCGACAAATCCCCAATTGAGACATCAAGAACTTTGACCTAAGTCAAGGTTCTGATCACTTCAGCAAACCACCGACAATCGAACGCAAACCACCGGCAGCAGGATTGCGGCGGATGGATATGATGAAGGCGTATGAAAGAACTGCCGCTCATCGCGCCGGAGGAAACGAAGGTCCTGGACCTCACTGACGAAACCAAGTTCGCCGACAACGGTATCGTCAGCCGGACCGTTCTAAACACTCCACACTCGCGCACGATCCTGTTCGGTTTCGCCGAAGGTCAGGAACTCAGCGAGCACACATCTACGCAGCACGCGCTGATTCACATCCTTTCGGGAGAATGCGAGTTCAATCTCGACGGCAAGGTCCATACGCTCAAAGTCGGCGCATTTCTCCACATGCCGCCAAATCTCCGCCATGCCGTTCAAGCCAAGCAGCCATTCTCAATGCTGCTCACATTGATCAAACCCGCGCACAAGTCGGAATCCGGTTCGGGCGATGGTCACTGCTAAACCCTCAACCCATAAACAACACGATTATGAATTGCACTGTTTGCACTCCCGTTTCGGAAAATAGCGGTTCGCCGCAGGACACCACGCACAAGATGCCCGGCCACTGGTTGCTCGCTAAAATGGGCAAGCGCGTGTTGCGTCCTGGCGGACTCGAATTGACCCGCGTCATGCTGGAGCGCTTGAACATCAAATCGCGCGATGAAGTGGTGGAGTTCGCGCCCGGCCTCGGCGTCACGGCGCGAATGACCTTGAGCCGTCAGCCCGCCAGTTACACCGCGGTCGAACGCGATGAAGCCGCTGCAAAGGAGGTCCAGAGTTATCTCACCGGACCACGCCAACGCTGTCAGTTGGGCAGCGCGGAACAGACCGGTTTGCCCGCTCAATCCGCCACCGTGGTCTATGGCGAGGCCATGTTGACCATGCAAGGGCCGGAGCAGAAACGCCACATCGTGGCTGAGGCGTTTCGTTTGCTGAAACCCGGTGGACGTTATGGCATCCACGAATTGAGCCTCACGCCCGACGATCTGCCCGAGACGGTGCAGGAGGACATCAGCCGCGAAATGTCGCGCAACATCCACGTCGGCGCGCGCCCGCTTTCCGCGCCCGAATGGCGCGAACTGCTCACCAGCGTTGGTTTCAAAATCCAATCCGAAGCTGCTGCGCCGATGCACCTGCTCGAACCGCGCCGCTTGATTCGCGACGAAGGTTTCATACGGGCACTGCGATTTGTGTTCAACGTCATCCGCACCCCGGAAGCCCGAAAGCGGGTTTTCTCCATGCGCCGCATGTTCCGCAAACATCGCCAGCATCTCGCGGCCATCAGCTTCATTGCGGTCAAACCATGACAGCCACACATTGCTCAACTGTTTCAATCTCATGAAAAGACTTCTTCTCACGACCGGACTGTGCCTCGCAACGAGTTCATTCACCGCCAACGCGGCGACACTCAACTTCCAACTGCTCACCTGGAACGACGCCAGCGCCACGACTGAACTTCCCTCCGCTGTGGGACGCAAGCCTTCTGCCGCCATGCCCACGGCAGGCGACTGGCTGGTGTTTACGGCGAATGATGCGTTGCTTGCGGCGGGCAATAATCCTGCCGGAGCAGTCAGTCACAACCTCGTGGATATCACTGGCGCGGGTGGGCCGGGTTTCAATCTCGCCCCTTCGCTGAGCGGATCGTTGACGCTCCATCTGGAATCCGCTAGCGGCTCGAACTGGACCGTCACGGTTTCCGCACTGGCTTACAGCGGTCAGGCGAATGCCATGCAGGCGATGAATGAATTCCTGGTCACGCCCGACAGTCCGGCGACAACGAATGCCGCCTTCAATGTGGACGGCGCAGGCAACGCCGGCCAGTGGACGGCGAGCGCATCGAACGATTGGGCGATTTCATTCGCATTGGACTTCTATCTGGCGAGCACTGCCGATGGCGACCCCAGCCCGACGGATATTGACGCCACGTTCAACGATAAGTCGCAGACAGGTTTCCTGTTTCCCGTGAATCAACTCACAACCAACGGCCTCTCCGGCGTAAATCTCGACGATCCGCTGGGTTTCCATACGAACAATTTCAAGACCTACCTGCTGGACCAAATCAAACCGCGCCTGCCAGCCAATGCCACGTATCTGCTCATCACGCAAATGGGCAAGACGCAACCAGGCTATGTGGAACTCGGCCTGCCCATCACGCTCAACACGCTCGTGGGTAACACCACGATAGCCTACACCACGCAAACGCTGGCTGCCGCGCCAACGCTGCTTTCACTGCAAGTCGTGAACGGTCAAGCGCTGCTTCGCTTTACCGGGAACGAGGGACAGACCTTTGCGTTACAACGCTCCGCCAACCTGACCGATTGGGAAACCATCAGCAGTCCGGTATTGGCTTATCCCGAAGCGGGCATTGTCGAGTGGACTGATCCTCAAAGAACAAACGACCAGCAGTTCTATCGTGTGCTGGCGGTCACACCATGAGCGGAGCAAAGTCCAACCGGGCCGCGTTTACGCTGATCGAATTGCTGATCGTCATCGGCATTATCGCTATCCTTGCGGGAATGCTGTTGCCGGCGTTGGCGCAAGCCAAAAGCAAGGCCCGGCGCGTCCAGTGCCAAAGCAACTTGCGCCAAATCAATTTGGGTGTGGCCATGTATGCGGACGATTACCAGGGACGCATGCCCGTGGCCGCGCCACATGAACTGGGCGGGCCGCAAGGCATCGTGCCCGCGTCCGATCCCTGGCTGACCGCCCGGATGTTTGGCGGCTCACTTGCGGCGGAAGAGCGTCCGCTGAATGCGTATCTCGGATCGCGGGAGGTTTTTCATTCGCCCAACGACAAAGGCGAACCGTTGTGGTGGTTTGACACGGCGGAATATCAGGGGCGCTCCACCTGCTACGAACTCTACGGCAGCAGCTACTTCTACGCGTCCGGCTACAATCGCATGGGTGGTGTCGTCTCGCCGATGGGCATTGCGAAATTCGTCGGCGTGGATTTCGCATTCGGCCAGTTCGCCGAGAACCCCCTCCCACTCGGCGCGTCATTGCGGACGAGCTTCTATCGGTTGCCGTCAAAAAAGGTGGTCACCGGCAGCATCCCGATTCATCGTACCATGAGCGGCGTGGTTGCCATCAGCCGTCGCGCCCAATGGTATAAGCCCGATCCCGACCGTCTGTGGGCGAACGCCTCATTTCTCGATGGTCACGTGGAATTTGTGAACGTGTTCGCCTACGACGCGCAAGCCGGCGGCGTCCAGACGCAGCCTTGTGAGTCGAACCCCTACTACTGAGCCGATATGAAAAAGCTTGCCGCAGTGTTGGTGTTGATTGCGGCCGTGGGTGTGTGGTGCTGGCGGCTCGGGCCATCCACCCCTACCGAGTCGGAACTGCGCGAAACGGCCGGCATCACCGCCGAAGTTTTGGCCATGCGTCCTGTGCCGCAAGGCGTGGAAGTGGCGTGTCGCGTGAGCAATGCCACGGCGAATCGCGCCAACCAAATTGTCCTGTGCGTAACGGTCAGCAATGAGCAGGGCCAAACGCTGGCCAGCAATCCGTTGGTGGGCGTGGCAGATCTCGCTGCCGGAAAAGATCGGAATGCCACCATTCTCGTTCCGTTCCAACCCGCGCGAGCGAACGTGACAGCACAGGTCAAAGTTTCGCTGGTGCGCTGGCAATAAAGTCCGCGATGACTTGTTGATGTGCTCAGGCTGGACCGGAGGTTTTGTTGTCGCGGCGCGCATGTTCTTCATCCAGGTCGCGCAGTTGTTCCAGCAGACCCGCCAGTTTGCGGCCTGTTTCGGTGAGTTGGTATTCGACGCGTTGCACCTTGCCTGGAAACTCGGAACGCGTGACCAGTTCGTAATCGAGCAGTTTGCGCAATCGCTCGGTGAGAACCTTGGTGGAAATGCCGGGGATGAATCGCTCCAACTGACCGGGCCTCGTGACGCCGCGCCCAATGGCCGCCAGAACGGCAGCGGACCACTTGCAACCGACCACATCCTCCAGCCGACGATAGGCGCGGCGGTCCGGCAGCGATAGATGTTGAGCCGGGCCTGTGCGTTTGCGTTTCACGATGAAAGAATAGCAGACATTCCCATCTGCCGCAGCCGGGCACAAAATGGTAACCCTGCACCAAATTGTGCCCTCTATCGCACGCACTCCGAAGCGACCAAGTTGATCCTGCGACGTCCGGCAACCGCGCCGTGCGCCGCTGAGTCAAAACCATGAAATCGAAAAGGAAACGACTATGAAGACCAAGGCTGTATTCTATCACGCGGGCTGCCCTGTTTGTGTGGCTGCCGAACAAAACGTT
Source organism: Verrucomicrobiia bacterium (assembly GCA_026125285.1). Lineage (GTDB taxonomy): Bacteria > Verrucomicrobiota > Verrucomicrobiia > Limisphaerales > JADLHS01 > WYBW01. The sequence goes on along the minus strand of JAHCLO010000006.1, from coordinate 20,474 downwards.
GCTGCCGCGCTCGACCCGGCGCGGTTCGACGTCGAAATCGTCCACCTGGGCCGTGACAAGTCGCGCCTGGCGGAAGCCGAGAAAGCCGGCGTCAAATCCGTGCCCGCGCTGGTGCTCGACGGAGCACCCTATCACATCAACTTCGGCGCAGGCATCGAGGCATTGCGCTGAATTGTCGCGCTCGCCCGCAAGCCGATTGCTCGGTGGGCGACGCGGCCTTCTTTCCTGCCCTGGAGTAACGCCGGCAGATGACGTTCCACGCAGAGTCATCGTCGGCTTTCACGATTTCCAAGGTGGGTGAGCAAACAGGCGTGCTGCTCAGCTCACTCGGAGAAGCCCCAGGAGAGTCGCTTCTAAGAATGGAACACTTCGGAGAGGGCGGAGCAACTCCCGCCTGCGCCGCTGGTCTTGATATGTCACAAGGATCTCGCTAACTAAGTTGGATGCTGCTGCCTGAGGTATTTCTGATTGCCATGGTCATTGTCTTTACGCTGCCGTATTTGATCTGGCGGCTGGCAAAGACCGACTATTACGCCCCCTTGGTCGTAGTGCAGATCATTGTGGGCATCCTGCTCGGTCCCGGCGTGTTGGGCAAGGCATTCCCCGACTATTACCAGTTTGTGTTCAATCCCAAGGTGGTGCTGATGCTCAACGGTATCGCCATGTGGGCGGTTATGATGTTCGTTTTTGTGGCGGGAGTTGAACTCGACCTGGTCAAGGCTTGGCGCTATCGGCGAGAAAGCGTGGTCACGGCAGCACTCGCCCTCGGCATGCCCCTGCTGTTCGGCGTCGGTGCCGGGGTGCTGATGTTGACGATGGAGGGATGGCTGGGGAGTATGGGACGACCGTGGCAATTTGTCCTTGGGGTGGGAATGTCTTGTGCGGTTACGGCCCTGCCGATCCTGATTTTGTTGATGGAAAAGCTTGAGATTTTGCGGCAGCCGATTGGCCAAAGGATTCTGCGTTACGCCAGCCTGGATGACATCGCCATCTGGGGAGTGTTGGCACTCATCCTCCTGGATTGGGACCGCGTGGGGCGGCAAGGTTTCTTTCTCGCCGGATTTGCATTGGCAGGATGGTTTTATCGAAAGCTGATGCAACGCATTCCGCAGGAAGATCGCTGGTACACATGCATAATCTGGCTGGCGATTTGCGGTTTTAGCGCCGACTGGGCCGGACTACACTACATGGTGGGCGCCTTTCTGGCCGGGGCGGTCACCGATCAAGACTGGTTCCAACAGGAGCACATGGACCTGCTCCGAAAACACTTGCTGCTGACTGTGATGCCGGTGTTCTTCCTCAGCACCGGGTTGCGCACAGACTGGCAGGTGGGCGGCCTGATGGTTTTTGTCGCTGCCGGCCTGTTGTTGCTGGCATCGGTGGCGGGCAAACTGGCTGGCCTGCATGTGGCCGGATGGATTCTGCGATGGCAACGTGGGGAAGCGTCCATCATCGGCTGGCTGCTCCAGACCAAGGCATTGATCATGATTATTTTTGCCAATGTTCTGTTGGACAAACAGATCATCACCAACGAAACCTTCACGGCGCTGTTGTTGATGGCCATTGTGAGCACCATGCTCACCGTTCCCGTGGTGACACCGAAATTGGCTCGCCTGAAGGAACTGATCTTTCGTGCTGATTGAGCGCATCGAATGGCTGCGGTTAGCGCCGACGACTTATTGTTCCGCTAAATTCCAAACAGACTCGATTCACGAGCTTGCTCGGCGTCGCTCACTACTCCGAAATGATCAGGCTGGTCAATGCTGGTAATGTTGAAACAGGCTGGCGAGCAACAAGAATTCCGGATGCGCGGCTGAGAGTTTGGGCAGCACGAGCCGGATGCGCGAGCGATGGGCCGCCAGCTTTTCCCGCAGTGGACGTAAATCCTGGGTTTTGTCCCAATGGAGTTTGTTCAAATCCAGAATCAGACGGCTGCGACTGCGGGCCAGTGATTCGCTGATCCGCTCGCCCAACCCCTCGGCGTCCAAGGTGGAAAGCACGCCTTCCAGGCGCATCCAGACCTGTTGTTTCGCGTGCTGCAACTCAACTTGAATGGAAAAATCCGGCGAAGTGATCTTGCGTTGAAATTCCTCCCAGATGGTAAAACCGCTCCAATGTTCCTCAGGCAGGCGGTAAGTGGTGCGGATGAGTTTGGGATGTTGAAACCAATTCATCTTGAGCGTCAGCGCCGTCACCAGAGCGGCCCCCACGGCGAGCGCGGAAGTGCCACGCTCCCGTAACGTGGGGCGACCCAATTCGGCATGAATGCGCCGTTCCAAAGCGCCGATCCACCGACGAATGGCGGCATTGGGACCAAGCAGCCGCCCGGCGAGAAACACCGGATACGCCGTGCGCAGTTCCGTGGCGTAGTATTCCGCCTTTTCGCGCAGGAGGGGGTTCGGAGAATGCTTGAGTTTCTGATAACCCAGCAGCCGCGCTTCGAGCACGCGATAGATGCTCGGGCCGAGCCGGTGAAAATCCTGCTCGAAACACCAACGCTGGAGGTCTTCAATCTGCTCCGGCGCAAGCGTCGGATGTTTCATCATCGTGCGAAAGCCATCCGCCCGCCGGTAGAACAAGTCCTTGTCGGTGGTGTAGATGTCGTGCAACAGATTCTCCCGGATGACGCGCTCGTGGAAGGGCGTGCCGGGCACGGGGCCGTAAATCAAGAATTGCGCCAGCGCCGGTTTGGCCTGCATCAAGCCGTCATGTTCCTGTGCCACGACTTCCGGAGTCTGGTAATCAAATCCGACAATCATGGACGCCAACACCGTGATACCATGGTCGCGAAACTCCTTGAGAATCTCAGCGGCGGGCCGGCCCTGTTGCTTGGCGTAATTGGAGCGCGTTCCCTCGTAACCGATCCAGAAACCGTCAATACCCATCTCCAGAATTTCCTCCACGGTGTACTGGCTGATGGCCTTGATGCTGGAGAACGCAAAGATCGAAAGTTCCCTTCCGCCCTTGACCACGCAGGCGCGGAATTCCATCGCCCGCTTTTTGTTGAGCAGAAAATCCTCGTCCAGAATCAGAAACACCAGCCGAGGGTCGAGGTCGAGGTAACGTTCCACCACGGCGTAGATGTCCTTGCCGCCAGGCAACAGTTTGATGTGCTTGCGCGAAAAGAAATGCGACGTGCAGCAAAAATCGCAGCCGTTGGGACAGCCGAGTCCGGCGAAGATTTTTCCCGTGCCGGATACTTTGATCCCAAACACTTTCAACCAACTCACGATGAGCGGATGCTTGTAGGGCATGGGAATCTCCGGTTCGCCGAGCAACCGACGGAAGAACGCGACGCCCTCCTCGCGGCAGATGTAATCTCCGTACGGCTTGAGCACCTCATCCTTGAGCACCGTGCCGTAACCGCCCAACACAATTTTGCTGTGGGGCGAATACTTGCGAACCAGCGCGACGACTTCCTTCATCTTATGCATCACCGCCATGAGGAAGGAAACGCCCACGTAATCGTAGCCCTTCTTGAGTTCACGGATCAGCTCGCGCTTTGACGGGTATTGCAACACCACGGTGGGTGCGTCGAGGTTCTCGGCGATGTATTCCAGACCAAAGTGGATGTTGACCGTGCGCGGACTGAAGATGCCTTGCGCGCGGAGGACCTGCCGGTAAAGCAATTCATAACCGACCGAAGGCGCGTCGCCATATTCCGGCCCAAGGGGACGGCAAACGCTGGTAAGGAGAATTCTCTTGCTCATGCGCTGATAGCTCGCAATGGGACTATGCGCCTGCCGCGACGGGAGCGGATGGTTTGGGAAGGTTCGAGCCCAGGGGCGGCGGCGGCGGCGTCATCTGCGCCAACGCGTTGGTGAATGCGCTCATATCCTTGATGACGTCGCCAACGAGACAGTCGATGAGCGCGCGGCGCTGCTCGGGGAAGCGCTTGGTAAATTCCATGAAGCTGAACTGCGGATCGTAGAACGCGTGAATGAGGCGCCGAACCGATTCCACCCCTTTCATCAGCGGCCCCTCGAAGCGGCCCAATCGAGCGGCGGAAACATCGCCGGATTTCAAGGCCTCATCAATGCACTGCGCTGCCAGTTCCGCGGAGCCAAGGGCGAGGAACAGCCCCGACGAATATATCGGATCGAGAAACGCGCGCGCGTCGCCGATCATCACCCAACCGTCGCCGCAGGTCTGGCGGTTCACGTAAGCCAGATGGCGCGAGCCGCGCACCGGTCCGAACCGTTCCGCAGTGGCCAGTCGCTCGCTCAATGCGGCACAGCGACCGACCTCGCGGCGGTAGGCTGTCTCCATGTCGTCGGATTGCGAAAATACATACTCTGGATCGGCGACGAGACCCACACTGACAACGTCGTCCGGCAACGGGATGTACCAGAACCAGCCGCCGCCCGGGATCAGGAACATCGTGGTCTCACCCGCATCAATGCCCGGGAGCCGCTTGCCGCCGCGAAAATAACTCCACACGGTTGCCTTTCGCAGTTCCGGCAAACTGCATCGCAGGTTCAACTGCCGGCCGATGACACAGGCGTGTCCCGAAGCGTCCACCACGACTTTCGCCCGCACCTCAGCCGGCACACCGTTTTTAGAGGCGATCTGCACGCCCACGGCCCGTCCGCTTTCAAAGAGCACCTTCTCGACGCTGGCCTCTTCGTGGACCTCCACGCCGCTGGCGCGGGCGTGGTCGAGCATCAGGCAATCGAACCGACTGCGCTCCACCTGCCAGGTCCGCGCGCCATCGCCCTGGATGGTTTCGGTGAAATAGAAGGGCAACGACGCCTTCCCATCGGGCGACACAAACCGCACGCTGTGTTTCACCGGGAAATCTGACGCCCGCAGTTGCGGGAGCATCCCAAGACGCTCGAAAATGCCGTAAGTGTGCGGCACGAGCGATTCACCGATGTGATAGCGTGGATACCTGGCCTGCTCGAAAACGATGCAGCGATGGCCGTTGCGAGAGAGAAACGTGCTCAACGCGGCACCACCGGGGCCGCCGCCGATGACGGCGACATCGTAATTGGAATTGGTTGGAGCAGTGGATGGGTTGTTCATTGGATTTCAGAATGAGGAGGTTCAGGTGTATCGGATGTCTCGAAATTGGAGGGCGTAAAAGCGCGACAATAGCCGGTCCACACGCAGCAATCCCGGACGGGTCAGCCGAACGAACTCCGGGAGAATGGTAAGCCAGCCTTCCGCAGCCAGCCCTTGCAGCGGTTTGGCAAAGACGGTCGCGAGGTCCGCACCAAAGCGTTCGCGAAATGGCGCGAGCGGCACCTCACCGAGTTTAAGTTGGAGGACGAATTCGCGCACCATCTGATCGTGTGCCGAGAGCCTGAAGGCGCGCTTGACCGGCACTTCGCCCCGCGCTACGGCGGCTTCATATTGCTCCAGGGTGATTTCGTTCTGCGCGTGGACGCCGCCAAAATAGCCGAAGGCCGCCACACCCAACCCCAGCATGTCCACACCGCGCCAGAGGTAATCTTGATAAAGGAAGCGGTGCCGCCGTGGATCTTTGACGGCGTTATAGGCGCTGACAATAGTGTAGCCAGCGCGCTCCAGTTCGCGGAAGCCCGCGTCGAGCCGGGCGCGCTTGACCTCCCAGGAAATCGGCGCAGCGGGCAAGTCGCCCGCTTTGAGGTCGCGGTAAAGTTTCGTGTTATGCGGAATCTCGGTCTGGTAAATGGTGACGCTATCCGGCTCGAGTTCAATGACCTGCCGGACGCTCGCCTGCCACTTCGCTTCCGTCTCGCCCAAGAGCCCGCACATCAAATCGAGGTTCACCCACGCGAAATCCGCCTCGCGGATGAGCAAGTAAGCACGGCCAACATCCTCGGCCAGGTGGACCCGGCCGTTGAGCCGGAGCAATTCATCGTCGAAACTCTGCACCCCCATGCTCAATCGGGTGACGCCGACCTCCCGTAACGTTTCCAGAAACTCACGGCGCACCGACCGGGGCGCGCACTCGAAAGTGACTTCTTCTATCCCGTTCCAGAAAAGCCTCTGCCGCAATCCGTCCACCAACCGGCGGACTTGGGTTGAATTGAGCGAGGAAGGCGTGCCGCCGCCGAGATAGGCGAAGGAGAGCGGGCGGCCCTTCACTCCGGGGTGCTCCGCATAAAACGCGCTCTCCCGCAACACCGCCTTCAGATACTGGTCCACCACGGCCGCCGGCTGGGCGATGTAGGAAAGATAGTAACAGTAGTCGCATTTCTTCTGGCAGAAGGGGAGATGGACATAAACCCCGAGCGGCTTGCCCGGCGCCGGCTCTTGCAAAGCTTCGTGCAGGGAAGCGACCTGCGCCGCGTCCCAAGCCGAAAACGGGGGATAAGCAGCGACAAAGTAGTTCCCAGCTACCGGCTCGTTAACCGGTGCCCGCGGGGACATCAGGTCTAGGGTAGTCGTGCCAATCACAATCAATAATTCTACGCCTACTTAACATCTGCGCCTTTGACTCAAGTCAAGGTTTTGGACCTCACGTTTCCTACACTGCGTTCATGGAACATTCTGCTGCAAAGCCGTCGCTTTTTTCCGATTCCTGGTTGCAGGAGGAACAAATCGGCGAGCCATTTCATCGTTTTCAAACCCTCAAATCGTCCGATCTCCCGGCGGCAGTAAAATGCTTCGGGGAATTCAAGAATGCCCTCATCCGGCGCATCCATTGGGAGGAGACAGAGATTTTCCCCGAGTTTCAGCGCCAAGTCGGCGGTGGTTTGGAAAGCACTTGTGACGCGTTGCAGCAGGAGCATCGCGAAGTTCTGGAACTTCTGAGCGCCATCGAGACGAAGTTGAGCCGCGCAAACCCGGCCACCGAAGTCGAGGAGGCCGCGCTCCAAACGCTGCTGGCCAGCCATAATCACAAGGAACACACCGTTGTCTTTCCGGCCTTGGAGTAACATCAGCGGGCCACGCCCAACAAAATACCCGCTTTGCCGGCTGTCTATGTGGCGGCGACCGCGTCGGTCGGCCGATTCCAGTTCACAAACAAGCCAGAATCTCGGTGACCCACAGGGAATGCACGCACCGCGCGCTCATGCAGACAGGCGGAGGCAAAATCTCGGGCCGAGTATTGCGCTTTGGCAATCGCCGCAAAGGCAAATGCATGGCAGCGTTTCGGGTAAATTGCTGCCAACGGCTCAAGCTCTTCATACAGCTTGGGGACAACTCCGGTCAGTCGGTCACAGACCCTTTGCATCCTACCCAGGAGCGCCGGACTGATTCGAGGCAGGTCCACCGCCAACACGAGCAACAGTGGCGAAGTGCATTCGTGCAGGCCGCGTTCAATGCCCCCGATTGGTCCGAAACCCGGTTCAAGATCGAACAGCACCGGACAGTTCAACGCGGAATAGTCCTCCCCTACGCGGCCTGAGATGAAGATTTCGAGAATCCCGAGTGCGCGCACTTTCTCCACGGCCTGTTGGATCAAAGGCTTGCCGTCAATTTCCAGCCACGCCTTGGCCCGGCCCATGCGCCGGGACTCGCCTCCCGCCAGAATGATGGCGCTCGTTTCCACATCAACCTTCCCGGCTGAGCGCACCGTCCGTCAAAATGCGACAGCGCAAGCCCGCCCGCCCACGCAGCCATTCCTCTGCGCCCGAACCTAGCGCGCTGTTCATCCAATGGCAGGGCTTGCTTTCCTCGACACCCTCAAAGCGCACGCCTTGAACTTCAAACTGCTTTCCAACCAGTGAGGGCAGGTCCGCGCCGCGCACGAAAGCGTTGCGGCGGGTGGCTTCGGGCTGCGCGTCAGGCAGATTCAGTTCGTCCCGCAGCGCTTCGAGCACTTCCATGGCGAAGAAGGTGATCTGGCCTTTGTAGTTCTCCTTGTAGTCAAAGAAACGGTCGCCGCGAATTCCGCGTCCGGCCACGCATTCGATCCTTTCCGCAGGGACAATGGGATGTTTGCCGGCGGGCTGACTGTGATGGCCGAAGAAATTGTGGCCTGGTGAAATGAAAAGATGTTCGATGCGAATCATGCGCTACTTTGCCTTCAATATGTCCTCCACCCAGGTCATCGCGGCCATCATGGTGGGGAAGCCAAGCGTGGTGGTCGCCAGCAAGACTACGTGGCGGATTTCATCCGGTGTGCAACCACCGGCGAGTGCCCGGCGCGTGTGACTGTGCACCGCGCCTTCCCGTGATGCGCCGGTGGCCAGCGCCAACTTCACCAATTCGCGGGATTTTGCGTCGAGCGGGCCGGCCTCAGCGGTCGCCGCACTCAAAGCTTCGTAGGCCGACATGATGGCGGGGTATTTCCTGCCGAACTTTTGAAAGCGGATCGGCGGTGTGTCCGAAATTTTGCGGGATGAGTTCTTTTTCATACCTGCTCAGTGTAACGCCACCGGGCTGCCGACGGTAGCAGTAAGGGCCTCGTAGGATTCCGCGCAGCGATTGCAAATTCCGTGCGCGGGAGACCAGGCAGGAAATTCTGCGGTGATGCGGGAGACCATTCCTGATGGCAGAACGCTCGCGTCCGCCCAATGAAAGGTTGGAAAGTCGCACAAGGGACAGGAAGCGCCGGGTGCAGGCCGATGCGCGTCGCGCAACCCGCGTGGATCGGCGATGAGTGCGAGGAATTCGGCGTGCTGTGGGGCTTTGGTTTGCCAAAGAGTGCTGAATGTTTCCGTCTGTCTCTGCTCCGGCCAGAACGAGTAGCCTCGGGCAACTGCGGCGGCGTGTTGCTCGCGAGCCTGCATTGGTGTGTGGCCAGCAGCAGCGAGGCGACCGTCAATCGTGATGTCCCAGAGCAACCGGTAACGCTCGCGAGCCAGTCGCTTCTGCGCCGCGTTCAGGCCGGGCAAATCCAGCACAGGCGAGTAGCCGAAGGCGGGATTCAGCATGTCGTGCAAGTGCGTGAACTCGTGGCGGAGATAGTCGCGCAGCGCCGCATCGTGCGTCAGGCGTTCCAGGCGCAACGCCAGCAAACCGGTGCGTTGCCCCGTTTCATTCACGTAGAGTTCCGCGCCTTCGTCATTCTTGCCGGTGGTCTTACGCACCGCGAGCGCGCCCAGTTGCTCGCGCACCAGCGGGAATTCCTTCAGCACGTCCGTCAGCGGCAGCTCCAAGCCCCATTCCCGAAACCAGTCGAGGTGCAGTTTGAAGAACGCGGTGTTGCGCTCGTCCGGGTCAAGAATGCCGTAGAGTTTCTCGCGCTCACGATGGAAACGGGCGATTTGCAGCGACGGCACGCCCTTGCGTCGTCCACTCGCGCAGAGGAAGACGGCGGCTTCGATGAAATCCTCGTCGTAACGGAGTTGCATGGCGTTCCGAAGTCGTTTCAGCGACCGACAATCGCCTTGAACTCCTTCGCGTCGAACGCCTGCAGCGACTGCGTGCTTACGTTGCCGGAGGCGGCGAGCGCGGCGATGACGCTCAACACCTTGGTTTCGTTGGCGGCGCTGAGGATCAGGACGCCATCGTAAGCGCCCGTGGTCCAGAATTGCGCCTCCACCTTGACGCCCGCCTTTTCCGCCGCCTTCCGAAAGGCGGCCGCACGCGCGGGTGATTTTTTGATGTTTCTCACGCCCTGCGGCGTGAACCGCAATAAACTCACATAACGAGCCATATCATTCCTTTCTGCTTTTGGTTCAAGTGGCTGCCAGCGCGCCGGGCGGCAGATCGCGGATGCCACACGCATCGCACAGACGGTCGGCGGTTTCGTCCACCGGGCGGAGCAGCAAGTCTTCGCTGCCGGGGTTTACACCAAAACGGGCGCACTCTGCTTCGATGAAGGCTTGGGTAAACTGCCCCAGCGCACGGAGATTCGGCTCGCTGGTGGCGGCAACAAGTCGGCGCGTGAAAGCCGGCGTCCAGCGACCGAGATGCTCGCGGAGGAATTTCTTCTGGGCATCGTGACATTGGGCCAGTTGTTGTTCGTCGAGCTGATGTTCGAGCGCGTAGGCTTCCTTGGCGGAGAGCACGCACATGAACTCCAGTTCGAGGCAGATGTGATCGTGGCGCTCGCCGGCATCTTCGGCGACTTCCAGGCCGAACGCGCGATAGAACGCGGCGAGGTCGGCAAGGCGATGCGGTTGGAAAAGTGGGTCGGCCTTGATGTCGCCGTATTCGATTTCGTTCAACGGGCATGAGCCGCGGGCGGCGTGGCCGAACGCAGCCAGGTAAGCGTTCAGGAATGAGTCGAACTCCTGGGCTTTGAATGTGCATGCCTCCCCACCGACTGAAACCTTGCAGGCTGCCCGGAGGTAATCCTGCGTGTCGGCGGCGCATAGCCATTGCCAGTTTTCCGAGGAAGGGTCTTCGTAGGCCTTGGCAAGAAAGCGGTGAATGAACGAGCGTGCGACGGCGAGATCGATCAAGGCTTGCAACGTCGCCGGATCTCCCGTTGCCGCCGACGTGAGTCGGCTCTCATTTGATGGAGCAGACTCATGTCCGTCGCTGCCTGAATCATTTGCGCGGTAGTTCCCAAACACCGAACGTCTCGGAGTGTTGGTCTTGGCGGTCCATTCGCCGCGCAGTTTGGGCTCAGATGGAGTTGGCATGTTTGGAGTCCCGCAGGTGCAGAGGTTCTTCGACCGTGGTTTCAATGATCTTCGTGCCGTCCTTCGCGTAGCCGATGATGGTGTCGTTATACATTGCGAATTTCTTCCCGCGCACCTCGGTCTCGAATACCTGCGGGCCTTCCTTGATTTCGTAGCGATGGCAGATGCGCTGGTCCTTGCCGAATAGTTGCAGCACGGCGAGCAGTTCGCGGTCAGGAGCAGAATACTTCTCGATGGCGTCGTCCACCCCCGGTCCGAACATCTGACGCAGATACGGACGCGATACCCAGCGCGGCGGGATGTAATAGCCGTTCGGCTCAGTGCCGAATTGCGGATAGAGCGGCAGCGCGACCTTCGCAACGTGGATGAGGTAATAGAGCGGGTTGTTCCGCGCTTCCTTCCACGTGCCGTCCTTGTTCATCTCGATCAAACCCTGCAAGCGGATGTGCCCGATGCAGGAAGACATGCAACGCGTGATCATGGGCAGGCCGCCGCCTGCCTGGTCCTTGCCTTCGACGCGCGGGTAGCAGCCAATGCACTTCTCGCTCGTGCGGGTCGTGCCGCGATAATAAGTCTTTTTGTAGGGACAAGCCTCCATGCACTTGCGGTAACCACGACAGCGCTCCTGATCAATCAAGACGATGCCGTCTTCGGGGCGCTTGTAGATGGCGTTGCGCGGACAGGCGGCGAGGCAGGCCGGGTAGCTGCAATGATTGCAGATGCGTGCGAGGTAGAAGAACCACGTCTTGTGCTCGGGCAGCAGTTCACCGCCTTTGAAGTATTGGCCCTTCACACCTTTCTCGTTACCGACGGGATGATCCTCGTAACGATTCGGTGCGGACCACTCCTCGTCCGTGGGCAGATAACCGAGCGCACGATTTGCGCCTTCCGGGCCGATGAAGGTTTTCGTCGCCTCAAAAATAGTTTTGCCATTGAACTTGCCGTAGGGCGCTTTCACGTCCTCGGGTTTACCGCCCCAATTTTGGCCGCCGGGGTTTGCCTGTTCGAGCAGGTCGAGCGTTTTCACGTCCCAATGGTGCGGGTAGCCGCCGTAGGGTTTGGTCTCGACGTTGTTCCACCACATGTATTCCTGGCCCTTGGAGAAGGTCCACGTGGACTTGCAGGCCATCGTGCAGGTCTGGCAGCCGATGCAGCGGTTGGTGTTGAAGACGAACGCGAACTGCTGGTCGGGATACGCCGCCTCGTAGGGGTATTCCATCTCGCGACCGAGTTGCCAGTTGAGGACGTTGCTCATAATGAAATCAGTTACAGGTTCAGTTTCGGGATGGGCGAACCCATCGGGTCGGTGGCAGCGGAATCCATTTCCACCGTGGCCGCCGAGGTGACAAGGCTCTGACTCTCGGGTGCAGCAGGGGGAGTTTGAGCCTCCTCACGTCCGCTGTTACATGAGTCAGACCACGTTATCGCTTTACCCCAGCGCGCGAAGACCTCGGCGATGAGTTCGCGGATGAACGGCTCGCCGCGTTTTTCAAGCGCCATGTGCGGACCGAGGTAATACGGGTTGCGGAACAGTGCCAGCACCTGCTTGTGCCCGTAGCCCATGCGCATGAACTCCTCGATGAACGTCTCGGCCATGTCGTTGGTGGTGTCCTCGTGCGTAAGGAAGGCCATGCCGTTCAGTTCAAACGGATCTTCAAAATCGAATTCCTCTTTGGGCATTCGCTTGTTGGGTTGTCGGTTTATTCGAACGTTGCTCCGCCGCCACCCTCGCCCTTGCCGCTGAAATCGCCGGCAAGGTATTTCTTCATCTTGTCGTTCTCGGCGTCGGGCGACATGCCGCTTTGACCCGGTTTCCACGGGCCGCGACCACCGAGACCGCCATCCTCGGCTTTGGTAATGCGGATCAAGCACTCCTTCGGCACGGTGTTGACGGCATGGTTGTCCGCCTCGCCACCAAAGAGAAAACTCATATACGCTTTGGATTTGTGGAATAGCGTGTCGGTCTGGTGCATCGGCATGTGCCAGTTGCGCGTCACTGATTGCTGTGAGCCGAAACGGAAGTTTGAGATGTAACCTTCCTCGGTAAGCGACAGTCCGTCGGGCCGCGTCTGCTGGGCTTTCACCGTTTTCTCGGTCGCGATGAACGACCCGTGTTTCATCATCACCACGTTGTAGGGATATGCGGCGTTGTAGGTCAGACGGAGCATGAGACGGCTGACTCGATAGAACGGATCGCTGGGCGTCGCGCCGAGATACGGTCGGTCGGCAGGATTGGCATCCACATAAACATAGTCGCCGTCGGCAATGCCGAGATCGCGCGCCGCCTGCGGGTTCATGTGGAGTTGGTGTTCGCCGACGTTGGGCAGTCGCTTGTCCACGCGATAGGGATCGCCGAAGTTCGAGTTCCAGATGAGATGCCAGTCCACGTTCGCCCACGACGAGTGGACGGAGTGGCGCGATTTGGGCGTAAGGCAGTAGAACTGAAATCCTTTTTCCCACAGGAAGTTCTTCGAGTTCTTCGTGTCGGCCCAGCTCAGCTTCACGTTGCGCACCGTGCGTTCGTCCCAATGCTCGGCATCGAGCGGGATGCCGTAATCGTTCGGGCGCACGAGCGGATTGGTGCTGACGATGACGTTGGGCAGATACGGCGTGGCTTCCGGCCCTTCGCGATGGACGATGAAGTTCTCACCGCAGGCCAGCGCGGTAGGATCGTCCGTATAGGAATTCATCCGGCCGGTTTCGGTGTGGAACGGATCGTTGTCATGAATCTGCTCATAGAACGGGATGCGCGGATAGCTGCGGAAGAGCAGGAGTGCGCCGCCGGGTGGCCCGTATTTGCCGGCCATGATGTCATCCACCGTGTAGCCCGCCGTCGTCGTGCAGGTGTCGAGCAGGCGCTGGAGATAGATCTTGCGCTTGCCCTCATGCTCGAACTTGAAGTGACTGTAAAACCGTTTGTCGCCGGTAACCTTGCCCAACGCGGCAGCGATGCCCGCGAGGATGGCGAGGTCGTCCTTCGAGTCGTAGAGCGGTTTAATGCCACCCTTCCAGACTTGCAGGAACGGGTTCGAGCAACTGGCGGTGACTTCCAAATCCTGAAACTCCACCCACGAGTTCGCCGGCAGACCGAAATCGGAATACTCCACGCTCGCCGTCATTTGCGTGTCCATCGTCACGATCAACTCCACGTTCGGGTTGACGTTCTTGATCATGCCGTAAGCCCACTTGGCGTTGTTGATCAGATTCACGTTGGTCGTGAAGATCGCCTTGGTCGGCGTGGGCATGTGCGTTTTGCCGGTGAAGACCTTGCGGCCTTCCTTCGGTGTGTTGACAATGAGCGGGCGGTCGCCGTGATTCCAATAGGCCGGCTCTTCGTCCTTGGTGTAGGCGTGGGCGTGAACGTCGCGGCCATGCGCCTTGGGATCGAGGTTTTGCTCGAAGGGATCTTCCATGATCCAGCCTTTGAAACCCCAGCCAGTGAGTTTGCTGCCCTGAAACAAGGCCGCCTTGTAGTTGCCTGCCCAGCCATGACAGCCCGCGCCCGGCTGGCCGATGTTGCCGGTGAGCATGAGCGGGAGATAAGCGGCGCGATTCGCTTCCGTAGCATGAAACCAATGGTTGATGCCCTCACCTTGATGAATCGCCGCTGGTTTGATGGTGGCAATGTCCTTGGCCAGCCGTTCCATCAGTTCCTTCGGCGCGCTCGTGATCTCGGAAACCGTGTCAAGATCGTAGTCCTTGAGGTGAATCTGATACAGATTCCATGCGGTGGCGGCTTCGATTTCGCTGCCGTCAGCAAGTCTGATTTTGCCTTTCCAGTCCAGCGTGGGGTCAACGCCGTTCTTCGCCATCGTTGTGCCGACCATGTCGCGCGTGAGCGCCTTCGGCGCGTTGGATTTCGCATCCCACACGACGAAATCACCCAGCTTCGCATGCTGTTCGTCGGTGATGCCCTGAATCTTCTTGCTCGGGCCGTCGGCGGGCAGCGTGCTTGTGTAATTCGGAAACACCTCAGCGGCGCGCAGTCGTTTGCCGTTATCGGTGCGGACGAGCAACGGGAAATCCGTGAACTGCTTCACGAAGGTTTCGTCATACCACTTCTTCTCGATCATCAAGCGCGTGATGCCCAACCACAGCGCCGCGTCGGTGGCGGGCCGGACGGGAATCCAATAATCGGCCTTGGTTGAGGGCGCGCCGTATTCGGGGGCGATGACGACGATCTTCGCGCCGCGCTCCATGCATTCGATGAACCAGTGGGCATCGGCCATTTTGTTTTCCACCAGGTTCTTGCCGTTCATGATGATCAGCTTGGCGTTGCGGAGGTCATTGAAGTCGCACTCGCTGTTCTGCAAGCCATGCACCCACGGATGACCGGGCGCTTGATCACCGTGCCAGGTGTAATTCGACCAGACGCGACCACCCTTGGCTTCCTCCGGCTTTACCCCACGAACATGGACATCCAGCAGCGCGAGGGAATTGCACAGCCGATACATGCCGTATTTCCCGAGCACGCCGAGCAGACCCATACCGCCGCGCGTCTTGATGGTGCGCGTGCCCGCGCCGCCCATGTCCTCGATCATCTCCTTTGGATAGCCCTGTGCTTCGAGCAGCTTCGCCCCCGTCTCGCCGCTGTAGCGCGTGGCGATGGCCTTCATACCCTTGGCGATGTAGCTGAAGGCGTCGTCCCACGAGATGCGCTCGAACTTGTCCGTGCCGCGCGAATCGAACTTGTAGCGGGCTTTCACCTCGTCGGTGAGTTGCGGGAAGCCGTCGTCAGCCCAGCGTTTCCAGCCGCGGCGCACGATGGGATGCTTCAGCCGATACGGTCCGTAGAGAATGCGATGGAACGTGTAGCCCTTCGCGCAATGACGGTTGCCCCAGTTGGCGGTGGCGTGGTTGCCGTAAAGGTCCGTGTAGGTGTTGATGTCGTATTGTTCGCCGAGACGGACGATGACGCCATTGCGAACGTGCGCAGTGATGCGGCAGTTGTGCGTGTCGTTCGGCGCGCAGACCCACGAGAATTGATGATCGTAGGCGTATTGATTCCGGTAAAGCTGCTCCCAATCGCGGTTGGGGTAATGGGCGAGAGGATTGGCGACGTCCTCGGCGGGCTGGGCTTGCAGAAAGCGCAAC
Organism: Verrucomicrobiia bacterium; assembly: GCA_026125285.1. Taxonomy (GTDB): domain Bacteria; phylum Verrucomicrobiota; class Verrucomicrobiia; order Limisphaerales; family JADLHS01; genus WYBW01. The sequence goes on along the minus strand of JAHCLO010000006.1, from coordinate 4,911 downwards.
GGCAGGAATTGCGCGGCGGTGATGCCCGCACCGACAAGGCCGCTGCGTTGGAGGAACGAGCGGCGGGAAAGGGAGTCGTTCAGAGGGTTGTTCATGGTGAATTCAGCGTTGAGCCGTCCTTGCTTTCGCGTCATCGAAGACCAGTTGAAACCAGTTGCTGATCATCTTGCGGCCGTTGCGGTCGCCCTGTTCGCCGTTCCAGATGGCGAACGCAATCGGGACGGATCTGACTTTGGCTAATTGCACGTCTTCCTTGTCTTTTGATTTCAGGTCGCGGATGAAGACGACGCTCCAAAATCCGTCGTGCCAGATGCCCTTGCCGCCCACGTTCTGTTGCGCCATCGGCTGCGAGGTGAACGAACCGAAGCCGCGCGCGTTGGCATCTTCGATGGGCGACTTGTGCGGTTGCGAAGTCACATTGCCCGAGCTGGCGGCGGTGTTGTAATTGGTGAAGGTCCACCTGTCCACGTGCATGGATTGATAGACCGAGTCCATGTCCGGCGGGTGGCCCTGTTCGGCCTCGGCCTGCCAGCCGGCTTTCCATTGCCAGAGGTTCACCGGATGCTGAACGTCGCCCATGCCGAGGAAACCGTAGCCCTCGGTCATGGAAAACTGGATTGCTGCGGCATCCTGAAAGTCCTGGACGCGAATGGCGGTGTTGTGCGGCAGTTCATCGCGCCATTGCAGCAACACGGCCAGTTGCTTGCCATCGGTCATTGCGGACACTGCCACGGCGTAAACCTGATTGGGCTCAGGCCAGAGTGGGTTGAGCGGGACGCGAGCCGGGTCAACTGACTCCCACGAAGCCGCCATCGGATCAGTCGGGAGCTTGGCTACCTTGCGCACGCGAATCGTATTGTCCTCCGGCGCGAGCAGGTCGTTGACCGAAACATCCGTGCGACGCAGAGATTGCACGTAATGCACCAGCGCCCAGCGTTCCTCGGGTTTTAACGCATCCTCGCCGTAGGGAATCATCGGTGTACCGGGCATACCGTTGTTGATGCGCAGGTAGAGGTCCTGTCCGGTGTGACCGCCACGAAAGAGGCCGGTGTTGAAATCGCGCGGGCGCACCGGCAACCCCGAAGCGTCCTTGAGTGTGGGCACTTGCGGCCCGTCGCCCGCACCGGTTTCGCCGTGGCACAGCGCGCATTGCATCTTTTTGAAAACTTCCCGACCCAAAGTGAGTTCCTGCACGCCTGCGGGCGGTTCTGGCGGCACGATGACGGGCTGGGCAAGCTGGTTGTTCGCCGCCGCTTGTTCAAAGACGTTGACGCGGTTTCCAGAACTGTCCGTGCGCGCCGTCAGGTATTTGACATACTGCACCAGATCGCGTCGCTCCGGCTCGGTCAGGTAGGAAAAACTCGGCATGGAACTGCCGGCCAAGCCGCGCGTGACGGATTGAAACAGATCCTCATCGGTGGGCAATGCCTGCCCCGGTGTGGATTTAATTTTGAACTGACCGGCGCTGAAGTTGCGTGGCTTGGGATAGAGCCACACTGAGGCCGGGCCATTGCCGTCACCAGTCGCGCCGTGGCAGGCGGCGCAATGCTGGTCATAAACGGCACGCCCGGCAGGTGATGCGGCGACCGTTGGGGATGCAGGTTGGGCGGAAAGGTCCGTCGCGACGAACAACGCGACCAGAACAGGCAGGTGACGCAGCGCAAGGTTCATTGAGGGTCGCAGTTTACCGCCGGCTACAGCCATGACCTTGACCTGGGTCAAGGAATGCATGACTGCGCCGGAGATTTGACTTCTCAATGATGCCCGCAACTGCCGGACACCATCTGCGCCACATCCACCACAGCGCGCAACTTGGTGATTTTCACGCGGAATTCTTCCGGGCCTTTGACCAGATGTTCCCACGTGAACGCGCCCGGCCATTGCGCTGCAAACTGGTAGTAGAGCGGCACGGGATCGTGGTCGTTCAGCAGGATGAAGTGATCGCCGACGGGCATTTCGAGCCAGGTCTTAATGATCAAGCCGTGTTTGACGGAGCAAGGAATCGGACGCACGTCCATGACGCGATCCGGGCCGACGAGGTTTTCAGTTTCGATGTTGGTGTTCATGTTTTGTTTTGTGTTGGGACGAAACGGTTCAAACCGATGACGACGCGGCATTTTGCGCAATCATTCCCGGATGCCACGGCGGATCGAATACGAGTTCAACGTAAGCGGAAGAAACGCCTTCCAGATTGAGCAAGGCGATTTCCGCGCCGCCACGGATACTTTCACCCATCGGGCAGCCTGCGGTGGTGAGAGTCATCGCCACGCGCACCTCATCACCGGCGATTCTCACGTCATAGATCAACCCAAGTTCCACGATGTTCATGCCGATCTCGGGATCGAGCACCTGGCGCAGGGCGTCAAGAACGACAGCTTCGGTGGGTGGATTCGTATTCATACAACGGCGGGTTTGGTGGAGGGCAACGGTCTAAGCTGGGGTTTGCGGAAGTGCGAGAACACCTTAAAAGTGTTCCAGCCGAACAGCAGCAGACTTGCAAGCAACAGCACACCGCCCACGCGCACCCAAAGTTCACTCTCACGCAAGATCGCTATCGAGATGACCAGCAAACCGGCAAGATAGGCAAACAGCCCGCCTGCTTGCGCCCGTTCGGAAACCATCTGCGAGGTGAGCGGCAGTTGGGCACGACCGACGTGCGGACTGTAAACGCCGAACCAGACGAGGAACGGCAGGATTTTGTGCAACATGCCGAGAATGGCGAGCGCCACGACACCGAACAAACCGAGGAAGCCATAGACGTTCTCCAACATGCCGAAGGATTGATTCATGGGCAGACTTGGCCACGACAGCACCAGCGCCAGCAAGCAAACCGGAATCAACATTGCAGCGGCGACTAGAAAACTCTTGAGCCCCCAATCCAACACAAGACGTTTGCGGGCGCGCAACATGGCGTGGAGTTCCCAGCCGAACAACACCAGACCACTCACCGCGATAGCCGCGAACGCAATCCTCAGCGGGCTGCGCAATAGAATCGTCACGACTGCGCCGGCCAATCCGATGTTAAGGAATAGAATTGAGAGCGCCGCGCGCCGTTTGCTCTGCACTTCGGTCAGGGTGAACATTGGAATCAGCCGATACGACACGCCGACGATGAGCATCACGAAGAATCCCACCACTCCGAGATGGGCATGCGCATGCATCGCGCCAATGGCATCGAAGCGAGAAACGATGCCCGCCACCACCTGCAAGCCGCCAACCACTTGTTTCACGCCCTCTGCTGTTGCCAACCCCTCAGTGGATTCGTAGGCGCATTTGGCTGCCGCGATGGACAAGCCCACAAGAATCGTCAGGGAAAACCAAGTCAATGCAGCAGTGATGGCGGTGGCCACGATGCTCCATTTCGGCACACGCCAGAGCGTTCGCGCCATGTTGTAAACAAACAGCCCCACGCCCAGCGCCAGCGCCGAGCCGAAGTGGCCGACTTGTTTCATGTCCCAAACGTTGAACATCCAAACCATGCCGACAAAGCCGATGACATGAATCACGAACTGCCATTTCGCCAGTCGCTCGCTGTAAAGTTTCGTTTCGAGCGCCACGGGCACGAGTTGATACATCGCGCCCATGACCACGGTGCAGATGAATCCGAGCACCACCAGATGCGTCGCGGCGATGACGTATTGGTTATAGTGGTAACTCGCCAGAATAGACGGTCTGGCGATGATCCACCCAACCGCACCCAACAACGCCACCAATCCCGTAAGCATAAAGCGCAACGGCAGGCTCACCGACGGTGCGGCAGCGCGGGCTTGTTTTGGCTGAGCAGCGCGCACGTCAGGTGCGGCGGATATGGGTAAGGTAGCTTCCATCAGTTTGTTCCTCGGTTTCGCCGACAAAGCCGCGTTGCTCCAATTGCGGGTAAAGATGCATGGGCCTGCGGTCGGTCCTGGCGCGAAGTTCTGCATCAGCCGGTAGCGTTGCGAGCGCTTCAAGAATCGTTACCAGAGGCTGGGGCGGTTCGAGTCCGCGTGTATCCACATCCACGACCTTGCTGTCGTGTGAAACCACCCCGCTGCGCGAACCCTCCTCTGCCGGGGTAACTTGGGGACTGACCCCTGATGCAGCAGAGTGGCGCGTGAACAAGACTTCCCAATCGCCGGAATCCAGGACTTTTGCACTATGACCAAAACCCTGTTTGCGAAGCACGTCGAACAACGGCTTCGGCTCGAATGGCGCAATCAGGAGCAGTCGGTCATTCGCCTGCAATGCCGCGGTTGCGGTCATGATTTTCGAGAAGGGTTCGCGACCGGCACGAATGTCGTCGCGAACGTCGAGCGTAATTGTTTTGGTGCTCATATTGCGAATTTCACGCCGTTACAGCAGACGCGCGCTTGATCTCATGAATCCCCATATTCGCCGGTTCAGGCTTCATCAGCGTCAGCAGCATCGAGAATTGCTTGGTGGCTTTGACCGCGTGGGGCAGGTTTGGTGGCATGTAAATCATGTCGCCGGCCTTCGCGGAGTGCGACTTACCAGCAAGCGAGAACTCGCATTCCCCCGACAGAATCTGAATGACCGCATGTTGTGTTGAAGTGTGTTCAGTCAGTTCCTGCCCTTCGGAGAAACCAAACAAAACAACGCGGGTATTTGCGGTTTGCAATACGGTTCGGCTCACGATGCCATTGGGTGCAAATTGGGTTTCAGCGGCGAGAGAGATGATTTTCTCGAGGGCGGCATCAACCAGCGGTTGCTCGTTCATGGTCAAAGAATAGGCCCTTGGCGGCCATGCCCGCCTTGATGCACGTCAAAGAATGGTGGAGATCGCGCAGCTTGTTGCGCCCTAAAGACTTGGCAGCCCATCCACGCTACCTGCGCCGATTCTGTAAAATGGAGGTTCTCGACGCCCGTTGTTAAGAATAGAAGTAACCATTATGCCGAGCTCGGCATAATGGC
>JAHCLO010000059.1 GCA_026125285.1 Verrucomicrobiia bacterium | reverse complement strand
TTGATGCGGTGTTAACGCATTGCCGTCGGCAGGTGTTCGTGGACCGTTCCTGGGTCGTGTACGAAGACTACATTGCCCAAGACCTCGCGGGTTAAGCGAAATTGATCCGAAAGCACCCTGCCAGCTTTATGCTTGGCTCCGATGTCGTCGGAGGCGGAGCGAACATGGGAAGTGAACTTCTCCGGTACAAGCCCCTGCTCGATGCGATTTCGGAGAATCCGAGCGACACAGTGCGTCGCAACCTGGCAAGGGACAATTTCGTCAGCTTGATAACGGATCAAAGCCAGCGCCGACACTCAAAAATGCAAGCCGCGGGGCTGGGAGCGAAAGTTGGGAATGGCCTCACAGGCCTTGTTCTCCAATCCAACTACGAATTTGAAGGACAAGCACACACCGGGGCACCACAACGCTCATTCTTCAAGGATAACCTGCCTTGAGAGTCCGTGCCGACAAACGCGGTATTTTTTCAACGGTAAACCAACTTCCGAGCGTCTGCCGCACCGCCTCCAGGCTCGCCGCTCAATTTCAGCCAGGATTGGAAACCGCGCGGGGCCGAATCTATTCCTGCCAACGCCACACATTTCTCCCCCTTGCCATGAGGCCCACCGCTACGTTCAATACCTCGGCACTTTGGAATCAATCTCCTCGCTCCACGCGGTAATTCCGCCTTTGACGCTCTTGAGATATTTGAATCCCTGTTGTCGCAGGAAGTTCAGCGCCTTCACGGAACGCACGCCGGCTTTGCAGTGCAGATAGTATTGCTGGTTCGGATCGAGTCTCTATCCCAACCAAAGTCCGAAGATGCGAATCAGTTTCTGGCCGATTGCCCGCCGCCGTTCTGCTGTGACCCGCCCGCGCCGATCCTTCAAATCGCTTTTGCGAGCCACCCAGATGAAGTCACACCGAACCAGCGTCTCCCAATCCATGCCGTCCGCACCATTGATCAGAAATTCATTTTCCCGAGGCAATCGCTGTGCCCGTTGACTCTGGCAGGCAAGAACATTGACCGTCTGAAAGTCGGCATTCTGACAACGGTCGTCAGGTGAAACGACAACGCACGGGTGCTTCCCGTGCGCGAATTCACAGTCAAATGTGTCCCACTGTTTCACCGCTCGGACTCTTGAGCCTTCAAGCTGGCTTCACCCCACGCCGCGTCCTCGGCCAGATCTTCTCGCTTCATCTTTTTGTAGCACTTGGCCAGTGTGCCTGCCGGATACTTGGAAAACTTTTCCCGCTCGACCTCGCGGCGCACCAGTTCAATGCCATAGCGAACGATTTCGCTTTCATTGGTCCAGCGCCCCGCCTTGAGCAGTTCGCGGAGCAGTTCTTTCTGAGGTTGCGCAACGGTTGCAGCCATGTCTTACAGTTACCGCCGTCGCCATCTAATGTCAACCTGGTGTTTAACGTGGCCTCAATACCTCGGCACTTTGGAATCAATCTCCTCGCTCCAAGCCGTGATGCCGCCTTTGACGCTCTTGAGGTACTTGAATCCCTGTTGCCGCAGGAAGTTCAGCGCCTTCAAGGAACGCCCGCCGGCTTCAGGGGATCAACTCACTGAAAGACACCTCAAACCCCGCCAGCAATTTAGAACTGACGTTATCCGCGCTCGATCCTTTGCCGTGCAACTGATAGCTGCCACCCACGAGCGCAAACACTTCGATGGAGCGGCTGTCCGGGTCCACGATCCAATATTCCGGCAGGCCGAATTGTTCATAGAGCGCCTTTTTCTGAATCCGGTCGCGCTGCCAGCTTCCTTCTGAGATCACTTCCATCGCGAGGTCCGGCACGCCATTGATCTGTTTCTGAATGATGTCCCGACGGAATTTGGAAACAAACAACACATCTGGCTGCACCGCACGATGACGAGTAAGGACAACATCTATCGGGCTGAAAAGAACTTCCCCCAATCCGCGCTCTTCGACGAAGCGATCCAGTTTTTTATAAAACCGTGCAACAATGCGTTGATGGTCGGGATGCGGTGCGGGCGACATGATGATTTCTCCATCCCACAATTCCGTAGGCAGGTTTGTTTCCGGCAGTTCGGCGATCATCTCGTCGTACGTCCAGAGTCGCTTGGCCTTGGGCTGTGGCAGTGCTGCCGTTGTCATGCTGAAATCATCCGCTCTTCAGCCGCAAAATCAACCCCAAATCCCCCCACCTCAATACCTCGGCACTTTGGAATCAATCTCCTCGCTCCACGCGGTGATGCCGCCTTTGACGCTCTTGAGGTATTTGAATCCCTGTTGCCGCAGGAAGTTCAGCGCCCTCAACGACCGCACGCCGGCTTTGCAGTGCGGGTAGCACGTCTGGTTCGGATTGAGTTCCGTGAAGCGCTCGTTGATCTGGCTCAATGGCAGCAACGGCACGCCGTCCACTTTCGCGATCTCATATTCGTCCGGCTTGCCCTGTGAGGTAGGCGCAGCCGCCATCTCACGGGGCGAGCGCACGTCAATGACCTTAATGCCGAGGCTCGGATTATCCAGCGCCTGCTTCATGTCCTGCACGTTGAACTGCATCGGGATTGAATGGTGTTGTTACTCGCCCTCATCCCAGCGTGGACTCACTCGCTCCCGTTCGTTCGGCCCGTCGCCAGCCATTCGCGGCGGACATCTCACGGGGCGAGCGCACGTCAATGACCTTGATGCCGAGGCTCGGATTATCCAGCGCCTTCTTCATGTCCTGCACGGTGACTTCGTCGGGATTGCCGACGGGTTCGGCGGGCGCGGGGGCGACGCCGCAGAATTGATCGTAATCAATCAGTTCCTTGATCGTCGGATGATCGCCACAGATCGGACACGCCGGATCACGGCGTAACTTGAGTTCGCGGAATTTCATGTCGAGCGCGTTGAACAGGAGCAAACGTCCGACCATGGACGTGCCTTTGCCGAGCGCGAGCTTCAAAATTTCCGTCGTCTGGATGCAACCGATGATGCCGGGCAACACGCCGAGCACACCGCCTTCCGCACAACTCGGCACCATGCCGGGTGGCGGCGGTTCGGGATACAGACAGCGATAGCATGGTCCGCCGAGATGCGGCGCGAACACGCTGGCCTGGCCTTCGAAGCGGAAGATCGAGTCATAGACGTTCGGCTTCTTGAGCAACACGCAGGCGTCGTTGGTGAGGTAGCGCGTGGGGAAATTGTCCGTGCCATCCACCACGATGTCGTAGTGGACCCGGTCACACATGGTCACACCCCAGACTGCTGGTCGTACTATTGTTTCAAATCAATTGTTGACGTTCCAACGGGGGGGGGCGCTTAATCTTCAAGAAGTATGAGACGCCTTGTTCCGCCGAGTGCCTGTCCAGTCTATTCGCTTGTTTTAGCATTGACCATTTGCGGCGGCCTGATCTTTCCCAATCGGATAGTCGCTTCGGATGCTGGAGGAGTTTTCGGAAACTCATTTACAAACAACGCCCTGCTTGAACTGGGGCAATCGTTCGTGGCCTTGGTTGTCAACCCGAACCACCGGGGGCCAAATCAGGAAACGCAGCAAATGGTCGTCTTTCGGCTTGGCCCTTCTTCATTTCAGGTGCTTAGAAAGTGGCTCGCCAGCGGAGGGAGCAATACAACTGAACGGTTGGTCTTGCAGTGGGATTCAAAATTTTTCGACGAGGTGGTGTCCGTTGTTTCCAATCACGCCTTCAGCGCTATTATACCTACCCAGAATATTTTGGATTATGAGTCCAAAAACACCAATGTGCTTGATGAAGTTGAGGCACTGAGTAATCACAGCCTGCATGCAGAAAATAATCTGCTCCTTCGCAACGTCAAACTACAGCAGGCGCTGTACTCTTCCATTTCACTCTGCGGTATTCCGATGGTAGTGCATGTTAATGCTTCGCTCGGAAACGGCCGCTACTCGGTCCAAACATATCAAACGAATGACGCCACGCTTGAATCCAGTGGAAACGAGAATGGTGTTTACGCATTTCGACTGGTTTCAGGGGGCGAAGAAAGAGCCCGATCGACGTTTCACGCCTCGATCACGGCAAGCAACGATGGTTTCCCAAAAGTCATCGTGCAGTCGGAAAAGCGCTTAGGCGGAGAATGGAAATTCGCTCTGGCGGCCAAACTCTTCCCCATTCCGGACACGTTCCCCACTATCGAAGAAGTTCACTCTCAGCTTTTCCGCGAAGCCTTCATCAGCGGAAGCTTCGCGCACCGTGACAGGTATTCAAACGGCGTCATCTATTCGTTGTCCAAGGCAGGAAATCCAGTGCCCGTATCTACGCGGCCAGTGACCAAGGGAACTTCAACACAATCTCAAGTGGTGTTGGTTCGAGTACTTTTGGCAGCATTGTTCTTAGCAGGCTTGGCCCTCCTGTTGAGATTTTCCCTCAAACCAGCAAACAAAAACACAACTCAAATTGGCTTATGAAATGGAACAAACTGCCTCTCGTAATCCTCACCTTTGCCGCCGGAGCTTGTTTGGCGTGCATTGTTAATGACGATAGTCCTGAAGCGACATCGTGCGTGCCGCTAATGGATGACGAAAATCCAAACATTTATGCTTGCATGTGCGTTCCTTGCACCGGAGGACTCGGGTGCTGCGAGGAAATCTTGCCCGGCTACGTCAGTGGAACAATCAATAGCTATCAGGGCACACGTCGAATGGTGAAGGATGCAAGTCAAGGACTGGACTCAATTCAAGAGTTGCCAAGGAGTTGCCAATGGAATGTCTCTTGGACTTGCGATGGAGATCTGCACGTTGAATGTCGGACACCTGCATCTCAACTCTACAAGGATTTGATTCCTGCTGGAACAAGCTGCCCCAACGGCTAGAACGGTATTGGAACATCAGTTTTGAGCGTTCAGCCGTACGCATAACCAAGCGTGTGGAATCGTCGTCAGTCGCAAATATTAAATATTATGAACATTCCTTCGCCAGGGATGTTGACCGTAGGCACGGATGCCCGCCGCGCTCAATACCTCGGCACTTTGGAATCAATCTCATCGCTCCAGGTGGTGATGCGGCGTAAAGCCGCGAGGCGGCCCCGCCGCTTTTCGCGGCCTTTGACGCTCTTGAGGTATTTGAATCTGTAGCAGCGGACGTGAGTCCGCTCAAATTGAACCGCGAACCACACGAACCACGCGAAAACAGAATCACCAGCCGGAAAACCTCTGCTGATTCACTCCGCCTGTTCGCGTATTTGGCGTGTTTCGCGGTTATCGCGGTGCCCAAGAGTTTGAGCCGACTCACGTCGGCTACAAGCTCAGTAGCGCGGCACATTCCGGTCAATTTCATCCGACCAGGCCGTGATGCCGCCTTTGACACTCTTGAGATATTTGAATCCCTGTTGCCGCAGGAAGTTCAGCGCCTTCACTTAGTTGCCCGTATCCACTACCAGTCGCACCGCCCGGAAAAGCTCGTCCTGCAAACGGCCCAAATCCCCGAATGGGTCGCCCTCGTACCAACCTGCTTGTTTGGCCAGCCATTCGGTGTAGAGGGCCCAGCCTTCCGAATACGCGGTGAAAGGAATGATCTTCCGAAACTGGGGCAGGCCCTTCAATTCCTGCGCCGTTGAAACCTGCCAGTGATGCCCCGGAACTCCCTCGTGATAAGCCAGCGTCGGCATTCCCCATTTTGGCACTTCACTCATGTCGCGCAGGTTGGCGTAGAAAACACCGGGCCGCGTCGCGTCCATCGCCGCCCCTTGATAATATGCCTTGGCCGAGGTCGCCTCCTTGAACTCCGGCACGCGCCGGACCTCAAGCTCGGACTTGGGCAACGTTAGAAACAGTTGCTTCGATCGCTCCGTCGCCTGCGTGACCAAGCGGGCGTATTCCGCCAGCGCCTCCGTCCGGCCCTTCTCGTCGTTTGAGAAAAGGAAGCGCGGATCCTGTCCCAAAGCTTGCATCGCATCGCCAATCGTGCGACCGCTGAATCCGTTCGCGTCAAGAATACTGCGCATCTCCGCTTCAATTCTCGCGACTTCGCGCACCCCAAGGTCATGCACCTCGTCCGGATTGAGCGCCGTCGTGGTCATCGTCCGGAGCACGTAAGTGTAAAACGCGTTGCCGTCCGGCAACTTCCAGACGCCGTCATCGGTCGTCGTCATCGGCAGAAGGCTGTTGAAATAATCGATCAGCTTTTGGTAAGCCGGATAAATCGTGCCTTTCACCGCCGTCTCGACCTGCGCCTGAAAATCGGAACGCTGCGCGTCGGTCAGTTCCTTGATCTTCGCCGCACGGGTCTTGAACGAAGTCGCGAGAATGTTTTCCGCAGGTGGCTGGGCTACGAAGGCGTTCATCTCTTTCAAGACTTTCTCGACCACGAAACGCGGTGGCAGAATCTGCTTTTGCTCGCGCAACCGAAGGCTTTCGAGCAACTGATCGAACTTCGTGGGCAGGGCGCCAAGCCTTTGCAGGTAATAGTTACAATCGCGCGGAGCCAGTAGCCGATGTTGGTTGGCCATGAATGAAGGGAACTCGTTCTGCACGCCGAAGAGCTGGTTTACCGGGTAGTTGTGGAACTGGTACTTCTCGCCTTCGAGTTCACGCTCGAGGTACCAATCGAGGATATGTGTCGAAAGCCGCTGCGAAGGCGTCTGGCGATCCACCGAATAGGCGCGCAGATCCGCGAGGTTTTGTTTCGCGTGATCGAACTGGCGTTGCTGGTGCGCGGGCGAGGCGTCACCGAGTTTACCATTGTGGCTCGTGATGCCAAACTGCTCCACCAGTCCGAGCGATGAAAGCAGTTCCGGCTCTTCGAAGAGCACCTGTACGAAAACTTTTTCGTAGAACAGATTGAGACTCCAAGGGCGGAACCAGATGAGATTGACAAGGAAAATGGCCGCCGCGATGAGCAAGACCGCGAAGATCCGAAGGATCCACTTCATCGCTTTTTTGAACATGCGGGAGGTTGTCTTCCGTACCCGCTTCTGGTCAATCCTAACTTGGCGAATGGTTCTCTGGCGCCGGTCTGACACCACTTGCAGCAGCGCTACCTCGATCTCGCACTCGAACGCGGTGTGCGCGGACGGCAACGCCGCGGCACAAGGCTTCAAAAAACTTCATGGGCCAGAGTTGGCTTAACGCGCCCAGTCAGCGCCGCTTCGGAGCGACCTTTCGCGAGTCTGGTGTAGCGATTAGTAGCACGGCACTTTGGAATCAATCTCCTCGCTCCACGCGGTGATGCCGCCTTTGACGCTCTTGAGATATTTGAATCCCTGTTGCCGCAGGAAGTTCAGCGCCTTCAACGAGCGCACGCCGGCTTTGCAGTGCAGATAGTATTGCTGGTTCGGATCAAGTTCGGTGAAGCGCTCGTTGATCTGGCTCAATGGCAACAACGGCACACCGTCCACTTTCGCGATCTCGTATTCGTCGGCTTCGCGCACGTCAATGACCTTGATGCCGAGGCTCGGATTATCCAGCGCCTTCTTCATGTCCTGCACGGTGACTTCATCGGGATTGCCGACGGGTTCGGCGGGCGCGGGGGCGATGCCGCAGAATTGATCGTAATCAATCAACTCCTTGATGGTCGGATGGTCGCCGCAGATGGGGCACGCGGGATCGCGACGCAACTTGAGTTCGCGGAACTTCATGTCGAGCGCGTTAAAGAGCAGCAGGCGTCCGACCATGGACGTGCCTTTGCCGAGCGCGAGTTTCAAAATCTCCGTCGTCTGGATGCAACCGATGATGCCGGGCAACACGCCGAGCACGCCGCCTTCCGCGCAACTCGGCACCATGCCGGGTGGCGGCGGTTCGGGGTAGAGACAGCGATAGCACGGTCCGCCCAGATGCGGCGCGAACACGCTGGCCTGGCCCTCGAAGCGGAAGATCGAGCCATAGACGTTCGGTTTCTTGAGCAGCACGCAGGCGTCGTTGGTGAGGTAGCGCGTCGGGAAATTGTCCGTGCCGTCCACGACGATGTCGTAGGGGCGAATGAGGTCGAGCGCGTTGCCGGAATTGATCGCGGTGTTGTGGATGACGACTTCGACGTTGGGATTGATGCCCGCGATGGTTTCCTTGGCGGAAACGGCTTTGGGGCGACCGACGTCGGCATCGGTGTGGAGAATCTGGCGTTGCAGATTGGAATAATCCACGGAGTCGAAATCCACGATGCCGATCTTGCCGATGCCCGCCGCCGCGAGATACATGGCGATGGGCGAGCCGAGCCCGCCCGCGCCGATGCACAGGACGCTGGTGGCTTTGATCTTCTTTTGCCCGGCCAGACCGACTTCCGGCAGGATCAGGTGCCGCGAATAACGGCGGATTTCTTCGTTGTTAAGGTTCATAAAATCAATTTCGGTTTGCCCCTCACCCCGACCCTCTCCCCATCCGATGGGGAGAGGGAGTATTCGAATTCAAATGAATTCGAGGGTGTCAGCGTAGGAGAGATGGCGGAGAAATCAAGCCGGCGACAAAAAATGGCGACAAAATAGAATTCACAACTGGCGAGGGTGTCCTGGCTCCGGGGTGGCTGACTGGTGATGCCGGGTGTGCCAATGTCCCCCCGGGTCTCAATTGCCCGCGCCAGTCTGCTTCACCGTCAGCAAGTCAAAGGTAGGATTGATTTCCAGTTTGAAATCCTTGAAGCGGACTTCGGTGGGGCCGCCGGAATGGACCTGCAAGCCGATGATGCCGCGCCGCGCGGCCTGCGGGTCGTCCAGGTCCACGCAAAGGTTGCCGTTGATGGCCGTGCGAATCTTGCTGCCGACGGCGAGGATTTCGTAGGTGTTCCAATCGCCGGGTTTCACGAAAGGGTCGCCGGGCTTTTTCCACAGCAACGCGCGGCCATTTTCCTCGTAGAGCTTGCCCCACCAGCCCTTGCCGATGTCGGCCTGCAAACCTTTCATCTCGTATTCGCCGAAGGGTTCGCTGCGAAATTGCACGCCGCTGTTTTCGGTGTCCGGCAACAGTTTCACTTGGAAGACGAGCCGGAAATCATCGAGCACGAGCTGGCTCTTCAAGAACTCGTTGTGTTTCAAACCGGTGACGGACTTGCCGACGATTTCGCCATTCTCGACGGACCAGACGTCCGGGTTGCCGTCCCAATACGAGAGGTCCTTGCCGTTGAAGAAGAAACCGATCGTGTCGGGTGTGGCCAACAACTGGGCTTGCGCCGGCTGGCGGAGATAGTAGATCAGGTCGCGCACTTCCTGGTCGGTCAATGGATCAAGCAAGCCTTCGGGCATCATGGAAAGCTCACTTTCATGAATGGATTGAATCTCGTCGCGCGCGACGACGAGGGTTTCATTGGCGGTGACGATGGTGAGCGTCTGATCCGTCCCCTCTTTCACAATGCCCGTGAGTACGCGATCGTCCTTGAGGTCAATGGTCGAGGAGCGATAGTCGTTCGGGATGACGGCGTTGGGGTCCACCATGTTTTGCAGGAGGTAGTCCAGGTCACCGCGATTGGAGCCCGTCAGGTTAGGGCCGACGGTGCCGCCGGTGTCGAACAAGACGTGGCATTGCTGACAGATGCGCGTATAAACCACGCGACCCCGCAACGCATCGCCGGGCTGCGAACCGCCCGCGCGGTAGATGCGGCGATACTTCTCGATGAGTTCCTGTTTGTCGGCGCTGCTGTCGCGCGCGACGCCCCAGACTTTCGTGAGCAATTCATCCAGCTCTGCGCTCTTGAGATTGCGCAACTGGCGGATGATGTCAGCGGTGATGTCGGTGGTGACGACTTGATTGGCGCCGACCGCCGCGAGCAGCGGTTTGGCGTAAGCCTCGCGCGAAGCGAGCGTGTTGAGTGCGTCGCGCTTCTCGGCGGTGTTGAGGGAGGAATAAACGGAGAGAATGGCCGCGGGTGTCTGCGGATCGTCGAAGGAAGCCAAGGCGCGCAAGGCCGCAACGCGCAGGCTTGCCTCCGGCAGGAGGCTTTGCAGAAGCGGCGCCAGGCCAGGAGCCCGGGCCTGTAACAGGGAATCCAACGCCATGCGGCGGACGTTCAGGTCGGTGGCCGGATTTGCCAGTGCCTTTTGCAGCGACGCCAGGGCGCCGGTGCTACCGAAGGTCAGCGACAGGGCCTGGACTTGCGCACGGATTTCCGCGCTTTCGCTGATGGCCAGTTTCGCTTCCACGTTTTCCCAGCCGCGCGGCATGGCGACGTTGCGCTGGCCCTTGAGGGCGGTGCTGAGGCCGCTGAGGATTTGCAGACGCCGCTCGTCGTCCGAGGCATTGTCCAGGGTTTTAGTAATGGCGGCGAAGGCCTCGGGTGTGTTCAGCGCGGCGGTGCGGCGGACGGTGAATTCCAACATTCGCGGCAGCTTTGACTCCGCAGCGAGATTCAGCGCCCGGTTGAAATCCGCGGCTGCCAGCGGTTCGGCGGCATACCAGACCATCAGCGGAAGGTTGTGGTCGCTGGCATCTTCAGCGCGTTGAGACAGGGTTTGCACAGTCTCCCAACGATCGGCCAGCGGCACCCGTTGCATGGCGGAGGCGAGATAGAGCCGCACGACGGGCGATTGGTCTTCACGCGCGAGGCGGGCAAATTCGTTCAACAATCTGGCGGACAGGGTCTGGCGTTCACTGGCGAATTGAATGGCCCACGCGCGGACGTATTCGCCGGGCTGACGCAGGGCGCTCAACAGCTCAGGTTCGTGCAAACCTCCGGTGAGGTGCAATGCCCAGAGCCAGCGGAGTTGTTTGAGCGCGTTGGCCCCGCCTGGATTTCGCGCCAGGACCTTTTGTGAGAGCTGCGAGCCTTTTTGTGCCCGTTCCTGCAGCAGACGCCGGGCATGACGCCCAAACCAGTCGCCGCGCTCGATGGTAAACTGGATCAGGGCTTCGTCCGATTGCGTGGCCAGGTTCACCGGCTGGAACTTCGGCTCGCCGTAACTCACGCGGAAGATGCGGCCATTGGAACGGTCGTGATGATTGGCGTCGTTGGAGTGACATTCGTTCTTGTCGTACCAATCAATGAAATAGACCGAACCGTCCGGGCCGGGGAGGAAATTGATCACTTGCGACCATTTGTCGTTGAACTCGATGGGGTTTGGGTTGTGACGACCGACAAAGCCGGAGCCACGACGTTCCGGGGTGTCCATATTGATGCAGGCGCCGTGGATGTTGCCGATGAAGATCTGACCGCGATATTTCTCGGGCCAGTTGTCGCCTTTGTAGATCATCAACCCGGCGTGAGCGTGGCCGCCACCGACTTCGCCGGAGCGCGCATTGCCCGCGTGCGGGCCGCGATTGCCGGCCCAATGAACGTGGTCGGCAATGGTCTTGATGTCGTCGTAAATGTGCGGATTGAAATGCGAACCGGACTGGCGATGATAGCGCGCGCCCTGGATGACGTGGAAGAGATGCGGAATCACGCAGGCTTCGATGAAGCACTGGCCGTTCTCATCGAAATCAATGCCCCACGGGTTGCTGGTGCCTTCGGCGAAAACATCAAATTCATGGCGCGTGGGATGATAGCGCCAGACGCCGGCGTTGATGCGTTGGCGTTCGCTGTTGGGTGCGCCCGGTTTGCCGACGTTTGAGTGCGTGAATACGCCGTGACAACCGTAGAGCCAGCCGTCTGGTCCCCAGGTGAAGGTGTTGAGCGTTTCGTGAGTGTCCTGCCAACCCCACCCATCGAGCAGAATCTTCGCTTCGCCGGCGGGCTTCGGTTGGTCACCATCCGCAATGGGAATGAACAGAAGATGTGGCGCCGCGCCGACCCACACACCGCCGAAACCGACTTCGATACCACTGACGAGATTCAATCCTTCGATGAACACCGTCCGACGGTTAAATTTGCCATCACCATTCGTGTCCTCGAACACAAGGATACGATCCTTGCCTTCACCTTCTTTGGCGCGATTGGGATAGGTGTAAGCTTCGGCCACCCAAAGTCGGCCACGGTCGTCGAGGGCGAAGGCAATGGGTTGTTGCACGTCAGGCTCGGCCGCAAACATTGTGGCTTTGAAACCAGCGGGAAGAGTCATGACTTCCACCGCTTGCTGGGGTGTTGTGCCGGCGAATTTCAGAATGTCGGGAGGGGGCATTTCACTTTGCTTGGCCAGCCTGGCGGCATCCAGGGCGTTGGGAAACACGGGTCGCTGCGTGTGGAATTTGAAGTCGTCGAAGTTGATGTGTCCCCAGCCGCCGCTCTCCTTGTCCACGAGCCGGATGAATATATCTTTGCCGATGTGGGTTTGCAGATCCACGACAACCGGACGCAAATCTTCAGTGTCGGTGCCGCTGATTTTGAAAACGACCTGTTGATTGTCGGCCCGGACGAGTTCCACGCGCGTGTCCTCATGCGAGCCGCCCGCGACCAGGAAACTGGCAAATGGATGAGCAACCGGAAACGAAACGGAGGTGAGTGTGCCCTGGGGTTTGTCGCCATCGCGTTCAAAAGTGCCAATCCAATAGTCTCCCTGGTGTTGACTCTTCATGTCGCCGCGCCGGGCGCTGACGGTGTCGCCTTTGACCGGCTGTTGCCGGAATGCGGTCCCCTCGGCGGTCCAGTCTTGGAGCGTGCCGGTTTCAAAGTCCAGATTGAGCGGGGCGCCGTTGCGACCAAGCGGTTTGATGCCGGCAGAGGTTTGAGCCGGGAGAATGTTTGGCTGGAGGAGGCAGCCGGTCAGCGTGCCAAGGAGCAAGAGTTGTTTCATGTGTTGATCAGCGGCGGCACAATAAGTCCGCGAGTTTCGTTTGTGCGTGGGGCGTAGTTAACAATTAACCCGCGCACGCTGTCAACCGTCGGGAGAACTCAATTTACGGGTGCTGGAGAACCGGAGAGGCGCTTGGGTTGCAGTTGGTGCCACTCGCTTTGAGGAACCGTCCTGCGCTTCTGCGTGAAAACGAAAGCACCCTTCTTGTTTCCGACAACGATATCCGGCAATCCGTCGCCATTAATGTCGGCGGCCGCAACCTGGGTGCCCACACCGGAATCATCGTCCACAAGGTGGGGGATGAATTCCGCGCGATGATTCTTGAGTCGGACAAGCTTGAACCAGTAAAGCACGGCCGGTGCGTTTGGTTCGGGGTCCATGGCCGAGCCGTGGGCCCAGAAGCGTTTGCCGGTGATAAGGTCTTTGAGTCCATCACCATCCATGTCCACTAGGTCGAGCGCGTGAGGTTGGGAGAATTTTACCCCAAAGGGATTCTCCGCAGGCTCTTGATTGATGATGATATGCTTGCGGAACGAGATATTTCCCTTTTCTCGCGTCTGTTCAAACCACGCGATGCCATAACCGTGCGCAGACAGGCTGGTGATGACATCGTTGAGACCGTCGCCGTTCACGTCGTAGGCAAACATCTGCGCACCGCCTTCGCCAAAGGCAAAGGAGTGTTTGGTCCAGAGTTTTCCTTCGGCGAGAGTTGCGGGCTGTTCCCACCAACCGTCCTTCTCCAAGATATCCACACGACCATCGCCGTTCACGTCGCCGAACCCTAAACCGTGCGTGTAGCGTTGGTAATCCGACTTTGGCGAGACGGCACGGAACTTCCAAGGACGATTTGGTTGCTTCCAATCAGCTTGGGCGTAACCGATGTAACCTTCTGAGCAGCAAATGATTTCAGGTTTGCCATCACCTGTGATGTCGCCGAATCCAGGAGATTCGTTGTCGAGAACATTGAGAATGGCATGGCTTCGCCAATGCCCCGGTTTTCCCTCTGGGTTCTCATACCACACGGCCTCCTTGCCCGGAAATCCATAGATGAGAATGTCTGGCCAGCCGTCCTGATTGAAGTCGTAGGTATAGGTTAGAAAATTGTCAGCATAAGCATTATTGACCCCACGTGCTCCTTCAAAGCCGGAGATGGTTATCTCGCTACCATCGGCCAACTTCCGCTTGAAGGTCTGGCTTGCTGGACGGTATTCGTGGCGCTTGCTGAAATCAGGACCTTCAAACCAGAACGGTCCGTAAACGATGTCCGCTTGGCCATCGCGATTGAAGTCGGCGAGGTACGCACCTTCGGCCCAGAATTCATCGGTTAGATGCTGCTTGGTGAAGGAATGAACCTGCCATTCCTTGGCAGTGCTCAGAGTATTGCCAACTGCCCATAGCAGCAGAAGCACAAGACTGGTGCCGGCATGCTTGCCTATCATTGGTGGAGGGCTGTTAAGGATCGAGAATGAGCTCATAAGTTGTTGTGTTATAGGAATTATAGCAATCTACCATTTCGATGTAACTATGCAGTCTCCGAAGAATATCCTCCTCTAGCGTCTTCATCCGCTCGTAACGCTTGGCGTTTAAGCCAAACCAACAGCAAGCTGATGTCTGCTGGTGAAACGCCGGAAATTCGAGACGCTTGGCCAATCGTGACTGGCCGGATCTTGGCGAGCTTCTGCCGAGCCTCCAATCGCAGACTAGGAACAAGTGTGTAGTCGAACTGCGGTGGGATTCCTTTCTCCTCCAAGTTCTTGAGTTTTTCCACCTCTGACTGCTGACGAGCAACATAGCCAGCATACTTAATTGAAATTTCAGCCTGCTGAACAACATCTTTGCATAGACTGCGGTTTCGTTGTGGCAACATGTCGTAAGTTACTTCTGGGCGGCGCAACAACTGAGCAAGTGTTTCTGATCCCACCCGGGTCGTTTCTAGTCGGGCCAACTCCTCCTCAATAGCTTGCCTCTTCTTCGCGAATGCTGTGTAATTTCGATCCGACAAGAGCCCGATTTGGTGACCAAGCGGTGACAACCTCAAATCCGCGTTGTCTTGGCGCAGCATCAGCCGATATTCAGCTCTGGATGTAAACATTCGGTAAGGTTCAACAGCGCCTTTCGTGACAAGATCGTCAATTAACACTCCGATATAAGCTTGGCTGCGCATCAAGACCACAGGAGACTGATTGTGAACTCGCCTAGCCGCATTTATCCCAGCAATCAAGCCTTGTGCGGCTGCCTCCTCGTAACCAGATGTGCCGTTGATTTGTCCCGCAAGGAACAGATTCCTACAAACCTTTGTTTCCAAGCTCGGCAACAACTGAGTTGGAAACACATAATCATACTCCACGGCATAGGCTGGTCGCGCGATTTCCGCGCTTTCACAGCCAGAAATGCTCTGCACGAGCTTCACCTGCACCTCGAACGGAAGACTTGTGGACAAGCCGTTTACGTAAATCTCATCAGTGCTAATACCCTCTGGCTCCAAGAACACCTGATGCCGACTCTTGTCGGCGAACCTGACTATCTTGTCTTCAATGGATGGGCAGTAGCGCGGCCCAACGCCTTCGATCATTCCAGCATACAATGGAGAAAGATGGATGTTCTCACGGATGAGTTTGGCAGTGGTTTCTGTTGTATGGGTTATGTAACAGTGGAGTTGACCACCAATGCGCTCCAGAATCGAACCGCACGGAAACTGACAGTCGTTAGATTTGGAGACTGAACTCTTGCCATCCTCTTGTTCCACGTGGAACAAATCCTCCTTCCAGAATGTTAAATACGGAATAGGATTGTCTCCACTTTGAATCTCAGTCCTTCCGAAATCGATTGATCGTTTGAGCAGCCTTGGTGGTGTGCCGGTTTTCAATCGGCCAAGCTCAAGACCCAAATCGTTCAACGAGGAGGACAAGGCATTAGCAGCCGCCTCTCCTGCTCGGCCTCCAGCCTGTTGGTCCCTCCCGATATGCATCAATCCACGCAGAAACGTTCCAGTAGTCACGACGACTGTACGACCAATAAACTGAACGCCAAGTGTTGTTTCGACACCTAGCACCGCGCCATTCTGGTGCAGAATCTTCATGGATTGCCCTTGCTTGACATCCAGGTTTGGTTCGCGCTCGCAAATCCATTTCAGGCGGAATTGATAAGCCTTCTTGTCACATTGGACTCGAGGAGACCAGACGGCTGGGCCCTTCTTCAAGTTGAGCATCCTGAATTGGATGCCGGTCATGTCCGCAGTCCTGCCCATCTCGCCACCAAGTGCATCAATTTCACGGACCAAGTGGCCCTTGGCAGAACCTCCGATGGCTGGATTACAGGACATTTGGCCTATAGTATCCAAGTTGATGGTTAACAGTAACACTTGACAGCCCATTCGAGCACTGGCAAGCGATGCCTCGACGCCGGCGTGGCCGGCGCCTATAACGATAACATCATACTGCTTGGGATAAACGAACATCGGGTTTCGGTTAGACCTTGCTGTATCTACACTCTAATGGGTCGGGAGACGGGAATCTCGCTACGGCTCGTGATGCATTCGCCGATAGGTGCTCAAGGATCTTAAATGTATGAACACAGTCTTGCTCCGCACCAATTGACTTGGCAATTTCACTGACGGAATGGGGTGTCCCAAGTGATTGGCCAAGGAAGTCCAAGATTCTGCCTTCCAAGGCGATTATCTCTCCAGCAGCTCGCTTACCGGCCTCCACTCCAGGTTGATGATAGGCGTTGATATGCACAAGTGAGGCGTACAGTCCGACCGCTCTTTCAAACAGTGCAATCAAAGCCCCGATACTAAAAGCCGAAATGTCTCGGACTGTAATCGTCAGGGACTCGCGATCGCTCTCGGCAAGTGCATGTCTGGTTCCCAAGTAGAAACCATGCAGGTAATCTCCGGAAGTTATAACTGGCTCAACGAAGACTGGTGAATGTGATTCATCGTGATCTTTGAGTACTTCAATAAAGGATACAAAAAAGTCATTCAGCCCATCTCTAAGCTGTTGTATATATGAATGTTGGTCAGTCGCTCCTTTATTGCCAAATACGCTGATTCCTTGGTTCACAGTCTTACCATCCAAGTCACTTTCCTTTCCTAACGACTCCATGATGAGCTGTTGCAGGTAGCGGGAGAACAAATCGAGTCGGTCCTTGTATGGTATTACTACCATATTCTTTTCACCGCAGCCATTCCCGGCTTGATACCACGCCAGTGCTAGCATGGCTGAAGGATTCTTCCGCGTGATTGAAAGCCGTGTGACCTCGTCACAAGCCTTCGCTCCCAAGAGTAACTCTTCAATCTTAATGCCTTGCAATGCAGCAGGTAACAATCCAACGGCTGAGAGCACGCTGGTTCTTCCACCCACCCAGTCCCACATTGGAAAACGCCGGATCCAACCGTTAGCGGTGGCGTAATCATCAAGACCGCTTCCCTGTCGAGTGATGGCAACCGAGTGCTTCCCGAAATCAAGACCCGCAACTTCGTAGGCGGTCTTGGCTTCAAGCATTCCGTTTCTCGTTTCCTTCGTGCCACCGGACTTGGAGATTACGAGACAAAGAGTCTGCCCTAATTCCTCACGAATATTATCCAATGTTCTTAACATCCCGTCGGGGTCTGTGTTGTCGAAAAAGTACGGTTTGATTTTGTCTTTCAGCGGATGGCCAAGCGCGTCAGTCACGAATTGGGGACCCAACGCCGAACCACCAATCCCGATCAACAGGAGATTCTTGAACTTGCCATTGAAGCCGCAGGTCGTACCTGAATGTACGTCATTAGCGAACATTTTGATCTGCGTTATCGTGTCCTCGACTCCTTGTCGAATCTCTGGTGTGGGTGCCAAACAAGGATTGCGCAACCAGTAGTGTCCGACCATCCGCTCTTCGTCAGGATTCGCGATGCCGCCACCCTCCAGTGCGGCCATGTCAGCAAAGGCCCTTTGCATGCGAGCCTCCATCTGCAAGAAAAACTCCTCGGATACGCTCATTTGGCTAAGGTCCAGAGCCAACCCAAGGGATGGGAATTCCGTATAGTACTGTTTGAATCGCTCCCAAGACTGCTGTTTGAGTTTGTGCATAGAACGGGCGCAGTGTAGCGAGGTGTGTGGTGCGGGTCAGGGTACTTTTTTACAATTTTTGGCACGCGAGATACCCGACGTCCATCCCGGATACTTGAATCAAACCGGGAATCTCGAACCCCACAAGGACAGAAAAAAGCCCGCGTGACGCGGGCTTTTCGACACGAACTGGCTGTTTTAATCCACCATCAGGCGCGCTCCATGTACTTCCCCGTGCGCGTGTCAATCTTGATCTTCTCGCCCGTCTTGATGAACAGTGGCGCCTGGACGGTGATACCAGTTTCCACGGTGATGGCTTTCTGCACGTTGTTGGCGGAATCGCCGCGGACTCCCTCGGGAGCATCTGTTACTGTGAGCACCACGCTGGGTGGAATTTCAACCGTCACTGCCTTCTCCTCAACAAAGGTGACCGTCACCGAGCCGTTTTCAACCAGGTAATTCTTTGCATCGCCCACGAGTTCCGGTGTGAGAGTCACGGTTTCGTAATTCTCGGGATCGGTGAAAACGAAGTCCTGACCGTCCTTGTAGCTGAACTCCATTTTCTTGGTCAGCATGGGCACGGTTTCCACCTTCTCCGTGGAACTGAAGCGGACGTCGGAGGATTTGCCGGTCCGGACACTGCGGAGTGTGGCCTGCACGAATGCGCGCAGATTACCTGGGGTGCGATGTTGCACGTCCAGAACCACACAAATGTCCCCATTGTAATCAATTGCCATGCCTCGGCGGAGGTCGTTTGCTGCTGCTGCCATAGAATCTAAACTAGTCTCGTTATCTTGATCTTACTGACCTGAATCAGGGGCGTGGAAGTTAATGGACTCCGGCTTGAAAGCAAGTCTCGATTCCTTGCGGATTAACGCCAAGGTTTTGGCTGTTTGCCGATCGGCGGATACCGATCAAATCAGCGCCAATGGTTCACACTTACGGCCCAGAACGGTTTCACTTCGCGTCTTGAGCCAGTGTTCGAGCACGCCGGCATACACGTTGCGAAAGTCCACCGTGAACTGAAGGTCTCCCCGCGACAAGTCCGACGGAGCGAGACTGGGGTATTTGCCGAGCAAGCCCGCTTTGACTTTGTGGCTGATGATGAACATCGGTGCCGCGGCACCGTGATCCGTGCCCTGGCTGGCGTTCTCCGCGACACGCCGGCCGAATTCGCTAAAGGTCATCACCATCACCCGTTGCAGATTGCCCTGCGCCTTGAGATCATCCACGAACGCCTTGACCGCCCCGCCGAGGTCAGTGAGCAAACGCTCGTGCGCTCCGGGTTGATTGGTGTGCGTGTCGTAGCCGCCTTGCGAAACATAGAACACGCGCGTGGGCAATCCGCCTCCAATAAGTTTGGCCACCAGCTTAAGCGAGTTCGCCAGTTGCGAACTGGGATAGCTGGCCTGATTCTGCACGCGGCTGGCCATCGCGCGAATCTGATCGGAACTGACCTGGGCATCGAGCGCGGTGCGTTCGATGAAATCGAGGGGCGAATCACCGCGCATGGCGCCACCGGCAATCGCGCCGATGCTGCCACCGGAATTCTCCATGAACGATTCGTCCGGTTCGTTGAGCTTGCGAAACGATTCTTCCGTGGCGGCCATTTCGCTGCGGTCAGCCCGGCCGGATTGCATGAACCGGTAATTCGCCGGGTTGTCGAAACAGATGCCAGTGGGTTTCTTCGCAGCCAGTGCCTGCGGCATCTGTCGGCCGAGGGTGACCGCCACAGTGGGATCACAACCATTGCAGGTGTTGTCAAAAAAGCGGCCCAGCCAGCCGTATTTCTCAAACCGTTCCGCGTCGCTGGCGGTCTGCCAGATTTCCGTCGAGCGGAAATGCGAGCGGTTCGGATTCGGATAGCCGACGCCTTGGACAATCGCCAGTTGCCCGGCGTCGTAAATCTCCTTTAATCCGCTCAACGCCTTGTGCAAGCCAAGCCCATCGTTGATCCGTAGAATGTCCTTCTCCGCCAGCGCCAGCCGGGGCCGTGCTTGGTGATAATGATCATTCGCGTAGGGCACCACGGTATTCAAGCCGTCGTTACCGCCCGCCATTTGCAGCACCACGAGGATGGTCGAATCCCTGCCGGTCGCAATTTGCGTGGCCGAGTTCGCGGCTGCAGCCTGGAGTGAGGAAAATGTGTTCGCTAGAAAGGTTGGCACCGTCCACGAGAGCGCACCACCGAGGATGGTGCTGCGCAAAAAATCGCGTCGGGTTCTGAGAGTGGGAAGGGTATTCATGGGTCTCGATGCACCGGTTTGGTTTGGGACTGGGTTCGATTTGCTGGGAGCGGTTCTTTCAGGAACGGAAGAACCATCCACTGTTTGAATTCTGGAATCACCACTGGCCGGACCGTCCGCACCGGCAACGGCCCGGTGACCCCGAGACCGCTCCCGCGGCCGGAGTGATCGCCTGGCGTTGCGTGCGAGTGGCGCAACGAGGCCAAACTCAAGTGCAAGGATGGCAGACGGAGTTTCATGTCAGTTGATATTCCGGGGTGGACATGACCAGCCGAATGGCGCCCAGAATGTCGCTCTCGTCCAACTCGCCCCGGTCGTCGAGATAATCGCGCAAAGCCTGCGCTTGCCTGGGTTTCAGAGCGGACTGTAACAGCCGCTTCTCCAGCGCGGCAATCAACGCCGCTTTGTCCGTGCGCTGCTCTACGGTCAGTATTCGCTCCACGTCCACCCGCGATCTCGGGTTGTCTTGGAGGCGATTGGCCGCCCGCCGGGCCATGTTCGGATTGTTGCCGCGAACGGCCCCGGCAACCATGGACAGGTCGCCTTGCACGAGCGTTGCCGCTTGATTGTAGCGGGAGAGCAGATTGTTGGTGGTGATCCAACTCAGACCCCCGTCCCAACCCTTGACGTTCGGCGGCGCAAACAAATCCTGGCCGAGATTGCGCGTCAACGCCCAGCACGCCAAGGGCGGCGGCAACTCGCTTTCGAGCATCCGCACCGTGCCCACGAGCCATTGAACCGGGCTTTTGACCTGATTGCGAATGAGCGACGGCGCATAGAACTCCTCGCTGCGGAACATGGCGCGCAGCACCGGTTTGAACTGGTTGCCACCTTGGCGAAATACTGTGGCCAGCGCCTGATTCAACTCGGGCGACGGCATCTCGCCCGCAAAATAATGCCACAGCCTGGCCGTGATGAACCTGGCTGCCTGTGGTTGTGCCACAATGATTCTGAGCACGTCCTCGCCGTTGAAATTGCCGGTTTGGCCGAAAATCGTTTTGCTGCCAGCATCGTGGAGGTTGGCGCGAAAAACAAATCTCTGGCGCGTCGGATCAAGGGTCCAACCGGTGAAAGCCCGCGCCGCTTCCGTGATGTCCCGTTCCGTGTAGTGGCCCTCGCCCAGTGCAAACAGTTCCATGACCTCGCGGGCGAAATTCTCATTGGGCTTTTGCCGGCGGCTCTGCGCCTGATCCAGCCAGATGAGCATGGCGGGATCCTTGCCGGCTTCGACCAGCAGTTGCAGCCAGTTGCCGGCGGCGAGCCGGCGAAACAGTTCATTCTGCCGCCACATCAGGTAGGCATCGCGCACCTTCTCCATGCTGGTGGCAAAGTGACCGTGCCAAAACAGCACGAGTTTCTCCTGCAAAGGACGCGGCCCTTGGGCCATGCGTCGCAGCCACCAACCGCGCAATTCTGTGATCTGTTGGCGTTGCAGTTGTTGCTGTTCGCGCTGAAAACGGCGACGCTCCTCCTCCCCGGCCTGCCGTGCGGCGCGCTGCTTCTCGAAGCGCTCCGGGTCGGGCTTGGCCCAATCCGGGTCTTTGGTGTCGTCGGGAATCTTCTCAAAGTCCACCAAAGTCGAAACCGCTTTGTCCGGTCCGAGTTCCACCAAACGGTCAATCTCCGCCGGTGGCTCGCCGAAGCCGGCGCGGTTCAGCAGATGCGCGGCAGCGGTCCAATCCCATTGACGGGCAGTAATCGGCTCGAGCATACAATCAGACGGACGTCAGGTGATACGGAAAGGTTTCATGGCATAGAAAACCACCGCTGGCAATCCTCCATTGAGACGGTTTACCAGGTCCGGCTGGCTGCGAACTTCAGGGAAGTTTTTCCTTGTCATTTCGGAGGCGAAACCTAGCTTCCAATTTCGTCGCAATTAAACCAACTCTTACTCAAAAAAATGCTATGAAAAGAACCATCGCCCTCCTATCGGTCCTCGCGGTTTCCTCCGTGCTCTCTGCCCGCGCGGACATCCTTGCTCAATGGACGTTTGAAACCAGCTTGCCGGCCGGCCAGCCCGGTGCCGGCGTGGCGCTTACCGACATCGCTGCCGAGGTGGGCACCGGTGTGGCCTCCGGCTTCCATGTAGGGGATTCAGTTTACTCGAATCCGGTGGGAAACGGTTCTGCGGAATCGTTTAGCTCCACCCTCTGGGCAGTCGGCGACTTCTATCAGTTCCAGTTCAGCACCATCGGTTTCACCGGAATCGGCATTTCGTTCGACGCGACCAGTAGCAACACCGGCCCTCGCGATTTCGGGGTGTACTACAGCGTCAACGGCGACCCTTTCACCGCGATTGGTGGCGCCGAATACTCGGTCCTTGCCAACGCTGCGCCCAACACCGCCTGGACTGGAGGGACCTACAATCCCGCCTACAATTTCGTGTTCGACTTGAGCACGATCACGGCATTGGATAATGCGACGAGCGTTGAGATTCGGCTGGTCAACCTTTCCACCGTCAGCGCCAATGGTGGCACGGTGGCGGCAACCGGCACGAGCCGTGTGGACAATTTCACCGCATTCTCTCCCGTGCCCGAACCTTCCACGGCGGTGTTGGCAATTTTGGGCGGGCTGCTGGGCTTTGCTTTCCTCCGCCGCCAGCGTCAATCCTGATCCAATCTCAAGGTTGTGCCTCGTCAAGAGCCTGGCAAGCCAGGCTCTTTTTTCTTTGGCTGCGGTGTCAGCAACAGCCCGATCACAATGAGGCTCGCGATCGTTCCCACCGGCAAATACCAAAGGCTCGCGACTCCGCAGCCGAGCATGACCCACCAACCGGTTGCCGGCCGCAGGACAAAAACCATCAGCGCCACGAGCCAGGCGAGGCCCAAAAACAAATGCAGGCACTTGATGAACGTGCCGCGCGGTTCAAACCCCAGCGCGGAAACCAGCCGGGACCATGGGCCAAGCTGTCCGGCGCGGAGGCCGGAACTGGGGGTGACGTAATCGCCCACCGCCAAAGCGCGTCCGCCATCGAAGACCAGCCAGCCGCCCTGAAGCAGAGCCAGCACTAAAACAATCCATTTGAGGGTATGCATGTGTAAAGTGCGCGTCGCACTGCCTGATCTGAACTCAGCGATCCCGATACCACGGCAGCACAGCCCGGCGGCTGCCATCGCGAAGCATCGGGACGAGCCAATGCTCCCGAACCGTCTGACTGCCCAGCGGCGCTGTTGCGCCCCTGTCAGCAAACCAATCAGCCTCTGGCTGGGGCAATGACGTTAGACCGTAGCGTCTGGCTGCGTGCTGATATCCAACGGCTTGCATATCGGCGCTCTCAAGAGCCGTCGTGTTCATGTTTCGGTCTCGAATCCGGCTGGGTCAGTCCGAGATAAAATGCTTTGATGACGATGAACACCGCAAGCGCAAGGGCTGCGTAAGAAACCAGGGCGCAATTAGACGTGACAGCCATCACGATGTGAAAGCGCAAGGCATCGGTTAGTCATCGTCGAACTCACTTCAACTCTCCATAAATCGCGTTCGAGAGCGATGCGTTCGTGGCAACGTGCCTCTCGATGCTCGCGATGACGTTCGTGTGTCCGGTGTGTCCATACCTGCGGTAGTACGTTCCGATGGTCGCCTCCAGGATGCGTTTGGCCTTTTCCGTGTCGCCTCGCTCCAGCCTTATCAAAACCCCCAAGGCGATGTGTGCAGCAAGCTCGTCCTCGCGCTTGGTCGCCTCAGAATAGTCCTGATAATGTTTTCCATAGTCAGCCATCTCTTCATCGGTCATCTGAAACTTATCCCTCACGGTCTGATACTGCTCCAGCAACTTCCGTTGGTTTGTGCCCACTGGACGCGTATATCCGAAATACCAGCCGAGGGCAATTCCGACGACCACGAAGGCTGAATAAACGATGATGCGTTTCATACGCTCACGATGCCTAGACCAAGTTCAGCGACTGCCGCCGGAAACGCCCGGTCGGCTGCAAGAGCCGCTGACATCACAATGCGTGATAACGCAAAACCTGACTTGGGGCAACCATCTGGTGGCAGGCTTGGAAAGCCCAATTACCCAAACCGTCCCACTGCCCAGCCTGTCCCGTCATAGCCTCTGAGCGAAGGCGGACGGGGCGGCGCGGCGCCCTTGAACGCTTCATTTGGCGTCAACCCAACTGGCGGGAAACTCATGCAGCCGCGTATCCATCAACGCACCTGCCAGGGCAAACATCTGCTCCGTCGCTGCCGGCTGGTCAATCTGAAGAAAATGGCCGCTTTCCAGTCGCAGTCCCATGCGCAGCGTGGAAACTCCTGTATCGTGCGGCATCGTCCGCCCAACGCTCTCCACCCGTGCCCGAAATGGCGACATCTTGTGCAAACCGGCCAAATCCGTGGGTTGCAACTGAAAGCGTTGGAGATCCCACCGGCTTGGAAAAAGTACCCGGTCAACGACGACCGCAGGTCGGAACAACCTGATAATGCCATGGCGTGCAGTGCGAAACACAGGCTCGACAGACTCCCTACTGGTTGGCTCAACACGAATCGGCATCGGATGAACAAAACTGAGATAACCCCCGATGTAGCAAACCCATGGGATGCTCACGCTGATTAAAACAATCAAAAGGCGCTTACGAGTTTTCATAGCGATTGCTGATGACTAACGTCCCGGATCACCGACTCGGCGCCGGGGACGCCCGACATAAAATCGTCGCGCGCTCGCCGGGTTCGGCGCATCCGTGTTCGGCGATATTGTCTGATTCATATCACTTCACCAACAGAATGCGAGCGGAAGCATGGGGCGGAACTGCACCCGCTGACCGCGCAATTCCTCGTCAAAGCCCAGCTCAAGAAGATACTCCGGTCCTTCGAGTAACTGAGCAAGGCCGCCGTGCGTCACAACCGCCATCGCAGGTGAAAGAGCTTCGGCACACGGACGGAACAGTGTCACTCGCGTCACCTCCTTCAAGCCCGCGAGGTGCTCGAACGGCTGCCGCTTGGCAAGCGGGTAGGCGTCCGGTCGTTGTGCAAAAGAAAGATAGAACAACATCGGCTCACTCCGCACGTCGGTGTTGGTGGCGACCTGGATGCTCAAGGGTGCCGGCAGATATGCGGGCCGATATTCCCAAGCACCAAACGGAATATCGCCAGTGTCTTGGTTCTTCGGGCGGAGCCCGAATCCGAAAGGGCAGAAGCTACCGGCACGGCTCTCCCATCGCTCACGAAGACGCGTGGGCCGAATCACCTCTGATCCGGCTTCTGATTTACTGCAAACCCAGAGCAACTCGATGTAAAAGTTCGCGAAGAAGAAACGACGGCATGCCGTCCCCTGACCCGGATGTGCATTTGGCGCGCCTTCCGTCAGTCCAAATGCTGACAAGCAACTCGCTTCGGGACCGCCACGAGCGACGCAAATGAAGATGTGGTCAAACTCAAAATGCATGGATGGAACGTGCGTGCCAGCCCGCCGAACGAGGTGAACTCCACGACCGCCGCCGACAACGCCCGAACGACTGCAAAAGTCGCTGACAGCACAATGCGTAATAACGCAAAACCTGACTTGGGGCAACCATCTGGTGGCAGGCTGGGGAAGCCCAATTAACCGAACCGTCCGACTGCCCAGCCTGGCGGCGGTTCGCAACTGATCCGGGTCTTTCCGCTTCTCCCCAGTGACCCTGAGGCCCTCGCTTGCCGAAGTGACTTCCCAATGTCTGTGTGAGAGCGCACTCTCGAAAGCACGGTCAGCCAGGCCGCGGGACGGGTGAGCGAAAAACCAAAGCCACGAGGCCACGCCCGGGCGCGGAGACTTCCAACGAAGAATCAGCGCCTGACACCTGGCGGCGAGCGGAGCGGCACGAACGTTCGAACGTCGTCCTGCGTTGCCAAAACTTTTTTCGTTTCGGCGTCGCCTTGGGCGAACTGTCTCTTGACACCGCTTTTCATGTCAGCGCCCTGGTTCGAGGGTTGGGGCGTGCCCGGCGCCAGACGCGCGGGCGACGTGGACCGGTGGA
>JAHCLO010000058.1 GCA_026125285.1 Verrucomicrobiia bacterium | reverse complement strand
TGCCCTCACGCAGCGTTACTTCTGACGTTGTGTATAATTCGAAACCCAGGTCCTGCGAGTTACGGCCAAGCCGGAGCGATGGATGCTCGTGGAGTCCGACATTCGACGATGTTTGATGACTCGGTTCCCTTACGTCATTTACTTCCGCTGCGTGGGGAATGATCGGATCCGGATCACCATTGTGAAGCACCAGCGCCGGCATCCAAAATTGGGACGGGACCGCTCGTAGGCAGCGGGCTGAATAAGGGATGAGGGATGAAAGCGGAAGTTATCGCCGCATTCCACGGTTTAGCTTTCACCTTTCATCCTTCATCCTTGAGTCTGGGTCTGGACAGAACCGGTTTTTCAGGCAGATTCCTGACATGAACGTTGCGACAACCGAGGTTGAAATCGGCAGCATGATCTCTCGCACTCCGGGCATCAAGCGCGGCACGCCGCAGAGTGCCGGCACTGGCGTGACCAACTCTGTCAAGTTGCTGCCATGAGCATGATCGCTGAGACGGTTGCCACTGAGTTGGGGACCATGATCGTCTGTACCCCGGGCATCCTGGGCGGCAAACCCCGAATCAAGGGGCACCGGGTGGGCGTCCACAGGGTCGCGGGGTGGTGGAAACTCGGCTTGAGTGTCGAAGACATCGGTGAACGATTGACCACGTTGACGCCCGCGGAGATTCATGCGGCACTGGCGTATTACCATTTGCATCACGAGGAGATTGAGCGCTTCCTTGAAGAAGAGCGCGCGGCTTGTCGCAGCCTCGAACGTACTCCGCCCACCGAGCCTTGACCGCTCTCAAGCTTCATCTCGATGAAGATGCCGATGCTCACGCTTTGCTGAACGGCTTGCGCCATCGCGGGTGGGACGTCACGTCGAGTTGCGAGCGCGGGCTCTTGCGCTGCACGGACGAAGAGCAACTGGGGTGGACGGCGGAGCGCGGACGCGCCATCTACACTTACAATGCCTCCGACTTCTGCCGGCTCCATTCTGAGTTTCTTCGAGTGGGTCGCCACCACGCCGGAATCATCCTTGGCGACCAACAGACGGTTCCGATTGGGGAGGAACTGAGGCGGTTACTGCGGATCTGCGAAGCCAGGACTGCGGAAGAAATGGAGAACCGCCTCGAGTTCCTGAGTGGTTGGCGCGCGTTCTAACCCCCCGCGGCTCCAGCATCCGCGATCTGGCTGATTTTTGATTTCTGCTTTCTGTTTTCTGCTTTTTGTTTTGAGCCTGTGATTTCAGCTCTCAGTTTTTCGCGTTTCAGATTCTGAATGTGAAGTCCATCCACCATTCTCCTTCTTCAACCCGTGAGGTGGCCGCTTGCCCCGTGGAATCAGACCAGTATTCCACCGGGGCGCCTATCTCACCGGGGCAACCCTCAAGCCTCAACCGGGTTTTGAGAACCTGGCTCCCCATCGCCTTGTTCAGTGTGCTCTGGCTGGATTTGATCCGGCAACTCAGCTACATGTGGGAGTCGAACGAGCAGTACGCCTTCGGCTGGTTTGTTCCCATCCTCGCGCTTGGACTCCTATGGAAACGATGGCTCGACCGCCCCGCACCAGCCTCCAGCCTCCAGCCTCCACCCGTAAACCAATCACGTACCACGCAGCGCCGCTTGCTCGTCGTCGTCTTGCTCGCCGCCCTTATTCTCCTGCCGGCCCGCGTAATTCACGAGGTTAATCAGGACTGGGCGCTCTTCAGTTGGCTGCTGACGCTGGCCGTGGTCGCGTTCTCCCTTTACGCAGTATTTCTCCTCGGGGGCTGGCCGTGGGTCAGGCATTTCGCCTTCCCGATCTGCTTTATCCTCGTGGCGGTGCGCTGGCCCTACCGGATCGAAAATTCGCTCACGTATCGCCTGATGGGGGTGGTGGCGACGTTAACCGTGGAATTTCTCGGTTGGCTGGGCGTTCCTGCCGTTCAACATGGCAACGTCATCGAAGTGGCTACGGGCACCCTGGGTGTTGATGAAGCCTGCAGTGGCATCCGCTCGTTCCAGTCCAGCCTTATGGCGGCACTGTTCCTGGGCGAGTTGTACCGGCTGCGCGTCTGGGCGCGGGCCGGCCTGGTGTTCGGCGGCCTGGCGCTGGCGTTCGGCCTCAACGTTACCCGCACCTTGATTCTCTCCTGGCAGGCAGACAAGAGCGGCCTCTCGGTGATTGACAAATGGCACGACCCCGCGGGCTTCACCATCACCATCGCCTGTTTCGTTGTGCTTTGGGGCGTCGCCGTCCTGGTGCGCAAGCGCTGGGGACAGAGCATGGAAGATGGAACATCGAAGATGGAAAAGCCCCAGTCCTCGCCGCGATCCTCCATCCTCCATCCTCCATCCTCGAGCCACAGACCGCTGACCACGGTTCCTCAATTTCAGTTTTCAGCTTTCAGCTTTCAGCATTGCCGCCGTTACCTCGTAGCGGTCGGCTGCTGGTCTCTCCTCTGCATCGGTGTGACCGAAGTTTGGTATCGTGCGCACGAGCACAACCAGTCCCCGACGGTGGCTTGGTGGGCGCAGTTCCCGACCAACTCCCCGGGCGCCCGCGAGATTCCCATCTCCAAGCTTGCCCGAAGCAAGCTCAATTACGACCACGCCAGCACTTTGTCCTGGGAAGAGCCGGACGGGAGCAAATGGTCGGCCTACTGCTTCCGGTGGAACGCCGGGGTGGCCACCTCCCGCATGTCGGCCCGGGACCACCGCCCCGAATACTGCCTGGGCGGCAGCGGCTACAATTGCCAGGCCGATTTGGGGGTTCGGTATCTGTCGGCGCATGGATTGGAACTCCCTTTCCGCACCTACATCTTTGAACGTTCGGAAGTGGTGCTTTACGTCTTTCACTGCCTGTGGGAGGACGGGGCGGCGAAGCAAAAGGGCTTCGGCACTTCAAAATACCTCGACCGTCTGGAAACGGTTTTGGAAGGCAAGCGCCGTTTGGGTCAGCAAACGCTCGAGATCATTGTGAGTGGATACCCGGACATAGAGACGGCGGAAGCAGCAGTCCGTCAGCGCCTGCCTAGCCTTATCCAATTTGGAACGGCACCGGACAAGATAACCTCACTGGATCAACCGGGTGAACGATGAAGGGCACTGAGCCAATGGACCGCACTCGCTATCACCACATCCTGAGGTCCACCGTTTTCTCCGGTGGCTCCCAGGTGGTATCTGCTGTCGCGGCGCTCGTCCGCACCAAGATTGCTGCTGTTTGCGTAGGCGTTGGCGGCATCGGCATGCTTGGCCTCTATACCCAGGCCGCCCATCTCATTTCGGCGATCGCAGAAATGGGGCTTACTGCGAGCGCAGTCCGCGAGGTTGCCGTTGCACGTGGGACGCGCGATACGCTGCGGCTGGCTCAGGTCATCCGGTCCCTGCGAATGCTGGTTCTCGCCACGGGGGTGGTCGCGGCCGCTGTATGCATGCTTTTGGCCTCATGGTTGAGCCGGTTAACCTTCGGTGACAACTCCCATCAAATAGGTTTTCTCTTCGTCGGTGGCGCGTTGTTTCTCAACCAGCTCGCGGCTGGACAGACGGCGTTGCTCCGGGGCCTGGGACACATTCGGGAACTTGCCCTTCAGCGTGCAATGGTCGCGGTGGTGGCTACTGTAGCTGCCGGGTGCTGCTACCTGATATGGGGCATAAACGGGATAGCCCCCTCCTTGCTCGTCATCGGCGGCGTGACACTGGCAGGCTCCTGGTGGTACGCGCGCAGGGTAAACGTCGAACCCGTCAAACTGGGGTGGCGCGAGGTGCTGGCGCATGCGAGGCGTTTTCTCGGCATGGGGCTGGCGTTTATGTGGGTATCTCTGGCCAGTTTGGGAGTCGCCTATCTCATCGGGATCATGATCCGTCGGGAACTGGGCGTGCTGGGCAATGGGATTTACCAGGCCGCCTGGGGCATCTCCGGTTATTTCGTCGGCTTTGTGCTGAACGCCATGGGAGAGGACTTTTACCCGCGCCTTACGGGTGTGATCCAGAATCACGAGGAGGCTGGCGCTTTACTTAATGCCCAGACGGAGATGGGCATCCTCCTTGGTTTGCCGGGAATGGTCGCGACCTCCGCATGTGCCACCTGGGCTGTCTCTCTCATGTTTTCGCCTGAATTCTCGGGAGCGGCAGGGGCGGTGGCATGGTTCAACCTCGGCTGCTTCGGACGAGTGGTATCATGGCCCTTCAGCTTTGTATTGATGGCCCGAGGGGACTCGTTTCTATATGCCGGAACGGTCGGCCTCTTTGCAGTAGTTAACTTGCTCTTCGCCTGGATTGGTCTTCGGTTGCACGGTGTCACAGGAGTAGCACTTGGATTCGCTGCTATGCATGTCTGCAATTTTTTTACGCTTCGCGTCATCATCGGTCGTATGCTCGTTTTCAGCTATGCGCCTGCCGTGAGACGGCTGATCCTTCTTGGTTCCGGGTGTCTGATCGTGGCCCCCTTCATTGGGCCATGGTGCGGGATGGGCTTGGCCCTTACACTTGGCTGCCTGAGCTTGCGCTCCTTGGCGAGCCGGCTTGGCCCCGACCACCGCCTCGTTGGTCATGCGAGGAAGTTCCCCCCGGTTCGGTGGTTGATTGATGTCCGGCTCCCAACGTAGTCTTGTGGAGACTGCTGTTACAATTCATCCGCCTTCCATTGAGAGAAATGGCGGCTGTACCCGAGTCCAGTGCCGGGTTGATGGGTTTCACCAGGATTGCATCTGGTTTAAAATCGAACCTGATCCCGGTATCTCCAGTGTTGAGCAAATCGCCGACGCCTTCGTTCTGCCAGGTATCCTTGGTACAGTGGCATGCGGGCGCGATGTCACCTTTGGCTTTGCCGTGAGCGAGATGCTTCTCTTGAACTTGCGGGCGGCGATCCTTCCCTTGCTCCTGCGTCTCCACCCCGATCTCTTTCCCAGCACAGCGACAATCAAGGCGGAAGGTGTGGCGCGCGAACCGAGCGCAGCAGCCCGTGGCAGTGCAACGGGGTTGTCATGCGGACTCGACTCGCTTGCCACGATTGCTGATCTACTGAAATTGCCTGTTTCGCACTCAAGGAGGCTGGCAGCCACAGCCTTCTTCGATACAGGGAACCACGACCCGCTGCATACTGGCGACACCTCGCCGCTCTTCGTGGAGAGAACCGCAAAAGCCCGGTTCTGCGCAGCCGAGATCAAACTGCCGTTGTTCGTTGTGCAGTCGAATGTTGACGATTGGTTCCCGGGCGCGTTTGCCCGTCTTCATACGTTACGCAACGTCTCTGCAGCATTCTTGCTCGCGCCGAGGGTGCGGCACTATGTGTACGCGAATGCCGCGCCCTTGTGGGCAACGCGGTGTTCTTCGGCAGACTCCGCATATTTGGACTCCGTTCTCCTCCCGTTGTTGTCCACCGAGGCGCTGACATTTCACAGCGGCACTCCCGCTCTCGACTCGGTCAGCAAGGCCAGGTTGATTGCCGGACTACCGGTTGCGCACCGCCATCTAAATGTGTGCCTTTACGAAGGGCATAATTGCAGCCGGTGCGAGAAATGCCTCCGCCGCATGCTGACACTGGATGTCGTTGGGGCGTTGCAGGCATTCAGTGATGTTTTCGACCTGGAGGCATACGCGGACGCCCGGTCTTGGTATATCGGATATGTGCTGACGTACGCCTCGCGACAAGCGCCGCTGCAGGAGTTGGCCGATGCTATGCGGGCCACGGGCTTTGTTCGTTCGGCTGACTTCGCACACCGAGCTGGCTGGTGGTCTGAGCGCGCACGTCGTGCGCTCCGTCGCCGATGTGGTTTGGCTGTTGATAGGTTTTAGCACATGTTTCCGTTAGATCTCATTCCATTGCGGTGGAAGAGAGAATATGTTCGGCTCGTATCGCCGCTTGACGCTCCAGCGGATTTCCAGGCTGCGGGGCCGCGTCTGATTCTGGCGCTAGCTGCGGATTATGCGAATCTTGGGGACGTGGCGCTTACGCGTGCGCTCATCTGCTTCGCGCGGCAACATCTTCCGTCTCACGAGCCGTATCTGCTTTGTGCTGGGCGCGTTTTTCGAGACCTACGCGGCGTCGCTCGTGCCACAGATCCAGAAGACGTGGTAGCAATTGTAGGCGGTGGAAATATGGGAGATCGCTATGCGGACTTGGAGGAGGCGCGCTGCCATGTGGTGAGGGCCTTCCGCCGGAACCGGATCGTCTCCTTTCCGCAGAGCTTCGATTTCTCGGAAACATCCGCAGGACGCCGCGCCCTCGCACGCACGCGCGTCGCCTACTCGTCGCACCCCCGGCTCCACCTCTTCGCGCGTGAGAACGAATCGCTTCGCCGCATGCGGGCGGCACTGCCGGACTGCGAAGTGGACTTGGCCCCTGACACCGTGCTCTCCCTTGATCTCGCCCCTTCTGCGCCTCGCGACTTGCCGCTCCTCGTCTGTCTGAGGCAGGACGTCGAGGCGCGCCTGAATACAGGCCACCGAGCTGCCATCGTGGATGCCTTGCGAAGCTTTGACTCCGGGGCGGTCATTACCGACACTGCGGTTTCCGGACCCCGACTTGGCTTTCCCGAGTACGAACGCCAGCTCGATGCACTTTGCGCCGACTTTGCTCGCGCCAAGTGCGTGGTCACCGACCGCCTTCACGGCCTCATCTTCTCGGTCATCAGCCGCACGCCCTGTGTCGTGATCGAAAATAACAACCATAAGATCCGCTCCACCTGCGAGACCTGGCTGACGGGTTCCCCGTCCATCAGGCTACTGACGGATCCCGCACCTGCCGCAGTGGAAGCTGCCGTAGAACAGGTTTCAAGCACTGTGGCTCCACGGGCGGCACTTGAGGGTGCTTTTGCGGCCCTTGGCGCGGCTCTTCACGGATGATGCGCGCTCCAAACGCTATGCAACCCTGCTTGGGCCGGACCCACAGGAGATAAAGTAGGAACGGCACTTGGATAGACCGATGAAGCAGGCCTTCTACTTCCTGTTCTATAAATGGTTTCCCAACGAGAAACTATGCATCGTCATGTCCTCGCTGGCTTACTTCCTGTACTGCGTCAGCTTCTACCTTAAGAAATGGTTTCAAGTGAAGAAGCGGATAGTCGGCATTAGCCCCGAAACCGCCCTTTCCGTCGTCACCGCAGCTCACCCGGAGCCGATCTCCCAACCAGTGATTCAGAACAGGCGCGCCATTCCGGCGCTGGACGCTTCGATCATCGTGCCGGTATACAACCACCTTGACCTGCTGCCGCAGACGCTTCCAGCAATAGTGCAACAGAAAACACGATATAGCTACGAGGTGATCATGGTGGACGATGGCTCCACTGACGGCGCGAGGGATTACGTCCGGGAATTTGAGGGCAACCCGCGTGTCAAGGTGGTGCTGCAGAAGAATATGGGTATCGCGGGCGCTCGAAACAGCGGCCTGAATGAGGCGGCTGGAAAATATGTGATGTTCGTGGACTGTGACGACGTGGTGCATGAGGACATCGTTGAGGTCCTTTTGGACAAAGCTTACAGCACTGGCGCAGATATCGTCATGGGCGCACACGATCTGGTCAAGCAGAAGAACGGCAAGGTGACTGCCGTCCGGCCGAATGTGTATCCCCAATACAATCTAATGGGCTATCGGAATGGTGACGCCATCATGAACTACCCAGGCCTGCCCTGGTGCAAGGTCTACAGGCGCAAGCTATTCGAGCACGTTCGGTATTTCCCCAACTGCCTCTACGAAGATACAATCATCCACTGGCTGGTTTTCCGGCTCTGCCGGTCCTTTGTCTATGTGCCCAAGGTGCTGTACGAACACCGGTGGTACGAAGGGAATTACTCACATGTGCAGCAAAGCGGAAGAAACATAAGGGCGATCGAGCGTTATTGGCTCATCCGGAAACTAAATGCAAAAAGCAAGCAAATGGGGCTGCCGGAGGACGATGCGTTCTACACCCTCCTCCTGCGCCATCTGGGCAGTTTTTACTACTTTGACGTTTCCGGCTTGGAAGAAAGCATCGTGAACGCCATGTTCGTGTTGGCCTGCGAACTCGCCGAGGAGTATAAGCCACGGCATCCGGTGGAACTCCCTTTTGCTTTAAAGCAAATACACGAAAGCCTGCTGACGAGGAATATCGAGGCATGGAAATTGGCTTGCCACTATCAGTGATGGGAGGAGGGAATCTCGGACGGGGCACTTTCGCTAGCTGCGAAACCCTAGACGCACGGATCCCAGATCTCGCCCCGCCACCATAAGGATGACGCCCATCATCTCCATCATCGTACCGGTATTCAACGTCGCGCATTACCTCGACGCTTGTCTCGCCTCGCTTCGTCAACAAATGATATCCGGAATTGAGGTCATTTGTGTTGACGACGCCTCGTCTGATGGCTCCAGCGCATTGCTTGACTCTGCGGCGAGGCAAGACACCCGAGTTGTGATCCTGAAGCACGCAAACAACCGCGGCCTGTCTGCTGCAAGGAATACGGGGCTCCGAGCCGCTCGCGGTTCTTGGGTCCTCTTTGTCGATTCCGATGACCTGACCTCTTCGCACCTCTGTGAGCGCGTGCTCAATGCCGCCACTGGTCACACAGCAGATTCGGTCTTTTTCAATTACGCGGTTTTTCGCGACGGTCAACCGCTCCCCCCAGAGCCTGCCCCAACTGTTCCCGTTCTGGCCGATCGGTCCGCGCTCCTGCGCCGGCCAGCGTTCGCTTGGACCAAGCTTGTCAGGGCCAGTTTGATACGGAGCAATGGTATCGAATTCCCTGAGGGCCTTTGCTTCGAGGATATCCCGGTGCACTGGCGCCTCGCGATCGAGTCGGAACGTCCGGTCTTTCTCGACGAGCCGTTGGTCTGGTACAGGCAGCGCCCGGGCTCCATCACATCCCGGACTGACTGGTCCTTCGCCGACGGCATCCTCACTTACGACCTCGTACGGGATTATCTCCAGTCCACCTCACGCTGGGAAGAATGGAAGGACATCTTTCTCGCCCAGCAACTGGCGACCTTCGCACATGCACACGCTTACTATGCGTTGGCCAACCCCGACTTGACCCGACGTGTGTGCGAGGAGGCGCGTGCCAGAATGACTTCCGAATGTTGGAGTTTCGTTCTGCATGGAAAGGGCCTCTTGCGCTGGGAAAGGGACTACCTGCTCTCACGTTGTCGGCCTGAGGGCGTGAACGTCAGCCCTGAGTTGCTGCTCTCCGGCTTCCGCTACCGCCTGCGCGAGCGCCTCCGTTTGTCGTGGCATCGCCTTCGTGGTTTCCGAGCTGCCTGACGCCATGTCATCGCTGCGCCCCATCAGGGTTCTGCACTCCCTCGGCAGCCTCCGCCGCGGCGGAATCGAGACGTGGCTGATCAATATCCTTCGCCAGCGGCATCCTGAGATGCAGATGGATTTCATCCTGCACGAGGCGCCGGGCACGGGAGGTGACTACGAACGCGAGGCTCTCGCCGCCGGCTGCATCATTCACCATTATCCACCGGCATCTTGGCTTACCAAGCGACTCCGCATTCTTGGGCTAGCACCGGGAGACCGAACATTGCGCGATGTGCTCGGCGCCGGGGGTTACGACGTCCTTCACGTTCATGGTGAGGAGTTTATTGGTGACGCGGTCAAGCGAGCCGCACATGCCGGCATACCAGTGCGCGTTACACATTGTCACCACACTCGATTGGCTCGCGGCAAAGGCGGGCCGGAGATGTGGGCCCGCTGGTTCCGCCATCGCACATTGGAGCGCAGGCTCATCTTGCGTTACGCGACCGATCTGGTTGCCTGCGGGCGCGATGCAGGGCGTCTCATGCTCGGAGCGGCTTGGGGCAAGGATCCGCGTTGCAGGATCATTTACTGCGGTGTGCCACTCGAGTCGTTTGAACGCGCCGTTGCGCAGGGCACGCGCGCCGGCCTCTTGGCCCGGTATGGTTTGCCGCCAGATGTCAAGGTCATCGGCCATGGTGGCAGCATGGGGCCGTCGCCAGTCAAGAATCACACGTTCCTGTTGCGAGTGTTCGCTGAATTGGCGAAACGTGATACGCGCTATCATCTCTTCATGGCGGGCGATGGTCCCATGCGCCCACAGATTGAGGCGCAAGTGCGGACGCTGGGCCTGACCGGACGCGTGCGTATGCCTGGCCTCATGGACAACATGGCAGAACTGATGGTACATTTGTTCGATGTCCATGTGTTACCCTCGTTATCCGAGGGGCTGCCCGTGGTTGTCATCGAGGCGTGCGCAGCGGGACTCTTCACGCTTTGTTCCGACACCATTACTTCCGAGGTGGGCGAGCACCTACCGGGGCGCGTGGAATACATTTCCCTTGTTGCTTCGGTCGGAACCTGGGCCGATGCAGTAGAGGCCGGCCTGCTGCGCCGGATCGCTCCAAAACAAGGTTTGCAAATCGTTCGTTCCACTCCCTTGTCCACTGGCTCGTCTGCGGAAGCGCTGATCGCTATGTATCGCTCGCGATTAGAACAACACTGCGCCGAGAAGCTGCCCCAGTCCGTTGGTGCGGCTTCTCCCAACATGGGCCACTAAAGGAGAAATGCTTCCTGCTTCTCTTTATACCCCGTTGTATCACCACACGATGCTGCTAGTGGTCATTGGGTGCGCACTTTTCTATTGGGCGGGGAAAGGACATTCCAGAAGCTTGGCTCAATTCAACCTTGGGGCGATCGTTCTCATTGGTGTTGGCGTTGTTTTGTTCATGGGCTTCCGGCCCGTAAGCGGGGCTTTTATTGACATGCCCGGTTACGCTTTGGCATACGAGCGGGTTCAACAAGGCGGTGAGGGCGCTTACCGCGACTGGCTTTTCAATGGCTTCATGCGGTTGTGCAGTCCTGTTCTTCCGGTTGCCGGCTTCTTCTTCGTCTGCACACTCATTTATGTCGCACCGCTCGCCTTTGCCTTCTGGCGCGTTCACGGCACGTGGGCCTTGCCCGTCTTTCTGGCATGTCTCAGCGCATTCTCGTTTTGGGTTTACGGGGTGAACGGTATCCGCAATGGGATGGCCACCTCAGTGCTCATCCTCGCCTTTGCTTTTCATGACAAACCCATCCTTATGTTCACTCTCATGGCGGCGGCTTGGGGATTCCACGGAGCCGCGCTCCTGCCGGCGGGGGCCTTTCTCATTGTGCGGTATGTCAGAAGGACCGAAATCTGGCTGGGCTTCTGGGCGGCGTGCGTGGCCGTGTCGCTCCTCGGCGGAAATGTCGGCGGTCTGCTGCTGAGTCACTATAATCCGGTAGCATGGGATGCTCGCGCTGAATCATACATCCACTCCGAAAGTTACGGCTTCCGCACCGATTTTGTGGCCTACAGCATTCTTCCCGTCATCATAACGCTGCTGCTGGCGGCCCCGACACACGCTCGCTTGCGGCGGCTCGTTGCGCGCGTGAGGAGCGGACCTGCAATGAGTTGGATGGGAAATCGAAGCGCCATGACTGCCAAGAGATGGGGAATGGGACGGGGAAGACAGCCATGCCCCCATGTAGCCAGTCCGGTGGGGAGTATCGCTTTGGCTGGGTTTGTGCCCATCGGTGACGGCCCACGCCGTGCCCTGGGAGCGATACGCTCAACCCTGAACCCCGAACAGGGGCGTGGCCCCCACGGGGCTTTACGCCCCCAACCCTCAACCCGGGAGCAATCGAGAGCATTGGGTAGCCGGCCAGTTCCTCAGCGACGCGACCAGGCGAAGCAGAGCGCCTGGAGTCAGTTACCTTGGGTCCGACTGCTGCGCTCAGACCCGTTTTACGCGCGGCTGGTAAATACATATTTATTGTCCAACGCACTCTGGGTTCTCGTGATCCACGCGAACCAATCAAACCGGTTTGCCTACCTGTCTTGGTTCATGATGCCGTGGATTCTGCTGTATCCTTTCGTTCCCGGGAAAGTAAATGATCGCCCGCGAACCGAGTTGATCGCAGCCGTCCTCCTTGTGCATTACCTGTTTACTTATTTTATGTGGGCGGTGGTTTATCGCATGCGCTTTGGATGAATAAGGAGATGCAGCCGCGTGTTTCAGTAATCATGGGGATTTACAACTGTGCCCCCACGTTGGTGGAGAGTCTGGACTCCATCGCCCGGCAGACTTACTCGGACTGGGAGATGATCCTTTGCGATGATGGCTCGAGCGATAACACGCTGCAGGTGGCGCGCGAATGGGCCCGTGGCGATAACCGCGTAAGAATCTTGGCGAACGAACGAAACCTGGGGCTTGCCAGAACCTTGGATCGCTGCATCGGCGAGGCGCGTGGGGATCTCCTGGCGCGCCAGGATGGGGACGATCTCTCCGAACCCGACCGGCTGGCCAAACTGGTGGCGGCTATGGATGCCCACCTGGAAATAGCGGTTGTCAGTTCCTGGATGAGTTGTTTCGATGAGAAGGGTGTTTGGGGACTCGTCCGCACTAGATTGTTTCCTGCTCCAAAGAACTTCCTTCGCGGATCACCAATCTGCCACGCGCCTTGTATGATGCGAAAAGCGGCGGTGCTTGCCGTCGGTGGCTATGGTGACCAGCCGTGGGTGCTGCTGGTCGAAGATTACTATCTGTGGTTTCGCCTCTATGCGGCTGGCTATCGAGCCATGAACCTGCAGGAGCCGCTTTATCGGATGCGGCATGACGAGAACGCCAGAAAAAGACGCACCTTGGCCGGCCGTATAAACGAAGTTCGGGTGCGCTGGAGAGGATTCCGGATGCTGTCCTTTCCGTTCTATAAACAGGTTTGGGCGATAAGGCCAATCCTGGTGTGGGCCATGCCTCGGTGGCTTTATCGGCCGCTGCAGCTACGGCGTTTATCTCCAGCTCCGAAATCATAGTGTTTGTGATCCGAGTCCTTCAGGTGGTGAAGACAGCAGAGGGTGCCCAATGGGCGGCCCGGCAGGCGCGCGTTTTGCGGGGAATGGGGGTTGAGACTCACGTTGCCGTGCCTACGGATCGCGGCAAGGCAATTGAAGAATGGGAAGCGGCTGGAGCGACCGTTCACGTCGCAGATCTCCGGTTGCCGCTGCGGCAACTACCACGACTGGCGCTTGCAACGCGACGCGCACGCGA
Organism: Verrucomicrobiia bacterium; assembly: GCA_026125285.1. Classification (GTDB taxonomy): domain Bacteria; phylum Verrucomicrobiota; class Verrucomicrobiia; order Limisphaerales; family JADLHS01; genus WYBW01. The sequence continues at coordinate 13,028 of JAHCLO010000058.1, read as the reverse complement.
GCTGGTTGCGATGGTCCAGCCCGACGTGATTCATAGCCACTTCGTGACCACGACTTGCCTGCTGAGGATCGCGCTTGGTCGGCGGCACACTGTACCGCGGATATTCCAAGTTGCGGGGCCGCTTCATCTGGAGCACTGGTGGACCCGGCGGTTCGAGATTGGTTTGGCTGGTCCCCGCGATTATTGGGTTGGATCAAGCCGCTGCATCAATAGCTGGTATCGGCGAAGCGGTGTGCCAGCGGAGAGGATATTTCTCTCGTATTGGGGGTTCGAAACGCGCAGGCAGGTAGCGCATGAGACGGGCAAGCTCAGGCAAGCAGTAGCAGCCAGACCTGACGAAATCATTGTGGGAAACGTTAGCTGGATGTACCCGCCAAAGTTCTTTCTCGGCCAACGGGTCGGATTGAAATGCCACGAGGACCTGATAGAAGCACTTGGTTACGTCTGCCGCGCGCGGCCCAATGTCCTTGGCGTGATCGTAGGGGGGGCATGGAATGGCGCAGGTTGGTATGAGCAGAAACTGAAGCGACTGGCCGACAAGGCCGCTGGCAACCGGATCCGCTTCACAGGCCCGCTTCCAGGTGAGGCAGCAAAGCGTGCATGGAAGGACTTCGATTTGGCAGTCCATGTGCCGCTTTCTGAGAACTGCGGCGGCGTGATCGAACCCCTGAACGCTGGTGTGCCGGTTATCGCAAGCGCAATCGGTGGATTGCCCGAAGTGGTAATCGATGGCCGTACAGGTTTGCTTATACCTCCGCGGCGTCCCTACGCGCTGGCTCGTGCGATCACCGACGCACTGGACCGGAAGAAGGAGTGCCTGAAGATGGCGGCTGCGGGAAAGCGGCTTGTGGATACCATGTTCGACGTCGAGCGAACGGCGCAAGAGGTCTATCAAGTTTACCGCCACCTCCTTGATCCCAGGTGCCTTGCGCCTGTACCTTTTGACTCAGTAGGATTCCTTGGTGGCACCTCATCCGTTGAGCACAACGCCGAGGTTTAAAGGATTCTCTGGAAATAATCATCGCCGCGAGAAGCAGGGCGGAATCACCACGACTCCTTCACAATTATCAGTATCTGCGAGTACCGCACCGCAACCAAACTTTACCCGGTTCATGCATTCTAGTGTTGAAAATGTCTTTGGAATTGGAGCCGGCGGTCACGCCAGAGTCGTCATCAGCGCTTTACAGGAAGCGAGGGTGCATGTAGCAGGGGTCTACGACGACGATCCAACGAAGCTGCGCAGTGAAGTCCTTCGCGCACCGGTGTTGGGCACCATCCGCGAATTGAGTGATGCGATAGACGGGCACTGGGTGATCGCTTTGGGCGACAACATGACGCGGCGTCAGATTGCGGCGCGGTTTCCTTCGGCAGATTGGCTGACAGTGATTCATCCCAAGGCCTATATTCACGAGTCTGCCTCGCTGGGCTTAGGAACCGTGGTCTTCGCGGGAGCAGTGGTTCAACCCGGTGCGCGCATCGGCCAGCACTGCATCATCAACACGGGCGCGACGGTGGATCACGATTGTGTCGTGGGTGACTTTTGTCATGTCGGCCCCGGATGCAATCTCGGCGGGGGAGTCACGCTGGCGAAAGGCGTGTTCATGGGAATCGGTAGTGTCGCGATACCCTGCACTAGTGTCGGTGAGTGGACGATCGTCGGCGCGGGTGCGGCGGTGGTGGCGGATTTGCCGGATCGGGTGGTCGCCGTTGGCGTGCCGGCCAAAGTGCGGCGGAAGCTTGAAATATAAGGCAAACCGTGTTTTCCGCATTTTGCGTGGTTTCGTTTCTTGCGGTTGATTTTCTGCTTTCTACTTTCTGTTTCTTGCTTTTGGCATGTTTGACAACTTGAAACCATCCCTCCGCAGAAAAGCTTTCTGGGCGATTGACGCGTTCCGGCGTCCCTCGGTCCGTAGCCAGTTGCAGGACCTTGAAGATCAATTGTCGGCCGGTCCGCAGGCCCTCGCTGGGCAGCGCGAGCGCCTGGAATCCCTCCTGACGCACGCCACGGGGAGCACCGAGCACTACCGGCCGTACCGCGGCTGCAAGGAGTTGGCCAGCTTTCCCGTGCTGCAGAAACGTCACCTCTCCGAACACACGGACGCGTTTCAATCCAGCGCCTTTGCGGGTCAGCCGTTGCCGGTCATGTTTACTTCCGGTTCCACCGGCATGCCCATGCAGTTCCGGTTTTCCCCGCTGAAACGTTGCCGGCAACGGGCGGAGGTCATTTACTTCAGCGAGTTGGCCGGTTTCAAACTCGGCATGCGCCACGCCAACGTGAGGATCATCCGGAGCAAATCGGTTTTTCGCTATTGGATGGAGAATCAGGTGCTGTTCGATCCTTCGGTGATCAACGAGGCTTGGTTGGCGAGGGCACGCAAGGAGCTCAAGCACCCGGCCATGGTTTATCTCACCGGTTACGCCCGTCCCATCAGCGTGCTCGCCAGCTACTGTCTGCACCACGGGGACAGGCCAGACGCGTTTTCCCTGAGTTCGGTCGTGCCGACGGCGGAGGGACTGGCCGCCGATGAGCGGCAGACCATCGAACGCACCTTCGGGTGTCGGGTAATCAACCGTTACGCCTGTCAGGAGTTTGGGGTTTTGGCCCAGGAATGTCCGAACGGAAAGCTGCACCTAAACACCGCCAGTTACGTCTTCGAGTTGCTATCGCTGGAGAACGACAGCCCAGCGGCACCGGGCCACGTTGGCCGGGTCGTGGTGACGGACCTCTTCTCTTATGCCATGCCGCTCATCCGATATGACCTCGGCGACCTGGCACTATTGAATCTCGAGCCTTGTCCGTGCGGCAACCCCACGCCTGCCCTCGCCGAACTGCAAGGCCGGCTCGTGGAGATGATCCTGGATTCGCGGGGCCAAATGTTATCGCCTTTCATCCTGGTGAACAACCTTCGGGAGGTGCGCGGCATCACCCAGTTTCGTTTCCTCCAGAGGACTGCGGACCGGTATGAGTTGCTGCTGGTCACAGCACCGACTTTTCAAGAAGAGGCGCGCGTGAAGAACCTCCTGCGGGAATATTTGGGGGAGAAAGCGAACATTTTCATAAATCGGGTTAACGAAATTCCTGCGCTGCACTCGGGCAAGCGACCCTATGTGATCAACGAGTATCTGAAGGAGTCCCTTCGTTGTGGCAGTGGGGCTACGCTGCAAACCGGCGCCGGTAATCCCTCTCCGCTCCTGGGAGGGGAGAGAATTCTCCCAAACCCGTTTCGCGCTTTGAATCCCTGAACCGCGAGCGGAGCGCCGGTCTCCGACCCGGCGGGTTGGTGAGCAATCGCAGGTTCACGCCGGGTCGGAGGCCGGCGCTCCGGTAAATGGGGCGCTGCGACCTGCGAGAACGGACGCCCCTCGGAACGCTGAACCGTAGCGGCGGCTCGGTAGAGCGCCGCATACTGGCTGGGGGGGTTGGAATGGCGGCGCTCTGCCGAGCCGCCGCTACGTCGAGGTTCATGGAGAGGGCTGGGGTGAGGTGAGGTGGGGACACCCCTCACCCTGCCCTAAAGTGGGTCGCCTCGGGCCGGGGATTAGACTAGGATTGGCAAAAGCGGCCGGTAAAGCAGGGCCGCATCTAAAGGGAACGGGAGGCCTTGGTGAATGGAGCGCCGCCTGCTCTCTTATCCGCAATGGCAGTTTTATATTAGGAGTCACGGCAAGCATGAAACTGGACTTAAGAATTGCAATTACAGCACTGTGGCTAATCGCGCAAATCCCTTTGACCAGCGCGGCCACGTATTACTTTTCATCGAGTGGTAACGACACCAACTCAGGAACTTCTGCTGCTGCGCCTTGGAGGAGTCTCAGCCAGATTTATTTTAAGTCGGCGGGGATCGGAGGTCGCACTCCCTTTCAACCGGGCGACTCGATCCTGCTCAGGGCTGGGGACACCTTTGAACAGACCATTTCCTGTTTTAGCGCCGGCACCTCAAACGAGCCGATCACCATCGGTCGGTACGGTGCCGGGGCAAACCCAATCATTCACGCTGACAATCCATCGGTAACGTGGTTAGCGGTGTCCAACCATACTGGCGTTTATTCAGCAACCTCGGCATTTCCCAGCACCATCGTCAGGGTGTACGATACAAACGGGACTCAGTACACTCGACTAGATAAGGGAGCGGACACGTTGGACGTGTGGCTTGGCAAGTTCCAAACGAATAACTGGGGATTTACTTTTGATACTCCCAGCCTCATTTACATCCGCACCCCGGACGACAGTCCGCCTCCGCAAATGCGTTTGTTTCAATACAGCGCAGTCGGAATCGCAGCAGATTACCTGGTAGTCGAAAACCTGGACATCCGTAGAAGCTACTGTGGTATCGTTGCCAACTCTGCGCGGGGGTTCGTCATAAGGAGTAACTCAATTCAAGACACGCTGAGTATGGGGATTTTCTGCGGGCGGCACTGTTCCTACGGGGAAATCGCAGGCAACGTAATCACGCGCGGTGGGTGGACCCTGCTGTACTTCCAAACCGGCGGAAACAATTGGGCACACCACAATACCATATCGTATTCCTCGGCCACTGTTCTCGGAATTGCCGTAAACGGAAAGGAACGTTGTGGAATCGGTTTAGAAAGAGGCACCAACAACCTCGTTGAACACAACACCATATCCCATGTGGATATGTCGTGTGTTGATTACTGGCTGGAGGTCAGTACCACGGTGCGATTCAATTACGGGTTCCATGCGGGCGGAGCGGCATATCCTCACGGCACGGGCCTGCAAGTCCACCACAACATTTTCAACGTGGACGGAGGAAGAGGATTCGGTGGCGCTCACAGCCATGATCCGACGAAAAGTCCGGCGCCCGATGCCGGCATTAACCTGATCTACAACAATGTCGTTTACAACTTCGTGAATTACGGCATTTACAGTGGAACCAATGCCAGTTCTGGCATTCAATTTCGGAATAACATTCTGGTGACAGCCTCCACGAATGCAGCCTTGGCGCTGCTCCATGATGGAATGAATGCCGAACAAAATTTGTATTTCTGCACGGCGGGGTCTCCCAAAGGCTGGTACTGGAACAATACGAAGTATCCGACGCTGGCGGCCTTTCAAGCAGCTAGTGGGCAGGAGGCCCATGCGCTCTACGCCGATCCCCAATTTGTTTCCGACAATCCCGTTACGGCGGCTGATTTCAAATTAAGGTCAACGTCGCCAGGTATTAACGCGGGTCAGGACCTAAAGGCCGCCGGTCTTATACCTCCGTCCCAGGAGTACAAGGATTATCGGGGCACCCTCATTCCCCAAGGCTTCAGACCAGAAATCGGGGCGTACGAAATCCCTGCGCCCGATCCGCCGACAAAAGTACGTCCAACGGAGTAAGCAGAGCGTCAATCGTTTGAACCAACGATCAGTCCGTAGTCCGGTGGTCTGTGATCCGTCCCTTTTCGCTTTTCAGCTTTCGGCTTTCAGTTTTCTGCTTTTGCAATGAAGAAACGCGCCTTCGACCTCATCCTGGTCGCGCTTGGTGCGCCGCTCTGGGCGCCCTTGCTGGGCCTCACCGCCGCCCTGGTGCGAATCAAGTTGGGTAGTCCCGTCTTCTTTCGCCAACTCCGGCCCGGCTTGGGTGGCCAACCGTTCCAACTGTTGAAGTTCCGGACGATGACCGAAGCGCGTGACACCCATGGCAACTACCTGCCCAACGAGCAGCGTTCCACTGCCTTTGGCTGCTGGCTGCGTTCCGCAAGTCTGGATGAGCTTCCCGAATTGCTCAACGTGCTACGTGGTGAAATGAGCCTCGTGGGGCCCCGTCCGCTATTGATGCAGTACCTGGCGCGTTACACACCGGAACAGACCAGGCGGCACGAGGTCAAACCCGGCATCACCGGCTGGGCCCAGGTAAACGGCCGCAACACGATCAGTTGGGAGGACAAGTTCAGACTGGACGTCTGGTACGTGGATCACTGGTCTGTTTGGCTGGACATTAAAATTTTGTGGATGACCGCGTGGGGCGTCCTGAGTCGCAAGGATATCAACAAGCCCGGTTACATCGGGCAGGAGGAGTTCATGGGCCACCACACCACTGCGCCTCTCGCGCAACCGGGCCAGGCCCCCGTCTGCACGCTGCCGCCGCCAGCAATTTCCCTCTCCGCTCTGGGGAGGGGAGAGGGCAAGGTGAGGTGAGGGAGGTTTGGGCACCCCCTTTCAGCTTTTGTCTGATCCGTTGCCATCGCTGTCCATCCGTCGAAAATTGCGTTGGTCATAATGAAAGAAGTAATCCTCTGCGGCGCCGGAGGCCACGCCAAGGTGGTGTTAAGCCTTTTGCAGCAACTGGGGTACGCCGTTCCTTATATCCTGGACGACGCTCCGGAGAGGGTCGGATTGTCAATAAACGGTGTGCCCATCCGCGGGCCTCTGACTTTGCTGCCCGACAAAAACGAGACACGCGCCTTCCTGGCCATTGAGGACAATCGGAGCCGGGAGCACGCGGCGGAACGCTTCCAGAACGTGAACTGGGTGACGCTCATCCATCCCACCGCCTGGGTAGATCCGTCGGCCCGGCTGGGTGCGGGCACTTACATCGCTGCCGGAGCGGTGGTCAACGCACAAGCCGTGCTGGGCCACCATGTCATGGTAAGTGCCGGCGCTTCGGTAGGACACGATTGTATCGTGGAAGACTTTGTCCAGATTGATTCTGGTGTCCGCTTGGGAGGCGGAGCGCATCTTGCACGAGGCGCCTGTTGTCGGATTGGCTCGGCGGTGATTCCGAACTGCGCCATCGGAGCTGGCGCCCGGCTTGGACCGCGAGCCGTGGCCGTCAAACCTATCCCAGCGGGAGCAACCTACGTTGGCCTCCCTGCCAGACCTGAGCAGGAGCCGTTATGAGCCAAGCCCCTTTGCACTGCGCGGGCCCGGTTTGGTTTCGATACGCTGCAAGATGAGTCATTGGCTGGCATCCATGGTGGATCCTCTGGCCCTGCTCTGGTTGGGGCTGTGCGGTTCTGCCGCCTGGCTGGCCTGGAAACGGCGATGGCGTGCTGCCGCTGTAGTCGGCAGCCCGGCTGGAATCCTGTTCCTGCTCGGCAGTCTGCCGTGGCCGGAGGCCCTGGTCGCTGCGCGGGAAGCACCCTATGCCGAACGGAATGTCGCTCCTGCGCCTGCGGCGGATGCGGTGGTTATGTTGGGCGGTATCCACGATCCATCGGTTCATGATCCGTATGGGTTTGCTCTTCGCGCCGGCAGCCAGCGGCTGGTTGCCGCCGTGCAATTGGTGCGGGAGGGTAAAGGCCAGGCTCTGGTGCTGGGGGGCAGCGGGCCGCTGCCCGGGCAGCCAGATGAATCCGCCGCGTCATTGTTGTCCGCCTTCGCGCGTCAGTGGCAACTCTCCCAGGTGGAGCTTCTCGACCTGGGCATCTGTCAAAATACTCGCGCTGAAGCCGTCCGCATTCAACAATTGAAGGCGGAGCGAGGATGGGAGCGGATTACCATCGTCACCTCGGCGCTCCACATGGAGCGGGCGGAGGCCACGATGCGCAAACTAGACAGCGAGGTGGCCATCGTCGCCTGTGATTTCCGGATTTACGGCGTTAAACAGGAGCCGTGGAAGACTTTCCCGTTCCCCACAACAGACCGGTTGAAGCTGTTGCATGATTACCTGCACGAGGTGGTGGGTGGTTGGGTCTATCGCTGGCGCGGCTGGATCTAATCCCTGACCCCTCACTCTTGGTTACTGATTACTGATTACTGAACTCTGAATACAGGAAGCTGTCCTCATTCCTCTGCTCTCCGATTTTGCTTTCTGCTTTATGCTTTCTGCTTCGCAATCACCGATGACAATGAGCGCTCCCCGTCTCTTCCTCTCCCCGCCCCACATGGGCGGCGAGGAGCAGGAGTTGGTCCGGCAGGCCTTCGCCAGCAATTACATTGCGCCGCTCGGTCCCATGGTGGATGCGTTCGAGCGGGAATTTGCTGAATACACCGGCATCCCCCACTGCCTGGCCCTCGCCAGCGGTACCGCCGCCACGCACCTTGCCTTGCGGGAGCTGGGACTCCGCTTCTTTACAACCATTCAGCCATTGTGACTGCCGGTCAACGGAAGGGACATAGCGCGCTTGATTGGAGGCAAGATTACCCTAGATTGTATCCATGACTGCGACGGCAACAACGGCGGATCTTGAGCGCGATTCCTCGCGCATCCTGGAACAAATCGAGCGCGGCGGCACGGTGGTCATTGAAAAACACGGCGTCCCCGTATGTGTCATGATCCCGCAGCCCCGCAAAACTTCCGCAACTGAATTGTCGCACAAGCTTCGGCGCCTTCAGCCCGCGCCGGAAGCTGCCGACGAAATGGAGGCAATCCTGAATCAGATGAACGATGCCAGCCGAAGCAGCTATCTTGATTGATTCTTCCATCTGGATCAAAGGCCAGCGGGACCCGAAGTGGTTTGATTCGGTTGTCAGTGGGCAGATCGATATCGCTACTTGCGATGCCGCAGTGGGCGAATACGCGGTTGGTCTTTGCGCTCCAAGAGAAAAGCAAACGCGCCAGCAAGTCCGCAGATTCTATGAAGGCGCGGTTGCATCCGTAGCATGGCTCCCGCACACACCGGAAGATTTTCGGACCGCGTCGCGCTTGATTGGAGAGGCGATCTTCAACAGTGCGGCCAAACCGTCTTTTCCTGACGGATTGATTGCCGCCTGTGCATTGCGGACCGACCGCACGGTTTGGACAACCGACGAAACCGATTTCAAAGCGATGGGCTGCAAGACCTTCAATCCTTGGGCTGCAAATCCTCCCGCCCCAGTTGCCGTGCAAAAGCCAACGACTGACCGAGGGGCTTGACGGCGACAGGCCGTTGGGAGGGGGCGCATTTCGGTTGATGAATTCAGGAGCTGACTGCAGTTCACTTCGTGAGCAAGTTGTCGGATGCCGACGGGGAACAAACGGAAACCCAACACTGGATTGCGACAGCGTTTGCCTGCGGCTACATCCTGAAAGAGGAACAGAACTCCACGCTCTCCTAATGCGAAGAAATCGGTCGGAGGCTTGGCAAGATGATGGCCGAAACCAAGAAGTGGTGCTTTCACCAGTAATCGCCTCCGGCCTCCGTCGTCCGTCATCCGTCGTCCGTTCGCCGTCATCTGTCCACCGTCCAGTGTCCTCTTCCCATGCCTAAACCACGCCTCTTCCTCTCCCCACCTCATCTGGGCCAGGAGGAATTTGACCTTGTGCGCGAGGCGTTCGAGAGCAATTACATCGCGCCGGTCGGACCGATGGTGGATGCGTTTGAAAAGGAGTTCGCGGATTATGTTGGCATCCAGCATTGCGTCGCCCTGTCCAGCGGGACCGCCGCCATGCATCTGGCCTTGCGCGAACTGGGGGTTGGCCCCGGCGATGAGGTTCTGGCTTCCACGCTCACGTTCATTGGCAGCGTCAGTCCGGCGACCTTTCTGGGCGCGTCGTTGGTCTTTATTGATGCAGATGAGAAGTCATGGAACATGGACCCAGAGCTTCTCCAGGAGGAATTGCAGGAGTGTGCGAGACGCGGGAAGTTGCCCAAAGCGATCATCCCCACGGAGCTTTACGGCCAGTGCTGCGATTTGCCACGGTTCCGCGCCATTTGCGATCCCTATGGCGTCCCCATCGTCGCTGACTCTGCCGAGGCCATGGGATCGTTCTACGAGACTACCCGCCTACGTGACCCCGAGGCTTCCCTCTCCGCAGGGGGAGAGGGCCGGGGTGAGGTGGCTTCCGCGGTCAGTAATCCTCGCGGCGCCTTGCGCCACGCCGGCGGCGGCGCTCGCGCCGCGGTGTTCTCCTTCAACGGCAACAAGATCATGACCACTTCCGGAGGGGGGATGCTGGCGAGCGAAGACTCCGAACTGATCGGACACGCACGCAAGCTTTCGCAGCAGGCGCGCGATCCGGCACCTTACTATGAGCATACTGAAATCGGTTACAACTACCGCCTGAGCAACCTCCTCGCGGCCGTCGGGCGCGGGCAACTGCGGGTGCTTGATGAGCGGGTTCAAACGAAGCGCCGGATTTTCAGGGAATACCAGGAATTACTGGGTGGCCTGCCCGGCGTCAGTTTCATGCCGGAAGCGACCACGGGCCGCTGCAACCGCTGGCTCACGGTCATCTTGATTGACGCGGCAGAGTCTGGGACGACACCCGAGCAGGTGCGACTGGCCTTGGAAGCGGAGAACATTGAGTCGCGGCCAGTGTGGAAGCCGATGCATCTCCAGCCGGTGTTTCAGAAGTCCCGCGTTCGCGGGGGCAGTGTCAGTGAGCGCTTCTTCCGGCTCGGGCTCTGCCTGCCGTCAGGCACGGCCATGACGCAATCGGACGTCGAGCGGGTGGCGGAGGTTGTCCGCAAATGTGCGAGCAAAGGTCCGGGCCGGTCGGAGCCTTCCGTTGGAGGCGAGCCAATCACCAACGCACTGGCGGATGTGTGAGTGCCAGCATGGCTCCAAAAGTTCATCGTGAGGATGAGATGCAAACCGCGGGTCTGCGAAGGCCCGGGGGCCTGATCTGTGCAGACCACCGGTCGAAAGCTGGCCTTGTCGCCCAGCCATCCGGGCTGTCGCTCCGGGTTGCCGCGCTGCGCTGGGGTGTTTGCGCCCTTTACGTTGCGTTCGTCACTTGGCTTTCGCTCGCGCCGACCACGGTCTTCAAACCCGCACTCACCCTTTTTTCTCAGGCGGACAAGGTCGCGCATTTCCTGATGTACGGCTTCCTGGTGGTGTTCGTGCGTTGGGCAATGACCGGTTCCGGCATGCATTGGCGTCCGCGGGGATTCTGGGTGCCACTCGCGGCGTTAATTTACGGCGCACTGATGGAAGTAGCTCAGTTGTTGCTGTTGCCTTCAGACCGTTCCTTCGAGGTGGGGGACATGGTCGCCAATGGCATGGGCGCGCTGGTGTTCTGGGGCGCGTGTAATCTTTGGGCCTCGTGTCGGCTGCGAAAGCAGGTCTGAACGATGCGGGACGTTGTCTCCCTGCTCTGAGGCCATGTGTTTTGTGGGAAAAGCGAGGTATCTCCGTAACTTCAGGAAACTTCACTGTCGTAATATGAAACTGAACCTCTTTGAGTATTCGCGATCCGTTCGCACTTGGATCCTGTTGGTCATCTACACGCTCGAGTTGATTGCCAGTCTGTGGATGGCCTACGAACTCCGCTTTGATTTCATGCTCGATGCCGCCGCACAGGCGGAACGTTTGTTCGTCCTGCTCTGGCTCGTTCCGCTCCAGTTGCTCCTGCTCGGTCTGTTTCATCAACTCCGCCCCCTCCTGGGTTATTTCAGCACGCCGGACCTCGCCCGCATGTTCCACGCCCTGGCCATCAGCGTGCTGCTGGCGTTTGGCGTCTGGCTGGTGTGGGGCGCCGGCGTGGCACCGCCGCGCGGCGTCATCGTGATTGATTTTGTGTTTGCCCTGGTGGGTCTCACGGGCGTGCGCCTGGCCTTGCGCACGCTTCGGGAGTCGCTCCACGCCCCGGGCAACAATCCACGGCGGAAAAAACGCGTGGGCATCATCGGGGCGGGAGATTCCGGGGCCGTGCTGGCGCATGAACTGGCGCTGAAATCCGGTTGCGGCATGCAACCCGTGGCCTTCTTTGATGATGACAGCAGCAAGTGGCACTCGCGCGTGCATGACATTCCGGTGCTGGGTCCGCCCGAGCGGTTGGTGGAAATCTGCCAGAAACTGGATATTCAGGAGGCCATCATCGCCATGCCCTCCGCCCCGGCCAGACGGGTGGGCGAAGTGGTGCGGATGCTGCGCCAGGCCCGTTTGCCGTGCCGCACCGTGCCCTCGATGGATCAACTGGCCCTCGGGCAGGTGCGCGTCAGCCAGTTGCGCAACGTCGAAGTCCAGGACCTGCTCGGGCGCGAAAAGGTTGAACTGGCCACCGAGGACATTCGGTCGGTGCTCCGGGAGCGGATCATTCTGGTGACGGGCGCGGGCGGAAGCATCGGAAGTGAATTGTGCCGGCAGATCGCCACCTATCATCCCAGGCGGTTGCTGTTGCTGGACCGCTCCGAACCCTGCGTCTTTCAGATCGAGCAGGAGTTGATCGGGTTGGGACACAGAACGCGGATTGTCCCCATCGTGGCGGACATTCTGGACCGGGAGCGCATGACGGATATTTTCGCTCATTTCCGCCCGGAAGTGGTCTTCCATGCCGCGGCTCACAAGCATGTCCCGATGATGGAACATCAGCCGGGCGAAGCGATTCGCAACAACACCCTGGGCACGGCGCAACTGGCGGATATCGCCTGTGAGTCCGGGGTGGACCGCTTCATTCTCATTTCCACGGACAAGGCCATCAACCCCACCAGTGTGATGGGCGTCACCAAGCGTCTGGCGGAAATGTACATCCAGGCCAGGTTTGGGGCGCAGCGCGATCAGACCAAGTTCATGGCGGTGCGGTTTGGCAACGTGCTCGGTTCCACGGGCAGCGTGATCCCGATTTTTCACCGGCAAATCGCTGAAGGCGGGCCCGTGAAGGTGACGCATCCGGAGATGACCCGTTACTTCATGACCATTCCGGAAGCCTCCATGCTGGTGCTGCAAAGCGCCGCGCTGGGCGAAGGCGGCGAAATCTTCGTGCTCGACATGGGCCGGCCCGTCCGAATCGTGGACTTGGCGCGCCAGATGATCGAACTGTGCGGGCTGAAGCCGGACGAAGACATTCGGATCGAGTTCACCGGCACGCGGCCCGGCGAGAAACTCTTTGAGGAACTCCGGCATACCGGTGAGAATTACGCGCCCACGACGCACGCCAAAATCTGCCGCTTCCTTTCGCAGCCGATGGCGTTGGAAGCAATCCGGCAAACCCTTCAGCGGTTGCGGGTCAATTTATACACGGCCGACGGTGACCAGATCAAACGGCTGTTGCGCGAGGTACTGCCGGATTATGCTCCCCATTTGAGCGGGCCGGCAAATCCGCCACCGGTGGTTACCAACCTCGCCGACTATCGCCGGCCGGCGCAAGCGGGCGGCCGGCCGTAATTCCCCATTCGCCAAATGCCTCGCTCCATGAACCGCTGCTCGGAGCGCGGACTGC
>JAHCLO010000057.1 GCA_026125285.1 Verrucomicrobiia bacterium | reverse complement strand
GTAATCGCCGGTGACCTTGCCTATCGCACGCACACTGTAGAGGCCGTTGGTGATCACGACGTAATCATCCTTACGCAAATGGTGTACGAAAAAGCTCATCGCCTTGGGGCCGTAAATGGTCTGATCTGACCGCCTTTCCAATGCTCTGATCTCCTGTTCGCTTTTACCGGTCAGGTCGTGCTGGTCCAGAAATCCGATAGCGATCACGTTGTTCTTGATGCAATACTCGTAGATGAGCTGGTCTTCGGGGTTCTGTGAATCGCCCAAGGAGATCTTGTAGAATTCGGGCTTGTCGTACTGATCCGGAGTGAAACTCAATATGGTCCTCACTTTAGCCGCCTCGCCGCTGGCGTGGTAGTCGGCCAGGCGGACCATCTGCTTCAAGATGCCTGGTCGCACATCATACTTCACGAACGTATCGCCCTCTTCCGGTTTCAATGGCTTGATGCCCTCCACAAAGTCCTCATAACTGAAGCTCTGGTGGAAGGTGCAGAAGCCGATCCGCCCATCCGCCTTCCCCCAGTCCCGGATCAACAAGGCGTTGAACCGCTCACGCAGCTTGTCGTGGTCGTCCTTGTGCTGGGCATAGTAGGCGGGGTCGCATACGGCCACAGCGGCGCCCACGGTGTGGAAGGTCTTGCCGGTACCGGGTGGACCATAGAAAATGCGGTTCAGGGGAGTGCTCATTCGCTTCTGCTCAATTGCGGTGCTGTTCGTTGGCTGCGTCGATCCCTGGCTGACGACCCAGTTCCGCAACTTGTTCAATGTTCCTGCCTGCGCAGGATTGAGACCAATGGCCTCATCAATGATCCGTAGAGCCGTGTCGGGGTGCTCCAGGTAGATGAAGCCGTTCTGGCCCATGCGCTGCTTGTCCTCCAGGTAGCCCTTGGCCTTGATGTCGTCCAACTTGTTCGGCAGGACCAGGGATAGGGAGCGGTCGCCGATCACGTTGTAGAGATTGCCATCACTGGCTTGTGGCTTGTCCTTCAAGAACCGCCCCTTGCCATAGAAGCCCACCACCTTGCCTTGGCTGTGGAAGATGACCAGGTTATTTTCGCCCTCCAGCTTTGGTGGAGCCGTATGCTGCACGAACCCAAGAACCTGTCCAGCCGGGTTGCGGGCGTTCTCCAGGTCGAAGTTCCAGCTCTCCATGGGCGTGTTGCCCGCCTTCACGTAGTCATGGTTGCTCTTGTCCTGACTTGGTCGCGTCCAATCATTGCTGTTCCACGTAAGGTTCACCATGATGAGCCCCAGTGGACCCGCCAGTTCCGACACCGCAACACCGTTCACCACCGCATACCGCAACGCTTCGTTGTCCGTGCCGGAACCCCGACGGATCTCCACCAGCTTGGTGCCCTTGATCTTCTCATACTCCCATCGCATGGCCTTCTCGTTCAAGGCCAACAGTTCAGGCGGAATGTCCGCCCAAGTGGGCACGGTGAACTTCACGATGGCCGTTTCGCCCCTGGGCTGGAAGTAGTGCACGTTGGGATTGAGTTCCTGCGGTACCAAAGGCACATCGGCCTCCATCAACAGCAGGCCCACACGAATGCCACCCACGCCCTCGCTATGCCGGAAGGCCGCCCTCACGCCGAACTCCATCAGGCTCTTGCCCCGGTGCAGGGCCATGCGCACATGGTAGGGGTCCGCGCCGATGCGCTGGAACAGATCGTGAGCGCTGCGGATGAAAGCATCGTAGCTGGCCTTGTCCTGAAGCCCAGTATAATGCGCCCGCAAGGCTCGCAGGTGGTCCTCCGTGTAGTCCATGGCAGGCTAAACTAGGCCTCATCCATTTACCAGCCGCTGGTGCTCAAGACATTGCCCTTCATCCACTTGTGTACTTTTGACCGCCATGCGCATCCGCAAACCCACGCACAGCAGGAACAAGGCCCGGCGTATCAGCCCCTTGGCTGGTGTGGACTATGCCGCGCTGTCGCGCAAAGCGAAATTCGTAGGAAGCCCCGTGCATAAGTCCGTGCATACCTGGCTGGGCAACCCGCAGCTCATCCCAAAGGCCAATCGCAGCATTTGCCCGGAACAATGGCGCACAGAGAAGGACAGGAAAATGTTGGAGAAGCAATTGAAGAAGGCCATCAACGATGGAAAGGTTTCCGCCATGCATCTGGGCGGATTCCCCAAACAGGTGTGGTGCCGCATCGAGGGCCGGGTGTACGAGGGCTTCCTGATCGAACAAGGCCAGGGCACATACAAAGGCTATCCATTGGACCAGGAAGAATGCCCACCGGGCTTATGAACAGGCTATGAGCGGATTGAAATTCGAACACGGTTGGGAAGACCCAGCAGGGGCCGAGGGGGCCGAATACCGAGCCACCTGGGGCAGCCTTACGGTGCGTGTGAACGACTGGCCGGTATCGAAGTACTACGACCAGGAAGTGCGGTCCGTATCCACGCGGCTCTACCTGCCGCTCTATCCGGTCGCGGAATGGATGGTGGAGAACTGGTGGTCCATCCTGCACGAGGTGGAGAACGGCCACAACCTATCCGATCCCGAATATCCCGTACGCCACGACCTGAACCGCGCCACCGGAGCCTTTGCGCTGCCGCCATTGCGCTTCAGCTCCCTGGGCGAGGCGATCGAACTGCGTTGGCGGCGGGCGGAACTGCCCTCCAAGCGGGTGGAGTTCCTCTCCTACGGCAAAGCCATTCTGGACCTGCAACAAGTCGAGGACGAACTCACGCGCTTCATCTCCATCGTCATCGAACGGCTGCATTCCTTCGAGGTGAAGAATACACCCCTCCAGCAGGATTGGGCCGCCATCCAGGCGCTGGATGAGGACGAGCGCGCCTTCTGCAAAGCCGCAGCCTTGGCGGGCATGGACCCCTTCGCCATCAGCAAGGCCGATGTGCGGCGGCTCGAAGAGGCGGCCAAGCTGCTGCCCGAGCACTTACTCGAAGACCTGCTGGCCATCCTGCGGACCGACGAGTTCAGCAAGGCCCGCAAGGAATTGGACGCCTTGGACCAACTCACCCAAACGAACGCCGCGCCCCAGCGCCGTCTGGCACGCCTGAGGGGTTCCTTGAGCCATGGCTCAGGACCAGTGCCCTACCGTGTGGGTTATGCCCGCGCCGGTGAGGTACGCGAGGCCTTGGGCCTCAACGGCGATCTGCTTGCCACCACGGACCGCTTCATGGAAGCGGTGAAACTGCAGGCCCAAGGCGGCGTGCAAGGGCACCGGTTCCAATTGACCGAGCTGGAAGGCTACCTGGGCTACGCAGGCAAGGACAACGCCTGCTTCGTGCTGGGCTCCGAAACGGACAGCCCGCGCGGCCGCTTCAAGCTGGCCCGCTGCCTGCACGATTTCCTGTACGGCTCACCGGGCACCGCCCAGGTGGTGACCAAGGCTGACAGCTTCCAACAGCGGGTGAACCGCAGCTTCGCCGCGGAACTGCTGGCGCCAGGGCGCGTGCTGGCCAAGCGTGTGCGCAAGCCCTTCGTGGTGCCCAGCGAATTGGAAGACCTTGCCGTGGAGTTCGGCGTCTCATCCTGGCTCATCAAGCACCAGTTGGAGAACCACAAGATCGCCAAGGTGCACAGCGGGTATGACGACGGCGACGGTTTCTACTGATCGGCGCCCGGCTCACCCGGCCACCCTATACCTCGCCCCCTTCTTCTCCCCCTGCCGCTCCACCTTCCCTTCGGCCAGCAAGGCGCGATCCCGCGGAGGAAGCCGCAAGGCTTCGGCAACAATCTGTTCGATACTCATAGAGTTATTATAGCCGCGGTTTTCCAGCGGTAAAAGCGGAAACTGGAAACCCAGACTCAAGGATGAAGGATGAAAGGTGAAAGCTGAGTGAGCCGAAGGCTGAGAGATGAAAGACGAAAGCTGAATTTATTCAGCGTCCCTGCGGCGCTTCACTTTCTTGGACATGGTCACGAAGATGGCGATCAGTTCATCGGATTCTTTCAACAACCAGTCCAGTTGCTCGGATCGAATGGCGCAGTCATCGCGGAGCAGTTCCAGCCAGAGCACGGACTCATCAGCTTCCTGAGCACACTGGTCAATCTTGGAGACGAATTCGGAATCGGAACGGGCCCGTGAGGCTTCCCGATAATTAGCGACCACCGACGTTCCAGAACGCAGAAGCTGCTTCCCCAGCACTGCGACCTCAACCCGGTTCCGCGGGAGTTTACAGAACAAGCGAATCGTCACCGAAGCAAATGCCTTCGTTCGCCCCCTTAACTCAGCCTTCCACTTTTCTTAGTCGTTTGCCATATTCTGAAGGATTAGGGATGAAAGGCGAAAGGTGAAAGGTGAAAGCTGAAACAAGCCAGACTCAATTATGAACGTTGAAACCTGGTCGCCCCCAGTGCTGTCAGCTTTCAGGTTTCATCCCTCATCCCTCTCATTCCTGCGTTGCTTCACTTTCTTGAACATGCTGCTCACTCATAGCACTTTTCTGTCCTCAGTCTTCGGTTCTCAGTCATCGCCACGCTGGAATTCATGGCGACACTTCGTGCCGGTCAATTCGCAGGCCGTTTTTCGCTGGCTCGCGATTCACCTGTCGCCGCCTCGATTGCCGGTCGAGCGTTCATAAGCGGACCCTGTCATCCCCTGCGCAACGTCACCGCCGCGCGCCACCGTTTCCTGGCGATTACTGCGTCCGTAACTAATCGGGGTCTAAAAGGATCGCGGAGGCGCAGCAGCATTGCGCCAGACCTCGGGCAGTCATCGCGGGCTTGAACAAGAGATTCATGGTCATGAAATCGTTTCGGTGGATTTGGCCGCGCTGTAATAGTCAGCGTACTTGTAGTAGTAATTGGAGCGCGCCGAGGCGTCCGCCTGGTTGAACACCACGCCGAGGACCCGTGCATTTCGCTGATAGAGCAGGCCCAGCGCCTCGCGGGCGGGGCCGGCGCGGGAAAACCGGCTGCGCAACACGAACAACACCCCGTCCACCTTGGGCGCCAAGGTGGTGGCATCGTCCGCGGCAAACACGGGGCTGCTGTCAATGACCACGTAGTCAAATTGCTGGCGCAAGTCGGCCAGCACCTCGAGCAAGGCCGGGCCCATCAAGGCGTCACCGCAGTTGCCCGCGCGCTTCCCGCTGGCCAGGAAGGTGAGATTGGCCATGGAATTGGTCTGGAGCGCCTGCTCCAGGCGGGTGGGATCCTGGAGCGTTTCCGCCAAGCCCGGGGCGGGGGCGAGGCCGACGAGTTTGTGCAGGGCGCCCTTACGCAGGTCGGCATCCACCAGGACAACGCGAGCGCCGCCCAGCGCGAGCGTCCGGGCGAGGTTCGTGGCCACGGTGGATTTGCCCTCATGCGGCACGGCGCTGGTGACAAGGATCACCCGCGGGCGTTCGGCTTCAACCGCCATAAAGAGCAGGGCGGAACGCAGGCTGCGAAAGGACTCGGCGTAGGCGTGACGTGTATCATCGGATTGCAGCAGCGCCGAGTGGGCGTTGGACTTGAGGTCCAGCAACTCCGGCACCTGGCCGACGATGATTTCCCCGAGCTTCTCGTTCACCTCGTTGAGCGAGGTGAAACGGTCGTCACGCATCATCACCAACAGCACCAAGCCCAGGCCGAGGCCCAGGCCCCCAAAGCCGCCCCCAGCCAATAGACTTATTTCCCGGATGTAAGTGCGGCGGGGCGGGTCGGCGGGTTCAAGGATGGCAAGAGTTTCCTGATCAATGTTGCGGCTGATGCCGACATTCTGCACGAGCAACGAAAGCCGCTCGTAGATGCTTTGCTGTCGCTGGACGTTGAGGCGCAGGCGCTCGGCTTCGGCAATCCGGGTGTTGGCTTCGATTACCTTCCGTTCCCATTCGCGGATGGAGGTTTCAACGTTCTCAATGCGCAACTGGTTGGCCTGCCGGGCGGCGGCCAGTTGTTCGCGGCTGCGGAAATGGAACATCTCGACGAGTTTCTGGGCGCGCTCCAGGTCGGTATCGAGTTTCACGATCTTGGGGTGTTTGGGGCGCAGGTAGCGGCTGAGGCGGTCGCGTTGCAGTTTCAGGAGGGCGACTTCCTGGAAGGCGGCCGGTAGGTCGGCTGACGCGCGTCCCGCCAACGATGCGGTCATCGCCGGGACCAGCAGATCAGGGCTGGCATTGGTGCCGACCGCTTCGGCAGGGGCCGGGTCCCGGGCGACAGCATCCAGCAGGCGGTTTTCGAGCAACAGATCCGAGAGTTGCGTCTTGAGGCGGGCCAGATAGCCGCCGGCGATGGTGCCCTCTTCCTGCAAGATGGCGAGGTTGTTGGTGCGCTGAAAGGCGGTGAGGACGTCCTGCTCCGCTTTCAAGTCGCGTTCGGCGCGTTGAACCTGCTCGGTGATGGAGGCCAGCGTATCGCCCGAGACGACTTTGCGGATGTTTCGTTTGTACTCGAGATAGACGTGCATGAGCGCGTCGAGATAGGCCCGTGTGTACGCGGCATTCGCACTGGAAGCTTCGAGGCGGAACACCGAACTCTTGGAAGTTCCGGCCACCCGGACGGCCACCAGCATGGGCTCGCCATCCTTGCCGAGGGGGATGTTGTTGCTGGTAGCCCGCAGGCGTTCCATGGCCAGTTGGCGCAAGGTGCCGCTTTGCAGCAGTTCCGTCTGGGTGCCCAGGAAGTTTTGCACGTCCTCGGAGAACAGCGAACCTTCCGGCAGGCGCAACTTGAGGGTTTCCCACATGCGGCCTTGCGAGACATAGCTGGGAGGCTGCCACCAGACGATGGCGGCGGCGGCGGCCAGGCCGAGCACGAGGGTCAGCACCGGTACCCACCACAACTTGAGCATGAACGCCAGCAACCGTTGGGGGTGGAAGTGAGCCGGCGGGCCGGCCACCTCATCCACGGGGCCGACCATTTGGTAATCCGGTCGGAAGGTTGGTGGGTTGGGTTGATTCACAAAGAAAAGGTGGTTGTGGCGTTCCGGGCCGGGTGGATGAGCTAGAATCGTATCAAGCGTTCCGGGATGTAGATGAGGTCGCCCGGCTGCAAGGGCAGGTCCGCCGTGCTCCTACCCTTCTCGAGAATTTCCGCAACGTCCACGGTAAAAGTCTGATCCGCGGCATCGGCCACGCCGGTCTTGCGGGTGACTTTGACGTTGCGCCGGTCGGCGAAATCGTTGAAACCGCCCGCGCGCAGGATGGCCTTGCTTAAGGTGAGGACTTCATCGCTGGGTATTTCCTGGGGGCCGGGCATGCGCACCGGCCCGACGAGGTAAACCTTGCCCCGACTCCGGGTCATCAGGTCCACCGCCAGAATCACGGTCGCCTGGTAGTAATACTCCTTTTCCAACTCGGCCTTGATTTCACGCGCCAGCTTCTGGCAGGTCTTGCCGACCCCCGGGAAACGGCCAATATACGGGACTTCAAGTTCCCCGGAGTCCGTGACGAACAACGGCTTGGGATCGTCCTCGTCCTCGACGATCCGGAAACTCAACCGGTCACCGATGGCCAGGATGTACTTGTCATCCAAGGCGTCCATGCTGCCGGTGGTCGCCGCGGCGAGAGTGTTGGAGGTCAAAGCAGTGGTTTCCGTAAGGCCCGACGTGACTTCAGTGGCCGGGGTGGAAGTCCACTCCGGGAACAGGTGTGAGATATCAGTGAACTTTGGCTGCGCCGCCACGAGCGAAATCCCAGCCAACCAGGACAGGTACTTCACGGCCAGACGCCAGCGGCCAGGTCTGGTTGCGCCGCTGGCGCGGGAGACAGAGGGCGGCGTCTCGCCGGCCCGTGACGCGCATGCCACCTGAGCAGGAAGGCACTCGCCCGAGCCGAAGGCGATCCGGTTCACGAGTTGGGACGGGCGCGGTGGCACATTCATCATGGGCGATAGGTGAGTTGCAGTTGAATCAAGTTCTGGGTGTATTCCCGGGTGGCCTCATCGGAGGCGCGCAGCGTCAGGCGGTAGTTAAGGCTCACGCTGGCTGCCTTCATGAACGCGTAACTCAACCCGACGCTGCCACCAAACCAATCATAGGTTTCCGAGAAATTGCCGTTGACCGTGTTGCCGTCCAGTTCGCCATGCTCGTATGAAAGCGAGGTGGCGAGGGTTACGCTCTTGAGGAGTCCCCAATTGCCCCTCCATCGCACGTAAGTATCCTCGATCAAATCGGATTGCACACCCGGTCGGCGTTCGCGCCCGGCGCTAAACGAGTAACTGAGAATGTCGGTGGGTTGATGGGTGACCGTCAGGTCCGCATACCAGGAGGAGCTGCGATCATCGGCCTTAATGAACTGGCTGGTCTGGTCGAATCGGTAAAGGGAGTAGCCGCCCCGCGGTTGCACGCGGAAATGGGCGCCGGGGCGCCAGTCCGCGTACGCCCCAAGACTGTATCCGGTGTTGTCATTCAAGTAGGACTGCTGGTACTTGGTGAAGGAGGCCGTACCTTCCAGGCCCACCAGCACCCGGGGATGCACCTGCAATCCCGCCCGGGCAAAGAGCAACTCCGCCGCGCGGTCTTGCACCTTGAACTCACTTTGGGGTGAGATGACATTCAGGTGGTCGTAGCCGGCACTGAGCGTCACATCCTGCAAATCCCAAGTGACCGAAAGGCCGACCGTGTTCTCAAACGTCCCGTAGCGGGCGGTGTTCGCGACCGCCGCTTCCTGCGCCGAATCCTGAGCATACTGAAACCGGTCATGGAGGTTGATCCAGAAATCCTTGACGTAGATGTCCAGGGAAACTCCCGAGCCGGATCCCAGCCGCCACGTGCTGAGTTCGTCGTGCTCAAAGTAGTGGTCGTAGCCAAAGCCCGCATCCAGGAACAACAAGTTGTACCGGGAGATCGGATAGTTGAGATTGAAGCGCAACTCCGGGCGTAGGATGAAATCATCCTCCTTGCCGGTTTTGGAGGTGTAGATGTTGTCGTTCCAGTCCAAGCCCACTGCCGGAGTGACGAGCATCCGCAGATCGCCGGACTTGAAGGTATAGGGAAGGCTTTCGGGCCGGACCCGGCGGGCTTCCGCCGCCGCGTGCCCCGCCATCGAATTGCGCAGTGCTTCCTGCGCAGGGACCGCCCGGGTCATTAAGACCAATAAACTGCCAGCGCCCAGCCATCCAGCAACCCGATTCCATCTGCCCCACGGGACGCACCGCCACCGGGCAGAGATGCCCTGATTGGCATGGAGCCGACTGCGATACGGTGCGTTCATAACTGGTCGCCGGAGGCAGCAACTCCAGGAAAGCCACCGAACCGGATCGCGAACGATTCGGCCGATAAGGCCAGATCGCCGGAATCGGGGCACTTTGGTTGGCTGAAGGAGGCGTTCATGGAATCGCATTGGCGCATTGCGCTACCGGCCAAGAGCGGCCGCTCGGAACGGATACTCCCTCTTCGTGAATGACGTCGAAATCGTGTTCGCCATCGGATTCAGGCAGCCACAAGGAGCAAGCGATTCTGGCGGGCGGCTGGCCGGAACTGATGTTGGCCGGCAAATAGTCGAACTGGGGTTGGGATCCCGGTCATTGCGACTGGCGCTCATCGGACACAACCCATTGGCGCGGAGCGGACAGTCAAGCTCACCCACTGGGACCTCCGTGGTGCCGGGTTTCGTTCCCACTCCAGATTTTCGCCACTGTCCCGGGCTGGTGCCAAACCGGCGCTTGAAGCAGGTGTTGAACAAGCCCAAATGGTTGAAGCCGCAGCGTTCAGCCACGTTGATGACTTTGGCGTCCGGATCGCGTAACAACGACACGGCCTTCAACAAACGCATCTCCATGCGCAGAGCGGCCACGGAAAAACCAAAGTACTGATGGAACAGGCGATTGAGGTGGCGTCGGCTGCAACTGAACTTGCTCGCCAACTCCCCGACCGACAGCGTCAACAACTGATCGGCCGACAACCGCTCAAAGACCTGGATCAAGTGCTCCTCAGTGCGAATGAAACCCACACGCTGATTGTGCGCCTTCTTGAATTCCAACGTCAGGATTGCGGAAACCACCCGCAACAATTGCGTGCGGTGATCAAGGTCAGATTGAGGAGGTACATCCGCCAGCAGCCGATGGCACATATTGGCCACGGGTTCGTTCGCCGGATACAGCCGCGGCTCTTTTAATTTATCCAGCACTGTTTGCAGGAGATAAATCTCACTGGTGGCGAACAGGGGAAAGAGGTGTTCCATGCACAGGGAAAAGCACCAAAAGACCAGTCCGCTGGTGTCGGCGACGCACACCTTGCCGCCGGAAGCCGCGCTCAAGACCAGCACGTCTCCAGCCTCCAGGCGGTGGGTCACGGGTTTGGAAACATACTTGCCTCCGCCCCCCCTTCACCAAAACGAAACCAACCCCCTCCCCTCGATTCAGCCATTCATCCGGCGGCTTGAGCCGCACCAACCGCAGCGTCAGATAGTCGTTTGCTAGCATGAGGTTACCTCCTTCAGGGCTTGGTTTTCGCGTCAGCTACGCATCATCCTCCGGGATTGGCTATTCCGGTCACCCATGGTGGAACAATTCCATTCCCAAGAGGCGAACCTGGTCAAAGCAGCGATGACTTGAAAGATTTGAGTCACTCCTTAGTTGTTTTGCTACTTTTTGGTTTCCGCCTAACTTGCCAACTCCCATGACCGACTCTCGACTGCAAAACCCCTGCAAGTCTTTCCGAGTGGATTTCATTTAGCCAGATTTGTAGCATCAACGTCTATACATATTTGGGACAAGCTTATACATATTTGGGACTATCACGTTTGGGCCATCACCGCGATGGCTCGCCAGGCAGCCCGGCTGGCTTCGAGGAAGGGTGAAATAAACCGGCGTTGATACGGTTGTTAGTAGCTTGTTGTTAGGTAGTTAAGATTGGTCTGCAATGGAATCCATCCTCCTTAGTCGAAGCTTGCGATGGCAGGGCTTACTGTGAATGTCTTGGCCGCCGTGGCAAATTCAGCCCGGCCAATTCCAGCGGTAATTCACGGTGCCGCGAGGGAAGGGGGCGGTTCTGCCGGCCAGTGTTTTAGGCACGTTCCGCCAGCAAGCGATCCACCGCGTCTTTGAGGGCCAGCAGATGCGCGGGCTTTTGAATGACAAAGTCCAACTGGCTTTGGTCTTGCGGGGCAATACCCGTGTACATGAGCACCGGTGTGGTTGGCGAGCGAAGTTTAATGATGTGCGCCATCTCGCCACCGGTCATGCCGGGCATGGAGTTATCCGTTACAACCAAGTCGTGAATCATGGGGTCGAACAAAGCGAGCGCTTCCTCGGCGGCCCGTGCGCTTTCCACCGCATAACCAAAGTTCGATAGAAACCACTTGGTGGCGATGCGGCTGATATCATCATCGTCAACCAGCAGCAATGTTTTCAGGGGAGGTTTGGACTTCTCCCCAACGAATTCAGGCTCGCAATTCTTGTTCATCTTACGACCGTTCGTAAACCCCAATCAAAGTCCTTAAGGCGCTTCCGTTGTTTCCAGCACCATCCGCGTGAACTTCACGTAGGTCAGTACCGTTGGCGCGTCGCCGGCGACCTGAACTTCACCTTGCATGGTTGGCGAAACATCCCCGGTCCTGCCCAGTCTCCAACAACCCCAACCGAGGCCGCTTACCCCCGCAATTTCATGCCGATGTATCACCGCAAGCCGCCCACATTTGTCACCAGCGCTCAACTAACTAGGTTTTAAGCGCATACTGCGCTTTTGTCTATTCGGTATTGGGACAAGTACGGACATGGTTGGGACATCCGCACATACGCGGCGGCGACTTGCTTCCATTGTTCGATCTCCTTCCGACTCATGCTCCATAATTCAGTTACGTCTGCTCGCCCCGCGACATCAACGAGCGTGACTGTGGCCCTGCAACTGGCACACGCTCTCGAACAGGAAACCGTCTGGGTGGACATTCGCTACGCGTGCGAGCCTGGACGCTTGGGCCAACAATTCGGCCGGCGACTTGGTATCCCATAGACTAATATCGTTGTGCCGTGCTTCCGGTCGGGGTTTCGCTCCCTGCATGAACACCACCCGGGAGGAATCCATCAAGGGTTCCAAAACGCCCCGCGTCTCCAAAATTGGCAACTGCTGCAATCCCAACCCGCGCTTCCGACAATAGGTGTTGAGTGCCACCAGGACGTTCAACGTCAACCCGACTTTCTCCAGTTTGTCCCTGATTTTTGCCAGCATTCTGCGATTGACGAAGCAGTATGTCCCGGCTTGGCAATTGCGGCCGATGATTTGGCAGCGTTCTCGAAATATCGCCTTCGCTGCTCGCGAGATTTCGTGAGTTGCGATTTATCGCGAGGACTTGGTTCGTTCGTTTTCCGCAAAATCGCCAACAATTCAGGGGTTTCTTAAGTGTTATGCCCCTTGGTACGCAGTTCGCAATGAGTCTTCGCATCAGCGCGCTGACATCGTTGTCATCGCGTTGAATGAACGAAACCAACAATCATGGAAAGCGAGTGTGTTATGCCCAAGTTTGTCATCGAACGAAACGTCCCCAACGCGGGGAAAATGAGCCCGAAGGAATTGAACGCCATTTCGGCGAAGTCGTGTCGCGTGCTCGAAAATCTCGGCCCGCAAATCCAGTGGCAGCAGAGCTATGTGACGGATGAGAAGTTGTTTTGCGTGTACATCGCCCCGAATCCCGAGTTGATTCGCGAGCATGCGGTGCGTGGCGGTTTCCCGGCGGACGCCATTCGCGAAGTGAAAACCGTGATTGATCCCGTCACCGCTGAATAAACCAAAGTTCACCTTTCGGTCCATAGGCAGCGGGGCGGATTTCCGCAAAGATGCCCGCCTTGTTGCCCGACCGACAACAAACCAAAGACCATGACTACGAAACTTAGCAATTTGAAATTGTCCGCCCTGCGGCGCGTCG
This sequence comes from Verrucomicrobiia bacterium, assembly GCA_026125285.1. Classification (GTDB taxonomy): domain Bacteria; phylum Verrucomicrobiota; class Verrucomicrobiia; order Limisphaerales; family JADLHS01; genus WYBW01. The sequence continues at coordinate 13,336 of JAHCLO010000057.1, read as the reverse complement.
GTGTCGGTGCGCTGACCCTGGGGGCGCTGTTCACTAATCCCCATCTGCGGGCGGACGAAACTTGTTCGTCGCCGTATCTGGCCCGCATTGAAGGGCAGGAGGAATTTGTTTATGTCTGGACGCTGGGCGTCGAGGGACTCGGCGACGGCGCGGACAAACTGGTGACGCTGGACGTGAAGCCGGGGTCAAAGAATTACGGCAAGGTGATTCACACGCACTCGCTCGAAGGCCGGCATGAGGCGCATCACGGCGGATTCACGGATGATCGGCGGCAGCTTTGGTTGTCGGGTTTGGAGAGCAGCAAGATTTTCATCTACGACGTTCACACCAATCCGGCCAAGCCGCGGCACATCAAAACGATCGAAAACTTCGAGAAAATCACCGGCGGGGCGGTGGGGCCGCACGGCGTGTATGCGTTGCCGGGACGCGTGTTGATTCCGTGTCTCTCGAATGCCCGGGATCAGGGCGGGCACACGGCGCTAGTCGAATTCAGCAACGATGGAGATTACATCGCCACGCATTGGTTGCCGACAAAGGAAACGCCTGGACTGGAAGGCGCGGAGTTCGCCGACGGTTATGGTTACGACGCGCGGGTGTTGCCACGCAAAAACGTGCTGCTCACCACTTCGTTCACTGGACTGAAAAACTACACGCGGCCCTTTGGGGAACTTATCCAGGACGGCGAGGCGATGAAGCAGTTTGGCAATTCGATGGTGTTGTGGAATTTCCATACGCGCCAGCCGAAGAAGGCGTTTCACGTTCCCGGTGCGCCGTTGGAAATCCGCTGGGCGTGGGGCGAGAAGAATAATTACGCGTTCACCGCCACAGCGCTCACCTCGAAGCTCTGGCTTTGTTATGAAGATCGGAACGGCGTCTGGCAGGCGAAGGAAATCGCGACCATCGGCGGCGAGGGCGGCGTGATTCCCGTGGACATGAGTTTGAGCGCGGATGACCAGACGTTGTTCGTGGATTGTTTTGGCGACGGCAAGGTGCGGGTGTTCGACGTGTCGAATCCGCATCAGCCGAAGCAGATTTACGAGAAGCAGATCGGCAAACAGCTCAACATGGTGTCGCAGAGCTGGGACGGGAAGCGGCTCTATTTCAGCAGTTCGCTGCTCGCCAAGTGGGACAAGCTGGGCGACGACAACGAACAATTCGTGCGCGCCTACAATTGGAACGGCAAGGAACTGACGCCGACGTTTGCGCTGGATTTTACGGCCCTCAAGCTGGGGCGGCCGCATCACATGCTGTTTGGTTCGACAAAAATTGGAAACGCCACCGTGGCCGCGAAGTAAAAGGAAACAAAGATATGAAACAAACCAAACTATTTCTCGCGACGACGCTGGCATTCGTCGCAATCGGCGGCCAGGTTTTGGCCATAAATTCCGGACGCACGCCGGATCATGATTATGACGTGCCGACCCCGGGCAGTTATCAGTTGCCGGTGGTGAAAACGGCGGCGGATGGCGAGGTGTTGGATCACCGCGGCCGCCAGTTGCGACTGAGTGAAATCACGAAAGGCCGCGTCACGGTGATGAGTTTCATTTACACGCGGTGCGCGGCGGCGAAGGCGTGTCCGATGGCGACCGGGGTGTTGCTGGAATTGCACCGGCAAAGCGCGCGGGACGCGACGCTCGCGAAAGGAATGCGGCTCGTGAGCATGAGTTTTGATCCAGAGAATGACACCCCACAACGCATGGCGATGTTTGCGAATCTCGCGGGCAAGAATCGAGCCGTCGCGGACTGGCGCTTCATCACGACGGCGTCGCAGACGAAGCTGCAGCCGATTCTGGCGGCCTATGGCCAGGCGGTGAATCGCAAGGATAATCCGAACGATCCGACCGGGCCGTTGAATCACACGTTGCGGGTGTTTCTCATAGATGAAGCCGGCAACATTCGGAACATCTACAGTTCTGGAACGCTCGATGTGCGACTGGTGCTGGCGGATGTGCGGACGTTGTTGCTGGAATCTGCTGCCGGCGAACTCCCGCTCACGGCGGCCGCCGCAGTCCGGAAGGCCGGGCAAATCGGTTCGGTTGCCTTCCAGGTCAAAACGGCGGCGCGCGTGACGAACATCACGGACAAACAAAATCCGCAGCCGCTCGAAGTCCTGCTCACGGATGCGTCCAATGGCGATAATCGGGCCACGCCGGTCGAGCGTGCGAGTGTGATCGCGCGCATTCCGGTGTCAGCACTGGAAGCCTTCGGTGCGGCTGACATGGACGAACTGGCCCGCCGATTCGAGGGAAACAAAGTAATTGTCACCGGAATAGTGGCGACGGAGCCGCATCCCTTTCGGCACGACGCCCAAGGCCGGAATCAATTGCGACCGGTCATCACGGTGACCGATCCCGGTCAAATCCGCACCGTGAATTCCCAACAACTCTAACTTCAACCCAACACTCGTAACGAACTCGAGTTTGATCCATGAATACCACTCTTGACTTACCGAAAGGATCCGGCGCGACCGCGCCATTGAAACGTCCGGCGATGACCAAAATGGCGATAGTCATTCGCGATGACGGATATGATCGCCTGTTGACGCCGTTGACTTTTGCGGCGGTGCAAGCCGGGCATGGCGTGCAAGTGGACGTGCTGTTTGTCCTCTGGGCGGCGCGCGTTTTAACCCGGGACGGCGTGCGCCAGGTGAAAATTGAAGGCCGTCATGCGGGCGAAGAAGCATGGTTGCGCGAACAGTTGGCGGAAGCGGGCGATCCGGTGGAAATTCACGATTTCCTCAAATTGCTCAAGCGTACGGGGAAGGTGAAACTCCACGCCTGCCGGCTCGCCGCAGCGACGTTTGGAGTCACTCCAGAGAACCTGCTGCCCGAGGCGGATGGCATCGTGGACTCCGCATGGTTTCTGAACGAGATCGTGCAGAACGTGGACCACTGCCAGTATTTTTGATCCTCGCCTGAACGTGAAATGAGATTACGCAAAACGACTGAATCAAAATCCATGAAACGAATCCTCCCCCTCATCTCCCTGGCGGCGCTGCTCGCGGCGTTGCCCGCTCCCGCCGAAAAATTACCCGGGCCGTTGTTCAACGGACTGGGCGATCTGCATCATCCGGTCACCACGAAATCGAAGCAGGCGCAGCGCTATTTCGATCAAGGCGTGCGCTTGATGTTCGGGTTCAACCACAAGGAAGCCATCCGCTCGTTTCGGTCGGCGGCCCATTACGATCCGCAATGTGCCATGGCGCATTGGGGCGTGGCGTACGCTTCCGGGCCGCACGTGAACAAACCGATGGATGCCGATGACACGACCAATGCCTGGGCGGCGTTGCAACTCGCGTTGGCAAACCAATCCCGCGTCTCGCCCAAGGAACAAGCGTACATCGCCGCGCTGGCGAAGCGTTATCAAGCGGAGCATACCGAGGATCACAGTGCGCTCGACAAAGCCTTTGCTGCGGCGATGCGGGAATTGGTGCGTGAATATCCCGATGATCTCGACGCGCAGGTAATTTTCGCGGAAGCGTTGATGAACACGATGCCGTGGGACTACTGGACGCGGGATCGCACGCCCAAACCGGAGACGGAAGAAATTTTGGGCGCGTTGCAATTCGTCATGGCGCGCAATCCGAACCATCCGGGCGCGAATCATTTTTACATTCACGCCGTCGAGGCTGGGCCGAATCCCGGGGCCGGACTGGGCGCGGCGGACCGGTTGCTGCGGTACGCGCCGGCGGCGGGGCATCTGGTTCACATGCCTGCGCACATTTACATGCGCGTGGGGCAATATGCCGATGCCGTCACGGCCAACGAACTCGCAGTGAAAGCGGACAAGGATTACATCCGCAGTTGCCAGGCGCAGGGTTTTTATCCGGGCGTGTATTACCCGCACAACATTCACTTCCTGTGGTGGGCGCAATTGTTTGAAGGCCGCAGCAAGGATGCGTTGCGGACGGCGAATCAAGCGGCGCGCTATGCCAACGACAATTATTGCGGCCCCAGCAAAGCCTACGAAGCGCCGCGCCTGCGCCATCTGCCGTGGCTCACACAGTTGCGATTTGGCAAGTGGGATGAGGTGCTCGCGATCAAGCAGCCGGCTACGACGAACGATTTCCTCGTGGATCGCGCATTGTGGCATTTCGCGCGCGGTCTCGCGTTCGCGGCGAAGCAGGATTCGGTTGCCGCAGCGCGGGAATCGAAATTACTCACGGAAATTGCGAACAGTGAAGCGGCGAAACAAGTCAGCACCCCGATTTTTCCCGTGGCGGATACGTTGTTGGTGTCGGCGCATTGGCTGGCGGGAAAAGTTGCGGGCGCGAAAGGTGACGCAAAGGGAATGATCGCGGAATTGGAACGGGCGCTGGAACTCGAGTTGGCGTTGCCCTACATGGAACCATCGTTCTGGCCCGTGCCGGTACGACCGACCTTGGGCGCTGCCTGGTTGCAAGCCGGGGACGCGGTTAAAGCCGAGCAGGTTTTCCGCGCTGATCTGGAAGTTTGGCCGCGACACGCGTGGAGTTTGTTTGGCTTGGAAGCCGCCCTGCGCGCGCAAGGCAAACAGCAGCAGGCGGATGATGTGCAACGGCAGTTTGCGGTCGCATGGGCACGGGCCGATGTGAAGCTGGATTTGATGTGGTACTGACCTTTCACGTTCGCCTACGTGGAGCGGTTTGCGCGGCTGGGCAGGACGCATCGGCGGTTCCGGCGTGAATGGTCTTATTCAGTCGCTGCGCTACATGCCGGCTCACAGATTGAGAGACTCCGCTTGGATGCCATGTTCATTGCAGTGCAGAATCGCGACGCTGCGTTCCAGCGCGAATCGTTGTTTGCCGGCGTAACCGGGATTGAAGAACAGCACGTTGCCGATGGTTTCACAAAACGGTTGGTGCGTATGGCCGAACACAACGGCGTCCGGGCGTTCGGCGGCCAGTCGGTGTTTCAAATCATCAGTCAATGCCCGCGGGTCCACGATGTGATGCAGCAGAAACTTCCGTCCGCCCAGTTCTGTCAGTTCCGTGAGCTTCAGTGGCAGCCAGGTGTCAGTGTTGCCCAGCACTGCGGTGACGGGCGCAATCGCTTCGAGCGCGAGCAACAGCGCGTGCGGGCCGACGTCGCCCGCGTGGAGGATGTGATCAACGCCGGCAAACAGTGCGGGAACTTGGGGATCGAGGAATCCGTGGGTGTCAGAAATGACGCCGATTCTCATGGCGGTGGGATGGGTGATGCGTGAGTAGGTGTTAGTTGCCCGGCGGCTCTCTCACGCCCATCACGGCTTCCGCTTCCGTTTCATGCGTTGGCTTCTTCGGGTGCGGTTTCCGGTTCTGGTTCCTCGGCGCGCACGCCGCCCTCCTTTTCCTGGGGCGATTCCGCACTGGCCGTCAGTTTCAAGGCCCCGGCAAACAGCGCCGTGAAGAGGCCGCCGCTTAACAGGGTGTTCAGGAAGAATTGCAGCGTGGTGGGATAACCCCCGGTGCCCTTGGTCAGGGCGATGATCCAGCCCATCAGCGTCTTGGTGTATTCCGGATTGTTAAATGGATTAAACAGCCACGCTGCGGTGTTGGTGATCAGGTAGAAAAGAACCGCGCCGACGATGCCGCCGGAGAGCAGTTTCGTAAACGAACTCCGGGAATTGAACCGCGTTCCGAACCAGATGATGGCCAGAAAGGCGGCGTAGTTGATGAGTTGAGTGGCTTTGAAGGCGTTGATGCCCAGTGCCAACAGGTAATAGAGATTGAGGGCCAGGTCCGTGCCCACCAACGTGGCCATGGGCAGCCACCATTTGAGCCGGCCCGTGAAGAAGGCGCCCGCGCAGAACATCAGGGCGTAGAAGGCGCTGAAATTGTTTGGAAACAACCCCGGCCAGCGCGACAACGCTGCCAGCACCAGGAACAGGATCGGCAGCCATTTATTCCACTTTTCTCTCACCGCTTCGGATGATACTCCGTGGGCATCTGTGGACAAGCTTTTCGATGTTTTGCACGAGGATGACCGCGTGTTGGTGGTCAACAAACCCGCCGGCTTGGTATGTCATCCGACCAAGGGCGACGAGTGGTCGAGTCTGATTGGCCGCGCGCGACTGCACCTGGGGCCGGGCAGACCACCGCATTTGGTCAACCGACTGGATCGCGAAACCAGCGGCGTGGTGGTGGTGGCAAAGGATCCCGCGACGGCCCGTGAACTGGGGCGTCTCTGGGAGACACGCGCGGTGCGGAAAGAATACCTGGCCATCGTCCACGGCCATTTGCGCGAGGAGCACGAGGTGATTGATGCCCCTTTGGGAAAGGACGAGCGCAGTGGGGTGGCGATCAAGGATTGCGTGCGCGCGGATGGCGCCGCGGCGCAGACGGAACTGTGGGTGGAACGCCGTTGCACGCGGGCGCGGCTGCCAGCGGGTGAATTTACCTTGCTACGCGTGGTGCCGCACACCGGGCGCAAGCACCAGATTCGCATCCATCTGGCGCATCTCGGGCATCCCATTGTGGGGGACAAAATCTATGGCGGAAACGAGAACTTGTATCTGGCGTTGGTGGAGGGTCGGCTCAACGCGGAGCAACGCGAACGCCTGATGTTGCCGCATCAGGCATTGCACGCGCGGGCGGTGCAGTTCCGGTGGGCGAATGAGAGCTTCAGTTTCGCCTGCGCGCCGGACGAGGCGTTTAGCAGATTTCTTCAATGATGAAACTCTGGTGTTCATCGGGTCGCGGCTTTGGTTAATTGTGCAGGTGACGCGCGTTCCAAAAACCATGTGGGCCACCGTGTATCGTGGCAAAGATGATCTCCGCTGCGAACAATTGCCCTTGCCGCGCATTGGCCCCGGCGAACTGTTGGTGAAAGTGGCCGTGTGCGGGGTCTGCCCGACGGATATCAAAAAGATTCACCATGCGACCGTGCCGCCGCCGCGAATCTTTGGCCACGAAACGGCCGGAACCGTTGTTCGCCTGGGCCAGCGGGTGCGCGGATTCGCGGTGGGTGACCGCGTGGCCTTGCATCATCATGTGCCGTGTTTGAGTTGCCACTTCTGCCGCCACCGTGCGTTTGCCCAATGCCCGCAATACAAGCGCACGGGCATCACGGCGGGCTTTGAGCCAGCGGGGGGTGGTTACGCGGAATACGTCCGGGTAATGCCCTTCGTCCTGCCCGGAGTTGTGAAGATCCCAGCCCGAAATTCCTTCGCCGAGGGTGCCATGCTCGAGCCGGTGAACACCGTGCTCAAAGCGGTGCGGCGACTGGCCTTGCTTCCCGGCGACGTGGTGCTCGTGGCCGGCCAGGGGCCAATTGGTTTGATGTTCACCCGGCTGCTCCAACTCGAAGGAATGTCCGTGCTGGCGACCGACGTGTTGGCGTCGCGCTTGAAACTTGCCCGGAGGTTCGGTGCGCGTTGGACTTTCAATGCGGCTGGCGACATCCCCCAGAGCGGGACTGCCGGGCCGGTGGCTCGCACCTCTCTGGCCGCACGGCTGGATCGTATCACCGATGGGCGGGGATTGGATGCGGCGGTGGTGGCCGTTGCTTCGGATGAGGTGGCGAGGGATTGTATGACGTTTCTGCGTGGTGGCGGCCAACTGCTGCTCTTTGCCCACACGCAGCGAGGTTTGAAGACCGAAGTGGACCTCGCCTCCGTTTGCGTGGACGAGAAGGACTTGCTGGGAAGTTACTCCGCGGACTTCACCTTGCAAAAGGAAGTGGCCCGGCTGGTGTTTTCCCGGCGGCTCGATGTTCGCCCGCTGATCACGCACCGCTTTCCCTTGGCACAAACCGCTGAAGCCGTCCGACTCGCCGCCCGCCCCTCGCCGAACGCGTTGAAGATTTTGGTTGGCCCGGATTTGGCGCAGCATCGCCGCTTCGATTACTGTCGCCGCAACTCTCCTCGATCTGACTCGATCCATGATTCGAGGGTTGACTGCTACTGAAGATGCCTTGGCCGTGGTCACTGCTCGTTTCCAATGCAGGTCATCTTGGTTGACTGAACTGGACGGGCAGGGGAGTGGAAGCCGTCTGCCCGCCATGACCGAGGATATATTGCGTGGCGCGACACGCGGCGCTGAGTCTTTTGGGTTTGCTCTTGCCAAGCGTTCAACTGCGGAATGAAATCACGGCATGACCAATTGGATTTCGTGGCGGTGGCTTTTTGGAGCGTTCGCACTTTGTGTGGCTCAAAATTTCATCGTTGCCGAGGAACCCAGACCTTTGTTTGTCGAAGGCTATGCGGGGCGAGTCAGCTATGCGCCAGGGGAGGATTTGACGCTGCACATCTCGACCAGCGCGGCCAGGTTCGCCGTCGAAATCACCAGGCTGGGAGCAAAACGCGAAACCGTCTGGTCGTCGCCGTCGGTTGAAGGACATGAACATCCTGTTCCAGAAAACGCCTCCTCGATCGGTTGCGGCTGGCCGGCGGCGGTGACGATGAAAATCCCCGAAACCTGGCGCAGCGGTTATTACCATGTAACTCTGCGGGCGCGCGATGGCGGTGGGAAATACATTCAGCGCAACACGCGAACCGTCGAAGGCAGTTGCTATTTCATCGTGCGACCAGCCAAGCCAGGCTCGGAAACCAAAATCCTCCTGCAACTCGCCACACACACCTACAACGCCTACAACAACTGGGGCGGATTCAGCCTCTACGCCTTTCACGGCCGCGGAGGGAATCAGGGGCATCGCGTTTCCTACGAACGTCCACCCGCCAGCCAGTTCGGCAACTGGGAACAGCCCTTCGTCGAGTGGGCGGAAAGGAACGGCATCGTGCTCGATTTCGCGGCGAATGGTGATTTGGAGTTCCGGCCCGAAATCCTCAAAGGCTATCGCCTCGTCCTGAGCGTCGGACATGACGAGTATTGGTCCGCGCCGATGCGCGATCATCTGGAGCAGTTCATCGCCGAAGGCGGAAACGTGGCGTTTTTCAGCGGCAACACCTGTTGCTGGCAGGTCCGCAGCGAGGACAACGGCCAGGCGCTCGTCTGCTGGAAACAGAATTATCTATGGGACCCGGTTTATGGCGCTCGCGAAAGCCACGCCACGTTGTCCACGCTTTGGAGCCACCACCTCGTCAAGCGCCCCGAGAACCAGCTCACGGGCGTTGGCTTTTTGTGGGGCGGTTATCACAAGAGCCACGGACAACTCATGGACGGCAGCGGCGCTTACACCGTGCATCGGCCCGAGCATTGGCCTTTCGCTGACACCGGACTCAAGCGCGGCGACGAGTTCGGTGGCAAGGACACCATCGTCGGTTACGAGTGCGACGGTTGCGAACTGGAGTGGCGCGACGGCCTGCCCTATCCGACGCAGCGCGATGGCACGCCCAAGACTTTCGAGGTGCTCGCCACGGCGCCCGCCCAATGGCATCCGGACGATTGCCAGTGGTATGAGCAGTGGGAGAATGGTCGAAAGGGCAACGCTGTGTTAGGCGTCTATACGCGAGGCGGAACGGTCTTCACCTGCGGCAGCACCGACTGGGCGCATGGTTTGCGTGGCGGCGATCCGGTTGTGGAGCGGATCACGCGCAATGTGATTGAGCGGCTGGCGAAATGATAATCTGCGGAAACGGAACGCCGAAAGCCAAAGAGAATTTGAATTCACCCGAATTCCACTCTCGACGAGTCCACCACCACAGACTAACGTGTGATCGTCATGTCAGCGATCCTGGAATTGCCGGAAGTCCGCCGGCGCGTCTCACCGCTCACGGTCGAGGAGTACCACCGGCTCGACGAGTTCAACGAGCACGGGCGCCGCACGGAATTGATTCGCGGCATCATCATCGAGAAAATGTCAAAATCACCCTTGCACGCCGCGATGGCGAAACGGCTTTACGACCTGATCGCCCGGATGCTCCCTAGCGGACTGGTGGTTCGGCGCGAAGACCCCCTCGCCCTCGCCGATTCAGAACCAGAGCCGGACATTGCCGTGGTGCGCGGTACTGAAGCGGAGTTTTTTCGGTCCCATCCCACGACGGCGGAACTCGTGGTGGAAGTGGCCGTCTCCAGCCCGGCGCTCGACCGGGAAAACGCCTCGCTTTACGCCGAAGCCGGGGTGAAGGAATACTGGATTGTGCTGGGAACGGAACGACGCGTGGAGGTGTACCGCCGCCCTGAGAATGGCCGTTACCAGGAGACGCGCGTTTTCGAAGCCAGGGACACCATCGAATGTTCCAGCGTCACGGCGTTGTGAATCGCGGTGTCGGAACTGTTCGCGTAACGCGGCTTTGAAACACGATGAGGCAGTATTAACCGCGTGAACGGCATTACGCCATCAGACTTAGGCATGCACCTGCAAGGCGGTTTTAGCACCCGGCTCCCGTCTCGGCTAGTTTCGCAGGAAACTCGGCGATTCCCGTCATCTTTTGGCTAGTTCTCACTGAATGGATTTGTTGAATGTTAAGATCTGGCACTGTCCACTTGATTTGTGGGATGTAGTCAGCGTCGACCCTTAATCAAGTTTCTTGGATCGCTGGGATCTCCCGAACTACCCCACCCCTCATCAGGTACGTCTCGAGGAGGCTCCACCTCTTTACGAGCGCGATCAAATTCACCCGCAAATGTCGGAGTCGTCGGGTTATAGGGAAGACCCACCGAGCTCCAGGCGAATCCTGTAGCACAGCAGCAATTCTCTGCATACGCCTGCAGAAGTTTATAGGTCTCCTGAGCCATTCGCATAGCTTTTGCAGGGTCTGTACTGATGCGATCTGGTGCGGTGGGGTTTAACGTGTGACCAATCCTCCAACTATAGCCAGCATGGGCAAGAGAATCCTGCAGAATGTGCAAGCCAATCCCAAAAAGGAAAGGATTGCATGCCATAATTCCACTCAACGCGGTGGTTCTCGCAGCCCGTGAGTTCTCTTCCACTTTGGTTCCACCGTAAGCCCTAAAGTGGAATAGCCAACGGCGATCTCCGCCATACCATACGTCTTTTCCAAACCGAAATGGTGCACTTTTGAGCCAACCGAGAGTAGCCCTCGGCCAGGTTTCAAGGTTTTCATCTACTTGCCAATCTGCCCAAGCTATCTTGTATGCTTCGTTGGACAACACTCCAACTTTGCGTAGGCAGTCACTTAAGCCCACGGCGAACCCAAGCATATGTGTAAGTGTAAAATGAACATCCTGCTCATAGAGACCATAAGGATCAGTAAACTCAGTAGGAGCATTGCGAGCGTATTGGCTGAGGTTTAGAGACGTCGCGTAGTCAATCGGATCGCGACTTGTGAAACGGCCGCACGTCGTCTCATAATAACGGTGGCGGTAAAAATGTAATCCACTGTGGTCATCGAATCGCCGGCCGGCGAATAGGAATGGATTTGCAAACTCCGCTGAGAATCGTGATGCGCCTCCTACGGCGTTGTCGATTAAATCGAGAGGACTATCTTCGAGTCCGTCCGAATTGCTGTCAACGGCTCCTAGCACGGTCGCTACACCGGAAACGCTGTAGCGCAGGTATTCGAGAACGCGGTCTGAGCGATTGGCATCGCTCAAAGCCATCGTGCTGCCGTGGCGGTTTTGTAGATAAAAGTAATCCTGGTCGGCGGTGAAGTCGCGAACATTCTTCAGGTTGGCACCGCCTAGCTGACCATCTTCATTCCGGTCAATAGCGGCGAGCAGGTGTTCATCAATGCGTGGGCCTTCGACATAGATGCGTTCCAGCGTAGAGGGCGCATTGGCGAGGGTGGCGCCGGAATCGAATCTGCGCTCTACAGCTTTGCTCCAGCCATGGTAAATGGAGCGGCGGCTGCCGTGCAGGTCGGTTTCCGAGTCCAGCACCACCATGCGGCGACGGAAGGCATCGCAGAAGTAACGCTGCCTGCCCGTGGCCGGGTTTTCGATGTCGAACAGAAGATTGAAGGCATCCCAGCGAGCCGTGGCCTGAACATCGGCTTGAAGATTGGTCGTTGCGGGTCGCACAGGGAACTGGGTCATATTCCCGGCTCGGTCGTGCTGAACCACGAACGTCTGTCCGTTGCGAACGATGTTCGTGTATTCGTTCACGCGGTTCGCGCCACAGCTGTCCACGACGGTATTGGTGGTCGAATGGGCCACCAAACGTCGCGTTAGTGCGGTTGTAGTTGTCATCGTAATTGAACATGTCGCGCCAGATTGCCGGCGGAGCCGAATTGGTCGAGCGATACTCGACGTTGATAAGTTCATCGCGCTTGTTGTAGCCGTAGTGATCGTAGCGCCCGCCGTCATGCAGCCACTTTTCCGAAGTGACGTTGTCCACCTTGTCGAATCCGTGTTCGAAGCCCGCCAGCAGGTTCACAGGGTCAAGCCAGAGCATGATTTGCACCCGGCGTTTGGCATCGTGGCTCAAGAGCAAGCGCGCTCCGTTCCCCAACGTCTTCGACTGGATGCGCCCCGGTCCATAGTAGTTGTAATCCACGATGGGGCGGTTGGTGTTAAAATACGCCGCGGACATAGTGTCCACCCGGTTCAATGGATCAATCGTGCGCCCAATGGTCAGGTCGGTGTTGGCGCCTGCCGAGACGATGCACCCGGTGTTCTTGGCCTGCTTGTCGAACACGCACGCCACTTGCACCGGCTGTTCCCACTCGTTCACGAATCCCGAGCCATCGAGCCGGATGGACTGGGTTTCGTTGGTCTGGCGAGAGAGCGGGTCGTACGCGCGGCCGACCTGGGCGTAATTATTGGCTGCATTGGTCAGCCGATTTAGCGGGTCGTATCCGAAACTTTGCCGGGTCGTGCCCGGCACCGTGGGCGGGAGCGCGATGAACTGGTCAGTCAACCGGTTACCGAGATCGAAGATGTTGGTAAACATCACGCCGCGCTGGTCTCGCACCCAGATTGGGTTCCCGTTTGCGTCAAAGGCGACACGGACCTCGTCGTCGGCGTCTTCCGAGTCGGGATAAACCTTGAGAGTCTGCCAGTCCGCGTCGTTGTATACATAGTGGGTAATCTGCGCGCTGGCGGGATTCTTCGCGTCTGAGAACGCAATGTCCGTCGTCTTGCGGCTGTTCTTGTCGTAATGAAATTCGGAGCGCTGCAAGAGGTGCGCGCCGGCATTCACCGGATCATCGGCAAATCGTTCCAATCGGATGAGACGCCCCAGATCGTCGAACGTGCTTCGCGCGAATCTATCCTCGGCGTCCTGCATCAGAACCGCATTGCCGCGAGAGTCATAGGACGTAATCGAGGATTCCCAATTGTCATGCCCTTGCCGCTCCTCACCATCTTCAGCGCCGGGCTGGCTTCTTGTTGTGCCCCAAGCGGGACTACCAAGTCCTCACGTCAAAACCTCCTGTTGACATTCGATCCACGTCCGCGCAACGTCTCGCCATGCCCAACAATGTTAAGCGGTTCGCCGCAAGATTTCCCATTGCCCCATGAAAAACCAAACCTTACTTCGAGTCCGGCTGACCGTTGTTTCCCTGCTGGTGTGCGGTT